>NZ_JBHSFI010000005.1:261112-1020229 GCF_042654905.1 Promicromonospora alba
CGCCTGTCCGAGTTCTCCCGGCTGTCACCCGGGAGACTCGGACAGGCGCTCTACTTCGGCAGACCAGCACACGTCATCGTTCAGTTGTCGAACGGGCCTACGCGGACGATCGATCTCGGGCGGGCGGCCAGGTCTTCGGCCAGGGCCTGGACCTCCGTCGCCGTGACCGCCTGGATGCGCTCGAGCGACTCCTCCAGCGACAGCAGGTCGCCGTACACGAGCTCGGCCTTGCCGAGACGGCTCATGCGCGACCCGGAGTCCTCCAGCCCGAGCACGGTACCGCCGGACAGCTGCCCGATCGACCGCTTCAGCTCGGACTCGGTGATCCCGTCGTTCGCGAGCTTCTCCAGCTCCTCGACGAGCAGCTCCGTGACCTGGTCGGCCTTGGCGGCAGCGCAGCCCGCGTACAGGCCGAACGTGCCGAGCCCGCCGTGCGCGGAGGCGAACGAGTACGTCGAGTACGCCAGGCCCCGCTTCTCGCGGATCTCCTGGAACAGCCTGGACGACATGCCGCCGCCCAGCACGGCGTTCAGCACGGACAGCGCGAAGCGCCGGTCGTCCGTCGCCGAGATACCGGTGGAGCCCACGATGATGTTCGCCTGCTCGACCTGGCGCTTCACGGTCAGCTCAGCGCCCGCCTCCGGCACGCCCGCGTGGTCCTCGGTCGTGGCCCGGCGGTCGCGCGGCGCGACGGCGGCGTCGAGGTCCCACCCGCCGTCGGTCAGCGCCTGCGTCACCTGCTGCACGAGCTTGTCGTGGTCGATGCCGCCCGCTGCCGTGACCACGAGGGTCTCCGGCCGGTAGTTCCAGCGGTAGTGGTCCCAGACCGCGGCGCGCGGGACGGCGTTGATCGTCTCGGGCGTGCCGCCGATGGGGCGGCCCAGCGCGTGGTCGCCCAGGACTACTGCGGAGAACTGCTCGTGCACGACGTCGGTGGGGTCGTCGTCGTTCATCGCGAGCTCTTCCAGGATGACGCCGCGCTCGGTCTCGAGCTCTTCGGCATCCAGGCGCGCGGACGTGACCATGTCGGAGATGACGTCGACCGCCATCGGCAGGTCGGAGTCGAGCACCCGCGCGTAGTAGCAGGTGTGCTCCTTGCCGGTGGCCGCGTTCGCCTCACCGCCGACGGCGTCGAACGCCTCGGCGATGTCCATCGCGGACCGCCGTGCGGTCCCCTTGAAGAGCAGGTGCTCCAGGAAGTGCGTCGAGCCGAAGTGGCCGTCGGTCTCGTCTCGCGAGCCGACGCCGATCCACGCACCCACCGTCGCCGAGCGCTGGCCCGGCATGTGCTCGGTGAGTACACGGACACCGCCGGGCAGGACGGAGCGACGAATGGTCGCCCCGTCCTGCCCGGCGGTCAGCTCGGCACCGGGCTCGCCCGTGGGGACGAGCGGCAGGTGCCACGCCATGTCAGGCGTCCGCGGATGCGGTGGCCTCGGTGGCCGGCTCGACGGCGTCGGCCGGAGCCGACTCGTCCTCGTCGGTCACGGCGACCAGCGAGAGCTTGCCACGCGGGTCGATCTCACCGATCTCGACCTGGACCTTCTGGCCGATGGACAGCACGTCGTCGACGTTCTCGACGCGCTTGCCACCCACGAGCTTGCGGATCTGGCTGATGTGCAGCAGACCGTCCTTGCCCGGGGAGAGCGAGATGAAGGCGCCGAACGACGTCGTCTTGACGACGGTTCCGACGAACCGCTCGCCCACCTCGGGGACGTGCGGGTTGGCGATCGCGTTGATCGCCGCGCGGGCGGCCTCGGCCGAAGGGCCGTCGACAGCACCGATGTACACGGTGCCGTCGTCCTCGATGGAGATGTCCGCGCCCGTCTCCTCCTGGATCTGGTTGATCATCTTGCCCTTCGGCCCGATGACCTCGCCGATCTTGTCGACCGGGACCTTCACGGAGATGACGCGCGGGGCGTTCGGGGACATCTCGTCGGGCGTGTCGATCGCCTCGTCGAGCACCTCGAGGATGGTCAGGCGCGCGTCGCGGGCCTGACCGAGCGCGGCGCTCAGCACGGAGGCGGGGATGCCGTCGAGCTTCGTGTCGAGCTGGATGGCCGTGACGAACTCCTTGGTACCGGCGACCTTGAAGTCCATGTCGCCGAACGCGTCCTCGGCGCCCAGGATGTCCGTCATCGCGGCGTAGCGGGTCTCGCCGTCCACGGTGTCGGACACGAGGCCCATCGCGATACCGGCGACCGCTGCGCGCAGCGGCACACCGGCGTTGAGCAGCGACAGCGTGCTGGCGCACACGGAGCCCATGGAGGTCGAACCGTTGGAGCCGAGAGCCTCGGACACCTGGCGGATCGCGTACGGGAACTCCTCGCGGCTCGGCAGGACCGGCACCAGGGCACGCTCGGCGAGCGCACCGTGGCCGATCTCGCGGCGCTTCGGGCTGCCCACGCGGCCCGTCTCACCGGTCGAGTACGGCGGGAAGTTGTAGTTGTGCATGTAGCGCTTGCGCGTCTCCGGACCGAGCGAGTCGATCTGCTGCTCCATGCGGAGCATGTTCAGCGTGGTGACACCCAGGATCTGGGTCTCGCCGCGCTCGAAGATCGCCGAGCCGTGCACGCGGGGCAGCACCTCGACCTCGGCCGAGAGGGTGCGGATGTCCGCGAGGCCACGGCCGTCGATGCGGACGCCCTCGGTCAGCACACGCTGGCGGACGAGCTTCTTCTGCAGCGAGCGGAAGGCAGCCGACAGCTCCTTCTCGCGGCCCTCGAACTGCCCGGCCAGCTGCTCCTGCAGCCCGGCCTTGATCTCGTCGAGCTTGTTCTCGCGATCCTGCTTGTCCGCGATGGTCAGCGCCTCGCGCGTCGTCTCGGAGACCGCGGCCTCGACAGCCGCGAAGGCGTCGTCCTGGTAGTCCGGGAAGAGCTTGAACTCCTGCGTCTCCTTGGCGGACTGCGCGGCGAGCTGGACCTGCGCGTCGCACAGGGCCTTGATGAACGGCTTGGCCGCCTCGATGCCCTCGGCCACGACGGTCTCGTTCGGCGCCGCGACGCCCTCGTTCTTGATGAGGTTCCACGCGTTGTCGGTGGCCTCGGCCTCGATCATGGCGATCGCGACGTCGTCACCGACGACACGGCCGGCCACGACCATGTCGAAGACCGCGCGCTCCTTGTCGGAGTACTTGGGGAACGCGACCCACTGGCCGTCGACCAGCGCGATGCGCACCGCGCCGACCGGGCCGTCGAACGGCAGGCCGGAGATCTGGGTCGACGCCGACGCGGCGTTGATCGCGAGCGTGTCGTACGCGTCGTCGGGGTGCAGCGCCATGACCGTGAGGACGATCTGGACCTCGTTGCGCAGACCCTTGACGAACAGGGGGCGCAGCGGGCGGTCGGTCAGGCGGCAGGTCAGGATCGCGTCGGTCGACGGGCGACCCTCACGACGGAAGAACGAGCCGGGGATGCGCCCTGCGGCGTACATCCGCTCCTCGACGTCCACCGTCAGCGGGAAGAAGTCGAACTGGTCCTTGGGGTGCTTGCCGGCCGTCGTGGTCGACAGCAGCATGGTCTCGCCGTCGAGGTAGGCAGCGACAGCACCGCCGGCCTGCTTGGCGAGGCGTCCGGTCTCGAACCGGACGGTACGGGTGCCGAAGCGACCGTTGTCGATGACTGCCTCGGCGAACTGGATCTCGGGACCCTCCACGGGTGCCCTCCTTCTGTTGGGGTGTTCTCTTGGAACGCCCCCGTGCCCGACGGTCATCGATCGAGGCCTACCGAACCGCCGCTCGCCATGGGCGAGGTGTTCGGGAAGCCACTACCGAGGACCGGACGAGGTCACGGGCGGCGCGTTGTTGTCGTACTACAGCATCTCACCAGACCAGCCCGGCCCCCGCAGCGGGGGCCGGGCTGGTAGGCGTCATATCAGCGGCGCAGGCCGAGCTTGTCGACCAGGGCGCGGTAGCGCTCGATGTCGATCCCCTTGAGGTAACCCTGGAGACGACGGCGCTGGCCCACGAGGAGCAGCAGACCACGACGGCTGTGGTGGTCGTGCTTGTGCTCCTTGAGGTGCTCGGTGAGGTCCTTGATGCGCTGCGTGAGGAGCGCGATCTGCACCTCCGGCGAGCCCGAGTCGCCCGGCTTGGTTCCGAACTCGGAAATGATCTGCTGCTTCGTGGCAGTGTCGAGCGGCATGGCTCTCCTTCAGTGTCGTTGCGCGGTGCTCCGGGACTAGTTCACCGGGGCGCTCTCGATCCGCGGCCGTTCAGACGGCAGTACCACATTACCAGTGCCACGCCTCCCTGCCCGACGGCGGAGGGTGCTCCGATATGTGACGTCGGCTCCGCGAGCCGTCACGGATCGACGGCGGGAGTCACGACCAGCAGGTCTCCGACCTCGCAGCCCAGCACGTCGCAGATCGCCGTCAGGGTGGAGAACCGGATCGCCTTGGCCCGGTCGTTCTTCAGCACCGACAGGTTCACCACGGTGACGCCGACCAGCTCGGCCAGCCTGGTCAGGGTCATGCCGCGTTCGGCGAGCAGGTCGTCGAGCCGGCAGTGCACCCGTGCGGACTCGTCCTCGGGGGGCATTCAGACGAGACCGTCGGAGTCGGCCTGCAGACGCTCCCCGAGACGGAAGGCCGCCACCAGCGGCAGCAGCCCGATCGCGACCAGGACCGACGCGAACGGGAAGTCCATGACCGGGGACAGGCCGGCGGCCCGCCAGTCACCGATCGCGGCCGACTCGAACGTACCGACGAACCTGACCGTCGCCCCTGCCACACTCGTCCCCCACCAGAGGATCACCGCGATCAGGATCGAGCCGAGCAGCCAGGTGTTGCCACGGCTGAACGCCTGCCCCTGTGCGAGCCGCCGGGTGAGCAGCACGAGGCAGGCGGCGATCACCAGCATGATGAGGGCGACAAGGACGGCCAACGCCACCTCGACGGCGTACACCCAACCAGGGGCGTCGTCCACCAGCACGGTGACTCCGTTGATCACCCCACCGCCGAGGGCGCCGTCCCCGACGAGGGCGCCGAGCTCGCCCAGCGGGGCGCCGGAGGCCGACCCGACCGCCACCTCCAACGGCTCGCGTCGCACGGCGCGCAGCACGCCGGCGACCACACCGGTGACCGCCAGCGCGCCGACGGCGACGCCCACGACCACCATCGTCCATACGTCAGCTCTGCTGACGCCTAGCATCCGTTCGATCATGAGGTTCCCTCTCGGTCATCGACTTATCGTTTATCGATAGTATCGAATCACGATATGGTCCGGGCGTCAACGGTGACCGGCCGACGGCGTCGCGGTGCACGTTCGCGCACCGCGACGCCGGGCGCTCACGCCCCGTCGTGCCCCGCGTACCTGCCCTTGACCTTGCGGAAGACCGGACGGCCCGCCTGGTCCTGCCCGATCGGGAGCACGCCCGCGAACGCCAGCAGGTCCGGGAGCGTCGTGATGAGGCGCCGGTCGTCGAACCGGACGCCGTTCGCCGGCGTCCAGTCGCGGGCGGGCCGGCGCATGAACGACTCGTCGTCCAGCCGCAGCAGGTAGAGGAACGTCTCCACGAGGACGCGGCTGCCGACCTCACCCAGGAAGTTGCCGTTGCCCTGGATCTCGGCCTCCTTGAGGACGTAGTACCAGAGCGGCGTGCCGTCCAGGTCGTCGAGCGCGGCCACCAGCTCGGGCGACGCGTTCTGCCGGAGCTGCGCCGGCGTCAGCGGCCGGGCCCCGAGCGCCTTGGCCACCGCCTCGCCCGTCGGGATCGCCAGCATGTACCCGCGCAGCAGGTTGCGCTGTGCGAGGTGCTTCAGCAACGCCCGCACCGAGCCGGCGGCACCGTTGCCCTCGTTCAGCAGGTCACCCAGGCCGTCGGCCAGGAACGGGTCGATCTTGCGGGCCTTGCGGAAGGCGGCCGCGTCGCCCTTGTCGGTGAATCGCGCCCACTCGATGGGCCAGTTCGACGGGAGCGCGGGCAGCGGGTTCGCGGGGCTCGGCGAGAGACCGCCGTTGCCCGTGAACTGGAAGAGCTGGTCCAGTGTCGCCGTCCCGCCGGGGCCGTTGCGCGTGAAGTTGACGTTGTAGTCGTAGGTGCCGCGCACCATCGAGTGCCCGAACCGGAACGCCGCCACCGCGAACTCCAGCGGCATCGCCACGCGACGCGCCGGCCGGAACAGCTTCGGTCCCGTCGCGAGCACGGTGTCCAGCACGCCCGGCTTGGTGAGCGTGCGCAGGTAGTCGTGCACGACCAGCCACTGGTAGTGGAACCGGACGAGCTGCTGCGCGCGGTCGAACAGCTCGCGCTGCGTGGTCGCCGACCACGGCTCGTGCCGCGCCACCCAGTCGACGGTGGCGTTGTGGAACCGGATCATCGCGACGTGGAACTGCGCGACGATCAGGTTCTCGTCGTTGCGGCTGTCCGGGATCAGCGGCATGCGCTCGCTGCCCGGCTCGGTGCTGCGCGGCAGGTCGCGCTGCGGGTCGTCACCGGGCGCCACGAGCGAGAACGGGCCGAGCGGTTCGGTGTCGACCCTGCCGAGCCGCAGCTTGGCCGAGTCCGGCACGTACGCCGCCTCGCTGCGGGTGGTGCCGCGGTCCTTCTCACCCGCGAAGCGCGGGCCGGAGCCGTACAGGCTGTCGAGGTCGAGCAGCGGGACACGCCCGTTGTGGAGGCTGCGCACGACGGTCTTCGGCCGGAACACGCGGAACGGGTCGCTGACGACGTCGCCGAGCGCCTTGTCGCCGCCCGGGCCGGAGCCGTCGTCGGGCCCGTTCGTGTTCAGGGTGATGTCGTGGTCGATGAACTGGCCCCAGTACGTGTAGACGGCGGGGACCGTCGCGTCGAGCGGCCCGGGCGCGGCGGCGGGCTCGATCATGGCGGCGCCGAGCCGCATCAGCGCGTCCCGGGTCTCGTTCAGGCGACCGCCACCCACGGGCAGGTGCCCCTCGGGGTAGCTCGCCGCCAGGCCGCTCAGCAGGTAGTCGAACGACGTCGTCGCGTCGAAGCGGTTCTCGCGCAGGTCACGCCGCACGGCCGCCTCGGTGCGTGGCATGAGGGTCGCCGTGCTCTCGTGCGGCGCGGCCGCGTCGTCCGGATCGGCGGGCACGAACACGCCACCGTGCCCGATCCGCCGCACCGTGCGGCCGGCCGGCGTCTGCGCCAGGTC
Organism: Promicromonospora alba; assembly: GCF_042654905.1. Classification (NCBI taxonomy): domain Bacteria; kingdom Bacillati; phylum Actinomycetota; class Actinomycetes; order Micrococcales; family Promicromonosporaceae; genus Promicromonospora; species Promicromonospora alba. The sequence goes on from NZ_JBHSFI010000005.1 coordinate 268,229, forward strand.
GACCGCCTCGTGGGGGGCGTGGTTCGGCTCGCCCTGAGGCAGCGCCTCAGTGGTCTGGACCATGGTCTCTCCTTCTCTGGGGGTGAAGGCCTTCACCAACTCAGAGAGCACCGCACCCCGGCCCGTGACCGATTCGGCCAGACCCGAATCAGGCGGGGTGACCTGTCAGACCGTCAGGTCACCCCGGTGACCTGACGGTCTGACACGTCAGGGGGTGCGCTTGACGTGTGCCGCCCACAGCACCGCGCCGGCCGCGAACAGCACCTGCACGGCGACCGACGACGGCGCCACGACTCCGGAGACGGCCACCCACGCGAGCGGGAGCGTGCCCAGCACCGCCAGGTCCAGCCCTTTGAGCTGGTGCAGCACCAGCCCGGTCGGCACGCCGCCGGCGGGCGTCGCGATCATCGGCACGTCCCAGGGCACCGGCCCGCGGTAGGCGGTCCGTACGGCGGCGGCCCCGAGCACCACGGCGACGGGCACCGCCATCGCCAGCCACTGCCCGCCCCCGACCGTCGCGGCGACCGCCAGCAGCACCACCGCCGCCGTCAGCACCGGCCAGACGGCGCGTACCGCGCGCGTCGCGCGGGCACCCAGCGGTACCAGCGAGTCCAGCCGGGGGTTCTCTCCCGCCGCCCGCGGCCCGACGGCGCCCGCGAGCGCCCCCGCGTACCCGACGCACGCGAGGACCGCCCAGAGCCCTATCCCGTCCGCCAGCACGGGCACCTGGACGGCGACGGCTCCGGTGGCGGCGAGTGCGACCAGCCCGGCCAGCGCGGCGGGCGACCGGACCAGGAGGGTGGCGTCGGCGGCGAGCAGCGCGCCGGCCGGGTTACGGGCCGTGCCGGGCAGCCAGGGCAGCACGCGCGACGCCGTCGGGCCGCCGCTGAGGAGCGCGCGGCTCATGCCGCCGCTGTCGAGCGAGAGCAGGGCCGCCGAGGCCTGCATCGCGGCCGACGCGCGGGCGCGCAGCTCGCCGGCCCGGAGCAGATCCAGGCGGGAGGCCCAGACCGCGAGCGCCGCACCGCCCGCGACGACCACCGCCGCGAGCGCGGGCAACGGCACGGACCAGGCCGCCCACCCCGGGGCCCAGAGCGCCAGGCCGAGCCCGGCGACCGGCACGGCGGCGAGCAGCGGGACGAGCACCCTCCCCGCCCGGTCGCCCGACGCCGCCCCGGTCACCTGGAGCACGCCCGTGCCGGCCACCACGACGAGGCCGAGCGCGCCGCCGAAGGCGGCGTCGGCGAGGATCCCGGTGAGACCCACGCCCACGAAGGCCGCTGGTACGCCGCCCGCGAGCAGCCCGGCGCCGATTCCCGCGAGCACCGTGCGGACCACCGACGGCGAGGCCAGGCCCGTGCGGTCGGCAGGGGTCGGCACCCACCAGCGCACCCCGGCGGCGGGCAGGCCCGCGGGACCCACGCGCAGCGCCACCACCGCACCCGCCACGACCGCCAGCGCGAGCACCATCGCCTGGATCAGTCCTGGTCCGAGCCCGAACCGGGTCGCGTCGGACTCGAGCAGCTCGCGCACGGGCGCCCCGAACCCCCACGCGTACAGCGTGACGATCGCGAGGGAGATCACCACCTCGGCGACGTCCATCGCCACCCGGCCCGCCTCGGCAGGCAGGTTGTGCGCCCGCACCCGCGCGGTCAGCCGGCGCAGCTCGGCGCCGGTGAGCTGCTCCGCCTCGTCCCCGGCCGGCCGGGGCAGCGGGGACGGGACGGCGGCGTCCGGCTCGCGGGTCATCGGAAGCCCGCCAGCACGCCCGGCGCGTCGGCGGACGGCAGCAGCACGGCGCCGTCGTCGGACAGGTACAGGGCGCTCGCGCCGGTCGCGGCGAGCAGGCGGTCGTCGTGGGTCGCGAACAGGACCGCCGTGCCGGCGTCGGCCTCGGCGCGCAGCAGGTCGCCGAGCCGGGCGCGCATGGCGGTGTCGAGGCGCTGCTCCGGTTCGTCGAGCACGAGCAGGTCGCGCGGCCGGACCAGGGCGCTCGCCAGCAGGAACCGGCGGCGCTGCCCGGACGAGAGCGTGTGCGGCATCGCGCCGCCGTGCCCGCTGATGCCCACGTGGTCGAGCACCTGGTCGGTGACCGCACCGGCGTCGGGCACGCCGTGGCCGCGCGCGGTGAGCACCAGGTGCTCGCGGACGGTCACGCCGGGGAAGAACGCGTCGTCGTCCAGCACACCCGCGACGCGGGTGCGGAACCCTCGCTCGCGCTCGTCCACCACCCGTCCGAACGCGCTGACCGTGCCCTCGAGCGGCTCCTGGAGTCCGAGCACCGTGCGCAGCAGCGTGGACTTGCCGGTTCCGTTGGTCCCGATCACGGCGACGACGTCGCCGGGGGCCAGCGTGAGCGAGACCGGCGGGCAGACGGCGTTGCCGCCGTACCCGACGACCAGGTCGGACAGTTCGAGGAGCGTCATGCCCACCTCAACGCACGAAGGCCCGCAAGATCTCCCGGCCTACGCGCGCAGGATCTTCCGGGCGCGCGCCACGTCGTCGTTCATCTGGGTGATGAGGGGCTCCATGCCGTCGAAGCGCAGCGTGGGCCGCAGGTGGGCCACGAACTCGAGCGCCACCGTCTGGTCGTACAGGTCGAGGTCGGTGCGGTCGAGCACGTACGCCTCCACCCGGCGCTCCACGCCGTCGAACGTGGGGTTGGTGCCGACGGAGATCGCTGCCGGGAGGATCTCCTCCTGCCCCATCCCCGTGCCGGACACGGCGGCCCGGTCGCCCTCCGGTCCGGCGAGGCTCGCGCACGTCGCGGCCGTGCCGCGGCGCAGCCACCCCGCGTAGACGCCGTCGGCGGGGACCAGCCCGGTGATGTCGCCGAGGTTGGCGGTCGGGAAGCCCATCTCGCGGCCGCGCGCGTCGCCGTGCACCACCGTGCCGCGCACGAGGTGCGGCCGGCCGAGCACGTCGGCGGCCTGGTCGACATCGCCCTCCGCGAGCAGCGCGCGCACCGCCGTCGACGACCAGCGCTGGTGCCCGTCGCCCTCGGGCGGCAGGAAGTCTCCGACGTCGTCGATCGCGACGACCTCGAAGCCGTGCTGCCCGCCGAGCTCGACCATCGTCGCGAGCGTGCCGGCGTTCTGCTTGCCGAAACGCACGTCGTGGCCCACCACAATCGTGCGCGCGCCCAGGCCGCCCACCAGGTACCGGGAGACGAACTCCTCGGGTGTCTGGGCGGCGAAGTCGAGCGTGTAGTTCACGAGCAGCGTCGCGTCCAGGCCCGTGCGCTCCATGAGCGCCAGGCGGTCCTGCAGGCCGGTGATCAGCTCCGGAGCCGACTCGGGCCGGTGCACGGCCGAGGGGTGCGGCTCGAACGTCACGGCGACGGCGCTGGCCCCGTCGCTCCGGGCGAGCCGGAGGATGCGGTCGAGCACCGCCTGGTGGCCGCGGTGGACGCCGTCGAAGTTGCCGATCGTCACCACAGATGGCCCGAATCCCGGGGGAACCTGTTCCAGGTCCGTCCACAGCTGCACGCGGGTTGCTCCTCATGAATCGGGTGGCGCGGGTGCGGCTGTCGCACACGCGACTGCCCGCACCGATCGTTGAAAGCCTAGCCGGAGCCGAGGGATGCCCCGTGGTCGGCGCGCATCGGCGGCGTGCCGTCGGCACGCGGTCAGTGGGGCAGGATCCGGCGCGCCCCGTCCAGATAGGCCTCGGCATCGAAGTCGTCGAACATGACCGACTGCAGGATGAAGCCCTGCCCCATGCCCATGAACACGGGCAGCAGACCCGCCACGGCCACGTCGACGCCGTCCGGGGCATGCTCGGGGTGCGCCTCGAACCAGCGCCCCAGCGCGGCGGCGAAGGCAGCCCTGAGCACGCCGACCCCGGAGTTGAAGACCTCACGCATCTCCGGGTCCACCGTCGCCTCGCCCCAGAGCTGGACCAGGAGCCGCGGGTCGAAGTCCTCGGACAGCACGCCCTTGATCACGATCTCCAGCACCTCGGGCGGGGCCGGCGGGTCGCCGTCCGCCGCGGCCTCGACCAGGTCCGCGTTCCGGCGGCCCAGCACGTACCGCGCCACCGCGGCGAACAGCTCGCGCTTGCCCTCGAAGTGCCCGTAGACGGCGCCGGTCGACAGCCCTGCCTCGGCGATGACGTCCGCCATCGAGGTGTGTTGATAGCCCTTGGCCGTGAACGCGCGCTGGGCGGCGGCGACTATCTCGTTGCGGCGGGCATCACGACGAGCGTCGCTGATCTTCGGCACCGCCCACCTCCCCCTCGTCCCGCCCGGACCGGCCCCCGGACGATTGACAAGCATACGGTCGCGGGAGGATGGTTGCCATAAAGAACGAACGTTCGTTTTTTATTGAGACGGAGCTTCCCATGTCCCACGACGCACCAGCGCCCCACACCCCGGCGGGCCGTGTCATCGGTGTCGCCCTGGCCCTCACCCTCGTGCTCACCGTGTTCGTGCTCGCGTTCTCGTGGCCCTCAGTCACTGCCGAGCCGCGCGACCTGCCGGTCGCCGTCGTCGGGTCCGACGACGCCGTAGCCGCCCTGCGCGACCAGCTCGACGAGGCGCAGCCCGGCGCCGTCGAGCTGATCGAGGACGACGACCGGGCGGACGTCATCGAGGCGATCGAGACCCGCGAGGTCTACGGCGGCGTCGTGCTCGGCGACCCGGCGACGGGCGAGGCGCCGGAGGTGCTCACGGCGTCCGCCGCGAGCGGCGTCACGCACCAGCTCATGACACAGCTCGCCACCCAGATGCAGCAGGGCATCCAGCAACAGGCCGACGCCGCGACCGCCGAAGCGCTGGCGACGGCGCAGGCACAGGCCGCCGAGGCCGTCGAGACCGCGGTCCGGCAGGCGCTCGAGGCCGCGGCGCAGGGCGAGCAGCCCTCGGCGCCGCCGTCGGGCGAGGCCGAGGCGCCCGAGCTGCCGGAGGTCCCGAAGGTGACCGTCACCGACGTGGTCCCGCTCTCCGCCGACGACCCGCGCGGATCCGGCTTCACCGCAGCGCTCTTCCCGATCCTGCTCGGCGGCATGATCGGCGGCATCGGCATCTCGATCGCCGTCACCGGCGCCCTGCGGCGTGTGCTCGCCGTCACCGTCTACTCGGTGGTCGGCGCCGGGATCCTCGTGGGGATCCTCCACTTCTGGTTCGGCACCGTCCAGGGCGACTGGCTGCTCGACGGCGGCGTCCTGGCCCTGTCGATCGCCGCGATCGCGGCGCCCATCACCGGGTTCGTTGCGGTGTTCGGCCGCGCCGGTATCGCACTGGGGCCGGTCCTCATGATGCTGGTCGGCAACCCGATCTCGGGCGCGGCGATGCCTGCCGAGTTCCTGCCGTGGCACTGGGGCGCGATCGGCCAGTGGCTGCCGCCGGGCGCGAGCGCGACCCTGCTGCGCGACGTCTCGTACTTCCCCGACGCCGACGCGTCGGCGGCCTGGCTGGCGCTCGCCCTCTGGGCCGGTGCCGGGGTGCTGTTGTCTGTCGCCGGTCACGCCCGTGCGACCGGCAGCGCCAGGCGCGCAGCGGTGCTGACCGGACCCGCCTGAGCCGGGCTCAGCTCGCCCTGGGGGTGACACCACCCCTGCGGAGTGTGTTGCGCTGCGTAGACATTGTCTACGCAGCGCAACACACTCCGCAGGCGTAGGCCCTCCCCCGAGCCTCAGCCGGCCGGCGCGAGCACCAGCACGGGCTTGGCGAGGTTCTCGCCCCGTCGCCGCGTGTCCTCCAGCAACGCCACGAGCTCGCCCGACGGCGACAGTGCCGCAACCACCTCCGGGCGGCCCGACGGCGCCACCCACTGTCCGTAGCCGAGCGCCCGGACCTCGTCCTCGTCCAGCTCACGCACCGGGAACGTGGCCCGGGCAGCCTCGGCCATCGGCAGGGTCGCCAGCGTGCCGTCGGCGTCGGCCTGCGTCTCCAGCTGTTCCAGCGTGCGGGCGCCGGCGAGGTCGTAGCCGCCCACGCGGGTGCGGCGGAGCGCCGTCAGGTGTCCGCCCGTGCCGAGGGCAGCACCCAGGTCGCGAGCCAGGGCGCGCACGTAGGTCCCGGAGGAGACGGTGACGCGGACGTCGATGTCGACGACGGGCACGTCCGGGTCGGCGTCCGGCACCGTCGCCGTGAGCGGGCGGACGGCCAGGATCTCGAAGCGCGACACGGTGACCGGCCGCGCCTGCAGCTCGACAGTCTCCCCCGCCCGGACCAGCGCGTACGCGCGCTTGCCGTCCACCTTGATCGCGGACACCGACGTCGGCACCTGCTGGATGTCGCCCGTGAGGTCGGCGACGGCCGCGTCCAGCGCGGCCCGCTCCACCCGCTCGACGGCGCCGGGCTCGGCCACGGAGAGCACCTGACCCTCGGCGTCGTCCGTGGTGGTCGCGACGCCCAGCCGGATCGTCGCGTCGTACTCCTTGTCCGCGCCCACCACGTAGGTGAGCAGGCGGGTCGCCTTGCCGATGCCCAGCACGAGCACGCCGGTCGCCATGGGGTCGAGCGTGCCGGCGTGGCCGACCTTGCGCGTCCCGGCGAGGCGCCGCATACGCCCGACGACGTCGTGGCTGGTCCAGCCCTGCGGCTTGTCGACGACGACGAAGCCGTCGGCGGCCGTCGGGCGGCGCGCCGGAGCCTGCTGGGTGGGGGAAGTCATGGGTATCAGTATCTCGTGGCTCGGAGGTGCCGCGCGGCGCCGGGAGACGACGAAGCCACCCGCGCCGGCCGGAACGTACTGGTTCCGGCCGGACGTCAGGTGGCGTCGGCGCAGCCCGTGAGGGTCGGGACGGAGGTCACTCGGACTCTTCGTCGGCCTCGCGAGGCTTCTTGTAGGGGTCCTCGTCGCCCGCGTACCGGGCACCGGCACGCAGGGCCTCGAGCTCGGCGTCGCGCTTGCGAGCCTCGATCAGGGCGGCGTCGAGGTTGGCGGCGGTGTCCGGGACGGAGTCCAGGTGGAACTCGAGCGTGGGCGTCAGGCGGATGCCCGTCTGCTTGCCCACCTCGGAGCGGATCAGACCGGTGGCGCTCTTCAGCGCCGCGGCCGTACCCTCCCGCTCCTCGTCCGAGCCGTAGACCGTGTAGAACACCGAGGCGTTCTGCAGGTCACCGGTCACCCGGACGTCCGTGACCGTCATGAAACCGAGCCGCGGATCCTTGATCCGCGTATCGATCATCTGCGCGACGATCACCTTGATGCGGTCGGCGAGCTTACGAGATCTCGGGGAGTCGACCATCCATTTTCCTTTCCGGGGTCGCCGAGCCGGAGCCCGGTGCACTTGTCAGAAGCTCCCGGACGTGTCAGACGTACAGGTCACCTGAGTGATCTGTACGTCTGACACGTGGGTCCGGGTCTGACACGTGCACCGGGCTCCGGTTCAGCGGGGAACGTCAGACGCGCGGCTTCTCGCGCATCTCGAAGGTCTCGATGGTGTCGCCCTCGTTGACGTCGTTGAACGACCCGAGACCGATACCGCACTCGAAGCCCTCGCGGACCTCGGTGACGTCGTCCTTCTCGCGACGCAGCGACTCGATGGTGAGGTTGTCGCCCACGACAGTGCCGTTGCGGAGCACACGCGCCTTCGAGTTGCGGCGGATGCTGCCCGAACGAACCATCGAACCGGCGATGTTGCCGAACTTCGAGGAACGGAAGACCTGGCGGATCTCCGCGGTCCCGAGCTGGACCTCCTCGTACTCCGGCTTGAGCATGCCCTTGAGGGCCGCCTCGACGTCCTCGATCGCCTGGTAGATGACCGAGTAGAACTTGACGTCGACGCCTTCGCGCTCCGCCAGCTCCTCGACGCGCTCGCCGTACTTCACGTTGAAGCCGATGATCACGGCGCTGTCGACGGTCGCGAGGTTGACGTCGTTCTGCGTGATCGCACCCACACCACGGTGGATGACACGCAGCTCGACCTCTTCGCCCACATCGATCTTGAGCAGTGCGTCCTCCAGTGCCTCGACGGCACCGGACACATCGCCCTTGAGGATGAGGTTGAGGCTCTCGACCTTGCCCTTCTTGAGCTCGACGTCGAAGTCCTCGAGGCTGATCCGCTTGCGGCGCTTGGCCAGCGTCGCTGCACGCTCCGCCGCCTGACGCTTCTCGGCGATCTGGCGAGCGGTCCGGTCGTCGGGCGCCACGAGGAACGTGTCGCCGGCGCCCGGGACGCTGGTCAGACCCAGCACCTGGACCGGGCGGGCCGGGGTGGCCGCCTCGACCGCGTTGCCGTGCTCGTCGAACATCGCACGGACGCGGCCGTAGGCCGTGCCCGCGACGATCGCGTCACCGACGTGCAGCGTGCCGGCCTGGACCAGCACCGTCGCCACCGGACCGCGACCCTTGTCGAGGTTCGCCTCGATGGCCACACCGCGTGCGTCCTTGGTCGGGTTCGCCCGCAGGTCGAGCGACGCGTCCGCAGTGAGCAGGACGGCGTCGATCAGGCTGTCGATACCGATGCCTGGCTTCGCCGCGACGTCGACGAACATCGTGTCGCCGCCGTACTCCTCGGCCACCAGGTTGTACTCGGTGAGCTGCTGACGGACCTTCGAGGGGTTGGCACCCTCGACGTCGATCTTGTTCACCGCGACCACGATCGGCACGCCTGCTGCCTGCGCGTGGTTCAGGGCCTCGACCGTCTGCGGCATCACGCCGTCGTCGGCCGCGACCACGAGGATCGCGATGTCGGTGACCTGCGCACCACGTGCACGCATGGCGGTGAACGCCTCGTGACCCGGGGTGTCGATGAACGTGATGGCACGCTCGGTGCCGTCGTGCTCGTGCGTGATCTGGTACGCACCGATGTGCTGCGTGATCCCGCCGTGCTCGCCCGCCACGACGTCCGCGTTACGGATCGCGTCGAGGAGCTTGGTCTTACCGTGGTCGACGTGACCCATGACGGTCACGACCGGCGGACGGATCTCCAGGTCTTCGTCGGACTCGTCGTCCTCCTCGGCCTGCAGGTCGATGTCGAAGGCCCCGAGCAGCTCGCGGTCCTCCTCCTCGGCCGAGACCATCTCGATCTGGTAGCCGAGCTCCGTGGCCAGCGTGCCGAACGTGTCCTCGTCGAGCGACTGCGTGGCCGTGGCCATCTCGCCCAGGTGGAACAGCACGGTCACGAGCGCCGCGGGGTTCGCGTCGATCTTGTCGGCGAAGTCGTTCAGCGAGGCGCCGTGGCGCAGCCGGACGACGGTGGTGCCGTTGCCACGAGGGACCTGCACGCCACCGAGCGACGGGGCCTGCATCGCCTCGAACTCCTGGCGCTTCGCCCGACGCGACTTACGTCCGCGGACAGGCTTGCCACCGGCGCGCCCGAAGGCACCCTGTGTCGCACCGCGACCACCGGCACCACGACGCGGGCCGCCGAAGCCGCCACCGCCGCCGCCACCGGGACGACCCGGAGCGCCTGCACCCGCTGCGCCGCCACCGGCACCAGGACGGCCTGCGCCGCCACCGGGACGGCCACGACCGCCACCCGGAGCCGGGCGGTCGCCCGGACGCGGCATGTTGGTCTTGCCCGGCATCATGCCGGGGTTCGGGCGCGGGCCGCCGCCACCGGTACCACCGGGACGGGGCGCCGAAGGACGCGGGCCACCCGGACGGGGACCGCCGGAGCGCTCGCCGCTGGGAGCCTCGGTGCGCTCGGGGCGCTGCCCCGGACGCGGCATGCCCTGGCTGGGTGCGAACGGGTTGTTGCCCGGACGCGGGTTGCCGCCGGCTGCGGGACGTTCGTTACCACCGGGACGGTCGCTGCCACCCGGACGGTCGCTGCTACCGGCACCCGGGCGGCCACGGCCGCCACCGGGACGCGGCATGCCCTGGCTGGTCGCGAACGGGTTGTTGCCCGGGCGCGGGTTACCGCCACCAGGACGGTCGCCACCGGGACGGCCACCACGGTTGCCGTCCCGTGCCGGACGCGCGCCGGAGGGCGCAGCGGCGGCAGGCTTCGGCGCACCGGGCTTGGGGGCCGCGGCGGGCTTGGGCGCACCAGGCTTGGGGCCTGCTGCTGACGTGGCGGACGCCGCGGGCGCCGCCTGGCTCTCAGCTGCCGGAGCCGGGGCCGGGGCGGGTGCCGCCGGTGCGGGGCTGCTCGGAGCCGGAGCCGGGCTGGGGGCCGGGGCGGGCGCCGGGGTGGGCGCGGCCTCTGCCTTGCTCGGTGCGGGCGCCGGCGTCGGGGTCGACGCGGCAGGCTTCTGGGCCGCGGGCTTCGCGGCCGGCTTGGGTGCGCTGGGCGCGGGCTTCGCCGCGTCCTTGTCGGACGGGCCCGCTGCGCCACCGGCGGGGAACTTGTCGCGCATGCGCCGCACGACGGGCGGCTCGAGCGTCGAGGACGCCGAGCGAACGTATTCGCCTGCCGACTTCAGCTCGCCAAGCAGGGTCTTGCTTTCCACTCCGAGCTCTTTTGCGAGCTCGTAGACGCGGACTTTAGCCACAACTCTCCTGTCTCGGTCCATCCCAAGACAGGGAGGACCACCGTTAGTACTGAGTACTCATCGCTGGGGGCTCATCGGGTGCCCATCGGCGTCTGACCCGCTTCCTTGTCGACGAATCGCATAATTCGGCCCGACGCACGGTTGCGTCCGGTCGGAACAGTCCTGCGGTTGATGCACTCACTGGTCGAGGTGTGCTCGTACCTCACCGAGGTCGAGGGGCCCGTCGACGCGCAGTGCGCGCGGTACGGCCCTGCGACGCTCAGCGAGCTCCAGGCACCGCGGTTCCGGGTGAACCCAGGCACCGCGACCCGGCAGGCAGGCACGGACGTCGATGACGATGCGCCGTGAGGCTTCCACGGCGTCATCATGCATCGGGGTGTCCAGCACCAGACGCAGGAGTGCAGACCGCTGGTCGCGCTCCCGGCATCCGACACAGGTACGCACTGGACCCTCGACGGGCAGTACTGAACCAGATACGTGGTAGGTCGAATGACGGGCACGTGGCCCAGACTCAGACAGTCTACCGCGCCGACCCACCGGGCGTTACCGGCCCCTCTGCGTGTCGGCACCCGCGCCACCTGCGTCGGCGTCGGCGGCCTCGTCGGAACGGATGTCGATGCGCCAGCCCGTCAGCTTCGCGGCGAGCCGGGCGTTCTGCCCCTCTTTACCGATGGCGAGGGACAGCTGGTAGTCGGGGACGATGGCGCGTGCGGCGCGGGCATCGGCGTCCACCACTGTGACGGACGACACACGCGCGGGCGACAGTGCGCTCTTCACGAAGAGCGCCGGATCGTCACTGTGGTCGACGATGTCGATCTTCTCACCGTGCAGCTCGGCCATCACCGCGCGGACGCGCGCGCCCATCGGGCCGATGCAGGCGCCCTTGGCGTTGAGCCCGGCCACCCGGGTGCGGACCGCCATCTTGGTGCGGTGCCCCGCCTCGCGGGCGATCGCGGTGATCTCCACCGAACCGTCGGCGATCTCGGGGACCTCGAGCTCGAAGAGCTTCCGCACGAGGTTCGGGTGCGTACGGCTCAACGTGATCTGCGGGCCCTTCATTCCGCGGCTCACCTCGACCACGTAGGCGCGCAGCCGCTCGCCGTGCACGTACTCCTCGGTGGGTACCTGCTCGTGCGGCGGGAGGATCGCCTCGGTGCCGCCCACGTCCACCAGGACCATGCGCGGGTCGCGGCCCTGCTGGATGACGCCGGCCAGGACCTCGCCCTCCTTGCCGCGGAAGGTGCCAAGGACCTGGTCGTCCTCGGCGTCCCGCAGCCGCTGCACGATCACCTGGCGAGCCGTGGCGGTGGCGATACGGCCGAAGTCCTGCGGGGTGTCGTCGAACTCGGGCCCGTACTCGACGACGGGGCGAGCCTCGGGGTCCTCCGGGTCCTCGGGCGCGGGGAGCTCCTCGCGCGCCCACACGGTCACGTGGCCCGACGCGCGGTCCACCTCGACGCGGGCCCGGTTGTAGGCGTCAGGAGTCCGGTGGTAGGCCGAGAGGAGCGCCTGCTCGATGGCCGCGACGAGGATGTCCAGGCTGAGGTCCCTCTCGCGCTCCAGCATCCGCAGGGTCGTCATGTCGATGTCCATGTCAGCCTTCCTCGTTGCGGCCGGAGTGACCCTCGGTCGCGTTGTCAGAACCAGCACCGTCCGAGTCGTCGTCGGTGTCTTCACCTGCACTCTCGCCCAGTTCCGATACCTCGGCATCCTGGGCGTCGAGCTTCTTGAGCTCGACCTCCACCTTGCCCCGGCGGACGTCGCCCAGCGGGATCCGGCTGTCGCCGTCGAGCACCAGGACGTCGCCGTCACCGTCGTCGAGCACGTCCGTGAGGCGGCCCTCGACGCGGCTGCCGTCCATCATCTTCAGCGTGACCAGCCGGGTCCGGGCACGCTTGTAGTGCCGCAGCTCGGTCAGCGGCCGGGACGTGCCCGGCGTCGAGATCTCGAGCGTATAGGCGCCGGAGACGACGTCGTCCTCGTCCAGTGCCGCCGACATGGCTCGCGAGACGTCGCCGAGCCTGTCGGAGTCGAGGCTGCCCAGGGCGTCGTCCGGGAGGTCGACGGTGATCCGCACCACCGACGTGTTCCCCGCCCGGGTGACGGTCACCTCCTCGAGGTACAGCCCCGCGGCCTCGACCACCGGGCCTACCACCTCGCGGACCGCATCCGCCTGCTGTGTCATCGACTGCCTCCCGTCGGCTCCCCCACGTGCGCGGGGGCACGGTTCGAGCCGGAACGGTTCGACCGATGTGCTGTTGTTGTCTGCGTCAAGCGTAACGAAGCGCCGGGCCTCGGCACTTCGCGTAGAACGTGATGTCCGTGACCCGACCGCAATCGGTCCGGGCACGAATCGGCTCCGGGAACATGACATCATCGGCCACGATGAACCCCAACGGCCCGAGGGCCCGCACCCGAAGCCGGTCGGCCCTGACTGCGCTGGCCCTGACCTGCGCGATCATTCTCTCAGGTTGCGGCGTGCGGCTCGAGTCGCCGCCACCCACCGAGCCGGTCCCTGATGCGGTGGAGGTGGTACGGCGCACCGCCGTGGCCGACGCCCTGCTCGTCGCCGAGCAGGCCGGCGCCGCAGCGGTGGCCGAGGGGGTCAAGGCCGACGTGGCCGCCGAGCTGACGGCCATCGCCGAGGCCACGACACTGCAAGCGGAGCAGCTCGGTGGCGAGTACGACTCCGGTCTGGGCGACATCGTGACCGAACGATCGGGCGCCTCGCCCTCCGCGACCACCCCGGAACAGACGCCCCGGGCGGTCGTCACCTCGCTCGTCGATGCCGCGACCCGCACCCGGGCCGCCGCCGACCAGGCTCAGTCCGGCCCCCTCGGTCGTCTGCTCGGCTCCGTCTCCGCGGCCCAGGCACGGTACGCCCGGGACCTCGCACGGCTGACCGGCGAGCGCGACCCCGAGCTCCCCTCGACCCAGATCCCCGAGCCTCCCGAGGACGGCGCCGAGCCGAGCGAGGGCGAGGAGGCGTCGGCGGCTCCGGCATCGGCCACGGAAGGTCCCGCTGCCGTACCCACCGGCCTGTCGGCGGAGGAGCTCGCCACCCTGGTCCTGGCCGAGGACACCGCCGCCTACGCCCTCGAGGTGCGTGCGGCGCAGGCCGACGGCGAGGTCCGTACCCAGGCCCACGACCGAGCCCGCCTGCACCGGGCACGGGCCCAGGCCTGGGCCCTCCTGGCGGGTGTGGACGGGACCGACCAGGACCCGCGCCGGGTCGCCTACGCGGTACCCGGACCGGAGACGGCGACGCCCGACCTGGCCCGCGACGTCGAGGAAGACCTCACGCAGAACTACGCGACGCTCGTCGGCGTGGCGGAGCCGGGCACGCGCGCCGTCCTGGTCGCGCTCATGACGGACACCACGCTGGCGGCCGCCCAGTGGGGCGCCCCGGCGGTCCCGTTCCCGGGCCTCCCGGAACAGGCCTGAGCCTTCGGTTCGACTCCCGCGGGGTCGAGCTTGTCGGGACCGCTCCCGACAAGCTCGACCCGCGAGGCCGCTCACGCGAGGAGGGCAGCTACCTTCTCCGCTACCGCTTCCGCGACGTCGGCCACCGGAAGCTGCTCCGCCTCGCCGATGCGCGGGCGGACCTCGACCAGGCCGTCGGCCAGGCCCTTGCCGACCACGACCACGAGCGGGGCGCCGAGCAGCTCGGCGTCCTTGAACTTCACGCCCGGCGACGTCTTGCCGGCCCGGTCGTCGTAGAGCACCTCGACGCCGCGGGCGGCGAGGTCGGTCGAGATCGACTCGGCTGCCTCGAAGATCTCGTCGCTCTTGCCCGCGGCGACCACGTGCACGTGCACCGGGGCGACGTGCGCGGGCCAGGCGAGGCCCCTCTCGTCGTGGTTGGCCTCGGCGAGCGCGGCGAGCGCACGCGTGACGCCGACGCCGTAGGAGCCCATCGTGACGACGGCCTGCTTGCCGTTCTCGTCGAGCACGACCAGACCCAGCGCCTCCGCGTACTTGCGGCCGAGCTGGAAGATGTGGCCCATCTCGATGCCGCGGGCGAGCTCCAGCGGGCCGGAGCCGTCGGGCGCCGGGTCGCCGGCGCGCACCTCGGCGGCCTCGACGGTGCCGTCCGCGGTGAAGTCACGGCCCGCGACGAGGTCGAACACGTGCTTGCCGGGCTCGTTGGCGCCGGTGATCCAGCGGGTGCCGGGCACGACGCGGGGGTCGAGGAGGTAGCGGATGGCGGGGACCTTCTCGCCGTCGGCACCCTCGATCTGCTCACCCTGGGGGCCGAGCGCCTGCGGACCGATGTAGCCCTTGACCAGCGCGGGGAACTTCTTGAAGTCCTCCTCGGTGGCGGCCTCGGGCTCGGCGGGGGTCAGCGCGGCCTCGATGCGCTTGAGATCCACCTCGCGGTCACCGGGCAGACCGATCACGACGAGCTCGCGGGTCCCGTCGGGCTGGACGAGGGCGAGCACCACGTTTTTCAGGGTGTCGGCGGCGGTCCAGGGCCGGTCGGGGCGCGGGAACTTCTCGTTCGCCACCGCGACGAGGGTCGCGATGGTGGGCGTGTCGGGGGTGTCCTCGACGTGCGCGGCGGGCGCGTCGTCGTAAGGGATCGCCTCGGGGACGGGCGTGACCACCGCCTCGACGTTGGCGGCGTAGCCGCCGGGCGAGCGCACGAACGTGTCCTCGCCGATAGGCGAGGGCGAGAGGAACTCCTCGGAGCGGGATCCACCCATGGCGCCCGACATCGCGGAGACGATCACGTACTCCAGGCCGAGGCGCGTGAAGATCTTCTCGTACGCCTCGCGGTGCTTCTGGTAGCTGACGTCCAGGCCCTCGTCCTTGACGTCGAAGGAGTACGAGTCCTTCATGATGAACTCGCGCCCGCGGATCAGGCCGGCGCGGGGGCGCGCCTCGTCGCGGTACTTGGTCTGGATCTGGAACAGCGTGACCGGCAGGTCCTTGTACGACGAGTACAGGTCCTTGACCAGGAGCGCGAACATCTCCTCGTGCGTGGGCGCGAGCAGGTAGTCACCGCCCTTGCGGTCCTTGAGGCGGAACAGGCCGGCGCCGTACTCCTCCCAGCGGCCGGTGGCCTCGTAGGGCTCCCGCGGCAGCAGCGCCGGGAAGTGCACCTCCTGGCCACCGATGGCGACCATCTCCTCGCGGACTATCGCCTCGATCTTGGCCAGCACCCGCAGGCCGAGCGGCAGCCACGAGTAGATGCCCGGGGCGGCGCGGCGGATGTACCCGGCCCGCACGAGGAGCTTGTGGCTGGCGACCTCGGCCTCGGCCGGGTCCTCGCGCAGGGTACGGACGAAGAGGGACGACATGCGGAGCACGTCGCCCTGGATGAGGCGTGCGGAAGACATGGGGCACAGCCTATCCGCGCGGGCCGCTGCGGCTCGCCGGAAATTTGATGGCGCCGCGAACAGGCCTTGCCGCCGGTCGGGATGCGTCGGAGGATGAGGCCATGCCGGAGCTGCCCGAGGTCGCCGCGCTCGCCGACTTCCTGCGCGCCCGGGCGTCCGGGCGCACGGTCGCCCGCGTGGAGGTCGGCTCGATCGCCGCGCTCAAGACGTACGACCCGCCGGTCGACGCGCTCGCCGGGGGCGAGGTGACCGATGTCGCGCGGCACGGCAAGTGGCTGGACGTCGTCGTCTCGCCCGCCGCCGGTAGCCCCGCCGCCGGTAGCCCCGCCGGCAGCACAGGGCCCGACGGCG
Organism: Promicromonospora alba; assembly: GCF_042654905.1. Classification (NCBI taxonomy): domain Bacteria; kingdom Bacillati; phylum Actinomycetota; class Actinomycetes; order Micrococcales; family Promicromonosporaceae; genus Promicromonospora; species Promicromonospora alba. The sequence continues at coordinate 284,309 of NZ_JBHSFI010000005.1, forward strand.
CCCCGCTCCACCTGGTCTTCCACCTCTCGCGTGGCGGGTGGGTGCGCTGGTCGGACGAGCTGTCCACCAAGCCCGTCCGGCCGTCGCTCGGCGGTTCCGGCCGTGGTGCGGTCCTCGCACTGCGCGTGCGGCTCGACGACGGTTCCGGGTTCGACCTCACCGAGGCCGGAACCCGTAAACGTCTGGCGGTGCACGTGGTCCGCGACCCCGCCGAGATCGAGATGATCGCGTCCCTGGGTGTGGAGCCGCTGTCCCCGGAGTTCACCACCGAGGTGCTGGCCGGCCTGCTCTCGGCGAAGAATCAGCAGGTCAAGGGGCTGCTCCGGGACCAGCGCGCCATCGCGGGCATCGGCAACGCCTACAGCGACGAGATCCTGCACGCGAGCCGGTTCAGCCCCTACAAACTGACGCGGTCGTTCACGGCGGAGGAGACCGCCCGGCTGCACACCGCGATCGGTGAGGTGCTCGCCGAGGCGATCGCGGCGGCGTCGGGCAAGCCTGCCAAGGAGCTCAAGGACGCCAAGCGCGCAGGGATGCGGGTGCACGGCCGCACCGGGCTGCCCTGTCCGGGCTGGGACGGGACGCCGTGCGGCGACACGGTGCACGAGGTCTCGTTCGCCGACCGGAGCATGCAGTACTGCCCGACGTGCCAGACGGGCGGCAAGCCGCTCGCGGACCGCCGGATGTCCAAGCTGCTGCGCTGACCCGCTCAGAAGAGCACGGTCGCGAACGTCCCCACCTGCTCGAAGCCCACCCGGCGGTAGGCGGCGACCGCCCGCTCGTTGTAGGCGTTCACGTAGAGCGACACCACCGGCGCGATGGACGCGCGCGTCGCGGCGACCACCGCCGCCATCCCCGACTCGGACCAGCCCCGGCCGCGGAACGCCGGCTCCACCCAGACGCCCTGGACCTGGGCGACTCCCCCGGCGACCGCACCGAGCTCCGCCTTGAAGCCGACCGCGGGCCGCCCGCCGCCGTCGGACACCACCCGGACGAACGAGCGCCCCTCCGTGATGAGGGCCCGCACCCGCTCGGCGTAGGCGGACCCGCCCGAGGCGACCGGCGAGTAGCCGACCTCCTCCGTGAACATCCGCACGCATGCGGGCAGCACGAGTCCGAGCTCGGCGGGAACCGACCGGCGGACGGTGGGCTCCGGCGCGAGCGACGGCGCCGTCCCGATGGCCATGGACGGCTGGTCGGCGCGCACGTCGCGGGCCGGGGGCCAGTGGGGCGACAGGTGCTCCCAGAGCCCCAGCGCCGCCCACTGCTCCCCCACGATCGACGACGAGCGGCGCCCGTGCACGCGCGCCAGCTCCGCGAAGGCGGCGACCGCCTCGGCCCGTCGGTCCGGGTCGGTCAGCGGGATCACCGGCACCAGGTTGGCGCCGGCCCAGCACACCGCCTCCAGCTTTCCGACGGCGGGGAAACCCCAGGCCTGCCCCGAGGCGGCGCCGAAACCGGAGCGCGCCGCGATCTCCAGACGGGCGGTGGCGAGAACGGACGAGACCGGGTCGACGGCGCACACCCGCAGGGCCTGCGCCAGGTCCGCGCGAGTCAGCGGGCGTGCGACATCAGGCCGGTCGCGCTGCGGCAGAATGTCCTGTTCGCCCGGTTGAGCAGGCCCGTCGGGGCGCGGTCCGGTGGGTACCGGGGTGCGCCAGCGAGCCATGCTCTGCTCCGTTCTCTGCTCCGTCCTGGATCAGACTCTCAGCCGACCGAGACGACAGGCGGGCCGGCCTGCATATCATTCTCCGGCGTAGGCATCGCATCCGCGATCCGCATCGCCTCTTCGATGAGCGTCTCGACGATCATCGACTCCGGGACGGTCTTGACGACCTCGCCCTTGACGAAGATCTGGCCCTTGCCGTTACCGGACGCCACACCGAGGTCTGCCTCGCGTGCCTCGCCCGGCCCGTTCACCACGCAGCCCATGACGGCGACGCGCAGCGGGACGGTCATGCCCTCGAGCCCGGCCGTGACCTTCTCGGCGAGCGTGTAGACGTCCACCTGGGCGCGACCACAGGACGGGCACGACACGATCTCGAGCTTGCGGGGCCGCAGGTTGAGCGACTGCAGGATCTGGTTGCCGACCTTGACCTCCTCGACCGGCGGGGCCGAGAGGGAGACGCGGATCGTGTCGCCGATGCCCTTGCTGAGCAGCGCGCCGAACGCCGTGGCCGACTTGATGGTGCCCTGGAACGCCGGGCCCGCCTCGGTGACGCCGAGGTGCAGGGGCCAGTCGCCGCGCTCGGAGAGCAGCTCGTACGCGCGGACCATGATCACCGGGTCGTTGTGCTTGACCGAGATCTTGAAGTCGTGGAAGTCGTGCTCCTCGAAGAGGCTCGCCTCCCACACCGCGGACTCCACCAGGGCCTCGGGCGTCGCCTTGCCGTACTTGGCCAGCAGGCGCTTGTCGAGCGAGCCCGCGTTGACGCCGATGCGGATTGAGACGCCGGCGTCCTTCGCGGCGCGGGCGATCTCACCGACCTGGTCGTCGAACTTGCGGATGTTGCCCGGGTTGACCCGGACGGCCGCACAGCCGGCGTCGATGGCCTGGAAGACGTACTTCGGCTGGAAGTGGATGTCCGCGATCACCGGGATCTGCGACTTCTTCGCGATGATCGGCAGCACGTCGGCGTCGTCGGAGGTCGGGACGGCGACGCGCACGATGTCGCAGCCTGCCGTCGTGAGCTCCGCGATCTGCTGGAGGGTCGCGTTGATGTCGGTGGTGGGCGTGGTGGTCATGGACTGCACGCTCACGGGTGCGTCACCACCCACCTCCACCTTGCCGACCTTGATCTTTCGAGTCTTGCGGCGGGGGGCGAGTACCGGCGGTGGTGCTGCCGGCATGCCGAGGCTGATTGCGCTCACGAGTTCAGTATCCCTGCTTCAGAAGGTGCGAAACGTACATCGTGTCTGGCATCACGTGATCCGCACCGGATCCACCAGGTCCGCCACGATCAGGACGCCGCCCACGCCGAGCAGGATGAGGAAGACCACATATGCCACCGGCGTCATCCGCGCGACGTCCGCCGGGCCGGGCAGGACCGCACCGCGCACCCTGGCGAGGGTCCGCTTGCCGCCCTCGTAGAGGGCGTTGACCAGGTGCCCGCCGTCGAGCGGCAGGAGCGGGATCATGTTGAAGGCGAACAGCGCGATGTTGAGGCTCGCGAGCAAGCTCAGGAAGAACATGACGCGGTCGAGGATCGCCTCGTCCAGCGCCCAGATCTCGCCGCTGATCCGCGCGACGCCGACCACCGACTGGACGGAGTCCTGCGCCCGCTCCTCGGCCGTGAAGGCCTGGGTCGCGGTGTCGGCCACGCGGACCGGGAGGGTGGCGACCATGGTCAGCGTCTGCCAGGTCTGCTCGCCCACCGCGGGCAGCACGCTGGAGAGTGGCTGGGGTTCGCGCACCTGGAGCGGCGAGAAGCCCACGAAGCCGCCGGGCTGGACGACGGGCTCGCCGTCGTCCCCGATGACCGCGGTGCCCTGCTCGTCCACCACCGGGCGGTCGGTCCTGGCCGGGGTCACCTCGAGCGTGACCCGCTCGCCGTCGCGCAGGACCGCGACCTGGGACGGCTGCCCGGCGGAGTCGTTGATGAGGCCGACCAGCTGCTGCCAGCTGTGCACCTCGGCGCCGCCGAACGCGACGATCTCGTCGCCGGGCTCCAGGCCGGCCGCGGCGGCCGGTGCGGCGGGCCGCCCCTCGCACTCGTCGCCGGACGCGTCGGAGGTGACCGACGCCGGCACGCACTGAGAGAGCTGGGCGACGGTCGTGGAGGTGGCCATCGTGCCGTAGCCGACCAGGATGATCCCGATCAGGACCGTGGCGATCACGAGGTTCACGAACGGCCCGCCGAACATCACTATCAGCTTCTTGGGCGTCGAGAGGTTGTAGAACGCGCGGTGCTCCTCGCCGGGACGCACCTCCGCGACGGACGCGTCGCGGGCGTCGGAGACGAGCTCGCTCCAGAACCCGGAGCCGCGCCGCGTGCCGGCCGGTGCTGGCGGCATCATGCCGACGAGCCGCACGAACCCGCCGAGCGGGATCGCCTTGATGCCGTACTCGGTCTCGCCCTTGGTCCGCGACCAGACGGTAGGCCCGAAGCCCACGAAGTACTGGCTCACGCGGACACCGAACTTCTTGGCCGGGATCATGTGCCCCAGCTCGTGCAGGCCGACGGAGACGATGATGCCCAGCAGCAGGACGAGCCAGCCGATCACGTGCGGAACGATGCTCACGGACCGAGACTACGGCACCTGCTTGCGCCGTCGAAAGGCGGTGCACGTCTCCCCCGCGACCAGCACCTGACGTTCACGTCCATCCGATTTGATGGTAATTCGTTGATACATCGGTTACCGATCATTAACCTGACGGCATGTCGGTTTCGTCCATCCCTGAGTTCCGGGAGCTGCACACGCACGGTCCTGGTTCCCTCACGGAGAGCCTCACGTCGATGTTCCAGACGGAGGCCTGGCATGCCGCGGACGGCGACTCCCGGGTCGCCAGGCAGCTCCGCGAGATCGGCGTCGACGTCAGTGCGATCTGGGCGGCCTCCCGCTGGAACATGGGCGACGACGGCGAGGCGCCGAACCGCCGTCACCCGCTGCCCGGCGACCCGCGCGGCCCGCAGACCGCCGCCGCGCTGACCGCGATCGCCGCGCGTCCGCGGGCCGCCGCCCTGCTCGGCGTCTACCTGTGGTCGCAGGCGAGCGACGCCCTGCAGTACACCTTCCGGCACGGACGGATCATCGTCCCGCTGCGCGCCTTCGTCGAGACCTGGGCGACGTGCCGCGACAGCGCACCGGACGACGTCTGCCGGGCGGAGGGCGACGCCGTCGCCGTGCTGCTGCGCACGCTCATCACCCAGATGCACACCTCGGCCGCCCGCAGCGCCGGCAGCCTGGCCCGGCTGGCCGACGCCGCCGCGCAGGCCGGGGACCGGTGCGGCGACCTGCTCCGGGCCGCCCGTGCCATCCCGGACCCGAGGTCGCCGTTCCGGCGTGCGCTCGTGCCGCAGGCCGTGACCCGCATCAGATACTTCCGCGCGCTGTCGGAGGCGGCCGGAGCGGCCGACGACGCGATGTCCGGCCAGCCGGCGAGGCTCGCCCCCGCGCTCGAGGGGCTGCGGGCCGCCGAGACCGACCGGCACCTCAACTACATCCTGGCCAGCGAGCTGCGCGCCTACCGGATGCACCTGACGGAGCTGCACCGCAACCTCGACTCCACCTGGCTCACGCTCGACCGGCTGCGGACCGTCTACATCTACCCGTTCGGCCTGCGGGACGTCAGCCCCACCGCCGCCGTGGCAGCGATCCGAGAGCTCGCGGACCGCGACGAGCGGCCCGAGCTGCTCGGCGTCCAGGCCTTCGCGGTGCGGGGCCGGCTCAAGATGGACGACGTCTGGGCGAGCGTCGACCGGGCCGCCCGCCCGTACGGCGGGGTGTCGCTGTCGATGCCGAACGTGCGCCTGGAACAGCCCGACGGCTCGTTCATCGCCGAGCTGTCCTGCGACGTGCGGTTCACCGAGTTCGGCAACCACTACGTCCGGTTCCGCTACTCGGCGCGCGAGCAGTCGCCGCAGCAGGTCCGGGACGCCCGGTTCCGGCTGTCCAACCTGCACGCCGACATCCGGGTGCGCTGGATCTCGCCGGACGGCGCACCCGTCGACGTCGATCACGCGGGCAGCCCACCCCCCGAGCGCCTGTTCGACCTCGCCGACCTGCTCCAGCGCGCCACCACCGACCTGGTCCGCGAGGGCACCGAGATCGCCCAGGGGCGGGCGCACGTCGTCACCACCGTCTACGAGGCGAGCCGCGGGCCGGGACCCGCCGCGCCCCGCGCGGAACGCACGCCGGTCGCCATGGGCGACGAGCTGCTCGCCGCGTTCGGCTCGCAGGTGCTGCTCCAGCCGGTCTCCTACGGCACCGCGACGCTGTGCGACTGGACCCTGCGCCAGCGCAACCCGGTGCTGCTGGAGGGGGTGCGGCACCTGGGCGACGTCGTCGCGGTGGCCACGAACTCGACGACGGTCGCCCTGGCCGGCACCGCACACTTCAAGATCTCGCAGTACGGCTCGCTCGCGGAGTTCGTCGCGAGCCTGAACGGGCTGTTCAGCGCGTGGAACGCCACTCTTGCCGACCATCTGCGGATCGTCGCGACGATGCTCGCCGACCACGACGTCAACAACGGCGCCGACCTCGCCGAGCGCAAGGAACGGCTCACCCGCGAACAGCTGCGCCTGCACGAGTTCGCCTCGGAGGTCCGGGCCACGCTGACCACCATCACGTCGCCCACGTTCCTCGCCTCCGCCCTGGAGTCCAGGATGCTGAACCAGCTGCTGCAGGCGGCGCACTTCGAGCAGCAGGCGGCGGTGGTCACCGAACGGCTCCGCGAGCTGCTCCAGGAGCCGATCGCCGCGCGCCTCGCGGCCCTCGAACGCCTGCACGGCGACCGGGAGCGGGCCGCCGAGGCCAAGCGCGAGCGCGGGCGCCGTCGGCTGATGGACGGCACGCTGTCCGCCATCACCGTGTTCGCCGGCGTCTACGCCCTGATCGGCACCGTCCAGGTCGCGCTGGACGCGGACCTGATCGGCCCGCTCCAGGCGGTCACGGCCACCGCCCTGGTCACGATCGGCGCCCTGGTGACGGGGGTCGCGGTCTTCAACTGGACGCGAGGGCGCTGACGCACTCCGACATGTCGGACGGGACATGTCAGGCGGACGGAGCGCTCGGGTAATCTGCCCGTCTGACGCGCCACGGCCTGCTGGTCGTCGGCCGCGACGCCACTCCACGACAGGGGAGAACGATGACCGGAGTCCCCGCGCCCACCTCGAGCGCACCGAACGTCACACCGCGCGGAACGGTGCGGGACGACGCCGCCCGTCGTCACCTCTGGGGACACTTCACGCGGCAGTCCGCGTGGGACTCCGGTGTGCCCACGCTGGTCCGCGGCGAGGGCCACCACGTGTGGGACGCGCAGGGCCGCAAGTACATCGACGGGCTATCAGGACTGTTCGTGGTCCAGGCCGGGCACGGCCGCCGGACACTCGCCGAGGCCGCGGCCAAGCAGGCGGGGGAGCTCGCCTACTTCCCGCTGTGGTCCTACGCGCATCCGCCGGCCATCGACCTGGCCGAGCGCCTCGTCCATCACGCCCCAGGCGACCTGAACCGCGTGTTCTTCACGACGGGCGGCTCGGAGGCGGTGGAGACGGCGTTCAAGCTGGCCAAGCAGTACTGGAAGCTGCAGGGCAAGCCCGGCAAGTACAAGGTGATCTCCCGGGCCGTCGCCTACCACGGCACCACCCACGGCGCGCTGTCCGTGACCGGTGTGCCCCGCATCAAGGAGCCGTTCGAGCCCCTGGTGCCCGGTACCTACAAGGTGCCCAACACCAACATCTACCGGGCCGACGACGGCTTGCGCGACGATCCGAAGGCGTTCGGCCGCTGGGCCGCCGACCAGATCGAGACGCTGATCCTGACGGAGGGGCCGGGCTCGGTGGCCGCCGTCTTCCTCGAACCCGTGCAGAACGCGGGCGGCAGCATCCCGCCGCCGCCCGGATACTTCGAGCGGGTGCGCGAGATCTGCGACAAGTACGACGTCCTGCTGGTCTCGGACGAGGTCATCTGCGCGTTCGGCCGCATCGGGTCGATCTTCGCGTGCGACGACTTCGGCTACGTGCCGGACATGATCACCTGCGCCAAGGGCATGTCGTCGGGCTACTCCCCGATCGGCGCGTGCCTGGTCTCCGACCGCGTGTTCGAGCCGTTCGCCACCGGGTCCACGAGCTTCGGCCACGGATACACGTTCGGCGGGCATCCGGTCTCGGCTGCGGTCGCCATGGCCAACCTCGATCTCTTCGAGGTGGAGGACCTGACCGGGCAGGTCAAGCGGAACGCGCCGGCGTTCCGGGCGACGCTGGAGCGGCTGCACGACCTACCGATCGTGGGCGACGTACGCGGCGCCGGTTACTTCTACGCGATCGAGCTCGTCAAGGACCAGGACACCCGGGGAACCTTCTCCGGGGCCGAGACCGATCGTCTGCTCGGGCTCCTCGGCCCGGCGCTGTTCGAGGCCGGCCTGTACTGCCGCCCCGACAACCGCGGCGACCTGGTGGTGCAGCTCGCACCGCCGCTGACCGTCGGGCAGACCGAGTTCGACGAGATCGAGGAGATCCTGCGGGGCGTGCTGAGCGAGGTCTGGTCCACGCTGTGACCGGGGGCGCTCGGCCCGCCGATTCTGCGTCCCGATGACCCGCCTACCCAGCGATCGGGCCCAGATCTCACGTGAGTTCTGGGCCCAGTCGCTGGGTAGAACGCGCCCTTCGCCCGTCACGCGGCCGCGCGCTGTTCCGCGGGACGACGGCGCAGGAGCGGCTGCTGGATGGCGGGCGGGTCGTAGGCCATGTCGAGGCGGCCGACGTCGGTCCCGGGCGGCACTATCGCGTCGATCCGGTCCAGGATGTCGTCGCTCAGGACGACCTCGGCGCCGGCGAGCGCGCTGTCCAGGTGCTCCATGGTGCGCGGGCCGATGATCGCGGAGGTGACGCCGGGATGGGCGATCGTGAACGCCATCGCCAGGTGGTTCAGCGGGACACCGGCGTCCTGCGCGACGGGGATGAGCTGCTCGACGACGTCGAGGCGCTGCTCGTCGCGCAGGTGCTCCATCCCGAACTGCGCCCGGTGGGTGTCGTTCTCCTGACCCTTGCGGTACCGGCCGGTGAGGAGGCCGCCGGCGAGCGGGCTCCAGACCAGGGTGCCCATGCCGTACTGCTGGGCGACCGGCAGCACGTCCCGCTCGATTCCCCGGTTCAGGATGGAGTACGGCGGCTGCTCGGCCCTGAAGCGTTCCAGGCCGCGCCGTTCTGCCACCCACTGGGCCTGGACGATCTCGGCGGCTGGCATCGTCGACGAGCCGATGGCCCGCACCTTGCCCGAGTTGATCAGGTAGGTCAGCGCGGCCAGCGTGTCCTCGACGTCCGTCTCGGGGTCGGGGCGGTGGATCTGGTAGAGGTCGATGTAGTCGGTGCCCAGGCGGCGCAGCGAGTTCTCGACCTCGGCGATGATCCAGCGGCGGGAGTTGCCGCGGTGGTTGGGGTCGTCGCTCATGGGCAGGTGCACCTTGGTGGCGAGCACGACGTCGTCGCGCCGCCCCTTGAGCGCCTTGCCCACTATCTCCTCGGACTCGCCGTGCGAGTAGAAGTCGGCGGTGTCGACGAAGTTGATGCCGGAGTCGAGGGCCTTGTGGATGATCTTGATCGACTCCTCGTGGTCGGGGTTGCCGACCGCGCCGAACATCATCGCGCCGAGCGCATAGGGGCTGACCTTGATGCCGGTCCGGCCGAGGTTGCGGTACTGCATGGGGCCCTCCTGGGGTCGAGAGGTCTGGTGAGCGCCCCGGCGATGTCGTACCCTGGAGCTAAGCGGAACGCTCTTCCAGAACTATATGGAAAGGGATTCCGGATAGCAAGGGATGGAGTGGAGTGACCCAGAACACAGCGCCGCGGCCGCTGCGCGCCGACGCGCAACGCAACATCGACTCGCTGCTCGACGCGGCCAAGTCAGCCTTTGGCACGTCCGGCGTGGACGCGCCCGCGAAGGAGGTCGCCGACCTGGCCGGCGTCGGCGTCGGCACGCTGTACCGGCACTTCCCCAAGCGCTCGGACCTGGTCAAGGCCGTGTTCCAGCACGAGGTCGACGCGTGCGCCGACGCCGCGCCGACCCTCGCCGGAAAGCACGAGCCGGTCGTGGCGCTCGAGAAGTGGCTGCACCGGTACACCGAGTTCCTCGAGACCAAGAGCGGCCTCGCGTCGGCGCTGCACTCCGGCGACCCGGCGTTCGACGCCCTGCCGGACTACTTCATGGGGCGGCTCGGCCCGGCCCTGGGCTCGCTCGTCGACGCCGCCGTCGACGCCGGCGAGATCCGCGCGGTCGCCAGCCCCAAGGACCTCCTCTACGCCGTCTCCAAGCTGTGCCTGCCCATGCACGACGACGAGCCGAACCACGGCCGGCGCATGATCGACCTGCTCGTGGACGGCCTGCAGCACGGAGCCGGACAGACCGCTGGGTAGGGTGGGGCGGAAATGGCGCGGGGCGCCGGGCGCCAGCCCGGCTGAGACGTACCCGTGGAACCTGCTCTAGGTAATTCTAGCGAAGGGAACGCCTCATGGGCTCCGTCCTGCTCGATACCGGCGCGCGCACCCGCCCGCCCGGACATCCCACCGTGGCGCTGACGATCGCCGGGTCGGATCCGTCCGGCGGCGCGGGGATCCAGGCCGACCTGAAGACCTTCGCCGCGCTCGGCGGGTACGGCTGCGCGGCGCTCACCGGTCTGACCGCCCAGTCCACGACCGACGTGACGCGGGTGCTGCCCGTGCCCGCCGACATGGTGACCGCGCAGCTCGAGACCCTGTTCGCCGACGTCGCGGTGGACGCCGTGAAGATCGGCATGACGACGGACGCCGCCGTCGCCCGGGCCGTCGCGGCGGCGCTGCGGCAGCTCCGTGCCGCCGGACGCGCACCCTACGTGGTGCTCGACCCGGTGATGGTCTCGACGTCGGGCCACCGCCTGCTCGCGCCGGACGCCGAGGCGGTGCTGCGCGACGAGCTGCTGCCGCTGGCCGACCTGGTCACGCCGAACCTGCCGGAGGCCGCGGTGCTGCTCGGCGTCGAACAGGCCCGGGACGACGGCGAGGCGGCAGACCAGGCCCGCGCGCTGCTCAAGCTCGGGGCGCGGTTCGCCCTGGTCAAGGGCGGGCACCTGGACTCGGCGGAGTCGGTCGACCACCTCGCAGGTCCGGGCCTCGGCTCGGGCGACGGGTCGGACGGCGTCGTCACCCTGGCCGCCCCGCGGATTCCCACGCGGAACACGCACGGGACGGGCTGCACGCTCAGCTCAGCGTGTGTGGTCCTGCGGCCCCGGCACGACGGGTGGGAGCCCGCCGTACGCGAGGCGAAGAACTACCTGACGGAAGCCCTGCGCGCCGCGGACGACCTGGTCATCGGCGGCACGGGCACCACGCCCGGGCCCTGGCGCGGCCACGGCCCGGTCGACCATGGCTACACCGCGCGCGGACGACAGCCGACGCCGCTCTCGGATGCCCGGGCGCCGCGCAAAGGTTCCGCGAGCTAGATCTGTTGCTGTCAGTAGACGTTGTCTACTGACAGCAACACACCTCGCAGAGCAACTGTCTCCCCCGGTCGCGACGCTCCAGCCGGGCCGCAGCGCATCGCACCGGTCCCGGACGTCCCGTCAGGACTTGAGGAGCTCCGCCGCGCGGGCGCGGGCCCAGGCGTCGGCCTCCAGGACGCCCTCGACCGACGTCGCGTCGCCCGCGGACGTCGTCTCGTGCGCCTCGACGACGGCGGCCACCGTGTCGACGATGTCCAGGAAGCCGATGGCGCCGTCGTGGAACGCGTCCACGCACACCTCGTTCGCCGCGTTGTAGACGGCGGGGTGCGTGCCGCCGGCCTCGCCGACCTGCCGGGCGAGGCGGACGGCGGGGAAGGCGTCGTCGTCCAGGGGCGCGAACTCCCAGGTGGACGCCTTGGTCCAGTCGATGGGCACGTCGACGTCCGGCAGGCGGTCGGGCCAGGACAGGCCCAGCGCGATCGGCACGAGCATCCGCGGCGGACCGGCCTGGGCGATGGTGGAGCCGTCGGCGAACTCGACCATCGAGTGGATCATCTGCTGCGGGTGCACCACGACGTCGATCGCGCTGAACGGCAGATCGAACAGCAGGTGCGCCTCGATCACCTCGAGGCCCTTGTTCACCAGCGTCGCGGAGTTGGTGGTGACCACGCGCCCCATCGAGAAGTTGGGGTGCCGCAGGGCCTGCGCGGGGGTCACGTCCCGCAGCTCGGCGCGCGTGCGGCCGCGGAACGGCCCGCCGCTCGCGGTCACGACGAGCTTGCGCACCTCGGCGGCGGACCCCGAGCGCAGCGACTGCGCGATGGCGGAGTGCTCCGAGTCCACCGGCACGATCTGGCCCTTATGCCGCACCGCCGCCTTGACCAGCGCGCCCCCGACGACCAGCGACTCCTTGTTCGCGAGCGCCAGCGTCGAACCGGCGGCGAGCGCGGCGAGGGTGGGGCGCAGGCCCACGGATCCGGTGATGCCGTTGAGCACGACGTCGCTCCCCCGGCCGGCCAGCTCGGTCGCGGCGCCCGGTCCGGCGAGCACCTCGACGCCGTCGGCCCCTGCCTCCCGGAGCAGGTCCAGCAGCGCGGGGCGTGCGGCGTCGTCGGCCACCGCGACGGCGCGTACGCCGAGCGACGCGGCCTGGCGGGCGAGGAGCGGCAGGTCAGAACCGCCGGCGGACAGCGCGTCCACGCGGAACCGGTCCGGGTTGCGCCCGATGACGTCGATGGCCTGCGTGCCGATGGAGCCGGTGGAGCCGAGGAGGGTGACGCTTCGCATGGGGCACATCCTCTCAGCCCTCGCCGGCCTGCTCCGCACGGCCGCGGCCGAACATCCGCCAGCCCTTGACCACGCCACGGGGGTCCGGCACGGGCTCGCCGGCGGCCTCCCAGCCGGCGTCGTCGGCGAGCGGGACCACGTGGAGGCCGAAGTCCGCGAGGATCACCGGGATGGCTCGGATCGCCGCGCGGTCCTTCTCGCGGTCCGCCTCCGACAGCTCTTCCCAGGGGCGCAGGTCCGGGTGCAGGCGCCGGGCGTCGTCCCGCTGCGGACCGTAGGTCCAGCCCGCGGCGGCCTTCTCGGCCATCCACCGCTCGTGCTCGTCGACGGCGCGCGCGTCGACCACGGGTTCGGGGATCCGGCCGTGCTCGCCGTCGCCGGCGGGTGCGACGGTGCAGCCCATCTGGCGGAGCCGGTCCGGGATGGCGCGCACCTGGGCACGGTTCGCGGCCCGGAGGTCGTCGGACAGGTCGGCCCACGAGACCATCGCGGGGGTGCTCTCCCAGGCCACGCCGCGCGAACGCTGGTTGCGCAGGTAGGTCAGGTGGGCGGAGACGGCCATCAGGTCGTAGACATCGTCGTGCACGAGCGCACCGGGCGCGGTCGCCCTGCGCAGCAGCGTGCCCGGTTCGACGACGTCGAGCCGCCCGCCGAGGTCGTCGAGGATGGAGCCGTCGTGGGTGCCGAACAGGCCGCCGAGGCCCGCGAGGCGGTTGAGGCGCAGCACGACGGCGCCCTCGCCGGCGCGCCAGAGGTCACTGTCCCGCAGCGCGTGCCGGAGCGCGTCCCCGTCGTCGTCGTGGCACACGTAGACGCGCTGGGGCGTGCCGATCGCGCGCACCTCGGCGAACGTCTCGACCGGGACGAGCCGGCAGGCCGCCCGCACGCTGGGCCAGCGTGCCCGCAACGCCTGCGCCGCGACGCGCGCGCCGGGACCGACGAGGGTCACGGTGAGCGGCTCGCCGCCGGACGCGATCTCGACGCTCCGCAGCCGCGCGAACGCGACGACGAGCGCCCTGCCGAACGTGCCGTGCCCGACCACCGAGACATGCGGCGCGGTGCCGCGGGCTACCGTCTGGTCGCGCCGGGCCAGCGAGCGGGCGACGAGCTCGCCCAGCGTGAAGAAGTCCACGCCCGGCTGCGGATGGCTCAGGTGGCGGGCCTGCAGCGCGAGCGCGAGCTCGGGGTCGCTGACGTGCGCGTTCAGCCGCAGGCCCGGCAGAGCAGGGTCCCGCACCGCGCGGTTGGCCACCGCCACCGTGAGCACGTTGACGCCGGGCTCGTCGTCCTCGCCCTCGCACGCGTAGAGCACCGCGGCGCCGGAGATACCGGCGTTGCGCAGCGACGCCGCGTCCCCCGTGGCGGTCCGCGCGACGGGAGCGCCCCGGGCCGCGAGCGCCTCGGCGATGAGGTCGGCGGCCGGTGTGCGCCCGACGACCACCGCGTGCCCCCGCATCCGACGGGTGCGCATCGCCGCGATCTGGTCGGCGAACAGGGAGCGCACCGCCTCGAAGACGGCGTAGCCGGTGGCGACCGGGGCGAGGAACCGCGCGGCCTGGAGCTGCCAGGGCAGGTCGCCGCCGTCGTTGGTGGCCTCCGCACCGAGCACGAAGAGCTGGACGGAGTAGTAGACGACGTCCCACCCGGTGGTGCCCCAGACGAAGTCCGGGGAGGTCCGGTAGATGGTGAAGCCCCACAGGCCCAGTGCGAAGGCCACGCCGAACAGCGCGGTGAAGCCCGCGCGCACCCACGACCGGCGCACGTGCAGCCGGCGCGGTCCGCCGCGGGGAATCACGAGCTCCGGTGCCGCCATGTCGTGCCTCTCCCGTCCGACCCGCCAGCACACCTAACGGTGCATTTCAGGCTAAAGGTCGCTAGCGTCATGACCAGCGGCGACATTACACACAGGGGATACATTTCTCTCCGGTCCGCGACATTCGCCGAGGAAAGCAGCGGGGGGCAAGGATGACCGACCGGAGAGTCCGTGGCCTGCTGCCCGCTGCCCGCGCCTCCGTCGCACCGCGCACCGACGGGTACGACGCCTTCCTGTCCTACAGCCGCGACTCCGACGGCGAGTTCGCGCCCGCGTTCCACGCGCAGCTCCTCGACTTCGACAGGCGCGACGGCGTCCGCGACCTGCGCATCTTCCTGGACCGGACCGGTCTGGCGAACAACCCGAGCCTCTGGGACTCCATCAAGCACAAGCTCGAGCGCTCCGACTACCTCATCCTGCTCGCCTCCGAGGGTGCTGCGAGCTCCCACTTCGTGGCCGAGGAGGTGGCCTGGTGGCTCGACCATCGCGAACCCGAGACCCTCTTGGTGGCGCTGACCAGCGGCAAGATCGTCTGGACGGCGAACAAGATAGACAAGATCAGCACCACCGCACTGCCCGCGCCGCTCGCCGAGCGGATCGACCGCGAGCCCAAGTGGACCGACCTGACCCGGTTGCGCCAGCGGCGCAGGTTCTGGCGGCGCCACCCGGACCGGGCGACGGCGCTCGCCGAGCTCGTCGCCCCGCTGCGCGGCCCGGACGTCAGCACCGAGGAGATCCTCAGCGCCCACATCGCTCGCCAGGGCTCGGCCAACCTCGTCAGCCGTCTGACGATCACCGCCCTCGGCGTCATGCTCGCCGTGGCCATCGGCGCGTCCGGATACGCCCTGCGGGAGGCGTCCCGGGCGAACGAGGCGGTGAACGCCAACGCCGCCCACCTGCTCGGCGCGACGTCGCACGTCGTGCACCAGGACGATCCCGCTGTGGCGCAGCTGCTCGCGGTAGAGGCGGTCGAACGCCTCCGGGACGGGCAGACCCGCACCGCGCTGTTCAACGCGGTGACGGCGAACGAGCCCGCGGACCCGTACCTGCTGCGGACCGTCGACGTGCCGGAGGAGACCGAGCTCGCCGACGTCGCGCCGACCAGCACGGGCATCGTCGGCCGTACCGACAGGGGTGACCTCGTGCGGTGGAACCCCGACGACGGCGAACCCGCCGTCCTGCGCGGCGACCGTACGCCGTTCGGCACGGTGACCGGGTCCGGGCGGCCGGGGCCTTTCGTCGCCGGGAGCGCGGACGGCATGGTGGTCGCGGCGGTCGACGACCTCGGCGTGACCGTCGGCCGGTTCGGCCCGCTGCCCGAGGGCAGCACCAGCCGCCAGACGCACCTCGACCTGCCCGGCGCGGCAGCGGTGGCGCTCACGCCGGACGGCGACACGCTCTTCATCGCGTGGCACGACGCCGTCACCGACCGGAACCGGATCGGCAGCATGAACCTCGCAGGACGGGACCTGGCGGTCCTGGAGTCCGACGCCGGGTCCCAGCGGCCGCACGAGCAGCGCCTGGCCTTCGCGAACAAGGTGAGCACGGATCTCGCGGTCACGTCCCTCGCCGTCGGCTCGAGCCGCACCCTCGCGGTGGCCGACGCCGCCGCGGGCACCCTCGAGGTGCGCAGCCTCGACTCCCTGGAGCCGACCGGCCCGGGGACGGTCCGGCTGCCTGAGGATGCCGTCCCCTCACCCTCGCTGCGCTACTGGGCGACGCTGCGCTCCGACGCGGAGGGCACCGTCGTGACCGTGCACCACTGGGCCGACGACTCCGTGCGTTCGGCGAGCTGCCCGGTACCGCGTGCCTGGTCCGCCCCCGAGGTGGTCGCGATAGACAACGAGACCACGCGCGCCCTGGTCGCCACTGACGGAGGCCTGGTCGCGTGCGAGATCTCCGGGAAGACCAGGCTGCGGCGGACGTGGCACATGTCCGGCATCCAGCGGACCGGCCCACCGGTACTGGTCGGCACCGACCGTGTGGCGGCGGCGTCGGACGGCCGGATCGCGCTGTGGTCCACAGCCGGCACCCGCGGCGACATCCCGCTGCCGCGCGCGGCGGGCGCCGCCGCGGTAGCGGCCGCACGCGAACCTGACCCGGCGACCGGACCGGCCCAGGCCGGCCCGACGGCGGTCCTGGCCACCTACCGGGCGGAGCCGACGGCGCCGGCGAGCACCGCGGTGTCCTGGTCGGACGGGACGGTGACCATCCATGGCCGGGGCACCGTCGCGCTGCCCGACGACGGAGAGCATGCCGGCCAGCCGCTGCTACCGGTGTGGCTCGACGAGGACCGGCTCCTGCTCATCGCCCCGGACGGCAGCGCCTACCAGACCGACCGCGGCACCACCGCCGCGCACGAGCCGGGGTTCCGCTCCCTCGTCGCGCCGGGCCTGGAGCGCGACGGCCCCGCCTGTGCCACCGTCGTGAGCGCCCGGCGTGCGGGGCAGCACATCCTGCTCGTCGACGCGTGCTCGGGGCTCCACCTCGTCGACATCGGGCTCGAGGAGCCTGCCGTGCACGTACCGGGCCCCCTGGGCGCCTCACCACGGCTCGAACCCGAGTGGACGGCACCCGGCCGGGTAGCGGTGGCCGACGACGGGAGCACGGTCGCCGTCGCGCCGCGCGACTTCTCGCTCCGGGTGGCCGATCTCGACGCCGTCGCCCGGGGCGAGACGGACGTGTGGACGGTGCGCGGCAGCAGTGTGGCGCAGGTGCACATGATCGGCCGCGCGGGGGATCCGGCGGTGCCGGACCAGCTGGTCACGCTCGGCGTGGACTCCACGGTGCGGCTGCGGCCGGCGACCGCCCCGGGCCGTCTCAGGTCGCTCGACCTCACCGGCACCTACGGCGACGTCATGGCCGTGCTGCCCGGGCCGAACCTCGTGGCGCGCAACGACGGCCCGGCGCTGGCGTTCTTCGACATCGAGACCGGTCAGAAGGTTGGCGAGCTCGCCACCAGGATGTACTCGCCCAGCGACGAGGTGGCACCGAGCGACGTACACGCCGCCGACGGCCAGCTGCTCGTGGTCCAGGACCACGGTGTCACCACCGGCTGGACCTTCTCGGACGACCAGATGATCACCCGGGCGTGCGCCATGGCGGGGCGGACGGCGACGCCGAAAGACATGCCGGACGGCGTCACGCTGACGAATGACCCGGCCTGCTCCACCTGACCGAAAGGATGCCGAAGTAGAGCGCCTGTCCGAGTCCCCCGTGGTAACCGAGGGAGACTCGGACATGCGCTCTACTTCGGCGTACTCCGGTTCGGCGTACTCCCGGGGCGAGCCCCGGGTCAGGACTCCAGGCGCTTGGCCTCGGTCTCCGTCTCGTCCGCCTCTTCGTCGCGGCCTTCCTTGCGCAGCACGCTGGTGAGCGAGCGCATCGAGGCCGCGGCGTCGGACTTCGCGAGGTCCGAGGACGTCCCGCGCAGCTTGCCCCACAGGTTCATCGCCTCCTCGGCGACCTCCAGCACCTGCGAGCGCTCCTTGCCACCGATCGTCGACGTCGTGAACGTCTCCAGCGCGTGCTCGAGCACCGCACGCTGCTTGGTCGGGTCGTCGTCGTCCAGGCTCTTGTACAGCTGGACGGCCTCGCCGACGAGCTTCGTCGTCGGCTTGTCCTGCTCCTTCGCCGCGGCCTGGCTGCCGAACGACAGCAGCGCGACGGCGATCTTCGACACGGTGCTGCCGGCCTCGCCAGGCAGCTTCTCCGCGCCCGAGACCACCAGGTCGTGCAGCCTCGCAGCCGTGCGCGTCTCGAGGTTCTCCTCGCGCTCCGGTGCCTCGTCCTGCTCCGGGGCCTTGACCTGCTCCGGTGCCTGCTCAGATCCCGCGACGTGCGCCGGGGCCTGACCACTCTCGATACCACTCTCGACTGCGACCGGCGCCACCTGCGGCGTCACCTCGGCCGTCGTCTCCCCTGCTGCGGTGACCTGCGCCGCCTGTGCCTGCTGCGGCAGTGCTTCCGTGCTCACTCGTTCCTCCTGTCCACGGTGCGACGAAACTACCAGAACGGGCGTTCAGTCCCGGTATGCACCGCAACAGGGCACGACGGCGTGTGCGAGTACGTCGCAGCGGCACGCACCCAGTACCGTCAGCCGCCATGGAGACCTGGTCACGCGCCGATTCCCGCGAGCTGCTCGAGGAGGCCCGCACCCGGCACGCCCTGGGCACGGACACGCTGACCGAGCGTGGTGCGGCCCCCGAACGGGTGCGCGACGCGTACCGCGCCGCCCGGGACGCCCGGGTGCTTGCGGAGCTGGCAGAGGTACCCGTCGACCGGATCCGCGAGGTGAGCACCGGGCGCGTTCGGGTGGGACTCGTCGAGGCGGCCGGGTTCCGGACCGTGGCCCAGGTGCTGCGCGCCGACGACGAGGAGCTCGACGCGATCGCCGGCGTCGGGCCCAAGACCGCACGCCTGCTGCGCGAGGCCGCCCAGCAGATCTTCGACGCCGTCGACGACGCGCTCACCTTCCGGATCGAGGCCGACCCCGCCGACCCGCTCGCGACCGACCTGGTGCGTGCGCTGCACACGCACGAGCACGTCGCCCGGTTCTTCGACGCCTGGGGCGAGCGGCTCGACGTCGACGTCCCGCGGCTGGCCCGCCTGGCCGAGGCGGGGGTCCTGCGCGGCACCCTCGTCAAGCGGTTCTTCGCCGGCCGCGAGCGCAACGCCGCGGCCGACTCCGCGCTGACCACGCTCCGCGAGACGGTGGACGGGCTCGACGACTCGGGCGTCACCGACGCCCTGCGCCGGCTGGACCGCACGCTGACCGGCACGTCGGACGCGGAGGTGTGGCGGGACTACGAGGCCCGCGCCGCCGCCTACTACACAGCGCTGGGCGAGCTCGTGGACCTCGGCGTCGACGTCGAGGCCGCGGAGGGCTACCTGCCGGAGGACGTCGTCGACCAGGTGTCGGCCCAGGACCTGGACACCTCGCTCCTGACCGTCTCCCTGCGCGGGTACCAGGCGTTCGGCGCGCGGTACGCGCTGGTGCAGCGGCGCACGATCCTCGGTGACGAGATGGGGCTCGGCAAGACGGTCCAGGCCATCGCCGTGATGGCGCACCTGGCCGCCCGCGGCCGCCGGCACTTCCTCGTGATCTGCCCGGCGAGCGTCGCGGCGAACTGGGCCCGCGAGGTCGCCGCCCACTCCCGCCTCACGGTCCGGGTGCTGCAGGGCGACGAACGCGACGCCGGCATCCGCAGCTGGATCGCCGACGGCGGCGTCGGCATCGTCACCTTCCCGCAGCTCGGGCACCTGCGCGCCGCCGGGCTGCCCCGGCCCGCACTGCTCGTGGTGGACGAGGCGCACTACGTGAAGAACCCCGCCGCGCAGCGCTCGGAGCGGACGGCGGCCTGGGCCGACGCCGCCGAGCGCGTGCTCTTCATGTCGGGCACGCCCATGGAGAACACCGTGGACGAGTTCCGCAGCCTCGTGCGGTACCTCAAGCCCGACGTCGCCGACTCGATAGACGCGGCGGCGGGCCTTGCGGGCGCCGCGGCGTTCCGCAGGTCGGTCTCCACGGTGTACCTGCGGCGCAACCAGGAGGACGTGCTCACCGAGCTGCCCGAGCTGGTCCAGGTCGACGAGTGGGAGCGGTTCGGCAAGCACGACGGCGCCGCCTACCGGCGGGCCGTGCTGAAGCGTTCGTTCGCGGACATGCGCCGGGCGGCGTTCGTCCAGGCCCCCGAGCCGACGGCGAAGCTCGTGCGGCTGCGCGAGATCGTCGCCGAGGCGATGGACAACAACCGCAAGGTCGTCGTCTTCTCGTTCTTCCGCGACGTGATCGAGACGGTGCTGACCGAGCTGGGCCCGCTCGCCATCGGCCCCATCACGGGTTCCGTCCCCGCCAGACGGCGGCAGGAGCTGGTCGACGAGTTCACGCAGGCGCCGGAGCCGAAGGTGCTGGTGAGCCAGATCGAGGCGGGCGGCGTCGGGCTCAACATCCAGGCCGCCTCGGTGGTGATCCTGTGCGAGCCGCAGGTCAAGCCGACGGTCGAGGCGCAGGCCATCGCGCGGGCGCACCGGATGGGCCAGGTCCGCACCGTGCAGGTGCACCGGTTGCTGATCGAGAACAGCGTGGACGAGCGGCTCCTGGAGATCCTCGGCACCAAGGCCGAGCTGTTCGCCGAGTACGCCGGCCGCTCGACGGTGGCCGTGGCGCCGGGCGCCACCGACGTCGCCGATGCCGAGCTCGCCCGGCGCATCGTCGAGGAGGAGCGCGCCCGGCTGGCTGAGCCGGCGGCGTAGCCTCGAAAGCTCGCTCCTTTGCTCGCGGTCAGGCCCCCGGCCTGCTGAGATGTACCCATGTCCACCACAGCCCTGACCCGGGGTCCTGTCCAGGCCGCCGAGCGCTCGCCCGCGCCCGACCTCGCGCGCGGCTTCATGCTCCTGCTGATCGCCATCGCGAACACGCCCTACTACCTGTGGGGCCGCGAGACGAACCCCTGGGTGTCGCACCCCGTCGACGGCTCGGCCCTCGACAAGGTCGCCGACTTCCTCATCATCGTGTTCGTGGACATGCGGACCTACCCCATGTTCGCGTTCCTCTTCGGCTACGGCATGATGCAGCTCTACAACCGCCAGGTGTCCTCCGGGACGCCGGAGGTAGCGGCTCGCAAGCTCCTGCAGAAGCGCAACTGGCTCCTGCTCGCTTTCGGGTTCGTGCACGCGGCGCTGCTCTGGATGGGCGACGTGCTCGGCGCGTACGGCCTGGCCGGCCTGCTCATGGTGTGGCTGTTCTTCGAGGTCAAGGACCGCACGTTGCTCGTGTGGACCTGGGTCTTCGGCGGCCTGCTGGCGATCGGCACGGTGTTCGCCGTGATCGGCTCGTACTTCACCGCTCAGATCCCGGCGGACGACCCGATCGCTCGGTCCATCCTCGCGGACACCACCGGCCCGTCCACGGAGTCGATGGAGTCGACCTCGTACCTGGCGTCGATCTTCGAGCGCCTGGGCTTCTGGGTCTTCGGGACCGTCGGCCAGGGGCTCCTCTTCCTCGTCGTCCCGATGATGCTGCTGCTCGCCTTCTGGGCCGGACGGCGCCGCATCCTCGAGAACCCGGGCGAGCACCTGCCGCTGCTGCGCCGGGTGGCAGCGGTCGGCATCGCCATCGGCTGGCTCGGCCCGCTGCCGTCCGCGCTCGACCACGTCGGCGCCATCGCCGTACCCGACCACGCGGCCTGGGTCTTCCTGCCCGTGCAGATCCTCACCGGCTTCTTCGGCGGCCTGGGCTACGTCGCCCTGTTCGGCCTCATCGGCCACCGCGTCGCCCTGCGGCGCAGCGGCGCGCCGTCGAACAACCTGTTCACCACGGACGGGCCGTTCGCCGGCGCCGTCCAGGCGGTGGGCAAGCGGTCGCTGACGTCCTACCTGCTGCAGTCGGTGCTGTGCGCGCCGATCCTGGCGGCCTGGGGCTTCGGTCTGGGCCAGTACCTCAGCTCGTGGAGCATGCTGCTGTTCGCCGTGGGCGTCTGGGCGCTCACCGTGGCGTTCGCCGTCTGGCAGGAGCGGACCGGACGGCGCGGGCCGGCCGAGGTGGCGCTGCGCCGGCTGGTCTACGGCCGGCCGGCGCAGCGTCCGGCGCCGGTTCAGCCAGGGGCCTGAGGCCCGGGCCGAACCCGGAGCCTCAGGCCGGGAACGAGTCGACGGCGTCGTCCTCGCCGTCGCCGTCGGTGTCCACGGAGATCGTCTGCGTGCCGCCGGCGGTCTCCACCACGACGTCGGGCCGCCCGTCACCATCGGTGTCGTGCAGCTCGACGTCGGGGACGCCGTCGGCGTCGTAGTCCTCGAACTGGGCGTCGACGACGCCGTCGCCGTCGGTGTCGGCCACCTCGACATCGGCTATGCCGTCGCCGTCGAGGTCGAACTTGCCGGGCTTGTCGGCCAGGAACTCGGACACGTCGTTCTCCTTGCTCGTCATCATTCTGGGGTACTTCCCCGATCATGCACCACCCGGCGGGTTGCTCCGGCACCGGCCGACGAAACGGCGTCCCGAGATTTCTCCCGTTTCACCGCGCGGGTGAAATAACAAGCCGCTTAGATTCAGCACATGCTCACCCAGGTACGCAGGACCCGACGCCGAGCCGCGGCGCTGACCGCCAAGGCCTGCGCCGTCTTGATCGCCTCCGGCCTGATCGCCTCGGGCCTGGTCACCTCGGGAGCCGCCGTCGCGACGGTCACCCCTGGCACCGGTCCGGACGCCGTCGGCCGGGCCTGGTCCGTCGACCTCGCCACCCGCACCGACGACGACGCCGGGGTACGCCACTCCGGCGGCGCGCTCCGCCTGGACGCCGCCGGCACGTCCGGCAGCTCCACCGCGTCCGCGGGCAGCAGGGCCGACGGCGGCAGCGTGCACCGGGAGACGTCCGGCCAGCTGGTCGCGGAGCCGAAGGTCCTCGACTCCCCCGCGGGCGTCATCACCGCCGACGTCGACGCCACGGCCCCGACAGGGACCTCCGTGCTGGTCGACGTCCGCGGCCGGCGCACCGACCAGGGCCCCGACTCCTGGACCGAGTGGGTGCCCGCGGGCTCCCCGCTCCCCGCACCCGCCGAGACGGTCCAGGCGCGCGTCACGCTCATCGGCGAGGACGGCACCAGCCCGGCCGTGCGGAAGGTGAGGCTCACGCCCGAGGCCCGCCGGTCGCAGTCGCTGCAGGACGCGGAGGGAGAGGCCGCGCCGACGGGCGTCGCGGACTCGTACAAGGTCTTCGCCACCCGCGAGGGCCTGGTGGGCGGGACCACCGCGAACGGCCACGTCATCACCTCGAGGGACCACTTCGTCGCGCTGCCGTCCCGGCGCGGGCTGTCGTCGAAGGACTCGGGCAGCTACTCGGTGCGGGTCTGCGCCGAGAGCACCGGGCGCTGCGCGTACGCCCCGGTCTGGGACGTCGGACCGTGGAACACCACCGACGACTACTGGAACGGGGGCGAGACGCGCCAGTCCTGGTCCGACCTGCCCCGGGGCCTGCCGCAGGCGCAGGCCGCCTACCAGGACGACCACAACCGCGGGCGCGACGGGTTCGGCCGCCAGGTCGCGAACCCCGCGGGTATCGACCTCGGGGACGGTACGTTCTGGGACGCCGTCGGGCTCACCAACAACGCCTGGACCACCGTCACCTACCTCTGGACCGGGGACGGGCCCCAGGGGGTCGTCAGGACCAAGAACGGTCCGCTCAACGTGCGCTCGGGTCCGAGCACGGACTATCCCGCCGTCGGACAGGCCGGCAACCACGCGAACGTGGTGATCGAGTGCACCGCGCGCGGCGCCAGGATCACGGGGACCTACGGCACCACCGACCTGTGGAACCGCATCGGACCGGGCAACTGGGTCTCGGGCGCCTACGTCTCCACAAGCTCCTCGAACCGAGCCCCTTCCTGCTGACGGCCGGGGCGACGAGAACGGGATCGTGTTCGCCGGGGTACTCCCCGCGAACACGATCCCCTTCTCGTCATACGGCGGCGCGACGCAGAGAGAGGGCCAGGCCGAGCGCTGCCGCCGCGACCACGAGGGCCGCCAGGAGGGGCAGCGCCGACACGCCCGAGCCGGCGACCACGAGCGACGCGAGCGCGGCACCGACCGCGATCCCGCCGTTGAACAGCACGGGGATGAGCGCGCCGGCGAACGAGCGCCGCTCGGGTCCGGCCAGTCGCAGGATCAGCGTCTGGGCGAAGGGCGGCATGCCGCCGGACACGACTCCCCACGCCACGACGACGGCGATCCCCACCGCCGGGTGCACGTCGGCGATGCCCAGCGCCGCCACGGTCAGCGCGGTCGCGGCCACGCTCACGACCAGTGCGGGCGCCGTCCGGTTGCCGAACCGGCCGGCCAGTGCGACTCCCACCGCCGAGGCGAGCCCGAACACCAGCAGCAGCGCGCTCATCCCGCCGGGCAGCACCTCGGCCGGCGCCTCCGTCAGGCGCGTGATGTAGGTGTACGCGCCGTAGTGGCCCACCAGCACCAGCGCCACGAGCCCCGTCACTGTCAGCAGGGGGCCCATGCCGCGTCGAGGCGTCCGGACGCCCGGGCCGGGCTCCGCCGCGTCCGCCGCGCCCGTCAGGACCTCCGGGGCCGCCGGGACCGCCGCACGCGCGACGACCAGCCGGACCGCGACAGCCCCCAGGACGCCCAGGACCGCGAGAGCCCCGAAGGCGGCCCGCCAGCCGGCGGCGTCGGCGACGAGCCTGGCGAGCGGCGTGCCCACGACCATCCCCAGGGTGGCCCCGCCGAGCACCACGGCGACGGCGCGCCCGAGCAGGCGGTCGGAGACCAGGTCGGCGACGTGCGCGTTGGTGGTGGACCACAGCAGCCCGACCGCTGCCGCACCCAGGATCCGCGCGCCGACCGCCAGCTGGAACGTCGGTGCGAGGGCGGTCAGGGCCGACGAGAGCGCGAGCACGGCCAGCCCGCCGGCGATCACGGCGCGGCGGTCCCTGCCGCGCGTCAGCCGCACCAGCGGGAAGCTGAGCACGACCACGACTGCCGCCCACACCGAGACCAGCATGCCGGTGCTCGACTCGGCGACACCGAGCCCCGTGCTCATCTGCTCCAGCACGGCGGTCGGCAGCATCTCCGCGGTGACCATGAGGAGCGTCCCGGCGCCCAGCACGAGCAGGGACGGCCAGGGCAGGACGTCGGCGGGGCGGTTCGGGACGTCTGCGTCCGGCGGGTCGCCGACGACCGGCGGGACGGTTGGTGCAGTGCCTGTTGTCGTGCCTGTTGTCTCCATGTCGGCAACGCTAAAGTTTGACACTGGTGTCAATGTCAAGCCCAACCCGGAGGCAACATGAAGATCGGTGAGCTCGCCGCCCGGACGGGCGTGACCACCCGCCTGATCAGGTACTACGAACAGCAAAACCTGCTCGAGGCGGACCGCGCGCCGAACGGCTACCGCACCTATACCGAGGCCCACGTGGAGCGGGTGTCCCGCGTGGCGGGCCTGGTCCAGGCCGGCATCCCGACGCGGCTGGTCAAGGTGCTGCTCGACGCCGAGCTCGCAGCGGCCCGCGACGAGCCGACGTGCCCGCGCGAGGTGGCCGAGCAGCTGGCCACGGAGCTGGTCGGCGTCCAGGAGCGCATCGACTGCCTCACGCGGAGCCGGGACTCGATCCGCGCGTTCCTGAAGGCGACCCAGAACGAGGTCCTCCTCCGCGATGCGGCAGAACCGGCCCTGACGTCCTGACCCAGCTTCCGCGAAGTAGAGCGCCTGTCCTGTTCTCCCCGGTTATCGCCGGGGAGAACAGGACAGGCGCTCTACTTCGCGGAAACCACGTCACTCGACGCCGAGCAGGACCTCCACCGCACGGCTCAGGAACGCGTCCACCGAGGCCTCGTCGTAGGCGTCCGCACCGCGCGCACGCCCGAACGTCGCCGACCGGATGTCGCCCGCCGTCAGCGGCTCCTGCCGGTCGAAGTACCCGATGAGCCGGTCGCACAGGTCGTCGACGTCGTCCTTGTCGTAACCCTGCGAGCCGCGGTCGGCGGGCGCGAACTTCTCGCCGTCGGGCCGGCCCAGCCGCCCGTAGAGCGAACGCGCGCGCTCGGCGAGCGCGTTCATCCAGGCCTGCTGGCCGTGCGCCGCCGCGTACTCCGCGCGCTGCCGGGCGATGAACGCCGCCTCGAGCCGGTCGAGCGCCGCGTCGACCTCATGGGTGTTGTACCCACCACGGGTCAGGTCGAACGTGGACGCCTGGATGTCGGCGCTGGTCAGCCGGTCCGCGGTACGTCCCTCGTACGCCTGCCGCGCGTGCTCGAAGAACTCGTCGACCTCGTCCTTGTCGTACCCGGTGCGCATCGCGGGAACGCTGTTGAACATCCCACTCACTCGTCGTCCTCCTCAGCCGCAAGCTGCCCGCAGGCCCCGTCGATATCGCTCCCGCGGGTATCACGGATCGTGGTCGGGATCCCGTGACCGCGCAATCGTGCCACAAACTCGTCCTCGACATCCCGGTCGCTCGCGGTCCAGATCGAACCCGGCGTCGGGTTGAGCGGGATCGGGTTCACGTGCACCCAGCCGCGGCCGCGGGCGTTGAGCTTCTCGCCCAGCAGGTCCGCACGCCAGGCGTGGTCGTTCATGTCCTTGATCAGCGCGTACTCGATGGAAACCCGACGGCCGGTCACCTCGAAGTAGTTCCGCGCGGTGTCGAGGGTCTCGTCGACGCTCCAGCGTGTGTTGATCGGCACCAGCTCGGAGCGCAGGTCGTCGTCGGGCGCGTGCAGCGAGAGGGCGAGCGTCACCGGGATGCCCTCCTTGGTGAGCTTCTGCATCGCCGGGACCAGGCCCACCGTGGAGACGGTGATGTTGCGGGCCGACATGCCGAAGCCCTCCGGCTGCGGCGCGACCAGTGTCCGCACCGTCTCGATCACTGCCTTGTAGTTGGCCAGCGGCTCGCCCATACCCATGAACACCAGGTTGTTCAGCCGGGTGACGCCGCCGGGGATCTCGCCCTCGGCCAGCGAGCGGAACGCCGCGCGGACCTGCTCGAGGATCTCCGCGGTCGAGAGGTTCCGGGTCAGGCCGAGCTGACCCGTCGCGCAGAACGGGCACGCCATGCCGCAGCCCGCCTGGCTGGAGACGCACAGCGTGGTGCGCTGCGGGTAGCGCATCAGGACCGACTCGACCTTGGCCTCGTCGAACAGGTGCCACAGCGTCTTGACCGTGGTGCCGCCGTCGGCCTCGAGCTTGCGGGTGGGCCGCATGAGCTCGGGGAACATGGTGGTCGCGAGCGCGTCCCGGGACTTCGCCGGGAGGTCGGTCATCTTCGCCGGGTCGCTCGTGTAGTGCGTGAAGTAGTGCGTGGCGAGCTGCGTGGCGCGGAACGCCGGCTCGCCCGCCTCCACTACCGAGGCGACCCGCTCCTCGGGCGTGAGGTCGGCGAAGTGCCTCGGGGGCTTGCCGCGGCGCTTCGGCGCCATCTGCAGCGGGATCGCCGGCGTCTCGTCCGAAGGACGCACGACGGGCTGGGCAAGGGGAGTTTTCATCAGGCAACCACCGAGAGCACGAGATAGACGAAGGGCGCTGTGATGATCATCGAATCGAGGCGATCCAGCACGCCCCCGTGCCCCGGGAGCAATGAGCCCATGTCCTTCAATTCTAGGTCACGCTTGAGCAGAGATTCAGCGAGATCGCCCACAGTCGCAGTGATTGCGGTCATGACGCCGAGCGCGATCCCGAGGACCGGGCTCTCGCCCAGCCCGTAGACCGCCCCGAGCACGCCCACCGCGGTGGCCAGCACAATCGAGCCGGCCAGGCCCTCCCACGACTTCTTGGGGCTCACCGTCGGCGCGAGCGGATGCCTGCCCATCGTGGCCCCGGCGATGTAGCCGCCCGTGTCGTTGGCGACCGCCAGGAGGATGAACAGCACCACCCGGATCTCGCCGTCGGGCTGCGCCAGCATGAGGACCACGAAGCCCGCCAGGAACGGGACGTAGGCGACGGCGAAGACCGACGCGGCGGAGTCCCGGACGGCGCCGAGGCCGGACCCGTCGAGCGCACGCCAGACGACGGCCGCCGCGACCGTCAGCACGAAGGCGACGAACAACGCCTCCCCGCCGCCGCGGTACGCGGAGACGATCATGCCGGCGGCGCCCACGAACAGGGGCACCATCGGCAGACGTAGGTTACGGCGCGCGAACGCCTGGCGCAGCTCCCACAGCCCGGCCCACATCAGGAGGACCACGAAGAGGACGAACGGCTCCGGTCGCCAGTACAACGACGCGCCGACGATCCCGAGCAGGCCGAGGCCGACCAGTATCGCGGCGGGCAGGTTACGGCCTGCGCGCGACTTCTTCGGGGCGGGTTCGGGCTCGGACTCTGGGTTCACGGCGGTGTGCGCATTGTCGCGCTCTGATCTGTCTCGAGGTGGTGCGGACATCAGACCTCGAGCAGCTCGCTCTCCTTGCTGGAGAGCAGCTGGTCGATGATCTCGACGTGGCTCCTGGTGATCTTGTCCAGCTCCTTCTCCGCGCGAGTGACCTCGTCCTCGCCGGCTTCGCCGTCCTTGACGATGCGGTCCAGCGTCTCCTTGGCCTTGCGGCGGATGTTGCGCACCGAGACGCGCGAGTCCTCGGCCTTCGACTTGGCGAGCTTCACGTAGTCGCGGCGACGCTCCTCCGTCAGGGAGGGCAGCACTATGCGGATCGCGTTGCCGTCGGTTGCCGGGTTCACACCCAGGTCGGAGTCGCGCAGCGCCTTCTCGACGGCGGGAATCGAGCTCTTGTCGAACGGGGCGACCATCACGGTGCGGGCGTCCGGGATGTTGAACGACGCCAGCTGCTGCAGCGGCGTCGGCGCACCGTAGTAGTCGACGGTGATCTTGCTGAACATCCCCGCGTTGGCGCGACCGGTACGGATACCGGCGAAGTCTTCCTTGGCGACCTCGATCGCCTTCTCCATCTTTTCCTCGGCCTCGAGGAGGGTCTCGTCGATCACCACTGCTCCTTCATTCGTCTACGGGTGGTGCCGGGGCCACTCTACGGACACTTTGCCCGGCTACCGAAAGGATCGCGCGTTTCCGGAGCCGGGTCGCGCCGGGTCCAGCGAGATGATCAGCGCGAGGTGATCAGCGTGCCGATGGGCTCGCCCGCCAGCGCGCGGGTCACGTTGCCCTCGCCCTCCATGCCGAACACGCGCATCTGCACATTGTTGTCGCGGCACATGGCCAGCGCCGTGTCATCCATGACGCCGAGGCGGTTCACGAGCGCGTCCGTGTACGTGAGGTGGTCGAGCTTCTTGGCGTCGGGGTTGCGGCGCGGGTCGGAGTCGTAGACGCCGTCGACGCCGTTCTTGCCCATGACGACCTGCTCGCAGCCCGTCTCCAGGGCGCGCTGCACCGCCACGGTGTCGGTGGAGAAGTACGGCATGCCCGCACCCGCGCCGAAGATGACGACGCGCCCCTTCTCCAGGTGCCGGATCGCGCGCAGCGGGATGTACGGCTCCGCGACCTGACCCATGGTGATGGCGGTCTGCACGCGGGTCTTGACGCCGGCCTGCTCCAGGAAGTCCTGGAGGGCCAGGCAGTTCATGACCGTGCCGAGCATGCCCATGTAGTCGGCGCGGGCGCGGTCCATGCCCGCGACGCTCAGCTCGGCGCCGCGGAAGAAGTTGCCGCCGCCGACGACGATGGCGACCTGGATGCCGTCGCGCACCGCCACGCCGATCTCCTTGGCCATGCGCCGGACGACGACGGCGTCGAGCCCTACGCTGCCGCCGCCGAACGCCTCGCCCGACAGCTTCAGGAGCACACGCCGGGCGGGCTTGCCCTCCATGTCCACCGCGAAGTCTTGAGTCGCCTCGTCGCTCACTGGTCCGTCACCCTTCGGTCATCACTACCGGGAAGCTGGCTCGTGCCCCTGACGGAGCCCGGTGTGCGCGCCGGTCCCTTCAGGGGTACCGACCCGCCTATGCGTCGGCCCGGCCCGCGCCGAAGCGCGGACCGGGCCGACCAAGCTGCGTCAGGAACCGACGCGGAAACGCACGAACGCGGACACGGAGCCGTTCGCGGCGGCGACGTGCTTGCCGACGGTGGTCTTCGAGTCCTTGGCCAGCGGCTGGTCGACGAGCACGACCTCCTTGAAGAAGCCGTTCAGGCGACCCTCGACGATCTTGGGCAGCGCGGCCTCCGGCTTGCCCTCGTTCTTCGAGGTCTCCAGAGCGATCGCACGCTCCTTCTCGACGACGTCCGCCGGGACGTCCTCACGCGTGAGGTACTTCGGGGCCAGGGCCGCGATGTGCTGCGCGACGTCCTTGGCGACCGAGGCGCCTGCCTCGTCGGTGACGACGAGGACACCGATCGACGGCGGCAGGTCCTTGGCCGTCTTGTGCAGGTACGTCGTGACCTTCGGGCCCTCGACGCGCGCGACGCGGCGCAGGACGATCTTCTCGCCCAGCGTGGCGCCCTGAGCGGCGATGAGGTCGGCGACGGTGCCCTCGGCGGACGGGGCGGCGGAGGCCGCGACCTCGTCCGAGGCGCCGGCGGCGGCCGTGGCCTCGAGAACGGCCTCGGCCAGCGCGATGAACTTCTCGTTCTTCACGACGAAGTCGGTCTCGGCGTTCAGCTCGATCATCGTGGCGACCTGGCCGGCCGCGGTGTCCTCGACCTTGACGGCCACGAGGCCCTCGGAGGCGGTGTTGCCCTCACGCTTGGCGGCGCGAGCGAGGCCCTTGGTGCGGATGATCTCGATGGCCTTCTCGGCGTCGCCGTCGGCGGTGTCGAGTGCCTTCTTGACGTCGAGCATGCCGGCGCCGGTCCGCTCACGCAGCGCCTTGATGTCAGCGGCGGTGTAGTTCGCCATTGTTCTGGTCCTCCGTGCAGTCGTGTTGTTCGTGGGAGGTCGTGAGACCCGAGGAACGGTGCGCTGACCGGGTCCGGACGAGCCGGACCCGGTCAGCGCAGCACGTCACTTCTCGGTCTCGGCCTCAGCGGCCTCGGGAGCAGCCTCGGCGGCGGGCTCGGCGACCTCGGGGGCAGCCTCGACGACGGCCTCCGGCGCAGCGGCAGGAGCGGCCTCGGCGGCCTCCACGGCCTCGACGACCGCGGCGGGTGCTGCCGGGGTAGCGGATGCGGCAGCCTCAGCAGCGGCATCGCTGACGGCGCCCTCGGAACCGGCGAGGAGCTCGCGCTCCCACTCGGCGAGGGGCTCGGCGGCGACCTCGGCCTCGGCACCGGTCTTGTTACCACCGGAGTGACGCTGCATGAGGCCCTCGGCGGCGGCGTCCGCGATCACGCGGGTGAGCAGCGTGACGGAGCGGATCGCGTCGTCGTTGCCCGGGATCGCGTAGTCGACCATGTCGGGGTCGCAGTTGGTGTCGAGGATCGCGACGACGGGGATGCCCAGCTTGCGGGCCTCGTCCACCGCGAGGTGCTCCTTGTTCGTGTCGACGATCCAGACGGCCGAGGGAACCTTGGCCATGTCACGGATACCGCCGAGCGTGCGCGCGAGCTTGTCCTTCTCGCGGCGCAGGACCAGGAGCTCCTTCTTCGTGAGGCCCGAGGCCGCCACGTCGTCGAAGTCGATCTCCTCGAGCTCCTTCATCCGCTGAAGGCGCTTGTGCACGGTGGTGAAGTTCGTGAGCATGCCACCGAGCCAGCGGTGGTTCACGTAAGGCATCCCGACGCGGGCGGCCTGCTCGGCCACCGGCTCCTGAGCCTGCTTCTTGGTGCCGACGAAGAGGATCGAGCCGCCGTGGGCGACCGTCTCCTTGACGAAGTCGTAGGCGTTGTCGATGAAGTGCAGCGACTGCTGCAGGTCGACGATGTAGATGCCGTTGCGCTCCGTGAAGATGAACCGCTTCATCTTCGGGTTCCAACGGCGGGTCTGGTGTCCGAAGTGGACACCGCTCTCGAGGAGCTGGCGCATGGACACGACGGCCATGACACGTCCTTTCGGTGCGGCCCGAGATCGACCCGGGTCCTCCGCACGCATTTCAGGGCGGCGCAGGACCGATAGCCCTGACCGCGGTTTGGGTTGGATCGGCACCGCATTGCTTCGGTGCCCCTGGCGCCACGCCGTGCCCGACGCCGACCCTGTGGGCCGGACCGCTGCCGGACGCGACTTTGGTGTGACGCGCGTTGTCGATCGAGTGCTCCCCGTGCCGGGCCGACAGTCAGCCAGGCTGTCCGTCTGCCGGATCGGGAGTGCATACCGGTCGCGGGTGGAAGTCTACCCGACCAGCCCTTGCAACGAGGACCCGGCGGCGGAGACCCTCGCCACGCCGGTAGCGGGCTCCGAGCGCGACCACAGGCGGGACCTGCGCCTACCTGTGCACAGGCGGCGGTCCCGCGGCCCCCGGAGGCGCCGACGCCGGTCGATGCTCTCTGCATGAGACCACTTCTAGCTCCCGCCGGCCGCCACGTCCTCGGCCGCCTCGCCACGACGCTCCTGACCGTGCTGCTCGCTGCCGTGCTCGTCGCGCTCACCGCGGCGGTGCCCGCCGCCGCGGTCCGCTCGGGCCCCGACGTCGGGGGCCTGGCGGGTGCCGGTCGCGGGATCCTGGCGGGTGCCGATCTCCGGCTCCTGACAGACGCCGACGAACCTGCGGCCGGCGCCACCGGATACGTGGCGCCCGTCGCCGGGGTGGATCCGCCGTCCGGGGTGGTCCGCCCGTTCGACGCACCCGAGCACGAGTGGGGAGCCGGGCACCGCGGTGTGGACCTGGTCGCCCCCGAGGGCAGCGGCGTGCGCTCCCCCGGGCCGGGTGTGGTGACGTTCGCGGGACAGGTCGCACGGCGCGGGGTGGTCGTCGTCACGCATCAGGACGGGCTGCGGACCAGCCTGGAGCCGGTCGCCGCCTCGGTGCCGGTCGGGACCGCCGTCGTCGCCGGGTCGGCGATCGGTGTGGTGGAGAGCAGCCGGGCGGACGGCGGCGGCACGACGCCGAACCACTGCGCGCCGAGATCCTGCGTCCACTGGGGCGTGCGCCGGGGCGAACGCTACCTAGACCCGCTGTCGCTGCTGACCCCCCAACCGATAGTCCTCCTCCCGGACCCACCGACCCGTTGAGTGCTGGGTATTTGTCCTCCCGAACCGTTTCGAGAGGACAAATACCCAGCACTCAACGGGTGGGGAAGGGTCAGGCGCGCGGGAACGCCTGGGCGTAGACGCTGCGTAAGCGCTCCGCGTCCACGTGGGTGTAGCGCTGGGTGGTCGCGAGGTTCGCGTGGCCCAGCACCTCCTGCACCGCGCGGAGGTCAGAGCCGCCCTGCAGCAGGTGGGTGGCGGCCGAGTGCCGGAGCGCGTGCGGCGCCACGTCGTCGACCCCTGCCTGGGCCGCGAGGCGGTGCACCGCCTCGCGCACCTGGCGCTGGCCCCAGCGTCCGCCACGCTCCCCCACGAGCAGGGCGTCGCCGGTGGTGGCCGTCACGAGCTCGGGCCGGCCGTCGGTCAGCCAGGCCTCCACCGCGCGGGCCGCCGGGATACCGAACGGCACCACCCGCTCCTTGCCACCCTTGCCGAGCACGCGCACGAGCCGGTCCCGGGAGTCGACGTGGACGACGTCGACGGACACCAGCTCGCCCACGCGGATGCCCGCGCCGTACAGCAGCTCGGCGGCGACCCACGACCGCAGGGCCGCCGGCCGGTTCGCCTCGTCGGCCTCGTCCGCCGCGGCCCGGGCGCCGTCGAGCAGGCGGCCCGCCGCGTCCACGTCGAGCACGGTAGGCAGGGTGCGCGGCACCTTGGGGCTCGCGAGGCGCGCCGACGGGTCCACGGGGATCAGCCCGGAACGGTGCGCCCAGCGCAGGAAAGCGCGGGCGGAAGCGCCCCGGCGCGCAAGCGTGGAGCGGGCGAGCCCGCGGTCGGACTGGGACGCGAGCCAGCCGCGCAGGAGCACGAGGTCGATGGCGTCGAGCCGTGTGCTGCCGTGCCGCATCGCATACCGGAGCAGGTCCGTCACGTCCGCCACGTAGGCGCGACGCGTATGGGCGGAGTGTCCGCGCTGCGCGTCGAGGTAGCTGCCGAACCGGGACACGGCGTCGGACATGTGCTCAGGTAGCCGAGGCAAGCCGGACAGGTCGGTAAGGTCCACGTTTGCCAGTGTGCAGCTCCCGTCGCGTGCGCGGAAGCAGGCGCGCCGCCATTTTCGCCCGTGCCCGCGAGGTCTGCGAGTATGGCTGGTCGGACGAGCACAGGAGGACGCAAAGATGCGTGCTGTACAGGTGACCGAGTTCGGCGGACCCGAGGTGCTGAAGGCCGTCGACGTACCCGAACCGACGGCAGGGCCCGGACAGGTGCTGATCGATGTCACGCGCATCGGCCTGAACTACGCCGACACGCACCAGGTGGAGAACTCGTACCAGACGCTGACCAGGCTCCCGTTCGTCCCCGGGGGCGAGGTGGTCGGGCGTACGCCGGACGGCAGGCGGGTCGTCGCACTCCTGGCGGGTGGCGGCGGATACGCCGAGCGTGCGGTCGCCGAGGAGGCGATGACCTTCCCCGTGCCGGACGGCGTGGACGACCTCACGGCCCTCTCCATGCTGGTGCAGGGCACCACCGCCTGGATCCTGCTGCGCAAGAACGCCCACCTCGAGCCCGGCGAGTCGGTGGTCGTGCACGCGGCGGCCGGCGGTGTCGGCACGATAGCCGTACAGCTGGCCAAGGCCTGGGGTGCAGGCCGGGTCGTCGCGACGGCGAGCAGCGACGAGAAGCGCGCCCTGGCCCTCGAGCTCGGCGCCGACGTCGCCGTGGACTCCCGCGCGGACGACATGACCGCGACCCTCATCGAGGCCAACGGCCGCCGTGTGGACATCGTGCTCGACATGGTCGGCGGGACCACCACCGACCAGAGCGTCGCGGCGCTCGCCCCCTTCGGCAGGCTGGTCTTCTACGGCATGGCGGGGCGCACGCCGCCGAAGCCCGTCGAACTGCGCAACCTGCTCGGCCACAGCACCACCGTGGCGGGCATGTGGCTCCCTCACGTGTTCCGCCTGCCCGGCGACCTCTACGGCACCGCGCTGACCGAGCTCTTCGAGCTCGCACGGGCCGGCGGAGTCCGCGCCGTGGCGGGCGGCGAGTACGCCCTGTCCGACGCCCGCGCGGCGCACGAGGCCCTGCGCTCGCGGGGCACCGTCGGCAAGCTGCTGCTCGACCCGACCCGGTGAGCCTCAACGCCTGCGCCAGCCTCCGTCCTTCTGCTCGGCCAGGCCCATGAGCTCCAGCAGCCCGAGCGCACCCGTCGTATCGCCGAGCGCGAGGCCTGCCGCGCGGGCGATCGACCGCTCGTGCGCCGCCTTCCGCACGGGTAGCGCGTCCAGCACCGCCTTGCCCGCCGCGTCGAGGTCGTCGCCGAGCCGGGTCTCGCCCCGGCGTTCCGGCGCACTCTCGCCCACGTCCCCGACCAGCTCTGCCGCCTCCGCCGCATCTGTGACGCAGACGGCGGCGCCCCGTCGCAGGAGCTCGTGGCAGCCGGCGGAAGCCATCGACGTGACCGGCCCGGGCACCGCCCCCAGCGGCCGAAGCAGCCTCGCCGCATGGTTGGCGGTGGACAGCGCACCCGATCGGACCGACGCCTCGACCACGACGGTGCCCGAGGTCAGCGACGCGATGAGGCGGTTGCGCTTGAGGAAGCGCTGCTTGCCCGGTACCGAACCCGGCGGCACCTCGCTCACCACCGCACCCTGCTCGACGGTCCGCCGGAGCAGGTCTGTGTTGCTCGCGGGGTAGAGCCGGTCGACGCCTCCCGCGAGAAAGGCCACGGTCGGCGACCCGGACACCAGCGCGCCCCGGTGCGCCTCCGCGTCGATGCCGTTGGCGCCGCCCGAGACCACCGTGAACCCGCGGTCGGCCAGGCCGCACGCCAGGGTCCTCGTCACGCGGATGCCGTAGTCCGTGCAGGCCCGTGAACCCACCAGGGACACCGAACGTTCCGCCAGCCGGGCCAGGTCCGGGTCGCCCCGCACCCACAGCGCCAGTGGACCGCCCACGCCCAGGTCGGCGACCCCGGCCGGCCAGCGCGGGTCGTCCGGGGTCAGGAACGTGCCGCCGTACCGGCCGAGCACTGCGAGCTCGCCCTCGGGATCGAGCCGTTCGAGCCGGGGCGCCCAGCGCAGCACGGCGGCCACGACCAGGTCCGCGGCCCGAGCGCCCGAAGTGGCTCCGCCGGGCCCATGCCTTTCGGCGGCGGGCCCTTCGGCGGCGGGCCCT
Source organism: Promicromonospora alba (assembly GCF_042654905.1). Lineage (NCBI taxonomy): Bacteria > Bacillati > Actinomycetota > Actinomycetes > Micrococcales > Promicromonosporaceae > Promicromonospora > Promicromonospora alba. The sequence continues at coordinate 320,183 of NZ_JBHSFI010000005.1, forward strand.
TCGGCACGCGGCCCGAGCAGGCGCCCGGGTGCGTCGGCCCGGCCGCCCCCGCCCGGTCCAGGACCGCGGCCCGGTACGGCGTCCAGTGCCCCGGCACCGCCGATCCGGCGGAGTGCCGCGCCCGCCCGGTCCGGGGACCGGGCCGCGTCCACCAGCCAGTCGAGCGCGGCGACGGGACCGAGGTTGCCCACCAGTGCGCCGGCCACCGGATCCCCCGGCTCGGCGATCCGGCTCCAGGCGGCCCGGGCCAGTACCGGATCGTCGGCGTCGAACCTGAGACCCGTGCGGGGCAGGTCGAAGAGCGGCTCACCCATGGTCGCCCCCGGTGCGCAGCAGCAGCGCGTTCCCGACGTCGGGCACCGTGGGCGCGGCGCGCCCCGCCAGGTCCGCGATGGTCCAGGCCATCCGCAGCACCCGGTCGACGCCGCGCAGGCTGAGCCGGCCGTCGGTCATCGCCCGCTCGATCGGGCCGAGCAGACCCGGGTGCGGCCGCAGCAGGTCGCGCAGGAAGGGCCCGGGCATCTCGGCATTGGTGGACCACGGCGTGTCGGCCAGCCGGACGCGTGCGGCCTGCCGCGCGGCGAGCACGCGGGCTGCCACCACCGACGTCGCCTCGGACCTGCCCTCCAGCCGCTCCACGCGGTCGACCGGCTGCACCTCGACCTGCACGTCCACCCGGTCCAGCAGCGGGCCGGACAGCCGCGCGAAGTACCGGCGCCGTAACGTCGGCGAGCAGCTGCACTCGAGCCCCTTGCCGACCGCCAGCCCGCAGGGGCAAGGGTTCGCCGCGAGCACGAGCTGGAACCGGGCCGGGTAGCGCGCCGCGCCGCCCGACCGGTGGATCACGAGCTCGCCCTGCTCCAGCGGCTGGCGCAGCGTCTCCAGGACCCCCGCGCGAAATTCTGGGGCCTCGTCCAAGAACAGGATCCCGCGGTGCGCCCGCGACACCGCACCCGGACGCGGGATGCCCGACCCGCCGCCCACCACCGCGGCCTGCGTGGCCGTGTGGTGCGGGTCCTCGAACGGGGGCCGACGGATCAGCCCACCGCCCGGGTCGAACGTACCCGCGACGGAGTGCACCGCCGTGACCTCGACCGCCTCGCGGTCGGTGAGATCGGGGAGGATCCCAGGCAGCCGAGAGGCCAGCATGGTCTTGCCGGCCCCCGGCGGCCCGACCAGCAGCAGGTGATGGCCACCGGCGGCCGCCACCTCGAGGGCCGCCCGCGGCCGCTCCTGTCCCAGCACGTCGGCCAGGTCACCCGGCACGCGGGCGGCCAGCGCGGTCCGAGTCGGCCGCACGGTCACCACCTCGCGCACCAGCTCGGGCGGCCCGCCGTGCAGCGCCAGCACCTCGGCCAGGCTCGCCGCACCCACCACGCGGGCGCCTGGCACCAGCCGCGCCTCGTCGAGGTCCCCGGCCGCCACCACCACGTCCGGATACCCAGCGCCCACCGCAGCCGCGACCGCCGGCAGCACCCCGCGCACGGGCTGGAGCCGCCCGTCGAGCCCGAGCTCGCCCAGGTGCACCACCCGGTCCAGGCCGTCGCGCCGCAGACCCGCTGACGTGGGCCCCTCGGCTCCCGCCAGGATCGCCACGGCGATCGCCAGGTCGTACGCGCTGCCCTGCTTGCGCAGCGACGCGGGCGACAGGTTCACCGTGATCTTCTTGACGGGCCACTGCAGCCCCGTGCTGGTCACGGCTGCCCGGACCCGGTCGCGGGACTCGCTCAGGGCGGCGTCCGGCAGGCCGACCAGCGTGAACCCGGGGACGGACGCCGCGAGGTGCGCCTGCACCTCCACCACGTGCCCCTGCATCCCGACGAGGGAGACCCCTCGCGTGGTCGCCGTCCCCATCAGGCCACCGACTCGAGGTGCTCGACGACGGCCCGCCCCTGCTCCTGCAGCGTCACCGCTACCACGTCGATCCGGATCGCCCCGAAGCGGGTGCGCACGTCCGGCAGCACCGGCACCGGACAGCCCGGATTGGCCTCCTCGGCCATCCGGGCCGCCGCGAGCCGCTCCCGGAACACGGTGAGCCACTGTCCGGTCAGCCGCTTGATCCGCGCCAGCTTCCGCGGCGTGACCGCCTCCGCCGGGTGCCCGAACCCGTGGCCCGACCGGGTCTTGACCTCGATCACCACGAGCACGTCACCGTCGAGCGCGACGATGTCGAGCTCCCCGTCCTTGCCGCGCCAGTTGGTGTCGAGCACCTGCCAGCCGCGCGACACCACGTGCCGCAGCGCTACGCGTTCGCCGTACCGGCCTACGCCGTCCTTCTTCGCCATCGCGTCCACCTCCGTGACCAACCTTGGTCACGGCAGCGCCGCCCGGCGGGGTGCATCGGGTCGCCTGTGCACAGATCGACGTTCCACAGGCCCGGCGTCGTGCACGGAACGTTGCGGTCTCGTCAGGCGGGTCTGTGCCGGCCCGCGACAAGTTTCAGCAGAGCCACTGGTTCCGACAGAGCTACGAGGTCGAGCCGAGCCGCGTCAGAGCGACAGCTCCGCCTTCGCGAGCTCCTCGACGTTCACGTCCTTGAACGTCACCACGCGCACCGACTTCACGAAGCGCGCGGAACGGTAGACGTCCCACACCCAGGCGTCGGCGAGCCGCAGCTCGAAATACACCTCGCCCGCCGCGGACCGCACCTGCAGGTCCACCTGGTTGGCGAGGTAGAACCGGCGTTCGGTCTCCACCACGTAGGAGAACAGGCCCACCACGTCCCGGTACTCCCGATAGAGCGCGAGCTCCATCTCCGTCTCGTAGTTCTCGAGGTCTTCGGCGCTCACGACGACATCATCCCACCGACGCCGCGGTTCCGGGCAGGTTCCAGGATCTACGGTGCTGCGGCGTCGGACCGTGCAGCCCCAGCGCGTCCATGTGGGCCTTGGCGCTGTACCCCTTGTTCTGGTCCCAGGCGTACTCCGGGTGCCGCTGCGCCAGCTCGACCAGGATCCCGTCCCGCTCCACCTTGGCCAGCACGCTGGCAGCGGCCACCGACGTGCAGGTCATGTCGGCCTTGATCAGCGTCCGCACGGCGGGGTCGCGCACTGAGTCGTCCGGGGCGTCCGCCGCCGCGAACAGGTCGAGCGAGGGCGTGGAGAGCCAGTCGTGCTTTCCGTCCAGCACGACGACGTCGACGTCGCCGCACATCAGACGCACCTGGGCGAGCGCACGCCGGCCGGCCAACCTGAGTGCCGCGATGATCCCGACCTCGTCGATCTCCGCGGGACCCGCGTGGCCGACGCCCCAGGCCACCGCCCAGCGCCGCACAGCCGGCGCGATCGCCTCGCGCGCGGCGGGCGTCAGGAGCTTGGAGTCGGCGACGCCCTTGGGCCCGGTGCGCGTGGCGGCGTCGACCACCACGACGCCCACGCTGACCGGGCCCGCGAGGGCGCCGCGCCCCACCTCGTCCATGCCCGCGACGAGGCGGGCGCCGGAGGCGAGCAGCGCCCTTTCGTGTCGCAGCGTCGGGACCGCGCGGACCACCTACTTCTCCGCTGGAGGCGCGTCCGGAACACCGGCGAACACGTCGCTGGGGTTGCTGTGCCAGTTCAGCCGGTCCAGCGGCCACACCGTGGCGAACGCCGTCCCGACCACGTTGTCGACGGGTACGAAACCTCCGCCGGGCTTGCCGCGGTTCTTGCGGGAGTCCTGGGAGTTCTGGCGGTTGTCGCCCATCACCCAGAGCATGCCGTCGGGCACGGTGACCTCGAACTGGTCCTCGCTCGGGATCGACCCGGGCTTGATGTACGACGTCTCGTCGATGGGCGTGCCGTTCACCGACACGCGCCCCTCGGCGTCGCAGCACACGACGGTGTCACCAGGCAGCCCGATCAGGCGCTTGATGAGGTGGTCGCCGGTGTCCTGCGGCAGCAGGCCGACGGTGGTCAGGAACGACACCATGCCGTCGCCGATCGGCCCACGCTCCGGCGGCACGTACGGCGGCAGCCAGTCGCCCGGGTCCACGAAGACGACGATGTCCCCGTGCTTCAGGTCGAACGGGCCGGGTGTCAGGCGCGACGCCATCACGCGGTCGCCCTGCGTCAGCGTGTCCTCCATGGACGCGCTGGGGATGTAGAACGGCTGCACCAGCAGCGTCTTGATGAGCCACGACAGGATCAGCGCGCTGACGACGATGATCCCGATCTCCCGGAGCATCGCGACGAAGCCGGACTGCTGCTTTCTCGGTTCACGACCGTGCGCGGCTCCGCCCTCTCGATGCGCCCCGCTGCTCTCCCACGGTTCTGCTGAGCTCAAGGGCGTCCCATCAATAGGGGTGGGCGGCGCCACCCGGTCGAAACTCGTCACGGGGGTAACTCTGTCACCTCCGAGCGCCTGCGGCGAAATGGCTCGCGAGCGCACACGAGCCCTGTCTGATATCAACACAGACGCAGGTCACGTACGACGAAGGCCGCCGCCCTCGAAGCTGAGGACGACGGCCGATGCCGATGCTGTGACGCAGGCGCGTCAGTTGTCGCGCTTCTCGCGGATCTTCGCCTTCTTGCCGCGCAGGTCGCGCAGGTAGTAGAGCTTCGCGCGACGGACGATGCCGCGGCTGACGACCTCGATGGACTCGATCGACGGCGCGTGCAGCGGGAACTTGCGCTCCACGCCGACACCGAAGCTGACCTTGCGGACAGCGAACGTCTCGCCGATCCCGCCGCCGTGGCGGGAGATGACGACGCCCTGGAAGGCCTGGACACGAGAGCGGTTGCCCTCGACGACCTTGACGTTCACCTTGACGGTGTCGCCGGCACGGAACTCCGGGATGTCGGACCGCAGCGAGGCTGCGTCGATCATGTCGAGCTTCTGCATTGTTCTCTCCGGGCCTGCCACAGGTCAGGCACGAATATCGTGGGCCCCGCCGCGGCCTGCTGGCCGTCGGGTCCCGGAAGGGTGTGGATGCTGGTGCGGCTTTACCCGGTCAGGGGCGGTTGCCCGCCCCGGCCGTCCCCTGTGGCAGAGACCTGACCGGCGACGCACCGAGGGGTAATTCTGCCACACGCACGTGCGAACCGGCTCCCGGAGCAGGTGTGACGTCGGGCAGGGGCGACCTCAGGCCCGGACCAGCCCGTCGGTGCCGTCCGGGCCGCGCACCCAGCCGAGCTCCGCGAGCAGCGCCAGGTCGTGCTTGTCCAGGTTCGTCACGGAGAGCGCGGCGATCATGTCCGGCCGCAGCCGCGCCGTCCGCTCCAGCGCGCGGTCCCGGCGCCAGCGCTCGATCTTCGCGTGGTGCCCCGACAGCAGCACCTCCGGGATCTCGAGGTCCGCCCACGACGGCGGCTTCGTGTACACCGGGTACTCCAGCAGCCCCGCGGCGCCGTGCGACTCCTCCACCAGGGAGTCCGGGTTGCCGACCATGCCGGGGATCAGCCGCGCCACTGCCTCGATCATGACCAGCGAGGCGACCTCGCCGCCGTTGAGCACGTAGTCGCCTATCGACAGCTCGTGCACGGTGATCCCGGCGTCCCGGTAGTGCTGCGCCACACGCGCGTCGATGCCCTCGTACCGTCCGCACGCGAACACGAGCTGCTCCGCCGTCGCCAGGCTCTCGGCGTGCCGCTGCGTGAACACCTCGCCCGACGGCGTGGGGACGATCAGGTGCGCGCCCGTCGCACCGGTGTCCAGCACCTCGTCGATCGCGAGGCCCCAGACGTCGGGACGCATGACCATGCCGGCTCCCCCGCCGAACGGGGTGTCGTCGACCGTGCGGTGCCGGTCGGTCGTCCAGCCGCGCAGGTCGTGCACCCGCAGGTCCAGCAGGCCGCGCTGCCGCGCCTTGCCCACGAGCGACAGGTCGAGCGCCGCCAGGTAGTCGGGAAAGATCGAGATGACGTCGACGCGCACGTCAGTCGTCTTCCTGGTCGACCGCGTCGACATCATCAGCACGGTCGACGATCGCGGCGTCGGCGTCGCGCGCCAGCAGCCCGGCGGGCGGGGTCACCACGACGCGACCACCCTCGACGTCGACCACGGGCACCATCGCCAGGACGAACGGGACCAGCGTGCGGACGGTGCCGCCGCCGGGCAGGGTCTCCTCGATCAGGAGCGACTCGTGCGCCGGCATGTACTCCAGCGAGATCACCTTGCCGACCACCGTGCCGTCCTCGAGCTCGACGCGCAGGCCCGCGAGCTCGTGCGGGTACCAGGCGTCCTCCTCGTCGGAGGCGTCGGCCTCGATGACGAGCTCGGTCCCGCGCAGGTTCTCGGCGGCGGTCCGGCCGCTGATCTCGGCGAACGTGACCAGCCACCGGCCCTGGTGCTCGCGCGCGTGCGTCACGGTCAGCGGCCCGACGTCGGCCGGGACCGTCTCGAGCCGCTCGCCGATCGCGAGCCGGGTCTCCGGGTCGTCCGTGCGCACTTCGAGGGCTACCTCGCCCTTGAGCCCGTGCGCCTTGCTGACGCGGGCGACGGTCAGCTGCATGTGTCTCCTCGAAGAGTGAAGGTTGGGGGTCTCGACCAGCGGTTCGACGGGAACGAGCGAGGCCCGGTCCACGTTCGGACCGGGCCTCGTCGTCGTGCAGAGCAGTGATGCGCTCAGCGCCGGTCGACGTCCACGACGTCGACCCGCACCGGACCCTCTGCGGCAAGCGCACCGATCACGGTGCGCAGAGCGCGAGCCGTGCGACCACCTCGGCCGATGACTCGGCCGAGATCGTCGGGGTGCACGCGGACCTCGAGCAGGTCACCACGGCGCAGCGTCTTCGCGGAGACGCGAACGTCTTCCGGGTTGTCCACGATGCCGCGCACCAGGTGCTCGAGGGCCTCCGAGAGCATCAGGCCTCGTCGCCCTCGGCCGGCGCAGCCGGAGCCTCGGCGGCGGCGGCAGCAGCCTTCTCGGCAGCCCTGGCCTTGGCCTTCTCGGCATCGGCGTTGACGGCCTCGATGGCGGCGGCCGAGTCGGCCTTCTCGCCCTTGACGCGCAGGGTGCCCTCGGCGCCCGGCAGGCCCTTGAACTTCTGCCAGTCACCGGTCACCTTGAGCAGTACGGCGACCTGCTCGGTCGGCTGTGCGCCGACGCCGAGCCAGTACTGTGCGCGCTCCGACTTGATCTCGATGAGCGACGGCTCCTCGGTCGGGTGGTACTTGCCGATCTCCTCGATCACGCGACCGTCGCGCTTGGTGCGCGAGTCGGCGACGACGACACGGTAGTACGGGGCCCGGATCTTGCCGAGGCGCTTGAGACGAATCTTGACAGCCACGAAGTGGTATCTCCTGTTGAATGGGGTGGTCCGAGCACCGCGACGTGGGGTGAAGCGGTGGGTTGAACCGAGACGCGGCCTTGCCGGGTGAGAGGGGCCCGGGCACGCCGAGTACCTGCACATTGTGCCAGACGGCGAGGGGCGCCACCAACCGCGTGTGCGTCACACCGCACTGACGTGTCAGACGTACAGGTCACCCGGGTGACCTGTACGTCTGACAGGTCAGCGCGCCGTCGGGTACACCGTGCCGCGCAGGACGACCGCCGTGGGGTGACGCAGCACCTCGATGTCCTCGCGCGGGTCCGCCGGGTACACCACGAGATCGGCGCTGGAGCCCTCGACGACGGCCCCGAAACCCAGGTAGTCGCGGGCTCGCCAGGACGCCATCGCCACGACCTCCGCCGCCGGGATGCCCGCAGCCACCAGCTCGGCGCACTCGTCGGCGATCCGGCCGTGGGAGATGGTCCCGCCCGCGTCGGTGCCCACCAGGAGCCGCACGCCTGCCTCGTGCAGGTCGCGCACCTGCTGGTAGCGGTTCGCGTACATGGCGCGCATCCGCGCCGCGTACACCGGGTACTTGCCGTCGGCCTGCGCTGCGATGCTCTCGAACTGGCCGATCTGCAGCAGGGTGGGCGTCACCGCGATCCCGCGTTCGGCGGCCGCCGCCATGTGCTCGGCGGTCATGCCGGTCCCGTGCTCTATGCAGTCCACCCCGGCGGCCAGCAGAGAGTCGATGGTCTCGGTGGCGAAGGCGTGCACGGTGACCCGGGCGGCCTCGGCGTGCGCGACGGCGACCGCCTCCTTGAGCAGGTCCTCGGGCCACAGCGGGCGCAGGTCGCCGTCGGCCCCGAGGGACCGGTCGATCCAGTCGCCCACGAGCTTGACCCAGCCGTCGCCGCGCCGGGCCTGGGTGCGCACCGCCTCGGGGAGCTGCTCGGGCGACTCCAGCTCGAGCCCGTAGTTGCGCAGGTACCGCTTGCGCAGCGCCAGGTGCGTGCCCGAGCGCAGCAGGTGCGGCAGGTCGCTGCGGTCGTGCACCCACGCGGTGTCCAGCGGCGAGCCGGCGTCGCGGATCAGCAGCACTCCGGCGTCGCGGTCGGCCACCGCCTGCTTCTCGGCCTCCTCCACCGGCACGACGCCGTCGGCGGCCAGCCCGATGTGGCAGTGCACATCCACCAGGCCGGGCAGCGCCCAGCCCTGAAGGATCTGCATGTTGGTGCCCTGCGCCGACGGGCGCGTCAGGCTGACGCGACCCCCGCGGACCCAGATCTCCTCGGCCTCGCGGTCGTCACCCAGCAGGATGCGCCCGCGGATCGCCGCGGTCGGACCTTCCAGCGCAGACATGCGGCTCCCTCGTTCTCCCCGAACTCGTACTCCCAGATTCAGCCCGTGGGACCACAGGCCACCGTCACCGACCCAGGAACTTCTCCAGGCCGGGCGGGAGCTCGATGTTGCTGAGGTCGGGCGCAGCGTCCTTCTTGGGGGCGACGCCGAAGGCCGAGCCGGCCGGCGCCGGCGGGGCGGCCGCGGGTCCGCCGCCGAGCGCGCGCTGCATCGCTTCCTGCTCCTGCTGGGCGCGCTTGGCCGGGTTCCCGGACTTGCCCTTCTTGCCCTTCTTCGGCGGAGCCGTCTTGCCGCGCGACTTCTTGCCCATGCCCATGCCGGGACCGCCGGGCATCGCGGGCATACCGCCGGGGCCCATGCCGCCGCCCTTCGACATCTGGCGCATCATCTTCTGGGCGTTCTCGAACCGCTCCAGGAGCTGGTTGATGGCCGTCGTCGTGGTGCCGGAGCCCTTGGCGATCCGGGCTCGGCGCGAGCCGTTGATGATCTTCGGGTTCTCACGCTCGGCGGGCGTCATCGAGTGGATGATCGCCTCGATGCGACCCACCTCGCGCTCGTCGAACTGGTCGAGCTGGTCGCGCATCTGGGCCATGCCCGGCAGCATGCCGAGCATCTTCTTCATCGAGCCCATGTTCTTCAGCTGCTGCATCTGCACCAGGAAGTCCGCGAGCGTGAAGTCCTGGCCGCTGGCGACCTTGGCCGCCATCTTCTCGGCCTCGCCGGCGTCGAACGCCTTCTCGGCCTGCTCGATCAGGGTGAGCACGTCACCCATGTCGAGGATGCGGCTCGCCATGCGGTCGGGGTGGAAGACCTCGAAGTCCGTGAGCTTCTCGCCCGTGGACGCGAACATGATGGGCCGGCCGGTCACCTTGGCGACCGAGAGGGCGGCACCACCGCGGGCGTCACCGTCCAGCTTGGAGAGCACCACGCCGGTGAAGTCGACGCCGTCGGCGAACGCCTTGGCGGTGTTCACCGCGTCCTGGCCGATCATCGCGTCGATGACGAACAGGACCTCGTCCGGGTTCACCGCGGCGCGGATGTCCGAGGCCTGCTGCATCAGCACCTCGTCGATGCCGAGGCGGCCGGCGGTGTCCACGATGACGACGTCGTGCTGGCGTTCCTTGGCGTAGGCGACGCCGTCCCGCGCGACTCCCACCGGGTCGCCGATCAGCGGCGCGTCGGCGGCGGGGTCGTCGGCCACCGAGGTGTTGCCCGGGTGCGGCGCGAACACCGGCACGCCGGCGCGTTCGGCGACCACGGACAGCTGGGTCACGGCGTTCGGGCGCTGCAGGTCGGCGGCGACCAGCACCGGCGTGTGGCCCTGCCCCTTCAGCGCGTGCGCGAGCTTTCCGGCCAGCGTCGTCTTACCGGCACCCTGCAGACCCGCGAGCATGATCACGGTGGGCGGCGTCTTGGCCAGCGTGAGCGGGCGCGTGGCCCCGCCGAGGATGTCGACGAGCTCCTCGTTGACGATCTTGACGACCTGCTGGGCGGGGTTCAGCGCACCGGAGACCTCGGACGAGAGCGCGCGCTCGCGCACCGCGGCGGTGAACTCGCGCACCACGGGCACCGCGACGTCGGCGTCGAGGAGGGCGCGGCGGATCTCCCGCACGGTCGCGTCGATGTCCGCCTCGGAGAGACGGCCCCGCGCGCGCAGGTTCTTGAACGTCGAGGTAAGCCGGTCGGACAGGGAATTGAACACGGGCACAGCCTAATCGACGGGGGTCACGAGTCGTTCATCCGGGCAGCAGCGCGCGGGCCCGCTCCGTGAGCCCGTCCACGAGCCTCGCCCGCCAGCCCGTCCAGTGCTTCGGGCCCAGGGACGTCGTGTCCGCCTCCGTCAGGGCGCGCAGCACGTCGAGCAGGTCGCGCCGGTGGTCCACGGCGTCCAGGAGTGTCGCGAGCGTCGCCGGGTCGGCGGGGTCGGCGGTGGTGGCCAGGTCCGCGAGCGTGAGGTGGTGCCGCACGAGCCGCGTGACGTCGTCGACCACCTGGGGTGCGAAGCCGGCGCGCGTCAGGATGCCCGGCACCAGCCGGGCCCCCTCGACCGAATGGTCGGCGGCGCCGCGCACCTTGCCGATGTCGTGCAGCAACGCGGAGAGCAGCAGGAGGTCGCCCGATGTCGCCCCAGGGTGCGCGCCGGTGCCGGACGCCAGCTCCGGCAGGTGGCGGCGCAGCTTCGCCGCCACGGCCGCCGTCTCGACGAGGTGCCGGTCCACGGTGTGCCGGTGGATCGCCGCGCGCTGCGGCCGGTTGCGCACGTCCGCCCACTCCGGGATCCAGGAGGTGACCACCCCGGCGAGGTCGAGCGCCTCCCACACCGGGACCTGCGCCTGCCCTGCTGCGAGCAGCGCGAGCAGGCTCTCGCGTGCGGCCGGCGGCCACGGCTCGGGCAGGGGCGGGCACTGCTCCAGGCTCCGGATGGTCACCGGCGAGAGCACGAGCCCGGTCCTGGCAGCGGTCGCGGCGGCCCGCAGCGGCAGCAGCGGGTCCTCGGCCGGGCGGGTGCCGACGCCGAGCACGAGCTCGCCGTCGTGCTCGACCAGGCCGTCGCCCACCGAGCGGAGGCGCGGCGGCGTGCGCCGTCCGCGCACCCACAGGGGCTTGCCGACGCCCACCGGGCGCGACAGGGCCTGCCGCGCGCCGCGCACCGTCATGTCGAGCGCGTAGGAGATGACCCGGCCCGCCTCGGCGAGGCTCGCCAGCAGCTCGTCGCCGTCGTCGTACCCGGTGAGCTCGGCGACCTCTTCGAGATCGGCCAGCAGCAGGCGGCTGGTGCGTCGCCGCGTGACCACCTGCAGGGTGTCGCGCACGTCGAGCAGGTGCGTGTAGGACGCGTCCACCGCGCCGTGCGGACGGTCGGTGAGCCAGGTGGCGGCGAGCGCGGACAGCAGGACAGCGTCCCGCATGCCGCCGCGCGCCTCCTTGAGGTCGGGCTCGATGAGGTACGCGAGCTCCCCCGCGCGCTGCGCGCGGTCCCGGGTGGACGTGATCAGCTCGGGCAGCCGCCGCCGCGCGGCGGCGCGCCAGTCGGTGAGCACCGCGGTCGCGGCACGGTGCACGACGACGGCGTCGCCGGCCACCGCGCGCACGCTCAGCCAGCCGATCACCGCCGGGAGGTCGCTCGCCGCGACCTGCCGGGACTGGCTCAGGGAGCGCACCGCGTGGTCGATGTCCACGCCCGAGTCCCACAGCGGGTACCAGAGGCGTTCGGCCACCTGCTGCAGCTCTTCCGGACCGTGGGTCCGCCCGTCGTGCACGAGCACGAGGTCGAGGTCGCTCAGGGGCCCGAGCTCGCCCCGGCCGAGGCTGCCGACCGCCGCCAGCGCGATACCCGACGGGTCCACGTCCCTGGTCGCCTCAGCGAACAAGGAACCGAGCCGGTCGGTGACCCGCTGCCCGACGGCGGACCGCCGGGCCAGGCCCGAACGGCCCGGACCGGTCAGGTCCGCGGCGATGGTGAGGAGCTCGTCGCGGAGGCCCCGCACCCCAGCGGTGGGGTGCGGGGCCTCCGGCTGCTCCCTGGCGCCCTCGGGCGCCGGGTCACTGCTCATACGTCGACGAACGCTCCCGTCAGAGGGCGGAGTCGCCGTGCTCGCCGGTGCGCACGCGGGCGACGTCGTCGACCGTCACCACCCACACCTTGCCGTCACCGATCTTGCCGGTCTGGGCCGCGCCGACGATCGCGTCGGTCACCGCGGTGACGTCGGCGTCCGTGACGAGGACCTCGATGCGGACCTTCGGCACCAGGTCGACGGTGTACTCGGCACCGCGGTAGACCTCGGTGTGGCCCTTCTGCCGGCCGTAGCCGCTGGCCTCGCTCACGGTCATACCGCGAACCCCCGCACCCTCCAACGCCGTCTTCACGTCGTCGAGACGGTGGGGCTGGATGACACCCGTGACGAGCTTCATGCGCGTACCTCCTTCAGAGTCGGCTGCTGCACCGTGGTCACGGTCAGCGCACCTCGGTGATCGTAGAGCCGGAGTTCTCGTATGCGGTCTCACCGTGGACGGCGAGGTCGATACCGCTGACCTCGGCCTCCTCGGAGATGCGCCAGCCCAGCGTGAACTTCAGGGCGTAGGCGATGATCGCGGTGACGACGGCGCTGAAGATGACGGCGACGAGCGCGGCGACGATCTGGCTGATGAGCTGCGTGAAGCCGCCCCCGTAGAACAGGCCGTTCAGCGCGCCCTCCGGGTACCAGACCCCGTAGCTCGCGTTGTCCGTGGCGAAGAAGCCCAGGAGCACGGTGCCGACGAGGCCACCGACCAGGTGCACACCGACGACGTCGAGCGAGTCGTCGAAGCCGAACTTGAACTTCAGGCCGACGGCCAGGGCGCAGAGGATGCCCGCCACGACGCCGATGGCGATGGAACCGAAGGTGTCGACCGCCGCGGCGGCCGGAGTGATGGCGACCAGACCGGCGACCACACCCGACGCGGCACCGAGGGTGGTCGGTGCGCCGTCACGAAGCTTCTCGGTGGCCATCCAGGCCAGCATCGCGACACCGGTCGCGACGAGCGTGTTCAGCCAGGCGCGGCCGGCCGTGCCGTCGGCGGCGAACTCCGAACCGGCGTTGAAGCCGAACCAGCCGAACCAGAGGAGGGCCGCACCGAGCATGACGAACGGGAGGTTGTGCGGGCGCATGGCCTCGGTGCCGAAGCCCTTGCGCTTGCCGATGACCAGCGCGAGCACGAGACCGGCCACACCGGCGTTGATGTGCACCACGGTGCCGCCGGCGAAGTCGATGGGTGCGGAGAGGGCCGTCGCGATCGGGCCGTCGACGCCCAGCAGGCCGCCGCCCCACACCATGTGCGCGACGGGGCTGTAGACCAGCGTCACCCAGAGGGCGGCGAAGACGAGCCAGGTGCCGAACTTGACGCGGTCAGCGATCGCGCCGGAGATGAGGGCGACCGTGATGATCGCGAAGGTCGCCTGGAAGGCAGCGGCGACGGTTGCCGGGACGCCGACGGCGGCCATCAGCGACTCGTCGTCGGTCATCGCGAGGCCGAAGAAGTCGGCAGGGTTGCCGATGATGCCGCCGATGTCGGAACCGAAGGTCAGCGAGTAGCCGTAGAGCACCCAGATCAGACCGGCGACGCCGATCGAGCTGAAGCTCATCATCATCATGTTGAGGACGCTCTTCCCGCGCACCATGCCGCCGTAGAAGAACGCCAGGCCCGGCGTCATCAGCAGCACGAGCGAGGAGGCGGTGATCATCCAGGCAGTGTTTCCACTGTCCAGTTCGAATTCCATCAGGTGCCTCTCTCCCCGGACCGGTCCTGGTGACTCGGCCCACCGCGACTACCGTCGCGGGAAGCGGTTACGCGCGACCTGCATCGAGGTTACGAATGCGTGACGCAGACGGGCGGCATGTAAACGTCTCATTTCGCGTCCGGGTTGGGCGAATTTTTGGACCGAACTGTGATCGGCTCGATATTTGACGGCTATGCGCTTGTAACGTGCCGCTCACATAGCATTCTCACCTGTTGGACAGTCGTCCATTAAAGAGCGCTCCACCGCGCAATTACTGATGAGGAATCAGCCCAGAATGCCGTCGACGAACTCCTCCACGTCGAACGGCGCCAGGTCGTCCGGGCCCTCGCCGAGGCCGATGAGCTTGACCGGGACGCCGAGCTCCCGCTGCACCTGGACGACTATGCCGCCCTTGGCGGTGCCGTCGAGCTTCGTCAGCACGATTCCCGTGACGCCGGCGACCTCCGCGAAGACGCGCGCCTGGGAGAGTCCGTTCTGGCCAGTGGTCGCGTCCAGCACCAGCAGCACCTCGCTCGGCGCGGCGACCTTGCTGGAGACCCGCACGATCTTGCCGAGCTCGTCCATGAGGCCCGCCTTGTTCTGCAGGCGCCCGGCGGTGTCCACCAGCACGACGTCGATCTTCTCGTCGCGTCCGCGCGCGACCGCCTCGAACGCGACCGACGCCGGGTCGGCGCCCTCGCGGTCGGAACGCACGGTGGGTACGCCCACCCGGTCGCCCCAGGTGGTGAGCTGGTCCGCCGCCGCCGCCCGGAAGGTGTCGGCGGCGCCGAGCACGACGCTGCGGCCGTCGGCCACCAGCACCCGGGCGAGCTTGCCGACCGTCGTCGTCTTGCCCGTGCCGTTCACGCCCACCACGAGGGTCACGGCGGGCAGGTGCGTGCCGTCGTCAGCGGTGGTCGGCTCGGTCCGCAGCGTGCGGTCGAGGGTCGGGTCCAGGAGCGCCACCAGCTCGGAGCGGAGCAGGTCGCGCACCGCGGCGGGCTCCCGTACGCCCAGCACCCGGACCTTGGTACGCAACGCCTCCAGCAGCTCTGTCGTGGGGCCCGCCCCGACGTCCGCGAGGAGCAGCTCCTCCTCGATCTCGTCCCAGTCGTCCTCGGTGAGCGAGTCGCGGGACAGCACGGACAGCAGCCGCGCACCCAGGGGCGAGCCGGAGCGCGCGAGGCGGTCGCGGAGCCGCACCAGGCGGCCGGCGGTGGGGGCCGGGGTCTCGAGGGGCGCCTCGCGGGTGGGGCTCGGCGCGTCGCGCGTGGGGCTCGTCTCCTCGCGGGTCGGGCTCGTCGAGGCCCCCGGCTCGACCGCTACCTCCGGCTCGCGTTCGACCGCCGTCCGGCCGCCACCCTGGTCCTGGGTGCGCCTCCGGCGTCGGGCAACGAGGAGGCCGGCGATACCGCCGCCACCCGCGAGGACGACGACGGCGGAGATGATCTCGATCCAGGGAAGCTCGTTCACGCCCCAGATTCTTCCATCCCGTGGACGGCGGCGCGGCAGCCGCCGTCCGCCCGGCCGCCAGGTGCCTCCGGCAACCGACCCGTTCTTAGGCTTGCCTAATCACGAGTGTAGGGTGACGTGGCCGTGCCACTTTCATCCAGGACACAGAGGAACACCACCATGCCCCGCGCCCTGTCAGCGACCGTCGCCACCCTGGCCCTCGGAGCCGTCCTCCTCACCGGCTGCGGTGCGGCCGACGAGGGCGGCGACGGCGACAACAAGTCCAACGTCGCCGCCGGCCAGGACGGGTTCGCCGACGTCCAGAAGCTGGCCGCGCAGCTCGGCACCGACGCAGCACCCGGCGAGTTCCCCCGCACGGTACGCAACCTCGTGGCCAACGAGGAGGTCGGCGAGACCGTCATCCCCGCCAAGCCGGAGCGCGTCGTCGTGCTCGACACGGGCGAGCTCGACAACATGGCATCCCTCGGCATCGAACCTGTCGGCATCGCCCACCCCGCCGACGTCGGGATGGCTCCCGACTACCTCGACGTCGGCGACGCCGTGGACCTGGGCCCGTACGACGCCCTGGACCTCGAACAGATCAAGAACCTCGAGCCGGACCTGATCCTCGGCACGTCGCTCCGGATCGACGACGACAACCTCAAGCGTCAGCTGCAGGACATCGCGCCGACCGTCCTCGCACCTCGTCCCGGCGTGCTCTGGAAGGAGAACTTCCTGCTCAACGCCGCCGCCGTCGGCGAGGAGGAGAAGGCGCAGGAGCTCCTGACCGCCTACGAGACGCGCGCCGCGGAGGTCGGGGCCGAGGTCGCCGAGGCGAACGGCGGCACGGCACCCACCATCTCGATGCTGCGCTTCATGGCCGGCCAGATCCGGCTGTACGCCAACGACTCGTTCATCGGCATCATCCTCGCCGACGCCGGCCTGCCCCGGCCGGAGACCGAGGACATCGCGGACCTCGCCGTGGAGATCTCCGCCGAGGAGATCACGCTCGCCGAGGGCGACTGGCTGCTGTGGGGCACCTACGGCCAGCCCGACGCCACCGAGCAGGCGGCAGTGGTCGACGGCCCCCTCTGGGACCAGGTCCCCGCGGTGGCGAACGGCGGCGTCGTGCGCGAGGTGGCGGACGAGACCTGGTACCTGGGTCTGGGTGTGACGGGGGCCGACCTGGTCCTCGACGACCTGGAAGCCATCGCCGCCGACCAGCGGTGAGCGCACCCCGGACCATCGCGGCGAGCAGGACGGCGCTCGCCGCCGTCCTGCTGGTCACGCTCGTCCTGCTGGTCGCCGCCGCGCTGGCCGGCGTCACGGTGGGCACGCGGGTCCTGTCCCCCGCCGAGACCTTCGCCGGGCTGCTGGGGCACGACGGCATCGCCGCGACGGTGATCTGGGAGCTGCGGCTGCCCCGGACCCTGCTCGGCCTGCTCGTCGGCTCGGCGCTGGGCGTCGCCGGGGTGCTCGCACAGGCGGTCACCCGCAACCCGCTGGCTGACCCCGGCCTGCTCGGCATCTCCGCGGGCGGCGCCGTGGCGGTCGTGGCGGGCAGCGCGTTCCTCGGCCTCGGGGCGGGGACACCCCGCGTGCTGCTGGCGCTGGCCGGCGCGGCCCTGGCGACCGCCGCCGTCTACCTGTTCGCGAGCCGGTCGCCGGAAGGGCTGACGCCGGTGAACATGACGCTCGCCGGGATGGCCATGACGGCGTTCCTCGGCGCGGCCGTCTCGGCGACGGTGCTGCTCAACGCCTCCACCATGGACCAGTACCGGTTCTGGGTGGTGGGCGCGCTGAGCCTGCCCGACCCCGCGGTGCTGCTCCCGGCGATCCCGCCGGCGGTCGCGGGCGGCGTCCTGGCCGTGGTCGTCTCCGGCTCGCTCAACGCCCTGGCCCTCGGGGACGACACGGCGGCCGCCCTCGGCGTCGCCGTCATGCGGACCCGGCTGCTCGCCGGGGCGGCGGTCGTCCTCCTTTCGGGCACCGCCGTGGCGCTGGCCGGCCCGATCGCCTTCGTGGGCCTGGTCATCCCGCACGTCGCCCGGGCCCTGGTCGGGACCGACGTGCGGCGGGTGCTCGCGCTCTCGGCGCTGCTCGGACCCCTGCTCCTGGTGACGGCTGACGTCGTCGGCCGGCTGGTCGCGCGCCCGGCGGAGGTACAGGTCGGCGTCGTCACGGCGCTGCTCGGCACGCCCTTCTTCATCTGGCTGACCCGGCGCGCGAAGGAGCGTTCCCGGTGATCGCCGCCCCGCCCCGCCGGCCCGTCCGGACGGCGCGCTCCCTGCTGCCCCGGCCCCGGCCGCGCCGACGAGTGGTCGTCGCCGTGCTCGGGACGCTGCTGTTCCTCGCGCTCGTGGCCGCGACCGCCCTGAGCCTGGGCGACGAACCGACGACGCCCGCCGCCCTGTGGGCGGCGCTCCAGGGGCACGGACCCGAGAACACCGTCTACGCGGTGCTCGAGGTCAGGCTCCCCCGGGTCGTCCTGGCCGTCGTCGTCGGCGCCGCGTTCGGGGTCTCCGGCGGGCTGAGCCAGAGCGTGCTGCGCAACCCGCTGGCCAGCCCCGACGTGCTCGGCATCAGCGCGGGCGCCTCGGTGGCCGTGGTGGCCGTCATCGCGATCGGCTCGCTGGGCGGCCCCGTCGGCGTCGTCCCCGTCCCGGTCGCGGCCCTCGCGGGCGGCCTTGCCGCCGCCGCGCTGATCGCGCTGCTCGCCCGGGACGGCGCCCTGCGCGGCAGGCGCATCCTCCTGGTCGGCATCGCGCTGTCCGCGGCGCTCACGGCGCTGACCCAGTTCCTGCTGACCCGGATCGACGTCTACGACGCGCAGCGCTCGGCGGCCTGGCTCACCGGCAGCCTGAACGCGCGCGGCTGGGGCGAGGCCGTGCCCGTCGTCGTCGGCGTGGCACTCCTGCTGCCCGCCGCCCTGGTGCTCGCCCACACCAACCGTGCGCTCCTGTTCGAGGACGACGTCGTCGCCGGGTGGGGCGTCCGGCCGGGCGCCGCCCGGGCGGCCCTGCTGGTGATCGCGGTGCTCCTCGCCGCCCTGGCGACGTCGGCCGCCGGACCGGTCGCGTTCGTCGCGCTGGTCTCCGGGCAGGTGGCCCGCCGGCTGGCCGCCGTCCCCGACATCCCGCCGGTCCTGGCGGGCGCCGCCGGCGCCGCGCTCGTGCTGGTGGCGGACACCGTCGCACGCACGGCGCTGCCGTTCCAGCTCCCCGTCGGCGTGCTGACCGCCCTGGTGGGCGCGCCCTACCTGCTGTACCTGCTGCAGCGCCGCCGCTCGACGAGAGGTACCCCATGAACACGGCCATCGCGTCCGACGCCCGCCTGCGGGCGGACGCGGTCACCCTCGGCTACGGCGACCGGACCGTCGTGCGTGCGCTGTCGCTCGACGTGCCCGACCAGCAGGTCACGGTCATCGTCGGGCCGAACGCCTGCGGCAAGTCCACGCTCCTGCGCGGGTTGGCCCGGCTCATGCCGCCCACGAGCGGCACCGTGCTGCTGGACGGCAAGGCGATCGCCGACCGGCCCACCCGGGAGGTGGCTCGCGTCATGGGCATGCTGCCCCAGTCTCCTGTCTCGCCCGAGGGCATCAGCGTCCGGGACCTCGTCTCGCGCGGGCGCCACCCGCACCAGAGCTGGTGGCACCAGTGGGGCGAGGCGGACACGGAGGCCGTGACGGACGCGCTGCGCGCCACGGGTACCGAGGGCCTCGCCGCGCGGGACGTGGACGAGCTGTCCGGCGGGCAGCGCCAGCGGGCCTGGATCGCCATGGCGGTCGCCCAGCAGACGGACCTGCTGCTCCTGGACGAGCCGACCACCTACCTGGACATGGCTCATCAGCTCGACGTGCTGGAGCTGGTCTCGACGCTCAACCGGGACCGGGCGCGGACGGTCGTCATGGTGCTGCACGACCTCAACCTCGCCTGCCGCTACGCGCACCACATCGTCGCCATGCGCGACGGCGAGATCGTCGCGGAGGGCTCGCCCGCCGAGGTGGTGACAGCCGACCTGCTGCGCGAGGTGTTCTCCGTGGAGGCGTCGATCCTCACCGACCCGCTGAACGGCACGCCCGTGATCGTGCCGCACCGGACGGTACAGGCCTAGCAGATGGTGCAGGCCCAGGTGATGGCGTAGCCCTAGCTCGCGGCCTGGGCCGGGCCTTCCTCCGCAGCCGATTCCTGCGTGACGGGCCGGACGGGACGAACCGTCCGCACCGGCCGAACTGCCCGGAGCTGGCCGGGGACCAGGTTGGCGGGCTTGATCGGCACCGGACCGAGCGGCACGTGCAGGGTCTTCTGCGCCTGGTCGCGTGCCCGGTTCAGGACGTCGGTCAGCTCCTCGGCGTCGACGTAGCCGGGCTTCGACTCGATGGTCGCGGCGAAGAACTCGGACATGCCCATGTCCACCGGCTTGGTGTCCGGCTTGACCACCGGGGGCTTGCCCACCCACACGGAGGGCGCGCCCACCGCGTGCGTCGCCACGGCGGAGGCCCCGAGGCGGCGGCCGTCCTTGCGTCGCTTGGCGTCACCACGGATGTGTGCGATGCCGGACCGGAACCACTGGAGGAACGAGAACTCCTCACTCCTGTTCGAGGGCGCGTCCATCTGGCTGGCTACGACGAAGACGCCCACCGCCAGGACCAGGCACACCACGAGCAGAATGACCGACCACCACATGGGCCCATTGTGGCGTGTCTTGTCCGGTACCGCCGCGCAGAGCGCCGCGACACGCCGTGCGACACGCGCGATTTCAGGAGGAGAAATCCCTCACACCTGGCGTTTCGCAGCCGAGGGGTGCCGAATTTCACCCCTTTGTGTGGCTTGGGCCGCGGGTCGGGCCCGGCTCAGGCGGTGACGGTCTCGCGCTCGCCCATGCGCTGACTGATCAGAGTCGTGACGCCGTCGCCCCGCATCGTCACGCCGTAGAGGGCGTCCGCGACCTCCATGGTGCGCTTCTGGTGCGTGATCACGATGAGCTGGCTGTCCTTCTGCAGCTCCTTGAAGATCTCGATGAGGCGGCCGAGGTTCACGTCGTCGAGCGCGGCCTCCACCTCGTCCATGATGTAGAACGGGCTGGGCCGCGCCTTGAAGATCGACACGAGGAACGCCACCGCCGCCAGCGAACGCTCACCACCCGACAGCAGCGACAGCCGCTTGACCTTCTTGCCGGCCGGCCGCGCCTCGACCTCGATGCCGGTGGTGAGCAGGTTGTCGGGGTCGGTCAGCGTCAGCTTGCCCTCGCCACCGGGGAACAGCCGGGGGAAGATCTCGAGGAACTTGGCCGCCGTGTCCTGGAACGCCTCGGCGAACACCTGCTGCACCCGCTCGTCGATGTCGTCGACGATCTGGAGCAGGTCCTCGCGGGACTTCTTCAGGTCGGCGAGCTGGTCCACCAGGAACTGGTGCCGCTCCTCCAGGGCCGCGAACTCCTCCAGCGCGAGCGGGTTCACCGCGCCGATCCGCGACAGGGCCTTCTCGGCCTTCGCCAGCCGGGCCTCCTGCTCCTCACGGACGTACGGGACCATCCGGTCGGGCTTCGGCTCGGTGGACTCGGGCTCCTCGCCGGCGGCGGTCTCGCCCTCGGCAGGCGCCTCCTCCGGCTCGGCTCCGGCTGCCGCGACGATCACGGCGGTCGCCGCGGGGTCGTCGGGCCGAAGACCGGCCTCGTGCAGCGCACGCGTCCGGGCGATGAGCGCGTCCTCGCGCGCTGCCGCGCCGCGCGGCAGCGTGGGGTCCCCCTCGTAGCGGATCGGGTTGCCCTCGTCGTCGCGCTCGACGACGGCGCGCCGCTTGCGACCGCGCACCGCGGCGTCGCCCTCGTACACCGGGACCGGCTGGTGCGGGCCGAACTCCTCCATGAGCACGTCGGGGTCCATGCCCAGCTCGTCGGAGGCACGCGACTGGAGCTGCTCCAGGCGCAGCACCTGCTGTGCGCGGGCGACCTCGTCCCGGTGCGCGACGTCGGTGAGCTCGCGCAGCTGGCCCGTCAGCGACTCGACGGTGCCCCGCACGGCGAGCAGCTGTTCCGAGCCGGCGGCCCGGGCCTCCTCCGCGGCCGCCTTGTCGGCCACCGCACGGTCCAGCGACCGGGCGATCGCCTCGAGCGCCACGGCTACCGCCTGCTGCACCAGCGTCGCGCGCTCGGCGTCCCGACGCCGCAGCTCCTCACGTTCCGCGGCCAGCGCACGAGCCTCGCGCTCCTGCTCGGCGGCCGCCGTCAGCGCCTGCGCACGACCCGAGACGGCACGCGCCCGTTCCTCGGCGGTCCGCAGGGCCAGCCGAGCCTCGGTCTCGCGCGCCCGGGCCGCGGTGGCGGCGGCCGCTGCCTCGTCCCGCTGGGCCTGCAGGTCGTCGATCGACCCCTCACCGTCGGAGGGCTCCTCCTCGGCGATCGTCATGCGCTCGACGAGCGCCTCGAGCTCGATCTCGTCCTCCGCGCGGCGCGACTGGGCCTGCTCCAGCGCCGCGCGGTGCCGGTCCGCCTCCGCCTGGGCGGCGCGTGCGGCCGCGCCCAGCGACCCGAGCTGCTCGGCGGCCGCGGCGCGCGCGGCGTCCGCCTCCCCGAGGCGGGCGAGCGTCTCGTCGTACCGCTCCTGCGCCGCCGTCCGCTCGGTCCGGGCGCGCTCGAGGTGCGCGGTCCCGTCGGTCTCCCGGGCCGCGGCCTCGTCGCGCGCGGCCTTGGCCTCGTCCAGCGCCGACTGCAGGTGCAGCACGCTCGGTGCGGCCGCCGATCCGCCCCAGGCGCGCGTGACACCCAGCAGGTCGCCTGCCCGGGTCACGGCGACCACCGGCTGGTCGCGCACCAGGGCCCGGGCCCGGGCGAGGTCGTCCACGACCACCACGTCCCGCAGGATCGTCAGCAGCGCCGCCGACGCCGGGCCGGCGACCTGCACCACGTCCGTCGCCCACCGGGCTCCGGCGGGGAGGTCGACCGCCGGACGGTCGGCGCCGACGGTGGCCGGACGGTCCGAGCCGACGACCAGGCTGGCGCGGCCCGCGTCCTCGTCACGGAGGAGCCGCAGCGCGTCCACCGCCTCGTCGACGCCGGCGACCGCGACGGCGTCCGCCACCGGGCCGAGCGCGGCGGCCACCGCATCCTCGAAACCGGCCTCGATGCCCAGCAGCGCGGCGACCGAGCCGAGGACTCCCGCCTGGTCGGCGGCCAGCAGCGTGCCGGCGCCGTCCTTGCGGTCCAGGCTCAGCTCCAGCGCCTCGACCTTCGCGGCCGCCGAGCTGCGGTCCCGCTGCGCGGTGGTCACCTGCTCCTGGAGGTGCCGCACCTCGGCCTTGGCCAGCTCGAGCACCCCGGCCGCCGCCTCGTGCGCGACGTCGAGCCCTTCCGCGCCGTCCTCGCCACCCACGCCGACCTCGGTCTCGAGCGCGCCGAGCTCGCGCGACGTGCTCTCCGCCCGCTGCTCCGCCTCGAGCAGGGCCTCGCGCAGCCGGTCCAGCTCGGACTGCGCCGCCTCGACCCGGCTGCGCCGCGCGGCGACCTGGCCGGCCAGGCGGGCAAGGCCTTCGCGGCGGTCCGCGGCGGCGCGCAGCAGCGCGGCGTGCGAACGTTCGGCGGCCTGTGCCGCCGCCTCCGCCTCGGCGCGCGCGTCGACAGCGGTCTCGACGACCTCGTGGGCCATCTCGACCTCGGTGACCAGCTCTTCCTCGCTCGCGCGGGCTCGTGCCGCCTGCGCCTCGAGGTCGTCGGGGTCCTGGCCCAGACGGGTCGGCTCGGCGGTACCCAGGAGGCGGGCACGCTCGCCCGCCAGGGACTGCAGGCTGCGCAGGCGCTCCCGTGTCTGGGACAGCGCGAAGACCGTGTCGCCGGCCTGGTTGACCTGCTGCGACTCCGCGGACATCGCCGCTTCCAGGCGGGCCAGGGTGCCGCGGGCCTCGGTGAGCGCCGCCTCGGTCTCGGCCTGGCGCTCCTTGAGCGACCGCTCGTCCGCGCGCTCCTGCTCCAGCTGCGCGGTGAGCTGCGCGAGGTCGTCGGCGAGCAGGCGGGACTTCGCGTCCCGCAGCTCGCGCTGCACGGTCTGCGCCTTGCGCGCCGCCTCGGCCTGCCTGCCGAGCGGACCCAGCTGGCGGCGCAGCTCGGCGGTCAGGTCACCCAGGCGCGCGAGGTTGCCCTGCATCGCGTCGAGCTTGCGGAGCGCCTTCTCCTTGCGCTTGCGGTGCTTGAGGACGCCGGCGGCCTCCTCGATGAAGCCGCGCCGCTCCTCCGGCGTCGCGCGCAGGACGGCGTCGAGCTGGCCCTGCCCCACCACGACGTGCATCTCGCGCCCGATGCCGGAGTCGCTCAGGAGCTCCTGGATGTCCAGCAGGCGGCAGCTGTTGCCGTTGATCGCGTACTCGGAACCGCCGCTGCGGAACAGCGTGCGGGAGATCGTGACCTCGGTGTAGTCGATCGGCAGCGCGCCGTCGGTGTTGTCGATCGTCAGGGCCACCTCGGCGCGGCCCAGCGGCGCGCGGCCGGTCGTGCCGGCGAAGATGACGTCGTCCATCTTGCCGCCGCGCAGCGACTTGGCACCCTGCTCGCCCATGACCCAGGAGAGCGCGTCGACCACGTTGGACTTGCCGGAGCCGTTGGGGCCCACCACGCAGGTGATGCCCGGCTCCAGCTCGAGGGTGGTCGCCGACGCGAAGGACTTGAATCCCCGGAGCGTGAGCGTCTTGAGGTGCACTGGGTGAGCCTAACTGTGCATTCGGGCTGAACGTCGGACGAACGGCGGGTATACGCCGAAGTAGCACTGTGGCGAGGAGGTCTCGACAAGTGCGACCAGCGGTGGTCGAGCTTGTCGAGACCCCCTCGCCATAGTGCTACTTCGGCAGGGGTAGGTGCGGGTCAGCCCAGTTCCGGGAACCAGAGGGCGATCTCGCGCGCCGCCGACTCCGGCGAGTCCGAGCCGTGCACGAGGTTCTGCTGCACCTTGGTGCCCCAGTCGCGGCCCAGGTCACCACGGATGGTGCCGGGGGCGGCGTCGGTCGGGTTCGTGGCGCCGGCCAGCGAGCGGAAGCCGGGGACGACGCCCTGGCCCTCGGCCACCACGGCCAGCACGGGGCCGGACATCATGAACTCGACCAGCGGGGCATAGAACGGCTTGCCCTCGTGCTCGGCGTAGTGCGCGGCGAGCAGCTCGGTGGTGGCGTCCTTCAGCTGCACGGCCCGCAGCGTGTAGCCCTTGGCCTCGATGCGGCGCAGGATCTCGCCCGACAGGCCGCGGCGGACGCCGTCCGGCTTGACGAGGACGAGGGTGCGCTCGGCCACGGGCTGCGTCGAGGCCTCCGTGGGCAGGGTCTTCTCTGCGACGTCGGTCATGGGACAAACCCTATCCGGGCGGAAGCCGCCCGATGACCGCGCGCCTACCGGGTGGTCGGGTATGTCGAAGTAGAGCGTGTGTCCCAGTGTGCACGGGGTTACCCCGTGCGCACTGGGACACACGCTCTACTTCGACATACCCGACCCACAGGACGAGGGTCAGCCCGCGTTCGGGGCCGTCTCCGGGTGGGCCGCGTCGTACTCCGCACGCTCCCGGTCCACGCGGGTCCCGAGGCGCAGGGCGTAGATCCACAGCACCACGAAGACCCCGCCGACCAGGAACATCATCGGCACCAGCAGCCCCATCGCGAGCACCGGGACCTGCGCGACGGTGCCCGCCGCCCGGCCCGCCGCCGAGCCCTGGGCACGGGACAGGATCATGAGCACCACGGCCAGGACGCCGCCCAGCGCCCAGATCGCCCCGCTCGACTCGATCTGGAGCGGCCCGCGGCCGAACTCCGAGTTGCGCAGACCCCACACCGCCAGCGTCGCGAAGATCACGAGGAAGACCTCGAGCAGGAGCGTGGTCGACGTGAACTGCACCAGCGCGGACTTCTTGGGCTTGATGCGGTCACCGGGGGCGGGTTGATCCTTGCTCACCGGACCAGGGTATCCGTCTCCCTGCCCTCGGCGGCATCCCCGGCGGCACGCCCGGCGTCCTCCCCTGCGGCGCCCTCGGCGCTGCGGACAGGGCTGCCCGCAGCACTGTCCGCAGTGCTGTCCTCCATGACCGCCTCACCGCGCGCGATCATGCCCGCCTCGTTGGACAGCTTGACCTCCTTGAGGAAGAGCGCGAGCACGAGGCCGACGGCGACCAGCGGCACGAGGTACCAGAACGCCGGGGCCAGCGAGCTCGCGAACGCGTCGACCACGCCGCTGCGGAGCGGTTCGGGCAGCTGGTCCACGATCTGCGGCGTCAGGCCGGAACCGCCGCCTGCGGGCGCCGCACCCTCCGGGACGCCCGCGAAGACACCCTCCAGGTTCTCCGACAGGCGCGACGTGAAGACAGTGGTGAACGCGGCGGTACCGACAGCCGCGCCGATCTCGCGGAAGAAGTTGTTCGACGACGTCGCGGTGCCCAGCTCGTGCGGGTCCACCGAGTTCTGCACGGCGAGCACGATCGTCTGCATGATGAGGCCCATACCGGCGCCGAGCACGAAGATCATCGCCCCGAACAGCCAGAGGGACATCTCGCCCTCGATGGTCGTCAGCCAGATCATGCCGAGGATGGTGATCGCGAGACCCGCCACCGGGAACATCTTGTAGCGGCCGGTCTTCGAGATCGCGATGCCGGAGACGATCGAGGTGAGCATCACGCCGGCCATCATCGGCAGCATCAGCAGGCCCGACTCGGTGACGCCCGCGCCGCTCGACATCTGCAGGAACGTCGGCAGCATCGACATCGCGGAGAACATGCCCATGCCGAGCACCAGGCCGATGAGCGTGGTGATGGTGAACGTCCGGTTCTTGAACAGCCGCAGCGGGATGAGCGGCTCGGACACGCGGTTCTCGATGAACACGAACAGGCCGACGACGACCGCCGTACCGATCAGCAGGCCGAGCAGCATCGGGTCGGACCAGTCGTAGCCGTCGTTGCCGAGCGACTCCCAGCTCGTGAGCAGCACGATGCCGGTGGTGCCCAGCGCCATCGTGAGGATGCCGCCCCAGTCGGTCGGCCGGTCCGAGCGGTGCGAGGGCAGCTTCAGCGCGAAGTACGCGATGACCCACGCGGCGATGCCGATGGGCACGTTGATCCAGAAGGTCCAGCGCCAGCCGGGACCGTCGGTGAGCCAGCCGCCGAGCAGCGGCCCGGCGACGGCGGAGAGGCCGAACAGGGCGCCCATGGGGCCCATGTACTTGCCGCGGTCTGACGCCGGGATGATGTCCGCGATGATCGCCTGGGACAGGATCATCAGGCCACCGCCGCCGAGGCCCTGCACGGCCCGCCAGGCGACCAGCGACTCGAACGTCTGCGCCATGCCGCCGCCGACGGAGGCGACGACGAACAGCGCGACCGCGACGAGGAACGGCCAGCGCCGCCCGTAGAGGTCACCGAACTTGCCGTAGAGCGGCATCGCGATCGCGATGGCGAGGATGTAGGCGGTGATCACCCAGCCCTGGTGCTCCACGCCGTTGAGCTCGCCCACGATGGTGGGCATCGCGGTACCGACGATCGTCTGGTCCAGGGAGGACAGGAACATCGAGGCCATCAGGGCCCCGAAGATCAGCCAGATCGTGCGCTGGTTGAGGACTACCAGCGGCTTGTCCGGCGCCGTGGTGACGGCATGGCTCATGAAGGGTGCCTTTCTGGGGATCAGGTGGGGCTGGGGGCTGGAGCCGCCGAGTGCGGGGCGGAGATCAGGAGTCGAGGTCGCGCGCGACGACGTCGATCAGCTGCGCGACGGCGGAAGGCAGGTGGTCGGCGGGGTTGCCGCCGTACTCGGCGTGCTCCCAGGCGACGAGCGCGGTCCGGATCAGGAGCAGGACGAGCATCGTCAGCAGCTCGTTGTCGGCGCTGAACGGCGTGGTGGCGCGGCGGGCCTCGAAGAGTTCGACGAGCCGGCTCTTGTGCCGGTCCATCCAGATCACGTGGCGCTGGAGCAGGCGGGGTTCCTGCTGCATGAGGTCCATGGCTCGCTTCATCCGGTCGTGGGCCTCGCCAGCCGACCCGAGCACGGAGGCCACCAGGACCTCCAGGTCGGACAGCAGCCGGCCGGTGGGGCCACCCTCGACGAACGTCCGGACGACGTCCTCGGACAGGCCCGTGTCCTCCGCGCCGAGCACGGCGTCGTCCTTGGACTCGAAGTAGTTGAAGAAGGTGCGCGCCGACACGCCCGCCTCGGCGCTGATCATCTCGACGGTCACGGCGTCCAGGCCGTGCTCCGCGACGAGCAGCTGCGCCGCGTCGATCAGGGCCGCACGCCGGGCGCGCTTCTTCCGCTCGCGCAGGCCCTGCTCGACGGGCGTCCCCTCGAGAGCGGCGGCGAGCTCGCGCAGATCCGGGCGCGGTTCGGCGTCAGCGGTCGCGGTCTCGGCACGCGAAGGGGTCGTGGGGGCCATGCCTCAATTCTTGCACCCCACGCAAAAATTCATCAACTGCAAAAATGTGAGACGGCAGTCACACCTCGCCGAAGCCGGCGTGGATCATCTCCACGACCGTGGCCACCGCCTCGGCGGCCCGCTCCCCCGTGGCCTCCACGCGCAGCTCACGACCCTGCGTGGCGCCCAGCGCCATGAGCTGCAGCACGCTGGAGGCGTCCACTCCGTCGATGGTCACCGTGGCGCCGAGCTCGGCCACCTTGCGCGAGACCAGTGCCGCCGGCCGTGCGTGCAGGCCGAGCGGGTTGCGCACGGTGACGGTGCGCGAGCTCTCCGTCTCGCCGCCCGCGCCGCCGTCGGACTCGCCCTCCGATCGCGGACCGCCCGCCTCGGGCGACCGCGCCGCCTCTACCGCGGCGAACATCCGGACCGAGGCGTTCGCCGACTCCAGGACCGTGGCCAGGTCCGCACCGCCGTGGGCGGTCACCGCCGCGGCGACGGCGCCCTCGACGAACGGCGCGCGCGCCAGCACCACGTGCTCGGTCAGCGACTCGTCGAGCTCCAGCGCCGCCTCGACCGTGAGCACGGACGATCCGAGGTCGCCGAGCACCACGACGCCGCCCCCGTCCGGACCGCCACCCGTGCCGATGTCGTCGCGGGCAGCGCTGTCCGCGAGCGTCGTCAGGACGTCCCCGAGCGCCTTCTGGACCGCGTCGAGCGAGGTGCCGAGCCCGCCGCCGGGCCCGCCACCCACACCGCGGATCAGGACGTCGGGCGCCATCTGCTCGGCGAGCTCGGCCGTGCCGCGGGCCAGCTCTGCGGAGTGGGAGACGAGGACCAGGGCCACCCGCGCCGTCATGCCGCGCTGCGGGGGTCGGCCGACGTCGGTCCCGCAAGGGCCGCGGCCAGCGCCGCGCCCAGCACGAGCGCGGTGGACCGCGCGCCCGGATCCTCGTGCCCGGCGCTGCGCTCACCGAGGTAGGAGGCCCTGCCCTTGGTCGCGACCATCGGGATCGTGGCGGTCGCCGCCTTGTCCGCGGTCTCTGCCGCGGCCCGCAGGACGTCCAGCTCGGAACCGCCGTCGTTCGCCGCGGCCTCCGCCGCGTCCACCGCCGCATGCCAGGCGTCGACCATCGTCTTCTCCCCCACCGTCGCCTTGCCGCGCGAGGAAACACCCTCGAGCGCGGCCTCCAGCACCGCCACTATCGCGGGCGGGTCGATCTGCACCCGGCCCGACACCTTGGCCGCCCGCAGGTACGCCGTGCCGTACAGGGGCCCGGCCGCGCCGCCCACCGTGGACATCAGCGTGGTCGCGACGAGCTTCAGGACGTCGCCGACCGTCCGCTCGTCGGCCGGTGCGGGCTCCGCCGCGGCGTCGTCGAGCCGTGCGACGACCGCCTTGAAGCCCCGGTCCAGGTTCTCGCCGTGGTCGCCGTCGCCGATCTGCCGGTCGAGCTCGGTGAGCTCGTCCTTCGCGTCCGCGATCGCGTCCGCCGTCCGGCGAACCCATCGCTCAGCCCAGTCCGCGTCCAACGCCATGTCCGGAACCCTTCGTGTCACATCGCCAGTCTCATTGCCAGGGAGCTACCACCGGAGTGCCGCAGTGGTCACCGGCGCGTCCCAGAGGGCTTCCAGCTCGTCGTCCAGCCGGAGGACGGTCACCGATGCCCCCTGCATCTCGAGGGACGTCACGTAGTTGCCCACCAGCGAACGGGAGACCGTCACGCCGCGCTCCTCGAGAAGGCGCCGCGCTCGACCATAGACCACGTAGAGCTCGGACAGCGGAGTCCCGCCCATACCGTTGACGAACAGCAACACTCGCTCGCCGCGGGCCAGGCCGAGGTCGTCCGCGACGGGCGTGAGCAGCAGCTCCGTGACCGTGTCGGCGTCGGCGGCGGGCACCCGACGGCGACCCGGCTCGCCGTGGATCCCGATCCCCACCTCTATCTCGTCGTCGCCCAGGTCGAAGCTCGGACGGCCGACGTGCGGCACGATCGGCGCGGCCAGGGCCACCCCCATGGACCGCACGTTCGCGATGACACGCTCGGCGACGGCGGCCACCCCGGCGAGGTCCGCGCCCCGGTCGGCCGCGGCCCCGGCGATCTTCTCGACGGCGACCGTCCCGGCCACCCCGCGCCGGCCGGCGGTGTAGAGGGAGTCCTCGACGGCGACGTCGTCGTTCACGAGCACCGAGGCGACCGTGACGCCCTCTGCTTCCGCGAGCTCCACCGCCGTCTCGAAGTTGAGCACGTCGCCCGTGTAGTTCTTGACGATCGTCAGCACGCCGGCGCCGCCGTCGGCCGCCTGGATCGCGGGCAGGATCTGGTCAGGGGTCGGGGAGGTGAACACGGCGCCGGGCACGGCGGCGTCGAGCATGCCGTCGCCGACGAAGCCCGCGTGCAGCGGTTCGTGCCCCGAACCGCCCCCGCTGACCAGGCCCACCTTGCCGGTCACCGCGCCGCCCGCACGGACGACGAACACCGGCGACGTACTGAGCCGGACCAGGTCGGCGTGGGCGAGCGCGAAACCGGCCAGGGAGTGGGCTACGGCATCGGCGGGATCGTTCAGCAGCTTCTTCACGGCGACCTCCTCGCGGGGCTGTCCGACCTGGCGCTGACGCCGGGCCCGCACACGAGTCCCCTGTAGTTCATGTAACACCAGAACGTCGTCACGAGTACAGCGCCGGCCCCATTCGTTGTGGGCGCGACGAGACTGTCAGCCGCGACCGACCAGGATGCGGGTGTCCGCGACCGTGACCACGGATCCGGTGACGAGCACGCCCGTGCCGACGCCGCCGCCGTGCTTGTCATTGGCCTCGACCAGGTCGGCCGCGAGCTGCAGCGCCTCGTCGAGCCGGTTGGCCAGGTGCACCCGCTCCTCGCCGAACACCTCGCGAGCGACCACTGCGAGGTCCTCCGGGCTCGCCGACCGGTCCGAGGAGTTCCGGGTCACCACGATCTCCGCGACCGTCGGCTCCAGCACGGACAGGAGCCCCTCGGCGTCCTTGTCCGCCATGACCGCCACCACGGCCACTATGTGCTCGAGGTTGAACGACTCCTCGAGCGCGTCCACCAGGGCCTCCGCGCCGGCCGGGTTGTGCGCGACGTCGACCACGACCGTGGGGCTCGTCCGGACGACCTCGAGCCTGCCCGGCGCGTCGACGTCGCCGAACGCCGCCTCGACGATCTCCGCGCCGAGCGCGCCCCCGCCGCTCATCAGCGCCTCGGTGGCCGCGAGCGCCAGCAGCGCGTTGTGGGCCTGGTGGGCGCCGTGCAGCGGCAGGAAGATCTCGGTGTAGACGCCGGCGGGCGTGCGCAGGTCGATGAGCTGCCCGCCGACGGCGACCCGACGGTCCACCATCTCGAGGTCCACGCCCTCGCGGATGAGGTGGGCGCCCACGGCCTGCGCCCGGGCGAGGATGGGCTCGAAGGCGTCGTCGCGCTGGTCCGCGATCACCGCGACGGCGCCGTCCTTGATGATCCCGGCCTTCTCGGTGGCGATCTCCCCGAGGGTGGAGCCGAGCCAGCGTTCGTGGTCCATGGCGATGGGCGTGATGATGGCGACCTCGCCGTCGACCACGTTGGTGGAGTCCCAGGTGCCGCCCATGCCGACCTCGATGATCGCGACGTCGACCGGTGCGTCCGCGAACGCTGCGAACGCCATGACGGTGAGCACCTCGAAGAAGCTGAGGCGCGGGCCGCCCTGCTCCTCGGACTCACGGTCGGCGACGCCGATGTAGGGCGCGACGTCCTCGAACACCTCGACGAAGCGCTCCTGGGTGAGCGGCTCGCCGTCGACGGCGATGCGCTCGGTGACGCTGGTGAGGTGCGGGGACGTGAACCGGCCGGTGCGCAGGCCGTGTTCCCGGACGAGGCGCTCGACCATCCGGGCGGTGGAGGACTTGCCGTTGGTCCCGGTGACGTGGACGGTGCGGTAGGCGCGGTGCGGGTCGCCGAGCAGCTCCAGGACACGCTCTACGCGGGCCATGGTGGGGTCGATGTCGAATTCAGGGGCTCGTGCCGCGATCTCGCGGCGTACTGCTTCAAAGGCTTCGTCCACGTGACGAGGATAGGGTTCCGGAATCAACGTTGCCGATCTCGTGCGGGGGCTCAGCAGGTGTCGGACGAGCAAGAGACGGCGGACGCGACAGCTGGCCTCGTGGCCCGATGGCTGGCTCTGGAGCAGATCTTCAGCCAGAACGGGTACGAGGGCGGGCACCTGGCCCTGCCCTCGCCGATCGCCGGGAGTGTGTCGGAGCCGACACCTGGACTGCTCGAGATCACCGGGTCCACGCACCCTCATGTGGTGGTGACCGCCGCGCACGCCACCAACCATGAGCGTGCCGGGTCCACGAAGGTCGCAGACCGAGGGACGGGCGGGCTCGCGATCCTGCTCGCCCAGCTCACCGGCTGCACCGCGCTCGTCGCTCTGAGCACGGCCGGCGACGCGAACTACGACGAGGTGCACCCGCTGAAGGAACGTCTGGCGGACCTGCGGCCGACCGTGGTCATCGACCTGCACGGTATGCGGAGCCGTACCGAGTCCGACGTCGACCTGGGCACCGGCGGCGGACTGGTCCCAGCTACCGTCATCGACGCCTTGGACGGCAGCGACCTGCGCGTCACCACGAACGAGGTCTTCGACGCCATGCGCCCGACGACCGTCACGTCATTCGCGCAGTCGCAAGGCATCCGCGCGGTACAGGTGGAGATCGGGGCGCACCTGCGGCCGCCATCGGGAGAGGCCCCGGCGCTCGGTCGCCTGATCGATGCCGTCGTCGCAGCCATCGAACAGGTGGATCTGGCGCCGGCTTCCGGTCTTGAACCTGTCTCGGTGAAGATCGCATCAGGCCTGCCGACCGCCGTCGTGCACCCATCCATGCTCCCCGGGACCGACGGCCCGGTGCCGGTCACCGTGGTCTCGGGCGAGCGCACCACGGTCGCTTGGGCGTGGAGCGCGGCCGCCGCCGGGATCCCGGAGCGGGCTCGCCACCTCTCCCCCGGCCAGGTCGGGGTCAGCCGTCGGCTGCGCGTTTCCCTGGGGGAGGCACCGCATGTCTCGGTGCGCGTGCCGCAGTTCAGGCGGCTGCATACGTTCGCCGCGCTGGTCGATGACATGCCAGGCGCGAACGAGGTGCAGGTCTGCCCCACGGACATGAATCCGGGCACGTACCTCCTGGTGCAGGGCGGGGTGACAGCGTGGGTTTCGGCGGTCCCACGCGATCATGTGCGGCCGGGCACCGTGAGGCTCGCCTACCAGCTCCGCCTTCTCATCGCATCGGACGGCGACGCGGACAACACACGCGTCGTTCTCGTGGCCGCAGCTCCCGACGTGGTCAGGCACGGCGTGTCGATCGGCCGCCTACAGCGGTCGAGCGAAGCTCTCGACCGCACCATGGAACGCCTGTGGCGTGCGCTCTTCCGTGCACCCGAATTCTCCGCGCGCGTCGTCCAGGCCCATGCCGGCGACGATGCTGCGCCGATCGTCACCCTGCACCCGGCGGTCTTCGACCGCATCGGTATCGAGTCGGGGCAGCAGGTGCTCGTCCGATGGGGAGGACGAGAAGTCGTCGCTCTCGCCGTCGCGGACCACGACCCACCGACCTCCGTCTCGCCGACCGAGTCGATGAAGAAGGTGCAGCGCGTCAACCGCCTGTGGCCGGATCTGCCCGAGGGGATCTCGGCGCACGTCACGGTGCGCATGTCGACGCGTCTGCGTGACCAGCTGGGTGCACCGGTGGCCACGGTGATCAGCGTGCGCCGGCGGATGCGGCCGGTGCTGGTGAGGAACCTCAACTCACTGGTCGTCCCCCTGGCGAGCCTGGTCCTCGCAGGTGCGGCGCTGCCCGACCCGCACTGGCCCACCCTGGGGCTGGGCACCGCACTGATGTCGGTGTTCGCGTTGGCCCGCTTGCGGATCCCGCAGCCCCGAAGCCGCGCGCGGGTCGACGAGGACTGGGTGGAGAGGATGGCGGAGCCGGTCGGCCACTCCGGGTCCGAGCCGGAGCGAGGCGGTGAGAAGGTAGGCGGGTGACCGCCCAGCACCTTCCCGGAGACGCTCCCTTCTTCGAGGAGTGGAGGACCAAGCTGCAAGGCACCCGCCGGTCCCTGGAACGCGCGCGTGCCGTGGGTCAGGCGCTCGGGACATGGGACCGCACGCTGCCAGTACTCGTCGTCGTCGGCTCCAAGGGCAAGGGAACCGCAGCGGTGCACGCCGCAGCGACGCTGTCCGCCGCGCTCGTCGACGTCGGCCGGCCTGCCCACACCGGCCTGGTCTCCTCACCGGGCCTGCGGACGAACCGCGAGCGGATGCGGTTCGACGGTCTGGCGATCTCGCCCGACGAGTACGAGCAGCTCGCCAGGTCACTGGTCCGTGCGCGGACTGCGGTCCCGCCCACCGGCGACGGGTATCTGTCACCGACCGGTTCGTTCACCATCACGGGTGCCGCCTGGGCCGCGGGCCTGGGCGCCGACGTGCTCGTGCTCGAAGAAGGGCTCGGCGGGCTATCCGACGAGGTGAGCCTGTTCGACCCCCTCGTCGTCGCGGTGACGAAGGTGTTCTACGAGCATGGCGAACAGCTCGGCCCGACGCTCGACCACGTGGCGCGCGACCTGCTCGGCATCGTGGGCCCCGGGACACGAACGATCGTCACGGTGCCGCAGGACGCCGAGGTGACGGCAATCGTCGAGGAGACGGCCGCGAAGTTCGGCGCCGAACTGGTGACCGCGACCACGGACTCGCCGATGTCGGTGCCGGCAGGTCTAGCACCGATCACCCGGCTGAATGCCGCCGCCGGGGAGACTGCAGCCCGGGCGCTGGCCTCCGCTCTGGGTTGGAGAGTCGATGAAGCCCGCGTCGCGGCCGCGCTGGCTAGCGTTCGTGTCCCAGGTCGGCTGAGCCGGCACATGCTGGATGGAGTGCCCGTAATGGTCGACGGCGCGATCTCGCCCGAGGGTATCGCCGCGACCGTGGCTGACTACCTCCGGTGGCACGGCCGCCTGGACACGGTGGTCGCCAGCTTCCCGGACACCAAGGACGTCGCGGCGTGCTTCGCCGAGCTGCGCGGCTTCGAGCGGGTGATCCCCTCACGAGCGGACGACTACCTGACGTTCACGAAGGCCGAGGCTCTGTACGACGAGGTGCTGGACGCGCGGACCGCGCTCGCTCGGGGTGTGAAGACCGCGCGCACACAGGGCGGCGGGTGCCTGATGATCGGCACCCAGTCCTACGTAGCCATCGCGCTGGACGTGCTCGACGTGGCGACTGAGACGGCGTTCGTTCCGCCGTCGGCCTGAGCTCGCCGCGCACCGCACGCCCAGGGCTGACGCAGCGCCCGACTTTCATAAGTACAGTTATGATAACTACACCTATGAAAACCGTGTTTATGTAGCGCGATCTAGTTCGTCGCGACAACTCCTCTGGTCGTCGGTACGCTGTTGGGAAACCTGAGAGAAGGCGAGACCCCTACTGCGGGGCTCGCCTTCTTGTCTTACTACCACGGCAGACGAACGGCACTATGGCCACCGACCCATCCAATCGCATCCCACGAGGCTGCAATATCTACGTGGACGAGACAAAGGCGCGAAAGTACGTCCTCGCTGTGGTCTTCATCGCGCCCCGCGATGTGCACACCATCCGTTCCACGCTTCGTGGCCTCCGCGTTCCTGGCAGCAGGAGCGTCCATTTCCACAAGGCGAACAACACGCAACGCGCTGCGGTCATCGATGCGCTACTGGAGCATGGCGTGATCGCGATGACCATCACGAATCGGCCCCATCCGCGAGTTCCGCCACGCGAAGCATGCATCCGTGCTCTGGCGCGGCAGGCGATTCACCTGGAGGCTCAGGCCATCGTCTTGGAGCGGGACCAGACGATCGAGCGCAGTGATCGTCGTTGGCTCTTCGAAGAGCTGGCCAAGAGCACCGTGCTCTACGAGCACCGAGACCGCCATGAGGATGCCTTGCTCTGGGCGGCGGATGCGATCGCCTGGTGCTGGCAGCACGGCGGCAAATGGAAGGATCGCGTGATGCCGCTGATCGTTCACAGCATCGATGCGGCCGCGGACAGCGCGAAGCCCGGGCCTCCCGCCTAATCGGGCAGGCTCCCGGGCTCACTTCTCAGGGCTATTGCCCATCGCGCTTCCTATACTACTGACACCCCCCAGTTCCGCAAGCATTCCGCAAGCAGCTCCTGATCGGAGCAGACGTCTTCTTCGGCCCCGCGCACATCACGGGACGTGTTGCGGCCTTTCACCCGGTGAAGAACGATGTCACGGCACCGTCGGCCGGCGGTGCTCGGTCCATCAGGGGGAATCGGCAGCATGACGAGAAGCAGCACGGTACAGCGCGCGATCATCATCGGAACGATGGCCTTGGCCACCGCGCTCACCGTGCCGTCGACGGCTGCCACCACCGCCGTCAGCCAAGCCGATACGAGCAAAGCCGAGCAACTCTCCCCGGAGAAACAAGCAGCCCTCCAGTCCGCCGTCGATGATGCGGCCGACGCCGCCACGGAGCTCGCGTCGGTTCCGGGCTTCGCCGGGGTCGCCGTCGACTACAGCTCCGCGAAGGTGACCGTCTCCTGGAAGGGTGCGGTCCCGCCGTCGATCAGCGAGCTGGCGGCACGAGCGGCCGACGGCGTGACGGTGGACGTCGAGCAGGCGGCCCTCAGCGAGGCCGACCTGCGGGTGGCGAGCACCCGGCTGATGGACAGCCAGCGGGCGCTGCAGGGTCCCGACGTCGTGATCGCCGCCCTCCCTGCCCCGAACTACGCCGGCCTCGTCGCCGAGGTCGGGCACGGCTCGAGCCCCGCCCGGACGAGCTGGCTCGCGGGCAAGCTGCAGCGGGCCGCAGGGGTGCCGGTCCGGGTGGAGGTCGTCAACACCGAGGTCCATCCCACCTCCACGACGCGGCGCAACGACGACGCGCCGTGGCACGCCGGCGGAGCCATGGCGTCGCGGGACGGGACCGACTACTGCACGACCGGATTCCCGATCATCGACTCCGCGGGACGGCACCGGATCATCAGCGCCGCGCACTGCAACAAGGGCGTCGGGTCGGTCGTCCGCGACGGCGCCGGCCAGCCGCTGGGCAAGGTCACGCACCATTCTCCGGCCATCGACGCCCAGGCCATCGCGCCGTTCGAGTCCCAGCGGACATCACGCACGGCGGTGTTCGGCGGTCCGTGGAACGCGACGCCGGGCAGCTCTCGCTACCGGTTCCCGATCGCGGGGGTGCAGCGGCCCGCCGTCGGGCAGGTCATCTGCGCCTCCGGTGCGGTGACCGGCGAGCACTGCGGTGCCCGGGTCCGCGCCACCAACGTCGCGTGGAGCTGCGGCGAGCGCACCTGCCACGGGTTCCGGGCGAGCCGGGACGACGGCGGTGTGGTGGTCGGCGGCGGCGACAGCGGCGGCCCGATCTACGCCGTCATCAACGGGCGGGCCTACGCCCGCGGCATGATCGACGGCGGCTCGAACCAGCGCAGCTGCGGGAAGACGTCGGTGTCCACCCGCTGCTTCTCGTACGTGTACGGCATCCCGATGGTGGACATCCTGAACGCCTGGGACGCGCGCCTCGACAGCTGACCGCGTCTCCGCGAGGTAGAGCGCCTGTCCGAGTCTCCCTGACACACTCAGGGAGACTCGGACAGGCGCTCTACCTCGCGGAGACGGCTCAGGCCTTCGTTACCGTTACCGTCCGCTCGGGGCCGGCCGTCACGGCCAGCGACGTCGCGAGCGTCTCCCGGGTCACCAGCTCGCGGTGCTCCTCGACGGCGGCGACCCACTCGGCCGGCACCGTCAGGTCGAGCGCGATGCGGTCGGCGACCTGCAGACCGGCGGCCTTGCGTGCGTCCTGCACGTCGCGGACGACGTCGCGGGCGTAACCCTCGGCGCGCAGCGCGTCGTCGAGCGCGAGGTCGAGGACGACGAAGCCGCCCCCGGCCAGGACCGCCGCAGCGGTCTCCACAGCCTCGGCGCCCGCGTCGGCCGCGTCCCGGGGCGCGACCACCGTCGTCAGCTCGTACTCGGTCTCGAGCAGCTCGACGTCGCCGCCCTCCGTCGCGACAACGACGGCGCCGGCGTCGGTCTTGGACCAGGCGCCCGACTTGGCGGCCTTGATCACCGCCTGGACACCGCGACCGAGCCGCGGGCCGGCGGCCCGCGCGTTGACCGCCAGGCGCTCGGAGATGCCGTACTCGGTGGCGACCTCCGGCGAGAAGGCGACCAGCCGCACCTCCTTGACGTTCAGCTCCGTCGCCATCAGAGCGGTGAACGGCGCGACGCCGTCCGGGTCCGCCACGGCCACGACGAGCGACCGCAGCGGCTGCCGCACGCGCAGCTTGTTCGCCTTGCGCAGCGCCAGCGTCTGCGACACCACAGCCCGCGCGGACTCGACGGCGGCGACGAGGGCGTCGTCGGCCATCAGGGTCTCGACGACCGGGAAGTCCGCCAGGTGCACCGAGCGCCCGCCGGTCAGGCCGCGCCAGACCTCCTCCGTGAGCAGCGGCGCCAGCGGCGCCATCACGCGGCACAGCACCTCGAGCGCCGTCGACAGGGTGTCGAAGGCGTCGGCGTCCTCGGCCCAGAACCGGTCGCGCTGGGTGCGCACGTACCAGTTGGTCAGGGCGTCGAGGTACTGGCGCACAGAGTCGCAGGCGCCGGCGATGTCGTAGCCGTCGAGCTGTTCGGTCACGTCGGCGACCAGCCCGCGCGTGCGCGCCAGCAGGTAGCGGTCCATGACCGGCAGCCCGGCCACGCGCTCGGGCGTCAGCGGCCGCGCCGCGTAGCCCGCGCCGTCCCCGGCGGCATTGGCGTACAGCGTGAAGAAGTAGTACGTGCTCCACAGCGGCAGCAGCACCTGGCGGACGGCGTCGCGGATGCCCTCCTCGGTGACCACGAGGTTGCCGCCGCGCAGGATCGGCGACGACATGAGGAACCAGCGCATCGCGTCGGACCCGTCACGGTCGAAGACCTCGTTGACGTCCGGGTAGTTCTTCAGCGACTTCGACATCTTGCGGCCGTCGGAGCCCAGCACGATGCCGTGCGAGAGCGCCGTCTGGAAGGACGGCCGGTCGAACAGAGCGGTGGCCAGCACGTGCAGCGTGTAGAACCAGCCACGCGTCTGCCCGATGTACTCGACGATGAAGTCGCCCGGGTAGTGGTGCTCGAACCAGTCGGCGTTCTCGAACGGGTAGTGCACCTGCGCGTACGGCATCGAGCCCGAGTCGAACCAGACGTCCAGCACGTCCTCGACGCGGCGCATCGTGGACTGCCCAGTCGGGTCGTCCGGGTTGGGCCGCGTCAGGTCGTCGACGAAGGGACGGTGCAGGTCCCGGTTACCGTCCTTGTCCTGCGGCACCCGGCCGAAGTCACGCTCGATCTCCGCGAACGACCCGTACACGTCGATGCGGGGGTAGGCCGGGTTGTCCGACTTCCAGACGGGCACCGGCGAGCCCCAGAAGCGGTTGCGCGTGATCGACCAGTCGCGCGCGTTCTCGAGCCACTTGCCGAACTGGCCCTGCTTGATGTGGTCCGGCACCCAGGTGATCTGCTCGTTCAGCTCGACCATGCGGTCCTTGAACTTCGACACCTCGACGAACCACGAGGACACACCCATGTAGATCAGCGGCTGGCGGCAGCGCCAGCAGTGCGGGTACGAGTGCGCGTACTGCTCGCGGCGCAGCAGCACGGTGCCCGACGTCGTCCGCCCGGCCTCGTCGTCGGCCGCACCCCGCGTGCGAGCCTTGAGGTGGTCCATGATCGCCGCGTTCGCGTCGAAGACCTGCAGCCCGGCGTACTCCTCGACGGGGAAGGTGAAGCGCCCGTCGGCCCCGACGGGGATGACCGGCTCCACGCCCTCGCGGTCGCTGACCTGCTTGTCCTCCTCACCGAACGCGCCGGCGTTGTGGACGAGGCCCGTACCGTCGGTGGTCGTGACGAAGTCGGCCTCGACCACGCGGTGCGCGCCCGTGTGGCCCTCGTAGTAGGCGAACGGCGGCGCGTAGGCGGCGCCCAGGAGGTCGCTGCCCTTGAGGCGTCCGACGACGTTCGGGGCCTCGGCACCCTCGTCCGTCAGCTCACGTGCGTAGGCGTCCACTCGGGCCTCCGCGAGGACGTACCGCTGCGGGGTGCCGGTGAAGGACGACTCGACGATCGCGTAGTCGACGTCCGGGCCGACCATGACGAGCAGGTTGGACGGCAGGGTCCACGGCGTGGTGGTCCAGATGAGCAGGTGGTCGCCGGTACGGAGCACGTCCGCGTTCTCCGGGACCTCCGTCACCGCGAACCCGACGGTCACCGCCGGGTCCTGCCGCTGCTGGTAGACGTCGTCGTCCATGCGCAGCTCGTGGTTGCTCAGCGGCGTCTGGTCGTTCCAGCAGTAGGGCAGCACGCGGAAGCCCTCGTAGATGAGGCCCTTGTCGAACAGCGACTTGAAGGCCCAGAGCACCGACTCCATGAACGTCGGGTTGAGCGTCTTGTAGTCGTTGTCGAAGTCCACCCAACGGGCCTGGCGCGTCACGTACGTGCGCCACTCGTCGGTGTACTTGAGCACGCTGGAGCGGCAGGCCTCGTTGAACTTGTCGATGCCGAGCTCGACGATCTCGTCCTTGGTCTTGATCCCGAGCTGGCTCATCGCCTCCAGCTCCGCGGGCAGGCCGTGCGTGTCCCAGCCGAAGCGGCGCTCGACCCGCTGCCCCTTCATGGTCCGGTAGCGCGGTACGACGTCCTTGGCGTACCCGGTCAGCAGGTGGCCGTAGTGCGGCAGACCGTTCGCGAACGGCGGGCCGTCGTAGAAGACGAACTCGTTGCTGCCGTTCTCGCCGGCCGGTCGGGCCTCGACGGACGCGCGGAAGGTGTCGTCCTTCTCCCAGTACTCGAGGACGTCGCGCTCGAGGTCGGGCAGGCTGGGCGAGGCGGGCACGGGGGTGGTGGCGTCGCTCGGACGGTGCAGCGGATAGGCCATGATTCTTCTGGCTCCTGGCGGTTCAGCGGTTCGGCAGCAGGTGGACTTCTTGGTGCTTCTGCTGCGAGGACGCCGCACCTGGGTGCGCCGCGGTACCACCCCGCTTGCCGCTCGCTCCCGCGCGCGGCCGCTCATTGACGGCTGTGACGGGCCTACCCGTCCGGTTCTACTGGGGTTCCCGCTGCCCGACGGCGGTGGGGTGACCTGTTCTTCCGGAGGCTCACCGGTGATAGCCGGGTCGATGCCTATGAGGCAATCGTACCGGGCTGCGGCAACCGGAAAAGTGCAGGACGCACTGTTCCGTGTGCAACTCGCACTCCTCCGCGTGCAACCTCGCCGCACCCCGCCTACGTCCTAGGGACATGAACGCAATCAGCCAAGCGATCGGCCCCCCTGCCGGAACGGCGGCCGGCATGTCCTGGCAGGCTGAGCCCGGGCCGGATCCCGACGGTGTCCCCGCAGCGGCGCCCGAGTTCTCGGTAGTCCGCACCGGGGTGTCGGCGGAGGAGCAGTTCCGACTCTTCGCCGTCGAGAGCACGGCCGCGCTGCACCGCATCGCCTACCTCCTGTGCGGCGACGACCACCGCGCCCACGACCTCACCCAGATCGCGCTCGAGCGGACCTACCGGCACTGGTCCCGGATCAAGGACGGCAACCCGTTCGCCTACGCCCGGCGGGTGCTGGCCACCGCACGGATCGACGGCTGGCGGCGCACGCGCCGCGAGGTCCTGCAGTCGCCCGAGGACGTCGTCGTCGCGCACGAGGCGAGCCGCTCCCCCGCACTCGACAGCGGGAACCAGGTCGCCGAGCGGGAGCGTCTGGTGCGTGCGCTGCGCAGGCTCGGCCCCGGCCAGCGCCGGGTGGTCGTGCTGCGCCATCTGCTCGACCGGTCCGAGGCGGACGTCGCCGAGGAGCTCGGCGTCAGCATCGGAAACGTGAAGTCCCAAGGCGCACGCGGCCTCGCCCGCCTGCGTGAGCTGCTCTCGGAAGGACAGGACGCATGAACGACCAATCCACCACCAAGCCGGTCGACGAGAACTGGGTGGCGCACCTGCGCGACCTCAGCACCGGCGTCGCGCCGCCGACGTCGGCCGATCCGCACGCCATGTCGCGCGTCGCGATCCGCCGCACCCGGACCCGCCGCGCGGTCTTCGCGACAGGCGGCGGCATGCTGACGGTCGCGGCCGTCGCGGGTGCGGCCTTCGCCCTCGGCGGTCCGACGGCGCCGGGCGTGCTCCTGCCGGGAGGTTCGCCGGCGTCGTCGGCGCAGACGTCGATGTCGGCGGAGGAGCAGCGGGCGAGGGAGGTGGAGCTGGCAGCCCGGGAAGCACTGGAGCAGGCGAGGAACGTGCCCGATGGATGGCACGAGCACGAGCTGGAGGGCCTCACCTACGCCCTGCCTCCCGAGATCGTCACCAGCGGCCCGGTCCAGGACGAGCCCGGCGAGACCTCCGACATGTGGCACAGCAGCGAGGACCCGGACGCCCCGCCGTTCCTCCGGATCGCCCATGTCACTCCCGACTACGAGTTCTACGACACGAAGGCCGCCGGCCTGACCCAGACGCCCGGACCCGATGCCACGTCGTTCGACCTGCCCGGCGCGAGTGTCGCGACCGTCGATGACAGCGCGGCGCTGAGCGAGAGCGCGGGATTCCCGGAGGCAGACCCCGACCGCGGCCTGGTCAAGATCCTCGTCCACCGCGAGGACGGGCCCGACCGGTACACCATCACGATGAACCTGCCGAAGGCGGACCCTGCGTTCGTCGATGAATTCCTGGCCACGCTCACCCTGAGCTGATCCGGCCGCCCGGCGGTCGCCACGCGAACGTTTGACCACAGCAGTTGCTGCCAGACCGGGCCACGTTCTGGCAGCAACTGCTGTGGTCGACTCGGGCGTTCGATGGCAGACCAGAGCGCCTGTGGATATCAACCACTATGAAATGGTTGCATCAGGTGTAATTGAGGCCATGCCTCGACAGAAGCCGGTTCCGCAGCAGCTGCTGAGTCTCGCGCGCAGGCAGGGCGGGCTGGTCTCTGCCGCGCAGTGCGAGGCGGTCGGTGTCAGACCGTCGCAGCGGCGCAACCTGGTCGCCCGCGGACCGTGGCGGCGAGTGGCTCGTGGCGTCTTCGACACGGGTGACGTACCCGCCAGATTCCACCCTTACGACGTTGACCGCCTACGGTCCGCCTGGTCCGCCCTCCTGGTCAACCGGCGCGCCATCGCCGTCGGTGCGTGCGCCTTGGTGCTGCATGGGGTCGAAGGGCTGCCGCGCAAGCTCGTCCCGGAAGCCGCCCTACCGCGCGGCGCGGCAGGTAGATGTCCGGACGGCTTCGTGGTGCGGCAGTACGGGCCCACGCCCGAGACTGTCGAGATCCAGGGCCGCGAGGTGGTCGAGGTGGAGCAGGCACTGGTCCAGGCGTTGCCCATGCTGACGCGGGACGAGGCGGTCGCATGCCTCGACAGCGCCCTGAACAAAGGGCTGATCCGGACGGAGCAGCTCGCGACGATCACCCGGCGGCTGCGGCGGCGGCGGGGATCGGCGAAGGTGATCACCTACATTCCACTCGTGGACGGGCGGGCGGAGTCGCCACCGGAGAGCCACGCCCGTCTGCGGCTGCGCGACGCCGACATCGCCCCCGACGATCTGCAGCGGGAGTTCTTCGACGCCACGGGACGCTTTCTCGGCCGGGCCGACATGGTCTGGTATCTCGGCGGCGATCGATGGCTGATCGTCGAGATCGACTCGCACGAGTTCCACGGCTACGAGCGACAGGTGCGGCATGACGCGACCCGGCAGAACCGGCTGCTCGCCGAGGGACAGAACATCATCCTGCGGTACTTCCCAACGGACCTGGACGACCACTTCGCCGAAGATGTCGCCAAGGTCCTTGAGCGGGAAGCCTGGAATCCGGGTCGGAAGCTGCCTCTGCGCCATCCGACCCGGGAGAATTGACCAGAGCAGTTGCTGCCAGGCCCGGCGAATCTTGGCAGCAACTGCTGTGGTCAACGACTAGACGGCGGTGGCCGGGGACGCAGCCGACTCGGCGTCCGACGTCGGGTCGCCCGGGGCCTCCTGGTAGCGGCGGCTCAGCAGCCGGTAGTACTTGCTCGACAGGGCGTAGCCCGTCAGCACCAGGCCGAGCACGGCGATCAGGACGAACACCAGCGCGATCCCGCGCGCGTCGCCCGTGCCGAACCAGTCGCCGATCCAGCGGGCGCCCGTGCCGCCCTCGCGCATGAACGGGATGAAGAAGAACTGGGTGAGGGGGCTGATCAGGAACGCCGTCAGCGGCGAGGCCGCCTGCTCCAGCGACTGCGCGAAACCGAACACCCGGCCCTGGCGCTCGTACGGGACCACCTTCTGCAGAACCGTCTGCTCGGAGGCCTCGACGTACGGCATCGCGATCATGTACGCGGCCAGCCCCGCGACGAGCCAGACCACCGAGGCCTGCATCGGGAAGACCACCGTGACGGCCCACAGCCCCAGGTTGACGAGCAGGATGGTGCGTACCGGGTTGGACCCGAGGCCGGTGCGGGCGATGAGCAGACCCGACAC
Organism: Promicromonospora alba; assembly: GCF_042654905.1. Classification (NCBI taxonomy): domain Bacteria; kingdom Bacillati; phylum Actinomycetota; class Actinomycetes; order Micrococcales; family Promicromonosporaceae; genus Promicromonospora; species Promicromonospora alba. The sequence continues at coordinate 364,320 of NZ_JBHSFI010000005.1, forward strand.
GATCATCAGCGCGCTGAGCCCGCCCCAGACGAAGCCCCACGCCTGCACCGACATCATCGACAGGCCGTACGCGTCCATGAGCGCCATGAACCCGCCGCCCAGCACGTTGTTCAGCGCGGTGAAGGCGATGAGCGCCCACATGCCGGGGATGCGTCCGACGACCTTCATGGTGCCCCTGAGGTCGACCTTCCGCGGCTCCCCCTCCGCCGCCGCGTGCGACAGCACCTCCGGGACCTTGACGAAGTGCAGGTGCACCAGCGCCACGGCAAGGACCCCGATCGCCAGGATCAGGCAGGTCCGCATGCCGTCGAACGCGACGAGGAGTCCGCTGATCACCGACGTCACCAGGAACGAGACGCCAGTGACCGTCCCCACCAGGCCGTTGGCACGGTCGCGGAGGGTCTCGTCGAAGAGGGTGGTGACGACCGTCGGGAGCGCGATCGAGCGGAGGTTGCCGGCGATCACGCCGCACATGAGCAGCACGATGAGCACCCACAGCCGCACGCTGCCCGGGTCCGTCCACTCCTCGGCCGGGGTGACGAGGTAGATGACCAGGCACGTCACGTAGAAGGTGATGGAGACCAGGGCGGACGCCTGCATCACTGTCTTCTTGCGGTGGTGGTCCACGAGGCTGCCGAACCACACCCCCGTGCTGACCATCGCGACGAGGAACAGGCCGGCGATCACGCCGGTGGCGAAGACCGAGCGGGTCTGCAGGAACACGAAGAAGGTGATGGCGAACCACACCGTGAAGTTGATGACGCCCGCGAGCAGCACGTTCACCAGCAGCTGGGCGAACGTCCGGACGGTCGGGTCGGACAGGTGGAGACGCGGGGCGTCGGCGACGGGCGGATCGGTGCTCATGGGAGTACTCCAGTACCTGAACAATGGTTGAGGTCAAGCCTTGGCCCGCACCTCAGCGTTCATCATGTCGACGACGGACACGACCAAAACTCATCGACGGCGGCACCGTCCACTACGGCCGGTCGCTACGGCCGCGGTACCGCCGCGAGCGCCGACTGCCCCAGCCACGCCGGCAGCTCCCGGCGCGCCTCGGCGGTCCCGTCCAGGCTCACCACCTCGCCGCGCAGCGCCACCTGCCACGACAGGTCGCCCCGCCAGACCCGGACCAGCGTGCGCAGCGCGGCCGACACGGTCACCGTCGCCTCGAACCCGGGGTCGTAGTCGCAGACGTCGACCTCGCCGTCGCGGACCACGAGCCACCAGTGCGCGACGGGCGCGGGGACGCCGTCGAGCCGGAACGCGACCACTGTGCGCTCGCGCGGCCAGGCGTCGACGGGCACCGTGCGCCGCATGTCCCACATGAGGAGGTGGGGGTCCAGGTCGGCCTCACCGAGCCCGCCGACCCAGCGCGCGCCCCAGATGCCCAGGCCCTCCACGAGCGGCCGGAGCTCCTCGCCCGCGGGCGTGAGCCGGTAGCCGGGATGGCCCTCGGCCTCGTAGCGCCGCACCACGCCGGCCCGCTCCAGCGAGCGCAGACGCTTGGCGAGCAGCGCGGGGGACATCTTCGGGACGCCGCGCCGCAGCTCGTTGAACCGGGTGCTGCCCGCGAGCAGCTCGCGGACCACCAGGAGCGTCCACCGCTCGTCGAGCACCTCCATGGCCTTGGCCACAGGGCAGAACTGGCCGTACGTCGTCATGCAGCCTCCTCGCCGAGTCCCCGCCCGTCCAGTCAACGCCCGGCCTGGACGGCGCACCAGTACAGAACGAGAACCTCACCCGGTACAGACACAGCACTGGATGGTCGGTGTCTCCCGGGCGGACAGTGGGACTCCCAGATCCTCCGGGCCCAGAACCTCACGACAAGGAGCAGTCCCATGACCGACACCGTCGTCGTCCCGCCAGACGTCCTCACCGCCGTCCGCACCAAGCATCGCGCCCTGTGGGCGGCCGGCAACTACCCCGTGCTCGCCGCGGAGGTGATCCCCGCCCTCGGGCCCGTCCTGGTCGAGGCCGCCGGCGTGGGGCCGGGCGACCACGTGCTCGACGTCGCGGCGGGATCCGGCAATGCCGCCATCCCCGCCGCACTCGCCGGCGCGCACGTCATCGCGTCGGACCTCACGCCCGAGCTGTTCGACGCCGGCCGGGCCGCCGCCGCTACGAGCGGCGCCGAGCTCACGTGGGCGGAGGCCGACGCCCACTCCCTCCCGTTCGACGACGCGGCGTTCGACCGCGTGCTGTCCTGCGTCGGGGTCATGTTCGCCCCGTTCCACGGGACGGCGGCCGACGAGCTGCTCCGGGTCACCCGCCCCGGCGGGACGATCGGTCTCATCGCGTGGACGCCCGCCGGGTTCATCGGCCAGATGTTCGCGACGATGAAGCCGTACGCGCCGCCCCCGCCGCCCGGCGCCGAGCCGCCGCCGCTCTGGGGCGACGAGGCGCACGTGCGCGCCCTGTTCGGCGACGGCGTCACGGACCTGCACGCCGAGGTGCGCACGCTGCCCGTCGCCCGGTTCTCGTCCGGCGCGGAGTTCCGCGACTTCTTCAAGGCCGTGTACGGACCCACCATCGCGGTCTACCGCGCCGTTGCCGACTCCGCCGAGCGCACCGCCGCCCTCGACCAGGAGCTCCTGGACCTGGCCGCCCGGTTCCAGGACGCGGACGGCGCCATGGGCTGGGACTACCTGCTCCTGACGGCGACGCGAGCCTGAGGGTCAGCCCAGAGCCTGAGGTCAGCCCACCGACACGTCTACCGTGTGCCAGCCGGTGGCTCCGTCGGGGGCGGGCGGGGCCTCGGCGTCGGTCTGGACCAGTCCGTCGCTGTCCGTGGCCCGCACCGCGAGCGTGTGGTCGCCGGCGTCGAGGTCGATGGACGCCCGCCACTGCCGCCACGTGTCCGTGCCGACGGTCTCGGCGAGCTCTGCGGTGACCCAGTCGCCGTCGTCGGCCCGGACCTCGACCTTGCCGATGCCCGTGTGCTGGGCCCAGGCGACGCCGGCGACCGTCACCGCACCGGCCGCCACCGACCCGCGGGGCACGTCGATGCGCGACTGCACCTTGATGGGTCCCAGCGCCGACCAGCCGCGCGGGGTCCAGTAGCCCTGGTCGGCGGCGAACGTCGTGACCTTGAGCGACGTCACCCACTTGGTGGCGGACACGTAGCCGTACAGGCCCGGCACCACGAGCCGCGCGGGGAAGCCGTGGTCGACGGGCAGCGGCTCGCCGTTCATGCCGACCGCGAGCAAGCTGGCGCGGTCCGGGTCCTGGAGCACCTCCAGCGGCGTACCCGCGGTGAACCCGTCGTCGCTGCGCGAGAGCACCATGTCGGCACCGGCCTGCGGCTTGGCACGCTCCAGCAGGGCGCGGATCGGGTAGCCGAGCCACAGGGCGTTGCCGATCAGGTCGCCGCCCACGGGGTTGCTCACGCAGGCGAGCGTCGCGTGGTGCTCCTCGAGCGGCAGGGCGAGGAGCTCGTCCCAGGTGATGGTGAAGGGCTCGTCGACCATGCCCTCCACCCTGAGCGACCACTCGGCCGGGTCGAGCTGCGGCACCCGCAGCGCGGTGTCGATGCGGTAGAAGTCGGTGTTCGGCGTGACGTACGGTGCCAGGCCGTCGAGCTCGAGATCGGCGCCCGCGGGCACCGGGGGTGCCGTCTCGGCAGCGGACGGCAGGCGGATCTTGTCGCGGACGGCGCTCACCACCGCCGAGCCCGCCGACACGACGCGGGCGCCCGCCAGCGCCAGCACCGCCATGCCCGCGGCGATCCCGGTGACGGCGAGGAAGCCGCGCCGGTCCAGGGCGGTGCCGGCCTCGGTCCGCAGGTCGTCCGCCGGGCGCAGGCGGGCGATCGCCGACCGCAGCAGGAGCACCGCGGCGCCGATCCCGACGACGCTGGGTAGCGCCCACATCGGCGTCGCGTCCGGGCGCAGCACCGCGACCGTCGCCCCGGCCACTCCGACCGCACCGATCAGCAGCGCGCCCGTCGGCGGACGGCGCAGCTCCAGCCGGCCCGCGAGTGCTGCCCCGAGAGCGAGCACCACGCCCATCGTCCCGAGCAGGACCGCCTTGTCGTTGGTGCCGAACGCCTGCACCGCGAAGTCCTTGAGCCAGCCGGGCACGGCGTCGATCACCGCGGCGCCGCCCGCGAACAGCGTGCTTGCGCCGGGGGCGACGAGGGCGGCGACGAACTCCGCGACGGCCAGCCCCGCGGCACCGGCGACGACGCCGGCGAGGGCGGCCCAGCCTGCGTCGTGCGGGGAGCGGTCGGCCCTCGGGGTCGCGGGGCTCTCGGTTGCCTGGGTCATACGCTCAGCGTGGCACGCGGACCGGGCTCCGTCGGCGGCGGCGCCCGGATCGTCACGACTCCGTAAGACCCTGGGGGCCGTAGCGCTCTGGCGCCCGAGTTCGACCCGTTGCACACGCCCGGACGTGACTTCGGTCCCTTGCCTCGAGATCGGTCAGTTGAACTACCGATCTCGAGGCAAGGGACCGAAGTCGCTGGAGCCGGTCAGCAACCGACCGAGCTCGAGGCCGGGGCGAGGCCTCGACAAGCTCTGCCAGCGGGGCGGCGCTCCCCGGCGGTCAGATCCCGGTGCCGCGCACGATCTTCGAGTTGTGCGCCTGGGCGCGCGGCCGGATGGTCACCAGGTCGATGTTGACGCGGTCCGGGCGGGACACGGCCCAGGCGATGGTGTCCGCGATGTCGTCGGCCACCAGGGGCGTGTAGCCGTCGTAGACGGCGGCGGCCTTCTCGGCGTCGCCGCCGAACCGGACCAGCGAGAACTCCTCGGTCGCCACGGCGCCCGGGGCGATCTCGATGACGCGCACGGGCTCGCCGGCGATCTCCCAGCGCAACGTCTGGGACAGCATGTGCTCGGCGTGCTTGGCGCCCGTGTAGCCCGCGCCGCCCTCGTAGGCGCCCTGGGCCGCGGTCGAGGTCACGTTCACGACGTCGGCGAGGCCCTTGGTCGCGCCCGCCTTGCGCAGCAGGGGCAGCACGGCCTGGGTGACGCGCAGCGTGCCGAGCACGTTGATCTCGTACATCCGGCGCCAGTCGTCGACGTCGGCGTTCTCCACGCGATCCAGGCCGAACGCGCCGCCCGCGTTGTTCACGACAGCGTCGAGCCCGCCGGTCGCGGTGAGGTGGGCCGCGAGGGCGGTCACGGCGTCGTCGTCGGTCAGGTCGACGGCGTAGACCTCGCAGCCGGTCTCGGTGGCGAGCGCCTCCAGCCGGTCGGCGCGACGTGCGGCGGCCACGACGTCCCAGCCGTCGGCGCGCAGGCGGCGCACGGTGGCCGCACCGATGCCGGACGACGCCCCGGTCACCAGGGCGCGGCGGTTCGGCGTGGTCTCGGGACGGGTCTCGGGACGGGTCTCGGGGGCGGTGCTGTCGCTCATGGCCGCACTGTAATGCTTTCTGCTCAGCGCATACCTCAGCGCATCAGACCTGCCGCGTAGCCGCCGAAGAGCGCGGCGACGAGTCCCGCCACGACCAGGATCGCGACGATCCACGCCCACGGCACCCAGCGCGGCGGACCGTGCTCCTCATGGCCCTGCGGCGCGCTCACCTGGCTCGACTCGGGCGGCGTCTCGCCCGGCTGGAGGTTGCCGCTCAGCGGCATGGTGCGGCCGTCCGGCTCGGGGTCCGGGTTGTGCGCCGCCGGGTTCTCCGCATCCTTCGTCATGGTGGGTCTCCCTACCGTCGGGGTCCCTTCACCGTCACGCTTCCATCTCCCGCGAAGTAGAGCGCCTGTCCGGACACAAGCTCTACTTCGCCGACTGGGGAACGCCGAGGTAGAGCGTGTGTCCGGACAGGCGCTCTACTTCGCGTCCGCGAGCACGCCGCCGAGCACGGCGAGGCCCTCGCGCGCCTCGTCCGGGGTGATGACGCAGGGCGGGACCACGTGCACCCGGTTGTCGGCGACGAAGGGCAGGACGCCGCCGGCGATCAGGTTCTTCTTGATCGCCGCCATGGCGGGCGCGCCGAGCGGTTCCTTGGTCGCGGGGTCCGCGACCAGCTCGACCGCCCAGAAGACGCCGAGGCCGCGCACCTCCCCGACCAGCGGGTTGGCCTCGGCGATCGCGGCGAGGCCCGGGCCCAGCACGTCGGCCCCGATGCGGGCGGCGTTCTCGACGATGCTCTCGTCCGCCATGGTGTCGAGCGTGGCGACGATCGCCGCCATGGCAAGGGGATGCCCCGAGTAGGTGAGGCCTCCGGGGAACGCCCGCTCCTGGAAGGTCGCCGCGACCTCGGGCGACACGATCACCCCGCCCGCCGGCACGTACCCCGAGTTCACGCCCTTGGCGAAGACGATCAGGTCGGGGCGGACATCGTGCTGGTCCAGGGCAAGCCATGAGCCCGTGCGGCCGAACCCCGCCATGACCTCGTCCAGGATCAGCACGATCCCGTACCGGTCGGCGATCCGCCGCACGCCCGCCAGGTAGCCGGGCGGCGGCACGAGGATGCCTGCCGTCCCGGGGACGGTCTCCAGCAGGAGCGCCGCGACGGTGTCGGGGACCTCCGCCTGGATCACCCGCTCCAGGTGGTGCAGCGCCCGCTCGCCCTCTTCTTCCGTGGACGACGCCCAGAACTCCGACCGGTACAGGTAGGGCCCGAAGGCGTGCACGTGCCCGGTCGCGTACTCGTTCGGCACCCGCCGCCGGTCCCCCGTCGCGACGATCGCAGCGCCCGTGTTGCCGTGGTACGACCGGTAGAGCGACACCACCTTGCTCCGGCCCGTGTGGACCCGGGCCATGCGGATCGCGTTCTCGATGGCGTCCGCCCCGCCGTTGGTGAAGAACACCTTGCCGCCCGGACCGAACGGCGCGCGGGCGAGCACCCGCTCTGCCGCCTCGCCGCGCACCCGCACCGCGAGCGCCGGCGACGCCGTCACCAGCTCGCCCGCCTGGCGCGCTATCGCCTCGACCACGCGCGGGTGCTGGTGCCCGATGTTGGTGTTCACCAGCATCGACGACATGTCGAGCCACTCGTCGCCCGCGTGGTTCCACACGCGGGAACCGGAGCCGCCGGCGATCACCACCGAGGGTGTCGCGGAGGTGGGCGACCAGGACTGCATCAGGAGGTCGCGGGCCCCGGCGATCGCGCGGACGTCGTCGTCGGCCATCAGCTGCCGCCCTCGGTGAGCTGCACGTCGAGTGCCTCGAACTCCTCACCCTGGGTATCCACGCCCTCCTCCGCGAGCTCGGCGAGGGCCTGTTCCACGTACTCGTTGGTGTAGGCGGTCTCGGGCGGCTCGGCGGAGATCACCGTCGCGCCGGTCTCGTTCCGCGTGCCCATGGCGATCTCGACGGTCTGGTCCCACTGGTCGGCGTTGATCGTGCCGATGCCGCTGGTGGACGGCCAGATCAGCTTGTTGACCTCGTTGGTCTGCCAGAGCTGGTGCGAGGCGCCGAGCGTCGAGCCCGCCGCGGTGACGATCGCGGCGGCCTCCTCGGGGTTGTCGCGGACGTACGCCCAGCCCCTCAGCGACGCCTTCACGAATCCGACGGTCGTCTCCGCGTACACCTCGTCGTCGGCGAGGCGGCCGGCGTCGGCCCAGATCGCGTCCTGGAGCATCGCCGTGCCGTGGTCGTTCCAGTCGATGACCTCGAGGTCCTCGGGCTGGTACAGCTCGCCCGTCTCCGGGTTCACGGTCTCCAGGATCTGGGCGTACTCGTTGTACGTCATGGCCTGGGCCGCGTCGATGTCGCCGGCGAGGAACCCGTTCATGTCGAACGCCTGCTGCACCAGCTCGATGTCGTCGGGGGTCTGGATCCCGGCGTCCTGCATGCCTGCGAACAGCTCCCACTCGTTGCCGTACCCCCAGGAGCCGACCTTCTTGCCCGCGAGGTCGGCGGGCTCGGTGATCCCGGCGTCCTTGAACGCGACCTGCAGCGTGCCGGAGCGCTCGAACACCTGCGCCACGTTCGTCACCGCGGTGCCCTGCTCGATGGAACCGAGCACCTTCGGCACCCAGGAGATCGCGTAGTCGGCGTCGCCCGCGGCGAGCACGTCGATCGGCACGGTGTCGGTGCCGGCCTCCTGGATGGTGACGTCCAGGCCCTCGTCCGCGTAGTACCCCTGGTCGACGGCGGCGTAGTACCCGGCGAACTGCGCCTGCGCGACCCACTGGAGCTGCAGGACGACGGGCGTGGCGGCGCCGGGCTCCGGCTCGCCGGCTGCTGGTGCGCAGCCGGCCAGCGCGACGGCCGTGGCCAGGCCCAGTGCCGCGCGCAGCACATTCTTACCGTGCATGGTTGTTCCTCTCGATCACAGCGGTGACGGCATAGAAGACGAGCCCCGTGGCGACGGCGCCCAGCACGTACGCCCAGGCCAGGGCGTAGCGGCTGGAGGAGACGGCCGAGGTGATGGCCTTGCCGAGGCCGTCGACGGGCCCGCCGAAGTACTCGGCGACCAGGGCGGAGATGACGGCGAGCGACGACGCGACCCGCAGCCCCGTGTAGAAGAAGGGCAGCGCGCCCGGCAGGGTCACGTGCCGCGTGGCCTCCCAGGGCGTCGCGGCGTACGAGCGCATCAGGTCCCGGTGCACGGGCTCGACGGTGCGCAGCCCGCGCAGTGTGTTGAGGTACACCGGCACGAACACGGCGATCGCCGCGACGACGACCCGCGTGGTCTGGGCGTCGGTGCCGAACATCGTGTAGAAGACGGGCGCCAGGCACACGATCGGCACGACGGCGGTGGCCGTGACCAGCGGGGTCGCCGCGTCGGCGACAGGACGCCACGCCGCCGAGATCCCCGCGCCGGCCAGGGCGAGGAGCGTCCCGAGCACGAGGCCGAGCAGCGCGTTGGTCGCCGTGGCCAGGGCCGCGTCCGTGACGACGCCGAGGTTGGCGCCGAGCTCGGCCGCGATGTCCGACGGCGCGGGGACCACGAACGGCTCGATGCCGAACCCGGTCACCACCGCCTGCCAGAGCGCCACGGCTGCGACGCCGACAACGACGGGCGCGCCCAGCCCCAGCCAGTCGCCCCGGACCCGGGCCCGAACCCCGGTCACGACGGCACCCGGTCGGAGGCGGCCTCGCCGGAGTGCAGCGCCTCGCGCACTGCCGAGACCCGCTCGAAGTACACCGGGTCCTCGCGCAGCTGGATGCCGCGCGCCGCCCGGTCGGCCGGGCCGCCGAGCGGGACGTCGAGGGTCGCCACCACGCGGCCGGGGCGGGGCGACATGACCACCACGCGGTCCGACAGGTACACGGCCTCCGCGATCGAGTGCGTCACGAAGACGACCGCAGCGCCGGTCGTGGCCCGGACCCGCAGCAGCTCGTCCTGCAGCCGCTCGCGCGTCATCTCGTCGAGCGCGCCGAACGGCTCGTCCATCAGCAGCAGCCGCGGGCTGCGGGCCAGCGCCCGCGCGATCGCGACCCGCTGCTGCATCCCGCCCGAGAGCTGGTGCGGCCGGTGGTCGGCGAAGTCCGCGAGCCCGACGAGCGCGAGCAGCTCCGTGGCCCGGGCCACCCGCTGAGCCCGGTCCGCCCGGTCCCCGCGGGCACCGCGCAGCTGCATCGGCAGCTCCACGTTGGCCCGCACCGAGCGCCACGGCAGCAGCCCGGCCTGCTGGAACGCGATCCCGTAGTCCTGGTCCTTGCGCGCCCGCTCCGCCGTCTTGCCGAACACAGACACGCTGCCCGACGTCGGGGCGTCCAGGTCGGCGATCAGCCGGAGCAGGGTGGACTTGCCGCAGCCGGACGGCCCGATCAGCGACACCAGCTCGCCCTCGCCGACCGTGAGGTCGACGTCGGCCAGGGCCACCGTGCCGCCGTCGAACACCCGGCGCGCGCCGGACACCACCACTGCCGTCATGCCGTCTCCTCCACGCGGTACCGGCGCAGGCCCAGGGCGACCAGCGCCACCAGGCCCGTCGCCGCGAGTCCTACGAGCACGGCGCCCCCGATGGGCGACCACTGCTTGGCCGGGTCCGCGCTCGCGGAGGCGCCGAACTCGACGATCATCCGGCCGAGCCCGCCGCGCAGACCCGTGGACACCTCCGCCACGACCGTCCCGACCACCGCGTTCGCGGCGGCCAGGCGCAGCGCGGGCAGCAGGTACGGGACGGACGACGGCGCCCGCAGCCGCCAGAACGTCGTCCACCAGCCGACGCCGTAGGCGCGGAACAGGTCGAGCCGCACACCGTCGGCGGCGGCGTCCGGGGAGGTGAACCCGCGCAGCGCCCCGACCGAGACCGGGAAGAACGCCAGGTACGACGCGATCACGGCCACCGACATCCAGTCCTGCCAGTCGAAGGTGCCCACCTCCAGCTGTGCGCCCCAGCGCTTGACCAGCGGCGCGATGGCGATCAGCGGCACCGTCTGGCTCAGCACCACCCAGGGCAGCAGCCCCGCGCGCGCCGGTACGAACCGCGCCATGAGCACCGCCACGAGCAGGCCGAACACCACCCCGGCCGCCCAGCCCACGGCCGAGACGCCCAGCGTGAACCCGGCGCCCTGCAGCGTCGCGAGCCACAGCGGCGGCGAATCGGGGGCGGAGGTCAGCGGCTCGGCCGCGCGGGCGAACATGTCCCACAGGTGCGGCATCGCGACGTCGGTGGTGCGGGGCAGCACGCGGACCTCGCCGAGCACCCAGCCGTCGTCGGGCAGCAGGGCCTTGTACGCCTCCCAGGCGGCGGCGAGGGCGAGGACGCCTGCGGTGCCGGCGAGGAGTCCGGACCTGCGGGGTCTGGACAGGCTCGACCAACGACGCGCGCTCGACCAGCGGGAGGGGCGGCTCATCCGGCGGTTCCGGCGCGGCCCTGGAGCGCCGGGATGATCGTCTCGCCGTACGCCCGCAGCGTCTCCTCCTGGGAGTCGTGCTGCAGGTAGACGGCGAACTGGTCGCAGCCGAGGGCCTCGAGCTCCTTGAGCCGGGCGATGTGCTCGTCCGGGGTGCCGACCAGGCAGAACCGGTCCACGACGTCGTCGGGCACGAACTCGGCGTGGCTGTTGCCCGCCCGGCCGTGCTCGGCGTAGTCGTACCCCTTGCGGCCCTCGATGTAGTCGGTGAGGGCGGCGGGGATCCGTGCCCCGCCGCTCGGCCCCGCCCCGTACCGCGCCACGATCTCCGCGACATGGTTGCCGACCATGCCGCCGAACCAGCGCACCTGGTCGCGCATGTGCGCCCGGTCCTCGCCCACGTAGGCCGGCGCGGCCACGCAGAACTTGATCGCCCCCGGGTCCCGGCCCGCGGCCTCAGCCGCCTCCCGGACGGCGCCGATCATCCACGCGGCGATGTCGGGGTCGGCGAGCTGCAGGATGTACCCGTCGCCCACCTCGCCCGTCAGCGCCAGCGCCCGGGGCCCGTACGCCGCGACCCACACGTCCAGCTCGGAGCCCTTCGACCAGGCGAACCGCACGGGGCTGCCGCCCACGTCGGCCTCGCGCGAGTTGCCGAGGTCCTTGATCACGGTGACCGACTCCCGCAGGGTCGCCAGGCTGGCCGGTCGCCCGTGCAGCGTGCGCACGGCGGAGTCGCCGCGGCCGATGCCGCAGATCGTCCGGTTGCCGTACGTGTCGTTGAGCGTCGCGAACATGGAGGCCAGCACCGTCGAGTCGCGCGTCGCCGGGTTGGTCACCATCGGGCCGACGATCACCCGCTCGGTGGCCGCCAGGATCGCCGGGTAGATCACGAACGGCTCCTGCCACAGCAGGTGCGAGTCGAACGTCCACACGTAGTCGAAGCCCTGGTCCTCGGCCTGGCGGGCGAGGTCCACCACGCGCGTGGCGGGCGGGTCGTTCTGCAGCACTATCCCGAAGTCCATGTCTCCCCCTAGACCAGGTACTGGCTCAGGCCGCGCTTCACGAACCGGCCGTGACCGGCCCGGCCGTGGAACCCGCCGTCGTCCACGACCACCTCGCCGCGCGAGAGGACGGCGTCGACGTGCCCGTCGATCTCGACGCCCTCCCACGCGGAGTGGTCCATGTTCATGTGGTGCGTTCGGACGCCGAGCGTGGTGAGCCCCGCCGGGTCGTACACGACGATGTCGGCGTCGGCGCCCGGCTGGATGACGCCCTTGGTGCCGTACATGCCGAACATGCGCGCCGGGGTCACCGAGCAGAGCTCGACCCAGCGCTCCAGGCTCAGCCGGCCGGTGACCACGCCCTGGTAGAGCAGGTCCATGCGGTGCTCCACGGAGCCGATGCCGTTCGGGATGGCCCGGAAGTCGCCCCGGCCCAGCTCCTTCTGGTCCGTCATGCAGAACGGGCAGTGGTCGGTGGAGACCACCTGCAGGTCGTTGGTCCGCAGGGCCTGCCACATCGCGTCCTGGTGTCCCTCGGCCCGCGCGCGCAGCGGCGTCGAGCACACCCACTTGGCACCTTCGAAGGCGCCCCACTCCTCGCTGGAGGCCCCGAGCTGCTCCTCCAGCGACAGATACAGGTACTGCGGGCAGGTCTCGCCGAACACGTTCTTGCCCGCGTCCCGGGCGGCCGCGAGCTGGGCGACCGCCTGCTTGGCGCTGACGTGCACCACGTACAGGGGCGCACCCGTGAGGTCGGCCAGCATGATGGCCCGGTGCGTCGCCTCCTCCTCGAGCTGCCAGGGGCGCGCGAGCCCGTGGTAGTAGGGATCCGTCTTGCCGGCCGCGACGAGCTGGGCGGCCAGGACGTCGATCGCCGGCCCGTTCTCGGCGTGCATCATCGTGAGCAGGCCCTCGTCCCTCGCCACCTGCATGGCGCGCAGGATCTGGGCGTCGTCCGCGTAGAAGACGCCGGGGTAGGCCATGAACATCTTGTAGCTCGTGATGCCCTCGTCGACGAGGGTGCGCATCGCGGCGAGCGAGTCGTCGTCGACCCCGCCGATGATCTGGTGGAACGCGTAGTCGATGGCGCAGTTGCCGGCCGCGCGCTTGTGCCACGCCTCCAGGCCGTCCTGCACGCGCTCGCCCTGCTTCTGCACGGCGAAGTCGACGATGGTGGTGGTGCCGCCCCACGCCGCCGCCGTCGTGCCGGTCTCGAACGTGTCGCTCGCGGCCGTGCCGCCGAACGGCAGCTCCATGTGGGTGTGCGCGTCGACGCCGCCGGGCACCACGTACTTGCCGGTCGCGTCGATCACGCGGTCCGCGGTCGCGGCCAGGTCCGCCCCCAGGGCGGTGCTTCCTGGCAGGACGACGGCGACCACCTTCTCGCCGTCGATCAGCACGTCGGCCACTACCGTGCCCGTCGCGTTCACGACCGTCCCGCCGGTGATGAGTATCGTCATCGTGCCCTCCATGTCGGTCTTCCGAGCCGGTCTCGCACTGCCGCGAAGTAGAGCGCTTGTCCGGACGCACGCTCTACTTCGCCGTGCTGCAGGCTGCGGGGTAGAGCGCCTGTCCGGACGCACGCTCTACTTCGCCTGCCTGTCCGCTACGGCGCGGTGATGGCGGTGTACGCGTCCGGGCGGCGGTCGCGGAAGAACTGCCAGCGCTCGCGGACCTCGCGGACCTGGTTCAGGTCGAGGTCGCGCACGACGAGCTCGTCGCTCGTGGCCGAGGCGATCTCGCCCACGTAGTTCCCGTCCGGCCCGACGGCGTACGAGGACCCGTAGAAGTTCACGGCATCGGAGCCGTACTCGTTGTCCTCCAGGCCCACCCGGTTGTTCGCCACGACGAAGTAGCCGTTGGCGATCGCGGCCGCCGGCTGCTCGATCTCCCAGAGCCGGTTGGACAGCCCGGGCTTGGTCGCGTTGGGGTTGAAGACGATCTGTGCGCCGTTCAGCGCCAGCTCCCGCCAGCCCTCGGGGAAGTGCCGGTCGTAACAGATGTAGACGCCGATCTTGCCGACGGCGGTGTCGAAGACCGGGAAGCCCAGGTTGCCGGGCCGGAAGTAGAACTTCTCCCAGAACTTGTCGAGGTTCGGGATGTGGTGCTTGCGGTAGCTGCCGAGCACGGTGCCGTCGGCGTCGACCACCACCGCCGTGTTGTACAGGACGCCCGGCTGGGCCTCCTCGTAGATCGGCAGGACCATGACGATGCCGAGCTCGGCCGCGAGCGCCGCGAACCGCTCGACGGTGGGCCCGTCCGCGGGCTCGGCGTAGCGGTAGTAGGCCGGGTCCTGCGTGATGCCGAAGTACGGGCCGTAGAACAGCTCCTGGAACGCGATCACCTGCGCGCCCTGGCTCGCGGCTTCCCTGGCCCACCCCTCGTGCAGGGCGATCATGGACTCCTTGTCGCCGGTCCAGCGTGCCTGTGTGAACGCAACTCGGACGGTGCTCATGCAAACTCCCTCGCCTCAGCAGGTGACCTAGCAAAGCCGGGGCCTGTTTCCGCTGCGAGCCCCTACCCGTTTCCGGGACGTGACGTTTGTTCCGGCGGTGCCTGCCGCTGGCACAGGCGTTTGGTCCGCGCCGGACCGGGGACGACGCCGACAGCGAAACGGCCGTGGGGGCCGAATCGGGCCGGTGTATCGTGACGACGGGTCGCGAGCCTTCTTTGGCTCGTTGACGTGGCTCTCAGTGTGAGCCGCTTCCCGCCTGGACGCGAGATGGCGCGTCGCTGCTCACCCCATGGCTGTCCCGCTGTGGGATGTTCGTCGACCCCTGGAGCCCTCGCGTGCACCCCCTTCGCGTCCGTCCGTCCCGTGCTGTCGCCCTGCCCGCGATCGCCGCCGTAACCGCGCTCGCCCTCGCCGCCTGCTCGGCCTCTGCCTCCGGTGAGCCGGACGCCGGAGGCGCGTCGCCGGAGGCGGGCGGCTTTCCCGTCACCCTCGACAACTGCGGCTTCGAGACGGTGGTCGAGGCGCCGCCGGAGCGCGTGGTGACCATCAAGTCGTCGACCACCGAGATGCTGCTGGCCCTCGGCCTGGGCGACCGGATAGTCGGCTCGGCGTTCCTCGACGGTCCGGTGCCGGACTCGCTGGAGTCGGTGCCCGCCGTCGAGGAGCCGTTCGCGGCCGAGGCGCCCGGCTCCGAGGCCACGCTCGCGCTGGAGCCGGACCTCGTCTACGCGGGCTGGGAGTCCAACCTGACGGCGGAGACCGCGGGCGACCGCGAGACCCTCGCCCAGCTCGGCGTCGCCACGTACGTCTCCCCCGCCGCCTGCAAGGAGGACGGGTACATGCCGGACCCGCTCACCTTCGACACGGTGTTCGACGAGATCGTGGAGGTGGGCTCCCTGTTCGACGCCGAGGACGCCGCGACCCGGCTCGTCGAGGAGCAGCGTGCCGCGCTCGGCGCCATAGAGCCGGACGACCGCGGACTGACGGCGCTGTGGTGGTCCTCGGGCGACGACACCCCGTACGTGGGCGCCGGCATCGGCGCGCCGCAGATGATCATGGAGGCGGCCGGGCTGACCAACGTCTCGGCCGACGTCCACGACACGTGGACCTCGCTCGGCTGGGAGAACGTGGTCGAGGCCGACCCCGACGTCCTGGTGCTGGTCGACGCCGCGTGGAACCCCGCGGACGCGAAGATCGAGACGCTGGAGTCGAACCCGGCGACCCGTGAGATGACGGCGGTCAAGGAGGGGCGCTACGTGGTGGTGCCGTTCCCGGCGACCGAGGCCGGCGTCCGGAACGTCGATGCCGTCGCCTCGGTGGTGGACCAGCTGGCGGACCTCGACCTGTGACGTCGACGCTCACGGCCGCCCGTCGGTCGCCCTTCGACAGGCTCAGGACCCGCCCGTCGAGACCCGGCCTGGCCCTGCCGGTCGCGACCCTCGCGCTCGTCCTGAGCATCGGCGTCGCGGTGACCATCGGCCCGGCCGACCTCGCCCTGTCCGAGGTCGGCCGCTCGGTCGCGACCCATCTCGGGCTGGGCGGCGCGCTCGGCCTGGAGCCGCTCTCGGCCCTGCGCGACGGCATGGTGTGGCAGCTGCGGATGCCGCGCATCCTCACCGCCGCCGCCGTGGGCGCGGGTCTCGCGCTGTGCGGCGCGGTGATGCAGTCGCTCACGCGCAACCCGCTCGCGGACCCGTACCTGCTGGGGCTGTCGTCGGGCGCGTCGCTGGGCGCGGTGCTCGTGCTGCTCGCCGGCGTCCCGCTCCTGCTGCCGGTCGCGGCGTTCACCGGCGCCGTCGGGGCGCTGGCGCTCGCCCTGGGGCTGGCGGGTGCGCTCGGCACGATCACGCCGACCCGCACCGTGCTGGCGGGGCTCGCGATCAGCCAGCTCTGCGCGGCGGCCGTGTCGTTCGTGATCTTCTGGTCCGCCAAGGGCGACGCGTTCCGCGAGGTCCTGTCCTGGCTCATGGGCTCCGTCGCGTCGGCGACGTGGACGTCGGTGGCGATCGCGGGCGGCGCCGTCCTGGTGCTCGGCACGCTGCTGGCGCTGACCGGGTCAGTGCTCGACGCGTTCACGTTCGGGGACAACGCCGCCGCCGCGCTCGGGGTGCCCGTGAACCGCGCGCGCTGGATCCTGCTGATCGGCGTCGCGCTGCTGACCGGGGCGCTCGTGTCCCAGAGCGGGTCCATCGGCTTCGTCGGGCTGATCCTGCCGCATGCGGTGCGGCTGTTCACCGGGGCCCGGCACCGGCTGCTGCTGCCGCTGTCCGCGCTGGCCGGGGCATCGTTCCTGGTCTGGGCCGACACCCTCGCCCGCACGATCTTCGAGCCCCGCGAGCTCCCGGTAGGCATAGTCACGGCGGCCATAGGCGCCCCGATCTTCGCCCTCTTGCTCTGGAAGGGAAACCGTTGAGTGCTGGATATTTGTCCACCCAGACGCCTCCGACAGGGCAGATATCCAGCACTCAACGAGGGTTGAAGGCTGGACAGGTGTCTTGGGACATCAGTGGGCGGGTTGTGCTGGACGACGTCGGGGTGGTCGCCCCCAGCGGCGCCGTCACCGGGCTGCTGGGGCCGAACGGCTCGGGCAAGTCCACGCTGCTTCGGGTTCTCGCCGGGGTGCAGCAGGCGGGGCGCGCCGCCTCGCCGTCCGACGGCGGGGCGCGCGCGTCGTCGTCGGCCCTGGAATCGGCGTCGGGCCCGGCGTCGGACCCGGCGACGGCGTTCGACGGCGCCGACCTGCGCGCGCTGCCGCGCCGCGAACGCGCCCGGCTGCTCGCCCTCGTGGAGCAGGACGCCTCTACCGACCTGCCGCTGTCCGTGCTGGACGCGGTGCTCCTGGGCCGTATACCGCACCGCTCCCTGCTCGCGGGCGACTCGGACGCCGACCGCGCCGCCGCGCACACGGCCCTCGCCGCGGCGGGGGCCGCCGAGCTCGCCGACCGTGAGGTCGGCACTCTGTCGGGCGGCGAGCGCCAGCGCGTGCACATGGCCCGCGCCCTGGCGCAGCAGCCGCGGCTGATCCTGCTCGACGAGCCGACCAACCACCTCGACATCGCTGCCCAGCTGCACGCCATGCGGGTGCTGCGTGACCTCGCGGCGGACGGCGTGACCGTCGTCGCCGCCCTGCACGACCTCAACCTGGCCGCCTCGACGTGCGACCACCTGGTCCTGCTGGACCAGGGTCGGGTCGTCGCGTCGGGCCCGGTCTCCGATGTGCTGGTCCCGGCGGTTCTGGAGCCGGTGTACGGGGTACGGGTCGACGTGCTGACGCATCCACGTACCGGACGCCCGGTGCTCTCCTTCGACCGCGGCTTCGACCGCGGCTGAGGTCCAGCCGGGACTCCGGCGGCTCGCGAGCAGCGCCCCCATGCTGACGGATCCGCGTACCTGAACCATGATGGGAGCCATGGCCGCACCGGATCTCGTCGTCAAGGCAGGAAAAATCGTCAACCCGTGGATGCTCCGCATCGCCGGGCAGGTCTCGCCGTGGGTGGTGCTGCACCACGTCGGACGGAAGTCCGGAAAGGAGTACAGCACCCCGCTGGTCGCGTTCGCGGCCCGGCCCGAGCAGGAGATCGTCGCGGTGCTGCCGCTCCCGTGGGGCTCGGGCACCGACTGGGCGCGCAACACGATGAGCGCCGGAACCGTGCGGCTGACGCGTGGCGGTACGGAGTTCCTGGTCAAGGACGTCCGGCTCGTGCCGGCGTACGAGGCGGTCGGGTGGCTCGGCTCGGTGCCGTCGAAGCTCATGTCAGCGGTCGGTATCGAGGACTGCCTGGTCGGTACCCTGCACCCCGCCTGACTTCGCTGCGGCGGTCGCGTGTCATCGACCGCCCCGGCGCGGGAGTATGTTTCGCGTCGTGAACTTGCGCACAGCCACGCTGTCCGACGCCGCAGCCGTCGCCCGGGTGCACCACACGACCTGGGTCACGACCTACGGTCAGATCCTCCCGCCCGAGTTCTGGGCCACTGCCACGCTCGAGCGGCGCACGAAGACCTGGGAGCGGTGGCTGGCGAACGGCGCGGCGCCCGTCCTCGCCGAGGTGGGCGGCGAGGTGGTCGGCATCGCGATGTCCGGCGACGCCGTCGAGCAGGAGGACGTGCTCCCGATGCGCGGCCGGCAGCTGTACCTGCTGTACGTCCTGGCGGCCCACCACGGAACCGGCGTCGGCCAGGCCCTGCTGGACGCCGTCGTGCCGCCCGGGACCGGCGCGCAGCTGTGGGTCGCGGAGGACAACCCGCGCGCCCGGCGCTTCTACGAGCGCAACGGGTTCGTCATGGAGGGCACGCGGGTCGTCGACACGACCACCGCCGACCTCGCAGAGGTACGGATGGTCAGATAGTCGGGTTACGGTTCGACTCATGTCTGACTTCCACATCCGCGCCTCGATCCCGGACGACGCCGTCGGTATCGCCGCGGTGCACTGGACCACCCGGCGCGCGGTCTTCGGCGAGCTCCTGTCGGCCGAGCACTGGAAAACCGAGACGCTCGGGACCCGCACGGAGGGCTGGATGCGCATCCTCGCCGCGGGCAACAAGGCGCTGGTCGCCGAGGTCGGCGACAAGATCGTCGGCTTCGCGATGAAGAACCCGTCCGGCCCGCACCTCGGCCACCCGCCGGTCCGCGCCATCGAGCTGCACGAGCTGTACGTCGACCCGAACTTCCACGGGACCAACGTCGGTCACGCCCTGCTGGAGAACATCCTCCCGCCCGGTACGTCGGCCCAGCTCTGGACGTACGCGACCAACCCGCGTGCGCGCAAGTTCTTCCAGCGCGCGGGGTTCCTGCCCGACGGCGTCACCGTCACCGACCCGGACACGGACGTGCTCGAGGTGCGCCTGGTCCGCTAGCTGCTGCGCGGGGCACGTCGGCCGCGGGTGCCTGCGAAAGGGCTCGATCGGACGGGCGCCGCGTGCCAGGATCTCGGCATGACCACCGCACACAGCGTCGAGCTCCTCGATGATCCGGCGGCAGTCCTGGCGGTGGCAGGCGACCTCCTGGCCGCCGAGCCGGTGCTCTGGAGCGTCGTCGCCTCGGTCACGCACCACGCCGCGCGGACGTTCGCGCCCGGCGGGCCGCGTCCGGAGCACCCGATGTGGTGGGCGGTCGTGCGGGACGCGGACGACGTAGTGGTCGCCGTGTCGATGCGCACCATGCCGCACGCGCCGCACACGGTCTGGGTCCCGGCGCTGCCCGACGACGCGGCGCAGCTGCTGGCCCGCACCGCGCTCGACCACACGGTGCGGTCCGGCGAACCGCCCCTGATCTCGGCGAACGGCCCGCTGCCCGCTGTTCGGATCTTCACCGACGAGGTGCTGCGGTCCACCGGCGGAATGGTGTTCGAGGACCGCCCCGACCGACTCTGGGAGGCGAAGCACGTCACCGCGCCCGACCCGGCGCCGTCGGGCAGAGCGCGCCCCGCCACGCCTGCCGACCTGGACCTGGTCACCGCGTGGTTCGCCGAGTTCCACCCGGAGGCCGATGCCCAGGCCGGGCGCCCGCCGGCGGCCGAGCCGCTGCGGATCGAGGGCGCGCAGCGCTGGATCGAGGAGGGCACCGTCTGGCTGTGGGACGTCGACGGCGAGGTGGTGCACCTGACGGGCATGCGGCCGCCGGCGTTCGGCGTGGTCCGGATCGGCCCCGTCTACACGCCGGCCGAGCACCGTGGACGCGGGTACGCGCGGGCGATGGTCGCCGAGGTGGCTCAGCGCGTGCTCGACGCCGGCGACCGGGTCTGCCTCTACACCGACCGGAACAACCCGGTGTCGAACCGGGTGTACGCGGCGATCGGGTTCGAGCCGGTGCTGGACCAGGTCAACCTCGGTGTGGCGCCCGAGGCGTCGTCGGCTTCGAGGGAGAGCTGATGGGACGCAGGGCGATCATCTTCCACGGGAGCGGCGCTCGGCCGGAGTGGATCTGGTACCCGTGGCTCGCGGGCCGGCTGCGCGCTCGCGGGTACGACGTCGAGACGCCGCACCACCCCGGCACCAACGTCGAGCCGGTCGCCAAGTTCCTGCCCACGGTGCTCGCCGCGCACACGTTCGACGAGGACACCGTCCTGGTGGGGCACTCGGGCGGGGCTGCCCTGCTGCTGGCGCTCCTCGAACACCTGGACGTCTCGGTGGCGCAGGCGGTGCTCGTTGCCGGGTACTCGACGCTGCCGAACGACCAGCCCGAGCCGGTGCTGCAGGACTCGTACGACTGGGCGGCGATCCGGTCGCACGTCCGTGACCTGGTGTTCCTCAACTCGGTCGAGGACGAGTTCGGCTGCGACGCCGACCAGGG
This sequence comes from Promicromonospora alba, assembly GCF_042654905.1. NCBI lineage: Bacteria > Bacillati > Actinomycetota > Actinomycetes > Micrococcales > Promicromonosporaceae > Promicromonospora > Promicromonospora alba. Next base: position 384,775 of record NZ_JBHSFI010000005.1, read on the forward strand.
TCGGGCCATGTTCGACAGGCTGGGCGGGACGCTGGTGGTGCGCGACGACGGGCACTTCACCTCGGACACCTTGGAGATAGTGGACCGGTTGATCCCCTGATCTGGGCGACCACGGACCCCGTAACGCGCCACGCGCCGACACGTCCGTTGACCACAGCAGTTGCTGCCAGACAAAGGCCCACCTTGGCAGCAACTGCTGTGGTCAACGATTCAGAACGGCCGCCGTCGTCGGCTGGGGCAGCTGCCCTTTTGAGCGGGTATCTGTCAGTCAGGGCGCTCGGGGGCCGGGCAGGATGCAAGATGGAGACATGGCTACCCAGCTCTGGATCACCGGCGACACCGACACGGACCAGCTGCTGAGCGACGACCCTTTCGCGCTCCTCACTGGCATGTTGTTGGACCAGCAGTTCCCGATGGAGCACGCGTTCGCCGGACCGGCCAAGATCCGCGACCGCATGGGCTCCTTCGACGTGCACGCCATTGCCGAGGCCGACCCTGACGAGTTCACCACCATGGCGACCACTCCCCCGGCGATCCACCGGTACGGCCGGTCCATGGCAGGTCGGGTGCAGGAGCTCGCCCGCACGATCGTCGAGGAGTACGACGGCGACGCCGCGAAGATCTGGACCGCGCCCGGCGCCGACGGCGGAGCCCCGACCGGTCGCGAGGTGCTCAAGCGGCTCAACGCCCTGCCCGGCTACGGGGAGCGCAAGGCCAAGATCTTCCTCGCCCTGCTCGGCAAGCAGCGCGACGTCCAGCCTGAGGGCTGGCGCGAGGCGGCGGGCGAGTTCGGCGAAGAGGGCTCCCACCGGTCGATCGCGGACGTGACCAGCGCCGAGGCGCTGCTGGAGGTCCGCGCGTTCAAGAAGGCGCAGAAGGCCGCCGCGAAGAACGCCTGACAGGACCGGCACGGGCGACGGCCCGTCCGGCGCAGTGATGTGACGTGGACGACATCGACCAGGTGTCATGGCGAGACCGCTCCCGGACACCGACCGTTTCGCAGGCCCACAGCAGCCCGCACCCGTCCCACTGCCGCACCCCCGGGAGACGTCCTGTCCACCCATACCGAGCCACGCGACGTCTCCTCAGGTCCGCTCTCGCCGGACCAGACCGAGTCGCTGTTCGCCGACCACGCGCGCGCCGTGCACAGGTACGCGCGAACCCGGCTCGGCGCGGCCGAGGCGGAGGACGTCGTGGCGGAGGTCTTCGCGATCGCCTGGCGCAAGGGCGAGATCCCCGACGACCCGCGGGCCTGGCTGTTCGCCATCGCCCGGCGGGTGCTGGCCAACCAGGTCCGGGCCGAGCGGCGTCGGACGGCGCTCGCCGAGCGGACGCTCCGGCATCCCAAGGCTCCTGGCCCGGATGACGCCCGCCTGGTGGACGAGCTCGACGTCCTCCACCGTGCCTTGGCGCTCCTGCGCCCGGCAGACCGCGAGGTCGTCGAGCTGCTGGCCGCCGCTGAGCTGAGCACCGCCGAGATCGCCCAGGTGCTCGGCTGCACGACGGCGTCCGCGGCCACCAAGGTGTACCGGGCACGACGTCGACTGCGCGCCGCCTACCGCACCGTGACCGAAGGTCAGGAGACCTGATGAGGAAGACGGAAGACACCCTGACCCGCGCGCGGCGTGCCTTGAGCCAGGTCGACCTGGAGCTGGACCTGACCCGAACGCGTTCGGACGCGCTGGTGCGTACACGGTCCCGTCCCGTTGCAGAACCGGAGCCCGACGACGCCTCGTCGTCCGGGGTGGAGATCCTCCGGTACGGAGAGCGGCCGGCACTCCCCCGCCGTCGTTCCGCGGTGTGGGCGCTGGCGGCCACGGTGGCCCTGCTCGGCGGGGCCGGAATCGGCACGGCCCTGCTGTGGCCTGAACCGGGAGCGGTTATGCCGGGCGCCCCGGCCTCGCTCGCGCCGACCCCCACCACGCCGACGAGCACCCCGAGCACCGGACCGTCCCTCGGTCCGCGCGAGTGCGCGTCGTCGCCGACGGCTACCCGAGCGACGCCGAGGCCGGAAAGGCCCGGACAGCCGTCCGACTCCCTGCCTCCCGACGGCTGCGACGTGTTGCCGTCGCCGTTCCCCTCAACCACCGCGGACGAGACCGGGCCATGATCGCCAAGACCGTCTGTCAGCATCCTCGATGCTGAGCGCGGCCAGCGTCACCGCCTGCGATAGGCCGTGGCCAGCACCGACACCGTGACCTGCTCGGGCAGGCCGCCGTCGTCGGCCAGCTCCGCCTCCGTGACGTGGCGCGCGCTCGGCGTCATCAGCACCAGGTCGACCGCCTCCTGCCGGGTCAGCGGCGTCGTGTACTCGACCTCCACCGTGCGCGCGGGCTCGAAGTACGGGTCCAGGGCCTGGTGCAGGCGCCGCTCCTTGTCCGGGTCCACGGTCACCATCTGTGTGACCTGGCTGCGCAGCTCGGCCAGGTGCCCGCCGAAGGGTCGCACCACGACCAGGACGCCGCCCGGACGCAGCACCCGGTGGAACTCGGCAGGGTTGCGCGGCGCGAACACGTCGAGCACGACGTCGACCTGCCCGGACGCGATCGGGAACGGCCGGAAGACGTCCCACGTCGCCGCCGCGGCCCGCTCGTGCGCCTTGGCCGCCACGCGCAGCGCGTGGGCCGAGGTGTCCAGGCCCAGGCCGACGGCGTCGGGCAGCGCGTCGAGCACACCCGCGAGGTAGTAGCCGGTCCCGCAGCCGACGTCGACCACCGTGGCCGGCTGCGCCTGGCGTCCCGGGCGCCCGGAAGGATCCGCCTCAGCGGCGAGCTCCGCGACCGCGTCGCGGACCGGCGCATACAGCCCCGCCGCCAGGAAGTCGCGCCGGGCCCGCGCCATCGGACCGTCGTCCCCGCTCGTCGCACGAGCGCCGGTCAGCAGGCCGACGTACCCGTGCCGGGCGAGGTCGAAGCTGTGGCGCCGCGGGCAGCGCAGCGCACCGTCGGCGGACGCCAGCTCGGCTCCGCACGACGGGCAGCGCAGCAGCGGCAGGATCGGTTCGAGGGCGGCGGGAAGGGAAACGGGCACGAGCACACTCCTGGCTGCGATCTGGCAGTGATGTCGGGGCGGACCCGGTCAGACCCGGCCCTCGGGGACGGGGTTCGCCGCCCGGCCCTCCGTCGACAGCAGCAGCACCACGGCGTCGGACCGCAGGCCGATGGCCTCGCGCCAGCCGGACCGGCCGAGCACCAGGCGGGCCGCCGCGAGGGTCGCCGCGCCGCAGGGTCCGGAGTCGACGCCGAGGCGTGCCAGGTCGTCGACGGCGGCGGCTGCCTGGTCGTCGGAGACGGTGACGGCGCCGTCCAGCCCGTCCCGCAGGACCGGCCACGCGAGCGCCGAGACGGTGCCGCAGTTGAGGCCGGTCATGATCGTCTCGCCGGGCGGGGCCGTGACCGGCTTGCCCGCGCGCAGCGATGCGACCAGCCCGGCGGCCCGGTCGGGCTCGACGGCGAGCAGCGTTCCGCCGTCGGCCCCAGAGCTGCGGTAGTGGCTCACCACAGCCTGCGCGAACGATCCGACACCTACCGGCACGATCACCAGGTCGGGGCCGGCGACGCCGAGAGCGGCGAGCTGGTCGTCCGTCTCGAGGCACAGCGTGGCGTAGCCGTCGACTATCCACTGCGGGACTTCCGTGTACCCGGGCCAGGAGGTGTCCTGCACCAGCACCGCGTCCGGGTCGGCATCCGCGTCGGCGGCCGCGCGAGCAACGACGTCGTCGTACGTGCCGTCCACCTCGACCGCCTGCGCGCCCTCCGCACCGATGGCCTTCTTGGCGGCCTCCGTGATGCCCGGCGGGTAGTAGATGGTCGCGGCGGCCCCGACCAGGCCCGCCACGTGCGCGACGGCGCGGCCGTGGTTGCCGTCCGTCGCCGCGTACAGCCGGACGGTGCTGCCTCGGACGGCGGAGCGCACCGTGTCCAGCGTGGCCGCGGGCAGCCCGAACCGCTCGGCCAGGGCGCGCGCCGTCGCGTAGGAGGCACCGAGCACCTTGAACGACGGCAGCCCGAGCCGGCTCGACTCCTCCTTCACCAGCACCCGTCCGACACCGAGCTCCGCCGCGAGCGCGGGCACGTCCCGCAGTGGTGTCGGCTGGTATCCGGGCAGGGTGCGGTGAAAGTCGATGGCGGGCATGTGCTCGATTGTCCCCGACGCCCCCACCGGAGGCCGACCGGTCAGAGCAGGCCGACCGCCGCGAGCACCGTCGCCACGATGCCGGCGACCGTGCGGACGTGGTTCCACGCGGTCCACGGCCGCCAGTAGGCGCGCCAGCCGGCAGCCTTGTCGTGGTCGGCGAGGAGCCGGTTGTTGAGGGGCACGTTCAGGGCCATGGTGACGCCGAAGGTGCCCACCAGGTAGACGGCGGCGCCCGCGAGGACCCACCCGCCGCCGTCGCGCCCCTCGACGAGGCCCCAGATGCCGGTGCCCGCCGGGACGAGGAGCGCGCCGAAGAAGACGCTCATGAACGCGGGCAGGAGTGCCGTCTCGTTGATGCCGCTCATGCCGGCTCCGGCGGCCTCGTCCGAGGCACGGGCGAGGCCGCTCATGATGAACGACGAGAACCCGTAGAACACGCCCGCCGAGAGTCCCAGCAGCACCACCGACGCCACGGCAAAGATCGTCCAGACCATCAAGTGCCTCCCGGGCAGCGCGCCAGTGCGGTGAAGGCTGCAACTCTTCCACGCGGGGTCCGCATCTTCCAGGTGTTACGCACGCACGTCCGTGATCCCCGGCCGGGGTCCGCCGCCTCGTGCTGCACTCTGATAACAGATCGGGCACACCGGACACTTTCGAGCCCCGGAGTGTCGGTGTGCCGTGGAACACTTCGAGTCATGCTCGAACTTGCCACCGGAACCGGACTCGCCCTGTCGGCGGGCCTCAACGCATGGATCCCCCTCATCTTCCTCGGGGTGCTCTCGCGCTTCACGGACCTCGTGTCGCTGCCGAGCAGCTGGGCGTGGCTGGAGAACCCCTGGGTCCTCGTGATCCTGACCGTCCTGCTGGTGCTGGAGTTCGTCGCGGACAAGATCCCCGTGCTGGACTCCATCAACGACGTGGTGCAGACGGTCATCCGCCCCACCGCCGGTGGTATCGCCTTCGGCGCCGGCTCCATGTCGGAGACGGCCACGGTCACGGACCCGAGCACGTTCGTGCAGTCGGGCCAGTGGATCCCGATCGTCTCGGGCATCGTCCTGGCGCTCGGCACGCATGCCGCGAAGGCCGGTGGCCGGGTCGTGGCCAACACCGTCTCCGGTGGTACCGCGGCACCGGTCGTCAGCGCCGCGGAAGACGTCACGAGTATCGGACTCGGCTTCCTGTCCGTCCTCGCACCGCTCGCGATCATCCCCGTGATGATCCTGTTCGTGATCGGGGCGATCATGCTGATCCGAAGCCTGGTGAAGCATCGCCGCGCCCGGGCGGCCGGCCACGGCGGCGACGATGCCTACTACGTCTGACATCCGCGAGATCCAGCGCGCCCGGCTCACCTCGGTGGGCCTGGGCACGCTGCGACCGCCCGACGACGCAGACGGCGTGCCCGGCGTCGTCGCCCGGCTGGGCGCCGTCCAGTCCCAGGAGCTGCACTCCTCCGCGTGGGGCGTGGCGCAGCGGCTCGCGAAGCCGGCGACGCTGGCCGAGGTACAGGCCGCGCTGGCCGACGGTTCGATCCTGCGCACGCACATCCTGCGCCCCACCTGGCACTACGTCGCCCCCGGCGACTTCGCGCCCCTGATGACCGTCACGGCGCCCCGGGTGCGCCGGGCGATGCTGTCGGCCGAGCGGCCGCGCGACTTCGACCACTCGCTGCTCCCCCGCCGGCACGCGGTGGTCGCCGAGGCCCTCGCGGACGGCCCGCTGACCCGCAAGGAGATCGGTGCGGCGCTCGCCGAGGCGGAGGGCGCGCCCGTGGACAGCTGGCACCTGGGCCAGATCATGATGCACGCCGAGCTCGACCTGCTGGTCGCGAGCGGCCCCATGCAAGGCAAGCAGGCCACCTACCGGCTGCTCCCCGAGCAGAAGACCTGGGACGAGGACGAGGCGCGCATCCACCTGGTGCGCGCGTACGTGCGCGGGCACGGCCCGTGCCGTGCCGAGGACGCCGCATGGTGGGCCACTCTCACCAAGACGGCGGCTCGCGCGGCGGTGGCCGATGCCGGGCTGACCCGCCACGAGCTGGGCGGCATGACCCTCTGGACCGACGGCGACCTGCCGGAACCCGCTCCCGAAGGCACGGTCCGCCTGCTGTCGGTGTTCGACGAGCTCTTCTGCCACGACTTCAAGGGCTGGCCCCCGCTGACCCAGGAAGACATGCCGAGCCGCTGGCTTTACATGGGGCTCGTAACCGTGGACGGGATGATCGCCGGCGGCTGGTCCCGGGTCCTCAGGGCGCAGAGCGTGGAGATCACGGTCGAGCTCACCGAGGAGCCGACCCCCGGGGTCTGGGCCGCGATCGAGGCCGAGGCTGCGCGGTACGGGGAGTTCTGCGGGCTCGAGCCGACCGTGGTCCGTGGAGCGGTGGGCAAGGGCACCATCGGCTGACGGGTGGCGCAGGGGGCGGCGCAGTCGGCAGACTCCGCGTATGACTCGCATCGCCGTCGAAGGTCAGGCCACCCGTACCCATCCCGCGGAGCGGGGCACCGTCAACCTGCACGTCGCGTTCTCGGGCACCCTCCGGAACGACGTGGTGGAGCAGGTGGCCAGGACGCACACCATCCTCGTGGAGCAGGTGAAGGCGCACGTCTCGACGGGCGCCGCTGAGCGGTGGGACGCGGACTCGGTGCACTCGTACGTCTACGACGACCGGGTCAAGAACTCCCAGACGGGCGGCAAGCAGCGGATCCGCCGGTTCCGTGCCTCGGCGCGGCTGTCGGTCACGTTCCGCGACTTCGAGGTGCTGTCGACCTGGCTCGCCGACGTCATGGACGTCGACGGCGTGGAGGTCGACCGGATCACCTGGAACCTGACCGACGAGACCCGCAAGGCACTCCTGGCTGAGGCCCGGATCGAGGCCGCCGAGGAGACGGCGGTGCGCGCACAGTCGTACGCGGACGCCCTGGGCCTCGGCCCGGTCGCGCCCGTCGCGATCTTCGAGGCGGGCCTGCGCGGTGGCGGCAACGGCGGCGGCGGGCACACCCCGATGTACGCGATGCGCGCAGGGATGATGTCCGACGGCGACGGCGCGCAGGTCGAGCTCCAGCCCAGGGACATCGACGTCGACGTCACGCTGTCCGCCGACTACGAGGCGGGCGCGCCCGCGGAGGGCTGAGGCCTCACGGAGCTGACCATGCACCTGCTGCCAGACCGAGGGTCGGACTGGCAGCAACTGCATGGTCAGCTCCTGAGGCGCCGGGGTCGACAGCTCCCGCTTCGGCACAATGGCAGCGTGCGCCTCGATCTCGACGCCTGCCGGAGCCGGTTCGCCGCGGCCCGGCACGCCTACCTCGCCACCGCCGACGCCGACGGTGCGCCGCACCTCGTGCCGGTGACGTTCGCGCTGCTGAGCGGGGCATGCGGCGCCACAGGTGATGCGCCGCCCGACGCCGGAGCCGGCGCACCGGCGGGCGACGAGATCGTCGTCGCCATCGACCACAAGCCCAAGACCACGCGCGACCTGAAGCGCCTGCGCAACCTCGCCGGTAACCCGCGGGTCGCGTTCCTCGTGGACCGGTACGACGACGACTGGACGCACCTCTGGTGGGTCCGGGCCGACGGCACCGCCACCGTCGAGCACGAGGGCGAGCACCGCGCGGCGGCGCTGGACGCGCTCGCCGCGCGGTACCCGCAGTACCGCGAGCACAGGCCGGACGGCCCGCTGATCAGGGTGCGGGTGACCCGGTGGTCCGGCTGGGCCCACGGCTAGCCGGGCGCGGTCAGGACACCCAGTGGACGAGCTGCCACACGATCCCGTTGGGATCGGCGAACTGGCAGTAGCGCTCGCCCCACGGCTCGGTCTCGGGCGGCGTGACGACCTCGGCCCCGGCGGCGGAGATGCGGGCGAACTCCGTGTCGACGTCCTCCACGACGAACGCGAGGAGCAGGCCCTGACCGGCCGGCCCGGCGATGCGTTCGGGCTTGAAGGAGCCCAGGCCGACCCGCAGGAACACGATGTTGACGCCCGCCGTGGGGTGCGTGAGCGCTACGAACCCGTCCGCGGACATCGTCTCGGTGAAACCGAAGTGCTGCTTCGCGAACTCTGCCGAAGCTGCGACGTCGGGCACGTTGAGGGACAGGGCGGTCTCGGTGATCTTCAAGCTGGCTCCTCGCATCGAATTAACTCTGTACGGCGTACAACGTAGGATGATTGCAGAATGTTCCCGGCCTGTCACACCGATTCTGGAGACCCATGCCCCGCGAGCTGATCGACCTGCTCTGGCGCGACCATCCGGCCGCCCCGCAGGGCGGCACACGCGGCCCGCGGTCGCGCGTCACGACCGGCGCGGTCGTCGATGCCGCCTGCGCGCTGGCGGACGCCGAGGGCCTCGCCACGGTCACGGTCCGGCGCCTCGGCGAAGCCCTGGGCATCTCGACCATGTCGGTGTACACGCACGTGAACGAGCGTGACGACCTGCTCGTCCTGATGGCCGACGCCGCCCACGCGCGCATGCCGCTGCCCGCCTACGGCAACGCCGGCTGGCGTACCCGCGTGCGCCGGGTCGCCGACGCGAACCTGGCCCTCCACCTCGAGCACCCCTGGCTGCTGGAGATCGACGACGAACGCACGGCGTTCGGCCCCGGCACCATCGCCAAGTACGACCACGAGCTGCACGCCCTGGAGGCACTGCCCCTGGACGACGTCGCCCGCGACGCCGCGCTCACCTTCGTGCTCGACTTCGTGCGGGCCGCCGCCCGCGCGCGCCGGCACGACCCGCGGGCCGACGAGATGCCGCAGATCTGGGCCCGGTGGGCCGGCCGGCTCGCCGGGTACCTGGGGGACGACTACCCGCTGGCCCAGCGGGTGGGCGGCGCCGCCGGCGAGGAGATGAACGCGGCATCCAGTCCCGAGCACGCCTGGGAGTTCGGACTGGCGCGCGTGCTCGACTCACTGGCCCCGGCGGTCGACGGACCAGGCGCGTAAGAAGCCGGTAACCAGGCCGTAAGGGTTGTTCGCCGACGAGCGCGCCTAGCGTCGAGCGCATGAGAACACTGCAGCGCGGCGCCACTGCCGCCATAGCCCTGACCTGCGTCTTTACCCTCGCCGCATGCGGCTCGGCCGAAGAGCCGGGAGGAGGAGGCAGCTCCGAGGACATGATGTCGGAGAGCCCGATGGACGACATGTCGGAGTCGCCCATGGACGACGAGATGTCGGAGTCCCCGATGGACGACGAGACGATGGCCGACGCTCTCGACTTCACCGCCACCACCGCGAGCGGCGACACCTTCGAGGGCGCCGACCTCGCGGGGAGCCCCGCCGTCGTCCTCTTCTGGTCCGAGATGTGCGACACCTGCGACGAGACGGCCGCGGCCCTCGCCGACGCCGAAGGCGTCGAGCTGCTCTCCGTCGCCGGCGCGGACAGCGACCCGATGGAGGACCCGCTGGCCGACGTCGACGGCGTCGTCCAGCTCGAGGACGGCATGGGCGACCTCGCCGCACACTTCGGCGTGATGGCCGACGGCGACGTCGTGCTGATCGACGATCAGGGCGAGGTCAAGCACCACGGCCCGATGGACCCGATGGAGCTCCCGGACGAGGTCACGTCCCTCACCATGTGAGCACGTTGAGTGCTGGGTATTTGTCGGCATACCGGACAGGAATCGACAAATATCCAGCACTCAGCTGGTTTCGTCCTCCGAGCGGAGGCGCGGTTCCGTGCGGTTGGTTGGGTTGACGCCCGACTTGTCCTTGTAGAACGCGCGGATCACGTCCATGTCGGCGCCCACGTCGCCGGTGAGCTGGATGTTCGGCCCGAGTCCGGCGACCTTCGCCACGCCGTCGACGTATCCGAGCGTCACCGGGAATCCGGACTTGAGCGCGATCCGGTAGAAGCCCGACTTCCAGTAGCCCGAACCGGCGCCGCGCGTGCCCTCCGGCGTCACGACCAGGTGGAACTCCTCGCCCCGTTCGACGGCCGCGAGAATCTCCTCGACGATGCTCGCCGGGTCCTTCCGGTCGACGGGGATGCCGCCAAGGGACCGCATCAGGCCGGCCATGGGGCCCTTGAACCAGGAGTCCTTGATGAGGAACCGGACCTTGAGATCCATGTCGAACGCGATGGCCAGCATCAGGAAGAAGTCCGTGTTGGACGTGTGCGGCGCGCCGATGAACACCGTGGGCCGGGTCGGGGCGGGTTCCGAGCGCATCCGGTAGCCGGTGACGGCCCAGATCAGTCGTGCGACAGCCCGGCGGATGGTGCGTGACATCGTCGTCCTCGAGTCAAAGGTGGATCGGGTGAAACCTCAGGCAAAAACGCAGAATCTCAATTCTGACAGATCCTGCGCACGCCCAACGACCCGCCCAGCCCGCCCGTTCCCGGCCCGGTGTCAGCGCTTGGGCCTGCGGCCCGGCGTCACGTCCTCGGCGGTGCCCGGGATGGTCTTGTCCGTCGCGTAGCTGCCCGACGGCGCGCTGCCCGACGGCGCGGCCCCCGGCGTCGTGCCGCCCTGCTTCGGGGTGCCCGAGGCGGTGTCCCCGGGGGCGCCCGGCTTCGGCCGGTGCTGCCGGAACCGCTGCACGGCCTTGAACAGGGTCACGCCGGCAACGATGATCGCGATCGCGTCGTCGCCCAGGCCGAGCGGGCCAAGGAAGCTCTCCGACATGAAGTCGATCGGGCTGGCCACGTATCCGGCGCCCGCGATGAACGTCAGGATCTCCTGCCAGGTGAACTTCCTGGGATCCTTGCCGCGCTTCTTCTCGTCGCCCATGCCCGGAAGGTAACGGAGAACCGGGCGACTCGCTAGGTATGTGCGGGTCGCCCGGTTCGTGATGTCTACCTCACTCGACGAGCAGGCTCGGCCGACCCCGCGGTCACACGTCGATCGGGCGCCGGTCCTCCACGAGCCGCGACGTGTAGCCCGCGGCCACGAGGCGGTCGAAGGCGACCACCACGTCGTCCGGCACGTCCTCCTCGCGGGAGATGAAGCCGAGCTCCGCGTACAGCGTGAGGCGCTGCGTCTCGCCGACCAGCATGTCGACCACCCGGTCGGCGTCGCCGTTGGTCCGGAGGTACGCGTCGAGCGGCATCGGACGGGACACGCACAGCACGTCGACGTCGGGCCACACTGCCCGGCACGTCGCGAACGCGCGTCGCTGCTGGTACGGGTGGGAGACGAGCAGCACGGACGACGGCTCGATCCCGTGCTCGGCGAGCAGCTTGCGGCTCAGCTCGAGGTTCTCGCTCGTGTTGGTCGCGGCCGGCTCGACGAGCATTGCGGTGCCCGGCACACCGCGGGCGATGGCGTGGTCGCGGTAGCCGAACGCCTCGCCCTCCGGGAAGGCGTCGATGGTGGTGGGTGCGTTGGCGCCCGTGAAGACGATCTGCCGGAACAGCCCGTCGAGGTAGAGGTCGGCCGTGTAGTCGGCCACGCCGAGGTCGTGACCGCCCAGGCCGATGCAGACGTCGACCGGTCGCGGCTCGTGCTGCAGGTCGTGGAACGACCACAGCGTCTCTACGTCCTCCCGCACTTCGGCGGGGATCATGACGTTCGGCATATGACGACCATATTGCTCGGAGTAATGACCGGCACAACCTGAGTGTGGGTACGCGCCGGGATTCCGTTGTCATGACGCGCTAATTCACTACCAGCAAGAACGTGCGGGCTACGCCCTCCACCGCAGTTCTCGCGCCCCCCGCGCAGACACCCCATAAGGACACAAGGTAACGGACAACAGCGGACCTGCTCTAGCGGTCAGGATCGTCCTCGCCCTCGCTCCTCCCCTCGGCGGTCGTGGCCCCGATGACGTGGTCCTCGAGCTTGCCCGAGAACAGGTCGTAGTACTGCAGGTGCAGGTGGTAGCCGGCGCCCAGCGCGATGCGCCGGATCATGCCGAGCGTGGGCTCCACCTGACCGGACTCGATACGGCTGATCGTCGACGTGGGTACGCCCGCCAGCACTGCCAGCGAACTCATGCTGAGCCCTCGCTCGGCACGGATCCTGACAACGATCTGGGCTGCAGTGGTGAGCAAGACGCCCCTCCCGTCGACGCTCGGCCATCGAAACGTGCCATGACGCACGACAGGGCCTCCCGGAAAGTGAAGATCATTTTTCCGGCAAGCCCTGTGCGACTGACTCTATACGTCTATGGCCGTCGCGGCTCATCGACAGGGCAGGTGTCGCGGATTCCGCCGGGGGTGCCGCTCCGACACGTTGGCCTACTACTCTCAGCCCCCATGGGTACAGCGAGCTCACCGGGTGACGCGGCAGTGCCCCGGCAGTCCGCCGGGCACGGCTCGGGTCGGCGCGGCCAGGCGGCGCGCAGCGTGCGCGCCCTCCTGCAGGAGCACCCCGCGTGGGTGCTGCTGCGGTCGAGGAACGCCGCGGCCGCCGTCGTCCTGCTGGATCGCAACCTCGGGGCCTCCCGCCGCAGGCTGCCCGTGGAGCAGCTCGCCGACCGGATCGACGACGACCTGCCCGAGCTGCGCCGCGCGGGTTTCGAGCTGCCCTACTCCGGCTACTTCTACGTCTCCGAGTGGATCGACGAGGGAGTGCTCGTGCGGCGGCGTGCCGCACAGGTAGCGGGCGAACCGGGCACCGAGACCGTCGAGCTGTCCGACGGCGCTCTGCTCGCCGTCCGCTTCGTCTCCCGGCTGAGCAGACCCCACCCGGCCGTGACGCCGTCCAGGCTCGGCACGATCCTCGACGGCCTGCACACGCTCGCCTCCGATGCCGACCCCGACCCGGAGACACGGCTCGCGTCCCTCCTGGAGCAGCGCGCCGCCCTGGACGCCCGGATCGAGCGGGCCCGCCGGGGCGACTCCGCAGCGCTGCCCCCGGAGTCCGCCGCGGAACGCGCCCGCGAGATCCTCGCCCTGGCCGGCGACATCCCCGCCGACCTGGCCCGGGTCCGGACCGACCTGGAGCGCACGGACCGCGAGCTGCGGCGCCGCCTCCTGGAGTCCGACGGCTCGCGCGACACGTTCCTCGACGACATCTACCGCGGCGTGGACCACCTCGCCGAGTCCGAGGCCGGACGCGGCCTGGTCGCGTTCCGCGACCTCCTGCGACAGGCGGAGCACACGGCGCAGGACGACGTCGGCCGGGTGCTCGACACGGTCCACCTGGCGCCCGCCGAGGCGTCGGCGCTGCGCCGCCTCCTGCCCACGCTGCAGGACGCCGCCGACGAGCTCACCGACACGATGGCCGGCCTGCGCCGCGCGCTGCAGCGCATGGTCCGGTCCGGCGAGCTGCCCGCCGAGCGCGCCCTACGTCGTCTTATCGGCCAGGCGCAGGACGCGGCCCTCGCCGCCGCCCCCGACGTCGCGCCAGGGGCCGAGATGCGCCTCAGGCTGCCGCTGGGCACCGTCGCACCCCGCTCCGTGGGCGGCCTGCAGCCGCACAACCCGGGCGGCGAGGACGCGGAGGCGCCGCCCGCCGCGCCCACTCCCCCGCCCCGGATCGTCTCGCTCACGGCGCTGCGGGCGATGGCGCGCGACTCCGAGATCGACGTGGACGAGCTGCGCGGGCACGTGAACGAGCGGGTCGCGGCAGTGGGTCGGGCCACCGTCGCGTCCGTGCTCGCCGCGCACCCGGCCACCCAGGGCGCCGCGAGCGTGGTCGGCCTGCTGACGCTCGCCGAGCAGAACGGCGTGGCCACCGGAAAGAACGAAGACGTGAACTGGCGGTCCTCGCGCGGTGTCGTGCGACGGGCCGTACTACCCCAGCACCAGTTCGAGGAGCATGTCCCGTGACCGAACCCACCGTGACAGGAACCGGCCAGGCGACGCCCGGCACCACAGACCTCACCAGCGCCCGGCCAGGACGGCCGGCCGGCAGCGGCGCGGCGTCGCCGGGCATCGGGAACGGAGGCGGCCCGGAGACCGGGAGCGACGCCGGCACGGGTGCCCACCTCTGGCCGGGCGACCACGGCACGCTGCCCGCCTCGGCCCGGCTCGCGTTGGCCCGCCTCGTGCGCGGCCCCTACCTGGCCGCCGAGTCCGACCCGGACACCTGGCGTGCGCTCCTGTCGCACGAGGACATGGTCCGCGAACGCCTCTGTGACCAGTACCTCGACCTGGTGGTCGACGCCGACGCACAGGTCGCGTTCGTGCGCGACGTGCCGGCGGCGGACGCACCGCAGGTTGTGCGCGAGCTGACGCTCACCTTCCTCGACACCGCGCTGCTGCTGCACCTGCGTGCCCTGCTGCTGGACTCGCCGGACGGGCGGGTCGCGGTCAGCCGCGACGAGGCGGCCGACCATCTCGGCCAGTACCGGCGGCGCGGCGGGGGCTCGCCCATGGACTTCACGCGGCAGCTGGACGCGACGTGGGCCCGGCTGACCGAGTCGGGCATGCTGGAGCCGCTCAGCGGGGACCGGTGCGTGGTCTCGCCGGTGCTGCGGACCGTATTCGGTGCGGACCAGGTAGCGGCGCTGAGCGCCGAGTACGCACGACTGGCGAAGGAGAGCGCATGAACACGCCCCACCCCGGACAGTGGCGCCTCGCGCGCGTCGAGCTGGTCAACTGGGGCACGTTCTCGGGGCACCACGTGGTGCCGGTCCCCCGCGAGGGGTTCCTGCTCACCGGCCACTCGGGTTCCGGCAAGTCGTCGCTGGTCGACGCCGTCGCGGCGGTCCTGACCCCGCCAGAGCACCTGCGGTTCAACGTGGCCGCTGCCGGCACCGGCGCGACCGAGCGCGAGGCGGGCGACCGCGACGTCGTCTCGTACGTGCGCGGCGCCTGGCGGCACCGGACCGACGAGAGCACGGGCGAGGTGGTGGCCGACCACCTGCGTTCGGGCGCGACGTGGTCGGGCATCCTGCTGCACTACTCGAACGGCACCGACTCGCCGGACTCCGCCGTGACGCTGGTGCGCCTGTTCCACCTGACGCGCGGGTCCTCGGCCCCGTCCATGCTGCACGTGGTGGTGCCGGACGACGTGGGGCTGCTGGAGTTCGAGCGGTACGTCCGGTCCGGGCCCGACGTCGCCGGCGTGACCGGCGCCTGGCCCACTGCGACGGTGAGCGAGCGGCACGGCCCGTTCGCCGCGGCGTTCACGCAGGCGCTCGGGATCGGCTCGGAGCAGGCGCTGGTGCTGCTGCACCGCACCCAGTCGGCGAAGAACCTGGGCAGCCTGGACGACCTGTTCCGCGGGCACATGCTCGACGAGCCCAGCACGTTCGAGCTGGCGGCGCAGGCCGTCGACCAGTTCGCGGACGTGGCGCGGGCCTACGCCGACATCGAGACCTCGCGCCGGCAGATCGAGCACCTGAACCGGCTCGCGTCCCTGACCAAGGCGTACGACGAGGGATCGTCGGCCGGCGTGCGCGCGGCCACGCTGCGCGGGTCGCTGGAGACCTTCAAGGACGCGTGGAAGCTCGACCTGGCGCACGGCGCGCTCGCGGAGGCGCGCGCGGCCGAGGACCGGGCGCAGCACCACCGCCAGGCCGCGGACACCGAGGTGGACGTCGCGGCGAACACCCACCAGCAGGCCGTCAACGTGCTCGGCGCCCGGGGCGGCCAGGCGCTCGCCACGCAGGCCGACCGCCTCCAGCGGGCCGGGGAGATCGCCGCGCTGGTCCGTACCCGGCGCGGCGAGCTCTCCACCGACCTGCAGTCGGTGGGCATGAACATGCCCGAGACGTTCGCGGAGTTCGCGGCGCTCAAGGAGAAGGCCCGGTGGGAGCTCGGCGGCGCGCGGCCGCTGGCCACAGGCTCGGTACCGACGCTGACGGGCGCACTGCCCGCCGTCGCGCCCGCTCATACGCCTGCCCATTCGACGGGGCAGGTGCCAGCCGTCACGGGCCCGGTCCCGTCGGCCGCCGGGGTCGCGACCGGTGCGCTGCCCGCCGTCACCACGGGCGCGATCGCGACCGTCGGGCGGTCGCGCGCGCCCGAGGCGCTCGACACGAAGATCCGGGAGGCGCTGGCGGCGCGCTCCGCCGTCGGGCTGCGGCACGAGGCCGTCGCCACGCGGATCCAGGCGGTACGGCAGACCCAGACGAACGTGCCGGCGGAGCTCGCCACGGCCCGCCGGGCCGTGGCCGAGGCCGCGGGGCTCGAGATCTCCGCGCTCCCGTTCGCGGCCGAGCTGCTGCGCGTCCGGGAGGAGGACGCCGACTGGCGCCCAGTGATCGAGGGGGTGCTGCGGCCGCTGGCCACCGTCGTGCTGGTGGCCCCCGCGCACCGCGCGGCCGTCGCGAGCGCCGTCGGGGCCGGGCCGGGCCTGCGCTACCGCGTGGTCGGCGTGCGCAACGACGCGCCCCGCTCCACGGATGCCGCCTCGCTCGTGCACAAGGTCGAGGTGAAGGACGGCCCGATGTCGGGCTGGCTGCACCGCCGCCTGTCGGAGCAGTACGACTACCTGTGCGTGGACGACCCGTCCGGGCTCGACCGGCACGAGCGTGCGGTGACCCGCGGCGGCCTGATCAAGCACGGGCCCGAGGAGATCGAGCAGCCGCTGCTGCCGGGCGTCGAGGACTGGGCGCTCGGCTGGGACGCCGACGACCGCCTCGACCAGCTCCTGGAGCTCGCCCGCGCAACGCAGGCGCGTCTCGCGGAGGCCGACGCGGCAGTCGCCGACGCCGTCGCCGAGCAGCGTGAGGCCGTACGCCGTCAGCTGACCCTGCGGCACGTGGCCCGCCGCGAGTGGCGCGAGGTGGACATCGAGACCGCCGAGGCCGACCTGACCGACGCCCAGGCGTCGTTCGACAGGCTGCTCGACGGCACGATGGACCTGCTGCAGGCGTCGCAGGACGTCGCAGCGGCCGAGACCCGCCTGGACCAGGCCCGCGCGGCCGCCGCGGTGGCCGCCGACACGCTCGCGGAGGCACGCGCGCACCGCCGCTCCCTGGAGCGCGTGGTCGCCGAGCTCGGTGACGCCCCGACGAACGCCATCCCGCTCGCCCACCGCGAGGAGCTGGAGAAGCGGTACGCCGCCGTCCGCAAGACGGTGACGCACGAGGTGATCGACGACGTCTCGCTCACCGTGTCCCGCACGCTCGACGCGGAGCGGGAGGCCGGGCTGCGCACCTCCGGTGCCGCCGAGCGGGAGATCGTCGGGCTGCTCGCCGAGTTCCGCCGCCGCTGGCCCGCCATCACCCGCGACCTGACGGCGCAGGTCGGCGACCGGTCGCGGTACCTCGAGGTGCTGGAGCGCATCCGCACGTCGCGGCTCCCGGAGCAGGAGGCGCGGTTCTCCGATCTCCTCACCGACCAGGCGCGGCGCGCGCTGCGCAAGCTCGCCGCCGAGATCCGGCAGGCACCCGCGGCGATCCGCGAGCGGATCGTCGGCGTCAACACGTCCCTGCGCCGCTCGCCCTTCGACACCGACCGATACCTGGAGATCCGCGTCAAGGAGCGCCGGCCGGCGGCCGTCGAGGAGTTCCTCGCCACCCTCGACACCCTCACCAGCGACACCGAGCCGGAGTACGAGGTGCTGGAGCGCCTGGTGCGCCGCCTGGGATCGAGCGATCCCGCCGACCGCGCGTGGCGCGCACTGTGCCTCGACACCCGGCGGCACGTGCACTTCACGGGCGTCGAGGTCACGGCGGGCGGCATTGCGCTGGCCGTGCACGACTCCTCCGCCGGCCTCTCCGGCGGCCAGCGGCAGAAGCTCGTCGTGTTCTGCCTGGCCGCCGCCCTGCGGTACCAGCTCGCCGGCGCCTCGGACTCCGCGACGCCCGCCTTCGGCTCGATCCTCCTGGACGAGGCCTTCGACAAGGCCGACACGGCGTTCACCCGCACCGCCATGGACACGTTCGCCGCGTTCGGGTTCCACATGATCCTGGCGACGCCGCTCAAGCTGCTGCAGACCCTCGAGGACTACGTGGGCGGCATCGGCCTCGCGACCTGCCGGGAGATGCGGGAGTCGCGCGTGGACGTGGTCCTGCTGGAGTCCCCGCTGCCCGACGTCGACCCGGTCGCCTCGCCGACCCGGGGCGGGGCGGGTGTTTCTGTACCGGCCAGGACGACGCCGACGCCGGTCATCCCCGCGCGGCCAGCCGAGGGGCCGACGACGGCTGCTGCTCCCCCACCTTCGGTGGGCACAGCTTCGGTGGGCACAGCGCCGACGCCGACCGTCGCTCCGGCGGGTGCCGCTCCGGCGGACGGGTCGTCCGGTGGGTCGACGCCGACCGTCCCGTCAGCAGCGTCGGCGCCCGCCTTCTCTCCGGAGGGCGCCACGTCTGCGGCGGCTCCGGCACCGACAGGTCCGGCACCGGCAGGTCCGCCGCAGGCCAGCCCGTCGCCCGCCGCTCCGCAGCAGGCCGCTCCGGCACCCGCAGCTCCGCCGCAGACCGGTGTGGTGTACCCCGCTGCCCCCGCACCCCGCACGCCGGCTCCCACCGCCGACTCCGGAACGCCCACGCCGCCGCGTGGAGTGCCCGCGGTGCCTCCGCCGCCCACTCCCAGGTCGGAGTCGGGGTCCGAACCGACGTCGGCCACGGACCCAGCCTCGGACTCGAACCCGGCCGCGACGGCAGAACCGGACTCAGGCTCGGCCCCGAACCCGGTATCGGCGTCAGACACCGCTGAGAGCGCCGGACCGGAGCCGGACTGGTCGGTGACCGTCACCCCGGAGGACCGGGACGACACGTCACCGGTCGTCAAGATGACCTCGCGCCGCCCAACCCTGTAGGGCTCGACGGGGCGGTGGCCCCGGCAGCCCAGTGATCCGGCCCGGAATCGAGCGATCTTCGGGCCGAATCACTGGGTACGCCGAGGCCCGACGGGGTCAGCCCGTCACCGGCCGCCGTCCGCCAGGCCGCGGGCGTAGGCCTCGGCCGAGCCCTCGCGGAACAGGTCGTCGGCGCTGCTCCGCACCAGGACGCGGGCACCCGGGCCGTCGTCGGCGGTGACGTGGTGGCCCATGCCGCGCACGACGGCGACCGCACGCCCGCTCGACTTGCCCCGGACCAGCTCGGACGCCGCCGCGATCTCGTCGACGACGGCGGTGACCGTCACGTTGAGCGGGCGGCCGTGGGCGTCGGTGCTGCCACGCAGGTCGTCCGTGGGCGCGATCCCCGCGCAGCCGATCGCTATGTCGACCAGGGCGTCGCGCCACGGCCGGCCGGCCGTGTCCGTGACCACCACGCCGATGTGGCGCAGACCGAGCCGCTGCGTGAGCGCGGCGCGGATCGTGCGCGCCGAGGCGTCCGGGTCGACGGGCAGCAGCAGGACCGTGCCCTCCGGGGTGTTGCTCGCGTCCACACCCGCCGCCGCCATCACCAGGCCGAGCTTGTTCTCGACGATCCGCAGCGGCGGCAGCCCGGGCCGTTGCCGCTGGGCGACCACCCGGACGGTCTCGTCGGTGATCGCCTGCTCGCGGTCGTCGGCGGCCACGACCCGGCCCTCCGCCTTGGACACGATCTTCGAGGTCACCACGACGACGTCGCCGTCCCGCGGCCGGTCCTGCTCGTCCTGGTTCGCCAGGAGGCCGGCGATCAGCTCGCCGAGGTCGTCGCCGGGGCTGATCTCGGGCAGCCCGTCGGGGGCCCAGATGCTGAGTCGTTCCACGGGGACCATCCTCACACCACGACCGCACACCGGAGCGCGGCGTCCGCTTGTGGCCGTTGTATCAAGGCGGTCGACCGTGCCGGCGCGATACCCTGCCAGGCGTCCAGGCCACAGCTGTCTGGTTCAGCTGTGCCTGGTTCGTACTGCGATCGATGGGGGAAGCGTCCGGTGCTGCACGACCCGCCCGCTCAGAGGACGGTTCCCGTACCCGAGCCCGCCGCCCTGCGGTCCGGCGATCCCCGCGCCATCGGGCCGTTCCGGGTCCGGAGCCGGCTGGGCAGCGGCGGCATGGGCGACGTCTACCTCGGGACCGACCGTCGCGGAGAGCAGGTCGCGATCAAGCTGATCCGGGGCGCCCAGCTCCACGACGACGAGTTCCGCGCACGCTTCCGGCGGGAGGTCCGGGCCGCCGCCAAGGTCCGCAGCCGGTTCATCGCGAACCTGGTCGACGCGGATCCCGATGCGGAGCTGCCCTGGCTCGCCACCGACTACGTCCCCGGGCCGACCCTCTCGCAGGCCCTCGCCGCCCAGGGCCCCCTGTCGGAGGACGAGGTGCTGCGCCTGGTCGCCGGGGTCGCCGAGGCGCTGCACGAGATCCACCGCGCCGGCCTGGTGCACCGGGACGTCAAGCCGGCCAACGTGATCCTCGGCCCGGACGGACCGCGCCTGATCGACCTGGGCGTCGTTGCCTCGGTCGGCGCGACCCGGCTCACCATGACCGGGCAGCCGGTCGGGACCCCGATGTACATGGCTCCGGAGCAGGCATCGGGCAACCGGACAACGTCGGCCGCCGACGTGTGGGCGCTCGGCGCGCTGGCGTACTACGCCGCGACCGGGAACCACCTCTTCGAGGGCGACCATCCGGCAGTGGTGCTGTACCGGGTCGCGGCGTCCCCGCCGTCCTACGACGACTGTCCCCCGTACCTGCGCCCGTTCCTCGACGCGCTCCTCGTCAAGGACCCGGACCACCGTCCGACCCTCGACGCCATCCTGCACTCGCTCGGCGCTCCCGAGCCGGCCGGCGCGACACTTCCGCTGGTCAAGCCGGGGCGCGTGCGCGGCGCCGGACGTCGCGCACGACGGAGCGACGTACTGCGGAGCGACGGACACCGAAGCCGTCACCGACGGCCCCTGGTGGTCCTGAGCTCGGTGGCCGCCGGGACGGCGGTGCTGGCAGGGGCCGCGTTCGGCGTCTGGAGCTCGCTCACGGACGACGATCGGGAGCCCGCCGGTACGGAGCAGACACTGACGCCGCCGCCGCAGAGCAGCCCGAGCCCGGTCCAGCTGGTCGCCGACGGCACCCGGGATCATCCCTGGCCGCAGGGAGACGCCAAACATCTGGACGCCGGCTCGTGCTGGATCGCCAACGTGATCGGGGTGGAGGGGCGGCAGGCCACGCTGACGCTCGCGTGCGACCAGACGGGGACGGAGGTGTACGGCAACCCGACGCCGCACGCGCATCTCGGGATCTACGCCGTCGGGCCGGACGGAAAAGCAGTGAAGAGCATGCCCGCGGACGCGGCGGCGGAGGACACGTTCTGGACGCAAGGCAACCTCATGGACGCCAACCCGGTGACCGTCACGGTGACGCTGCCCGACGTCGGTACGCTGCTCGCGGTCGAGGTGAAGCAGGAAAAGTACGGCTACGGCTACCACTGGGCCGCCACGAGCTGACGTCCGGAGGTCTCCCCTCCGACCACGAGCAGCGCGTCACCGCACCAGCTTGGGCAGCACCTCTCGGCCGAACGTCTCGATCCACTCGCGCTGGTTGCGGCCCACGTTGTGCAGGTAGATGCGGTCGAACCCGAGGTCCACGTACCGCTGGATCGACGCCCGGTGCTCGTCCGGGTCGGCGGAGATCAGCACGCGCCCCTCGAAGTCCTCGGGGCGCACCATCCGCGCGAGCTGCGCGAAGTCGTGCGGCGAGCGGATGTCGGACCGCGGGAACCGCATGCCGCCCACCGGCCATTCGGTCAGGGCGTTGGCCACCGCCTCGTCGTGCGTGGGCGCCCAGGAGAGGTGTAGCTGCAGCGCCTTCGGCATGCGCCCCGGGTCACGGCCGGACTCGCGGGCGCCGTCGGCGAACCGGGTCAGCAGCGACGCCATCCGGTCGAGGGGCGCGGCCTGCGTGATCAGGCCGTCCGCCGTCCGCCCCGCACGACGAGCGGTGACCGGACCCGCCGTCGCGACCAGGATCTCCGGGGCCTCCGCCGGCATGGTCCACAGCCGCGTCGACTCCAGCTTGAAGTACGTTCCCGCGTGCTTCACGTCGCGTCCGGCCAGCGATGCGGCGAACAGCTTCTTGATGATCTCCACCGCCTCGAACATGCGGTTGATGCGCTCGGCGGCCTCCGGCCAGTAGCCGCCGACCACGTGCTCGTTGAGCGCCTCCCCCGAGCCGACACCCAGCCAGTGCCGGCCCGGGTTCATCGCCGCGAGCGTCGCCGACGCCTGGGCGACCACCGCGGGGTGCCACCGGAACGTCGGCGCCGTCACGGGGCCCAGGTCGCCCGTGGTGTGCTCCGCGGCCGCGGCGAGCACGTTCCAGACGAAGCCCGCCTGCCCCTGGGCAGGGGTCCAGGGCTGGAAGTGGTCCGCGGCCATGACGCCGGAAAAGCCGTGCGCCTCAGCGAACGCCGCCAGTTCCACCGCCTCCCGGGGCGCGAACTGCTCGAGCATCGCGGCATAGCCGATGGTCACCACCCGGACAGCCTAGACGGCGGGGGCTTGGTTCAGAGGGTGGCCTTGAGCACCCGTTCGGTGAGTGCCTGGGAGGCCGCGAGGAGGTCGGGGGTGATCGCGCCGGTCAGGGCGTCCGACGGCTTGCACTCCGGGTCGAGGACGACGCCGGTCCGGTCCGCCAGCGACGGGTCGGTGGCGGCGAACACCACCGAACGGGCGGCCTCGGCGGCGGGGCGCTGCAGGTCGAGGATCTGCTGCCAGTGGGGACGCAGGGCCGGCGGCAGGATCTCGGGGGTCATCTCCGCGGCGTTGGGCGTGGCCGCGGCCCCGGGATCCGCCGCGAACACCGAGACGCCGGTGCCCCGCAGCCGTTCGGCCAGGTCCAGGGTGTACGCGAGATGGGCGAGCTTGGCCCGGCCGGAGACGGCCATGCCGTAGTACTCGTCCGGTTCGACGTCGTCGTAGACGGGCGGCCCGGTCAGGGTGCCGATGGACGACGACGTGACGCCGACGATCCGGCTCGGGCCGCCGGCGCGCAGCGCGTCCAGCAGCGCCTCGGTCAGCACTGTCGGGGACAGGTGGTTGACCGTGAAGCTCGCCTCGATGCCGTCGGCCGTCTCCCGGCGTTCGGACCACATGCCGCCGACGTTGTTCACCAGGAGCCGGAGCGGGCCCTCGGCGGCGAGCCGTTCGCCCAGCGCGCGGACCTCGGCGAGCACCGAGAGGTCCGCCTGGACGAATCGCGCGCCGCCCATCCGGCGGGCTGCCTCTGGTCCGTGCACCGCGTCGCGGCCCACCACGGTCACCGCGTAACCGCGCTCGACCAGCTGCCGCGCCACCTCCGCGCCGATCCCGCGGGTGCCCGCGGTAACTACTGCGTTCTGCGCCATCATTCTCTCCTTGTGCTGGATGCAGGCCGGTCGGCCGGCCCTGCATCCAGCACACCGGAGTCGCGAGAAATGATCCAAGGCCCACGTGGCATGGGGGTATGCCCTGGCGGCATGGCTCCTGGGCATGCGATGCTCACGCCGTGACACCGGATGTCGATCTCAAGCACATGCGCTACTTCGTGGCGGTGGCGGACGAGGGCACGTTCACCCGCGCCGCGGAACGGCTGGGGATGACGCAGCCCGCGTTGTCCCGGGCGATCCGCGCGCTGGAGCACGCCATCGGGTCCACGCTCTTCGTGCGGCAGCCCCAAGGAGTCGCGCTCACCGAGGCCGGGCGGCAGTTCAGCGGAGATGCCCGCGTCGTCGTCGAGGCGGCCGAGGCCGCGCTGGCCCGGGCGACGAGATTCGGGCGGGAGGAGCCGCACCTGCGCGTGACGGCCCGCGCGTGCGACGTCGAACCCCTGCGGCGTCTGGTGGACTCCTACAACGAGCGCTACCCGGACGAGCTGCCCGCTCGGGCGGCGATAGTCGAGGTCGGTGCCCAGGCCGGCGAGCTGCGTGCGGGAGCCGCGGACGTGGCGCTGCTCCGCAGCCCGTTCGACCACCGGGGCCTGGACAGCGACCTCATCAGCGCGGTTCCGCGGGTTGCCGTGCTGCCCGGGTCCCATCGGCTGGCCGGGCGGGACGTCGTCCACCGGAGCGAGCTGGCGGGCGAGGCGTTCCCGGTCTGGCCGGACCTCCCGCCGGCCGCCATGGCGTTCTGGACCGGGACAGACCTGGAGCACCACGACTGGCGGCCCGGTCCGGTGGTGCACGACGCCGCCCAGTACACCGGCAGCATCCGCCTCGGTCAGGCCGTGGGCTTCATGCCGAGCACCCACGTGCCCGAGCGGCCGACGGACGGCACGGTGGTCGTGCCGGTCATCGGCCTCTCGGTCAGTGAGCTCCGGGTCGCATGGGCGTGCACCGCTACGTCGCCCGACGTGGCGAGGTTCGTGCGGCACACGACCGAGCAGGCTACGGAAGCCGGCCGTGCGCTCGAAGGGTCTGCAGCGCTCCGAGGGTGACGATGCCGCGCCAGTCCACGGTCTGCCCCGGTGACCAGTGCAGGAAGTCGAAGTCCCAGCCGCCGTCGTCCAGCTGCTCGCTCTCCAGCCGGTCGAGCTCCGCCGAGATCTGGTCCGCGGAGAACAGCGCCCGGCTGGGCGCACCGGGCCTCGCGGACAGGTCCAGCGGCCTGAGCTTCTCGTCGTTCTGCCCGCCATCGACGGGGATGGTGCCGTCGGCGCGCAGGAGCGGCCGGATCCGCTCGATCGCGGCGGCCGCGCGGTCCGGCTCGGGCACGGCGTCGAGGAAGTGGACGGCGAACTCGACGGTGTACCCGCCCACGAGGGCTTCTTCCCCCTCGATCTGTCCCCAGCACCACGCGGTCGCGGCGTCGAGGAACGGGTGGTTCACGCCCAGCTCCCACAGGTGGCCCGCGATCGCGTACGTGAGGAGTCCGTTGTCGCTCGGCTCCCCCATCCACGGCGCTGCCGGGTAGCCGACGCCGGTCGGGAGCACGTGCGGCACCCGCCCATCGGGCAGTGCGACGGACGCCAGCCAGTCGGCGGTCTCGGTGACCAGAGGCGCCACCGCCGGGTCGGCGGCGGTCCCCAGCTCGGCGAGCACCTCGAGCGCGGTCAGCGCGCTCGAGACCTGGCTGTCCGGCCCGCGCAGGTCTGGCTCCAGGGCGTGGCCCCACCCGCCGTCGTCGTTCCGGTAAGGACGCAGGGCGTCCAGGACACGGCTGCCCGGTGCGCCGTCGAACAGCACCGCGAGGCGGTGCCGCTCCAGCAGCCGGGCGTCGTCGTAGATGAACCGCCTCGCGGCTCCGATGTCGATTCTCGTTGTTGCGCTCATGGCTTCGACGCTAGGCGGCCGTCAGGGCGGCGTCTTCCAGAAAACGGACGGGTGTGAGGCCGGTCAGCCGGCGCACCTCGTCGGACATGTGCGCCTGGCTCGCGTACCCGGCAGTGGCCGCACGGTCCGCGAGGGACGACGGCGCACCCGCGGACAGGCAGATCAGCCGCCGCAGCCGGGCGACCCGCCCCAGCATCTTGGGCCCGTAGCCGACCGCGTCCACGGTCCGGCGATGCAGGTGCCGCTCACTCACGCCCAGGTCCTGGGCGACGCCGGAGATCCGCGAGCCCGGGACCCCGAGCCGCCGTGCGGCCGCCGCGACGAGCCCGTCCCGTTCGGCTCCTCGCCGCAGCACCGTGCGGGCGAGCAGGTCCAGCCGCCCCGCTGGGTCCGCCGCGCTGAGCGCGTCGGCGAGCGCCGGGCCGACGTCGGGCCAGACGTCGGCGAGCGGTACCCGCAGGTCGCGCACCTCCGAGGCAGGGATGCCGAGGACGGCGCCCGCCGCGCCCGGCCGGAGCCGGATGCCGCTGGTCCGTGCCGACGCCGCCGTGGCGTGCGACCGGGCGACCACCGGGCCCGTGTCCGCGCCGACGACCACGAGCTCTCCCTCGAGCCGGACCAGGTCGACACAACCGTCGGGGATGATCCGCTGCTCGTGGTCAGGCGGCAGGTCGTGCTCCCACAGGCAGGCCACCACCGGCAGCAGGCCGGTGGGCGGTGCGAGCTCGCGGTAGGTCACGAGATCCACGCTACGTCGACCCTCTGACACCCACATCAGGTTGGACCACGGGGCCGCAGGAGCCACCCTGGCGGCGCGTCCTGGAGGCCGGACCGAGTGTCAGTGACCGGTGGCAGAGTCGAGCCATGCCCCACACCCCGGCTCGACCGAGCCGTCGAACGAACGAGCCCGGCGACCCGAGCCGCACCTCGTGGCGTCGGCGCGCACTGCGGGTGGCCGCTGTCGCGGTCCCGGCCGCGCTGCTGGCTGCCGGGGCCTCGTCGTACGCTGCGGTGGTCACGGGCCGGATGGCCGCCGATCCGGCCCGGGACACGCTGATCGTTCTCGCCGCGGTGAGCGCGGCCGTCATCGTGCTGGACGCCGTGACGTGGCTGGTCGTACAGCGTGCGGTGGCCCGTGCGGAGGCCATGCTTCGGGTCGACCTCGCCGCAGCGGCCCTGAGCCAGCCCTTGCCCGCGCTCGAGGAGCAGGCGGTGGGCGAGCTGCTGGACCGCGTCAACGGCGATCCCGAGCGGCTCACGCGGGCGATCAGCGGTATCGGCATCACGCTGGGGCAGGCGGCGATCAGCCTGGTGGTCGGCTGGGTGACCGCCGGCCTGGTGTGGTGGCCCGCCTGGATCGCATTTCCCCTGGTGGCCGCCGTGGTACTCGTGTTCGCGCGACGGGCGGCGCGGCCCCTGCGCGACCTCAGCAGACGCAGCTCGGAGGCCGGCTCGGACCACATGGCTCAGCTCGAGGAGGCGATCGCCGCGCGGGACGACCTGCGCACCGCCCACGGCCAGCGGTACGTGCTGCGCCGGTACGCCGAGCTGGCGGCGCGCCAGATCCGGCTCCGGGAGGAGTGGTCCGTCGTGTTCTCCCGGGTGCGGCTGCGCACCGAGCTCCCGCTGGACGCACTGGTCGGCGCCGTCCTCGTGGGCGGGGTATGGGCGGTGACGGGAGGCACGCTCGACGTCGCCCGGCTGGTCACGCTGTGGCTGCTCGTCACGGGGTTCGTCGGCCGGGTGGACGTCCTCGGCCGCCTGCTACCGCGCGTCGAGGAGGCGATCGGCACCTTCCACCGCGTGCGCGACCTGCTTGGTGTGCCCGAGGAACCCGTCGGCGGCGACGCGTTCCCCCGCCGCGCCACGGGGGTCGACGTCGAGCTGCGTGATCTGACGTTCGGGTACGGCGGTGGCTTCCGCCTGGGCCCGTTGTCCCTGACCATCCCGGCGGGCAGCACGTGTGCGCTGGTGGGGCGGACAGGCTCGGGCAAGACGACCCTGACCAAGATGCTGTCCCGGGCGGTCGAGCCGCCCGCCCGGAGCGTCTTCCTGGAGGGTCAGGACATCACCGGCCTGGACCTGCACGAGCTGCGCACGCGCGTCGGCGTCGTCGGGCAGCGCACCGAGATCCTGGCCGCGACCCTCGCCGAGAACATCACGCTCTGGGCACCGGTACCCACCGAACGCGTCGAGCAGGCGGTGGACGCCCTCGGCCTGCAGGCCTGGGTCGCGTCGCTGCCGCACGGCCTGGACACCCGGTTGGGGTCCGACGGCGTCACCCTGTCCGCCGGGGAGGAACAGCTCGTCGCCTTCGCGCGGCTCCTCGTCCGCGACGTCGAGGTGGTCGTGCTCGACGAGGCGACCGCCCGGATGGACCCGGCGACGGCGGAGCGGGTAACCCTCGCCGCCCAGGCACTCCTGGCGGGCCGGACGGCGCTGGTCGTCGCCCACCGGCTGCCCACCGCGCGGCATGCCGACACGGTCGCTGTGCTCGACGGCGGGCGCCTGGTGGAGCACGGCCCCTGGGACCGGCTGGCGGCCGCGGACGGGCACTTCGCCCAGCTCGTCGCCGCGGCGAGGCTCACGGAACCGCTCGCGGACACCGGTTCAGATACCGACTCTGATACCGGCTCTGGTACCGGCTCTGGTACCGGCTCAGATACCGGCACCGACCGAGCCCCACGGACGCCGGCCGCGGAGCTCGCCGTCGACGACCAGGCGGGCGGCTCCGCACGGGCCGGACAGAACAGGGATCCCGCGCCGCCGCCCCGTACGTCGATGGCCCGCGCGGTGTGGAGCACGCTGCGCGCCCGTCCGCTCGGCCTGCTGCTCCCGGCAGTCGTCTGGGAGCTCACCGACTACCTCACCACGACCGGTCTGATCGTCGGCTGGCTGTGGGCGTCGCTCGTCGTCGAGCTGGAGCAGGGCTCGGCGCCCTGGTTGCTGGCCTGCGCAGTCCTTGCCGCGGTGGTGGCCAACACCCTGCTGCCGTTCACCATCCGCCTGACCAGCGCCCGCTGGTGGGCCGACTCGCGGCTGCGGCTGCGCCTCGCCGTCCTGCGCGGGCAGACGGCGCAGCGCCGCACGGTTCGTGACGCCCCCGGTGAGATCGCCGCGCGGGCCCAGGAGGAGTACCGGCTCACCGGCCATACCCAGGCCTGGCGTGAGGTGGTCACCGCGCCGTTCACGCTGGCACTGCTCGTCGTGCTGAGCGACAGCCTCCTCGCCGGTGCGATCGGGCTGGCCATGGCGGCGGTGATGTTCACGGCGCAGGTACTGGGCAGCCGGTCCGTCGCGGCCGCAGCACGGCGCGCGGGTGACGCCGCGGCCGAGCTGGGCCGCCTGCTCGGGTCGGCCCTCGACGCGGTGCGCACGGTCAAGCTCGCTGCCGCTACCGGCGGCGTCCTCGCCCAGGTCGCCCGGGTGGACGGACGCCGCGTGCAGGCCTCGCTGCGTGAGGAGCGCACCAGCTTCCTCGTCGGGCTCGCGCCCTCGGTGCTGAGCCGGATCGCGATGGTCCTGGCGTGGTCGCTGCACCTCGGCGGCACGTGGTCGCTCGCCACCACCCTCCTGGTCAGCACCTCGATAGGCACCTTCAGCTGGATCGGGTACGGGCTGGGGCAGCTCGTCACCAGCGCCGCGTCCGCCCGCCGCTGGGTAGAGGTCACCTCCCGGTACGCCGGCACGGAGCGGCTCGCCGACGTGCCCAGGGACCTCGACCTGTTCGCCGGCACCGCGGACCCGGACGCGGCGGACCTGGCGACGTCGGATCTGGCGGGGTCGGGTGCGGCGGACTCGGGTGCGGCGGCGTCGGACTCGGCGGCATCAGATGCGGCGGGGACAGCCTCCGCCGCGCCGGGCAGGCTGCGGGAGCTGCGGCTGGACGACGTCAGCGCGACGCACGACGACGGCACGGTAGGTGTCGCGGGCGTGGACCTCACGGTCCGGCGCGGCGAGCTCGTGCTGGTCGTGGGACGGGTCGGGTCCGGCAAGTCGTCGCTGCTCGGGGCGCTGTCCGGCCTCGTCGACGTCGGCGGGCGGCTGAGCTGGAACGGCGAGGAGATCAGCGATCCCGAGACGTTCCTGCGCCCGCCTCGTGTCGCGCACGTCGCGCAGGTGCCGCACGTCGTGTCGGGAACCCTCGCGGACAACGTACGCCTCGACCACGACCGCCCCGTCACCGGTCCCGTGGCCGCTGCCGGGCTCGGCCGTGACATCGCCGAGGCGGGCGGCACGGCCACGCTGGTGGGGCATCGTGGCCTGCGACTCTCGGGCGGCCAGGTGCAGCGGCTCGGTCTGGCCCGGGCGCTGGCCACCGGCTCCGACCTCCTCCTCGTGGACGACGTCTCCTCCGCGCTCGACGCCGTCACCGAGGCGGAGGTCTGGTCCCGGCTGCGGTCCGCCGGCACGACGGTGCTCGGCACGACATCGCGCGCCGCGACCCTCGCGACCGCCGACCGGGTGGTGGTGCTCGACGGCGGGCGCGTCGCCGCCGTCGGGCACTGGCGCGACCTGGAACCGCAGTGGTCCCACCTGGCCGGCTGACCATGGCCCACCGACCATGGCCAGCTGACCACGGCCGGCTGACCATGGGTAGTGCTCCCCCTGCCAGGGTCGAGACAGCCGCTGCGGGCGCTGATAACGTCCGGACCGATCACGGGCAAGCAGCCCACGACTCGTCAAGGAGCACCTCGTGCGCGCATCCCGGACCGTCCCCGCCCTGGCCGCCGCGCTCGCGGCCACGGCCCTCACCGGCTGCACGCCGGACGGCCCCACTGAGCAGGCACCGCCTCTCGACGAGGCCCTCACCACCTACACCGACCTGTACGACGACGTCCTGGCCGCCCTCCGGGAGACGCCGGACGCACGTGACCTGACATGGGCCGAGTCCCTGGCCACCTACCCGTCGGTCACCGAGCAGGAAGACGGGCTCTGCTACCTCTTCGTCACGAGCGCCAACGGGACCGGCACCATCGACGATGCCCAGGCACTGCTCGCCTCGCTCGCCGCGCAGGTCGACCCCGTGCTCGAGGAGCACGGCATGGAGCCGATGTCCGAGCAGCAGCACTCCGAGCACGGCGGCGACATCTGGGTGGAGTCCGTGGCCGCCAACGGCTGGTCGGTCGAGCTCACCGGCGGCGGCCAGTCGTCGCCCGAGCACCAGGACGCCGTGGTCGAGCTCTCGATCGACGGCCCGGTCGCCACCGACACCTGCACCGACGCGACCCTGGAGCAGGCAGTCGCCGATGCCGGCTGAGCCGTACGGGGCAGAACTACCGATCACTCCGTGACCGTGGAAACGTGTACTTCGGCTTGCTCGAATCTGGGACACTGGTGCGCATGAGCACTCCTGCCTCCTCCGGGCCGACGGACCCGGCCGCGACCACACCCGCCCTCGACTCCTCGGCCACCTCGGTAGCCGGCGCCGACGTCGTCCGCGCGGTGGTCAAGGAGGTACCGGACAAGGTCAGCACGGACGGTCTCGAGACCAAGTTCGACGAGCGCTGGACCGCCGAGCAGACCTTCGCGTTCGACCGCACCAAGACCCGCGACGAGATCTACTCGATCGACACCCCGCCGCCGACCGCCTCGGGCTCCCTGCACGTGGGGCACGTCTTCAGCTACACGCACACCGACATCGTGGCGCGCTACAAGCGCATGCGCGGCCTCGAGGTCTTCTACCCCATGGGCTGGGACGACAACGGCCTGCCCACGGAGCGCCGCGTCCAGAACTACTACGGCGTGCGCGTCGACCTGTCGCTGCCCTACGACCCGGACTTCACGCCCCCGTTCGAGGGCACCGGCAAGAGCGTCAAGGCCGCGGACCAGGTTCCGATCAGCCGCCGCAACTTCGTGGAGCTGTGCGAGCGCCTCACGGCAGAGGACGAGAAGCAGTTCGAGGAGTTGTGGCGCCGCCTGGGCATCTCGGTGGACTGGGCCCAGACGTACCAGACCATCGGCGACGTCTCGCGTGCCACCGCGCAGCGCGCGTTCGTGCGTAACCTGCAGCGCGGCGAGGCCTACCAGGCCGAGGCGCCGGGTCTCTGGGACGTCACGTTCCAGACCGCCGTCGCCCAGGCCGAGCTGGAGGCCCGGGACTACCCCGGCCACTTCCACAAGGTCGCCTTCCACCAGGCCGACGGCGAGCCCGTCTACATCGAGACGACCCGGCCCGAGCTGATCCCCGCCGTCGTCGCGCTCATCGCGCACCCCGACGACGAGCGCTACCAGCACCTGTTCGGCACGACGGTGAAGTCGCCGCTGTTCGGTGTCGAGGTCCCCGTGCTCGCGCACCACCTGGCCGAGCCGGACAAGGGTGCGGGCATCGCGATGTGCTGCACCTTCGGTGACCTCACCGACGTGCAGTGGTGGCGCGAGCTGCAGCTGCCGACGCGCTCGATCATCAACCGCGACGGACGCATCACCCGTGAGGTGCCGGAGTGGCTCCCCGGCGGCCCGGGCGCTGAGCTGTTCGAGGCCGAGGTCGCGGGCAAGACGACGTTCAGCGCACGCAAGGCGATCGTCGACGCGCTCGTCGCGTCGGGCGACATGCCGACCGAGCCGGTGGCCACCCAGCGCAAGGCCAACTTCTTCGAGAAGGGCGACAAGCCCCTCGAGATCGTGACCTCGCGCCAGTGGTACATCCGCAACGGCGGCAGGGACAAGTCGCTGCGCGAGGAGCTGCTGGGCCGCGGCAAGGAGCTCGACTTCCACCCGGACTTCATGCGGGTGCGGTACGAGAACTGGGTCAACGGCCTGAACGGCGACTGGCTGGTCAGCCGCCAGCGCTTCTTCGGCGTCGCGATCCCGCTCTGGTACCCGATCGACGCGAACGGCGAGGTCGACTACGACCACCCGATCGTCCCGGCCGAGGAGTCACTGCCGATCGACCCGACGTCCCAGGCGCCCGCCGGATACACCGAGGACCAGCGCGGTCAGGCCGGTGGCTTCGTCGGCGACGCCGACGTCATGGACACCTGGGCGACCTCGTCCCTGACCCCGCAGATCGTCGGCGGCTGGGAGCGGGACCAGGACCTGTTCGAGCGCGTGTACCCGATGGACCTGCGCCCCCAGGGCCAGGACATCATCCGCACGTGGCTGTTCTCCACGGTGGTGCGCTCGCACCTGGAGAACAAGGTGCTGCCGTGGAAGAACGCGACGATCAGCGGCTGGATCCTCGACCCCGACCGCAAGAAGATGTCGAAGTCCAAGGGCAACGTCGTCACGCCGATGGACCTGCTCGTCGAGCACGGCTCCGACGCGGTGCGGTACTGGGCGGCGTCGGCCCGCCTGGGCACGGACGCGGCGTTCGAGGTGGGGCAGATGAAGATCGGTCGCCGTCTGGCGATCAAGGTCCTCAACGCCTCGAAGTTCGCGCTGTCGTTCGGCGGCGGCGCGGGCAGCGAGATCGCGCTCGACCCGGCGGCGGTGACCGTTGCCCTCGACCGGTCCATGCTCGCGGGGCTGGCCAGCGTGGTCGAGCAGGCCACCACGGCGCTGGAGTCCTACGACCACACGCGCGCGCTCGAGCTCACCGAGACGTTCTTCTGGGCGTTCTGTGACGACTACCTCGAGCTCGTCAAGGACCGCGCCTACGGCGCCGGTGACGACGCGGCGAACCTCTCCGCCGAGACGACGTCGGCCCGCACCACGCTGGCGATCGCGCTCGACACCATGCTGCGGCTCCTGGCGCCCTACCTCCCGTTCGCCACGGAAGAGGTCTGGTCCTGGTGGCGCGAGGGCTCGGTGCACCGCGCGGAGTGGCCCGTCTCGGGGCCGCTGCGTGCGGCGTCCGACGGCTCCGACCCGGCGGACCTCGCCGTGGCCGGACACGCCCTGGCAGCACTGCGCAAGGTGAAGTCGGAGGCCAAGGCCTCGATGCGCACCCCGATCGTCGCCGCGTCGCTGGCCGTGCCGGCCGCGTCGCTGACCGCCGTCGAGACCGCGGTCGAGGACATCAAGGCCGCGGGCCGCGTCACCGGTGTGCTCGACCTGGTGGCCGCTGCCGAGGGGCAGGGTGACCAGGCGGTCCAGGGCGGCATGGTGGTGACCTCGAGCGAGCTGGGTGAGGCCCCGCCGCGCAACAAGGGCTGACCGACAGGGCAGACGACTTCGGTCGGCTGCTCACACCCCTTCCGCGACTTCGGTCGGTTGCCATGAGATCGGTCGTTTGATTGACCGATCTCATGGCAACCGACCGAAGTCGTGAAGCCTGCCGAGCAGCCGACCGAAGTCGGCGAGCCATCGCTTGAGCTAGTTGAGCATCAGGACCACCGCGTCGCCGGCCTCGGCGGCGGCACCGTAGAACGCGGTCAGCTCGCCGTAGGCCTGCGCCAGACGCTCGGCGTCCGTCTCGGCGGCGTGCTCGCCCGGGTCCGGGCAGACGTCCTCGTCGCACACCTGAGCAGCGTCGGCGAGCGGCGCCAGGGTGTCGAACGACGTACCGACCAGGAACGCGGCAGCCTTCTCCACGTCGTCTGGGCCCAGATAGCGCACCGGCGTGATCCCGTCGGCGGAACCCAGCTCGGCTCCACCCTGCACCGGGTCGACGGGCATCCCGCCGTGCGTCCGCAGCACGTTGTGCAGCGGCCCCCAGACGGTCCCGATGCTGAAGTACCTCGCTTCCTGTGCCGGAAGGTCCATCTGCACCCATTCGCCGGCGAGCTCGTCGATGTGCTCGAGCGCCCAGGTCGGATCGGTGCGTGCCTTGTCGAAGTCCTCGGCGGCTAGCCGCGCGTACTCACAATGAATCATCCCCATGGCCCGTGACCGTACCGATAATGCGTTTCCGTGTGTATGGGCAAAACGGACACGTTTCCACGCAACATTTTCCCATAGGCGGTAAAACGGAAAATCTATACGAATTCATGCCCGTTCTGGGGGCATTAGTCCCCCAGAACGGGCGGGTGAATTCACCTCGAGTTAACGCGAGACGTCAGTGCAACCTTCGATCATCCCCCGACATGCTCGCGAGCGCCTCCGTTGGCGTGCCTTCGTCACGCCAGCGCAGCGTCGCGGCGACCCCGTCCATGAGCTCGACGGAGCCCTCCGGGGCGAACGTGAGGCCGGCGTCCTGCCCCACGGCGGCGCGCACGAGCGCCACCGAGGCCGGCAGCTCCTCCAGCTGCTCCGTCACGCCGATCGCCTCGAGCTCGGACCGGGAGGCCGCGATGTGCATCGGGTCCGGGCCGATCCAGAGCTTGCGACCGTTCATGGGCGCGTTGCCCGTGCCGTACTCCTCAGCGAGGACGAGCTCCTTGACCTGCCCGCGCGCGAGCACCGCGACGACGTCGTCCACCGACATCACCGCGTTCGACTCGCGGCCGAGCTCCTGCCGCAGCTCCGCCAGGACACGCTCCCGGCGTCGCTCCCGGTAGGAGTCGAGCGCCTCCGACACCCGTTCGGCAAAGGCGCCCTCGTGCACTCCGCTGCCACGACCGCCACCCGGCACCTCGACCACGCTCTCCGCCGTCGGCGGGGTCAGTGCCGCGCGCACCAGGGACACGACCCGCTTGTCCCCCGTGAACAGCACCAGCTCCGGCTTGGTGTCGGCGACGTGCCGCTCGGTCTCGGCCGCGATCGCCTCCGCATTGCGCTCCCACGAGTCCTCCGCCCGTGACTCGATGCGTGAACGCTTGACCCCTCGCGCGGACCCGGTCTTCTCGATCTCGTCGTGCGGCGCCTGGAACGTGCTGTGCTCCTTGCCGCTCGGCCCCACCCGGATGAAGTCGGAGCCCTGCCGGTCCACGATCACCTTGAGCAGCTCCACCGACTCGTCGGCGGCCAGCGCGGCCTGGAGCAGCGCCGGCACGGGGGCCCACGAGCACGTCGTGCCGGCCGGCGGGTTGTTCACCACGCGGTCCACCAGCACGCCGGTGTCGTCGGCGATGACGACCCGGCCGTGGGGTCCCGGGACCCTCGTGGGTCGCAGCACCACCTCTCCCATGGCATCCAGGACGGCGTCCGGGGTCCCCTGCTGCGCCAGGTCCTTGCGCGCCGAGTTCCATCGGCCTTCGACGTCACGTTCGGCGGCCTGCTCGGACGGCGTCGCGTCCAGGTGCAGGGTCGCAAAGGGGCCCTGGTGGCCGAGGAGGGGCTTGAGCCAGTCGATCTTCATACAAACCTCCGCGTCTCCCGCCGGGGTCGAAGAAGAGCCGTACCGCACGACGTCGCCCCGGCGTTCCCTCCAGGAAACGACGGATCACGAGGACACGCCACCCCCAGGCCGGAATTGCCTGTGACCGGGGCACCAAATCTTCACCACCGGAAGTTGACCTCAGACCAGCAAGCGGCAAAGGCACCTCAAAGGGCTAACCCCTTCAAGCGTATGTGTCCACCTCAGGGAGGTTGTCACCCTTGTGCCGCGCGGCGATGAGCTCGTGGTGGCGGATGACCTCGCTCACGATGAACTGGCGGAACTGCACCGCGAACTCGGGGTCGAGGCCCGACTCCTCAGCGATCGCCGTGAGCCGGGCGATCTGCTGCTGGTCCCGCGACGGGTCCGCCGGCGGCAGACCGCCTACCGCCTTCAGCTCGCCGACCCTCCGCGTCATCTTGAACCGCTCGGCGAGCAGGTGCACGAGCGCCGCGTCGATGTTGTCGATGCTCCCGCGGAGCCGGATGATCTCGGACGGCACCGGAGCGCTGGTCGGTTCGTTGTCAGACACAGGAAGAGGCTAACCGGCCGAGGGCCGTACCGGCGAAGGCTGTTCCGACCCGCTACGCGGATCGGCTACAGTCTGCGAGCAGGCACGCAACTTGGTGAAGGCCCAGAACTCTGGCTTCACCTCTTCAAGACTTCAACGGAGAGCAGCAGATGACACTCGCCACGTCGCCGGCCTTGGTGGAGGTGCCAGAGGGCACCAGCATCAACACCATCCTCGCGGACCGCGTGGCCCGCTCCGGAGACAAGGCGCTCATCGAGCGACGCGAGACCCCTGGTGGCCCCTGGGTCGCAGTGCCTGCCCGCCAGTTCGAGGACGAGGTCCTCGCCGTCGCCCGCGGCCTCGTGGCCCGTGGCATCTCCGCCGGCGACCGGGTCGCGATCATGTCGCGCACGCGCTACGAGTGGACCCTTCTCGACTTCGCCATCTGGGCCGCGGGCGCCGTGGCCGTGCCGGTCTACGAGACCTCGTCCGCCGAGCAGGTCCAGTGGATCCTGTCCGACGCCGACGTGCGGCTCGTCGTCGTCGAGTCCGCTGCGCACGCCGAGATCGTCCGCAGCGTGCGCCCCAGCCTGCCGACGCTCGAGGACATCCTCCTCATCGACGACGAGGCGATCCTCGACCTGCGCAAGGCCGGCATCAATCTCTCCGCGGGCATCGTCGCCGACCGGCGCGACGCCGTCCGGCGGGACGACCTGGCGACCATCATCTACACGTCCGGCTCCACCGGGCGGCCCAAGGGCGTGGAGCTCACGCACGGCAACTTCGCGCACCTCGCGATGAACGCCGCCATCGGCATCCCGGAGCTGCTGCAGGCCGAGAACGCCCGCACGCTCCTGTTCCTGCCGCTCGCGCACGTGTTCGCGCGCTTCGTCGAGGTCGCGACGATCGCAGGCGACGCCGTACTCGGCCACGCCCCGGACATCAAGAACCTCGTGGCCGACCTGGGCTCCTTCCGCCCGACCTACCTGCTCGCCGTGCCACGCGTCTTCGAGAAGGTCTACAACAGCGCGGAGCAGAAGGCGTCGTCGGGCCTCAAGGCCAAGATCTTCGCCTGGTCCGCCCGTGTCGCCGAGGACTACTCGCGCGCCCTGGACACGCCGGACGGTCCCGATCGCCCGCTCCAGCGGAAGCACGCGATCGCCGACAAGCTGGTCTACAGCAAGCTCAAGGCGACCATGGGCGGCCAGCTGAGGTGGGCGGTCTCCGGCGGCGCGCCGCTCGGCGAACGACTCGGCCACTTCTTCCGCGGCGCCTGCGTCACGATCCTGGAGGGCTACGGCCTCACCGAGACCACCGCTCCGACGTCGGTCAACCTGCCCGGGAAGATAGTCATCGGGTCGGTGGGCCCCGCGTTCTTCGGCACCGAGGTCAGCATCGCCGAGGACGGCGAGGTGCTGCTGCACGGGCCGCACATCTTCCGCGGGTACCGCAACGAGCCGCAGCTGACCGCCGAGGCGTTCGTCGGGGGCTGGTTCCGTACCGGTGACCTCGGCCGCCTCGACGAGCACGGCCACCTGCACATCACCGGCCGCAAGAAGGAGATCATCGTGACGGCCGGCGGCAAGAACGTCGCCCCCGCAGTGCTCGAGGACCGCATGCGCGCTCACCCGCTCGTGAGCCAGGTGGTCGTCGTCGGCGACCAGCGCCCGTTCATCGGCGCCCTCGTGACACTCGACGCCGAGATGCTGCCCGGCTGGTGCTCGGCAAACGGGCTGCGCAGGCTCTCGGTCGCGGAGGCCCGCGTGCACCCGAAGGTGCTGGCCGAGCTCGACAAGGCGGTCGAGCACACGAACGAGGCGGTCTCCAAGGCCGAGTCGATCCGCAAGTACATGGTGCTCGACCTCGACTTCACGGAGGCGAACGGCTATCTCACGCCGTCCATCAAGGTGAAGCGTGCGAAGGTGCTCGCCGACTTCGCCGGCGCTGTCGACGCGCTGTATGGGGCGCCCCTCCCCGCCCCGACCCGCTGACCCTCGCCCGGGTTGTCGAAGTAGAGCGCCTGTCCAGTTCTCCCGTGGTGACCACAGGAGCGCTGGACAGGCGCTCTACTTCGACGTACCCGGCGAGAGGGGCTACGCGCTCTTCTCGCGCGGTTGGCGGCCCCGTACGGGGCTCTTGCGCGGCACCACGGTCGGATTCACGTTGTCGAGCACCACGTCGCGCGTGATGAGCACGCGCTCGACGTCGTCACGGCTCGGCACGTCGAACATGACCTGCTGGAGCACCTCTTCCATGATGGCGCGCAGGCCGCGCGCCCCGGTGCCCCGCAGCAGCGCCTGCTCGGCGATGGCGCCCACCGCCGGCTCGTCGAACTCGAGCTCCACGCCGTCGATCTGGAACATGCGCTGGTACTGCTTCACGAGCGCGTTCTTGGGCTCCGTGAGGATCCGCACCAGCGCGTCCCGGTCGAGCGGCGAGACGGAGGCGATGACGGGCAGCCGGCCGATGAACTCGGGGATCAGCCCGTACTTCTGCAGGTCCTCGGGCCGCACCTCGGCGAACAGGTCCGCGTCGGGGACTATCGACTCCATGGGGGCGCTGAACCCGATGCCGCGCTTGCGGGACCGGGCGGCCACGATGTCGTCCAGCCCTGCGAAGGCGCCGGCCACGATGAACAGCACGTTCGTCGTGTCGATCTGGATGAACTCCTGGTGCGGGTGCTTGCGCCCGCCCTGCGGCGGCACCGATGCGGTGGTGCCCTCGATGATCTTCAGGAGTGCCTGCTGCACGCCCTCACCGGACACGTCGCGCGTGATCGACGGGTTCTCGGCCTTGCGGGCCACCTTGTCGACCTCGTCGATGTAGATGATGCCCGTCTCGGCCTTCTTGACGTCGTAGTCCGCGGCCTGGATGAGCTTGAGCAGGATGTTCTCGACGTCCTCGCCCACGTAGCCGGCCTCGGTGAGAGCGGTCGCGTCGGCGATGGCGAAGGGCACGTTGAGCATCTTGGCGAGCGTCTGCGCCAGATAGGTCTTGCCCGTGCCCGTCGGGCCGATGAGCAGGATGTTGGACTTCGCGATCTCGACCTGGTCCTGCTCGTCCGGGTTGATCGACCGGCCGGCCTCGCCCGCCTGGATGCGCTTGTAATGGTTGTAGACAGCAACGGCCAGGGCGCGCTTGGCGGGGTCCTGGCCGATGATGTACTGCTCGAGGAAGTCGAAGATCTCGCGCGGCTTGGGCAGCTCTGTCAGTCCGAGCTCGGCTGCCTCACCGAGCTCTTCCTCGATGATCTCGTTGCACAGCTCGATGCACTCGTCGCAGATGTACACGCCCGGCCCGGCGATCAGCTTCTTCACCTGCTTCTGCGACTTGCCGCAGAAGTTGCACTTCAGCAGTTCCGCGCCGTCACCGATTCGCACCACTACCTGTCTCCTCGCCTTGTGCACCCTCACGGAGTCCCGCACAGGCCGGTTGACCCAGCAGATCCGCAACGTCGAGCGGTCTTAGATCCATTCCACACCACCGGTGGCTCGTTGTCAGCCCGGCGGCCCGGCGGGTCGCACGACCGATATTCACCACATCATGACAATTTTGTCATGTTCTGTGCAGCGTGTCCCACCATGCCCGACGCCGGGGCTCGTCGTCCACCGCTATTGGTGGCACGCCCCGGCGTCGGAAGCGGTCTCGACGGAACCGACCGGAAAGGTCAGTTCGTCACGACCGTGACAGGCTTGCGCGACTGGAGCACCTCGTCGACCAGACCGTACTCCTTCGCCTGGGCGGCGGTGAGGATCTTGTCGCGCTCGATGTCGTTGCGCACCTCTTCCTGCGACTTGCCGCTGTGCGTCGCGATCGTCAGCTCGAGCCACTCGCGCATGCGGATGAGCTCGTTCGCGTGGATCTCGATGTCCGAGGCCTGCGCGTAGCCGCCACCCTCCATCGCGGGCTGGTGGATCAGCACGCGCGAGTTCGGGAGTGCGAGGCGCTTGCCCGGCTGACCGGCGGCCAGCAGGACCGCGGCGGCGGACGCCGCCTGCCCGAGGCAGGTGGTCTGGATCTGCGGCTTGATGAACTGCATGGTGTCGTACAGCGCCGTCATGGCCGTGAACGAGCCACCCGGCGAGTTGATGTAGATCGAGATGTCACGGTCCGGGTCCTGGGTCTCCAGGACCAGCAGCTGGGCCATGACGTCGTCGGCGGACGCGTCGTCGACCTGGACACCCAGGAAGATGATGCGGTCCTCGAACAGCTTGGTGTACGGGTCCTGGCGCTTGAAGCCGTACGCGGTGCGCTCCTCGAACTGCGGGAGCACGTAGCGGGCGGACGGCATGGCGCCAGCGGTGGCAAAAGGCAGCCCCGCGACCGGGTGGGCGCGTGTACCGGCAAGGCGCTCTGCGGCTGCGATGAACTGGGCTTCAGGACTCACGGTGGATCTCCTCGTCGATCAGGTCTTGATGAGTTTCCGGGCGGTCAGCTGGCCATGCCGCCGCCGCCGGCAAGCGCAGCGCTCTCGACGACGTGGTCGACGAAGCCGTACTCCAGCGCCTCGGCGGCCGTGAACCAGTTGTCGCGGTCGTTGTCCTTGATGATCTTCTCGATCGGCTGCCCGGTCTGCTCGGACGTCAGCTCGGCGAGCACCTTCTTCATGTGCATGATGAGCTGCGCGCCGATCCGCACGTCGGTCGCCGTGCCGCCGATACCGCCCGACGGCTGGTGCATGAGCACGCGGGCGTGCGGCGTGATGTAGCGCTTGCCCTTCGTGCCGGAGGACAGCAGGAACTGCCCCATGGACGCGGCCATCCCCATCGCGACGGTCGCCACGTCCGGCTTGATGAACTGCATCGTGTCGTAGATCGCCATGCCGGCTGTGATCGAGCCGCCCGGCGAGTTGATGTACAGCCAGATGTCCTTGTCGGGGTCCTCGGCCGCGAGAAGCATCATCTGCGCGCTGATCGCGTTCGCGTTCTCGTCGCGCACCTCCGACCCCAGCCAGATGATGCGCTCCTTGAGCAGCCGGTTGTAGATGGAGTCGTTGAGCCCGAAACCAGCACCCTCCGCCCGTGCTACCGGCCCGGCATCCATCCGCAGCAGATCGTTCACGTCCATCTCCTCGGTTCTGACTCTCGTCTGTTGGACCACGTCTCTGGACCACGTCCCATTGACGTCTCGCTCGACCCTAACGTGCCCCCGCCCGCCGGAACTCCTGATTCGGAGCCCGTTTCGCCTACAGCGCATCGGTGCTGCCCACGGCGAAGTCCGGGGGAACGCGGACGGCGGTCCGCACCCTCACGCCGAGGGTGCGGACCGCCGTCGGGCGTCATGCATCGGCCCTCTCGGGCCGGGTGTACGTCAGGCCTTCGCGGGCTCCGACGACTCGGGCGCAGCGCCCTCGGCAGGCGCCTCGGGTGCCTCGTCGTCACCGGCCTCCTGAGCCTGTGCCACTGCCGCGTCGAGCGCGGCCTGGGCCTCGTCGACCTCTTCCGAACCGATGAACTCGCTCAGGTCGACGACGTTGCCGTCGGAGTCCTTGACCTCGATCTGGCGCAGGGCGACCGCGAGGGCCTTCGAGCGCGCGACCTCGCCGACCATGGCGGGGATCTGCCCGCCCTGCTCGAGGGACTGGATGAACTCGCTCGGCTCCATGCCGTACTGCTGCGAGGCGCTCACCAGGTACTCGACGAGCTCGCCCTGGCTCACCTGCACCTTGAGCTTCTCGGCGAGGGTGTCGAGCAGGATCTGGTTCTTGATCGCCTTGGTCGCGTCGGCGGTGACCTCGGCGCGGTGCTCGTCGTCCTCCAGGCGGCTCTCGGACTCGAGGTGGCGGTGCACCTCGGCCTGGACCACACCGGTCGGCACGGGGACCTCGACGGTCTCCAGCAGCTTCTCCATGAGGGCGTCCCGGGCGCTGACGGCCTGGTTGGAGGTCTTGATGCCGGCGACCTGGGTCTTCAGGTCGTCCTTGAGCTCCTCGAGCGTGTCGAACTCCGAGGCGAGCTGGGCGAAGTCGTCGTCCACCTCGGGGAGGTCGCGCTGCTTGACCGAGGTCGCGGTGACGGTGACGTCCGCGTCCTTGCCCTCGTGGTCGCCGCCGGCCAGCGGCGCCTTGAAGGTGGTGGTCTCGCCGGCGGACAGGCCGGTCAGGGCCTCGTCCAGGCCCTCGAGCATGTTGCCGGAGCCGATCTGGTACGAGACGCCCGACACGGAGTCGACCTCCTCGTCACCGATGACGGCCTTCAGGTCGATGACGATGTAGTCGCCCTCGACGGCCGGGCGGTCGACGCCGACCAGGGTGCCGAAGCGCTCCCGCAGGGCGTCCATGCGCTCCGCGACGTCCTCATCGGTGACCTCGGTGGAGTCCACGGTCAGCTCGACGTCGGACAGCTCGGGCAGCTCGATCTCCGGGCGCACCTCGACCTCTGCCGTGAACTTCAGCTGGCCCTCGCCGGCCTTGGCCGGCACGTCGGTCACGTCGATCTCGGGCTGGGCCAGCGGACGCAGCTCGGTCTCGCCGAGCGCGTCACGGTAGAAGCCCGAGAGGCCGTCGTTCACGGCGTGCTCGATCACTGCGCCCCAGCCGACCCGCTGCTCGATGATGCGCGGGGGCACCTTGCCCTTGCGGAAGCCGGGGACGTTCACCTGCTCCGCGATGTGCTCGTAGGCGTGATCGATGCTCGGCTTGAGCTCGTCGTAGTCCACCTCGACGGTCAGCTTGACCTTGGTGGGCTCCAGGGTCTCGACGGCGCTCTTCACTTCGATGGTCTCCAGAATGTCGGGGGTGCGCGCACGCCGGCTTACTGCTTCCCGGGGTGGCGCGGGGA
This sequence comes from Promicromonospora alba, assembly GCF_042654905.1. Lineage (NCBI taxonomy): Bacteria > Bacillati > Actinomycetota > Actinomycetes > Micrococcales > Promicromonosporaceae > Promicromonospora > Promicromonospora alba. The sequence continues at coordinate 427,281 of NZ_JBHSFI010000005.1, forward strand.
TGCTCAGCTCAGTTGCCGCTGCTCGCTGACAGCCGTGCTGACGACGATGTGCGAGAGACGCACGGGCAACCCGTCAATGGTACGCCCCACGACCACAGGCGCCGAATGCAAACCGGTGGCGTGCCGCACACCGTCCGGCATCCGCCGGCCCTCAGCGGCCCATCCCCGCCGTCAGACCAGCCACTATCTGCCGTGTGGCCACGAGGAACAGGACCACCAGCGGCAGCGTGGCGATGACGAGGCCCGCGAACAGGGTGGACCACGACGTCTGGTACTCCCCGAAGAACGTGGTCAGGCCGACGGGCAGCGTGTACTGGGTGCGGTCGCGCACGAGGATGAGCGGGTAGAAGAAGTCGTTCCAGATGGGCACGAAGCGGAAGACCACCACTGTCGCCACCGCCGGACGCACGAGCGGCAGCAGGACCGACCAGAAGGTCCGGAAGGGGCCAGCGCCGTCGATCCGGGCGGCGTCCTCCAGCTCGTCCGGGAGCTGGCGCAGGAACGTGGCCAGCACGAACACCGAGAACGGGATCGACACCGCCGCGTAGACCAGGATCAGGCCGGTCCGGGTCGAGGCGAGCCCGATCGTGTCGAGCAGGTAGAAGATCGGCACGATCATGAGGAACACGGGCATCATCAAGCCCGACACGAACACCTGCTCGATGACGCCCATCAGCCGGGAGCGCGACCGGGCCAGCGCGTAGGCCGCCAGCAGGGACACGACGGTGGACAGCAGGACCGACGCCGTCGTGACGAGCACCGAGTTGAGGAAGTACGTGGAGAACGACGCCTCCACCCAGGCCTGGCGGTACGCGTCCAGCGAGGGGCTGACCGGCACGCCGAGCGGCTCGGCGACGAGCTCCTGGTCGGTGCGGAACGAGTTCCACACCATGATCAGCAGCGGCACCAGCGCGACCGCGGCGTAGCCCCAGAGGACCACCTGCACCGCAGCGCGCTTCACGTCAGGCCTCGCTCGACGCGGCGGAACCACCGCGTGAACAGCACCGACACCCCGACGATCACGACGAACAGCAGGATCGCCACGGCCGACGAGACGCCTATCGCGTTGGAGGCGCCCGAGCTGAACGCGGTGCGGTAGAAGAGGAGCGACATGACGTCGGTGGCCCCCGCCGGGCTGCCGTTGGACCCCCCGAGGGCGTACGGGATCGGGAACGCCTCCATGGAGAAGATGAACGTCAGCACGCTCACCGTGCCGATCACCGGCACCAGCATGGGCAGCGTGACGTACCAGAACCGCTGGCGGGAGGACGCGCCGTCGAGCATCGCGGCCTCCTCCGTCGTGGGGTCGAGCGACCCGAGCGCGGCGCCGTAGACCAGGAGCGGGAACCCTACCCACTGCCACGCCGTCACCAGCACGACCACCCACAGGGCGGTGTCGGGGTCACCCAGCCAGGGCTGGGCCACCGACTCCAGGCCGACGGCGCGCAGGGCGGCGTTCACCGGGCCGAACAGCGGCGAGAGCAGCAGCGACCACAGGTAGCCGACGACGAGCGGCGAGACCAGGTACGGCATCGTGTAGAGAACCTGGAACAGCCGGCGCATCCGCTCCCGCTTGTGCAGCACGTACGCCAGCAGCAGGCCCACGGAGTTCTGCACGACCATCGCGCCGACGAACAGCAGCCCGTTGTGCGCGAAGGCGCGCGGGAGCTGGCTGCGGTACGGCTCGGTGGTCAGCAGCGTGACGAAGTTGTCCAGCCCCACGAACGAGTCCTGCGCGGTGCCGCGCCAGGAGAACATCGAGTAGCTGAGCGCCGTCGCCATCGGGTAGAGCACGAAGACGGCGAACAGCGCCGCCGCAGGCAGCAGGAAGAGCAGTGCGACCGACGTGGGGAGCGCCGCTGTGCGACGGCCGCTCACTCGCCCGGCGTCCACCAGGCCGCGAGGCCGTCCTGGATGATCCCCGCGGCCTGCTCGGCGTCGGCGTCGCCGAGGAACAGCTTCTGGCCCGCCTCCCCCATCAGGTCGGTGCCGACGGGGTCGCCGTAGCGGTAGTCCACGAGCAGCAGGTACGGCGCGGGGTTCTCCTGGTACAGGTCCCACATCTCCTGCTGGACCGGGTCGGAGAACTCGACGCCGGGGATCGGCGAGAACTGCTTGAGCTCGTCGGCGACCAGCTGCCCGAACTCCGGCGTGGCCAGCCAGTTCAGCAGGGTCGCGGCCTCCTCCGGGTGCTCGGTGGCGGCCGAGAGGCCCCAGTTCCCGTCCGCGTAGCCGGGGCTGACCGGGTGGTCCAGCGCCGCGCCGGGCGGCGGGGGCACCTGGAACACGCCGAGCTCGAGGTCCGGGTTCGCCTCCTGGAAGAACGCCAGCTCGTACGAGCCGCCGGCGAACATCGCCGCCTGCTCCGAGGTGAACAGCACCTGCGCGTCGGTGTACGCCACGCCGGTCACGTCCTCGGGCATGTACTTCTGCAGGTCCTTGAGCGTCTGGATCGAGTCGACGTACGCCGGGTCGGTGAAGTCGGTGTCGCCGTCGCGCAGCTTCTGCTGGAAGTCCGCGCCGCCGTACTGGGCGGACGTCAGGGCGTCGTGCACCGTGGGCACGAACCATCCGTCGCGCGCGCCCACAGCGAGCGGCGTCACATCCGTCGCGAGGAGCTTGTCGTTGATCGCCACGAAGTCGTCCCAGGTCTCCGGCTCCTCCAGGCCGTTCTCCTCGAAGATCGCGGTGTTGTAGTAGACCTGGATCGTCTGGGAGGCCAGGGGCACGCCGTAGACCGCGCCGTCCTCGCGTCCGCGAGCGCCGTCGAGGATCGCGTCGTCGAACTCGCCGAGCGCCGGGACGAGGTCCTCGAGCGGCTCGAGGTTGCCGCCCTCGACGAGCGGCTGGAGCAGGCCGTAGGACCGCACCTGTGCGATGTCGGGCCCGTCGGAGCCGGTCAGGCCGGTCCGCAGGATCTGGTCGTACTCGGTGTTGAGGTGGGCCTGGAAGTTCACCGTGATGCACGGGTTGGCCTCTTCGAAGACGTCGAAGATCTTCTCGTACGTCTTGACGTCCTCGGTGCGCCAGGACCACACGTCGAGCGCCACCGCGTCGCCGTCGCATCCCTCCCCCGCGGCCCCACCGGGTTCCGGGCTACCCGTTGACGGTGCGCAGGCGGTGAGCGTGAGGGCCACGAGGGTTGCGGTGGCCCCTGCTGCGAGGGACGTTCGGCGGTTCATGCGCCGGACGCTTCCGGTCCGACGTCGGACTGTCAAGCAATTTCCGTCTCACGCAATGTCGTGTCGCGGTCTCAGCGGCCTGCGGTGACGTTCCTTGCGATCCGGTGGGCGTCGGCGGCCATCTCGCGGAACATGCCGGAGATCGGGTTGGTGAAGCCCGTGAAGTAGAGGCCCCGCGCGGCCGGACGGCCGTTCGTGGAGATCGGTTTTCCGTGCTCGTCGAGCACGCCGAGGTGGCCCATGACGGGCTCCAGCGCGCGGCGGTAGCCGGTGGCGGCGAGGACGACGTCGGGGGTGAGGCGGGCGCCGTCGGTCAGGACGACGTCGCCGTCGTCGAACCGTTCGATCGCCCTGACGACGCGGATCGTGCCGGCCTGGACGGCGGCGACGAGGCCGATGTCCTGCACGGGGATGGAGCCTTGGGCCACGCGTGTGGCCAGGCCGACCTCCGGGATCGGCAGCCCGAGGTGGGCGAGGTCCGGGAAGCTGGCCTTGCGGACGGGGACGCTGAGGGCGTCGACGAAGGCGGTCGGCAGGTGGCGCACCAGCAGGCCCGTGTACTGCGCGGCCCACGGCCCCTGGTTGCGCGGCACGATGTGCGGCGGTGTGCGGACCGCGAGGTGGACGCTCGCGGCGCCGTTCTCCGCGAGGTCCTGCGCGATCTCGGCGCCTGTGTTGCCCACACCGACGACCAGCACGTCCATGCCCGCGTACGGGGCCGGGTTGCGGTACCGGCTCGCGTGCACGACCTGGCCGGGGAATGTGTCCTGGCCGGGCCAGTCGGGGAGGTGCGGCGTGTGGTTGTACCCGGTGGCGACGACGACGGCGTCCGCCGCGCGCCGGCCTTCGGCGTCGCCCTCGCCGGTGGTGATCGTCCACACGCCGTCGGCGCGGTCGAGGCGCGTCACCTCGACGCCGTGCTCGATCCGCAGGTCGTGGTGGGCGGCATACGCCTCGAGGTAGCGGACGACGTCGTCCCGGGCCACCCAGCGGCCGAACTCGCGCGGGATCGGGAGACCGGGCAGCTGCGAGAGTCCGCGTGTCGTGTGCAGGTGCAGGCGGTCGTAGTGGTGCCGCCAGGCGTTGCCGACGTGCTCCGACTTCTCCAGGACCGTGACGTCAGCGCCCTTCGCCCGCAGGGCCGCGGCGGCTGCCAGTCCGGCCGGTCCGGCGCCGATCACGTACACGGTGTGAGACATGGATGGAGCGTAGTGGTGCACGATGGGTGCCGGGCGGGGCTGAACCTTGTTCACCCCTACCCGGCACCCAGCCGGTCTAGAAGTCGTCCGCCGTCCGGATCCGGTCCCGGATCCAGCGGCCGGACTCCTTGAGGTTCCCGGTGCCGAAGGAGCCGCTCGCGCAGCTTCCCTGGGTGAGGACAGCCCCGGAGCGGTGGTCGTCGGAGAAGTTCCAGTTGACCCAGCTGATCTTCTTCGACGCCGCCAGGTCGAGGTAGCGCTGCGACATGGCGAAGTCGTTGGCGCCCTCACCTGCGTAGTCCTGGGTGCCGAACTCGGTGATGAACATCGGGATCCGGTCCGCGGCGCGGGAGAGCGCGTTCAGGTAGTCCTGCCCGTGCGACGCGGCGTAGAAGTGGAACGTGTACATCACGTTCGAGGCGTTGACCGGGTTGTTCACCACCTCGGACTCGTTGGAGCCGTCGGAGACGCCCAGCGACGACCATGCCCGCGTGCCCAGCAGGATCACGGCGTCGGGGTCCTTCGCGCGGACCACCGGGATGATCTGCTCGTGGTAGCCCTTGATGGTCTGCCAGGACACGCCGTTGGGCTCGTTCGCGACCTCGTAGATGATGTTGTTCTTGCCGTTGTTCCGCTCCGCGATGGCCGTGAAGAACGTCTTGGCGCGCTGCAGGTTGAAGTTCGGGTCGCCCGGGTCGAGCATGTGCCAGTCGACGATCGCGTACATGCCGCGCGCCGTGAGCATGTCGATGTAGCGGTTCACCAGCGCCGTGAAGCGCGCGGGGTCGGTCTCGTAGCCGTCCTCCTGCACGTAGGTGGAGATCCGCACCACGTCGGCGTTCCAGTCGTGCGCGAGGGTGTCGAGCGAACCGTCAGTGATGCACTGGGAGTACCACTGGGTGCCGTGCGTGCTCATCCCGCGCAGCTGGATCCGCTTGCCCTGCGCGTTGCACAGGCCCACGCCGCACACGCTGAGCTGGCCGTTGGCCGCGACCGGCGTTCCGGCCTCCGGAGCCGGGTCGGTCGGTGTCGGCTCGGGATCCGGGCCGCCGTCGCACGTACCGCTGAGGGTCCAGAGCGTCGGCGTCGACGCCGGGTCCCAGCCCGCACCCGGGTGGGCGGTGTGCGCCTGCGTGGCGGTGTAGGAGCGGCCCTCGTAGGTGACCTGCTGTCCTGCGCGGTAGCTGGTGCCCTCCGCCCAGGTCGGTGCGGAGCACTCGCTCGTGGCGGCGGTGACGGCTGTGGCGGGCAGAAGGGGGACGAGCGCCGTTCCTAGCGCCAGCATCGCGGCAGTGGCAACTGCGACGACGATCGGGGCGCGGCGGGAGACCATGATGGGACCACCTCAGTTCGTCTGTTGATCCGGAGCAGGTCGCGGCTACGCTGCCGGCCTGCTGGTCGCCCAGACGCTAGCAAGGCGGGTCGTCGGGTGATATCGGGGATTTCCACACCGTTTCACGCCCGGCGTCGGTCAGGTCTTACGGTGAACCCGACCGCGCGACCCGTACGTTCCAGGAGGACTTCGCCGCATCCCGCGCCAAGGGCGCGAACCTGCCGGGGATCGAGGCGTTCTTCGCGACGCTCGACACACTGGTCAGCACGGAGGAGGGAACTGTCGCCGACGGCGAGTGACGTGACATGGCGCACTGCGGGATCACGGTGAGACGACATCGCCCGATGACATAGTGTCGGCCCGTCCCCTCCGGACCATCCCGATCCGGTTCCCGCACCCGAGGTGGGCCCATGACTGTTCCCCTGACCCTGCGCATGCCTTCGCGCGCCGCTGACCAGCCGCAGGCCCCGGACCGTCCGGTCCTGGAAGCGGCGCTCGACCGGCTGGAGGACGGCGGTGGCAGCACGCCCGACCGTGCGGACGCCGAGGTGCTCCTGCACGCCCGCGGCGCTGACCTGGACCGGCTGCTCGCGGTCGCGAGCACGATGCGCGACACCGGACTGCAGGAGGCCGGCCGGCCCGGCGTCATCACGTACTCGCGCAAGGTGTTCGTCCCGCTGACGCACCTCTGCCAGGACCGGTGCCACTACTGCATCTTCGTCCAGTCGCCCGGCAAGCTCGCCAAGGCCGGCATCTCGCCCTACATGGAGGCCGACGCCGTCCTGGAGGTCGCCCGGCAGGGTGCGGAGCTGGGCTGCAAGGAGGCCCTGCTGACGCTCGGCGACCGGCCGGAGAACCGCTGGCCGGTCGCCCGGCAGTGGCTGGACAGCCACGGGTACGCCTCGACGCTCGAGTACGTGGGCCACATGGCCCAGCTGATCCTGGACGAGACCGGACTGCTCCCGCACCTCAATCCCGGCGTCATGTCGTGGGCGGAGATGCAGCGGCTCAAGCCGGTGGGCCCGTCGATGGGCATGATGCTGGAGACCACGTCGTCGCGGCTGTGGACCGAGAAGGGCGAGGCGCACTTCGGCTCCCCCGACAAGGACCCGGCCCTGCGGCTGCGCGTGATCGACGACGCCGGCCGGTCCCGCATCCCGTTCACGACCGGCGTGCTGCTCGGCATCGGCGAGAACTACGCCGAACGCGTGGACTCGATCCTGGCCCTGCGCGACGCGCACGCCCGCCACGGTCACCTGCAGGAGGTGATCGTGCAGAACTTCCGCGCCAAGTCGGCCACCGCGATGATGGGCGCGGAGGACCTGGAGACCCAGGAGTACGCGGCCGCCGTCGCCGTGACCAGGGTGCTGCTCGGCCCGGGCATGCGCGTGCAGGCGCCACCCAACCTGACCGACGCCGCCGAGCTCCAGCTCCTGGTGCGCGCCGGCATCGACGACTGGGGCGGCGTCAGCCCGCTGACCCCCGACCACGTGAACCCCGAGCGGCCCTGGCCGCACATCGAGGACCTGGCGCGGCTGACGGCCGAGGGCGGGTACACGCTGCGCGAACGCCTCACGGCGCACCCGCACTACCTGCGCGAGGCCCGGGACGGCGCGGACTGGCTGGACGACCGCCTCCGCCCCCGCGTCCTGGCCCTGTCGGACGACTACGGTCTGGCCCGCCAGGACGCCCTTCTGGGCGCCTTCCCCGCCTCCACCCCGTTGAGTGCTGGATATTTGCGCGATTTCGACCCTTCAGAGCACAAAAAGCCCGCACTCAACGGAGCCGGGAGGCTGGGGCGGCTGATCGGCGACGTTGCCGGCGATCCTGCTGGGGTCGACGACGCGGGCTGGGTCGAGCTGCTGGGGGCGCGCGGCTCCGACCTGGAGGAGCTCGCCGCGCTCGCCGACCAGGTGCGGCGTGCGCGCGTCGGCGACGCCGTCACCTACGCGGTGAACCGGAACATCGACGCGTCGCTGGGCCTGGCCCCCGAGCAGATCGAGGGGCTGGCCAAGGAGGCCGTAGCGCTCGGCGCCACGGAGGTGTGCGCGCAGGGCGTGCCGCCGACGTCGGCGGGCGCGGACGGCTACCTCGACCTGGCCCGCGCCGTGAAGCGGGGCGGGCCCGACCTGCACCTGCACGCCTTCCGCCCGGCCGAGCTCGCCGACGGCGCCGCCCGCGCCGGGCTCTCCCTGCCCGACTGGCTGACGGCGCTCCGCGAGGCCGGTGTCGACACCGTGCCGGGCACGGGCGCCCGCATCCTCGACGACCGGATCCGGGCCCTGCTCACCGGCGGCACCGACATCCCGGCCGAGCGCTGGCTGGAGCTCGTCACCGCCGCGCACACCGCGGGCCTGCGGTCCACGGCGACCATCGTCTACGGGCACGTCGAGTCGGCGCGGGACCAGGTGCGCCACCTGCGCGCGCTGGCCCGCGTACAGGACGCGACCGGCGGGTTCACCGAGCTGATCCCGATGCCCTGGCTGGCCGCGGAGTCGCCGGTGCCGGTCGCCGGCGCACGGGCGGCGACCCTGCGCGAGAGCCGCGCCCTGCACGCGGTGGCGCGACTGATGCTCGACGGGCGGATCGACCACGTGCAGGCCGCATGGACCAAGCTCGGCATGCGCGGCGCACAGCACATGCTCGCGGGCGGCGCCGACGACCTCGGCGGCGTGCTGCTCGACGGCGTGCTGGACCCCGGCGCCGGCCCCGAGCAGGGGCGCGAGCTGACGGTCGCGGACGTGACGCGGCTCGCCACCGAGCTGGGCCGGTCCGTACGCCAGCGCACGACCACGTACGAGCAGGTGGGGTGACCGGCACGAACCCTTCAGCCGGAGCGGCCACCGAGGTGGACGTCGCGGTAGTGGGCGCGGGGCTCGCCGGCGTGGGCCTCGGCGCCCGGCTGCGTCGTGCCGGGCGCACGGGCTTCGCGATCCTGGAGCGGGCCGACGACGTCGGCGGGACCTGGCGCGACAACGTCTACCCGGGCGTCGCGTGCGACATCCCGAGCGCGCTCTACTCCTACTCGTTCCTGCCCCAGCCCGCCTGGTCACGGGTGTTCGCCCCGGGCGCCGAGATCCACGAGTACGTCCGGGACGTCGCACGCTCCGAAGGAGTGACCCCGCACCTGCGCCTCGGCACCGAGCTCACGGACGCGCGCTGGCACGAGGGCGAGGCCGCATGGCACCTGACGACGTCGCGGGGCCCCCTGACCGCCCGGGTCCTGGTGACGGCGGTCGGCCGGCTCAGCGAGCCCCGCGTGCCCGACCTCCCCGGGCTCGGCACGTTCCCCGGCCGCGTGTTCCACTCCGCCCGCTGGGACCGCGACCTGCCCGCCGGGCTCCGGGTCGGGGTCGTCGGCACCGGCGCGAGCGCCATCCAGCTCGTGCCGGAGCTGGCCCGCCGGGCGGAGTCCGTCGTCGTGCTGCAGCGCACCCCGCCCTGGGTACTCCCGCGCGGCGACCGGGCCTACGCGCCCGGCGAGGCCCGGCCGGAACGTGCGGCGCTCGCGGAGGAGGCCGACCGGCTCTTCGAGGCCCGGATCGCCGGCACGACGGCGGAGGCCGCGCTGCGGGAGCGCGCGGAGACCCACCTGCGCACCCAGGTGCCGGATCCCGCGCTGCGCGCGCTCCTCACGCCCGACTACGCGGTGGGCTGCAAGCGCGCGCTCTTCAGCGACGACTGGTACCCGGCGCTCCAGCAGCCGCACGTCACGCTGGAGCCGGGTCCCCCGGTAGCGGTCGAGGGATCGACGCTGGTCGCGGCGTCCGGCGCGCGGTACGAGGTCGACGTGCTCGTGCTGGCCACAGGGTTCGAGACGACCAGGCCGCCGTTCGCCGACCTGATCACCGGTCGCGGCGGACAGACGCTCGCCGAGCACTGGTCCGACGGCATGACGAGCCACGCCTCCACGGCCGTGCACGGCTTCCCTAACCTCTTCGTGCTGGACGGCCCCAACGCGGGGCTCGGCCACCACTCCGCCCTCGAGGTGATCGAGGCGCAGATCGACTACGTGCTCGGCGCGCTCGACCACCAGGACCAGGCGGGCGGGCCGCTCGAGGTGTCGGCGGCGGCCGAGGAGGCCTACACACGCGAGATCGACGAGCGCGCCGCCGGGACGGTGTGGCTCCGCGGCGGCTGCCGCAGCTGGTACGTGGACGAACGCTCGGGGCGGCTCACGCTCCTGTGGCCCGGCCGGGCGGCGGAGTACCGCGAACGGTTCGGCGTCTTCGACCCGGCCCCGTTCCGGGGCCGGGTGCAGATGATCGGCAGAATGTCAGGTGATCGGTAGCTCGGAATGCCGATCACCTGACATTCTGCCGATCACTCGGCGCGCCAGCGCCTCAGCCCGGCGCGAGCCCGTTCTGGTAGGCCCAGACCACGGTCTGTAGGCGGTCGCGTGTGCCGATCTTGGCCATGGCGCGGCCGAGGTGTGACTTCACGGTGCTCGTCTCCACGACCAGCTCGCGCGCGATCTCCGCGTTCGACAGCCCGCGGGCGAGCTGCCGCACGATCTCGGCCTCGCGTGCCGTGAGCTGCGCCGCGACGTCCGAGGCCGACTCAGGCGGGGCCTTGCGACGCGCGAACTCGGTGATCACCCGGCGGGTCACCGCCTGGTCGATGAGGCCGTGGCCGTCGGCGAGCCGGCGGACGGCGTCGATCAGTTCTTCGGGCTCGCAGTCCTTGAGGATGAACCCGCCAGCCCCGGCCTCCAGAGCGCCGAACACGTACTCGTCGAGGTCGAAGGTGGTCACGACGAGCACCGCGGGTGCGGTCCCGCCGGAGGCGGCGTCGGCCACGATCTCGCGGGTCGCCGCGAGGCCGTCACCGCCCGGCATGCGCACGTCCATGCAGACGACGTCGGGGCTGTGCCGGCGGGCGAGCTCGACCGCCACGGGACCGTTCGAGGCCTCGGCGACCACCTCGATGTCGTCGGCCTGCTCCAGGAGGAACCGGAACCCCGCCCGGACCACCGCCTGGTCGTCGACGAGCAAGACCCTGATCATTCCTGTCCTCCGGTGTTCGTGGGCTCGTGGTGCAGCGGCAGCGTCAGCAGCACGCGCCACCCGCCGGACGGCGTGGGACCGGTCGTCAGTGTCGCCCCGACGAGGTGCGCGCGCTCCCTCATACCGATGAGGCCCATCCCCTGCCGCGTCGAGACCGTCGGGGTACGCCCGGCGGCAGGGGTGTTGACGACCTCGAGCGAGACCTCCCGCTCCGCGAACCGCACGGCCATCCGCACGGGCGCGCCGGGTGCGTGCTGGCGGGCGTTCGACAGCGACTCCTGCGCCACGCGGTAGAACGCCGCGTCCGCGATGGGCGCCAGGTCGCGGGGCCGGCCCTCGCGGACCAGCTCCACGGTGTCCCCCAGGGTGCGCGCCGTCCGCACCAGCCCGTCGAGCGCATCGAGCCCGGGCGGGGGCGCGTCGTGCCCGTCGTCGTCGACGCTCGGCCGTTCCCGGAGGACCCCGACGATCAGGCGGAGGCTGTCCAGCGTCTCCTTGCCCTGACCCCGGATCCAGGCGGTGCCGGCCTTGGCGGCCTCGGGGTCGCTGTCGATCTGCCGCGCCACGGCGGCGGCCTGGACCACGAGGCCGGAGAGGTGGTGCGCCGCGACGTCGTGCAGCTCGCGGGCCATGCGGGACCGTTCGGCGAAGATCGCCGCCTGGGTGGTCGCCCGCTGCGTCCGCATCAGCTCTTCGGCCCGGAGGTGGAGCAGCTCGACGTAGCGGCGGCGGGTCGCCACCGCCCCGCCGACCAGGGCGCTGACCACATAGGTGCCGATCCCCGCCGCGAGATGGTTCGCGGCCGGCATCAGCAGGCCGTTGCCCGACACGAGGGCGGTCACCGCCGCCGCCAGGACCCCGACCGGCACCGCCGCGCCCGTCACCATCAGGGCCCGGCGGGCCGGCAGCAGCGTGCCTACCGTGTATCCGGCGATGACCTGCGGTATGCCGCCGACCGACAGGTCCGGGGGCGACGCGGCGATGACGAGCACCTGAACGGCCACGACGAGGCCCAGGCAGAGGACCGGACGGGTCCGGCGCAGGACCAGCGGCAGCGCCTGGGCGCACGTGGCGACCGCGAGCAGGACGCCCTGCGCCGGACCGACCGTCAGGTCCTCCGCCTCCAGCACGTACTGGAAGAGCACGACCAGCAGGCCCGCGGTCATCAGGGCGACGACCGCGGCCAGCAGCGCGTCCTGTGCCGGCCGCGTGGTCACGCCGAGCCGGGTCAGCAGGCTGTCGAGCCTGCCGAGGCGCGGCGGGACCGGAACGCCGTCGAACACCGCTGGGCCGTCCGTCGTGAGCATCATCAGTACGATACAGACGGCGCCAGCAGGCGGAACTCGACGGCGAACCAGGCGATTCCGGCCAGGGCGAGCAGCACGAGCACGGTGCCGAGGATCCTGCGCCAGCCGTGGCGGTCGCGGATCGCGCCGACCACCTGGAACGCAGCGGGCACGATGCCCAGCACGCCGAGGCCCTGGACCACCTGCAGCTGGCGCAGGGAGAACTCGGAGACGTCCTCCAGGCTCATCACCGTGAGCACCGTTGCGGTCCAGCCACCGAGGGCCAGCACCGCGCAGACCGTCGCGATGTTGGTGAGCAGCCTGGCGACCCGGCCGGTGCGCCCCTGGTGGAGACGCACGGCCCGCTCGGAGCCGGACCCTGACCCGGGAACCGACCGCCGCCGGACCCGCCGCGTGATCGCACCGGCCGGCCACGCGACGGCCGCCACGAGCAGGATCAGCGCGGACACGCCGAGCACGGGGAGCGCAACTGCCTGGGCACGCTCCGGCTGGGCGGGCAGCAGGGTGAAGGCACCCTCGATCCCTATCGCCTCGACCTTGTCGCCGGCGACGCGCATGGCGATGACGCGCTGGCCGTCGACCTCACGCCAGACCCACGGCTCGATCTCCTCGTACAGGGCGGGCGAGTCGCTGAGTGGACCCGGCGTGATCAGGAGGCGGCCGTCGGCCCGAGCGGTGAGCTGCGTGGTGCTGAACGCCTCCAGCGAGGCCAGGAACGTGCTCTGCATGCCGCGCGAGGCGACGTAGCTGCCCTCGGCGATCGCGGCGTGCTCCTTGGCGGTCGCTTCGTCGACGGTGCCGGTTGCGGGGGCGGACTCCGCCGGGAAGTAGCGGTCGGTGAAGCCGTGCAGCACCGCGTCGCGCAGCTCGAGGGTCGCGAGGCCGCTGTCACCCGTGCTGTTGAAGGAGACGAAGATGCCGGTGCGCTCCTCCGGGTAGAGCTGCAGGTGGGAGTGGAAGTAGTTGGTGTCGCCGCCGTGGCCGATGATCCAGCGCCCGTTGCGGCTCTCGTCGAAGAACCCGAGCGTCATCCGCGGGGACGCCGCGAGGTTGCCCAGCGAGCTGTCGTCCAGCGCGGGCGCATGCATCAGGTCGAGCGTCCCGGGCTCCAGGATCGAACCCGTGCCGGGTTCGCCGAGCTGGGCCAGCATGAAGCGCGCCATGTCGGGTGCCGAGGCGGTCAGGGCGCCGGCGGGCGGCGTCCCGACGATCTCGAACGGGCCGGGGGCGTCCGCCGACGTCGCGTAGCCCTTGGACATCCGGTCGCGGAGCGCTTCGGGCAGCGGCTGCTCGAAGGTCGACGACGTCATGCCGGCCGGCGCGAGGATGTTCTGCTCGACGTACTGCTCGAACGGCACGCCGCTCACGTGCTCGACGATGTACCCGGCCAGCGAGTTGCCGTAGTTCGAGTAGGCGGGGACCGTGCCGGGCTCGTAGACCTGCTCCGGCGGGTCCTCCGCCAGCTCGTCCCGGAGCACCGGCGACACGTCGCCCGAACCGATGAGGCCGCCGAGCCGCTCCTCGAAGCCCGCGGTGTGCGTGAGCAGGTGGCGCATGGTGATCGGCCCGTCGAACGACCGCGGGACGTCGAAGTCGAGGTACTCCGCGATGTCGGTGTCCAGGTCGACGTCGCCGCTCTCGACCAGCTGCATGGCGGCGGTGGCGGTGAACAGCTTGGACACGGAACCCGGGCGGAACAGCGTGCTCTCCGGGTCGACCGGTACCGCCTCGCCGCCCGTCGTGCCCGTGTCGGCGTAGCCGTAGCCGCGGGTGGTGACGACCTTGCCGTCGTCGACCACCGTGACGACGCCGCCGGCGATGCCGGCGCTCTCCAGCGCGGAGGGCAGCAGTCCGTCGAGCCAGGCGTCGACGTCCGACTGCTCGAGGGCGTGCTCGCCCGCGGGGGCGGAGACGGGCGGGGGCGGTGTCGGCTCGGAGGCGGTCGCGGCGGACGCCGGGACGCCGGCGGCGACGGTCATCGCGAGCGCCCCCAGGGCGGCGAGCGCCGCCAGGGTGCGCACGCGGCGGGGCCGCTCGGTGGGTAGCTCATAGGTCGGGAACATCGTCGCGCTCCTCGCGCTCGGCGGGTGTTCGGGCTGGTCCGGAGGCTTTCTTCCGGACACCCCAAGCCTGTCGGGCGGGCAGCGGCGGCACATCGCCCGCGAGCATGCACCTGGCTTACGACCTTTGGTGGAGTCGGGCTCCGCCCGAGGTCGATGACCATGCACTTGCTGCCGGAGCAAGGCGGCCGGTTCTGGCAGCAAGTGCATGGTCAGTTCCCTGGATAGGCTCGGGCGGATGAGCGCGCCCCTCGTCCTGGACGCCGCGGCAGTCGCCGCCGCCTGCCCGCCCGCCGACGCCGTCGCCGCGATCACCGCCGCGCTGGACGGCGGGCTGGACCCCGCCGTCGACCTCCCCCGCCAGGCGGTCCCGCTGGAGGCCGGTCAGCTCCTGCTCATGCCGTCGGACGGCGGAGGCGGCCTCAAGCACGCGGGTATCAAGGTCGCCACGGTCGCACCCGGCAACCCGGAACGGGGCCTGCCCCGCGTCCAGGGTTCGTACCTCCTGCTCGACGCCGCGACGCTCGGCGTCGTCGCCGTGCTCGACGGCATCGCCCTGACCACGCTCCGCACGCCGGCGGTGTCCGTCGCGGCGGTGCTGCGCCGGCTCCTCGCGGGGCCGACGCCGCTGCGCGTGGCCGTCCTCGGCTCGGGACCGCAGGCCCACGGCCACGTCGCCACGCTCGCCGGTGCCCTGGCTGGACACCGGGAGCTCGCCTCTGTGGACCAGCTCGTCCGGGATCCCGCTCGCTGGTCGAGCGTGTCGGGACCCGGGTCTCGACACGCTCGACCAGCGGGGTCCGGCCCGATCGACGGCGCGCGCCTCGTCCGGCTCGGCACCACGGAGTCGGACGACGCCCTGCGCGCCGCCGACGTCGTCGTCTGTGCGACGTCGGCGCGCGAGCCCTTGTTCGATGCCGACCTGATCGCCGGCACGGCGGTGGTCGTCGCGGTGGGCTCGCACGAGCCGGACGCGCGGGAGCTGCCCGCCGGGCTGCTCGGCCGGGCCACCGTCGTCGTCGAGGATCGTGCCGCGGCCCTGCGCGAGGCGGGCGACGTCGTGCTGGCGATAGCGGACGGCGCGCTCCGTGCGGAGGACCTGGTCCCGATGCGCGACGTCGTCACGGGCGCCGTCCGCCCCGACCCGGCCCGGCCGCTGGTCTTCAAGAGCACCGGGATGTCGTGGGAGGACCTGGTCGTGGCCGAGGCGGTGCTGGCGGGCGGGCGCTGACCCGAGGTCGGCGCGAATCGCTACGCCGCGCACAGCTCCGGCGGCGCAGGTCACGGCCCTGTACACAGCCGAAACACAAGCGCCCGCAGGGAAACACGAAAGTTACCGCCGAAGAGCTGGAGCGACATCTCCGTCCACTTAGGTTCATTTGAACCTAAACGGTCGGCCCATCCCGGGCCGTCGGCCATGAAACGGAGCATCCCCCATGCGTCTTCGGTCCCCGTCGCCCCACCGCGCGACGCGTCTGAGCACCGTCTCGCTCGCCGCCCTGTGCGTCATCGCCCTGAGCGCCTGCGGTGCGCGGGTCGACGCCGGCAGCCCCGGCGCGTCCAGCTCCGCCGAGAGCTGCGTCGACACGTCCGGCGACACCGTCAAGATCGGCTTCCTCAACTCGCTGTCGGGCACGATGGCGATCTCGGAGCAGACGGTCCACGACTCCCTGCAGCTCGCCGCCCAGGAGATCAACGCCGACGGCGGCGTGCTCGGCAAGCAGCTCGAGATCGTCTCGGAGGACGGCCAGTCCGAGCCCACGATCTTCGCCGAGAAGGCCGGCAAGCTCATCACCAGCGACTGCGTCGCGGCGGTGTTCGGGGGCTGGACCTCGGCGTCCCGCAAGGCGATGCTGCCCGTGTTCGAGGCCCAGGACTCCCTGCTGTTCTACCCGGTGCAGTACGAGGGCCTGGAGTCCTCCCCCAACATCTTCTACACCGGTGCCACGACCAACCAGCAGATCGTGCCGGCGCTGGACTACCTCGCCGAGCAGGGCACGAAGTCCCTGTTCCTGGTGGGCTCGGACTACGTCTTCCCGCGCACGGCGAACAAGATCATCAACGCCTACGCCGCGGCCCACGACATCGAGATCGTCGGCGAGGAGTACGCGCCGCTCGGCCACACCGACTTCTCGACGATCGTCAACAAGGTCAAGTCCGCCGGCGCCGACGCCGTGTTCAACACCCTCAACGGCGACTCCAACGTCGCATTCTTCAAGGAGTACAACAACGTCGGCATGTCCGCCGACGAGATGCCCGTCGTCTCGGTGTCCATCGCCGAGGAGGAGGTCGGCGGCATCGGCATCGACAACGTCGAGGGCCAGCTCACCGCCTGGAACTACTACCAGACCGTGGACAGCCCCACGAACACCGCGTTCGTCGAGGCCTTCAAGGCCGAGTACGGCGAGGACCGCCCCACGTCCGACCCGATGGAGGCCGCCTACACCTCCCTCTACCTCTGGAAGGCGATGGTCGAGAAGGCCGAGTCGTTCGCCGTCGACGACGTGACCGCGGCCGCGGACGGCGTCACCTTCGACGCCCCCGAGGGCGAGGTCGTCGTCAACGGCGACAACCACCACATCGCCAAGACCGCCCTCATCGGCAAGATCGGCGCGGACGGCCTGATCCACACCGAGTGGAGCTCGGAGGAGCCGATCGAGCCCGACCCGTTCCTCGAGGGCTACGACTGGGCCGACGGGCTGTCCTGACCGGGCCCCGGGAAGAAACGGGACCCGCATGGACATCCTCGCGCAGCTCTTCGCCGGACTGAGCCTCGGCTCCGTCCTCCTCCTCGCCGCCCTCGGGCTCTCCCTGACCTTCGGCCAGATGGGCGTCATCAACATGGCCCACGGCGAGTTCATGATGGCCGGCGCCTACACCGCGTTCGTCGTCCAGAGCGTGATCGGCGACGCCGGCGTGAGCCTGCTCGTCGCGCTGCCCCTCGGCTTCCTCGTCGGCGGCCTGCTCGGCCTGCTCCTGGAGGCGACGCTCATCCACCGCATGTACCGGCGGCCGCTGGACACGCTGCTGGTCACCTGGGGTGTCGCGCTCGTGCTCCAGCAGGTCGCGCGGGACGTGTTCGGCGCACCCAACGTGGACGTCGCCGCGCCCGCCTGGCTGTCGGGCGCGGTCCAGGTCGGCGGGCTCGCGCTGCCCCGGACGCGCCTGTTCATCCTGGCGCTCGCCCTGGTGTGCGTCGTCGCCCTCGCGGTGGCGCTGCGTGCGACCCCGCTCGGCCGGCGCATCCGCGCCGTCGTGCAGAACCGGGACCTGGCCGAGGCGTCCGGCATCTCGTCGCGGGCGACCGACCGGGTCACGTTCTTCATCGGGTCGGGGCTCGCCGGCATCGCGGGCGTCGCGCTCACGCTGCTCGGCTCGGTCGGGCCGACGCTCGGGACCAGCTACATCGTCGACGCGTTCCTCGTGGTCGTGGCCGGCGGCATCGGCCAGATCAAGGGCACGGTGATCGCGGCGACGGCGCTGGGCCTGATGCAGTCGTTCTTCGAGTACTCGACGACGGCCTCCCTCGCCAAGGTGCTCGTGTTCGTCGCCATCGTGGCCTTCCTGCAGCTACGACCCCAGGGCCTGGTCTCGGTCCGGACGAGGAGCCTCGCATGACCGTCCTGACCGCACTCGTCCGCCCCGGACGCACCCGCACCCTCGTGGCGTTCGGCCTCGCGGCGGCCCTCCTGCTGCTCGCGCCCGTCGTGCTGAGCCCGTTCCGCCTCGACCTGCTCGCCAAGTTCCTCTGCCTCGCCATGGTCGCGGTCGGGATCGGCCTGGCGTGGGGTCGCGGTGGGCTGCTCACCCTGGGCCAGGGCGTCTACTTCGGCCTCGGCGCCTACCTGATGGCCATGCACCTCAAGCTGGCCGACGCCGGTCCGGGCGGCGTCCCGGACTTCATGCTGCTGTACGGCACGGGGCAGGTGCCTACCTGGTGGGAGCCGCTGCGCTCCCCCGTCTCGGCGATCCTGCTGGTCGTGCTCATCCCGGCGGGGCTGGCCGCGCTGCTCGGCTGGGCGGTGTTCACCCGACGGGTGCGGGGCGCATACTTCGCGATCCTGTCCCAGGCGCTGGCGGCGGCCTTCGCCATCCTGCTCATCGGCCAGCAGCAGACCACCGGCGGGACCAACGGGCTCAACGGGTTCCGGGCGTTCTTCGGATACGACCTGGCCGACCCGGTCAACAAGCAGATGCTCTACCTGATCGCGGCGGGCGTGCTGCTCGGGATGGTCGCCGTGGTGCGACAGCTCACCGTCTCCCGGTTCGGCGAGCTGCTGATCGCGGTGCGGGACCAGGAGGACCGCGTCCGGTTCCTCGGCTACGACCCGGCGGCGATCAAGGTCGTCGCCTACGTCGTCGCCGCGGTCATGGCGGCGGTCGGCGGCGCGCTGTTCGTGCCGATCGTCGGCATCATCTCTCCGGCCGACGTCGGCGTGGTGCCGTCCATCGGCTTCCTCATCGGCGTGGCGATCGGCGGGCGCGCGACCCTGCTCGGCCCGGTGCTCGGCTCGATAGCGGTGAGCTGGGCGCAGACGTCGATCTCCGAGCAGTTCCCGTCGGGCTGGATCTACTTCCAGGGCGCCCTGTTCGTGCTGGTCATCGCGTTCCTGCCCGGCGGTCTCGCGTCGGTCGTCGGGACGCTGCGGCGGCGTCGTGCCGCCGAGCCCGTCGACGACGAGCCGGCCACGGACGAGCCGGCCACGGACGGGCCGGCCGCGGAAAGGAGCCCCGCATGAACGACATGTCACCGGCCGCGGAGCAGCCCGGGACCGAGATCGACCTGGCCGCGGCCGAGGCGCTGCTCGGCACGGACACCGCCCGGTTCCGCCACGACTACCTGGAGGTGCGCGGCCTGCGGGTCGAGTTCGACGGCTTCGTCGCCGTGCGCGACGTCGACCTCACGGTCACGCAGGGCGACCTGCGGTTCCTCATCGGCCCGAACGGCGCGGGCAAGACGACGCTCATCGACGCCGTCACGGGCCTGGTCCGGGCCACCGGCTCGGCCGCCTTCGGCCGGACCGAGCTGCTCGGACGCAGCACCCACCGCATCGCCCGCGCCGGCGTCGGGCGAACGTTCCAGACGGCCAGCGTGTTCGAGGAGCTGACCGTGCTGCAGAACCTCGACATCGCGGCCGGCGCGCGGCGTGGGGCGCTGACCCTGCTGCGGCGTCGGCCGGGCGTGCCGGAGGCCGTAGAGCACGCGCTGGAGACGGTAGGCCTGACGGCGCTGCGCGACGTGCCCGCCGGCGTGCTCGCGCACGGCCAGAAGCAGTGGCTGGAGATCGGGATGCTGCTCGTCCAGGACGCCCACCTGCTGCTGCTCGACGAGCCCGTGGCGGGCATGACCCAGGCCGAGCGCGAGGAGACCGGGCAGCTGCTGCGCCGTATCGGGTCGCAGCGGGTGGTGGTCGTGGTCGAGCACGACATGGAGTTCCTCCGGTCCTTCGCCGACTCGGTCACCGTGATGCACCAGGGGCGGGTGCTCGCGGAGGGCACCGTGCACGAGGTGCAGAACGACCCGGCGGTCGTCGAGGTCTACCTCGGCGCCCCGGCGACGACCCCGGCCACGGCGCCGGCGTCCGCCCCGAGTGAAGGAGACATCGCGTGATGCTGGAGCTGAGCGGCGTGACCACGGGCTACGGGCGCACCACAGTGGTGCACGACGTCGACCTGACCGTGCCCGACGGCGGGCTGACCGCCGTGCTGGGCCACAACGGCGCGGGCAAGACGACCCTGCTGCGGGCGGTGCTCGGCCTGCTGCCCGTGCGGGCCGGGACGGTGCGGCTCGCGGGCGAGGACGTCACCCGGCTCGCGCCGCACCAGCGGGTGCGGCGCGGCATCGCCTACGTGCCGCAGGGCCAGCAGTCCTTCGGGCTGCTGAGCGCGCGCGAGAACCTGCAGGTGGTCGCGGACGCCCACGGACGTGCCGCCCGACGCCGGACGCTCGACGCGCTCGACCTGTTCCCCGCGCTGCGCGACCTGCTGGGGCGCCAGGCCGGGCTGCTGTCCGGTGGGCAGCGGCAGCAGCTCGCGATCGCCCGGGCCCTGGTCACGGGACCGCGGCTGCTCGTGCTGGACGAGCCGGTCGAGGGCATCCAGCCCAACGTCGTCAGCGAGATCTACGACGCGATCTCGGCGCTGACCACGGCCGGAGACCTGTCGGTGCTGCTCGTCGAGCAGCACATCGGCTACGCCGTGGAGCACGCCGCCGAGTTCGCGGTGCTCGCCTCCGGCCGGGTCGCCCACCGTGGCCAGGGCGGCGGCCCGGCCGCGGCCCAGGCAGCCCGAACGGCGCTCGCCCTGTGACCGCCCGCCGGCTGGAGGAGCCATGCACCTGAGCCCCGCCGACGTCGAGAAGCTGCTGCTGGCCACCGCCGGGATGGTCGCGCGCGACCGGCTCGCGCGCGGTGTGCGGCTCAACTACCCGGAGTCCGTGGCGCTGCTGTCCTGCTGGGTGATCGAGCGCGCCCGCGAGGGCGCCGACGTCGCGACGCTCATGGACACCGGCCGCGAGGTCCTGGTCCGCGAGCAGGTCATGGACGGCGTCCCGGAGATGCTCACCGACGTCCAGGTCGAGGCCACGTTCCCCGACGGTCGCAAGCTCGTCACCCTGCACCACCCGGTCCAGTAGCCGGTCTGGTAGCCGGTCCAACAGAAAGGCCCTCATGTCAGCTCATACGTCCACCGGCCCCGGTGCGATCCGCGTGGCCCCCGGCCGCATCGAGATCAACGCCGACCGCGCGCCGCACGAACGCCTGCGCCTCGTCGTCCTGAACACCGGCGACCGGCCCGTCCAGATCGGCTCCCACCTGCACCTGCCCGACGCCAACAGCGCGCTGGAGTTCGACCGCGCGGCAGCGCACGGTTTCCGGCTCGACGTGCCCTCCGGCACGTCCCAGCGGTTCGAGCCCGGGGCGAGCCGCCTGGTCGACGCCGTGACGATCCGCGGAGCGCGGCAGGTCCCGGGCATCCAGCGGGGCAAGGCCGACGGCGGCGCGCTGGGGCCGGTCACCGAGCCGTCGTCGCCCGCGTCGCCCGCGGCCGACGACGAGCCGGAGAACCGCTGATGGCCTGGGTGGACCGCGAGCGCTACGCCGCGCTGTACGGCCCGACGGTCGGCGACCAGGTGCGCCTCGGCGACACCGACCTGTGGATCGAGGTCACCGAGGACCGCACGGCCGGCGGCGAGGAGGCGGTGTTCGGCGGCGGCAAGTCGATCCGCGAGTCGATGGCGCAGTCGACCCGCACCCGCGCGCAGGGCGCGCTGGACACGGTGATCACGAACGCGATCGTCCTGGACTGGTGGGGCGTGGTCCGGGCCGACGTCGGGCTGCGGGACGGGCGGATCGTCGCCCTGGGGCGGTCCGGCAACCCGGACGTCGCGGACGGCGTCCACCCCGACCTGGTCATCGGGCCGTCTACCGACGTCATCTCCGGCGAGGGCCGGATCCTCACGGCCGGGGCGTTCGACGCGCACGTGCACCTGCTGTCGCCGTCGCAGCTGCACGAGGCGCTCGCGACGGGGATCACGACGGTCGCGGGCGGCGGCACCGGCCCGTCCGAGGGGTCCAAGGCGACGACGGTCACCGGGGCGGGGCACCTGCGCCACATCCTGCGCGCGCTCGATCCGGTCCCGGTCAACGTGCTGCTGCTCGGCAAGGGCAACACCGTCAGCGCGGACGCCCTGGCGGAGCAGGCCCTGGCCGGCGCGGGCGGCTACAAGATCCACGAGGACTGGGGCGCGACCCCGGCCGCGCTCGACGCCGCGCTGCGCGCCGCCGGGGAGTGGGGTCTGCAGGTCGCCCTGCACTCGGACTCGCTCAACGAGGCCGGGTTCGTGCAGTCGACGGTCGACGCCATCGGCGGCCGCTCGATCCACGCCTTCCACGTCGAGGGCGCGGGCGGCGGCCACGCCCCCGACATCCTGACGATCGCGGGCCTGCCGCACGTCATCCCGGGGTCCACGAACCCGACCCTCCCGCACACGGTCAACACCGTGGCCGAGCACCTCGACATGCTGATGGTCTGCCACCACCTGAGCCCGGCGGTCCCGGAGGACCTGGCGTTCGCGGAGTCCCGCATCCGCGCCACGACGATCGCCGCGGAGGACGTGCTGCACGACATGGGGGCGCTGTCGGTCACGTCGTCCGACGCGCAGGCGATGGGCCGCATCGGCGAGGTCATCACCCGCACGTGGCAGGTCGCGCACGTCATGAAGCACCGCCGCGGACCGCTCGGCAGCTCGGAGCCCGCCGACAACGAGCGCGCCCGCCGCTACGTCGCCAAGTACACGATCAACCCCGCGATCGGCCACGGCATCGACGCCCACGTCGGCTCGGTGGAGCCCGGCAAGCTCGCGGACCTCGTCCTGTGGGACCCGCGGTTCTTCGGCGTCCGTCCCGACGTCGTGCTCAAGGGCGGGGTGATCGCGTGGGCCGCGCTCGGCGACCCGAACGCCTCCATCCCGACGCCGCAGCCCGTGCTGCAGCGCCCGGCGTTCGGCGACGCGATAGCCGCCGACCTGTCGCTCGCGTTCGTCGCCCCGGCCGCGATCGAGGACGGGCTGGCGGACCGGCTCGGGCTGCGGCGCGAGCTGGCCGCCGTGGCCCCGACCCGCGACGTCGGCAAGGCGGACATGCGCAACAACGACGTCCTGCCCCGCATCGACATCCGGCCGGACACGTTCGAGATCCGGGTGGACGGCGACCTCGTCGAGCCCGCGCCCGCCGTCCGGCTGCCGCTCGCGCAGCTCTACTCGATGTTCTGAGCGACCCGTGACCTCACCCCACGCCCTCTCGGTGGCGCTGCTGCTCGCGGACGCCCGCCTGCCCAGCGGCGGGCACGCGCACTCGGCGAGCCTCGAGCCCGCGCTGCTGGGCGGCATGCCCACCGGCGAGGTACCCGCCTGGATCGTCGGGCGGGCGACGACGGTGAGCCTCGTGGAGGCCGGGACGGCCGTCGTGACGGCGCGGCTGCTCGCGCGGGCGGACGGCGGCTTCGGGCTCTCCGACGAGACCGGGGCGTCGGCCGGCGGCGTGCGGGGCGCCGGCGGCTTCGGCCTCGCCGACGTCGTCCGCGCCTGGGCCGCCCGGACGCCCGCGCCCGCCCTGCGCGACGCCGCCCGCCTGCTCGGCCGTGGCTACCTTCGCCTCGCGCGGACCCTGTGGGCGGATTCTCCGGCTGTGCAAACCCTGGTCGCGCACGACGCCGGCCACGGGCCGCTTCCCCGCGCGGTCGTGCTGGGGGCGGTCGCCGCGGCGACCGGCCTGCCCGCCGCCGACACCGTCCGGCTCACCGTCTACGACGACGCCCAGACGGCGGCGTCGGCCCTGCTCAAGCTCGAACCGCTGGACCCGGTCACGCCCGCGCGCTGGGTCCTCGAAGCCTGCGCTGCGGCGGAGGAGCACGTGCTCCGCGTCGCGGCGTGCACCACCCCGGAGGACATCCCGGCCTCCGGTTCCCCGCAGACCGAGGGCTGGGCGCAGGCCCACTCCCTCCTGAGCCAAAGGTTGTTCCGTGCCTGATTCCCTGCCCGTCCCCGCCCCTTCCCCCGCCCTCGACGTGTCAGACGCACAGGTCACTCGGGTGACCCGTGTGTCTGACACATCTGCCGCTCATCGCGCCCTGCGTCTCGGGGTCGCCGGGCCGGTCGGCGTCGGCAAGTCGTCCCTGATCGCCACGGTGTGCCGAGCGCTCGGCGCCGAGCTGCGCATCGGCGTCATCACCAACGACATCTACACCGACGAGGACGCCCGCTTCCTGCGCTCCGCCGGCGTGCTCGAGCCCGAACGCATCCGCGCCGTGGAGACCGGTGCCTGCCCGCACACCGCCATCCGCGACGACGTCACGGCGAACCTCCTGGCCACCGAGGACCTGGAGCGCGACTTCGACCCGCTGGACCTCGTGATCATCGAGTCGGGCGGCGACAACCTCACGGCCACCTTCTCCCCCGCGCTCGTCGACGCCCAGATCTTCGTGCTCGACGTCGCCGGCGGCGGCGACGTCGCCCGCAAGGGCGGTCCCGGGATCGGCCGGGCCGACCTGCTCGTCGTCAACAAGACCGACCTCGCCCCGTACGTGGGCGTCGATGTCGAGCAGATGGTCGCCGACGCGTCCGCCGCACGGGAGAACCGCGCCGTCGTCGCGCTCTCCCGCAGCGACGAGACGTCGGTCGCCGAGCTGCGTGCCTGGGTGCTCGGCGTGCTGGCCAGCTTCCGCGCGGGCGCGCACGTCGCCCAGGACCCGGGCCCCATGGCGCCCCACTTCCACGCCGACGAGGACGGCGGCTACGTGCACAGCCACGACGACGAGGACCAGGCGCACGACCACGCCCACGCGCACTGACCTGCCGGTGCTGAGTACAGACCCGCCGTCGACGTCGTCGTCGGCCCGGGAGCCGTCGGCCCGGCCCGCGTCGTCGCCCGCCGCACGGGTGACCCGGGTGTCGGTCGAGCCGCCGACAGGGTTCGGCGCGCCCGTACGCGTCCGCACCTCGGACGGTCTGCTGGCGGCGCGGGTCGTCGCCCGCGACGGGTCGCATGCGGAGGTCGCGCTGGTCGCGGGCGGCGCCATGCTGCTCGGCGGTGACCAGGTCGTCGTCAGCATCCGCGTGGCCCCCGGGTGCGCCCTCACCCTGACCGACGTCGGCGGCACCGTCGCCTACGACGGGGAGGGACGGGGGTGCCGGTGGGACGCCGACCTGAGCCTGGGCGCCGGGGCCAGCCTGACCTGGGCCGGCCTGCCGTTCATCGTGGCCGCCGGAGCGGACGTACGGCGCACCACGACGGCGCGGCTCGGCGCCGGTGCGGCCCTCACCCTGCGGGAGACCGTGGTGCTGGGGCGGTCCGGCGAACGCGGCGGCCGCATGGTGCTGCGGACCGAGATCACTGACGACGTCGGCCCCGTCCTCGTCGAGGAGCTGACCGCCGTCGGCGACCACCCGGTCCCCGGCGTCCTGGGCGAGCACACCGTGATGGACACCGTCACCACGGTGGAGGGCGGCCCGGGCACGAGCCCTGACGCCCCTGTTCCTGCCCCTCCCGCTACCGCTGGCGGCGCGGTCACGCTCCGGCTGGACCGCGGCGGAACCCTCACCCGGTGGCTCGGCCCGGCCACACACCTCAGCCCCCTGGATCTCGGCGGCGGTTCCGCAGGCCGATGAGTCAGGCCGATGAGTCAGGCCGATGAGAACCGTCAGGAACACCAACCCGACCAACCCCTCGGAGGACAGATGACCACCAGCACGCCCGCCGAACACCGCACACGCCGCGGCGTGACGGTCCCCGTCATCGTCGCGCTCCACGTCGTCGGGATCGGCGGAC
Organism: Promicromonospora alba; assembly: GCF_042654905.1. Classification (NCBI taxonomy): domain Bacteria; kingdom Bacillati; phylum Actinomycetota; class Actinomycetes; order Micrococcales; family Promicromonosporaceae; genus Promicromonospora; species Promicromonospora alba. The sequence continues at coordinate 452,692 of NZ_JBHSFI010000005.1, forward strand.
TGGCCGCGGCCCTGCTCGCCGACGGCGACACCGGCGCGATCACGCTCGCCATGGGGCTGGCGGCATACGCCTTGGGGCTGCGCCACGCGTTCGACGCCGACCACATCGCCACCATCGACAACACGACCCGCAGGCTGGTCCGCGCGGACCGCGACGCGCGCGGGGTCGGGCTATGGTTCTCGCTGGGGCACTCGACGGTGGTCCTCGGCGCCGCCCTCCTCCTGGCCGTCGGCGTGCACGCCCTGGCGCCCATGCTCGGCGACGAGTCGTCACCCCTGCGCCGGGCGACCGGCGTCTGGGGCCCGCTCGTCTCGGGGACGTTCCTCCTGGCCATCGCCGCCGTCAACATCGCGATGCTGCGCCGCGCGCTGCGTGGGCGGACCGGCGCTGCCCCGGCGGGCGCCCCTGCGAACGCCGCCCCTGGGAGCACCGCCGCGGAAGGCCACACGCACCACGCCGGCGGTCCCGTCACCTGGGCGCTGCGCCGGTTCGAGTGGTCGACGGACAAGCCGGGCCGGATGTACGTCGTCGGGCTGGTGTTCGGGCTCGGGTTCGACACGGCCACCGAGATCGGCCTGCTGGCGATCACGGCGTCCGCCGCCGTCGGCCAGGTCGCGTGGTACTCCGTGCTGCCGCTCGCGGTGTTGTTCGCCGCGGGCATGTCGCTCCTGGACTCCGCTCAGGGCGCCGTGGCCCGGCGCGTCTATACCCACGCGGGCGACGGCGAGGCGGCTGCGGGCAGCAGCGGGGCGGCGGCGGGCGGAAGCGGAGCAGGCACCGCCACGGGAGGTGCAGCGCGCACCCGGGTGCGCTACGACGTCGTCGTCACCGGCATCTCGGCGCTGGCCGCGCTGGGGATCGGCGCCGTCACGCTGGTGCAGGTCGCCGTCGAGCACGCGCCGTGGCTCGGCTGGGTCCCGGGAGCCTCGGTGAGCCTCGAGCCGTACGGCGTCGTGCTCACGGTGGTGCTGTTGCTGACCTGGGGCGTGGGCGCCTACCTCACCTCCCCTCGGCGAAACAGCCGGCCGACGGCGTAGGCCCTCAGCCCTGCGCGAGCCGCGTCGTCAGCCGGGCGAGCACGTCGCGGCCGCGGGACGAGAGGTAGACCCGGATCACGCGGCGGTCGAACCCGTCGACCTCGCGGTAGACCAGGGCCTTGGTCAGCAGGTCGTCGACCCGGCGGCCGAGCGTCGCCTTGTCGGCGAGCACCGCCTCGCGCAGCTGGGACATCGTCAGGCCGTCGTCCGCGCCCAGGACGTCGAGCACCAGCCACTCGTCGAGCGTGTAACCCTCCGGGCCGAGCACCTCGGCGGCGTTCCGGGCGGCGCGGCGAGCGGCGAGCACAGACTCGCGCAGCACGGTCGCGGACATCGCGTCAGCCACGTCGCCGTGGGGCGTAGCCGTGACCGTCTCATCAGCAGTCCGCATGAGCGCGTGCCCTTCCTGTGTGCTCGTACACTACCCGCCAACACAGGCCGAGCCCAGAAGGAGGTTCCGCCGGCGGAACCTCTCAGGGCCCATCACCGGGACGGGGCGTCATGTCGGACTTCGTCGTCGGTGCGCTCCTGCATTTCCAGGGTCCCGGGGGGATCTACGGCCCGTCGTGCCAGGCCGTGACGGAGCTGGCCGTGGCGGAGCTGAACGCGACGGGCGGGATCCTCAGCCGGCCGGTGCGTGCCGAGTTCCTCGACGCAGGTCAGCCGCTCCCGGCCCTGCGACGTCAGGTGGCCAGGGTGCTGACCGTCGGCAGCATCCACGCGCTCACCGGCTGGCACACCTCGGCGGTGCGGAACGCCGTCGTGCCGCTGGTGCAGCGCCGCGTGCCGTACGTCTACCCGGCCGCGTACGAGGGCTCCGAGACCCGGCCGGGCCTCTACGTCACGGGCGAGGTCCCGTCGGCGCAGCTCTTCCCCGCGATCTCCCGGCTCCGCGCCGAGCTCGGAGTGCGGAGCTGGTACGTCGTCGGTGACGACTACGCCTGGCCACGGCGCACGTTCCAGGTGCTCTCCGCCCAGGCCACGACACTCGGCGTCGAGTTCGCCGGCACCCGGTTCCTGGCCGAGCAGGGAGCGAGCCGCGCGGAGCTCGGCGGCGTCGTGAACGACATCGAGGCCTCGCGGGCCGACGGCGTGCTGATGCTGATGGTCGGCCAGAACGCCGTCCGGTTCAACAGGGCGTTCGCCCGGCAGGGCCTGCACGAGCGAGTGGTCCGCCTGAGCACGCTCATGGAGGAGAACATGCTCATGGGCAGCGGCGTGGGCGGCACGGCCAACCTGTACTCGACCGGGGGCTGGTTCCGGAGCCTGGCGACGGGCGAGGCGCTCGACCTCATCGGCCGCTACACGGCCCACCACGGCGTGCACGCCCCCGCCGTCGGCGCGGCGGCGGAGGCGTGCTACGAAGGCATCTTCGCGCTCCGCACCATCGTCGAGCGGGCCGGGAGCGCGGCCGTCGCGGCGACCGACCGGTCCGTGGACGGCGTCGTGTACGAAGGGCCCCGCGGCCCCATGCGGTTCCAGGGCAACCATGCCCAGCACCGTCTCTACCTCGCGCGGGCCGAGGGCTTCGACTTCGACCTCATGGGCGAGCTGTGACTGCCGTCACACCGCTCTCGGTCACATCTGTCGGAGCTGGGGAGTCTCTTCCACATCGGGTGCACCACGCGCCCCCTGTGGAAGGAATCCCATGACCTCAGCCATCGAGAACCTCCGCCGCGACTTCGGCGGCGACGTCGTCGAGCCGGGCGCGGCCGAGTACGAGGCGGTGAGCCGCGCGAAGCTGGTCGCGGGCAGCCCGGCCTTCGTCCTGCGCCCCAAGACGGTCGGTGACGTGCAGACGGCGGTCCGGTTCGCCGTCCGATCAGGCCTTACCCTCTCCGTGCGCGGCGGCGGCCACAGCTTTCCCGGCTTCGGCACCAACGACGGCGGCATCGTGATCGACCTGAGCGGGCTCGCCGACGTCGAGGTGATCGACGAGGACCGCCGTCTCGTCCGGGTAGGCGGTGGCGCGACCTGGGGCCAGGTCGCGGAGGCGCTGACGCCGCACGGCCTCGCGATCTCCTCCGGCGACACCAAGAGCGTCGGAGTCGGCGGGCTGACGCTGAGCGGCGGCATCGGCTGGAAGGTCCGCAGGCACGGCCTGACGCTCGACCACCTGGTGGCCGCGCAGCTCGTCACCGCCGACGGCGCGGTCGTGCCCGCGAGCGCCGACGAGAACCCCGAGCTGTTCTGGGCGATCCGCGGGGGCGGCGGCAACCTCGGCATCGTGACCTCCTTCGAGTTCGTGGCCCACCCGACGACCGAGGTCTTCTTCGGCAAGATCACGTTCCCCGCCTCGGAGACCGCCGTCGTGCTCCAGGGCTGGGCGGACCACCTCCGCACGGCACCCGAGGAGCTCACCTCGATCGCGAACCTGGCCAACCCGTTCGCGGGCGGCCCGGAGGCACCGCTCGAGATCCACGTGGCGTTCGACGGCGACGACCCGGAGCTCGCGGCCAGGGCGCTCGACCCGATCCGCCGGCTCGGGACGGTGCTGGAGGACGACGTCGCGCCGCACGCCTACGCCGACACCCTCGTGGAGGGCGCGGCGCTGCCGCCGGGTCTCGAGCTGCTGGGCCACAGCGGCTTCGTCGAGCGGGAGTCGGTGTCCGACGTGCTGCGGATCGTCGCCGAGGTCGGTACGTCGGCGGGTTCGCCGTCGATAGCGATCCGCAGCGTCGGCGGCGCGGTGTCGCGGGTGCCCGACGACGCGACGGCGTACGCGCACCGCAGTGCGGAGCTGCTGGTCGCGACGGTGGCCGGCGGCCCGAAGCCGGTGATCGAGGCTGCCCGTCCCGGCCTCGCGGCGATCTGGGCGAGGCTCGCGCCGCACGTCAACGGCGCGTACTCGAACTTCCTCGGGACGACCACCGCGGACGACGTCGCGGCGGTCTATCCGGCGGGAACCTACGAGCGACTTGCCGCGGCGAAGCGGAAATACGACCCGAGCAACCTGTTCGCCCGGAATCACAACGTTCCGCCCGCCGCGGAGTGACCTACCTCATAGGGACAATTCGGGTCAAGTAGGACGCGAACTACCCCGTCAGCCGTGATGCGATTGTGACTTTGCGGCCGGACGGGGTTAGCGTCGCTCCGGTTCGCGGGAAGTCCGCGGGCACTCGAGGTGGGCGCCGAGCCCTGTCACCGCCTCGAGACTGCAAAGACAAGGACAGGGACGGGGGAACCACGTAAGCGGGCACCGAGACGGTGTCCTTGGGGTGAAGCCGCACAGGTAGTACGCGGCCGGGTCATTCTCCGATCCGAATCCGACAGCTCACCTCGTAGGCGTCAGGAGAAGCTCTTGACTACTCGCACGCCTGGGCGCCACCGTGCTGCCCGCAGACCGATCACCCCGCTGACTCCCCTCTCCCGTGCCGCGGCCCGGGGCATCTCAGGTGCCGCCCGCCGCGGCGCACTCGTCGTCGCCGGTTCCGGCCTGGCCGTCTCCTTGCTCAGCGTTCCCGCGGACGCCGCGCCGGTGGCCGACAACAGCCCGTCCACCGCCGAGCTCGACATCCTGAACAAGACGTCGCAGGGCTCGGTCGCCGAGGCCGTGGTGGTCGAGGCCGTGAACACCGCGCCCGCCGTGCAGGTAGCGGCCGACAGCAAGTTCACGCTGGAGACGGGCACCATCGAGGTGACCCCCGCCCCCGAGCCGGAGCCGGAGCCGGAGCCGGTCGTCGAGGAGGTCGTCGAGACCGCCGCAGCCGTCGAGACGGCCGTCCCGGCCGCCGCCAACGACATCGTCTCCATCGCCAGGCAGTACATCGGCGTGCCCTATGTCTGGGCAGGCTCGACGCCCGCGGGCTTCGACTGCTCCGGGTTCACCTCGTACGTCTACGCCCAGGTCGGCATCGACCTGCCGCGCACCTCCTCGGAGCAGCGCTACGCGGGCACCGTGGTGTCCCAGGCCGAGGCGCAGCCCGGCGACCTCATCTGGTCACCCGGCCACATCGCCATCTACGTGGGCAACGGCATGCAGATCGAGGCGCCGGTTCCCGGCCAGAGCGTGCACGAGTCGCAGATCTGGCAGAACAGCCCGACCTTCATCCGCGTCGGCTGATGGACAGAGTCTGAGCCGCAGCCTCGCGCCACCCGCCTGACCACGAGGACCCGCACCGACACGGTGCGGGTCCTCGTGCGTGTCACCGGCAGGTGGCAGGATCGCCACCATGAGCGTCCCCACGGCGGTCGAGACCAACGCCCTCAACACCATCGACGAGTCCGAGCGGCGCGGCTCGCCCCGCAGCCTGTTCTGGCCCTGGTTCGGGGCCAACGTGTCCGTGCTCGGTCTCGGTTACGGCTCCTACCTGCTCGGGTTCGGTGTCTCGTTCTGGCAGGCGACGGTGATCGGCGCGATCGGCATCGTGGCGTCGTTCCTCTTCTGCGGGTTCATCTCCCTGGCCGGCAAGCGCGGCTCGGCGCCCACGATGGTGCTGTCCCGCGCGGCGTTCGGGGTGCGCGGCAACAAGCTGCCGTCCCTGCTGTCGTGGATCCTCACCGTCGGCTGGGAGACGGTGCTCGTGTCCCTGGCCACGCTCGCGACCTCGACAGTGCTCGGGGCGCTCGGCTGGGGCGGCGGAACAGTGACCAAGGTCGTGGCCCTCGTGGTCGTGGCGAGCATCGTGGTCGCCGCCGGCGTCTTCGGGTTCGACCTCGTGATGCGGCTGCAGGTGATCATCACCGTGCTGACCGCCGTGCTCACCGTCGTCTACATCATCCTGGTGGCCGACCACGTCGACTGGGCGGCGGTCGCCGCGATCCCCGCGGGCGGCGCACCGCAGGTGATCGGCGGTCTCGTGTTCATGATGACCGGGTTCGGCCTGGGCTGGGTCAACATGGCCGCCGACTACTCGCGCTACCTGCCCCGCTCCGCCTCCGGCCCCCGGATCGTCGGCTGGACCACGCTGGGCGCCTCACTCGCCCCCGTGGTGCTGCTCGTCTTCGGCCTGCTGCTCGCCGGCTCGGACCCCGACCTGAACGCGGCGATCGGCGCCGACCCGATCGGCGCCCTGTCCACGCTCCTGCCGACGTGGTTCCTCATCCCGTTCGTCGTGGTCGCCCTGGCCGGGCTGATCGGCGGCGCGGCACTCGACATCTACTCCTCGGGGCTCGCGCTGCTCTCCCTGGGCCTGCCCGCCCCGCGCTGGGTCGCCGCCGCCATCGACGGCGGGCTCATGGTGATCGGCGCGATCTACGTCGTGTTCGTCGCGGACTCGTTCATCGGCCCCTTCCAGGGCTTCCTCATCACGCTGGGCGTACCCGTCGCCGCCTGGTGCGGCGTTCTGCTCGCCGACATCCTGCTGCGCCGCCGCGACTACACCGACGCCGACCTGTACGACGCCGCAGGCCGGTACGGGTCCGTGAACTGGTCCGCCGTGGCGCTGGTGCTGGGCGGCACCGCCATCGGCTGGGGCCTCGTGACCAACACCTACGCCCCGTGGCTCGCCTGGCAGGGCTACCTGCTCGGCCCGCTCGGCGGTGTCGACGGGAGCTGGGCGTTCGCCAACCTGGGCGTGCTCGTCGCCCTGGCCCTGGGCTTCTTCGGCACGCTCCTGCTCACCGCCCGCACCGTCCGCCGCCAGGAGGAGCGATGAGCGACGACGGAGCGGCCGCCGTCGCGCCGCCCGGGCCCGACTCGGCCCTGGTCATCATCGACATGCAGGACGTCTTCGCCCGCCCGCCCAGCCCGTGGGCCTCCCCCGACTACCCCACCGCGCTCGCAGGCACCCGCCGCCTGCTCCCCGCCTTCGCGGGTCGCACGGTCCTCACCAGGTACATCGCCCCCACGGTGCCGGACGGCGCCTGGCGCGCCTACTTCGAGCAGTGGCCGTTCGCGCTCGTGCCCGAGGACGACCCGCTCTACGAGATCACCGACCTGACCGACATCGTGGACGCCGGGGCGCCCGTCGTCACGCTCCCCACGTTCGGCAAGTGGGGCCCGGAGCTAGCCGCCGCCACGCACGACGCCGGCACGCTCGTGCTCGCCGGCGTCGCGACCGACTGCTGCGTGATCTCGACGGCGCTCGCCGCCGCCGACGCGGGCCGCCGCGTGCTCGTGGTCGCCGACGCCTGCGCCGGCTCGACGCCGGAGAACCACGAGCGCGCGCTGGACATCATGCGGCTCTACGCGCCGCTGATCGAGGTCACGACCGCGCAGGCCGTGCTGGCCGGGGTTCAGCCCGGCTAGCCGCGACCCACCACGTAGCCCGCCGAACGGCGCTCGTCGGCGAAGCTGCCCACCCTGCCCTTGCCCCACCTGATCACGAGCGCCTGCACCGAGCCGTAGCTGGGCCGGGCCGCCTCGTCGGTCACGACGACGTCGTAGCCCATCCCCCGCATCGCGCCGGCGAGCTGCGGGGTCTCCAGGCGCAGCTCGCCGCCGGTCAGGTAGAACCGGCCGGAGCGGACGGCGGTCTCCAGCGGCTGGCCGTGCAGGGCCCAGCGGGCGACGACGTTGGCGATGGTGCTCGGGATCTGCTGGCCGCCCGGGGTACCGAGCACGAGCACGGGGCGTTGCCGCTCGTCGAGCAGCATGGACGGCGAGCTCCAGGTCACGGAGCGGCGTCCCGGTTCCGGCTGGTTCGCCCCGTCGATGCCGACGTCGCCGAACCGCGAGAGCTGGTTGTTGACGAAGAACCCCGCGACGTACTGCCCGCTGCCCCAGTAGTTCGTGATGGTGTTGGTCATCGACACGGCCCTGCCGTCGGCGTCGACCACCGAGATATGGGTCGTGTTGGGTGCGCCCTCGTAGCTCGCGAGCGCGGCCGAGCTGCGGCTCGTCTCGGCGGCGCCCGGCAGGGTCGCCGCGAGCTGGGCGTTCCGCTCCGGATCGGTGAGCGACTCCACGGGGACGTCCACGAAGCGCGGGTCCCCGAAGTGCTCCTGCACGGAGGTGTCGGCGACCTGCCAGGCACGCGACAGGATGTCGACGTACTCGGGCGAGTCGGGGTCGACGTCGGCGATGCCAGCGGCCTCGGCGATCTGCAGCAGCTGGATGATGGCGGCGCCGGGCAGCGCCGGCGCTCCGGAGAGCATGGTGAACTCGCCCACCGGACCGGCCGCGGGCTCGGAGACGTCGACCTCGTAGGCGGCGAGCGACCCCCTGTCGATTCCCGGGGTCTCGGCCAGCGTCCGGGCGAGGCTGCCGGTGTAGAAGGAGTCCGCGCCGTCCTCGGCGAGGGTGCGCATGGTGGTGGCCAGCTCCTCCTGGACCAGCACGTCGCCCCGTCGGAGGAGCGAACCGTCGTCACGCCGGAAGTGCGGCAGCGACGCGGTGACCTCCGGGCCCGGGGCGCCGGCGATCTGGGACGCGAGGTACCGCGAGACCGGCTCGCCGGACCGGGCGAGCTCGATGGCGGGCTGCAGCAGGTCGGCCCAGGGCAGGCTCCCGTGGTCGCGGTGCAGCCGGTCCATCCCCGCGACGAAGCCCGGGATCCCCGCGCCGCTGTCCGGGATCTCGCCGACCTGGTTGACCACCTCGCGGTACTCGTAGTTCGCCGCCTCCCCGTCGGCGAGGACTATCGCGGCGCCTCCGCCCCCGATGCCCGAGCTGGCCGGCTGCAGGACGGCGTCCGCGAACGCCGCGGCGACCGCGGCGTCCACGGCGGTGCCGCCACGCTCCAGCATCTGCGCGCCGGCCTCGGCGGCCAGCGGATGTCCGGCGCTGACGCCGTGGGCGCCCAGCTCCGGCTGCGGTGCAGGCGTGGGCGTGGGCGAGGGTGGCGGTCCGGACGGCGAGGCCGACGCGGACGGCGACCGGCCGGCCCCGGGGGCGGGCGGCGCCGCCGTACAGGCGCCGAGCCCCACCATGACCGCGGCTGTCACGAACGCCGCCGCGATACCCGGCCGCTTCTTCTGGTCAATCACTGTTGTGTTGCCCTTTCTTCGGTTCGGTGCGTCTGCGTGGGGGTGCGTACCCGCGTCGTCGGCGGCAGGAGCCACGACCGGCGCAGGAGCTGTTCGATCGGCCCGGGCCGGCCCGTCCGTGCCCAGAGGACGGCCGCCACGATCACGGCGACGACGAGCGCCGAGCTGATCAGGACGCCCTGCCCGAACGAGAACCCCTGTGCGGGCTTGATCACCGCGAGCACGACGAAGTGCAGGACGTAGAGGGTCAGCGAGAGCCGGCCGCACGCGACCAGCCAGCCGAGAACCTGCGACCGCTCGAACCGGCGCAGAACCAGCGAGCACGCCGCGACGACGGCTACCGCTCCGCCGATGCTGCTGGCCAGCCACAGCGGCATCTGGCCGTGTGCGGCGCCGGTCAGCAGGCGCCAGGGGCCACGGTCCGCGTCCGGTCCGATGAGCAGGTACGCGAGCTGGGCGATCGCGACCGCGACCGCCGCGACGGCGGCGCCACCGGCGGCCAGCCGGCGGAGCACTGCCGTGTCGGTGAGGTCGAGCCGAGCCACGCACAGACCCGCGACGAACGGCACCGTCCAGCTCAGCAGCGGGTACCGGCCGGTCAGCAGGAGCGAGTACACCGCTTCCCACGGCGGCGTGCCGAGGGTGACCGGGTCGACCGGCTGTGAGCTCGGCCAGATCGTCTCGTGCGCGACGATGACGGCCGGTCCGGCGAGCGCGAGCACGACGCCGACGCCGAGCAGTGCGCGGTCGGGCAGCCGCCACAGCAGCGGCGCCAGCAGGAAGAGGACCGCGTAGGTGGGCAGGATGACGTTGACCTGGTCCGTCAGCTCCTGGAGCGCGGCACCTCCCCCGAAGAGGAGCGCCGCACGCCAGGTGACCGTCGACCACCCTTCCCGCTCCGGCCGCCGGTTCAGCAGGTACCCCATGCCGATGCCGGCCACGACGACGAAGAGCACGGAGGCCCGTCCGTACGGCAGCAGGTAGAGGCGCTGGAGGAGGGACTGCGAGCCCACCGGCCCGACGTTGACGACGATCATCCCGACGAGGGCGAGCCCGCGTGCGGCATCGATGCCCACGAGCCGGGGAGACCTGGCTCCGGCCGTCGCCGTCACGGTCGTGCGCCGAGCCAGGCGGATCGGCACGCGCGTCTACAGGGCCGCCCCGCTTCCACTTCCGTACCGACGTTTTGCTTCACGTCATGTTGACGCCTCTCGACCCACCATTGGTTGTGTGGGGACGGAAGCCCACACACTCCGTTCACGGATCCACGCGCGATGATGTTCTCGCTCGCGGCCGCGAGCGACCTACCGGACAAGACCGACAAGACCGACCGACAGGGAGTCAGCCGTGACCGTGACCAGGATCCGTGCCCAGTGGGAGCGCCACGACGAGCGGTTCTCCCCCGTCCGCGGGGACCGGTTCGTCGAGGTGCTGTACGACGGCGGCAGCTGGCTCGAGGGTCCCGCCTACTCGGCGGCCTGGCGCACCGTGCTCTTCAGCGACATCCCGAGCGACCGAGTCCTGTCCTGGGACGAGGTGACCGGCGCCGTCGGCGTCTGGCGCAGTCCGGGCGGGTATGCCAACGGCCGCACGATCGACCGTGCGGGTCGGATGCTCCAGTGCGAGCACGGATCCCGCTCGGTGACCCGCACCGAGCCGGACGGCACCGTGACCGTGCTCGCGGACCGCTGGGAGGGCAAGCGGTTCAACAGCCCCAACGACCTGGTCGAGCACAGCGGCGGCAGCGTCTGGTTCACCGACCCGGCGTACGGCATCGACAGCGACTACGAGGGCTTTCAGGCCACGCCGGAGATCGACGGCTGTCACGTCTACCGCCGCGACCTGGACGGTTCGGTCACGCGGGTCACCGACGACTTCTCCCGTCCCAACGGCCTGACGTTCTCGGCGGACGAGCGGACCCTCTATGTCACCGACACCGAGCGCAGGCACCTGCGTCGCTTCGACGTGGGGCCGGACCTCACCCTGACCGGCGGCGACGTGTTCGCCGTCTGCGACGCCGGTGGCTTCGACGGCATCCGGGTCGACGACGCCGGCCGCCTCTGGGGCGCGGCCGCCGACGGCCTGCACTGCTTCGACCCGGACGGCACCCTGCTCGGGAAGCTGCTGCTGCCCGAGGTCTGCTCGAACCTGACGTTCGGCGGACCGAAGCGCAACATGCTGTTCGTGACAGCGACGCACATGCTGCTGTCGATCCGGGTGACGGTGACGGGGCTCCGGTAGGCCGCGGCGCCCAGGCGCGGGGCGCGGCTGCGGCACCCTCAGCCGGGCATCTCGTTGTACCGCTGCTCGCAGTTGGGGCAGACCGCCAAGCCCTCGGGATCCTGGGTCGGCACGAAGAAGACGCCGCAAAGGGCACGCGCGGCTCTGCCCGCCACGGTCTGTCCCGCGAGGTGGATGCGATGTGCGTAATAGCTGTGGGTGCCAGGCACTGACTCGCCCAGCTCATTCCCTTCCACAAGCCGTTCGAGCTCGCGGACTCGAATCGAGAGGGCCCCAGGCTCTGCGATCGTCATGTACGAGTTCCTGTCGCGGTCCCACCCCTGCTCAGGTGGGTTGAGCGAGATCAGTGAGCGGATCGTCGCCTGCCAGAGGAGGTTGCTTCCAGCGAACGCAGGCTCCGGGAAGAGTTCGAGCTCGAGTTCGTCGGCCTCATAGTCATCGTCGCGGACCTGGGTGACGCTCACCTTGAACCGTCCGATGGGAGGCCTCTCGGTGGACACGTGACGAATAGCACCGCCCGTCGTCCCACCGCGCTGGACCACGCGCATGGAGTCCAACATCTGCGACTGCAAGGCCAGTTCCCACTCGGTGATCAATCGGGCTGCTGTCTCCTGCTTGAGCAGGCGCCAGTCCGCCTCGGTCGGCAGCCACTGATCGGTTGCTCCACCCTCGTTGGCCCTCTTCACGCGCATGTAGAAGTCGTCGTGATCCTGATGTTCGCCCTTGGCAAGCCCAGCAACGACCAACCAGTTCACGTTGGTCTCAGTATCTCGCCACACACCGCCACGCCACTGACCAGCTTTGATCTCGAAGAGCCGCAACTCGGTACTGCTCGTGATCGTGCCAACGAAGTTGTCGGCATCTGCCGTGTGAGCGAACGATGCCGCAGCCTTCCGGATGATTGGATGCGGCAATTCCGGCAACGGATGCAGCTGGCTGAGGTCGCCCTCAGCGAGCGCCCTCCCGGGCAGCGGAGAAGTCCATCCGGAAGTCAGATGCTCCGACAGCAGGTGGAGTGTGGGGCGAGCTCGTCGACTGTGCACCAAATAACCATAGATGTGCTTTGCCAAACACGCTCGGGTTAGTCAAAGACTATCTGCGACCTCGTCGATCGCGTTCGCACGTGTGCGGTCTTGGCTGGCAAAACGCTCGGCGAGCTCCCGGCGGCCACGCTGACGACGCGCCTCGAAGGCGATCAGGTCCCTCACTCTGATGCGACGGTCACGACCCACGCGATGGAACACGATCTCGCCTCCGTCCAGGAGCTTGTAGAGGTGCGTGCGACTCATGCCGAGGCGCTCAGCAGCCTGATTCGGCGACAGGACGGCGTCGGCGTCGATGACCGAGAGTTGTGAGCCATCGCGCGCAGCACGACTCAGCGTCAGTAACACGTCGCGCAGCTCGGGGCCGGCGCTGGTGCGCGCGAACTCTTCGAGTGCGTCAAGTTCGGCAGCGGGGATGTTCGCCGTCTCGAGAGCCATCACCACACCTCCCGTTCAAATGTCACAACTGCTTCAGATGTCACAGATGACTTTAGGCTCTCGGGCCCTGAGGGGCAAGCCCTCAGGCCGGCTCCACCGCCGTCGGCGTCCCGCCCGTGATCCGGACCAGCTCGTCGAACGTCGTGGGGAACACCGTCTTGGCGTGGCCCGCGGCTGCCCACACCTCGGTGTAGGCGGCGAGCGCCGTGTCGACGTAGGTCGGCACGGGAGCCGGGTGGCCGACGGGCGCGACACCGCCGATCACCTGCCCGGTCGACTCCTTGACCTGCTCCTTGGATGCGCGGGTGATCGTCGCGCCCGCCTGCTCCCCGAGCCACGCCGTGTCCACGCGGTGCGCACCGGAGGTCAGCACGAGGGTGGGCACGCCGTCGAAGAGGAACACCAGTGAGTTCGCGATCTGGCCCACCGCGATGCCGAGGTGCTCGGCGGCGAGGGCCGCAGTGGTCGCGGCGTCGTCCAGCCAGCGGACCTGGCCGGTGGCGCCGGCCTCGGCGAGCGCAGCGGTGACCTTCTCGACGGCGGGGTGGGTTGCTGGGTTCGACATACGCCAGATCCTAGGGACCGGCATGCCACGCGTCAGGCGGAATTCACGGCCGCACGGCTCACTGCCCGTCCCGGAACTCCACCTCCGGGTACTCGGCCACCGGGCCGTCCAGCAGCGGTGCGGCCCGGCCGCGCAGGTGGCGGTCCAGGAACGCGCCCACGTAGGCGTTGGTGATCTCGACGCCGCGGGCGCCACCGACGAACCCGCCCGGCACCGGCACGCCGAGCTGGTCGAGGAACATCAGCTGGTCGGTGAACGATCCGTGGTTGGCCGTCGGGACCTGCAGCCACAGGCCCGTCGCGCCCAGGCGAGCCCGGTTGTCCGGCCAGTCCGTCCCGTCGCTGGCGCCCGGCTCGTGCGAGGCGCTGCCCAGCATGAGGAACGGCCGGTCCATCCCGGACTCGGGAAAGTCCACCTGGAAGGTGCCGTCCATGTTGACCCCGGCGTCCACGCGCCGGTCGTCGACGATCGCCGCCGCGGCGGACGCGCCACCGATCGAGTGCCCGACGACGGCGATGTGCCGCGCGTCGACGGTCGGTCCGTGCCGCCAGAGCCGGCCGTTCGTCAGCTCGTCCAGGACGAAGTCGATGTCGAGGGCACGGCCTCGCGTGACCCACGCGCCGACCTCCGCGCTGTTCTCCCGCTCGCAGAGCAAGCAGGGAGCGACCCTGCCGTCGGGAAACTCGATGGCGCGGGCCTCGTACGTGTGGTCGACGCCGGCCACGACGTACCCGCGGGACGCGAGGTCCTCGGCGAGCGAGGTCAGCGACTCCCGGCTGAGGCCGGCGCCCGGCGACAGCACCACGAGCGACCGCCGGCCCGGCAACGCCGGGGCCCGGTCGTAGGAGTGGGTCTCGACGGTCGTCAGGATGTCCGACGGCACCGGCAGGTTCGCGGTCGCGACGATCGCCGCCGAGACCGCGTCGGTCGTGTACGGCGTGGGCTCGCCGTACGGCACCGCCGGGTACCAGACGGACACCATGAGCTCTCGGCGCCGCTCGGGCCGCCACGGGTCGGCGCGGTCCTCGTCGACGAGGTGGACCGGCGTCATGCCGACGGGGTACTGCCCCGTCGGTGCGGGCAGGGAGAGGGCCGGGGTTTCGTCAGACGACGTCGCGGTGGCCACCGCCGAGCTGGCCACCGCGCTGGGTGCGACGACCGCCGTGCAGGCCACGAGGGCCGTCGCGACGAGTGCGGACGGGATGAGTCTGGGTGTCTTCATGTGGAGGTTATTTCACGGCGCTGACCTGCGAACCAAGGGTTCGCGAGAGGTTCCAGGGACAAGCCAGGGAACCCCCTGAGCGCGTTGTCAGTGTCTCTGCCCAAGGGATTCGCTGTGCGCAAGCCGATGCGGCTCAGCCCACGAGCACCACGGCGCTGGAGTAACCCTCCACCTCCGGCGGGGTCCAGTCCTCCTCGTCGTCACCCTCGTCCGGCTCTTCCTCCCCGTCGTCCTCCGGCTCTGTCAGGCACAGCCCGTCGATCAGCCAGCCCAGGCCGTCGTCACCCACGCACAGACCGCCGCGCAGCGTGATGCCCGCGGTCGCGGACGCCGTCGAGCGGAGGTCGGTACCCGGGACCGCGTCCATGTGCCGCACCTCGACGGTCACCGTGAGCCTCGCCGGGTCGATGTGGGGCGGCCCGACCAGCTCGGCGCCGTTGTTCTCCGCGTACGCCTCGGCCGCCTCGCGCATCTCCTCCTCGAGCTCCGGGCCCAGCAGGGCCTCCTCGGCGAGCTCCCAGAACGCCTCGGGCTCCGAGACCCCGAGGTGCAGGCCGTGCAGCAGGCCCAGGTGCTCGTCCCACTCCTGGGTGGCGGCGAGCGCCGCGGCGTCGGCGGCGGTGCCGGCCTCGCGGCGGTCGTTCGTCGCCGAGCCCACCATGGTGATGACCAGCACCGCGGCCGTCAGCATGCCGACGGCGACGGGGATGGTCATGACGTGCATGGATCCGCGCTCGCGGTCCTCCGGCGTGGTGCGTGCCATGGTCAGTCTCCCGTGGGCGAGGTGGTCACCGGCACGTCGGTGATCCGGAACCGGTCCGGGGCATCGACGGTCACTGCGTCCTGGCCGGTGTCGGGCCAGACGACGGTGATCGTCGTCGACCCGCCCTGGTCCAGCGGCTTGATCTCCTCGTCGCCGAGCAGCCGGCGCAGCACGAACCCGCCGGACCGCTCCTCCTCGACGTAGTCGAACGGCAGCACCCGCTCCTGCGCGCCGAGCAGCGAGAGGTTGTGCGGGCCGGCGAGGTCGCCCAGGACCCCGAACCTTCGGTCGCCGATCTGCTCCAGGTAGGAGGGCAGGAACCACGCGACATCGATGGTCGAGCCCTCGGTGCGCTCGGCGACGAGCGTACCGACGATCGCGCCGGGCCGACGCACCATCGACTCGACCGCGACCGTGTACTCGCCGCCGCTCGTGGCGATGGTGACGGCGCCGTTCTCCGCCGTCGGCACGTCGGCGTCCGGCACGTCGGTCCCCTGGCCCGCCTCAACGACGAGGTGGCCCTGGAACTCGATCTCGACGCGGCGGTTCGTGGCGCGGGCGGCGGGGCTCGTGCCCTCGGCGACCGGCTCGTCCTCGCCCCGTCCCTCCTCGGTCACCACGAAGCCGTCGCCGAGCCTCGCGCGCAGCCGCTGAGCGACGGACTCGGCGCGCCGTTCCGACAGCGTCTGGTTGTAGGCGTCGGTGTCGACGTCGTCGGTGTGTCCCACCACGTGTACGTCGCCGTCGTCCGCCTGCTCCCGGATGGATGTCGCGGCGCGATCCACCACGCCGCGTGCCTGCCGCGAGAGCACGTGCTGGTCGGAGTCGAAGAGCACGTCCGAGGCCAGCGTGACGGTGACGTCGTCGTCCTCGGCGGACGTCGCGGACCCGGCGTCGTAGGCACGGGTGAAAGCGCGGAGCTTCTTGGTCTCGGCCTCGCCGACGCCGCCCACCTGGTCGACGGCGTCCTGGAAGCCGTCTCCCGCGGGGACGACGGGTACCGTCACTGCGCCGAAGCCGGGAAGCAGCACGTCCACCGCGTCACTCCCAGGAGCCGCGAAGACGGCGACGGCAGTACCCGTCAGGGCGCCGTCCTCGACCCACTCGATCGCGGCCGCCGGGGACCCGCCGGGTGCGTACGCCACGGGGTGGACGAGGCCCGCACCTGTGTCGACGAGGCGGACGCCCCTGCCGTCGGTGCCCGCGCTGCCGAGCCCGCCCAGGTTGAGCACGACGGTCGAGAACGAGGGCGGGTCCGACGGGTCGGCCGCCGTCGCTCCGAACGCGTACCGCAGGACCGCCAGCTCGCCGTCGGCCTCGACGGGACGCACGTCGAAGCGCACGCGTGCGCCGTGCCAGTCCCGGTCGACAGACACGACCTCGCCCGGAGGCGGGGAGCCTCCGGGCGAGGTGGGCGACGCCGATGCGCCGGGCGAGGACTCGACGACCGGGCCGGGCCTGTCCGTGCCGAGGAGCCCGCAACCTGCCGACAGGCTCACCAGACCGACGGCGAGCAGTGTGACCAGGGCCCGGCGCATCGACACCTCCGTTGTCTCGGGTGGATCAGGGGGCGGGGGCGCCGCCACCGATGTTGTTCACGGCGGTCGTGAGCTGGGTCAGGATCGCGGTGCCGACGGGTGTGGCGCCGGCCACGACGGCGCCGACGATCGCCACGACGACCAGGATGATGCCGACGTACTCCACGGAGCCCTGTCCGCGCTCGTCGTCGCGGGCCTGCCGCGCCACGCGCGCGGCGTAGGCCTTGAGCGTCACCTGTGCGGCGACTGCCTTCTCGGTCAGCGTGTTCATGGTGTCCTCCACGTAGGGTCTTCCGGTTGCCGACCGCTGGTCCGGGACCGCGGCCATGCCAGCAAAGTTACGGAGCGGCGGGTCGCGCGCCCAGGGTGCGCGGCCCCACCCGGGGGCCCGTTCTGCCTGGGCCCTTGGCCCTACCGTGGTCCGGGTCCCGCTGGAGCCACCGCACGATGGCCTGGCTCCGCGTGGTCACGCCGAGCTTGGCAAACAGGCTGTTCACGTGGTTCTTCACGGTCTTCTGGGAGATGAACAGGCGGGCCGCGACCTCTCCGTTCGACAGGCCGTCGGCGACCAGGTCCATCACCTCGGCCTCCCGCCGGGACAGCAGGTCCCGCACGGCCGGGCCCTGGGCGGGGGCGGCCGGTGCGGGCGCCACCCCGGAGACCACCTGGCTCCCGTTCCGGCACAGCCGGATCGCGTCCACCATCGCCTCGGGCTCCAGCGCGCCGTGCACCAGGTACCCGGCTGCCCCCGCGGCGAGCGCCTCGGACACCGTCGCCGGGTCGTCGGTGTGCGTCAGCATCACGACCGTCGCGCCGGTCAGTCGGGGCAGCAGCTCCAGCCCGCTCGTCCGGGGCATCCGCACGTCCAGCAGCACGACGTCGACCCGGCCGGCGTGCACGTGCGCCACTGCCTCG
Organism: Promicromonospora alba; assembly: GCF_042654905.1. Taxonomy (NCBI): domain Bacteria; kingdom Bacillati; phylum Actinomycetota; class Actinomycetes; order Micrococcales; family Promicromonosporaceae; genus Promicromonospora; species Promicromonospora alba. Next base: position 470,323 of record NZ_JBHSFI010000005.1, read on the forward strand.
TCGGGGTCGCCCGTGTCGAGCACCGACGTGACCCCGGGCGCGCCGTCCAGCAGCGTCCGCAGGCCCATCCGGATGATCGGGTTGTCGTCCACGGCGAGGATGCGCATCAGGCCACCTCCGCCACGGGCCGGGGACCCACGCCGGCGGGTTCCCTGGGCAGCACGACGCGGGCGACGGTCCCGCCGTCCGGCCCAGGCGCCCAGGTGGCGTCGCCGCCGCACAGCTCCGCCCGTTCGCGGACGCCGCGCATCCCGTACCGGCCGTCGCCGGACGCCCCGGTGCCGAGCCCCACCCCGTCGTCGGCGACCACGAGCTCCACCACGCCGTCCGCCGCGGTCACGGCGATCTCGACGCGCGAGGCGTCCGCGTGCTTGCGCACGTTCTCCAGCAGCTCGGTCACCAGCGCGCGGACGTGGCTCACGCGGCGCTCGGCGGCCGCGCCGTCCACCCCGGGGCCGACGTCGACCGCCGCCGGGATCCCGGTCCGTCCCGTCCAGCGGCGGGCGATCTCGGTCAGGAGCCCGGCCACGCCGTCGTGGTCGTCACGCAGCTCGCCGAGCGCCCGCCGGGTGTGCTCGTGCACGGTCCGGACGGCGCCGCTGAGCCCACGCGCCACCTCGACGGTGCCCGGCGCGGCGCCCTCCCGGTCCAGCCGGTCGGCCAGCCCGTGCGCGGTCAGGGCGAGCCCGGCGAGGTCGCCCGCGACCGTGTCGTGCAGGTCGCGGGCCAGGCGCAGCCGTTCGGCCAGGGCCGCCTGGTCCGCGCGCGATGTCGCCAGCTCTGCGGACAGGATCGCCTGACGTCGCATCCGCCGCCCGAGCTGGGTCCCGGTCCAGGCCATGATGATGGTGAGGCCCGCACCGGCGCCGCCGGTGACCACCCCGCGCCAGCCGTCGTCGTACGCGGTGAGCTGGTAGAGGCACAGGGGCGCGGCCATCACCAGCGCCAGCGACAGGCCGGCGAAGAGGCCCCAGAGCGCGGCGGTCGCCGCGGCGTAGACCGCCATCAACGGCGAACCAGCCAGCGGCAGCAGGGCCACGACGGCAACTGCGGTGTCCGCCGCCAGCAGGATCCCGTTGCGGGCGTAGACGCGGCCGCGGCTCTCCCAGTTCAGCGCGGGCACGAACGAGAAGGGGGCGGCGAGCAGCACGAGGAACACACCGAGCCAGCCCGCGCCGTCGAGCAGGGCCAGCACCAGGGCGAACGCCAGGATCACGAGCCGGATCTGGCACAGCAGCCGCACCGCGGGGCCGATGGCACGCTGGGTCAGCGCGTCCATCGCGTGCGGCGGGCTCAGCCGGTCAGAAAAGGTCACCGAGGACCCCCGCGTTCGCGATGAGCACGGCCGACACCATCAGGATCAGCGCCCCGGGCAGGATGGTCATCGTCACGGCCAGCGAGACCATCGGCGCGGCCCGGGCCGCGCGCTGGCGCACGGTCTCCGCGTGCTCGCGGCGCACGTCGGAGGCGATGTCCGTGAGCGCGTCCGCCAGCGGCACCCCGAGCTCCTCGGCCTGCAGCAGCGCCGTCACGAACGTGCCGACGGTGGCGGACCGGTTGCGCTCCCGCAGGGCCACGAAGGTCTGCCGCCGGGACGCGCCCACGTTCATCTCCTGCAGCGCGGTGCGCATCTCGGCGGCCAGGGCGCCGCCGTGCAGGTCGCACACCCGCTCGAGGGCCTGCCGGAAGCCCAGGCCGGCGGTCACCGTCACGCTCAGCACGTCCAGGAAGTCGGGCAGCTCGGCGTCGATCTGCCGCCGGCGCCGGTTCGCCTCCGTGACCAGCCACAGCCTCATCCAGCCGCCCAGCGCCACCACCAGCGGCACGCCGACCAGCCACAGCCCCTGGAGCGTGAAGAACAGCCCGAACAGCAGGCCGAACAGCACGAGCGCCGCCTCGCGGCGCACGAACATGGTCAGCGTCACGCCCTCCGGCCGGCCCGCCCGGCGGATCGCGGTGTCGAGCCGCTGCAGGCGCTGCCGCCCGTGCAGTCGCACGGCCAGCGCGAGCAGGGGCGCTCCGACACGGTCCAGCACGGCGACGAAACCGCGCTGCCTCGGCTCCGCGTCCGGCGCGTACTCGGCCTCGACGTCCTCCAGCCCGGTGCTGGTCAGCAGCCGGCCCGAGACCATCCCGAACACCGCCAGCAGGGCGGCGGCCCCAGCGATCAGGAGCTCCGGCACGTCACACCTCCACCTTCGCCAGACGACGGACGAGCAGGTACCCGACGACGAAGAGCCCGGTCGCCACGAGCAGCACCACCTGGCCCGCCAGGTTGGTGATCATCACGTCCACGACGCCAGGGCTGAACGCGTTCATCAGCGCCACTGCCCCGAACGCCAGGAAGATCACCGTGTACCCGGAGAACTGCGCGCCCATCGTGGCGGTCACCACCTCGCGTCGCAGCCGCCGCCGCTCCTCCAGCGTCTGCCCGATCCCCGCCAGGGCGGTCACCAGCTCGCCGCCCGAGCGTCCCTGGATCGTGAGCGTCTGCACGAGCACCGACAGCTCCCGGGACGGCAGCCGCTCGCTCAGGCTCGCGAGGGCGTCCCCCATCGAGCGGCCGACCGCCATCTCGGCACCGACCTGCGCCACCTCGGACGCCGCGGGCTCGGTCATCTCCTGCGCCGCCATCTCGAGCGACCGGCGTACGGCCAGCCCGGCCGACGCACCGTTCGCCAGCAGCCGGGCCAGCTCCGGGAGCTGCGCCACGAACCGGTCCACGCGCTGGTCGCGCCGCCGGTCCAGCCAGCGCCGGGCGCCGACAGCGACGAGCACCACCGCGAGCCCCGCCGTCGCCCAGCCGAACAGCGGCAGGACGATCAGGCCCGCCACGACCGCCCCGGTGCACGCGGCGGTGAGGAACAGCGACGGCGACCAGGTCGGCAGGCCCGCCCCGGCAAGCAGCGCCACCAGGCGCTGGCCCCACCGGGCCCGGGTCAGCCGCTCGTCGAGGCGGGCGAACACGGAGACGCCGGCGAGCCGGTCCAGGTCGGCGGTCTCGACCATGCGCCGCTCGGTCTCGGCGTTGCTGACGAGCGTGGCCACCGTTGCGGCCGCCATCAGGAGCGTGACCAGCAGGCCCAGGGCGATGAACAGGACGGTCACCGGGCACCGCCGGGGGCCTCGACAGGCCCGGCCACCGAGGGCTCCACCACCTGGGGCAGCGTCTCGCCGGCGCGCTGCAGCCGCTCCACCAGCTCCCACGGAGCTGCGGAGCGGACGAACTCGCCGCTCACCGTGCGGTCGGGACCGATCGGGTCCCCGACGAACCGCATCAGCGGCGTCAGCGCGTACTCCTCGCGCCGCTGCGAGGTGACCGCCTGCACCTCGATCACGCGGCGGGAGCCGTCCTGCGCCCGCTCCAGGTGCACCACCAGGTCGATCGCCGAGTTGATCTGGTCGCGCAGCGTCGCGGCCGGCAGGTCGAGCTCGCTCATCGAGGCGAGCGTCTCCAGCCGGCCCAGCGCATCGCGCGCGGTGTTGGCGTGCACGGTGGCCACCGAGCCGTCGTGGCCGGTGTTCATCGCCTGCAGCATGTCCAGGGTCTCGCCGCCGCGGACCTCGCCCACGATGATCCGGTCGGGCCGCATACGCAGGGCGTTGCGCACCAGGTCGCGGATGGCGACGGCGCCTCGCCCCTCCACGTTCGCCGGACGCGACTCCAGCCGCACCACGTGCCCCTGCTGCAGGGACAGCTCGGCGGCGTCCTCGATCGTGACGATCCGCTCGTGCTCCGGGATCTGGCCGGACAGCGCGTTCAGGAACGTCGTCTTTCCCGAGCCCGTGCCACCCGAGACGACGATGTTCAGCCGCGCCCGCACGCACGCGCCCAGCAGGCTCGCCGTGCTCAGGTCCAGGGTGCCGCGGTCCACGAGCTCGCCCATCCGGAACGGCGTCGGGAACCGGCGGATCGTCAGGGTGGGCCCGTCCAGCGCCAGCGGCGGGATGATCACGTTCACGCGCTCGCCGCTGGGCAGGCGCGCGTCCACCATGGGCGAGGACTCGTCCACGCGGCGGTTCACCTGCGAGACGATCCGGTCGATGGTCTGGTAGAGCTGCTCTACCGACGCGAATCGGGCGGGCACCCGCTCCACCTTCCCGTACCGCTCGATGAACACGTCGTGCGGGCCGTTCACCATGATCTCGGTGATGGACTCGTCAGCCAGCAGCGGCTCCAGCACGCCGAGCCCGAGAGCGTCGTCGGTGATCCGCTGCACCAGCGCGCTGCGCTCGCGTGCCGACAGCACCGGCCCGTCCACGGACAGGATCCGGGACAGCACCCGCTCGAGCCGCACCCGCCGCTGGGACGGCGAGAGCCGGGCGAGCTCGTCGACGTCGATCTCCTCGAGCAGCCGCTCGCGGTACATCTTCGCGAGGTCGTGGTCCTCGCCGTGCCGTTCGTCGGCGGCGAGCCGGTCACGTAGCGCCATGTCGGTCCTCAGTCCTCGATCGGGAACACAGCGGTCCTGGTCAGCGAGACGTCGACGAGCTCCATCCCGGCGAGCCCCAGCGGGGCCGCGACGGTCACGCGTACGCGCGCGGCGCCGTCGACGACGATTGGGTTCACCTCTCGCAGGTCGAGCTCCTCGGGGACGGTGCGCTCCACCACCGCCTGCCAGTCCTGGCCCAGGCTCAGGGCGCGGGCGCCGTTGCGGGCTGCCTCCTGCGCGATCGACGCCGTCTGCGCCACGGTGATGCCCTGGATCGACAGGAGCGCCACGAGCACGATCGTGAACACGATGCCGACGAGCTCGACGCTCGCCTGTCCACGTTCGCATGCCGATCCGTGCTCGCGGCGCCGTTCGTGCTCGCGGCGGGGCCCCATCAGCCCTCCCGGTAGACGGCGGCCGACGACGACGCGGACAGGTCCACGCCCGGGACGAGCGTCGAGACGGTCACCCGCACGCTCACCGTGTCGGCCAGGACCTCGATGTCCGAGTCGCTGACCGTCGCCCGCAGCGCGTCCGGCAGCCGTTCCCGCACGTCCTCGCGGACCTGCTCGACCACGTCGTCCCGGCGTATGCCCCCCGCGTCGTAGTACCCGAGGACGCCGACCGTGCGTGCCCCCTCCTGCGCGGCGGCGCGCGCCGCCAGCAGGCCGGAGGCCCACCCGATGCCCTGGACGCACAGCACCAGCACCATGAGCACCATGAGGATGACCACGGGAAGCTCGACCGTGGACTGGCCCGCCTCGGGGTCCGAGCGGCCCGGCCGCCGGCGGCGCGTTCGCCTCCGCCCGGCGCCTTCTGCCCCGCCTGCCCTCCGCACCGACCCGGCGACCAGCGACTCCACCTCGGTCGGCCCGTCCGGTGTGCTCTCGTGCGCGGCCCCGGCGTCCCGCCGGAGCGCGGCGACGCCGGCCTTGGCGACGGCCGCGTGCACGGCGGTGGGCGTCTCCAGCAGCGTGGCGGTGTTGACGGCCCCGGAGAACGCTGCCCCGCCGTCCGGCACCGTGAACGCGACCGGGCGCTCCACTATCCGTTCCACCAGCGCCGGCGTCACCTCGTCGCGTGACGTGCGACGGTTGAGCACCAGCTCGACCGTCGCGGGCTGCCGGACCGCCAGCCGGTCCCACTGCGCCAGGGTGCGCCGAGCGGCGCGCAGGGCCGGGAGGTCCGGGGTGGTGACCAGGAGCACGCGGTCCGCGAACTCCAGCGCCGTGGCACGCGGCTCGTCGAGGTGCGCGCCCACGTCGATCACGGCCAGGCCGGACTCGAACCGGAGGGCGTTCACCACCGACCGGACCGCGCCCGGCGTCATCTCCTCGCCGCGCTCCCCCTCGCTCGGGGCCGGGAGCAGGCGGACGCCGCCCGGCACCTCGTACGTGGTCTCGCGGAGCATGCGCCCGGTGACCTCGCCCTCGACGGCGGCGAGGTCGACCACCGACCGGCGGGTGCGCACTCCCGTGTACGCGGTCAGGTCGCCCGCCCCGAGGTCCAGGTCGACGAGGATGGTGTCCCTGGCCCGCCCCGCCCGGGCGAGCAGCAGCGCCAGCACGGACGTCCCGACGCCGCCCTTCGCCCCGGCCACGGCCACCACCTGGCCGCTTCGGCCGCCGTTGCGTTCCGCGGCGATCGAGGCGCGGGCCGTCGCCGACCACGACGCCACCGCCTCCAGCCGGGTCAGCACCTCCTCGAGGCCCGCGTTCCGCGCGATCACCGACCGTGCCCCGACCTCCATCGCCAGGGCCATGGCCTGGCTCATCTCGGCCGGGCTGTGGGCGTCGACGACCATCACGATGCCGGTGAGCGGACTGGTCAGGCCGACGGTCCGGGCCACCGCGTGCCCGTGCCCGTCGTCGGCCGCCTCGTCGACGACGACGATCCCGATGTCCGGCTGCCGGTCGAGCGCCGTCAGCACCCCGGCACCGTCGGACACCGCGGCAGCGAGCTCGAAACCGTCGGACTCGGCGAACACGTGGCCCAGATGGTCCCGGACCTCGTGCGACGGAGTCGCCAGCAGCACCTTGGTCACCATGGTCAGTCCCGTCCCTCGGGGATCGTGCCGTCATAGACCCGCTGCTCGGCCGGCAGCAGGTCCTCGTCGCCCGCGCCGCGCAGGGCGAGGCGCAGCTTGACGGAGAAGGACTCGACGTAGGCGAGCGTCAGCGCGTCCTGGGTGCTCAGCGCGAACGTCACCGGCAGGCCGCTGGTCGTGGTGGACAGGTCGTCAGGATCATCGACGGTCCGCGGGAGGCCGACCTCGAGGACCAGCACGTTCGAGACCCACACCCGGGAGACCGGCCGCACGTCCCCGCTGCCGCCCATGGTGGCGATGATGTCGACGTGGTCACCGGGCTCGACCTTGCCCGCAACGCCCGTCTCGGCGTCCACGAGGATGGCGACCTCGCGGAACCCCGGCTGCACGCCCGGCCGCTCGACCAGCATCCCTGCCTGCAGCATCGAGCCCTCCTCGTAGGCGGTGGCCGCGACGAGGTCGGCGGTGTCCGCCACGTCCCGCACCGCCGTGTCGGGTGCCCAGCGCTCCGGGACGCTGACCAGGTCCAGCATCGACTCGTCGACGGGCTCCAGGGCATCCACCGACCGGTTGAGCTGGAGCACGGTCACCATGGGTCCCACCTGCGTGCTCACGGTGCGCACGTAGTAGAGGACGCTGACGAACACGGCGACGGCGAGCATCGAGGTGACGACGAGGAAGAACACTCCACGGCGCTGGCGCGGGTTCAACTGATTGCTCCCAGGTTGTCGGGCAGGTTCGGACGGGGCTGGTCGGGACGGAGAAGATCCGCGCGCGGGAGCCGGGCACGCCGCTCCGTGACGCCGCAGAAGATGCAGGCCCCTGCGACGGCCCGCCCGCAGACGTCGCAGGCGCCCCAGCGGTACGAGGCGGACACGGCCGCGGCGACCGCCGAGCTCAGGGCTCCGACGACGGTCGAGGCCTCGAACCAGCGCGCCGCGGGCCAGCCCGGCAGTGCGTCGTTCAACGTTGTGTCAGGGCTTCGAGAGAGCAGGTCGCCACCGTCGGCGGGCACCACGGGCCGGGCGGAGCGGGCCACGACGAGCAGGTCGCCGCCGTCCGGGAGCCCGAGACGTCCGCCGAACCGGCCCACGGTGCCTCGGACGGGGTCGACCACGAACGCCGTCCGCGGCAGGTAGCTGCCCGCGTGCTGGCGGAACGTGGGCGCAGGCCGGTCCAGGCCGGCGACGCTGGAGAGGAGTACCCGGGTGGCCGTCCGGGAGAGCACCTCGGTGGCCACCGCCTGCGCGGCCGACGCCGTGAGCCCTTCGGTCGAGATCCCGGCCAGCAGCACCGCCCACGCGGTGACCGGGGCGTCCACGTGCAGCAGGCCGATCCGCTCGGGGCCGAGGACCAGCCGGGCCGACCGGGCGACGTCGCGGGCGTCGTCGTCGCGGGTGGCGACCACCACGTCGTCGGCGAGCAGGCCGGCCACCGCGGTGAGCACCTCGCCCAGCGTGCGTCCGACCCGATGGACCGCCGGGTGCACGCCGTCGGGCGCGCCGATCGCGATCACCTGCACGGCTTTCCCCTCGTCAAGTGCTCCACCAGTGCCGCCCCCGCAGACATTGACATCCTCACATCCAATTGGGACATATCCCCCTTATTGGTTGCCATTTCGACAAGAGTTCGTGGGGTGTTCACCGACATGCGCGAGCCTCTCCTCAGTGCCGCGCAGGTCGCGCGGTCTGCGGTACGGAGCACGACGCTCGATGACGGGAGCGCACTGGTGAAGCAGGTCCGGCTCGTGGTGGACGGCGACACCGTCGTCGACGTCGAGGTCGCCGACACGGTGCTGACCAGGGCACGCGGGCTGCTGTTCCGCGGCGCGCTGCCCGACGCGCTGCTGTTGCGGCCGTGCACCTCGGTGCACGGCGCGTGGATGCGTGTGCCGCTCGATGTCGCACTGCTCTCCGCCGATCTGCGGGTGCTGCACACACAGGTGCTCCGCCCCTGGGGCATGACCCGGCCGCGCCGCGGCGTCACCCAGGTGCTCGAGGCCCCGGCCGGGAGCTTCGCCCGCTGGGGGCTGCGGCCGGACAGCCGCCTGACCCTCGACCTCACCGCTGCTTGAACTTCACGACCTTGGTCTCGGGGTCGTAGTCGTAGATACCGGTGAAGCCCCAGTTGATCCAACCGCCGTCCCCCTTGTTCTTGACCGTGCCGGAGTTCAGGGCGATCACGTCCATGCCGTCGACGGTGGCCAGGTGCACGAACCCGAACAGGTTGCTGAAGGAGAAGTTCTCGAAGTCCTTGACGACCAGGATGTTCTTGTCGGGAAAGGCCTTGGAGTACTCGTCCACCAGGGAGCGGACCCGGTCGGCCCGGTCGCCGGGCACGTCGCCGCCGTAGTTCGTGCCGGGGTAGGTGCCCTCGGTATACATCGGCGACTCGTTGTCCACGTACTGCGCACCGAGGTCGTGCCGGGAGTCGACGCGGCTGGTGGGCGGGTCGGAGTAGTCGTTGCTGTAGTAGCCGTCGGGCATCTTGAAGTCCTTGGCCCGGCACTGCGGCGCGGGGGACGTGGTCTGCCGGTTGCCGTCCACGTCAGTCACCTCGAACGACGACTCCGACAGCGTGCGGGTGTCGTCGACCGTCGTGAACTCGACCTTGAACAGGTCAAGGCCCTCCCACTTGAGACCGAACCCGCCGCTCCCGGTGACCCGGTCCATGTCGTACTTCAGCTCGCGGACGTTGGCGTAGTCCTCGGCGGCCTCGTACAGCTCGCCGCCCTCCCCGTCCTCCCCGTTGATCTCGACGTCGCCCTTGATGAGGTTGCCCTCGCGGTCGCGGGGGAAGATCGTGTCGATCTTGGGGCCGAGTGTGTCGCGCAGCTCCGGGTACTGCTCGAAGTCGATGATCAGCTCGCGCTTGGAGAGCGTGCCCTCCTCCCCTTGCGAGCTGTATCCGCCGGTGACCTTGAAGCCGTACGGCAGCACGACGTCGACGTCGATGCCCCCCTTGTAGAGCGTCCGCAGCACCTGGTCGTCCATGGCGATGATGAGGCGGGACAGCTTGCCGTCCTTGTTCCACACCACCGACGTGCTGGTGGTGCCCTTCCACTCGGCGCCGAGCTGCCCCTTGCCCTTGCCCGCGCCGTTGCTGTTCTTGGTGAACGGCTGCTTCCCCGACAGCTCGGCACCGATCAGGAACCCGCCGATGTCCGACGACGTGTAGGTCGCCTGCCGGCTGCCGTCGGACCACCGGCGGTCCTCGACCTGGACCTCACCCTCGTAGCCGCCCTCGACCGTGCCCTTCAGTGCGATCGCGCCGGTCTGCGGGCCCCACTTCAGGCCGCCCTTGAGCTTGACCTTCTTGATGTCGCTGTCGGCCTCGGCCAGCTCGTGGTGCTCGGGCTCCTGACCCCGCAGCTCCTCGGCCTGCTCGACATAGGGGTTCCTGCCGCAGCCGCCGGCCCACTGCTGCATGGCGCCGGAGCAGCTCTCCTGCTTGCCGTTGACCTCGTCGTACTTCTTGTACCAGTCGATCCAGTCCTGCGCCTTGCGCATGTCGGTGAACTCGTAGGTCTTGTCCTTCGAGTAGCCCGTGATACCGGCGATGTCGAACGCCACGGGCGTGCCGCCCACGTCGCTCCCGCTGACTCCGGCCCCCATCTCGACGCCGGTCAGGATGTGGATGCGGATGCGGCCGTCACCCAGCTTCTCGATCAGCGTGCCGTTGCTGTTGCCCCAGCGGAAGAACAGGAACTGGACGTTCTCGCTCTCGACATGCCCCGTGGCCTCGATCACGCACGGCGGCTCCATGCTGGTGTACTTCGTGGTGACGCAGTTGGCCAGCTCGCCAGAGCGGGCCGCACGGTCCTTGCCGGGAGCCGCGTCCTCGTAGGCCTTCCACTCCTTCTCGCAGCCCTTGGGCACCGGCAGCTCGCGGCAGCCCACCTGCACCTTCGGCGGCGCGTCCTCGTCGAACTCCCCGCTGGTCGGCATCGTGTTGACGCAGCTCGGGTCGTTCGGGTCGTCCTTCGGCGGCCCCCAGCCGTTGATCACGCAGTCCGCGAAGTCCTGGATCTCCTCCTCCAGGTAGACGCGGTCCGCGCGCGGCCGGTCCTGGTGTCCCGCGGGCTGGTGCTCCTCCATGCAGTTCTTCGGGTTGGGATACCAGACACAGTTGATCTGCACGACCTCGGTGTCCTCCGCCGCTGCGGGGTTGTCCACGAGGTCGAAGGTCACGTCGTCCTGGCAGTCGCCCGACGGCGGGCCGTAGCCGTCTCCCGGCGACTCCTCGCCCCCGGGGTCACCGGTCGCGCTGGTGCAGGTGACCGTGCCCGGTTCCTTGCCCACCGAGTTCACCGCGCACACGAGCTGGTCACGGACGTCGGCCGCGACGGGCGCCACCGCGACGAACAGGAGCGCGACGAGCACGAGGAGGAACCCGACGACCGCGATGTACTCGGGCATGGCCTGCCCGGCCTCGCGGTCGGGGTGCGGCGGGCGGGCGCTGCCGGCCCGGCGCGGCCGGCCGGCCCGCGGCGACGCGGTGCTGCGGCGGCTCGGGGGCTCGGCACTGGTCACTCGCCCAACCTAGAGAGCGGACCCGCAGGTCACGACGGCCCGGCGGCCCAACTGTGCGCCCAGAACGACTGGGTCCCCGGGCCCAGTCGCGCCGTGCACCACGAACGGACGAGGAATGCAGAGTGCTCTCTTCGCATGGTGGAGCGGCGGCCTTACCGGAATGCGCTCAGCGGGCTCGCCGTAGGGGGCCGACAAGGGACTGTCGGTGACCTACCCTTCCGTCGACGATGTCCCGGACGTGGGCACGGAAGTTCGGGCACGAGGTGATGTCGTGTGCTCGGCACTCGAGGGCGTGACGCGTCATCTCGCGGGACAGCTCCATCTCGGCCATCCGCCGTTCGAGGTCCGCGATGTGTTCCTCGAGGATCACGTGGCGGTCGTAGGCGCCGCCGTCGAGCATCACGCGGATCTGCTCCAGGCTCATGCCCGCCGCCTTGCTCCGGATGATCGTGGCGACGCGGAAGGCGTCGTCGGAGCCGTAGCGGCGTCGGCCGGCGCCGTCGCGGGCCGGGCTCAGCAGACCCATCGCCTCCCAGTGGCGCAGCACGTGTGTCTCAAGGCCGAACCGCACGGCCAGGTCGCCCACTGACCAGATGGACTGATCTCCGGGAACAGGAAGTGACTTCATGGCGCCATGGATTCACAGGCCGAGCACCACCCGCAAGCCCCTGTGGGTGATACCACGGGTTGCCGCCGCCTTCCAATCTTCGAGATCACAAGCGCGGAACGGCGTTTCCGTATGCTTGAGCCGGTGGTGTTGGGCGGACGCCGCCGACCCTGCCTGTTCCGGACATTTCCATTCGGGCATTTCAATGACGAGCAGCTTTACGTGGGGAGCGTCGCGTGACCGCCACTGGTGACCTCCGGGTCGACTGGGTGGTGCACCGGCCCAACGTCGTACGCTCGGTCGCCGCACGCGTACCCGGCATCGACGCCGAGGAAGCCGCCAGCCGCGCCCTCGAAAAAATGGTCCGGATCGTGTCCACGGGCAGGACCATCGAGGACCCAGCCCCCTACTGGCGCCGCGCCGCGGTCAACGAAGCGATCTCGATGACCCGCGAGGCGGGACGCGCCCACGTGGTCGAGGACGACACCCTCGACCGCCTCGCACCACCCGTCGCCGGGGCAGAGCTCGACGCCGAACGCCACGCCGACGTCACCATGCTCCGGGCCGCGCTGTCCGACCTCGCCGACGACGACCGCCAGATCCTCCTGGAACGCCACGTCCACGACCGTGCGGTCGCCGACATCGCCACCAACCTCGGGGTGCGGCCCCACGCCGTGACCATGCGGTTGCGCCGGGCCGAGGAACGCCTCGCCGGTGCGTTCGCCGCAGCCCACGCCCAGGGCGTCAACGAACCCGAGTGCCGGACTACCCGCGCCGCCATGCACGACTACCTCAAGGGACGCCTCCTGCCCCGCCGCCAACAGCGGCTCGAGGTCCACATGGACGGGTGCGCCGAGTGCACCAGGGCGTTCGTCGACGTCCGCGAAGTCTCCTGGATGCTCCGCGACCTCGGACAGCACCTTCTCACCGGCGGCTGGGCCACCGGTGCGGTCGGCACCGGCGCGATCGGCGTGGGCGCGATCGGTGCAGGTGGTGCGAGCAAGGCGCAGCCGCGCTCGTTCGGGAAGAAAGAGACTGCCGTGGCCGCCGGGGTGCTCGCCGTCCTGGCAGTGGGTGCGGGTGCGGCGGCGCTGATCGCCAACCAGGGCGACGAGCTGCCGGTCCAGGCCATCAAGGAGGGTGAGCCACCCAGCCTGCCGGGTCTGCCGGAGCCACCCGCGCAGGCGCTACCCCCGACCATCCCGCCCACGGACCCTGCGCCGCGCCCGGCGACCACGCCCAAGGAGGACGCCGTCCCGGCGCCGGCACCCGAGCCGAAGGCGGCCGAGCCGGAGCCGGCGGACGACCCGCCGTCCGCTCCGGACATCGAGCCGGCCGTGGACCGGCCCGCGCCGCAGGCGCCCGCCGACAAGCCCGCCGCACCAGCTCCGGAACCGGCCCCTGAGCCGAGACCCGAGCCGAAGCCGACCCCGCCGCCGGCTGTCGATTCCGGCGGGCCGCCCGGAAATCCCGGCAATCCCAACGGCCGAGGCCCCACGAAGTACAACGCCCAGGGTCCCGGGGATACCCAAGGTCCAGGGAACGGCAACGGGCGCGGCAACGGCCGCGGGGCCGGTCACGGGAACGGGCAGGGCAACGGGCGCGGTGACGGTCAGGACGACGGCCGCGGGAACGGCAAGGGCCACGGGAACCGCGGCGGCATCGGAAAGGGCAACGGCCGGAGCTCGGATCACGGCAAGCGGGACGCGAGCGGGTTCACCGTTCCCGGCCTGCCCGGCACGCTGCTGGGCGGCATCGGCTGAACGGCCTGCGGGCTTGTCGCCTCGGCGGCCGGGTCTCGACAAGCCCGACCAACGGGGTGGGTGGCGACCAGCGGCTACGTCAGGGGTTCAGCTCACCGTCGAGCACACGCCTCAGCACCTGCTCCCGCTCGTCGTCGAACCTCCCCGAGGCCAGCCGAGCCAGCGCGTCCCCCAGGGCCGCGACGCCACCGTCGACGGCAGCCAGGTGGGCGACGACCGCATCGAGCCGGTCCGGGTCCGCGACGGTCAGGTGCGGGGCCAGCGCACGGACCTGCGCGCCGTCGGACAGCCGTGCGATCAGGGCTGTCGCGCTCGCGCGTACCTCCGGGGCCTTGTCGACCACCAGGGTGGCGACGAGCCCGGCGTGCGCCTCCAGGTTCCGCGCGGCGAGGTCGAGGAAGGACCGTTTGCCCGCCGCGTCGAGCGCGGTCACCACACGCGCCAGGATGCCCGCGTGCCGCACCAGGAACGCGTCACCCGCCATGTTCCGGACCAGGGCGCGGCGCTGATCGCTCGTCCGGTCGCGGCGCACCAGCACCTGGAGCACGACGGCGACCGCCGCATCGTCGGGCAGCCCGTACTCGCGGACCACCTCGGACATGAGCTCGGGCGTCCAGCGGGCCAGCGTCTCCTCGACGCCTTCGCTCCCCTGTCGCCCTCGGGCGCTCGTGGTGAGCCGTCCGACGTCGTCGACAAGGCGGACGAGCCGTTCGGTGACGTCAGCGCCGTCGTCCCGGGACACGCTCGTCAGCAGCCGTCCGAACCGGGCGAGCACCGGAGCCGGCGCCGTCCGGTAGACCGTGCGGCGGGCAGCCTGTGCGCCGTCCTGGGTCCAGCCCGGGTGCGCGGCGGCAACCGCGTCGAGTCGCGCCCCGGTGACGACGGCGTCCGGCCGCGCGACCAGAGCGACGTCAAGCGGCTGCTGGTTGGCCAGGGTATGCAGCACGTGCGGTGCGGCGCCGTCGAGCACGTAGCCCACGGCACGGTCGTAGAGCTCCGCGTGCACAGGTCTGAGGGGGGCCAGGCAGTCCCGCACCGCGTCCGACGTGTCCAGCTCGCGCATCGCGCTCCGTCACCTTGGTTCTCACCGGGGGCTGACGCCGGCCCCACGGCTGTGGTGACGGCGCCCCACTGTGCGCCTCCAGCACCAACGGTGACAAGGAAAGACCGAACACGGATCTCAGGTGGCGGGGGTGATCACGTCCTCCTACGGCATGACCGGCTGAAGCCGCAGGAGGACGCGCCGACGCGGATCAGTGCTCGTCGTAGTGGTCCCCGTGGACGGCGTGCTTGTGCCCGTCGTGGACGTAGTCCGTGTGGTCGTCGTGGGGAGCAGCCTCGTGCCCGCAGTCCGGACCGTGCGCGTGCTCGGTCGCGGTGTGCTCGGCGACCGACTCGTGCTCGTCGTAGTGGTCGCCGTGCAGCGCATGGCGGTGCGTGCCGTGCAGGAAGTCGACGTGTCCCTCGTGCTGCACTGTCGCGTGACCGCAGCTCTCGCCGTGCTGGTGCTCGGTGGTCGTGTGCTCTGCGTGGATGTCGGTCTGGCTCATGGTGCTGGCCTCCGTAGTGGCTTCGACGCCTACGCCGGCGTCAACCCACATTTGCACGGGCCAGGGGTTCCTGCCGGGCCATGGAGCGACTTCTGCGCTTTGTCCGGCGGCTCCGGAGTCCGGCGAGCGCGACGGCGCACACCGACGTCAGGACGAGCGCCGCGGCGGGCGCGAGCGTGGTCCACGGTGCGCGTTCCACATAGTCGATGCCCTCGCCGAGCAGCAGTCCCCACTCGGGGAGCGGCGGCTGGGCGCCCAGGCCGAGGAAGCCCAGCGCCGCGAGCGCCAGCGCGACCCCGGGCAGGCGGAGCATGCCGTGCCGCAGCAGCGGTCCTACCGTGGCGGGCAGCACGTGCCGCGCCCAGATCTCGGGGCGGGAGACGCCCGCGACCGGGAGCCATCTGATGTGGGGCATGGCGTTCGCCTCGTCGATGAGCGCCGTGGCGTGGGCGGTCAGCGGTGGCCAGGTGACCCACAGCACGGCGAGCGCCGCGCCGCCGACGGAGGGGCCGAGGAGCGCGGCGATGATGACGCCGGCGAGGATCGGTGGCGTCGCGTTGGCGATCTCGGCCGGTCCGCGGGCGATCTCGCCGAGCACGGCCAGGAGCAGCGCGACGGCGATGGCGACCAGGATGATCCCCACCGAGGGCAGCAGGGTGCCCAGCGTCCCGTGCGCGACGCGCGCCAGGAGGTCCCGCCCGCTGGCGTCCGCCCCGAACGGCAGCTCCGCGCTCGGCGGCGCGAGGCGCGGGTGGGCGATCGTGTACGGGTCGCGGGGCAGGCCGAGGGCGAGCATGAGCCCCATGAGGCCGAGTGCGACGCCGACGGTCCAGCGCGCGGCCCGGTCGTCGCCCCGCCGTTCGGGCGGCGGCGGGAGCGCGCCGGGTGGCAGCGGTCCGCCGCGCAGGGCGCGCCGGGCGAGGCCGGCGAGCAGGCCGACGACCAGTGCCGCGAGCGCCATGAGCAGGACGCCGGCCTGCAGGGCGGGCAGGTCCTGCGCGTTGGCGGCGCCGAGGAGGTAGCGGCCGAGGCCTGGGATCGCGAAGACCTGCTCGACGGCGACGGCGCCGCCGAGCAGGCCGATGAGCACGAGCCCGAGCTGGTCGACGACCGCGGCGGCGGCCCGGCGGAGGACCCCCGTGAGGATGACACGGTGGCGTGCGCCGGCGAGCAGCCAGACGCCGACCCAGCGTTCCTCGGTGACGCCGGAGACGGCGTCGGCCAGCAGGCGGCCGAGAAGGCCGCCCGCTGGGATACCCAGGGCGAGCGCGGGCAGGATCGCGGTATCGAGCCCGCTCCACCCGTAGGGCGGCAGCCACTGCAGCTGGACGGCGACCACCACGAGGAGGGTGCTCGCGAGGAGGAACTCGGGCAGCGCGGTGAGCGCCACCCCGACGGGTCCGGAGCCGCGCTGGGGGCGGTCGCGGAGCACCCGCAGCGCGGCGGGCGTGACGATGGCGGCCACGATGACGAGCGCGACGACCGCCGCGAAGGCGGTGAGGGTCATGGAGACGCCGAGCGCGTTCCAGACCCCGGGCCCGATCTCGCCGCCGCTCACCCAGGAGGTGCCGAGGTCGCCGCGGAGCACGCCGGACCACCAGCGGATGCTGGTGACCACCGGGCCGCCGTCGAGCCCGAGCTCCGCACGGACGGCGGCGAGTGCCTCCGGCGTCGGCTCGAGCTCGGCGTAGCGGGCGCGGAGCACCGAGGCGGCGGGGTCGCGCTGCGAGAGCCAGGGCAGCGCCCCGGCGACGAGCAGCAGCGCGACCCCGCTGACCAGCCGGGAGGCGATCCCGAGGGCGTTACTGTGCCGCATCGAGATGGGTGTCGGCGGTGATGAGGATGCGCTCACGGGGATCCCGGGCGGCGTCCGCCACCTGCTGCGACTCGCCCTGGATGACCCGCTCGTGCAGGAGCGGGATCGCGGCGTCGGCGGCGAGCACCTGGGCCTCCGCGGCCATGCTCGCGCGCTGACGCTCCTTGCCCGGCTCGGTCTGCGCGGCGCGGCTGATGGCCTCGTCGACGTCGGGGCTGCACAGCTGGGCGATGGAGAAGCCGCCGTCGCAGGTGAAGTCGGAGGCGAGGTAGGCGACGGGGTCCCCGGAGTCGAGCACCGTGGCGCGGGAGAGGATGAACGCGTCGAACGTGCCGTCCAGCGCGTCGGCCTCGATGAACTGGTACTCGCGGACGTCCTGCTGGACCTCGAAGCCCGCGGCCTCCAGCTGCTGCTCGAGGATGACGGCGACCTCGGGCAGCTCCGCCCGGTCGGTGAAGGTGCCGAGCGTGATCTTCACGCCGTCGACCTCGGCCGGCGTCGCACGGTCTTCGAGCGCCTCCTGGTAGGCGGGCTCGGCACGGTAGGCGGCCGCCCACGGCAGCGCCGGCCCGAGCAGGCCCTCCGCGACGTCGGCGCGGCCCTCGTAGACGGACTCGATGATCGCAGCGCGGTCGACGGCCTCCCGTGCGGCGGCGCGGACGGCAGGGTCCGCGAACGGCCCGGACTCGGTGTTCAGGTACAGCGTGTTGGTCCGCGGCATGGGCACCTCGGTGATGAGGTTCTCGTCGATCGACGCGGCCTGCCCGGCCGGGATCGCCTCGACGACGTCCGCCTCGCCCGTCCGCAGGGCAGCGGCGCGGGCCGTGCCGTCGGGCACGTACCGCACGTCGATCCCCGCGGCCTGCGCGGGCTCGCCCCAGTAGCCGTCGTAACGCTCCAGCGTCGCCCCGACGACGCCGTCGATCGCCGTCAGCTCGAACGGCCCGGTACCCGTGCCGGTCGGGTCGACGCCGCTGTCGGTGTAGGCCTCGGCGTCGAGGACCGCCAGCTGCGGGCTGGAGAGCCGGTGCGACAGGAGCGGGTCCGGCTCGGCGGTGGTCAGGACGACGTCGTCGCCGTCGGCCTCGACCGTCAGCTCGACGCCGTCGAGGATGCGCGGCACCGGGCTCGCGTCGATCGCGTGCTGGAGCGAGTTGACCACCGAGTCGGTCGTGAGCTCGTTGCCGTTGTGGAACGTCACCCCCTGGCGGACGGCGAACCGCCAGGTGGTGTCGTCGACCTGCTCCCACTCGGTGGCGAGCGCGGGCAGCGCCTCCCCCGCCTCGTCGAGGACGACCAGCGTCTCGGCGGTGGCCCAGCGCGAGAGCTTGAAGGCGTCGTCGCTCAGCGGGCTGAGGCCGGAGCGCGGGGGCTGCAGCATCGCGACGGAGATCCGCTCGTCGGATCCCGCGCCGCCGGCCGGGGCCGGCGCGGCGAAGCACGCGGTGAGCAGGGAGAGCGACAGCGGGATGGTCACGAGCGCGAGGAGCCGGCGAGGCATGGGGCGGCGCGTCAGGGGGTTCATCGGGATGGTTCCGTTCATGGGACGGGAGCGGTGATCGTGAGCGTGCGGGTGCAGCGCTCTGCGACCGCGGGGTCGTGGGTGACCAGGAGGAGCGCGATGCCCAGCTCCCGGGTGATGGAGAGCAGCGCCGCCGAGACGGCGCTCGCCGTGTCGGCGTCGAGCGCGCTGGTGGGTTCGTCGGCGACGAGGACTGCGGGGCCTGGCGCGACCGCGCGGACGATCGCGGCGCGCTGGGCCTGCCCGCCGGAGACCTCCGACGGGCGGCGTCCGAGCAGCTCCACGTCGAGCCGGGCCAGCTGCGCGGCCCGGTGCACCCGGGACTCGGTGTCGCGGTCGCCCGTGAGCCTGCGCACGGCCTGCTCGATGGACCGGCCGAGCGTCCAGCGCGGCACGAAGGCGGCGAGCGGGTCCTGCGGGACGCCCTGGACCAGACGGCGTTCGCTCCGCGCCGGGCGGCCAGTGGGTGTGCACCACTCGTCGCCGCCGACCAGGACGCGGCCCCCGGCCGGGGTCCGCAGACCCAGGGTGATGTCGGCGAGGGTCGACTTGCCGGCGCCGGACCTGCCGACGACCGCCACGGACTCGCCGGGGTAGACGCCGAGGCTCGTCGGGGCGAGGACCATGCGGGCCTGGGCGCCGTGGCCGTGGACGGCGGTCACGCGCTCGATGGTGAGCGTCGGCGGGGTGGGCTGGCCGGTCACTGGATGCTCCCTGATTCGGCGCCCGGTCCGGCGGCTGGGGACAGCTCCGTCACGACGCCGTCGGACACCGCGAGGTGACGGGCGCCGAGCGCCCGGACCACCGCGATGTCATGGGTGGCGACGACGAGCGTCTGCCGTAGGCTCACGATCTCCTCCAGGAGGCGCAGCGTCTGGTCCCGGGACTCGTGGTCGAGCGCGCTGGTCGGCTCGTCGGCGAGAACCAGCGGTGCGTCGGTCAAGGCCGCGAGCGCCACGCTCGCGCGCTGCGCCTGGCCGCCCGAGAGCTCGGTGGGACGACGCCGGTGGAGCGCGGGGTCGTCGAGCCCTACCGCGGCGAGCACCGTGCTGATCCGGGCGGGGTCGGCCCCGGTCACCATCCGCAGCTGGCGGGCGAGCGGGATGAGCGGGTGCAGGGCGTCGAGGCCGCGCTGCGGGACGAAGCCGATGCGCCCGATCCGCGTGGTGCGCTCCCCGGTGAAGCGGAGGCCGGTCGGCCACCGCCCGGTGAGGGTGCTGAGCAGGAGCGACTTGCCGCTCCCGGACGGCCCGGTGACCGCGATGCGCTGCCCCGCAAGGACATCGAGAGAGGCGATCGCGAGGAGCTTCGTACCGTCGGCGGTGCGCACCTCGGCGTCGCGCAGGGACAGGATCGGGCGGTCCACCTGCTCCGGCCCGTCGACGCTGTCCTCGTGCTCGCGGACGGGTTTGATCAGGTGGTGACTCATATTGAGAATCATTATCGCCCAACCGGCGATGTCTTGACAAATGCCGCAGCCCGGCAGGCTGGTGGCCTGCCGGGCTGGTTGCCGCGGACGGGGGGCGTTGGTGGGCGCGGGCCGGTCAGAGCAGGCCGGCGAGGCCGAGCGCGAGACCGAGCAGGGCGCACACGCCGAGCGTTCGCAGCACCGACCAGCGCACCACGAACAGCAGCAGCGCCGCGACGACGGCGATGCCCAGCGCGGCGGGCTGGATCGTGGTGAGGTCGGGGACGTCGAACGACAGCGGACCGGCGGTCCACGGGTTCGAGGTGGCGAAGAGCGTGTGCGTGGTGAAGTAGAGGGCGAGGTTGGCGATGACGCCCACGACCGCCGCGGTGATGGCCGTCAGCGCGGAGCTCAGGGTCTTGTTGCCCCGGAGGCGCTCGACGTAGGGCGCGCCGAGGAAGATGAAGAGGAACGAGGGCACGAAGGTGACCCAGGTGGTCAGCAGCGCGCCCAGCACGGCCGCCGCCCACGGGTCGAGGTCACCGGGGTTGCGGTAGGCGCCGAGGAACGCGACGAACTGCACGACCATGATGAGCGGCCCGGGCGTGGTCTCGGCCAGCGCCAGCCCGCGCGTCATCTCGCCGGGCGTGACCCACGCGTAGGTCTGTACCGCCTGCTGCGCGACGTAGGCCAGCACCGCGTAGGCGCCGCCGAACGTCACCAGGGCGCTGCCCGAGAAGAACAGCCCCTGCTGGGTGAACACGCTGTCGACCCCTGTCAGCAGCGCGACCGCGAGCACCGGGAGCGACCACGCCAGGAGGCCCAGCACGAGGACCCGCAGGGCCCGGCGGCCGGACGGCTTCTCGGTGTGCAGGGCGTCGTCGGGGATGAGCGGGGCGGGGCCGTCGGCCTGGTCGCTGCGCGGTGTGGTGGCGATCCAGGCCGGTGCGCAGCGGTGCACCAGCCACCCGATCACGCCGGCGCCGAGCACGACGAGGGGGAACGGCACCGCGAAGAAGGTGAGCGCCACGAAGGCCGCGACGGCGAGGACCACGAGCGCGGGGCTCCTCAGGGCCCGCTTGCCCACTCGGAGCACCGCCTGGACCACGATGGCCAGGACGGCCGGCGCGAGGCCGGCGAACACCGCCGAGACGACGGTGGTCTCGCCGAAGGCGACGTAGATCGCGGACAGCACCAGCAGCGCGATCATGCCCGGCAGCACGAACAGGCCGCCCGCGACCAGGCCCCCGCGCCAGCCGTTCAGCAGCCAGCCCGTGTAGACGGCGAGCTGCTGCGCCTCGGGCCCGGGCAGGAGCATGCAGTAGTTGAGCGCGTGCAGGAACCGGCCCTGCCCGATCCACCGCTTCTCGTCCACGAGGGTGCGCTGCATGACGGCGATCTGCCCGGCCGGGCCGCCGAACGTCTGCCACGAGATCGCGAACCAGGCGCGCACCGCGGCCCGGAAGGGGATCAGGTCCCGCGGTGGCGACGCGGACGCAGAGGTCGCGCCGGACTCGTCGTCGGTCATGTCGCTCGTCACGGTCAGATATAACCACGCCCATCCGTCCCGTACGCCGGGCGAATTCGACCATTATTTGGCAGAATGCCCGCATGGCCCCACAGGGCCACGCACTGATCGACAGCACAGCCGCCGAACCACCCAGGCGAAGCACCCCCCATATCGCTCCGCGCACAGGGTGAATGACAACCGGAATTCCATGCCTCTGCATGGATACTTTCCCGTATGCCCGCCAACAGATCCGGGCAAGACCAGGTGAAGGACCGAAATGCCACCCAGCACCACCAGCTCCGTGCTCGAGGGGATCGAGACGTCGATCTGCCGGCAGTACGGCGAGCACTCCCCCCACACCGCTTACCCCGACACGACGGCAGACGGCGAGTACACGGCCGTCGTCGACCAGCCCGCGCTGCCCGGAGCCATCGAGACCGCCACGTTCCGGGTCTGCCGCGGAGCGGCCGTGGACCTCTCCGACCGCTGGGCGTTCTTCGACGACCTGGCGCCCGCCGCCGCCTTCGTCCGCGCGGGCCGCACGTCCAACATGATGGCGTCGTGGGACCTGTTCGAGGCGGCCGAGGTCCGGGCCTTCTGCGCCAGGCACCACCGCGAGGAGGCAGCCCTTCTGCTGGGCCGTCAGGTCTACGAACGATCCGAGATCCACGCGCACGCCGCGCGGTTCGCCGCGGCGACCTCGGCCCGGACGCACGCCGCCTCCTGGCTCGGAGCGCTGCTGCGGCACTCACCGGCCCGCTAGCAGGGCGCAAGCCGGCCCGGCACGAAGGTTCTCGTGCCGGGCCGTCGCCGTTGCCGCCCCGGTGTCAGCGGACTCCGGACCGCGCCAGAGCACCCGCGACGAGCAGGGACACGGCACTCTCCAGGCCAGAGCCCAGGTCCACCTGGAGCCTGGTCAGCGAGGGGTCGGCGGCGTAGGCGGCGAGCGTGCTGGCGGACGGCCTGCAGTACGTCGACATCGCGCCGGCCAGGAGCAGCGCCGTCATGCATACCGTTCTGGCGTTGTCGCCGAGCTCCGGCAGGTGGTGGTGGAGCAGCTCGACGACGGTCTCGAGGTTCGCAAGGGCGGACCGCTTGTGGCGCAGGACGACGTCGACGGACACGTTGTGCTCCAGGACACCCGCCTGCGCGTTGGCGAGATCGCACAGCACGGTGTGGCGCGCCAGCGACCCGCTGAGGATCACGGCCAGCTGCTCACCACGCTCCCCCGCCGAGAGCCGCAGATCGACGCCGGCAGCGAGTTCGTCCGACACCTCGGCGATCCACACCTCCAGGGCGTCGGTCAGCAGCTCGAGCAGCACCGCCTCACGCGACTCGAAGTAGCGCAGCACGTTGGACTTCGCCAGCCCGACCCGCCGGCTCAGCTCGTTGAGGCCCACCTCGGCCGCCGGCATCTCGTCGAGCATCGACCGCGCCGTGTCGAGGATCGCCTGGCGCCGGATCTCTCGCTGCTCCTCGCTGCGTGCTCGCTGGAAGGTCATGTCCGCCAGTTTACAGACCGCCAGTCTATTGACAACAGACCACAGGTCTCTTACGGTCGAAGTCACAAGAGACCGGTGGTTCGTAAAAAGGAGCATTGCCGTGAACGAGAAGTGGACCGAGCAGAACATCCCTGACCAGCAGGGCCGGGTAGCCGTCGTGACCGGCGCCAACACGGGCCTGGGCTTCGAGACCGCTCGGGCCCTCGCCGAGCACGGTGCGCGGGTGGTCCTGGCCGTGCGCGACGTCGAGAAGGGCAAGCAGGCCGCGGCCCGCATGTCCGGCGACGTCACGGTGCAGGCCCTGGACCTGACGTCGCTGGAGTCCGTCCGCGACGCGGCGGCAGAGCTGCACACGAAGCACGCCTCGATAGATCTGCTGATCAACAACGCGGGCGTGATGATCCCACCCAAGCAGACCACGCGGGACGGGTTCGAGCTGCAGCTCGGCACCAACCACCTCGGCCACTTCGCGCTGACCGGGCTGCTGCTCGACCTGCTGCTGCCCGTTCCGGGCTCCCGGGTGGTGACCGTCAGCAGCATCGCCCACCGCACCGGCGGCGCCGCGATCCACTTCGACGACCTGCAGTGGGACCGGTCCTACGACCGGAGCGCGGCCTACGCGCAGTCGAAGCTCGCGAACCTGCTGTTCACCTACGAGCTGCAGCGCCGCCTCGCGCCGCAGGGCACCACGGTCTCCGTCGCCGCGCACCCCGGCCTCGCCAGCACCGAGCTGGTCCGCGACATTCCCGCCGCCCTCCGCCTGATCGCGCCCGTCATCGGCGCGCTGGTCAGCCAGAGCGCGGCCGGAGGGGCACTGCCCAGCCTGCGCGCCGCCACCGACCCGGCGGTCCTCGGCGGGCAGTACTACGGCCCGGACGGACGGGGCGAGCTCCGCGGGAACCCACACGTGGTCGCCTCCAGCCCGCAGTCCTATGACCGGGCCCTCCAGCAGCGCCTGTGGTCCGTGTCCGAGGACCTCACCGGCGTGAAGTTTCCCGTGACGCAGCCGGAGCTGGTGGAGCGGACCCGGTAGCCGGCCGACCGGCACCTGAGTCCGCCCTCGAAGCGGCGCAAGCCGGCCCGGCACGAAGGTTCTCGTGCCGGGCCGGCTCACCCGCCGGCCGGATCACCGGCCGTCCGCGGTTTCCTGCTACTGCTTGTCCGGCATCTTGCCCATGGCCGTGGCCGCGGCCATCGCGAGCTCACGTCGACGCCG
The DNA here is from genome assembly GCF_042654905.1 of Promicromonospora alba. Taxonomy (NCBI): domain Bacteria; kingdom Bacillati; phylum Actinomycetota; class Actinomycetes; order Micrococcales; family Promicromonosporaceae; genus Promicromonospora; species Promicromonospora alba. Next base: position 494,229 of record NZ_JBHSFI010000005.1, read on the forward strand.
GATCAGTACCGCACCGGCTCCGAGCAGGAGCATCGAGATGGTCACCAGCGTGGCGACGTCCGCACCGGTAGAGGCCAGACCGCCCGACCCGTTGCCGTTGCCGTTGCCGTTGCCCGACCCGTTGCCGTTCCCGTCACCGTTCCCGTCACCGTTGCCACCACCGGTGGACGTCAGCGCCACCTTGAACGAGGCAGCTGCGGAGTCCCCGATCGTCTGGCTGGTGGCGGTTCCGATGTACGAGCCCGCCTTCTGCCCGGCCGGGACGATGAAGGTCCACTCGACCTTGCCCGTGTCGTCCGCGGCGGCGGCCTGCAGCCGGACCGACGTCGAGCGGATCACGCCGACGACCATCTCACCCGGCTCGAAGCCCGAGGCGTAGAGAGTCTGGCTCGCACCAGGCTTCACCGAGTCCTCCTCGAACCAGGCAGTCAGCGTCCTGGAGTCAGGTCCCGTCACAGTGATCGGCACCTCGGCACCGTCGCTGCCGTCCTCGGGCTCCGCGACGATGACGTGCACGCCGGGATCCGCATCGTCCGGGATCTGGATGGTGACCGTGAACCCGCAGTCCTCGTCCGGGGTCACGGTGACGGTGTCACCGACGGGGTCACCCGATGCGTCGGTCAGCGTGACGCTGACCTCGACACCCGCGGGGAAGCCCGTCCCGGTGACGGTCACCTCGCCGCCCGGCTCGACGGTCGTCGGCTCGGCGACCAGGGTCGGGTCCGTGCACTCCTCACCGGGGTCAGAGCCAGGCTCGACCGTGAGCGGCGCCTCGGCACCCTCGCTGCCGTCCTCGGGCTCCGCCACGACCTCGTAGTCACCAGGTTCGGTGCCCTCGGGGATCGTGTAGTCGGTGGTGAACGAGCAGTCCTCGTCCGGGGTCACCGTGATCGGATCGCCCACCGGGTTGCCCTCGGAGTCGGTCAGCTGAATGGTGACGTCGACGCCGGCCGGGAAGCCGGTGCCCACGACCGTCACGGTCTCGCCGGCCGGTGCCGAGCTCGGCGCCACCGTCAGTTCCGGTGCCGACTCGCACTGCTCGGCCCCCGAGATCACGGTCAGCGGCGCCTCCGCCGGAGTGCCGGTGGTGTCGTCGGTACCGACGACCGTGTAGTCGCCCAGGTCGGCGTCCTCCGGCACCGTGAGCGGCGTCGTGAACCCGCCGTTCTCGTCGGTGTCGACGGTGATCGGGTCACCGACGGGGTTGCCGTCGGAGTCCGTCAGCTGCACCGTCACCGTCGAGTCGGGCGTGTAGCCCTCGCCGGTCACCGTCGTGGTGCCACCCGGCGCGACCTCCGCCGGAGCCACCGTGATCGACGGATCGATGTCCGCGGGCTCGACCGTGAGCGGCGCCGAAGCGCCCTCGCTGCCGTCCTCGGGCTCCGCCACGACCTCGTAGTCACCAGGTTCGGTGCCCTCGGGGATCGTGTAGTCGGTCGTGAACGAGCAGTCCTCGTCCGGAGTGACCGTGACCGGCTCACCCACCGGGTTGCCCTCGGCGTCGGTGAGCTGGAGCGTCACGTCCACACCGGCCGGGAAGCCGGTGCCGACAACTGTGACATCCGTGCCTGCCGGCACAGAGCTCGGCGCCACCGTGAGCTCAGGCGCCGACTCGCACTGCTCGGCACCAGTGATCACGGTCAGCGGCGCCTCGGCCGGAGTACCCGTGGTGTCGTCCGTGCCGACGACCGTGTAGTCGCCGGGCTCGGCATCCTCGGGCACCACGAGCGGCGTCGTGAAGCCACCGTTCTCGTCCGTGTCCACCGTGATCGGGTCACCGACGGGGTTGCCGTCGGAGTCCGTCAGCTGGACGGTGACCGTCGAGTCGGGCGTGTAGCCCTCACCCGTCACTGTCGTGGTGCCGCCCGGCGCGACCTCCGCCGGGTCGACCGTGAGCGACGGTGCGATGTCCGCGGGCTCGACCGTGAGGGGCGCCTCGGCACCCTCGCTGCCGTCCTCGGGCTCCGCCACGACCTCGTAGTCACCGGGTTCGGTGCCCTCCGGAACCGTGTAGTCGGTGGTGAACGAGCAGTCCTCGTCCGGTGTCACGGTGACCGGATCGCCCACCGGGTTGCCCTCGGAGTCGGTCAGCTGCACCGTGACGTCGACCCCGGCCGGGAAGCCGGTGCCCACCACCGTCACGGTCTCGCCCGCCGGCACAGAGCTGGGCTCCACCGTGATCGCGGGTGCCGTCTCGCACTGCTCGGCGCCTGTGATCACGGTCAGCGGCGCCTCCGCCGGAGTACCGGTGGTGTCGTCGGTACCGACCACGGTGTAGTCACCGGGCTCGGCATCCTCGGGCACGCACAGCTCGACCGTGAAGGCACCGTTCTCGTCGGTGTCGACGACGATCGGGTCGCCCACGGCGTTACCGTCGGCATCCGTCAGCTGGACGGTGACCGTCGAAGAAGGCGTGTAGCCCTCACCCGTCACCTCCGTGCAGTCACCCGGCACGACCTCGGTCGGGTCGACCGTGAGCGACGGCGCGATGTCCGCGGGCTCGACCGTGAGCGGCGCCTCGGCACCCTCGCTGCCGTCCTCGGGCTCGGCGACGACCTCGTAGTCACCAGGCTCGGTCCCTTCCGGAACCGTGTACTCGGTGGTGAAGCCACAGTCCTCGTCGGGAGTGACCGTCATCGGGTCGCCCACCGGGTTACCCTCGGCGTCGGTCAGCTGGAGCGTGACGTCGACGCCGGCGGGGAAGCCGGTGCCTACCACCGTCACGGTCTCGCCGGCCGGCACAGAGCTCGGCGTCACCGTGAGCTCCGGCGCCGACTCGCACTGCTCGGCTCCGGTGATCACGGTCAGCGGCGCCTCGGCCGGTGTGTCCGTGGTGTCGTCGGTGCCGACCACCGTGTAGTCGCCGGGCTCGGCGTCCTCGGGCACCACGAGCGGCGTCGTGAACTCACCGTTCTCGTCGGTGTCGACGACTATCGGGTCACCGACGGGGTTGCCGTCGGCGTCCGTCAGCTGGACCGTGGCCGTGGAGTTCGGCGTGTAGCCCTCGCCGGTCACCGTCGTCGTGCCACCCGGCACGACCTCCGCCGGGTCGACCGTGATCGACGGGTCGATCGCCGGCGCCTCGGTCACCACGAGCGGCGCCTCGGCAGGCGTACCCGTCGTGTCGTCGGTGCCGACCACCGTGTAGTCACCCGGTTCCGCGTCCTCGGGGACGCAGAGCTCCGTGGTGAAGGCACCGTTCTCGTCCGTGTCGACGACGACCGGCTCACCCACCGGGTTGCCGTCGGCGTCCGTGAGCTGCACCGTGACCGTCGAGCTGGGCGTGTAGCCGGAGCCGGACACCTCCGTGCAGTCGCCCGGAGCCACCTCCGCCGGGTCGACGCTCAGCTCCGGAGTGATGGCGGACGGCGGGGTCACGACCAGCGGCGCCTCGGCGGGCGTACCCGTCGTGTCGTCGGTGCCGACCACCGTGTAGTCGCCGGGCTCGGCGTCCTCGGGCACCACGAGCGGCGTCGTGAAGGCGCCGTTCTCGTCCGTGTCCACCGTGATCGGGTCACCGACGGGGTTGCCGTCGGCGTCCGTGAGCTGGACCGTGGCCGTGGAGTTCGGCGTGTAGCCCTCGCCGGTCACCGTCGTCGTGCCGCCAGGGGCTACCTCGCCCGGGTCGACAGCCAGCGTCGGCGCGATGGCCGCCAGGTCGCAGGCGTCGATCCGCACGCCGGCGTTGCCGAGGCCGATCCGGCCGGCGTCCGCCGCCTGGACGAGTCCGAGGCTGAGCGCGGAGACCTCGAGCTGGCCGAGCAGCTCCGTGCCGTCGGCGGTGGTGCAGGTAGCCGTCTCCTGGTGGTTGATCTGCAGCGAGACGAACTGCACCACTATGTCGAACACGGGCGACAGCGCGGCACCGATCGTCCCGGTGATGCCCGACTTGATGTCGTTGATCAGCAGCTCGAAGATCTGGTCGCCCGCGTCGCTGATGATCAGGTCGTAGACGGCCCCGAAGATCGGCGCGGCGGCGTTGCCGAGGCCGTTGATCGTCGTTGCCAGCAGGGCTCCGGTCACCGCCTGGACGCCGGTGCTGTTGTTGACGACCTGCGGGAAGTCGCCGTTCACGGCGTCGGCCAGGGGCACCGACCAGGACACGTCGAGCGTACCGAGCGCCGACTGGTCGAAGAACGCGATGTCGATCGTCACCGCGTTGAGGGAGTCCTCGATCGCACCGATCAGGATGCGCGTGGCCTCCTGCATGATCTCGTGGATGCCCTCGGCGATCTGCGGGTACGTCTGGTCGTCGATGAGCTCGTAGTTGGGGGCGAGACCGTTCATACCCACGTCGTCGCCACCACCCCACGGGTCGTTGCCCTCGACCAGGTGCTCCAGGTGGACCTGCAGCTCACCGGTGGAGAGGTCGAGGGTCACGAGCTGGTTCGCCGACGTGATCGGCTCCCCCACGACCGACTGGAACAGCGTCTCCTGCATGTCCGAGTCGACGGTGACCGTCGGCTCCGGGATGCCCGGGACCGCGGCCAGCAGCGCCGTGAGCGCCGAGATGTCGAGCGTGTCGTTGACCAGCGTCTCGATCTGCGTGTCGATCGCGCCGCCGATGTCGTAGATGGTGTCGGCAGCGCCCTCGACGACCGGGGAGTGCAGCCGCAGCGTGCCGTCGGCGAGGCGGTACTGCCCCGGTCCGGTCACGCCGCCGTCGGGGTCGAGGATCACGCCGTCCTCGGCGATGACCTCGGCACCGAGGGCGCCCAGCTCGATCGTCAGCTCGTCGACCACCGCGTCGGTGATGCCGTCCACGCCGACGAGCCTCGCCAGCGACAGCACGTCGATGGACGCGGTGCCGAAGGAGTCTTCCGCGCCGTCCAGGGTGACGCCGCCGTCGGCGCCCAGGAGGCCCGACACCGCGTGCGCGTCAACGGGACCGGATGCCTCGCTAGTGCTGGCGAGTGCGCCGATCTGTCCGAAGTCAAGGAACTGGTCCACCGGGAGCTCGATGTCGCCGAGCGCGAGCACCTGGGAACCGAGGAGGTCGACGTTCAGGTTCTCCGTGTTCGGGCCGGGGTTGCTGAGCGATCCGGCGTCGGAGGTGGCCGCGCCCAGCAGCTCCTGCTGCATGAGCTCGGACGCCAGCACGCTGGCTTCCGCTTCTGAAGGCTCGTCGGGGTAGTTGTCCACGGCGACGGCGGGGGCGCCGACCGCCGTGATCAGGAGCGCTGAGGCGGCGACTGCTGCGAGGCCTCTGCGCCACGTCGCGCCACCTCGCGCTCGCCCTCGGGAATCTCGCCTTCGGATGAACGGCACATGCGTCGAGATCAAGAAGATCACTCCTCACGTTCGCGCCTGCTGCAACGGCGTCGGAATTGCTGTGGCCCGCACCAGGTCCGGTACGTGCCCGCCTTCAGAAGACACAGGAATGAAATGATCTGCCACGCGTGAACGGCAATCATGCACGAGCGCACGACCACGCAGTAGAAAGTGCGTCGATGCAACCAAGGACAACCCGGAGCACAAAGGACGGGGAATTTCGGTCACTGAGCCAGCAAGGGACGAAAGAGGCAGAAAAGGAGCGGGTGAAAAATACCTCAGCCGTTGCCGGAGAGCCAGCCGGGCGGGTCCATCTCGGCCAGCTCCATCAATTCCTTGCGGTCCCGTACCCGCAAAAGGGCATAGATCTGGCGCAGGCGATTCGCGACGGTGCGCTCCGAGACGTATGCCGCCTCGGCGATCCGCGCGTTGGTCACGCCCTGGAGCGCCAGCCGGACGAACTCGCGGTCGTTCCCGCTCAGCCGAGCCCAGCCGGGACCGTCCGAGGCGCCGAAGCCGGCGAGGCACGCGTCGATCGCCTTGCGCCAGCCGGGCGTGCCGGCCAGCCGGGCGAGCACCCGGCCTTCGGTCAGTGCGGGCTCGGACGCCGCACGGTCCCCGTGCGCCAAGCAGTACCGCCCGTAGGCGACGAGCGACCGCAGCCGCTGCCACGGCGAGACCAGGTGCGAGGCGGGCAGCCAGTCCTCGACGCAGTCCGCCCGCGTACCTGCGGCCGCCAGCATGGCCCGCAGTCGCGCGTAGGCCGCCCCGGTATCCGCGCCGGCCCGTTCCTGGGGCTCGATCGGCGGGTCGGCGAGCGCCGCCCGGGGCACCTCGTCACGGACACCTCTCGAGGCGAGGACCGCCTCGACCAGGTCGGCCCGAGCCTGGACCCGGCCCCGGTAGGGCCACTGGCAACGTTCGAGCCCGAGGGCCAGGAGCTCGGCGGCCCGTTCGGCCTGCCCGACGGCGAGGTGCGCCGCGCCGAGGTCCACGGCGAACTCGCCGAGCGCCCTGGTCGACCACGCCTCGGCCGACAGCGGCACCGAGCTGGTCGGCGCCCTGCCGTCGAGCATCGCCGCCGCGGCGGCACGCAGCCCCCGGACCGGGAGCCAGTCCGCGACGCTGGGGCGAAGGTCGGTCACCCGCTCGAGGCACAGCCGGACGTCGGCCGCGCACCCCTCGAACATCGCGACCCTCGCGGCGGCGAGGTGCCTCGCCACGACCTCCGCGACGGTCCTGCCGGACGACGTGCCCGACTCGCTGTCCAGGAGCCGCCGCGCCCCGGCCGCGTCGCCCAGCAGCAGCCGGGCCCGCACCTGGAGGCAGACGCCCACCCAGTCCAGGCGTCGCGTGGACCCGATCACATCGAGGTCCGCACGAAGGCCGGCGGGATCAGCCAGGCAGCCGGTGCGCTCGAGCTGGATCAGCGCGGCGGCAGCGCGCTCCCCCGCGGCGCTCTGCGCGGGTTCGACGGCGGTCGCGCCGTTCCACCACAGGTGATCCGTCCACTCCGGGCTGACCGTCGCGGGCGTCCACCAGCGGGCACGGTCGTCCGCCCACGTCGCCCCGCTCAGCAGCGTGAGGCCGACCGCCCGGGCCGCCGCGCGCGGTTCCCGCTCGCCTGCGGAGAGTCCCTCGACGGCGTCGAGGTGCAGCCCGTTGAGGATCACCTCGGCGAGCGTGGCTGCGACCGGGAAGGTCGGTCGGTCGCCGTCCGGGGCCGGTCCGGCGTCGGCCGGCTCGCCGTCGTCCGGCCTGCCGTCGGCTGGTCCGCCGTCGGCCGACTCGCGGGCCTGTTCCCGGCACAGCAGCGCGAGCAGCGGGTAACGCGCGGCCAGCCGGTTCACGTCGCCGGGACCTGGCGGAACCGAGATGGTGCCGAGCCCGACGCTCCACTGCGCGGAGTCGTCGACCGTGCGGTCCAGCACGCCGGCCGCCGCCAGGACCGGATGGCTCGCGAGACGGGACCTCGCGGTGACGTCGAGCCCGCCGAGCAGTACCTGGAAGGTCCGCCGAGCCACGGGCCCGACGGCGTCCGGCCCGGGCCAGTGCGCGCCGCCGCTCCGCTGCCCGGGGCTCAGCGCGTCGGCGAGCTCGAGGGCGATCCGCGGGTTGCCCGAGCTCCACCAGTGCAGCCGTTCCGCGACGTCGGCGGCCATGGGGGTCCGCAGCGCGGCGTCCAGGAGAAGACGCAGCGACCGGGCGCCGAGCGGTCCGAGGTCGAGCACCTCGACGTCGTCGGGCAGCGGGCCGACCGGAACGTGCCGGGCGGCGGCCAGGATGCGCCAGCCGCGCTCGTAGGCCAGCTCCCCCAGCTGTTGCAACCAGGCGGCCCGGCCGGCCGAGAGCACGTCCAGGTCGTCGACGAACAGGATCCGGGGCCCCGCACTCTGCGGCCCGACGGCGGAGCCCACCGCGTCCAGGAGGCCTGCCGCGTCGAGCTCGTGCCCCGGCACCGACCCGAGCGGCACTGATCCGACGGGCACCGGCATCGAGTGCGCCGACAGGTCGAGATGCAGCCGGCCGGAGAGCGCCTGGGCGTACGGACGCGACGAGCACGACCGCACGAGCCGCACCGCCGAAGCCTGTGCGCCGATCCGGTGCAGCGCCGCCAGCACCGTGGTGCTCTTGCCGATACCGCTGAGACCGCTCACGACCAGGGTCGTGGGATCGAGACCGGTCACGAACGCCTCGACGAGTCTCAGCTCCCGGTCCCGGCCATGAACCACGCGATCCGGCCCCCCACCGCCCTGGTCCGGTGCCTGCCCCGACGATCCTGCCGGCCAGCCGCCCGCCCGGGGCCCGTCCTCTGGATCCACGCTCGCTCCCTTTCAGGAAACTCCCATGACTTTCAATGGGCAATGCCAGAGGAAGCCTACGGCTGGCCCACGTCTCCGCGACCGGAAGGGTGACTGCCGCAGGGCTTCGCCTCGTGCGTCAACCCAACTCGTGATACTCCTTTAACGGCCCCCAAGAGATCCTTTAACCGCCGTGGACAGATCCGAGCAACACGCACCACGAATGAACGCACCAACCGAGGGAGCGACGCGTGAAGGACGAGGCGAAGAAGTTCGCTATGCCCGTATCCGAACCGGTTTCTTCAAGATTGTTCCGCACTGGCTGGGCCGGCATTGTCGCCACCGTGACTGCGGGAGGTCTGCTTTTCACCGTTTCGGCGAATGTTCCACCCGGGCAGCCGTCCGACGGCGGTGGCGAACGTTCCGCCGAGCACTCCACCGAGCAACGCGCAGGGCTCAAGGCTGAGCCGGTCGTCCGGGCCGTCCCCGCGGACGTGAGCGTGGAGCAGATCGTGGTGCTCCTGGACCGGGTCGAGAAGCTGGCGCGAGAGCAGGGTCCGGACCTCAGCCCGACGATCGCACAGGCCGCCGCCGAGCTCGGGATGCTGTACACGACCTATCACGCGCAGCAGCAGTCGTCCCACGAGCAGAACGGGGGCCTGCGCATCCAGGACGCGCCCGTCGCGCGTGCCGCCAAGAAGGGCCAGGGCCCGCAGGACGCCGAGGAACCCGCACGGCAGGAGGTCCTGTCGGCGGTCGCTGTGTCCTACGTGCGCGCCCCGGAGGACCACTCACATGCGGAGCGGGAGCGGGACGCGGAGGGCGAGCCGCACGGCGTCGGCCCGGAGACCGGCCTCGTCACCTATGACGAGGTGGCGGTCGCGGCGGTGCGGCTGGCGGGCATGCTGGACCAGTCGATGCCCGACGCCTCCGTCGACGTGCAGCACACGGACCGGTTCGAGGGCTCGCCGCTGCTCGCGGGCGGTCCGGGGCGGCAGGGCTCCTCGCTGCGCTCGAACCTGCACGACGTGGTCGCGGTGTTCGGCGACTCGACGCACGGCTATGCCAACGGCCGAATCCCGGCAGCGGTGCTCTGCGACCTGGAGTTCGCGCCGGGGCACATGCTGCGCTGTGACGCCGCGGAACGGCTGACGGCGTTGAACAAGAAGTTCGAGCGGAAGTTCGGCTACCCGATCCCGATCACCGACTCGTACCGCTCCTACGTGGAGCAGATCAGCCTCGCCGGCTCGAAGCCGCACCTGGCCGCCGTACCGGGCACGTCCAACCACGGCTGGGGCCTCGCGGTGGATCTCAGCAACCCGATCTCGAGCGGCGCATCCCCCGAGTACACCTGGCTGCGGGTGCACGGTCCCGACTACGGGTGGGACAACCCGTCGTGGGCCCGGCTGGGCGGAGCGAAGCCCGAGCCGTGGCACTTCGAGTTCTTCGCGGCCGGGCCGGTTCCCGACCGTGCGGTCGACCCGTCCGACGTCGACACGTGGGGCCCGGCCTTCGCGTCGAGCTCCTCCGACAACACCGGTTCGCGGTCCGCGACGGCGGCCGATCGCCGGCCGAAGGATGAGTCCCCCGGTTCCGAGGCCCGTCAGCGACCGACGAAGCCGAAGGACGAGCCGAGCGCCAAGCCACCGACGAAGAAGCCGGCCAAGCCCGCCGCGAAGCCCAAGCCCAAGCCGAGCCCGAGCGAGCCGAAGCCCAAGCCGACGCCGAGCAAGCCGGCGCCGAAGCCGACGACGCCCCCGGCCGGTCCGGTTCCGTCACCGATCCCCTCACCGGTCCCGTCACCGATCCCGTCGCCGACGCCGGTTCCCTCGGATCCCGGCCAGGAGCCCCCGGCCTCTCCCTCGCCAGTACCCAGCCCGTCGGAACCCAGCCAGCAACCGGCGACGCCGCCGGAGACGTCGCCCAGCCCGTCGGCACCGTCCGGTTCGCTGTCCGGCCTGGCCAAGGGCCTCGGACTGACGGAAGACTGACCGACCAGCTCGCGACCCCTACACACTGCATCGCGTCACCGGCGTGTCGCATGCAGTGTGCAGGGGTCGCTCACATGAGACCCCGGTCTCAGCGCGCCGCGGTCGACTCCGCCGGGACACCCAGGACGTGCCGGGTGAGGGCGTCGAGGACCGTGAGGCCGTCGGACGAGAGCACCGACTCCAGGTGACCCTGGACCGAGGCGACGCGCGGACCGCGCAGCGCGGTGAGCACGCCGTCCGCGTCGAAGGACGGTTCCAGGGCGAGCCGGGGAACCGGACCGCCGTCGGCGGCGCTGGTGGTGGTGACGTGCGCGCCGAAGGTGTTGTAGTAGCCGACGGCGGCCATGCTGCCGAACACCTCGGCGGCGAGCCGCACGCCCTGGCGTGGCGCGGGGAGCGCGCGGATAGGGAAGCCCGCGAGGCCCGCAAGGACCTGGTGGCTGAGGCAGACAGCGAGCAGCGGCAGTCCCGCGGCGACCCGCTCGTGGATACGCCGCGCGATGGAGGCGATGCGTGGGTCCTCCTGATCGCGCGGGTCGCCGGGCCCCGGCCCGAGCACGACGAGATCGTCCGCGAGGACGTCGAAGTCGGCGTCCCACCGGACCATGCGGGTGTTCATGCCGAGGTGGCGCAGCTGGTGCGCGAGCATCGTCGTGAACTGGTCCTCGTGGTCGACGATCAGGACGTTCGGGCCGGTCAGGGCCGTCGCCGTCGCGGTGCGGACGGCGTCCTGCGGGCGCACCCAGAACTCGGCGAGCTGGCTGTTGCGGGCGGCCAGCGCCTCGGCGACGCCGGGCTGCGCGTTCAGGTCGACGGCGACGTCGGGCCCGGCACCGCGCGGCACGAGCCCGAGCGACGTCAGCACGCCGGACGCCTTGGCCCGCGTCTCCGCGACCTCGTGCTCGGGGACCGAGTGGCGCACGAGGGTCGCTCCCGCCGGGACGGACACGCGGCCGTCGTCGTGCAGATAGGCGGTGCGGATGAGGATCGGGGCGTCGAGCGAATAGCTCGCGGAGCCGTCCGCCGAAGGATCGGCGGAGCCGGGCTCGGCGACAGCAGGCTCCTCGGGCTCGAACAGGGCGAGGAATCCCGAGTAGTAGCCGCGCGGGCGCGACTCGTGGCGGGTGATCACCGTGCAGGCGTTCTCCATGGGCGACCCGGTGACGGTGGGCGCGAACATCGTCTGGCGCAGCGCCTCGCGGGGGTCGAGGTCGGTCCGGCCCTCCAGCAGGTACTCGGTGTGGCTGAGGCGAGCCATCTGCTTGAGGTAGGGGCCGACGATGCGCCCGCCGTCCGGGCAGAGCGCGCTCATCATCTTCATCTCCTCGTCGACCACCATGAAGAGCTCCTCGTTCTCCTTGGTGTCGCGCAGGAACTCGAGGACGCCGTCGCGCGTGGGGCCCGTCGCGGGGTGCCGGTAGGTTCCGCTGATCGGGTTCATCCGGGCGACGCCGTCGTGGAGGGTCAGGTGCCGCTCGGGCGTGGCGCCCGCCAGGGACAGCGTCTCGCCGTCGGACGCCGGGGCATGCACCGCGAAGGTCCAGTACGAGCCGACCTCGTGCGTGAGGAGCGCGCGGAACCACGACGTCAGCGTGAGAACGGGCGCGGAGGACGTTCGCGCCTCGAAGCGGCGCATCACGACGAAGTTGGCGCCCGCCCCCTGACCGATCTCGTCGTCGATGACGCGGCGCACGATGCCCGCGTACTCGTCGTCGGGGATGTCGAAGCCGAGCGGTTCGGCGGCGACCGGTTCGGACGGGAGGACGGCGATCGCGTCGGCCAGGGAGACCCGCTCCGACTCGCGGACGACGAGGCAGCGCAGCGGGGCGCCGTCGTCGTGCACGGTGAAGCCGCGCTCGACCGCCTGGCGGAACGGGACGACGGCGAGCACCGGCGCACCGTCGAGCGGGATGTCGCCCAGGAGGTCGACGTCGACGACGTCGCCGACCAGCACCTCGACCTCGAGGCTGCCCTCGCGGCGCAGGAGCGCGAACGGAAGCGTTCCGTCGGAGGCCAGGACACGGCTGAGAAGGGGGTGGTTGCTGGTGGCGGGGCTAAGGCTGTCGGACATGCGGGGCCTCTCGGTTCGGGGTGCCCCGCCCCGGTCCGCAGCCTCGTGGAAAACACGAACGACCGCCTCGGGGCGAGGCGGTCGTGGACGGGTGTGGATGCGTCGCGGCTCGCCTATTCGGCGGGCCACCAGTCCTGGCTGGTCAGGTGCGACGTCATGGCCGGAACGGTAGCCGGACAGGGTGCGGGATGTCCACAGGTAGCCGGACGGCCGGTACCATCCGGGTATGCACAAAGCGATACGCCCCGGCCACACGACGCTCTCTTGACTGGTCGAATGAGCTCCAGCGGACCCGCACCGGCGATGAGCTCCGACGCCCGATCCCGGCCGTCCGGCTCGGCCACCGTCGCGACGACGGGCATCACCGTCTACGGCTGCGGAGCAGACGAGGCAGCCCTGTTCCGGACGATGGCGCCCCGCTTCGACGTCGTACCCACGATCATCGACGCCGCGCTGACGGAAGAGACCGCCGACCTCGCCGTCGGTACCCGCTGCGTCAGCGTCGGCCACAAGACGCAGATCACCAATCCCACGCTGCTCGCGCTGAGCCAGGTCGGTGTCGAGTACATCTCCACGAGGAGCGTCGGCTACAACCACATCGACGTGCCGTACGCGCAGAGTGTCGGGATCACGGTGGGCAACGTCGCCTACTCCCCCGACAGCGTCGCCGACTACACGCTGATGCTGATGCTGATGGCCGTCCGCCAGATGAAGTCCGTGCTGCTCCGCGTCGAGGCCCACGACTACCGCCTGAGCGAGACGCGCGGCCGGGAGCTGCGCGACCTGACCGTCGGGGTCGTCGGGACGGGGCGGATCGGCACGGCGGTCATCGACCGCCTGCGCGGCTTCGGGTGCCGCGTCCTGGCCTACGACACGCGCACCGCGACCTCGGACGACCACGTCCCCCTCGACGACCTGTTCCGCGAGAGCGACATCGTCACCCTGCACACCCCCCTGACAGCGGCGACGCACCACCTCCTCGATCGCCGGCGCATCGCACAGCTGAAGCCCGGCGCCTACGTCATCAACACCGGCCGAGGGCCGCTCCTGCACACCGAGGCTCTGCTCGAGGCGCTGGAGAGCGGGCACCTGGGTGGCGCCGCGCTGGACGTCGTCGAGGGCGAGGAGGGGGTCTTCTACGCGGACCGCCGGCACAAGCCCCTCGACGACGGAGCGCTCGCGCGGCTGCACGGGCTGCCGAACGTCGTCATCACGCCGCACACGGCGTACTTCACGGATCACGCGCTGGCGGACACCGTCGAGAACAGCCTGATCAACTGCTTGAACCACATAGCAATCTGACCTGCTCGACTGCCTGAAACTACGAGAGCGAGAAACTGCATGTCCAAGCTCAATGTCGGAATCCTCTTCGGCGGCCTCTCCGAGGAGCACCCGATCTCCGTGAAGTCCGCGCGGGAGGTCGCGAAGAGCCTCGACACCGAGAAGTACGAGCCGTTCTGGATCGGCATCACGACAAAGGGCGACTGGCGGCTCTGCGACGGTCCCGGGGAGGGCTGGGAGGACGCCGGCTCGCGTCCGGTCACGCTATCGCCCGACCGGAGCGTCCACGGTCTGCTCGTGCTCGAGGAGGGTGGGTACGAGGCGATCCGGCTCGACGTGGTCTTCCCCGTGCTCCACGGCCAGCTGGGTGAGGACGGCGCCGTCCAGGGCCTGCTGGAGCTCGCCGGGATCCCCTACGTCGGCTGCGACGTCCAGGCCTCCGTGGTGTGCATCGACAAGTCCCTCACCTACACGGTCGTCCAGGCCGCGGGTATCCGGACGCCGGACCTCAAGATCGTGCAGGGTGACGAGGCCGTCGACGCCGACGCGCTCACCTACCCGGTCTTCGTGAAGCCCGCCCGTTCCGGCTCCTCGTTCGGCGTCAGCAAGGTCACCGGCCCGGACGAGCTGGCGGCCGCGCTGGCAGACGCGCGCCAGTACGACTCGAAGATCCTGATCGAGGGCGCCGTGGTCGGTCGCGAGGTCGGCTGCGCCGTCCTGGGCAACGACCCCGACCTGTTCACCGGTGAGGTGGACCGCGTCGACCTCTCGCACGGGTTCTTCCGGATCCACCAGGAGAAGTCGCCCGAGACCGGCTCGGAGAACTCGACGTTCATCGTCCCCGCCGACATCACCGACGAGGAGCGCACGCTCGTCCAGGAGACCGCCAAGGCCATCTACCGCGCCCTGGGGTGCAAGGGCCTGGCCCGCGTCGACACGTTCCTGACCGACGACGGACAGGTGATCCTCAACGAGGTCAACACCCTGCCCGGCCTGACGTCGTACAGCCGCTACCCCCGGATGATGGCCGCGGCCGGGCTGCCGCTCTCCGAGGTGATCGACCGCCTGGTGCCGCTGGCGCTGCAGGGAGCGCGGTGACGGGCAGCACGATGAACGGCGAGTTCGCGTTCATCGACGAGCTCGTCCCCGGCATCCGCTGGGATGCCAAGTACGCCACCTGGGACAACTTCACCGGAAAGCCCGTCGACGGCTATCTGGCGAACCGGGTAGTGGGCACCAAGGCTCTCTGCGCTGCTCTCGAGCGCGCGCAGGAGCACGCCAGGTCGCTCGGGTTCGGGCTGCTGATCTGGGACGGGTACCGACCGCAGCGTGCCGTCGACCGCTTCCTGCAGTGGTCACGGGAGCCGGAGGACGGCCGGACCAAGCAGCGCCACTACCCGAACATCGCCCGGGACGAGATGTTCTCGCGGGGTTACGTCGCGGCCAGGTCGGGTCACACCCGGGGCAGCACCGTCGACCTGACGCTCTTTCACCTCGACAGCGGCGAGCTCGCGAGCATGGGCGGTGACCACGATCTGATGGATCCGGTCTCGCACCATGGAGCCGCGGGCGTGCCGGAGCTCGAGGCCGGGAACCGGCAGACGCTCTGCACCGTCATGGAGGAGAGCGGGTTCGAGCGCTACGACAACGAGTGGTGGCACTACACCCTGCGGGACGAGCCCTTCCCCGACACATACTTCGACTTCGAGATCTCGACGTCGGTCCCGGCGTAGGCCGCGTCCGCAGCTGCTCGGACGGCCCAGGCCGACCGGAGGGTGTGATCCCTCCGGTCGGCCTGGAGACCCCGCTCGCGAACCGCCGCCGGGTCAGGGCAGCGGGAGCTCCTCGCCCCGGAGCAGCATGTCCCCGGCGCGCACCTTCGCCTCGACCGGGTCGATCTGCCACAGCTCGGCGAGCTGCTCGGCGTCCTCGTACGTGATCCCGGCCTCCAGGAGGGCCTCCTGGGCGTCCAGCTCCAGGTAGGGCACGTCCTCGACGGGACCGGACGGCGCCACCGGGACGGTCTCGCCGTCGAGGATCATCTGGCCGGCGCGGGCCTTGGCCTCCAGAGCGTCGACGTTCCACAGCTCGCAGAGCTCCTCCAGGTCCCCCGCCGAGTACTCGGCGCCCCAGAACGCGTCGTGCTGCTCGCGTGTGTAACCGTCAGGCATGGCGGACCACTCGACGCCCACCGCCTGCGCGACCCCGTCGACCGCCACGGCGAAGCCGGAGAAGGGGTTGGCCGCGGCTGCGGCGCCCGCGCCGACCACGCCGAGGGCCGACGCGATGACGCCGGTGACCGCGATGGTGCCGGCGCGCCGGGCGAACGGGGTGACGACTGCGCCCCGGTCGTCGGCCGCCTCGATCCGGGCAGCGATGCGCTGTGCGGTGGCCGCGGTGGCAGCGGCGTCGGGCTCACGCGAACGCAGGGCGGCGGCGACCAGCTCGGTGAGGTCGTCGTGCCGATCGCCGCCCTCCGGCCGGGGTCCGGGCGCCGGCGTACCGGCGGGACGGTCCTTGGTCATCGCGTCTCCATGTGGTTCAGGTCGGTCTTCCGGAGCGTGGTCAGGGCACGCGAGGCGTGGGAACGAACGGTGGCGGACGACGTGCCGAGCACCGTCGCGATCTCGGCGTCCGCCAGCCCTTCGTAGTACCGCAGCACGAGCACCGTGCGCTGGCGCGGCGGCAGCTGCTGGAGACGGTGCCACATGGCGTCCTCCTGGGCGAGGCGCTCCGCAGGGTCCCCGCCGGTACCCGCGTGACCGACCAGGGTCTCGTGGGCGGTGGGCCGGATCATGCGGACGTGCCAGCGCCGCCGCCACGAGAGGTGCTCGTTGGTGACCATGCGCCTCAGGTACAGGTCCGGACGTTCCGTCAGAGCGATCCGCCGCCAGCGCTGGTGCGCCCGCAGCAGCACCTCCTGGACCAGGTCGGCGGCGGTGTGCTGGTCCCCGACGAGCACCGTCGCGTAGCGGATCAGGCCCGGCAGATGCGTCCGCACCAGCTCGTCGAGCGTTCCGGCCGAGCCGGTGTCGTCACCGTCGCGCGCGGGTACCGGCGCGCCGACCCGCGGAGTGGGCGCGCTCGCCGGTCCGGAGGACTCCACCCAGATCGTCATCGAGCGGCACCCCTCGACGCCAGCTCGAGCAGGGCACCCACCGGATCGTGCGCCGCTCCGCCGTCGGGCCGCGGGATGGGGGCGTCGTCGAGGCACCGCCGCATCAGGCGCTCGACGAGCGCTGCCCGCGGGACGACGTCCGACGCGTCCAGCGCACCGGGCAGGATGCGCACCTCCACCGTGTCGCGGACCGGCTGCGGGGCGACGAGCTGCGTGAGGTTGACGTCGGCGTACTTCGTCAGGCCGATCCCGCGCGCGGCGGTACCCAGCTCGGCCCAGGACAGGCCGTCCCGCTCCACGAGCCGGAGCAGCTCGGCGGGCAGCGGCGCGAGCCGGCGGCACGCCCCGTTGGTGCCCAGTGCCTCCCACAGCGGTTCGCGCCAGTGCCCGAACAGGCGGACCAGGTTGGCGAACGCCGCCGTCCGCCGGAAGGCCGCGCCGTCGAGGTGCAGGTGTACAGCGGCCTCCGCGGGAACCGTGAACCCGAGCTCCCGCGCGGGAGCAAGCAGGTCGTCGAGATGCCGCCAGTGGCCCTCGGTGATCGGCGGGGTGACCACCTCGCAGGGCCGCTCGCGCCCAGCGGGCAGCTGCATCGCGACGGCGATCGTGGCGCCCGTCGCGTCGTTCACCCGCGCCGCCCCGCCCTTCAGCTCGACCCGGGTGCCGAACAGCTCGGCGACGGGGGCCAGGACGTCGGGCAGCGCCGCGGAGGGGTCCGTGCGCCGCTCGATCAGGCGCAGCAGGCGCGGCTCGTCGCACAGCACGCGGTACCAGCCGCGGTGGCCACGAGTGGTCGCCCCGGCCAGGTCGGACACGATGGTGATGTCGTCGACGAGCCGCGCCACCGGGGCGCCCGCGCCGTCGACCACGTCGAACGCGGGCGACAGGTGCCGGAACACCCCGACGCCCGGCACCGGCGACGGCTCGCTGTCGGTATGGAACGACCGGCGCACCCGGCCGCCGCTCCGGGCCGCGAGGACGTCTGCGAGCGCCCGCCGGTCGGAGCCGGCGGGTGCGAGCAGCTCGATCTCGAAGCCGATACGCGACGTGAGGGTGTTGATGGTCGCCTCCTGGCGAGTCGTCAGCGGTGCCGGGCGCACAGGATCAGCTGGTGGCGGGGCCGATGGGCAGCTCTTCGCCGTCCAGGATCATCTGCCCGGCGCGCGCCTTGGTCTCGACGTGCTCGGTGTCCCACAGCTCGTTGAGCGTCTCGACGTCCTCGGACGAGTATCCGGCCTCGAAGAACGCGGCGATCGCCGCCTGCTCGTCCGCCGGGAGCTCGGGGGTGGTGTGCGTGCCGGGCTCGAACGGGAGCGTCTCGCCGTCCAGGATCATCTGGCCGGCGCGGGACTTGGTCTCGGTTTCCCCGAGCGACCAGAGCTCCTGCAGCTCGGCGAGGTCCCCGGTGCTGTACTCGGCGCCCCAGAAGGCCTCGTACTGCGCCTGGGTGTAGCCGGCGGGCATGTCGGACCAGTCGACGCCTGCGGCGTGCACGGCGGTGCCGACCGCCTGGCCGAAGGCCGAGGCCGGGTTGGCCGTGGCGACCATCCCGGCGCCGCCGAGGCACAGGCCGGTGGCCGCTACGCCGATCGCGGTGAGGCGGAAGGTCTTGGAGCGGGCGGTGCGGGAAGTGCTGGGGGTGCTGGTCACGTGTGGACCTCCAGTTGTGGGGATGTGCGTACCCCCTTAAGACGCCGCCCACCGCCGAGATGTGGAGTCCGGACAGCACCAGTCTTGAATCGCGATTCAGCTCAGCGTCTGGGCGCCGATGACGGAGAGGACCTGCAGCTTCTCGTAGCTCTCGGTGCCTGGGACGGCGGTGTAGACCATCAGGGAGTGGGCCTGCTCCGGGTCGACCAGGCGTTGGCAGTTGAGCTCCAGGGCGCCGACCTCGGGGTGGACGAAGTGCTTGACCTCATGGGGGTGGATCCCGATCTCGTGCTCGTCCCACACCCTCCGGAACTCGTCGCTGCTGTCCAGGAGCAGGTCGGCCAGGTAGGCGGCACGGGAGCCGGGGCCGCGGAGGGTGACGAGACCGCGCAGGCCGGCGGCGTACATCCGGGTCAGGAACGCGTGCTCCTCCGGGGCGTAGATGTCCCGGGCGCCCGGGTCGGTGAACCACCGGTAGCCCATGCTGCGGGCCGGTCCGGTGAACCGGGTCGTGTCGCCGGTCAGGGCGACGCCCATCGGCGTCTGCCGCAGGGTCTCGCCGAGCTCGGTGACGATCTCGGCGGGCGTGTCCTGCAGGCGGTCGAGGATGCGCAGCAGCCCCGGGCTGATGTGCTCGCTGGAGCTTCCCCGGGGCGGCGGGTTGTGGCCGGCCAGGCGGAACAGGTGGTCGCGCTCGTCGATCGACAGGTGCAGACCCTGCGCGATCGAGGCGAGCATCTGCTGCGACGGCTGAGGTCCGCGCTCGCGCTCCAGCCGCGAGTAGTAGTCGGCGGACATGTTGCACAGCGTGGCGACCTCCTCGCGCCGTAGCCCGCTGGTCCTGCGGCGCTGCCCGCGCGGCATGCCGACGTCCTCCGGCTGCAGTGCCTCGCGGCGATGGCGCAAGAAGCTCGCCAGCCCGGCGCGATCGATCATGACGGTCCCCTTTTTCTTGAAGTACTACGTCGTTTGTATCCCGTGCGGCGCGCGGTAGCCACGGCCCGGCGATCCCCCTCTACGGCCCGGCCCACCGCTGCGAGCAGAGCCGCGGCCTCGCGAGCCTGTGATCGGGAGGCCCTGGATAGGCCTGCGTCGTCCGCCAAGGATCAGTGCCGTGGCCGACGCACGGTCCACGACGATCCCAAGGAGCACAGCGATGCCACGTACACCGATCAACATCACCGTCCCCGACCTGACCGGCAGGCGCGCGCTGGTCACCGGAGCCAGCGACGGCATGGGCCTGGGCATCGCCGGCCGCCTGGCCGCCGCGGGGGCCGAGGTCATCATGCCCGTGCGCAACAAGGCCAAGGGCGAGGCGGCGATCGCCAGGATCAACCGGGCCGCCCCCGGCGCCAAGGTCTCGCTGCGCAGCCTCGACCTTGCCTCACTGACGTCCGTCGCGGCCCTGGGCGACACCCTGCGCGAGGAGGGACAGCCGATCCATCTCCTGATCAACAACGCAGGCGTGATGCGGCCGCCGCAGCGACTGACCACGGTCGACGGGTTCGAGCTGCAGCTCGGCACCAACCACCTGGGCCACTTCGCCCTCGTCGCCCATCTGCTGCCCCTGCTGCGCGCGGGGCAGGCCCGGGTGACCTCACAGGTCAGCGTCGCCTCGGCCAGCGGCACCATCAACTGGGCCGACCTGAACTGGGAGCGTTCGTACAACGTCATGCACGCCTACCGCCAGTCCAAGATCGCGTTCGGGCTGTTCGGCCTGGAGCTGGAACGCCGCAGCAGGGCGGGCGGCTGGGGCATCACCAGCAACCTCTCCCACCCCGGGGTGGCCCCCACCAGCCTCCTGGCCGCTCGTCCGGAGCTGGGCCGCGGCGAGGACACCCCTCACATCCGGCGGATCCGCTGGCTCTCGGAGCACGGCATCCTGCTGGGCACCGCCGAGAGCGCCGGGCTGCCCGCGCTCATGGCCGCGACCGACCCGGCCGCCAGGCCCGGCGCCCTGTACGGGCCCAGCGGCCCCGGCACCCTCGGCGGCGCGCCGGCCGAGCAGCGGATGCACCGGCCGCTGCGCAGCCTCACCGAGGCCGTGCGCGTCTGGCAGGTGTCCGAGGAGCTGACGAAGACCTCCGTCCCCGCCACGTGACCACGCAGCCGAGCACCCCGAGCCCCACGAGCCGAGCCGCAGGAGAAGCCACATGAGTTCTGTCACCCAGCCCGATGCCCGGCGCAGAAGCCCTTGGTGGGTGGTCGTCGGCGCCGGCACGGCCAACGCCGTCGGCCCCCCGATGTACCTGGCCACCACCGGCCTGTTCGTCCTGCCGATCGTCGAGGAGACCGGCTTCAGCCGCACGACAGTCACCGGCGCGTACTCGGTCGCGGCCGTCGGCATGGTCATCGGACTGGTCATCGTCAGCCGGCTCGTGGACCGGTACGCCGCCCGGTACATCCTCGTACCCAGCTTCGTGCTGTTCGCCGCCTCGATGGCCGCCATCGGCCTGGTCCCGCCGGTCGAGGCCGTCTACTTCATCCCGTGCTTCTTCGTCGGGTTCTTCGGGGGCGGTACCGCGATCCCCGCCACCCGGGTCGTCGTGAGCTGGTTCGACAACAACCGCGCGCTCGCCGTCGGCATCGTCACGGGCATCATCGGCCTCGGCGCCGCGCTGGGCCCGGTGCTGGCCGGAGCCCTCATCGAGAGCGTCGGCTGGCGGCAGACCTACGGGTACATGGCGCTGATCGCCGGCCTGGTGTCCGTCACGATGATCACCCTGTTCGTCAGAGGCCGCGCCGAGCGGCACGTACGCGGACGGCTCGTCCAGGAGACACACGTCGGAGACCGCGACGTCAGCCTGGAGCTCCCCGGCCTGACCTTCGGCCAGGCGCTGCGCACCCGCCAGTTCTGGGGCATCGCGCTCGGCCTCGGCATGGTCGGCGTCGTGATCATCGGGCTCCAGGTCCATCTCGTGCCGATGATGACCGACCGCGGCCTGAGCAGCGGCGAAGCGGGCCAGCTGCTCGTCATCTTCGGCCTGGCGTCGCTCGTGGGCCGCGTCGTCGGCGGCATCGTCATCGACCGCGTCCACGGCTCGGTCGTCGGGCCGATCGTCATACTCGCCCCCATCGCCGGGATGTTCTTCCTCGAACCACCCTTCTCCACCGCGGCCCTCGCGGTCGCGTTCATCGGCGTCGCGTTCGGCATCGAGGGCGACCTGCTCGCCCTGCTCATCACCCGGTACCTCGGCATGCGCAACTTCGGCCAGATCATCGGCCCGGTCCAGGCCATGTTCATCCTCGGCAGCGCCGTCGGGCCGCTGCTCCTCGGGCTGGGCTACGACCAGCTCGGCTCCTACGACCCGGTCATCCCGGTCCTGATGGGTGTGCTCGTGGTCGGCGCGCTCCTCATCGCGACGCTCGGCCGCTACGTCTACCCGGCTGTGGACGGCTTCGACCGGCTCGCCGCGCGGGACGAGCTCGCCGCCGCCGAGGTACTCAGCGGCATCGCCGAGAGCCACGACGTCCCCGCGTCATCGGACCGGTCCCGCCCGCAGGTCCACAGCTGACGGGCCCCAGGGGCGGATCGACGGGCCCTGAATAACGGGCCGGGGATCAAGGAGTGTGGGGACAACCGCACTACATCAAGGAGCGAACCACATGTCCCGCACACCCATCGACATCACCATCCCCGACCTGACCGGCAAGCGTGCCGTCGTCACCGGGGCGAGCGACGGCATGGGCCTGGTCATGGCCCGGCGGCTTGCCGCGGCGGGTGCCGAGGTCATCATCCCCGTCCGCAACCCGCTCAAGGGTGAGGCCGCGGTCGCCACGATCAAGCGGGCCGTGCCCGGCGCGAACGTCTCGCTGCGCAGCCTCGAGCTGTCCTCCCTCGCGTCCGTCGCCGCCCTCGGGGACACCTTGCGCGCCGAGGGCGACCCGATCCACCTCCTGATCAACAACGCCGGCGTCATGACCCCGCCCGACCACCAGACGACCACCGACGGGTTCGAGCTGCAGCTCGGCACCAACCACCTCGGCCACTTCGCTCTCGTCGCACACCTGATGCCGCTCCTGCGCGCGGGCGGTGCACGCGTGACCTCGCAGGTCAGCGTCGCCGCCCGCAGCGGTGCCATCAACTGGGACGACCTGAACTGGGAACGTGGCTACGACGGGATGCGCGCCTACCGCCAGTCCAAGATCGCCTTCGGGCTCTTCGGCCTGGAGCTGGAGCGCCGCAGCAAGGCCCACGGGTGGGGCATCACCAGCAATCTCTCCCACCCCGGCGTCGCACCGACCAACCTGCTCGCCGCCCGCCCTGAGCTGGGGCGCGCGCAGGAGACCGGCGGTCGCCGGATGATCAGCTGGCTCTCGGCACGCGGCATCCTCGCCGGCACGGTCGAGACCGCGGCGCTGCCCGCGCTCATGGCGGCGACCGACCCCCAGGCCAAGCCCGGCGTGCTGTACAGCCCCAGCGGGTTCGGCAACACCAGCGGTGCGCCGGCCGAGCAGCGGATGTACTCCCCGCTGCTCGGTGTCGACGAGGCCGCACGCGTCTGGGCCGTCTCGGAGCAGCTGACCAGGACGGCCATCCCGGCCTGACGCCTCGGACGGGTCCAGCACTCTTGCTGGGGAGCGAACGCACGCAGAAGCTCACCGCCCCGTAGCCCGGGACGGTGAGCTTCTGCGTGACGGCTCAGCGCTGGTGCTTGTCGTAGTCCATACGCATGCTCTGGAAGATGATCCGCTCGACGAGCTCGGGCAGGTTGTGGAACCGCTTGTTCTTGTCGATGGCGGCGATCCGGTCCATCTCCTGGGCGGTCAGGGTGAAGTCGAACAGCTCGAAGTTCGACCGGATGTGGGCCGGGTCCGTGGACCCCGGGATGACGATCGTGTCGCCCTGGAGGTGCCACCGCAGGACGACCTGCGCGGGCGACTTCCCGTGATTCAGGCCCAGCTCGGCGAAGAGCGGTTCCGCGAGCAGCTCCCGGTCACCGCGTCCGAGCGGAAACCAGCCCGCCACTACCGTCCCGAACTGCTCGAGGAACTCCTTCTGCTCGCACTGCTGGAAGTAGGGATGACGTTCGATCTGGGCGACGGCGGGCAGCACGGTCGCCCTGCTGACGAGATCCACCAGTCTCCGGCGGTTGAAGTTGCTGATGCCGATCGAACGCACCTTGCCCGCTCCGACGGCGTCCTCCATCGCTTTCCAGGAACCGTTGTAGTCGCCGTACTGCTGGTGTATCAGCAAGAGGTCCAGGTAGTCGGTGTCGAGCCGCTTGAGCGTGCGGTCGATCGCGGCCGACATCCTCGCGTACCCGGAGTCGGTCGACCACACCTTGGTGGTCAGGTAGATCTCCTCCCGCGGCAAGCCGCTGGCCCGGACGGCCTGGCCGACGGCACGCTCGTTCAGGTAGGTGTTAGCGGTGTCCACCGAGCGGTAGCCGACCTCGAACGCACAGGCCAGCGCAGGCCCGACGTCGGCGGAACGCACCTGGTTCATGCCGATGCCGAGCTTCGGGATCTGGTTGCCGTCATTCAGAACAAAGGTCTCCACGAGATCAGCCCGCCCGCCCGAACGTGACCCCGCCAAGCTGCTCGAGCGTGGTCCACAGCCTGGCCGCGACCTGCTGGTCCTCGGCTTGCTCAGGTATGCCGGCCCAGGCGGGCAGGCCGCTGAGCTCCATGAATCCGGCGGGGCCGTAGTAGGCGCCGGCCGCGGCCTGCGGCGACGTCGCGGCGTACAGGGTCGGCAGGGCACCTTGGGCGCCTGGCTGGTACAGGAACGGCATGTACCGGTGGTTGCGCCCCTCCGTGCTGTCCGGGCCGGGGCCGTCCGGGATCAGGTTGGTACGGGCGACGCCGGGGTGGGCCGCGATGGACGAGATCCCCCAGCGTTCCGCCGTGCTGCGCCTCTGCGTCTCGAAGGCGAGCATGAGGTTGGCGAGCTTGGAGTTGCTGTAGGCAGCCCCGTAGTCGTACTCGCGCTCCGCCTGCAGGTCGTCGAAGTTGATCGCCGCGGTGCCGGCGCGAAGGCTGGAGACCCAGACGACCCGCGGCGCATCAGCCGCGCGCAGCAGAGGCAGCAGCCGGGCGGTCAACGCGAAGTGACCGATGGTGTTCGTGGCCAGAACCCGCTCGAACCCGTCGGCGCTCAACTGGCGGCTTTGCTGCCCCCCGTCAGCGGCGTTGTTGACGAGAAGATCCAGACTCGTTCGTGAAGCGCGCATACGGTCCGCGAAACCAGCGACGGAGGCGAGGTCGGCAAGGTCGAGCGTCTCGAAGCGGATCGAAGCGCCGGGAACGTCGGCCCTGATGCGCCGGACCGCTTCCGCGCCCCGTTCCTGGTTGCGGGACGCGATCGTCACTTCCGCGCCGGCGCGGGCGAGCTCGAGGGCGTTGTGAAAGCCCAGGCCGCTCCGATCCTCCACGGGATAGCCGTTGCCGCCCGTGACGAGCGCCGAGAGCCCCTGCAGCGAGGGGACGTCAGCCGCCGTCCACTCGGGGATTCTCGGCAGACCCTGCTGACGCGAGGACATCTCCGGCCGGTTCGCCATCACGGCAGCCGTGCCGCCGCCGACGACCGCGACGCCCACACCGACCCCGACCAGTCGAACGAAGGAACGGCGGGACAATCCCTTCTTCTCGACCTCGACGGGACCGTTCTCACCTGGTGTGCGTGTCATGTCGGGAACTCTCCTGGTGTGGGCGCCGGGCGAGGACGTCGAGCGTGCCCCGGTCCTCCGCTGGGTGGGTGTGACCCGGTAAGGCTCGCGCGGCGGGGCGTCGGCATCCAGGACCTTGCGATCCGTGGATGGCCCAGCCGTGACGGAGTCCGGGCGACCTCAGCCTCGGATCGGCAGGTCCTGGATGTCCTTTGCCCCTGTGTCCAACCTGGGACCAGCACCGAGCCCTGAGACCACGCGGATGGTCCCGGCGCTGTCCTTCCCTGCCCGAAGCCGCGACCAGCCAGGAGAGACTCGATGAATCCAGACAACGATGCGGGACACGGCCGTTCGGGTGTGTCCCGGCGGAGCTTCCTGGGCGGTGGTCTGGTCGCCGCCGCCGTGACACCTCTGCTGAACGCGACGGCCGAGGCCGAGGCGGCGGAGGCGGCCTCCGCCACCGCGGACGGCGTGGCACAGGTGCTGGTGCGGGCCGCCGTCAACGGCGCACCGGTCACGGTGCTGGTCGACCCACGGGCCACCCTGCTCGACACGCTCCGCGAGCGGCTGGACCTCAAGGGCACGAAGAAGGGCTGCGACCGGGGCCAGTGCGGCGCCTGCACCGTCCACGTCGACGGGCGGCGGGTGCTGTCCTGCCTCACCCTGGCAGCATCGACGACCGGGCACAAGGTCACCACCATCGAGGGCCTGGCCGACGGCGACCGGCTCCACCCGATGCAGCAGGCCTTCATCGACCACGACGGCCTGCAGTGCGGCTTCTGCACCCCCGGCCAGATCATGTCCGCGGTCGCGATGGTCGACGACGAGGGTCCGGCCCGCTCGGACGACGAGATCCGCGAGCGCATGTCGGGCAACATCTGCCGGTGCAGCGCGTATCCCCGCATCGTCGACGCGATCCGCGACGCGCAGCAGGTGATGCGCTGATGCGGCCCTACACCTTCGCCCAGGCGCGCTCGGTGCGCGAGGCGGTCCGGGGCGCCGGACCGGAGACGGCGTTCCTGGCCGGCGGTACCACCCTGGTCGATCTGATGAAGCTCGAGGTGATGACCCCCGGACGCGTCGTGGACATCAACGGGCTCCCGCTGGACGGCATCACCCTGGACAGCAAGGGGCTGCACATCGGTGCGCTGGAGCGGATGAGCGACGTGGCCGCCGATCCCGCCGTGCGGCAGCACTACCCGATGGTCGCGCAGGCGCTGGAGCTGAGCGCCTCGGCCCAGCTGCGCAACATGGCGAGCATCGGCGGCAACCTGCTGCAGCGCACCCGGTGCGGCTACTTCCGTGACGTCACGACGCCGTGCAACAAGCGCGAGCCCGGCAGCGGGTGCTCGGCGCTGGAAGGGATCAACCGCGGCCACGCCGTCCTCGGCACGAGCGACGCCTGCATCGCGACCCATCCCAGCGACCTGGCCGTCCCGCTGGTGGCCCTGAGCACCGTGGTGCACCTGGCCTCGGCGCGGGGCACCCGTACCGTGCCGCTGGACACGTTCTACACCCTGCCCGGCGCCACGCCGGAGGTCGAGAACGTGCTGCGGCGGGGCGAGCTCATCACCGGCATCACGGTGCCCCGCTCCCCCTGGGCCGCGCACTCGGTCTACCTGAAGATCCGCGACCGGCAGTCCTACGAGTTCGCGCTCACCTCGGCCGCCGTCGCGCTCCAGCTGCGCGGCACCACCATCGCGCACGCCCGGATCGCCGTCGGCGGTGTGGGGACCAGGCCCTGGCGGCTGCCCGCCGTCGAACGTGCCCTGACCGGGCGGCCCGCCACCTCCGCCACGTTCGAGGCCGCCGTGACCCGTGCCGCGGACGGCGCCGAGCCGCGCGAACACAACGCGTTCAAGCCCGCGCTGCTGCGCCGCACCCTGGTCCGGGCGCTGACCGAGCTGCAGGAGTCCTGATGACCGCCCTGTCCGACGGTCCCCGTCCAGGCGGCGATCATGCTTGAGCTCGCCGCCGAGCTGCTCGACCGGGCCCGCCGCGGAGTCCCGTTCGTGACCGCCACCGTCACGGACGTGGACGGCAGCGCACCCCGGCAGCCCGGCTCGTCCCTGGTCGTCGACGCCGAGGGCGCGGTGCTGGGCAACGTGTCCGGCGGCTGCGTCGACGCCGCGGTCCACGAGGCGTGCCAGGAGATGCTGGCCGGGAACCACCGGCCCCGGGTCCTGCGGTTCGGCTACAGCGACGCCGACACGATCGGCGTCGGCCTGACCTGTGGCGGCACGATCGAGCTGCTCCTGCGCCACCATGACCCGGCCGCCGAACCATGGCTGGAGCAGGCGTTGGCGGACGCCGCCGCCGGCCGTACGGTGGCCGTGGCCACGGTCGTGCGCGGCCCGGACACCCACCTTGGCGCGGCGATCGTCGTGCGACCGGGGCGACCCGTCATGGGGACCCTCGGGGAGGGGCCTCTGGACCGGGTGGCCGCGACCCACGCGGCCGAGCTCCTGCATGCCGGGCGGACCGGTACCGTCGAGATCGGGGTGGCCGACAGCTACTGCCGGGAGCCAATGACGCTGCTGGTGGAGTGCAACACCCCCGCCCCGCGGGTGCTCGTCTTCGGTGCCATCGACCACGCCGCCGCGCTGGCCCGGCTCGGCGTGTTCCTCGGATACCGGGTGACCGTCTGCGACGCCCGGGCGACGTTCGCCACCGCGGAGCGGTTCCCGGACGCGGAGGTCGTCGTCGAGTGGCCGCACCGCTATCTCGGGTCCCAGGCCGAGGCCGGGCTGCTCGACCGGCGCACCGTCGTGTGCGTGCTCACCCATGACCCCAAGTTCGACCTGCCACTCCTCACCGCCGCGCTGCGGCTGCCCGTGGCGTACGTCGGGGCCATGGGGTCGCGCCGCACCCACGACGAACGCCTGGAGCGGCTCCGCGAGGCAGGCCTGAGCGATCACGAGCTCGACCGCTTGCACTCGCCCGTCGGTCTCGACCTCGGCGCCCGCACCCCGCAGGAGACCGCGCTGTCGATCGCGGCGGAGATCGTCGCGAACCGGCACGGCGGCACCGGCGTACCGCTGAGCACCGGGGTGCCGATCCACCGCGACGTCTCGTTCCCGCGCCCGCTCACCCACAGCAGCTAGAAGGAGTCACGATGCCCCGTTCCCCCGTAGGACGCGAGACCGACCGCGTCGACGGCAGGCTGAAGGTCACCGGTGCGGCCGAGTACTCCGGTGACTACCGCGCCACCGACCTCGCCCACGCCCACCTCGTCACCAGCACCATCGCCCGAGGCAAGGTCACCGGGTTCGACACGGCGGCCGCACTCGCCTCGCCCGGGGTGCTGCGCGTGTACACCGCGCCGGATCGCCGCCTGCCGCTGTACCTGGCCACCGGCCAGGCCGCCGGTTTCACCGAGAACTACCTCCCGCTGAACACGGACATGATCCACTTTCACGGCCAGGCCATCGCGATGATCGTCGCCGAGTCCCCCGAGCAGGCACGCGACGCCGCGGCGCTGGTCACCGCCACCTACGACACCCAGCCGCCACGCACCTCGATCGCGGACGAGCCGCGCGTGCCGGCCGGCCCCACCATCAGCGGTGCGCCGAGCAGCCTCAACATCCTGGCTCCCGGCGTCGGCTCCATCGACGCAGCGCTCGCCGCCAGCGACGTCGTGGTGGAGGCCGACTTCCACCAGAACATCCAGCACCAGGCCGCGATGGAGCCGCATGCGGTTCTCGCCGTCTGGCACGGGGACCGGCTGACCATCCATGCCGGCGCGCAGATCCCAGCGGCGTACGCGCTCGGGATGGCCCAGCGGCTGGGCGTCCTGCCGCAGAACGTCCAGCTGATCACGAAGTACGTGGGCGGCGGGTTCGGCGCGCGCGTCGTCCTGTGGAGCGACACGCCCTTGGCCGCCGCGGCGGCCAAGGAGCTCGGCCGGCCGGTCCGGCTGGTCCTCACCCGGGAGCAGATGTTCACGCTGACCGGCCACCGTTCGCACCTCACGCAGACCGTCCGGCTGGGCGCCTCCCGGGAGGGAGTGCTCAACGCCGTCAGCCACCGGAGCGTCGCCGAGCGGCCGACCACCATCGCCTTCACCATGACCCCGGCCCACTCCACGTCGGACGCGCTCTACCGCACGCCGAACCTGCACGTCGACGCGCAGCTGGCCGTCCTCGACATCCCCGGGAGCCGGGCGATGCGCGGACCCAACGAGGCCCCCGGGTCCTTCGCCCTGGAGACGGCGATGGACGAGCTGGCCGTCGCCACCGGCGTCGACCCGGTCACGCTGCGGCTGCGTAACAACGCCACCACCAGCCCCTCCACGGGCCTGCCCTGGTCGAGCAAGCACCTGGAGGAGTGCTACCGCGTCGGCGCGGAGAGGTTCGGCTGGTCCGCGCGCAGCGCCATGCCACGCGCACGCGTCGACGGACAGTGGCTGTACGGGGTCGGCATGGCCACAGCCATCTATCCGGCACACCGCCGGCTCGGGGTCGTCGTCCGGGTCCAGCTGCGCAACGACGACACCGCTGTCGTGTCCACCGCCACGTCGGACCTCGGCACCGGCTCGTGGACCATGGTGGCGGTCACCGGCGCCGACGCCCTGGGCATCCCGGTGCAGCGGGTCACCCCGGAGATCGGTGACACCGTCCTGCCTCCGGGGGCGCCCGCGGTCGGCTCCAGCGGCACGCATGCCACCGTGCCGATGGTCGTGGACGCCGCCCGGAACGTCATCGCCGAGCTCAAGCGGGTCGCCGTCACCGCGGAGCGGTCGCCCTGGCACGGAGCGGCGGTCGAGGACCTCCGCTACGAGCGCGGCATCCTGCACGGCCTCGGCCACTCGATGACCTTCGGCCGCCTGCTGACCGTCACCGGGTCGCCGGGCATCTACATGGAGTCCGCGCCGGGCGGCCAGCCCGTCCCCGGATACGTGCATCACAGCTTCGGTGCCCACTTCTGCGAGGTACGCGTCAACCGGTTCACCGGCGAGACCCGGGTCACCCGGTTCACCACCGTCGCCGACGTCGGCCGGGTCATCAACGCCAAGGCGGCCCGGAGCCAGCTCGTCGGCGGCGTCATCTTCGGCATCGGGCACGCCCTCCTGGAGGAGAATCACCTCGAGCTCCGCACTGGACGCCTCGCGAACAGCACGCTGGCCGACTACCTCGTGCCCGTGAACGCCGACGTCCCCGACATCGACGTGGTCATGCTCGACCGGCCCGACCCCGTCCTCACCGGGCCACTCGGCGACGGCAGCGAGGACGTCGGCACCCAGAGCCTCGGCGCCCGGGGCCTCGGAGAGATCGGCACGGTCGGCTCGGCGGCCGCGATCGGCAACGCCGTCTACAACGCCACCGGGATCCGGGTGCGCGACGTGCCCATCACCCTCGACAAGCTGATCGACCGCCTGTAGGCCCATCGGACAGCGGAACGGCTCCGGACCATCGGGTGGTCCGGAGCCGTTCCTGGTTCATGCTTGATGGCTTGCTCAGGTCATGGCTTGCTCAGGTCGCCGCGACGTGGTCCTGGTAGGCGGCTCTGCCGTCGTCGAGGGCGGCGATGAGGCCGCGGAACGCCCGGACGCCATCCTCCACCGACTCCCGCACCGCTCCGGGGACCTGCAGCTGGTAGCGACGCGCCTTCGCCTCCCCCGCCGCGAGCAGCGGCAGCACGGGGTTGACGGGCGACTCCGCGATGCCGAGCCCCGCGGCCGCCTCGCCGTGATAGCGGCCGGCCAGGGCGTTGAGCAGGTCGCGCCAGCCCGCGGCGTCCATGGGCGACTGCGGCAGAGCGGCGAGGTTGGTGGTCGCCGCTTCGAACAGCGCGCCGACCAGTGCGCTGCTGTTCTCGTCCGGTGCGGCGGACGTCGAATCGAGCAGGTCGAGGAGCTCGCCGGCCTGCTCGTGGCTCTCCGTGCCGAGGAAGAACTCCTCGTCCAGGCCCAGCAGGTGCCCCACGTACCACCAGTAGCGGTACAGGCGGGACTGCTCCTGGTCGGTGAGCCGGTAGCCGATGCCCTCGAGGAACGTGAACGGCACGACGGTGAAGTCCAGCCAGGTGCGCGCGACGTCGGCCTGATTGATGGGCACGCCCCATCGCTCGGTGTCCCAGCCGTGCGCCGTGGCCGAGGCCCGCACGCGGGCGTGCAGCAGCCGGACCTGCACGGTCTGCACGTAGCCAGGAGCGCCGTGACGCAGGCCGCCGGGCAGGACGACGGAGGCGTTCCACAGTCCGGTCTCGGCCAGACGACGTGGCGCCGTCGCGGTGAGCCGGCCCGTACCCACGAGCAGTCGCGCGATCGACGGCGAGCGGTACGTGTGAGCCAGCGAGCCGCCGGCGAAGGCGAGGCCGCGCCAGTGCGGCGGCACGGCGAGCGAGGTCAGGTCGCCCTCGTCCAGCAGCTCGGCCGCGACCCAGCCGGGCACGGTCTCGGCGTGGGCGAGCAGCGCGTCGACGGCCGGCGGGGCGTCCGGCACGCTCGCCCGGCCCTCGGCGAGGCCCCGCTGTAGCGCGGCGCGGGCCGAACGGCCGAGCTCGTCGAGCTCGACGACGACGGCGTCGGCGAGCGGGTCGCCCACCTGCAACGCCCGCAGCATGCTGTCGACTCGGTCGCCGTGGCGGTCCCGGGCCGCAGCGAGATTGACGGCTCGCTCGGGCACGGACGAGACACTCTTCGAAACGGTCATGCAGCCATCCAAGCCGCGTCAACCGGCGGCATCCACGGCCTCTTGATCCCCCTCTACTCCCTTGCGGCCGTCCAGGTGATGCGCTCGGTGACGGCGATCGAGTCGAGCGCCGCGAGCTGCCCGTCGGACTCGCGCCGTCGTGCCTCGGCCGCCGCCGGCAGCCAGACGGGGTTGTCCGAATGCAGTGGCAGCACGACGAGGCGCAGCTCGGCCGGCAGGCTGCCGAGCGTCCCCAGGTCGAGCCGCCACGGCGTGCCGTCCCAGAACCTGTCGGCGACGACCGTCCCGTCGACCTCGAGCAGCGCCACGTCGCCCGCCCATTCCAGATCGATGACGGCGTCCACGCCCGGTTCCGCCGTCCACTCAGGCAGCTCGACGGTCCAGACGGCGCCCGTCCGGCGCACGAGGTCGTGGCTCGGGGCCGCGCCGCGCGTGCTCGTGCCGCCATAGCTCGCGGGCACCTCGCCGGGCGCACGTTCCGCGACGACGGCGCACGCACCCGAACGCGGCTCCGCGCCCGGGCCGGCGAACCGCACGAACTGGCCTGACGCCGGTTCCCAGCGCTCGACCACACCCGCCGTCGCGCCGGTCGTCCGCGCGGCGAGCGAACCGTCCGCCGCGGTCCAGAGATCGTCGTCCGCGATCAGCAACGTGCGACGGCCGCCGCGGTCGAGCACCCAGGTCCGTGCCGCCCGGTCCGGCCCGAGAACGAGGACGTCGAGCGCCGTCCCGCCGGCGCGAACCTCCAGCAGCGCGCTGTCGTCCGCCGTCACCACCCAGGCTCCGTCGACGAGAGCGACCGCTCCCGTCCGCGCGACGACCTCCACCCCGGGATCGGCGAACGCGAGCGCCGGGTCGATGCCTCGTTCGGCACGGAGCACGAGGGTCGGCCGGCCGCCGCCGCCGTCGCCCCCATCAAGGATCGTGACCGCCGAAGCGGTCGCCCACTCGATCTCCGGCGCGCCCGCGAGGCGCAAGCCCACGGGCCAGCGCGCCATCGTGCCCGCTGGGATCGTCACCGGCGCGGTGGGGAGCTCGACGACACGGTCCGTGAGCTCGACGGCGAACCGGGTCGGCTCGGCGTCCCGCATCTCGACGTACGGCTGGTGCTGCCCGATCACGACGAACCCGCTGGTCCCGTCGCTGCGCAGCGCCCACCGCAGCGTGCTCGCGTCGTCCAGGTCCGCGGGCAGCGTCTCGGGCATCGACGCCGACATCGTCGCGACGCGGTCACCGAAGGCGGCGAGGAACGCGTGCTGGTCGCGCAGCAGGTCGAACGACGGCGACCTCGAACCCGCCGCACCGATCGGCGCGTGGAAGTCGTAGTCGAACACCGGGAGATCGTTGGGGTACCCGGTGGCGAGGGATTCCTGCAGGCCGGGGCCACGCCAGACGTTGCTGCCGCCGGCGTACATGTAGTAGCCCTGCCAGACGGAGCCGTTGCCGATCTTGGTGTGGGCGATCGCCGCGACGTCCGCGGGCTGGAGCACGGGCCGTCGGTGGTAGGACGCCGCCATGCCGCCCCCGAGCTCGCAGGTCGCCGCGGGGCCGCGGTGCCCGGACGACGTCGCCGGAGCCGGTGTGCCGGCGTCCTCGCGCTGGTCGGACCCGATACCGGGATCGTCCCAGACGTGGCCGAAGAAGTAGTGCGCCCGGAAGCTGGCGTCCCACGGGTGGTCGGACGGCACCCAGAACCCGTCGCCGTACCCGCCGTACAGCGGGATCACCTCGTCCGGCAGCTCGGCGCCGCCCCAGGCGGTCGCCGTCCAGATCGGTGCCTCGATCCCGGCCTCGCGGGCCAGACCGATCAGGGTCCTGATGTGTCCGGGCTGGTCGTAGAGCTCGTTCTCGATCTGCACCGCGACCACGGGCCCGCCCGGTCGGACGCGACCCGCCAGGTGAGCGCCGAGCGCGCCGAACCACGTGCGGACGACGTCGAGATAGCGGGGATCGTCGGTGCGGTGCCGGACGTCGAGGCGCTGCAGCCAGTCGGGCAGCCCGCCGTTGCGGACCTCGCCGTGGGCCCAGGGGCCGATGCGCAGGACGACGTCCAGCCCCGCGGCCTGAGCCGTGTCGATGAACGCGGCGACGTCGAGGCCGCCGTCGAACGACGCCTCGCCCCGCTGCGCCTCGTGATGGATCCAGATGACGTAGGTCGAGACCGCCGTCACGCCGCCCGCGCGCATGAGCCGGAGCCTGCGGTCCCAGTCGGAGCGGGGCACCCGGGAGAAGTGGAGCTCACCGGAGACGGGGATCACCGGACGGCCGTCCCTGCTGAGGTACCTCGGCCCTGCGACCAGGCGCCCGTTGGTGGCGGTGATCGCCTCGGACGGCGCGAGCGGTGCGGTCCACGCCTGGAACCGGCTCCGTGCGACGCCCGCGGCGGCGGCCAGGTGCATACCGTTCTCTCCTTCGAGCAGATGGGTGCTGCGGCCGAGCGAGCCTATCCCCCAGCCATTCTCAGTCGCCCAGCACACTCTCGATCCGTGTCGTGTGGTCCCTCCTGCAGATCGCGGGTCAGCCGGCCGACTGGCGCCGACGATAGGCACGCTGCTGACAGGCTCTCGAGCAGTAGTCCCGTGGCCGCCCCCGCCCTGCCTCGCCCAACGGCTTCCCGCACATCACGCACTTCGCGGCGCTATTTTCGTCACGCTTTACCTCACTCCCCTGGCTCTCGACGAGCGCCTGGACACCGTCGAGCGTGCGCTGCAGCCCGAACTCGAACGGGTCGATCGGCTCGTCCATACCGCCGCTCTCCCACAGCCTTCCCAGGGCCGGATAGGCGTCCATCCGCTCGAACAGGGACTCGCGTTCGCTCCACCAGCGCTCGTGGGAGATCCCGGTGCGGCGCTGAAGCTCCGCGGTCTCCCCCGCCTGGCGAGCGACCGACTCGACGAACCCGCCCACGAGATTCACTACCGCGATCACCTGAGCCGGCGCCAGACCGCCGCGTGACGCGACATCGAGCGCGTGGTCGTACCCGGCCATGATGTTCGGACCGGGCAGACGGCGGCTTCCCGCGCTGTGAACCAGCCAAGGATGCCGCTGGTGGATCACCCACGCCCGGCGCGCCCAGCGCTCGAGGCCCGCACGCCAGCCCAGCCCGTCCGCGGGCTCCAGGGGCACCTCCCCGTAGACGGCGTCCCGCATGAGCTCCACCAGCTCGGCTTTGCCGGGAACGTAGCGGTAGAGCGACATCGTCGTCGTGCCGAACCGTTCGGCGACCTTGCGCATGGACAGCGCCCCCAGCCCGTCGGCGTCCGCGACCTCGATCGCCGCCGCGACGATCCGGCCGAGGCTCAACCCCGGCCGGGCCGGTTCGCGCGCGCCCCACAAGAGCTCGATCGCACGTTCCGGATCCGGCTGCACGTCGTCTTCAGCCACCACAACTCCCTTGACGCTCGTCACACGATCCTGTTTAACTGATAAACCTCAGTATATTCCATAAATCAACTCGTGGGAGTCGCTTCATCATGCCCGAAAACAGGTTCTACGTGTCCCCCGACGGCCAGGACGACTGGCCGGGAACCTTCGATCGGCCGTTCGCCACCCCGCACGCGGCGCAGGGAGCCGTCCGCGCTCTCACCGCCGAGATGGCCGGCGACATCGTCGTCACCTTCCGAGCCGGTGTCTACCACCTCGAAGAACCGCTCGCACTCGACGACGCGCAGGCCGACTCCGGGACGAACGGCCTCCGGGTGGCCTACCAGGCACACGGCTACGGAACGGCCGACCAGGAGAAGGTCGTGCTCAGCGGCGGCCGCGAGGTCAACGGCTGGTCCGCCGGTGCCGACGGCGTCTGGACGGCTCCGATCGGCGAGCTGGAGCCACGGCGGCTCTCTGTCGACGGCCGCTCAGCGGCCCGGGCGGCCCGCACCGGACTTCCCGGAAACGTGACGAAAACACACACTGGTTACGTCACAGACAGCGTGGAGCCACAGTCGTGGCCGGATCCGTCAGGACTGGAGCTCGTCTACCCGGGCGTCTATCCGTGGGCAGAGGCTCGCCTGGCGGTCGCCGGGATCTCCGGAGACGGCTCCTCGACCACCATCACCATGGCCCAGCCCGCCTTCGACAACGCCAAGGCCCTCTACGACGCGAAGTGGTACGGCACGGAGGGCGACGGGACCTGGGACGGCCTCGCCGCACCGGCCGTGCTCGAGAACAACGTGGCCTTCCTCGGCGAGCCGGGCACCTTCGCCGTCGACCGCTCCGAGGCGGGCGGACACGTCCTCCACTACCGGCCGCGCCCCGGCGAGGAGATCGGCAGGACCACCGTGATCGTGCCGGTGCTCGAGACGATCGTCAGCGGGCAGGGCGTGCACGACATCGCGCTGCGCGGCCTCACCTTCGCCGACGCGCACTGGTCGGGCCCCACCCGCTCCGGTGGTTACCTGCACTATCACGGCAACGCCCGTCACGAGCGGGGCGGGTTCCAGAAGATCGACATGGGTGCCGACGTCGGCTACGTCCACGTTCCGGCGACGCCGACCCAGCTACCGGCGAACGTCGTCCTCGACTCGGTCAGCCGGATGGTCCTGGAGGGCAACCACTTCACTCGCCTCGGCGCCGGCGGACTGGCGATCGACGGCAGTACCGCCGTCTCGGTCCGGGGGAACGTCTTCGACGAGATCTCGGGCAGCGGGATCGCCGTCGACGGCTCCACCCGCGTGACCGTCGAGGACAACCTCGTCCATCACATCGGCAGCGAGTACCGCGGTTCGCCCGCCATCCTGGTCATCGCCTCCGAAGAGACGGCCGTGGCGCACAACGAGATCCGCGACATACCGCACAACGGCATAGTGATCACCGGCGGCGAGCGGGCCAGGGGCACCCAGGTGATCGGGAACCTCGTCGAACGGAGCATGAGCGCGCTGATGGACGGCGGCGGGATCTACCTGTCCGCGCCGCAGGGCTCGTCGTTCGCCGGCGGGGCGGTGGTCCGGGGCAACGTGATCCGCGATGTCCTGACGTCGTACAACTTCGGGCTCTACGCCGACTACGGCGCCGCGTGGATCACTGTCGTCGGGAACATCGTGTGCCGGGCCGACACGCCGATCGTGCTGCAGGTGGGCCCGCCGCTGGAGAACGTCGCCTTCGTCGGCAACTTCTGGGACGTCCTGCCCGACGGCTACGACGACCCGCCCAAGACGGTGACGGTGGCCGGGAACACGGTGCTGCCCAAGGAGAGCTTCGACGAGGCGATCAAGGCCGACCCGGCGGCCGCCGACATCCTCGCGCGGGCGGGACGGTGCGTCTGACACAGGGTGCCCTGGGGGCGCGGTGGGGAGCTATTCCCCGCCGCGGCCCTGGGTGGGTGGAGCCTTGTCCATATACGAGCGTTCTGATAGTTATGCCCCATGACTTCGACATCGAGCATCGGCGTGATGCTGCCGCGCGACCTTCCCGCGCACCAGGTACTGGACTACGCCCGAGCGGCCGAGCGCATCGGGTTCGACGAGCTGTGGGTCGTGGAGGACCTCGGCTTCCGTGGTGGTTTCACGCAGGCCGCGGCGGTGCTGGCCGCCACCGAACGCATCGACGTGGGTATTGGGATCCTGCCCGCGGCGTCGCGCAACATCGCCTTCGCGGCGATGGAGATCGCGACGCTCGCTCAGCTCTTCCCCGGGCGGGCGGTGGTCGGGATCGGGCACGGCATGCCGGGCTGGATGCGGCAGGCCGGGTGCTGGCCGGAGCGTCCGCTGACGTTCCTGAGCGAGTACACGGAGGGGCTGCGTGCCCTCCTTGGTGGAGACACCCTGGACGGCACGGTCGCGGGTTCGCGCGTGGAGGGCGTCCGGCTGGAGCAGTCGTCGCTGCCCGAGACCGTGCCGCCGCTCCTGCTCGGTGTTCGTGGGCCGCGGTCGCTCGCGGCGTCGGGGCAGGTGGCGGACGGCACGGTGCTGGCGGAGCCGGTCACGCCCGAGTACGCGGTCGCGGCGCGTGAGCAGATCGCGGCCCAGGGCGCGCACCGCGTCGTCGCGTACAACCTTGCCGCCGTCGACCAGGACCCGGACGTCGCCATCGCCACCGCACGGCCGGGCCTCGAGTGGATCGGGGAACCGGACTGGGCTCCGCACCTGGCTCCGCTGCCGTTCGCGGCGGAGTTCGCGGCGCTGCGTGCGGACTGCGCCACGCGGCACGAGTTCGTCGAACGACTGCCCGCGCCGTGGGTGCAGCAGCTCGCGCTCGCCGGTACGCCTGACCAGGTCCGTGCGCGGATCGACGGCCTGGCCGCGGCGGGAGTGACGTCGAACGTGTTCATACCCGCCGGTCCCGACCCGCTCGCCGCGCTGGAACAGCTCGCGGCCGTCCTGTGAACCGGCCCCGGCGGACCGACCCCGGCCGGCGGGAGCGGATCCTGGACGCGGTGCTGGACCTGATCGCCCGGGACGGTTCCGCCGGGGCGACCTACCGGTCGGTGGCGGAGGGCGCCGACGTGCCGATGGGGTCGATGACCTATCACTTCCCGACCCGTGACGACATGCTGCTGGCAGCGTTCGAGCGGCTGGCGGACCAGATGCACGGGCGTTTCGACCAGATCATGGCGGAGCCGCTCGACGGCGAGGACCCCCGCGAGCGGGTCGTCCAGCTCATCGTCACCCAGGGCGCCGGGTACGGACGGGACATGGTGCTGTCGGCGGAGCTGTACGCGCTGGCGGTACGCGACGAGCGCTACCGGGTGCTCATCCAGTCCTGGATGGAACGGTCCCGTGCCTCGCTGCGCAGGCACTTCCCCGCGGAGGCGGCACCGGTCATCGACGCCCTGCAGGAGGGCCTGGTGCTGCACAGCCACATCTCGACCGAGCCGTTCGACGTCGACCGGGTCCGCAGCGCCGTGTACCGCCTGATCGAACCCACGGCGATCTCTCGCGCCGAGGTTCCGGCGGAGGAGGCCCGGTGACCGTGCGCCCGACCGCGGAACGGCGTCGGACCGCGTTGTTCATCGCGTTCTTCGTCACGGGCCTGTCCATGGCGTCCTGGGTCTCGCGCACACCCGCGATCCGGGACGCGATCGATGCGAGCACTGCCGAGATGGGCCTGGTCATCGCCGGGCTGTCCGCCGGCTCGATGGTCGGCATCGCCGCTGCCGGCACGCTGGTGGCCCAGCGCGGCGCGCGGTTCGTCGTGCTGTGGGGCATGGTCGCGATCGTCGCCGGTGGCGCGACCGTCGCGGTCGGTTCGGGAACCGGGCTCGGCTGGCTCGTCGCCGTCGGGCTCGCGTCCTTCGGGTACGGGATGGGATCGGGCGAGATCGGCCAGAACGTCGAGGGCGTCGACGTCGAGACCGCGCTCGGCAGAGTGGTCGTGCCGGGCCTGCACGGGTCCTACAGCCTGGGCATCGCGATCGGTGGCCTGCTGGGGCTGGCCGCGAGCACGGTGGGGCTTCCGGTGGCCGCCCACCTGACGGCCGTCGCAGTGCTCACGGCTGGTGCGGCTGTCTTCCTCGTGCGGAACCTCGCACCGGCGGCCGGCCGGGAACCCGGCTCGGACCTGCGCCGCCGGGCGCCCATCATGCAGAGCTTCCGCGCCGCCGTAGCGGTATGGGCCGAGCCGCGCACCGTGGGCCTGGACCGCTGAGCCCGGCACGCCCACTCACGACAGCCTGCGGCTCCTGGAGCGGACAGGGCAGCGTCCCGGTGATCGGCCCCGACGTGCTGTCCCTGACGGCCTGACTCCGGCTGCTGTCACCCGACAAAGCCACCTGAGACGAAAGCAGTCGAGCGATCGCCACAGACTTCTCCGGTGATAGCACCCGGCCAGGCTCGGCCAGGAACCGGTGACGTCAGATACTGCTCAGGAGCCGGACGAGCGAGAAGGCGACGAACGCCACGACCGGCAGCATGAGGATGCCGAGCGCCGTCGCGTTGAGCACACGGTGATCACGCAGCAACGCTATGAACTCGCGCAGCAACGCGCTCGGCAGGTAATAGCGCGCGGTGCGTGCACCGATGGCATGCCCGTCGATGCCGAGCCTGCGGAGCAACGTGGCCGCACGGAACGCGTGATAGTCGTTGCTGACAGCCAGCAGCGGTCCCTCGACACCGGACTCGGCGAGCAGCGTCCGTGAGAGCGCGAGGTTCGCCTCGGTCGTCCTCGACGCGCTCTCGACGAGCATGCGCTCGGAAGGAGCACCGAGCTCGCGCGCGTACTCGGCCATCGCCTCCCCTTCGCTGCGCGGCTCGTCGGCGCCCTGGCCGCCCGAGAGCACGAGTACCGGCGTGTGCTGCTTGCCCTGGACCTCGACGCCGAGCGCGACACGCTGAGC
The DNA here is from genome assembly GCF_042654905.1 of Promicromonospora alba. Taxonomy (NCBI): domain Bacteria; kingdom Bacillati; phylum Actinomycetota; class Actinomycetes; order Micrococcales; family Promicromonosporaceae; genus Promicromonospora; species Promicromonospora alba. The sequence continues at coordinate 533,945 of NZ_JBHSFI010000005.1, forward strand.
AAGCAGCGGTGGCACCCGCCCTCCGACAAGCCCGGAGCCGAGAACCACGACGGCGGCCGGCGTGGCTGCTCGACGCGCGAGCCGGGCATAGACGAGCGACCAGCCGAGGTACGCGGCGAACGCCGACCCGAGGTAGGCGACCGGCGCGATCAGGAGCAGGAGCACGACTGCCAGCTGCAGCCAGCCCGTCCATATCGCAAGCACGCCGACCGCGAGCACACCGAGCATGGCGACACCTACCAGCAGCGAGAGCGCGTTCGCGAGAGACCGGCGTTCGCGGCGTCGCATCGTCATGCCGTTGATCACGAGCGCGACGCCCAGCGCGACACCCGCCACGAGCGGCACGGCAAGCATGAGCAGACCGCCGGCCAGGTTCCTTGTCCCGTCATCGAGCCCCGCGAGCGCGGCGCCGAGCTCGAGCACACCCCCTACCAGCCAGGCCACGAGCGACGTCGCCGCGAGGCCGAGCAGCACCCCCGGCAGGAGCCGCCGAGGATCGCGACGGGCGAGCACGAGACCGGCGCCAGCGAAGACGAGGGCGAGGGCGAAGGATCCGAGCACCGCTCGATCCTAGGGACAACCAGGTACGACGGCTCGCTGACGTCGTGACGGCAGGATCGTCGCTCGGGCCAGATGCTTCCCTGCTGCGCCACGGACCACGTCTACCGTCTCGCGATGTTGACCTTCAGCTTTATCTGCACCCGAGCACTCTCACGCGCCTTCGGCTGTGTTGAAACCTCGTCGGGATGTCTGGACAGACACTTGGCACAGTCCGGTGCTCGGATCCTGCAGATTTTCATCGCAGGCGCGGATGCCTGGGTGCTGGATGACCCAGCCGAGCGGAAGCTCAGCCTTGGCGAGCCCTACCTGGTAGCCAGCCATATGGCGGGTCCAGTCCTCTGATCTCCCGCCATCTGCGGGTGCCGGGTCCGGCGGGGAGCGTCAAGGATGGGGAGCAGGATCAGCCTGCTCATCGGACCTGACAGCGGGTGGCCGTGTCCACGTCGAAGAGCGCCAGGTCCCTGGACCCGACGGCGAACCGGAGATCACGCTGCTCATCCTCCGCCCGACCGGCGTACAAGGGGCCGTGGCCGGCATCTTCAACATCCACGGCGGCGGCATGATCAGCGGCGACCGCAGGACCGGGATGGAACTGCTCCTGCCGTACGTCGCCGAGGGCAACGCCGTCGCGGTGTCCGTCGAGTACCGCCTCGCACCGGAACACCCCGACCCCGCACCCGTCGAGGACTGCTACGCCGGGCTGGTCTGGACCGGAAAGCACGCGGTCGAGCTCGGTATCGACCCGGACCGGCTGATCCTCCTCGGCGGCAGTGCCGGTGGTGGCCTCGCCGCAGGGACCGCGCTCCTGGCCCGCGACCGCGGGTTCCCGGCGCTCAGCCACCAGGTACTCCTCTGCCCGATGCTCGACGACCGCTTCGTGACGCACAGCAGCCAGATGCTCGACGGCGAGGGCGTCTGGGACCGCAACGCCAACCTGTTCGGCTGGACCAGCCTGCTCGGTCAGCGGCGCGGTGGCCTGGACGTCTCGCAGTACGCCGCTCCGGCGCGCGCCCAGGACCTCACCGGCCTGCCGCGCACCTACATCGACACCGGCTCGGTCGAGGTGTTCCGTGACGAGGCCGTCGACTACGCGACCCGGCTCTCCCAGGCGGGAGTCAGCGTCGACCTGCACATGTGGGGCGGCGCGTTCCACGGCTCCGACATGGCGACACACGCGGCCGTCTCGCAGGCCTCCATAGCGACCCGGGACGAGTTCATCCGGAGAGCGCTCGAAGCCTGACGGGAGACCGCCTGCGGTTCGACGACCGCCCGCAGACCACATCCGTCTCGTCCAGGCCTGCATGACTATGCCCCCTCGGGAACCTGGCGGCGGCAGTCCCAGCAGCCAGGCCCTGCCTTCTCGCCACCTGCGGTCAGGGTTCACCCGCAGCCCGTGACCACCGAACCTAGGCCCCTTGGTTGACGACCAACAGGCGACGCCAACTTCCCGCTGAAGAATGACAGGTCCCCAACCGAGCCGGGCCAAGCCGGGCGCCATCCCGTTCGACCCGAACCTTCCTGCGCTGATGCGCCATATCCCGCTCGGCACCCTACGCCCAGGGATGACTTCCGCGATCAGCCGGGCCCGCGACCTGGCGATCGCGGACCCAATTCCCGCCGTCCGCCAGCAGCCAGAGATCCGAACGTTGCACGATGCGGACCGCCCCGCTAGTCTCATGCCAAGACGATTTGCCAATACGTTTTGGCGACCGAGAGTCTGCACCGCAACCTCAATGACGAGTGGAGTCCGGAGATGAAGTTTCGTATGCACGCAGAGGGCCGCGCCCGGCGCGCCCCCGCTGCCGCCGCAGCAGTCGGCGCCACAGTCCTCGTGCTGAGCGGCTGCGGCGTCGGCGGAGGGAGCACAGCCGAGCAGACCGCAGGCAGCAAGACGCTGACCGTCGTGGTCGAAGGAGGTGGCAAGGCCGAGCTTCAGCCTGTGGCCGACCTCTACCGGGAGGAGACGGGCACAGAGGTCAAGCTCGTCGAGCTCCCGTACGCCGGCCTCTACGACCGGGTGTCGTCGGAGCTGAAGGCGGGAGAGCCGTCGTTCGACGTCGCCGCGCTCGACGCCATCTGGCTGACGGCCTTCGCACCGGGACTCGCACCGATCGACGACATCGTCACCGACGACGTGCAGTCGGACCTGTTCGGTGGTCTCGTGACCGAGGCCCAGGTGGACGGCCACTTCGTCGGGATGCCGGTATGGACCAACTCCGAGATCCTCTTCTACCGCACCGATCTCTTCGAGGACCAGAAGAACAAGGCCGACTTCGAGGCGGAGTACGGGTATCCGCTCGCTCCCCCCACCACGTGGGAGCAGTACAAGGATGCCGCCGAGTTCTTCACGCGCGACACCGACGACGACGGCGAGACCGATCTCTACGGCACCGACGTCAAGGCTGCGGTGGAGACCGAGTGGCTGGCCACCGTGTCCCAGGCCGGCGAGGAGCACATGGTCCTCGATGCCGAGACCAACGAGATCACCATCGACGACGAAGCGCACAAGGCTGCCCTCGACTACTACGTCAGTCTGCTTCCGTACGCCCCCTCCGGGGCTGCTCAGCTGGACTGGGCGGGATCACAGAATCTCTTCTACCAGGGGCAGCTCGCGATGATGCGGTTCTGGGGGCATGCCTACCGGCAGACCCCTGACGACTCGCCCGTCAAGGACGACATCGGCGTGGCGCCCATGATCGGCGGACCGGGCGGCGTGGCCGGCGTCCCGGGCGCCTGGTATCTCTCGGCGCCGTCCACCGGCAAGAACCCGGAGGCGGCGAAGGACTTCATCCAGTTCGCCTACGAGCACAACGACCTCTCCGCCGACACGTCGCTGGGCCTCGTCGCTCGCAAGAGCGCCTTCGAGAGCAAAGCGGGAACGGCCGGATACGAGAACTATCCAGCGCTGGTCGCCACGCTCGAGTCGCCCCGGTCGCTGCCTCGTCCGGCAACCGAGAACTGGCAGGAGATCGTCGACTCGGCGCTCGTGCCGATGCTGCAGAAGGCGGTCGAGCCCGGCGCGGACACCAGCAAGCTCCTCGAAGAGGCCAAGGGTCAGATCGAAGCGATCGTCGAGTAGGCGATCCAGAGCTCAGGAGACATCACCCGTGGACACCTCTTCCCGCCACGCCGGGGCCGGGACGGCGCACACCGTTCTGGCCTCGGGCCGCCCGCGAACAGGCCGCAAGGAACTAGGCGATCGCCGGTTCGCCCTGCTGCTCATGACACCGGCAGTGTTGTTTCTCGCGGCGTTCGTACTGTGGCCGCTCGCGCGATTCATCTACGACAGCTTCTTCGAGATCTCTCCGTTCGCCGGCGCACCGAGGACATTCGTCGGGCTCGCGAACTACGCGGAGGCCTTCGCCTCGGACGCCTTCCGGTCGGCGTCGGTTCGAACGGTGGCGTACACGCTCGTCGTCGTCGGCATGGAGTTCGTCCTCGGACTCGCCATCGCTCTGCTGTTCACCGCGCTCGGCCAGCGCTCGGCCGTGTTCCGCACGGTGTTCATGTATCCGCTCATGATCGCCCCCGTCGTGGCGGGCCTCCTGTGGCGCTTCCTTCTCATCGACAACTTCGGGATCGTCAATCAGCTGCTCTTCGAGGCGGGCATCCTCTCAAGGCCGGATCAGGTCCAGTGGCTGAGCGACCCCGGCATCGCGCTGTTCTCGGTCGCGATCCCGGACATCTGGCTCACGACCTCGTTCATCACCCTCGTGCTCTTCGCCGGTCTCCAGAACATCCCAGGAGACGTGATCGAGGCTGCCCGGATCGACGGCGCCAAGTACCCGCGCATCCTGTTCAGCATCATCATCCCGCTGCTGCGACCGGTCATCGCGGTCGCCCTCATCGTGCGCGGCATCGATGCGGCTCGGGCCTTCGACATCATCCTCATCCAGACCGATGGAGGGCCGCAGGGAAGCACGACGACGCTGAGCCTTCTGATCTACCGGACCATGACCAGATTCGGCGATCCGGGTCTCGCCAGTGCGATGGGCACCGTCTACCTCGTCGTGATGCTGGCAGTCGCCATCGCCGCAATCACCCTCATCTGGCGTCCAGGAAGCAGTGCACGATGAATCCACTTGAAACCCGCGGACGCAGCCGCATCGTCCTCTGGCTTCTTCTTGCGGCCGCGATCATCCTCTACGGCTTTCCGTTCGTCTATCTTCTTCTCACGTCCTTCAAGACGCCGCTCGATGCGATCGCAGTGCCGCCGAGCGTGTTCCCCGAGGTATTGACTCTGGAGAACTACGTATCCGCGCTCGCTCGTGAGGGTGTGCCGGCCGCGCTGATCAACAGCGTGGTGACAGCGGTCATCTCGACTGCGCTCTCGCTCGTTCTCGCCGTGCCCGCCGCCTATGCGATCACGCGGTTCCGCACACCGAGCGGTCGGGTATTCGTCGTCGCCGCACTTGTCACGCGCATGGTCCCCACGATCGCGGTCGGTGCGCCGCTCGTCGAGATCATGCGCAGCCTCGGGGTGACGGACACCTCTTTCGGGCTCGCGCTGGCGCACACCACCATCTCGCTCCCGTTGTCGATCTGGCTGATGGCGAGCTTCTTCGAGGCGGTACCGGACGAGCTTGGCGAAGCCGCGCAGATCGACGGCTGCAGCCGTCCGCAGGCGATGGTGCGTGTCGTCCTGCCTCTCGTGTCCGGAGGGCTCGCGGTGACGGCGATCTTCGCCTTCCTGGCCTCCTGGAACGAGTTCCTGTTCGCACTCCTGCTGACCTCCGTGCGTGCCCAGACGACTCCTGTCGTGATCGCGAACTTCCAGAGCCAGTTCGGGCTGGACTGGGGCGGGATGACGGCCCTCGCAGCGGTCTACTCGATCCCCGTCATCCTGCTGACGCTCTTCCTCCAGCGGCACATCGTCGCAGGGCTCACCCTCGGCGCGGTCAAGGGATAATTCGCGACCTATGAGAAACACGAGAATGCATATAGACACTCGGCGCATTAACCAATCCCTTGCGACGGAGGAGGAAGAACTATGGCCGTGAAAGGCACAGGAATCCGGGATGTCGCCAAGCTGGCCGGCGTATCGGTGACGACGGTCTCGCACGTCCTCAACGACACTCCTCACACGCGGGTCGCCGAAGAGACGCGGGTACGCGTGCGTGAAGCCGCCAAGGCTCTCGGATACGGACCGAACCGTGCGGCGCAGGCGCTGCGCACGAACCGCTCCGGGCTCATCGGCCTGCTCAGCGAGGAGATCGCGACCACGCCGCATGCGGGCCGGATCATTCTCGGCGCTCAGAATGCGGCACGGGAGCATGACCTGACCCTGGTCATCATCAACACGGATCGGGAGTCCGGCCCCAATGCCCACAAGGACGACGTCCAGGCGCTCATCGACCGGCAGGTCGACGCCGTCCTGTACGCCACGATGTACCACCGGATGGTGTCCCTGCCGCCGAATCTGCAAGGACTCCCCACCGTCCTCATCGACTCGACCGACAGGGCGGGGATCGTCCCCGCCGCCGTTCCGGACGAGGTGGGTGGCGCGATCGCCGCAGTCACGCATCTCGTCGAAGCCGGGCATACCCGGATCGGCTTTCTGAACAACGATGACGACGTGCCGGCCACCCATGGCCGGCTCGAGGGATATCGAAGCGTGCTGGAGAAGCACAAGATTCCCTACGACGCTTCGCTCGTCCTGTCGGGGCCGTCGGAGACGCTTCCGGGCTACGAGCTGGCCCGGGAGATTCTGGGCCGGAGCGACCGCCCGACAGCCCTGTTCTGCTACAACGACCGGATGGCGATGGGCGCCTACCGGGCGGCGACAGAGCTCGGCCTCGGAATTCCGGACGACCTCTCGATCGTCGGGTTCGACAACCAGGAACTGATCGCGGCGAACCTCTTCCCCGGACTGACCACGGTCGCCCTGCCGCACTACGAGATGGGCGCCTGGGCGGTCGAAACCCTCGTACGTCTCCTCCACGGCGAGGCCGACCGCAAGCTGCTCGCCGACGAACCCACGCTTCTCGACTGCCCACTCGTCATTCGAGGTTCAGTCGCCGCGCCACACGCCGACTGAAAGGTGCACGATGCTTCGACTTGCCTCTTCCTGGGTCTGGGACTTCTGGACAGCCGACGACGGCGACCGCTATCACCTCTTCTTCCTCAAGGCATCACGCGCTCTCGTCGATCCCGACCGGCGACACTGGCGGGCGACCATCGGGCATGCGACGTCGACGGATCTGTCGAGCTGGACCGAGCACGCGGACGCAGTCCTTCCCGACGACTCGCCGGCGTTCGACGACCTCGCGACCTGGACCGGGTCCGTGGTGCACCAGGACGACGGGATGTGGCGCATGTTCTACACGGCGGTCAGCCGAGCTGAAGGAGGCTTGAGTCAGCGCATCAGCTCCGTGGTCTCGGCCGATCTCTTCACCTGGCATCGTGAGCCCGGACGGCAGGTTCTCGTACCGGACCCGCAGTGGTACGAGACAGCCGAGACCCGGCAGTGGCCAGATCAGGCGTGGCGTGATCCATGGGTCTTCCGCGACGGTGAGACCTGGCACATGTTGATCACCGCGCGTGCGAACCACGGCGACGCCGACGACCGAGGGGTGATCGGTCACGCCACGTCGCCCGACCTGACGGCGTGGACCGTTCAGCCGCCGCTCTCTCGACCCGGTGCGGGCTTCGGTCACATCGAGGTCGTGCAGACGGTGAACGTCGACGGCCGGCCGGTCGGCCTGTTCTCCTGCCTCGGACCGGAGCTCTCGCGCGCACGGCGCGGGGACGATCCGGTCGGCGGCATCTGGGCGTTCCCGACGGACACGCTCGCCGGGCCGTTCAGGACCGAGGAGTCGTACCGGGTCACCGACGAGCACCTGTACGTCGGGCGGCTGGTGGAGGACCGGGCCGGGCGCTGGCAGTTCCTCGCCTTCCGCAACGACGACGGACACGGCGGCTGGGTGGGAGAGATCACCGACCCACAGCCCGTCGCGTGGATCGACGGACGCCTCACGATCCTGGAGGGCAGCGCTCTTGCCAGGTCCTAACCACTACGACGTGACGACGTGGCCCGTCGGGGATCCGGCCTGGGACATCGGCCAGGTCATCAACAGCATCATCGCGGACGTCAAGCAACGGCAGGCAGTCACGGCCGACGGCGGCAGGCCCGGCGCCGTCATCTACATCCCGCCGGGTGACTACCGCCTGCGCACGCAGGTCGTGATCGACATCAGCTTCCTCCGGATCGAAGGGGCCGGGCACGGCTTCACGTCCTCGAGCATCCGGTTCAACGTCCCCGAGGACGAGTGGCCGGACCTGCACGAGCTGTGGCCCGGAGGCAGCCGCGTTCTCGTCGATCTGGCCCCTGGCGCAGGAGTGGACGAGTCCAGGGGCGCCGCCTTCTACGTCGAGCGCGATGGAAGCCCACGTATCAGCTCGCTCGAGTTCGCGAACTTCCTTATCGACGGACTGCACTTCGAGCCCGACGGCTCGGACCTGCAACCGGAGAACACCTACGTCAACGGCAAGACGGGCATCCACGTCGCGAGCGCCAACGACTCGTTCCGCGTCAACGGCATGGGGTTCGTGTATCTCGAGCACGCTCTTGTGATGCACAACGCGGACGCGCTCTCGATCCACGACAACTTCATCGCCGAGTGCGGCAGCTGCGTCGAGCTGCGCGGGTGGGGGCAAGCATCCAAGATCACCGACAACCTGATCGGAGCCGGTTTCAAGGGGCACTCGATCTACGCCGAAAACCATGGCGGGCTGCTGATCACCGCGAACAACGTCTTTCCCCGCGGAGCGAGCAGTGTTCACCTCAGCGGAGTCACCCGCTCGAGCATCAGCAACAACCGTCTGCACTCGTTCTACCCGGGGATGGTTGTCCTTGAGTCGACGAGCTCGGAGAACCTCGTGTCCGCCAATCACTTCTTGCGGGACCACGAGCCCTGGACGCCTTTCCTGGGGATCGACAACGGACGGGAAGACACCTACGGGCTTCTTCGCGTCAGCGGCAGCAACAACTCCGTCATCGGCAACCACTTCTCGGAGATCGTCGATGCGCAGGGCATCCGGCCGGTCGGCTCGACGCCGGTCATCATCCGGGTGGCAGTGGGATCCGGCAACTACGTCGCCAGCAACCACGTCGTCGCCCTGGACGTGCATGCCGCGACGAGCGACTCCTGTTTCGCGGCGCAGGTGGATGCCCTGCTCGCGACCGATGCCTCGGACGGCCTTGTCGTCACGACGGTCATGGTCGATCCCGAATCAGCTCGGAACACGGTCCTCGACTCCGGGACCGAGGCACAGGTCGTCGCGGACAGGCGTGTCAACGCGGTGCGGGCCACACCCACGATCGGCTCGTAGCGCGACGCCGGCCGGGCCGGCTCCGACCCGGCCGGCGTCTGACGCGGCCGCTCAGGCCGACCCGGTCCAGAGCGGCCTCGACGCGGCGTAGGCCGGGCCGACCCAGCTCTGGTTCCGCGTGCCGACGCAGTCATAGATCTGCAGCTGACGGCCGTTGCTGAAGTTGGCCTCCGGGAGGTCCAGACAACGTCCGGACGCGAGGTTGACGAGCGAGCCGAAGTTGCCCTGCCGCCATCGCTGGTTGGTCGCTCCGGTGCACGGCGCCACGTTGACCAGAGTGAAGTTGGCGGTCTGCCCTGGCGGAACCTCGGCGCAGACTCCCCCGGTGGTGAGCCGGTCCTGATCGTCCAGCTCCCAGGACTGTTGCGTGTTCCCGAGGCAGTCCCAGAGCTGTACTCGCCCCGAGGCCACGTCGCGGTCCACGCACTTGTCCTGCCGGGCGGTCGACGCGATGGCGTTGTCGGGCGCTCTCCCCGCGGGAGCAGGCGTCCAGGTGGACGCGATGCGCGAAAAGCTGAGCGAGACCAGCGACGCCGAGCCCCCAGACGCGTAGAGCTGGATTCCTTGGCTCCCTGCGGACGAGTCGAACGAGACGTTGTCGCTCACGACGGTCTTGCCGTCGTTCCCGAAGACCTCGAGCTGCCCCCGGTCGACGAGAAGCCGGATCGTCACCAGGCCTGAGATCGGAGGCATCGACTGCCCGTAGAGCCGCTGTCCGCCGACCGAGTAGGAGACGGTCCGATCGCTCGAACCATCGGGGCGCACGTGCAGCCGGAATCCGAGCTCGGAGGCGGTCGTGTTCCCGATGTCGAAGACCGCGTTGATCTCGTAGGTGTCCGCGAGCTCGCCGATGAACGGATCGCTCGCGGGGTCGGTAGTGACGGTGCGCGGCCCCCACGTTCGGGTCGTGGCGCGGATCGTCGAGATCTCGGGTATCGGGGTACGCGTGATCCGGATGCCCTCGGGATACGTCTTGAGTGCGAGATCGACAGGGAACGATGCGTTGCCGGTCCACGTGACGCCGGCATTGCTCGGCTGCCACCCCATCTGCACGACCCTCCCGCCGGGGAGCTGGTTGAAGGTCAGCGGCGCGTACCAGGTGGAGGGCGCGAAGGCGGCCCCTGAGATGCCCCACTCCATCCGCTGCGGGCTCGTCCAGTCCGAGACGAACATGCCTGACGCGTCGAGAGATCCGATCACGTACTCGCCGCTGGCATCCTGGAGAACCCACTTCTCGTCGGACGAGCTGCCGTCGACGGGGAGCTTGTAGAGATCCGGGCACTCGGAGAACCAGCTCGCCGAATAGATTCCGCGGTGGGTCCAGTCGAGCAGGTTGGTCGACGTGTAGAACACGGCGCCGGCGCCGGCCTGGAACGTGACCATCACCCAGCGATTGTGGGCTGGATCCCACTGGACCTTCGGGTCGCGGCTCTCCACCGGGTTGTTGATGACCTTGGCGCCGTTGTTGTACATCTGGAAGGTCTTCGCGCCGTCCGTCGAGTACGCGATGCTGACGCCCTCCGTGTTCGTGAACAGGAGGATCGGATCGTCGCTTCCCGTCTTGAGCCCGGTGACGTTGTCGACGTCGACCCAGCCCGCGCCGGACCAGAGATTGCCCGGATGGACTCCTGGTTCGAGTGCGATCGGCTGCTGCTCCCAGTGGAGGAGGTCTGTGCTCGTCGCGTGACCCCAGTGCACCGTGTCCCAGGCGAGACCGTGGGGGTTGTGCTGGAAGAAGAGGTGGTAGACGCCTCGGTAGTAGAGCGGCGCGTTGATGTCGTTCATGAAGCCGTTCTGCGGACTGAAGTGGAACTGTCCACGGAAGGGTTCGCTGTAGTCGGTGATCGCGTAGGGCGACTCCGGATAGTCGGCCGGCTCCCCGGCTGTTGCCGTCGGTTCCGGGGCGAGGAGCGCGGTCCCGGCGAAGGTGAGGCTGAGCGCGAGAGCCAGCGCTGCGATCGTGGGCGGTCTGCGGGCGTGTCGAACAGACATCTTGCCTCCGTACTGACGTCGTTGTCGGGCGCGGATGGAGGTGCGGTCGTGCGGGGCTACGGCGTCGCGCGGAATCCGAACGTCGCGCCGTTCGCAGCCTGGAACTCGGACGCGGATCCGCAGTCGAGGACCTTGGTGTTGGTCGTGCTTCCATCGAGGAAGACGGCGTTCACCGCCACGTTCGCGGCGTGATGGTTCGTGGCGACGTAGTTGTTGTCGCCGGACCTCACCAGCACGATGGTCGGCTTGGCGCCCGCAGGGGTGATGGCGTTGCTGGGGACATCGAACGAGAAGTGGTTCGAGACGATCGTGTTCCCGCTGCCCCGGACGTGGACCAGGCCGAACAGGTCGTCCTGGGGGTGTGGAGTGTTCTGGAACGCCGGGAACGACTCCCTGTTGCGCAGGAAGTGGTTCGCCGAGACGAGGTTGTTGTGGCAGGCCCCCTCCATCGTGATCATGCCGGAGTAGAAGGCATGCAGGCGGTTCGCGGAGACCATGTTGTTCGTGGCGTTCTTGAGGTGCACCGAGCTCTTTCCGCGAGGAAAGATGTTGTTGCCCGAGATGATCAGCCCGAAGTGGTCCTCGGCGAAGATCGAGAAGCCCGCCGGACCGGCGCCGATCAGGTTGTCGTTGACCATGCTCGCCTGGCCCGAGCCGACGAGCTCCACGCAGCTGCCGCACTCGCAGAGGAAGTTGTTCGTGATGTGGAGCGCATCAGCCTCCACGACCACGATGGCCCGTTCGAGGTACACCATCCCCATGCCGACGATCCGGAGGGAGTCGGTGGGTGTGGTCGATCGGATCCCGATCTTCCCGTTGCGGTAGCTGTTCTGGTCGGGGGTGAACGACACGCCGTCCAGGCAGAAGTCCACCAGCTCGATCGAGCTCTGCCGGGGAAGTCCATCCCTGTGGATGAGGATCGCTTCGGCGTTCCCGTCGGTGTTCTCGACCCGGATGCGGCTCCCGCCGGGCCAGATCTCGTGCCAGGAGGACGTGTTCCCGGAGTTGTACCGGATGCTGGACGAGGTGAATCCGTGCCCGGAGCCCTTGATCTGCAGGTAGCTGATGTCGATCAGGATGCGCGTCTTCAGCGAGTAGTCGCCCGGTGGGATGTAGATCACGGCGCCCGGCTTGGATCCCTGTGCCGGCTGAGCGGCCTTGATGTCGGCGATGATGCTGTTGATGATCGCGCCGATGTCAGTTTCCGCGGTCGTCGCCGGGCTTCCCGGAATGGTCCACGTTGTCACGTCATAGATCGTCGAAGGCATGGCTGTCCCGTCTCGTTGTCTGAGGTGGCTGGAAGAGTGGGCTCAGAGAACCCCGAGCAGCGTCCGGTGGTCGCGGGTGGGCGGCGGCTCGGCGGTTGCTGTCGCTGGTGACTCCGACGCGGCGTACGCGTGCGTCGAAGGGAGGGTGGCGTATCCCGCGGCCGCCACGGCCGAGCTGGCGAAGAGGAATGCTCTGCGGGACATCTCGCTCGACGGGAAAGAACTCGCGTCAGCCATCGTTGTGGGCTCCTTTGCCACGGTGAAGCCAAAAGGATTTGGCACGTCCGACCGGTCCGACCATAGAAGCCGACATCATGGACGGTCAAGAGACCGTATGCGTTTGGCAGTTTTTGGCGACGGCGTGGGGGCGGCGACCGAAGGCCCCGCCCACGGACAGGATGTCCGTGGGCGGGGCCTTTGGTGTCATGACGTCAGCCGACGGCGCGGCGGTGACGCGAGATGACCATCGCGGCGGCACCGAGCAGGATCAGCAGTGCTGCTCCCCCGGCGATCCACCCGATGTTGGCGCCCGTCATCGCGAGGGGCGGCGAGTCGCTCGGCGTACCAGGCCCGCCTGGCACGCCGGGCCCGCCAGGCATGCCGGGCTTGCCGGGCTCGTTCGGTGTGCCGGGGTCACCGGGCTTGCCGGGCTCCTTCGGAGTGGCACACGCGTCCGCGCTGTCGGCCAGGTCGTTGTGACCGATGCCGGCAGTGTTCGCGAACCCGCCCGGCTTGCCGGAACCGGGCTCGGGGCACGTGAACGTGGACTCGTCAGCTGCGTCGCCGTCGACGGTGGCCTGGACCTTGACCCGGTACGTGTGGGTGGCTCCCGCTCGCAGCTCCACGTCGGTGGCGACCACGTTCGCGTCGTCGCCCTCGGTGCCCTGACCGGTCCATGTCTTCGCAGCGGTCACACCCTTGGGCGTCGCCGTCACCTCCGCGGACGTGACGTCGATGCCGGCACCGAACCGCAGGCGGTCGGTGAGCGTGTACGTGCCGTCGGCGTCACCGCTGTTGGTGGCCTTGATCTCGTACGTGACCGTCCAGCTCCCGTCCTTGCCGGCCGCCGGGTCGCCGACCACGGACTTGGTGATGTCGATCGACGGGATCGGCGCGCACGCCTGGTCGTTCTCGACCTGACCGGCCGAGTCGGTCATCGCTGACGTGTTGTTGAACGCCGTGTCGGAGTCATCTCCCTCCGAACCGCATACGGTCGGGTCGTCCGCCGTGCCCGCACCGGGCACCTGCAGCGGGACGTCGGCGATCACGGTCAGCTCGTACCGGTGCGGCTCGTAGTCATCGTCCTCGTTGCCGGCCAGCGGCACCTCGGAGGCGACGGTCACGTTCTTCTGACCGTCCCAGGCGGGCTCGGCCGGCGTCACCCCGTCCGGCGAGGACGTCACCTCGGCGGAGACGATGGTTGCCTCCTCGGCGAAGTGCAGCTCGTCGTCCAGCGCGTAGGACGTCGGCACGGTCGAGGTGTTGCTCACGTCGATCCCGTACACCACCTCCCACCGGCCGTCGCCGATCGGGGTGGCCGAGACCAGCTCCTTGGTGTGGGTCGGGTCTCCGTCCACCTCCATCCCCGCCGGGTCGCAGTTGATCGTCGGCGGTACGTCGGAGTCCTCGGGGACGTCCGCGGTGCCGCACGCCGTGTTCACCACCGTGCCCGGGCCGCCCTCCTCCAGGACGATCTCGAACTCGTGCGTCTCGCTGTCGCCGGGGGCCAGCTCGTCGACCGTGAACGAACCCTCGGGGAACAGGTCGTCCGTGATCACGAGGTTGGTCAGTGTGCCCTGCCCGGTGTTCTCGACGACGATCCGGTACGGCACCGTGTCCCCCGGCCGGTAGCTCGGGTAGTCCTCCACGGTGTTCGCGTCGCGCCACGTGCCCTCGGCGTCCTGCACGTACTTCTTCAGCGACGCCGAGTAATAGCTCGCGACCTCGATCGGCGCCGACGTGCGCATCACGAGCTCGGTGTGGCCGTCGCGCGCCTGGGCGCGGTTGACCAGCGTGTCCCCACCCTCGACGCCGTCCGTCTCGATCTCGACGGTGAACGCCTGTGTCGCACCCGGCGCCAGCTCCGGCCCGATCACCCGCACCGCCGTCGCGTCCGGGCTGAACGTCGTGGTCCAGTCCACCGTGTTCCCGGCGATGTCGCCCGCGGCACCGTTGGACTCGTCGCCCGGGTCGTCGCTGAGCGAGGCCGGGTCCGCCGTCGTGTAGTAGACGGTGCCGCCCTCGACGGCACCCACGCCGGTCAGCAAGTAGTCGCCGGCGAATTCGGTGCCGCGCTCGTCACCGTTGAACGGCAGGATGTCGATCGTGTCCGTGAACGACTGCGGCAGCGGGTCGAACGACCGCAGCGTCACCGTCCACGAGCCCGCACCGACGCCGTCGCCCGCGAGGTTCGGGATGTACGGCGTGTCAGCGGCCTTGCCGATCGTCGTGTAGCCGTTCGTGCTGACGGTGACCTGCGCCCTGGCCGGTGCCGTGCTCGTCCCACCGAGGGATGCGACCGCCTCGTTGGTCAGGGTCTGACCCGGGGTCGTCGTGGCGTCGGCGACGGCCTGGTAGGTGAGCGGGTGATCGGTGTTGGTCGCCACCCCGTCCAGGGTCCAGGTCAGAACCTGTTGCCCCGCGCCGTTGGTCGTCACGGCCGGTTCCGGCAATGCGGAACCGGCGACGTAGGTGATCCCCACCGGCAGGGTGTCGACGATCTCGAAGTCGTCCATGGTGGCCGGGATCGCACCGGCGCCGTTGGCGGAGTACGTCAGCGTGTACGTCGCGGGCACACCCGGGGTGACGACGCTGCGGTCGACCGACTTGCTGATGGCCGGGCTCGCGGTCAGGACGTGCAGGACGTCGGCGTACCCCGTGGTGCAGGGGTAACGGCCGCCGGGGATCGGCGTGTTGCAGAAGTCGCGGGCGGACCACTCAGGAGTGTCGTACTGGACGGTCATGAAGCTCCACACATCCGTGCCGGCCGGGGTGTCCGGCTTGATGGTCACGACGACGTGGGGAACGATGTTCTCCTCCGCCACGACCTCGGCCTGGCCCTGCGTCATGGTGTATCGAACCGCCTTCACCTGGGACGGATCGGCCGGTGGTGTCGTGCTCCACCCGTCAACGACGCCGCAGTCGAAGTTGTAGGGGTCGTAGCCCGCGCTCGTCGGGTCCAGATGTGCGTCGTTCCCGGTGTAGTACTCGACGACGGAGCCTGGCACCCCGCCCACGGGGACCTGGTGCTCGAACGCGTCGAACGTCACGTACCTGGTGTCCAGGGGAGCGCACATGCCGACCGGAAGGTCGTCGGCCCGGCCGCTGCGTAGCTGGTAGAGCGTATGCATGTACTGCCGGACCTGGGTCCCGGCCGACACGTTGTAGGTGTTGTCCCAGGTAGTGCCGCCGCTGCCGGTCCAGCCCCGGCCCCAGCCCGACGAGTAGAGGCCGGGTGTGGTCCACGCCTTCGACTCGGTGTTGTTCGCGGGATCGTCCTGAGCGGTCGCCCCTGTCGCCGAGGTGTAGGTGGGCGCGTCGGACGTGAGCTGCACCGAGCCGGCGGCGTCGGTCACCGCCCGGATCCAGATCGATCCGCTGGCCAGGGCGACCTCGTCGGTCGGCAGCCGGTTGCCGGCGGAGTCCAGCGTCGGCGGGTTCGCCGGCTCGTAGTCGATCCCGGTCAGGGTGAGCCGGAAGGTGTTGGCGCCGGTCTGGACGATCTCACAGCTGTCCACGAACGAGGTCAGCTGGTTCGCGGGCCGATCGCCACCGGACCACGGGTGGCCGTCGGCGGCCAGCGCCGTGAACGGCGCGCACTGCTGCGGCGCGACCTGGATGGCGCTCCCCTGCTCCGAGGCGATCGTCAGGTCGTAGGTGACAGTCTGTGGACCCGGGTCGCTCCCCTTGGCCTTGCTCAGGGTCCACTGGAGGTCCATCTCGAAGTAGTCGGCTCCTCGCGTGAAGAACGACGTACCGGTGCCCCAGCGAATGTCCATGCCGAACGGGTTCTCGACGTCGATCGGGCTCAGCTCGACGGTCTGCCCCGCGATCGTGCCCGACGCCGTGAGCTGGCCCCCGGTCGGCCCGTCCGCCTCGATCGGCGTCTGGATCACGGCCGCGGTGCCCTGGTCCTTGGTGCCGAGGTTGCACGTGAGGGTCGCGCCGTCCTCCGAGATCGCCGAGACCGGGTCGACACCGTCGGTGAGACAGACATCAGGCAGCTCGCCGAACACGCCGTTGTCGATCACGACGCTGAACGTGACGTCGTCCACCGGCTCGTTCGAGGGTGCGGCGGCGTCGTCGTTGACGTTCACGCGCCAGATGCCGGTGACCACGTCGCCCGACGCCACGACGGACGGCGTGTTTTCCTCCCACTCGCCGGTGATCTCGTAGACGGTGTCTGCGAACGCGGGCTGCGGCGCCGCCACGACGAGTCCGGCGCCAGCCGTCATGACGGCCACCGCACCACCGATCAGTCGGGTCCGCAGTCGAGGCCCGATGCCCCTTGCCCCCGGCCTCCGCTCGAAGTGGTGCTTGTTTCTCCTACTGCCCATTCGGTGACCCTCTGACGGACTGTGCATGAGCTTCCCTTCTTTCCCGCACGCGCCCCTCGCGTGCCCCTTGCGCTTCCCATGAGACGCCGATATGCCCACCACCAAGCGATGAAACGGCAAAGATCATCAACGCTGTCATCAGTTTTGAGGCAAATTTCACCCTCACCGGCTGTGCGGTAACAACGTTGGAAAGGCATGATCCGAGAGTGCCCAATTCATCCAATGAACCGGACTCGCTGAATGACGGAATGGTCCGCTCAGGGCTGCTTTCCGGTGATATAGACCGGGTCGAGGCTCTCTTCGACGCCCATTGGTATGACCTACCGACCAGATTCGGCCCTGAGGTGCTGCGGATGGTCGAAGAGATCCCCGCGGAGGTGTTCGAGAGCCGCCCTCGACTGCTGCACGCCGCTCTCCTCGCCTACCTGCGTGCGAGCCACGCAGCGGGTGACGATCGTCAGCTGCACCGGACGCTGCAGTTCTACGTAGTGGTCGGACAGCGTTACGGCATGCGGCTCGGTTCGTTCAACCGGTCCGGTGACCTCCTCGCGGCCGGTACCGCCGCCGTCATATCGGGGCGCTTGCGCGGCGACTACCACGGGTCCGAGCGCATCGGCGCGTGGACCGATGCACACGTCACACTCGGCACCGCACAGCCCGTACCGCCATGGACGACGACCCCAGCGGCCACCCGCCCCGGTTGGCTCTCCGTCGAACGCGGTCTCACGGCAATGCTGGCGGGTTCGCTCGACCAGGCAACACTGCTGTTCACTCGCGCCCACGCCGAGGCGGGCGAACCACCGTACGCCCACTACGCCGGAGCGAGCGCAGCGGCGAACCTCTCGCTTCTTGCCGCCTGGCGAGGCCATCTCGACCTCGCCCGCAGCTGGCTCGAGACGTTCGAGCGCTCGGCCCCGCTACCCGACTGGATCGAGCACCAGTGCGGCACCGGCGCGGCGACGGCCCGCACGCTCATCGCGATCGACGAGGGCGATCCGGATACAGCGGCAGATCTCCTGGGCCGGATCGGGCCCGCGACGCGGCGCGTGGAGCTGTGGCCCTTCGTTGCCTTCGCCAACGCGAGCTACGAGGCGTACTTCGGCGACCCGCACCGGGGCCTTCGTGCGCTCGACGCCGCTCGCCAGCGGCACGGAGCGCTCAGCCCTGACCCGACGACCATGGCGGGAGAGCTGGTGCTGCGCGCCGAGGCGAAGCTGCTCCTGCGGGCAGGGGCCGGTACCCGCGTCCTTCATCTGTCCGACCAGCATGCCGAGTTCCACTCGCTCACGCTGTATGCCGCCTGGGCGCACCTGCTGGCCGGAGAACATCACGAGGCGATGAGGCTGGCCGCAGAGGCGATCCAGCACAACGAGCTGCCTCTCAATGATCAGATCGGGCTCCACCTGGTCCAGGCCGCCACCTCTCTGCGGACGGGACAGGATGAGCGGGCCCGGGCCGCGTTCTCATCGGCGATCAGTCTGCGCGCGGGCCGGGCTCACGTCTCACCGTTCCTGGCCCTGCAAGGTTCCGACATCGACGAGCTCGCCCGACTGGCACGCGTGGCCAACCCGCTGCATGAGACGACCGTCAACGCCCGGTACAACGCGCCACCATCGGTCCCTCTGGTGCACCTCACCCCCCGTGAGCGCGAGGTGCTCCGCGCACTGAGCGCCGGCCAGACCGCTGAGAAGGCTGCCACTCAGTTCGGCGTCTCGGTGACCACGGTGCGCACCCAGATCCGCAGGATCTACCAGAAGCTCCGGGTCTCGCACCGCAAGGAGGCGCTGGCGAAGGCTGAGGTCCTCGGCCTGCTCCGCACGCCAAGGCTCGCTGCACACGACCGCGCCGGGTGATGCCCGGTGAGCCCGCATCGTCTGACCAGCCACCACCAACCACCGACGTCCTGGCCCGCCGCAGCGGGCGCTGTCAGGTCACCGGCCGCGGCACGGCTGTCACGCGATCGTCAGCACGTCTGGCCAGGAGTTCTGGAGCAGCGCGACGATGGCACCCGACCCGAAGGTGCAGTTGCTCAGCACGGTCACGGTCGTACCGGTCGCCGGGTCGTGCGTCGAGCGGAAGGCGACGCCTGCGTCGAAGCCGCCCATCACGATCGCGGGATCGTCCGGGTGGAGCCAGAAGCCGATGCCGTACCGCAGGCCCTCGTCCGGCACGGATGATCGCGGGCGCGTCATCTCGGTCACCATGTCCGGGGGCACGATCGCACCGGCGTGCAGCGCTCGCCAGAGCTGGTGCATGTCAGCGGCGCTCGTGTAGGCGCCGCCGTCACCGTTGCCGCGCACCGGCAGGTGCAGCACGTTGCTGCGATCACCGTCTGGGTACAGGTAGCCCAGGGCGGCGTCCCCGGGCAGCTCGTCCGATCGCAGGTATGCCGTGCTGGTCAGCCCGGCGGGCCGGATCACGTCGGTGTCCACGACGTCCTGGAACTGCCGTCCGGTGATCCGCTCGAGCACGATCGCCAGGATGATGTAGCCGCCGTTGCAGTAGGTGAACCGCGCACCAGGCGCATGCTTGCTCGGGAAGCCGTCCAGGATCGGGAGGAACGACTCGGCGGTCTCGAGTGTGTGCACCGGGACGGGGAGGACGTAGTCGGCGGGGTCCCAGTCGTTGTCCTCGTCGAGGTAGTCGCCGATCCCTGACGTGTGGGTGAGCAGCTGCTCGATCGTGACGTCGTCGTCGATCAACGGGAGATCGTCACCGAGGAACCGGCGCACCGGGTCCTGCAGGCGCAGCGTCCCGGACACGACCTGCTGCATGATCGCGAGGGCAGTGAAGCTCTTGCTGCCGCTCGCCATCGCGAACCGCGTGGTCGGGCTGTTCGGCACCGCCAGAGCACGATGCGCGAGCCCGTAGGAGCGCTCCAGAACTCTGCGATCGCCGACGTCGACCGTCACGATCCCGCTGAACGATCGCTCCCGCGCCGAGGCGTCCAGCCTGTCAAGGTCGATCATGTGCTGCCCTTCCACGTCGGTTGCCGGCGCTGCCCCGCGTCGCGCCGTAGCGGTACGCTCCCATCCGGCTGAGGCCCTGCACCAGCTGAAATCCAGGCCCCTGGATCACGCTGTCTAGCTGCTGGGATCGACGCACGTCCAGCTGATGGTGCCGGTGAGCTCTTCACCGGGAGTCGGTGACGTGAAGCTGTCGACCGTGATCTTCCCGGATCCGTCGGCCGCGACCTCGATCGTCGGGCGGCTGCCCAGCCCCGGCACGAACGGGCCGATACTCGATCCCGGGCCGAGCTCGTACTCGCCGGGACCGGCATACCCCTCGGCGGCGAAGTACACCGGCAGGTCCTCGCCGCCGATCCTGGCGGGTTCGCCGTCCAGCGGGGCGAAGGCGAACCCGTCGGCGTTGCCCGCGAGCTTGGTGCAGCTGAACTCCTCGGTGGCGTCGGTGAGGCTTCCGGTCGTGGGGATGGCGACGACCGTGTCCTTCGCAGTCATTGCCCCGGACAGCTCATAGGTCTGGCACAGCGACACCACCTGCTGAGGTTCGCAGCCGCCCGGTGCGTCGTTCGCCACCTCACCGGCGTCGCTCTGGTCGCCTCGACCGGTCGACGTCGTACCGGCTGCACCGCAGCCACTGACCAGCAACCCGGCCACCGTGACCACGCCGTCTGCTACGGCCTGGATCGAACGTCGCGATGGTCTCTTCATCTCCTCTGCCCTCCATGGTGTGTCCGTCGAAGCTCACGCTCGGCATGTGAGGCCGCACCTCCACCAGCTGTTGGGTGCTCCCCCACTCACCGGACGGCGCTGGTACTAGGTCTTGCACATCTTGGAATTGGGCTCGGCGTCGCTCCAGTTGTGGATCTTGACCTCTTTGTAGTTAGAGCTGATCTTGTTCTCCGCGTCGAACACCTTCTTGAAGCGGTCGCCGAGGACCTTTGTCAAGCCGTCCGCCAGCTTCTCGGATATGTCGAGCCCGAAGCCGATTCCGCCGGTGACGACGACAGTCGTCTCCTTGCACTGTCCGGCGATGCCTGCCGACGAGCCGACGGTGACACCTGCCGCGAACTGCAGCTTCGCGTAGGGACCTGCCGACGCCAGTGGGACGCCGTACCCGACCGATACCTTGGTCTCGACGGCCACCGTGAGTCCTGTCACGCCGATGGTCGGGCCGAACAGGTTCTCGACCAGGCTGCGAGACTTGTCGAGAGTCGGCTTCTGCAGCTTGCCGTTCTCGAATCCGAGGTGGCCGCGCAGCGGATAGGTCGCCGATGTCTGCACCGTGGTGCCCTTCTGGGTGAACCCAGGCGTGATGATGAACTTGAACTCCCATTTGGCGACCATCGGCCCCACAGGCGTCGCAAAGGGAGCGCTGAGCAGCTTGATGGGAAGCTCGACACGCTGCTTCTCGTTGTCCACCGACGTTCCGCTGGTTCCCACGTCGACCTTGACGTCGATGGCCTTGAGCCCGCGGATCGAGGCCGACGAGCTGTCCACCTGACCGTCACGCACGCTCATCCTGCCGTTGAACCTCGGGTTGTCGACCAGCAGCTTGATGGTGGCACCGCCCTTCAGCTTGCCACCGCCCCCCTTGCCGGCGGCCGCGTACGCCATCTTGAGTGTGATCGACTCCGTGTCGCGGCTGATCTCGGCCTCGAGGTCGCCGGCGGACACCTTGTAGGCATCCCCGGACTTGGGCAACGGCATGGGCGTGGCTTTGGGCCGTGCGGGCTGGCCGAGCTGCGACGCGCCAACGATCCTGAGACCTCCTGGTTCGACGACCGCCGGCTCCCCTTGCGCCTCGGACTCGGCAGGCTCGCCGGACGGCTGCGAGTCGCCGGCGTCGACGAGCCTGGTGAGCCCGGGAATCTCCTGGAAGACGAAGTCGTCAAGGTTCAACGGCCGGTCGATGTCGAGCTCGCCCTCCTTGACGACGCTGGTGATGTCTGCCGGAGCGAGGGTCACGGCCACGTCGTCACCGGCCGGCTCGACCTCGACCACCCGCCCTACCGCGTTGTTGGTGGCGAACATGATCTTGCCGGGCCGTACCTCGTCGACTCCCTTGGCATTGCCGTCCATCGTCCAGACCAAGCCGTCGTCGCTGACCGCCTTGATCGCCTGCGGGCCGTCGTCGATGAGCACGACATCGTCCTGGTAGATGGTGTTGGGGTCGCGCACCGGGCCGAGACCGTACTGGAAGACCGGATCGTCGACGCTGGGCTGACTGGCGTCGGGTGCACTGCCGCACGCGGTGAGCAAGAGCCCGACCGTGCACATGACGGTGATGCCGCGAGCCTTCATTGACTTCCACCCCTGTCTGCTGTGAATCACGGGCTCACTCACCGGAACCGCCTCCGGTCGCGAGATCGACGTCCAGGTCCGGGCAGTTCGTGGCGACCCAGTCGCCGACCTCCTCGGCGGCCAGAACCATCGCCTCCGCTTCGCCCTGGATCTCGGCGATGGCGTCTTCGTCCTTCGTCACGTAGACGTCGGCCACCTTCTCGTAGAAATCAACGGCCGTGTCCATCGGCGCCTTGATCTCACCCGGCGCCACGGCCGCAAGCTCACGCATCGAGTTCACGAGCTCGTCGATCTCGCCAGGATCCCCGTCAAGGGACTCCATCGAGAACGCGTCACCGCTCTCTTCGAGCTTCACGCAGAAAGTGCCGCCGCCGGAGTCCGCCGGCGCACGTTCCTCGGACTCCCCCGGCTCACCCTCGGGCGGGCGCTCCCCGGCGTCGGCAGTCGGCTCGGCCACCGATCCAGCCTGCTGCTCACCCCCAACGCCGGAGTCCGTCGCCGCACAGCCTGCTGTTGCCAGCACGGCCGCCGCCAGCACGATCACGAGCCGCCGGCCCGCGATCCCCCATGTCGTGTTGTGCAGTTGGTTCATGCGCACAACGCTGGATGACTGCGCTAAAGGTCGACTAAAGGCCGGTCAGAGCAGCTCGTCGACCGCAGCGCCGAGGGGTAGCACAGAAGCCGACGCGGTGACCGCACCCGCACGCTCGCCGAGGGCCGCGTGTGCACCGGAGCGGGTCGCCTCCCGGTCGGCTTCGCGGTCGACGGAGAACGGCCGAGCGTCCAGCCGCTCCCGTTCGCGATCGGTGATCGTCAACAGCCGTAGGGCCTCGTCCGCCCTGCCCTCGGCGAGCACCAGCCCGGCAAGACCGTCCAGCGCGTCCAGCTGCCCGGTCTCCAGCTCGGCCCCGCGGTACAGCCGCAGGCTTCTCAGGTACAGCGCGCGCGACCCGGCGAGGTCGCCCTCCGTCCGGGCCATGCCGGCAAGGTTGCTCAGCGCGAACGCCTCACCCGTGGTGTACCCGAGCGCCTCGGACCTTTCGCGGGCCGAGCTGAAGGCGGCCCTTGCCTCGTCGGGCCGGCCCAGCCCACGCAACGCCATCCCAAGCGGGTTGAACGCCGACGCCGTGCGGAGCGCGTCACCCATCGCCTCGGTCCGCTGCCGGCACTCCTGGGCGTACTCGAGCGCCGCCTCGTTGTCGGCCTGGGCGAGCGCTGTGAACGCCAGCCCGTTCAACGCGCTCACGACTCCGAGCGGGTCGGGCAGCTCCCGGCAGACCCGCAACGCCTGCTCACCGAGCCGCCGTGCAGCGGGATCGTCCCCGTTGGCCCGGGCCAGTGCCGACGCCGCTCGGTAGGTCTCGGCCCGCAGTCGACCGGGCAGCGAGTCGGCCGCCGTCAGCCCGCGCCGGAGCCAGTCCCATGCCTCGACGGCCAGACCGTGATCACCCCAGAACCACCACAGCGACGCGGCGATCCGCAGCGCGCGCTCGACGTCGTCGCCCTCGCCGAGGCACCAGCCGACGGCGGCACGGAGGTCGGGAATCTCCCGCGTGAGCCGGGGCAGCCAGGTCGGGTCGAACCGTTCGCGGTTGGCGGTCTCGGCCTGCGCGGCATACCAAGCGGCGTGCCGCTGTCGCAGCCGTAGTGACTCGTCCGGCTCGTATCGCTCCAGCCGTTCGGCGGCGTACCGCTGGACCAGGTCGAGCATCCGGTAGCGGGCGCCGTCCGCCAACAGCTCGACGCTCATCAACGACTGGTCCACCAGCCGGACCAGGACGTCGTGCGACCGCCCGGTGACCGCCTCGGCGGCGTCCCTCCCGAACCCGCCCGCGAACACCGAGAGCCCGCGGAGCATTGCCTGCTCGTCGGGCGTGAGCAGTTGGTAGCTCCAGTCGATCGTCGCGCGCATGGTCCGGTGCCGGTCCGGTGCCGTGCGCGAGCGGGCGTCGGACAGCCCGAGACCGTCGCCGATCTCTGCGAGCGACAACGCGCGCAGCTGGGCGGCGGCCAGCTCGATCGCCAGCGGCAAGCCCGACAGCCGTCGGCACAGCTCGGCGGCAGCGCCGACGTTGCCGCCGTCGATGGTGAACCCGCGGCGCGCCTCCGCGCCGCGTACGGCCAGCAGCCGGATCGCCTCGGTGCGAGACAGTCCGGATACCGGCCAGACCTGTTCACCGGGTACGCCGAGCGGCTCGCGGCTGGTCGCCAGGATGCGCAGGCCCTGGCAGCCCGCGAGCAGGTCGGCGGCCAGCCGGGCACAGTCGTCGGCCAGGTGCTCGCAGTTGTCCAGCACGATCAGCGCCCGGCTGCTGCGGAGCTGCGCGACCAGCACCTGGCTGATCGGCTCGCTGGTGCGAGGGCGGATGCCGAACGCGGCCGCGACCCGCTCGGCGACCGGGCTGCCAGGGGCGGACGTCGCCAGCTCGACGACACGCACGCCGTCGCGGTGGTCTGCTTCGGTGTCGCGGGCCAGCTCGAACGCCAACCGCGTCTTGCCTGCGCCACCGGGGCCGGTCAAGGTGAGCAGCCGGGTATGGCTGAGCCGGTCGGCCAGGTGCTCCAGCTCGTGGCGCCGCCCGATGAAGCGGCTGGCCGAGACCGGTATCGAGGACGGCGGGTCGAGGGTGGGGTCACGGCGCTCGATCGCCCGGGCGAGTGCGGCAAGCTCGCTGCCGGGTTCGACGCCGAACTCGCATGCCAGTCTGGCTTCCAGCCGCCGAAAGCTCTCCAGGGCTTCGGTGACCCGGCCGCAGCGGTACAGCGCGAGCAGGTGCAGGCTCGCCAGGCGTTGCCGCGTCGGATGCTCGGCGACCAGCCCGGACAGCTCGGAGATCAGGTGCGCGTGCCTGCCGATGGCGAGGTCGGCGTCGAGCCGATCCTCCAGCGCCACGAGGCGGAGCTCGGCCAGTCGGGTGCGGGCGGCCAGCACCTCCGGCCCGTCCGGAACGCCTGCATACGGCTCACCGCGCCACAGGTCGAGTGCGGTCGCGAGGTCGGCGGCGGCGCGTGCCGGGTGATCGGTCCGGGCAGATCGGGCGGCAGAGACCAGCGTTTCGAACGTGAGCGCGTCGACCTCGGTGGGTTCGGCGTCCAGAAGGTAGCCGCTCGGTGCGGTCACCAGGCGATCCCCCAGGACCTTGCGCAGGCCGGAGACGTGGACCTGCAGGGAGGTACGCACGGTCGCCGGTGGCCGTTCGCCCCACAGCTGGTCGATCAGGCGGTCGGTGGAGACGGGTCTTCCGGCGTTGGCGAGGAGTACGCCTAGGAGGGCACGCGGCCGCGGCCCGCCGAGCGGGACAGAGGTGCCCTCGATGATGGCTTCCAGCGGTCCGAGGACCCGGAACTCAGCGGTCGAAATCGTCGCTCCTCACAAGGACAACCTCCTCGAGCCCTACCCGATGGTACGGGTCGGTACGTCGCCGTCGCGAGGAACTTGAAGAGTCACCACCTTCGGTCGTGCCGCGGCCGGGCCGCTCTGCGAACCATGTCGCAGGACGAACTCCCGAGACACCAAAGTGACGGTCAGTGACGGCTGAATCTGTCGGGTTTCTGTCGGGGTCGAGTGGCGTACTGCGTAGGTGCAGCAGCTACTGGTCAGCCGACGGGCAGGCCGCTCCGCGTTCGGTCCCTCTACTCGTTGTCCCCGCCGGTGCCGAGCGTAGCGTCAACCTGGTCGCCGTCGGCCAGGTCCTGGGCGTCGGGCCAGACCCAGTCGCGCACCTCGGGGATGTCGTCGCCGTGCTCCCGGGTCCAGGCACGCGCACGAAGTCGCGCGTCCTGCATGCGCTGCCGCAGCCCGGCCTGGGCGCTGCCGAGCGACGCAACCCGGTCGATGACATCGATCACAAGGTGGTAGCGGTCCAGATCGTTGAGCATGACCATGTCGAACGGCGTGGTCGTGGTGCCCTCCTCCTTGTACCCCCGCACGTGGATGTTCGGGTGGCCCGCGCGGCGGTAGGTGAGGCGGTGGATGAGCCACGGGTACCCGTGGTACGCGAAGATGACCGGCCGGTCGCTCGTGAACAGGCCGTCGAACTCGGAGTCCTTCAGGCCGTGCGGGTGCTCGGACGCGTCCTGCAGGCGCATCAGGTCCACGACGTTCACGACGCGGACCTTCAGGTCGGGCAGCTCGCGGCGCAGGATGTCGGCCGCGGCCAGCACCTCCAAGGTCGGCACGTCGCCCGCCGCCGCGAGCACCACGTCCGGCTTCTCGCCCGGTACCTCCGTGCCTGCCCACTCCCAGATGCCCAGGCCGCGCGTGCAGTGCTCGATCGCGGACTCCATGGTGAGGAAGTTCGGCGCCGGCTGCTTGCCCGCGACCACGACGTTCACGTACTGGCGGCTGCGCAGGCAGTGGTCGTACGTGGACAGGAGCGTGTTGGCGTCCGGGGGTAGGTAGACCCGGACGATCTCGGCCTTCTTGTTCACGACGTGGTCGATGAACCCGGGGTCCTGGTGGCTGAACCCGTTGTGGTCCTGCCGCCACACGTGGCTGGACAGCAGGTAGTTCAGGGACGCGATCGGCCGCCGCCACGGGATGTCGTTGGTGACCTTGAGCCATTTGGCGTGCTGGTTGAACATCGAGTCGATGATGTGGATGAACGCCTCGTAGCTCGTCAGCAGCCCGTGCCGGCCGGTCAGGAGGTAGCCCTCCAGCCAGCCCTGCACCTGGTGCTCGCTCAGCATCTCCATGACGCGGCCCGCGCGGGCCATGTGGTCGTCCACCTCCGGGCCGATGTACTGCGCGTTCCACTGCTTGTCGGTCGTGTCGTACACGGCCTGCAGTCGGTTCGACGCGACCTCGTCCGGCCCGAAGATACGGAAGTTGTGCGGGTTGAGCCGGATCACGTCGGTGAGCCACTCGCCCAGCACGCGCGGCGCCTCGGACGCCGACCCGCCGGGCACCGGCACCTCCACCGCGTACTTGCGGAAGTCGGGCAGCCGGAGGTCCTTCAGGAGCAGGCCGCCGTTGGCGTGCGGGGTCGCGCTCATCCGCAGCTCGCCCTGCGGCGCCAGTGCGGCGATCTCGGGCAGCACCCGACCGTCGTCGTCGAACAGCTCTTCCGGGCGGTAGGACCGCAGCCACTGTTCAAGGACCTTCAAGTGTTCCTCGGTGTCGCGGGCGTTCGCGAGCGGCACCTGGTGCGCGCGCCACGAACCGGTCGTCTTCTTGCCGTCGATCTCGGCCGGGCCGCTCCACCCCTTGGGGGTGCGGAACACGATCATCGGCCAGGCCGGACGGCTCAGGTCACCCTGCGCGGCGCGCGCCTTGATCGCGGCGATCTCGTCGAGCACCTCGTCCAGCAGGGTGGCGAACCGTGCGTGGAACTCGGCGGGCGCCTCCTGCGAGCCGTCTTCTACGGTGAAGAAGTACGGCTTGTGCCCGTACCCGACCATGAGATCGCGCAGCTCGTCCTCCGGGATACGCGCCAGGACGGTCGGGTTGGCGATCTTGTAGCCGTTGAGGTGCAGGATCGGCAGCACGACGCCGTCCTGCGCGGGGTTGACGAACTTGTTCGAGTGCCAGGACGTGGCCAGCGGACCGGTCTCCGCCTCGCCGTCGCCCACCACCGCCGCGACCAGAAGATCCGGGTTGTCGAACGCCGCACCGTAGGCGTGGCTGAGCGCGTAACCGAGCTCGCCGCCCTCGTGGATCGAGCCAGGGGTCTCCGGCGCGACATGGCTGGGGATGCCACCCGGGAAGGAGAACTGCCGGAACAGGCGCTTGACACCCTCGGTGTCCTGCGTGATGTCGCTGTACACCTCGGAGTACGTGCCGTCCAGGTAGGCCGAGGCGACCAGGCCAGGACCGCCGTGCCCGGGACCCGTCACATACACGGTCTGCTGCTGCCGCTCCTTGATCGCCCGGTTCAGGTGCGCGTACAGAAAGTTCAGCCCCGGCGTGGTGCCCCAGTGCCCCAGCAGCCGCGGCTTCACATGCTCCGGGACGAGCGGCTCGCGCAGGAGCGGGTTATCGAGCAGGTAGATCTGCCCGACCGAGAGAAAGTTCGCCGCCCGCCACCACGCATCGATGCGCTCCAGCTCGGCGGGCTCCAGCTCGGCGACGCCCGTGGCGCGCCACGTCGTGGCCGTGGAGTCGGGGACAGTGATTGTCGTCATCGCATCTGCTCCTGGTTGCGCGTAACGTGCGGGCTCCGTGCCGGCTGATGGCAGGCGCTCCAACAGTGCTCCGAAGGCTCAGCGCGGGAAAGGGACGAAGGTCCCACGGCACTACGGGGAAGGTCCCGTCGATCCGTGACCCTCAGCCCTGGCGACGACGGCTCGCATGCGGGCAGTCTCGAAGGAAACTTCGAGTCAGAGGACGGTTCGTCATGGGTACCACGCAGAGATCGGCTCCTGTCGTCGTCGTCGCCGTCGACGGGAGGGGACAAGGTTTGGGAGCGCTCCGGTTCGCCATTGACGAGGCCCGCGCCCGGGGCACCGGTGTGCGGATGGCCCATGTCCTGGACCGCGACGACACGGGCCAGATCATGGACCCGTACATGACGGAGGCGTGCGTCGCCGCGCCCGACGTCGAGTTCCACTGGCGTTTCAGGCGCGGCCCACTCGCGGACGAACTGGTCGCGGCCGCCGGAGCCGGCGACCTCCTGGTCCTGGGACAGACGACACCGTGGAGCCCGGAACGGCCCGGCGTCAGCGCTGTGATCACGGAAGTCGCCGCGCGCACGGTGGCCGCCCTGGTGGTGGTTCCCGCCGACTGGCGAGCACGGCACCACCACCGGATTGTCGTCGGGGTCAAGTCGTGCGCGAACGCCGGAGGGCTGCTCGCGCGTGCGTTCGCGGAGGCCTTCGCACGGGGTGCCGCCCTGGAGATCGTGCACGTGTGTGACACCGCGGATCCCGCCGCCGTCGCCCGGGTCGACGTCCGCCCGGGCGACCGGCACGGGTCCGAGGTCAGGTCGCTGGAAACGCTCGTGCGCGACTGGTCCGACGTCTTTCCCGGCGTCGCGGTGGAGACGTCGTTCGCCCACGGGCAGCCGGCGCGCATCCTGATCGACGCCGCGACCGGCGCGGACCTCCTGATGATCGCCCGGCACCAGCGGGACTTGCGGCACCTGGCCCGCCTCGGGCCGGTGCCCCGGGCAGTCCTCGGGGCCTCGGACGTCCCGGTCGAGGTCGTTCCGCTGACCGGTGCACCGACCCCGGCACCGCTCGTGCTCACACGTTCGGGCACGATCCTGAAGAACTGACGCTGGCCGTCAGTACGTCGTCAGGCCGTGCGCCCGGAACTGGTCCCGCACCCGCTCGGTCAGCTCGGCCGACGGCGGCCGGGTCGCCTCGAGCTCGTAGGTGCGCCCGAGCGCTGCCCACTTGTAGCGGCCCATCTGGTGGAAGGGCAGCACCTCGACCCGGGTGACGGTGCCGGGCCTGATCTCGTTCAGCTCCGCCACGTAGGCCGCGACCCGCTCGACGTTGTCCGCGTCGTCGGTCAGGTCAGGGACCAGGACGAACCTGACCCAGACCTCGGGAGCGTGGCCCCCGGCCAGACCCGCCCTGGCGAGGCGCCGCCCGAACGCGAGCGTCGGCGCCAGCTCCCCACCGGTGACCCGGCGGTACGTGTCCGGGTCACCGGACTTCACGTCGAGCAGGACCAGATCGGTGTCGGCAAGCATCCCGTCCGTGAGATCTGCCCCCAGGAACCCGGAGGTGTCCAGCGCCGTGTGGACGCCGAGCTCCTTGGCCCCGCGCAGCAGGCGGGCCGCGAAGGCCGGCTGCATCAGTACCTCGCCGCCGGACAGGGTCAGACCGCCGCCCGTGGCCCGGAACACCGGAAGGTAGCGGCGCACCCGCGCGAGGATCTGCTCGGCCACGACCGGCTCGCCGTCCTTCAGCTCGAGCATGTCCGGGTTGTGGCAGTACAGGCAGCGCAGCGGGCAGCCCGACAGGAACACCGTGAGCCGCGCGCCTGGCCCGTCCACCGCGGTGACCAGCTCCCAGGAGTGCACGGAACCGAGCTCGCCGGACCGCATCGCCGCCAGCCGCTGCGAGCGCAGGGTGGCGGTGACTGGCGCCGGCGCCTGGAGGGTCATCAGAGTGACCCGTGGAAGGTCCTGCTGAGCACGTCGAGCTGCTGCTCGCGTGTCAGCCGGACGAAGTTGACGGCGTACCCGGAGACCCGGATCGTCAGCTGCGGGTAGTTCTCGGGGTGCTCCATGGCGTCCTCGAGCGTCTCGCGGTTCAGCACGTTGACGTTCATGTGATAGCCGTCCAGGCCGACCGAGGCGTCCAGCAGGCCCGCCAGGTTGGCGACCTGCTCCTCGCGCGTGCGGCCCAGACCGGCCGGAACCACCGTGTTGGTCAGCGAGATCCCGTCCTGCGCCTGGTCGTACGGCAGCTTGGCCACCGACAGCGCCGAGGCGAGCATGCCGTGCGTGTCCCTCCCGTTCATCGGGTTGGCGCCCGGTGAGAACGGCTCCCCCGCCCGCCGCCCGTCAGGCGTGTTGCCCGTGGCCTTGCCGTAGACGACGTTCGACGTGATCGTCAGGACCGACTGGGTGGGCAGCGCGTCCCGGTACGTGTTCCGGCGGCGGATCTTGTCCATGAAGGACTCGACGAGCTCGACGGCGATGGCGTCGGCCCGGTCGTCGTCGTTCCCGTAGGTCGGGAACGACCCGTCGACCTCGTAGTCGACCACGACGCCGCGCTCGTCGAACACCGGCGTGACACGGGCGTACCGGATCGCGCTCAGCGAGTCCGCCGTCACCGACAGCCCGGCGATGCCGCAGGCCATGGTGCGCAGCACGTCGCGGTCGTGCAGCGCCATCTCCAGACGCTCGTACGCGTACTTGTCGTGCATGTAGTGGATGACGTTCAGCGCCTCCACGTAGGTCGCTGCGAGCCAGTCCATCGTCGTGTCGAGACGGCGGCGGACGTCCTCGTACTCCAGCGGGCGGCCGGCGGGGACCGGCGGGAAGGCCGGCGAGACCTGTTCGCCGCTGACCTCGTCACGCCCGCCGTTGATCGCGTACAGCAGGGTCTTGGCCAGGTTCACGCGAGCGCCGAAGAACTGCATCTGCTTGCCGACCGCCATCGGGGACACGCAGCACGCGATGGCCGCGTCGTCTCCCCAGGCGGTCCGGATCTGCCGGTCGGACTCGTACTGCAGCGCGCTGGTGTCGATCGAGACGCGGGCGCAGAAGTCCTTGAACCCGCGGGGCAGTTCCTGGCTCCAGAACACGGTGAGGTTGGGCTCGGGGGCCGGGCCCAGGTCGTACAGGGTCTGCAGGTAGCGGAACGAGGTCCTCGTGACCAGGGTCCGTCCGTCGTCGCCCATGCCACCCACGGTCTCGGTGACCCAGGTGGGGTCGCCCGAGAACAGCGTGTCGTACTCCGGGGTGCGCAGGAAGCGCACGATCCGCAGCTTGATGACGAGGTCGTCGACGAGCTCCTGGACCTGCTCCTCCGTGATGCGGCCAGCCGCCAGGTCCCGCTGGAAGTACACGTCCAGGAAGGTCGAGGTGCGGCCCAGCGACATCGCGGCGCCGTTCTGCTCCTTGACCGCGCCCAGGTACGCGAAGTAGAGCCACTGCACGGCCTCCCGGGCCGTCCTGGCCGGTCCGGAGATGTCGTAGCCGTACGAGGCGGCCATCTCCTTGAGCTCGTCCAGCGCCCGGAGCTGCTCGGCGTGCTCCTCCCGCTCGCGAACGACCTTCTCGGTGAACGGCTGTGTGTCCAGGCTCAGCTTGTCCGCCTTCTTGGCGTCGATCAGGGCGTCGACGCCGTACAGGGCCACCCGGCGGTAGTCGCCGATGATCCGGCCCCGGCCGTAGGCGTCCGGCAGGCCGGTGATGATGTGGCTCCTGCGGGCGGCACGGACATCCGGGGAGTACGCGTCGAAGACGCCCTCGTTGTGGGTCTTGCGGTACTTGGTGAACGTCTCCCTGACGGACTCGTCCACGTCGTAGCCGTAGGTGGACAGCGAGGTCTCGACCAGCCGCCAGCCGCCGTTCGGCATGATCGCGCGCCTCAGCGGCGCGTCGGTCTGCAGACCGACGATCAGCTCGGCGGAGCGGTCGATGTAGCCCGGCGCGTGGGCGGTGATGGCCGCCGGGGTGTGCGGGTCGACGTCGTACACGCCCTTGGCGCGCTCCTCCGGGAACAGGGCGCTCACGGTGTCCCACACGTGCGTGGTGCGGGCGGTCGGTCCGGCGAGGAAGCTCGAGTCGCCCTCGTACGGCGTGTAGTTGCGCTGGATGAAGTCGCGCACGTCCACCTCCTCCTGCCAGGGTCCGCCGACGAATCCCGCCCATGCGGAGCTCGGTTCGGTACCCGGCGCGGGGACGGCCGGCGCGTCATGGACGGTGGTCATGGTTCGCTCCTGCGTGATAGTCGGGCTCAGAAGCCGAAGACGATGCGGGCGGGCACCCGGCCGGCCAGCACGTCCGCGAAGGACTCGTTGACCTCCTCGAGCTTGCGCTCAACCGCCACGACCTCGGTACGTCCGGCCGCGTGCAGCGCGAACACGTCGGCGAGGTCGTTGCGGGTGCCGACGATCGAGCCGATCACCGAGATGCCCTTGAGCACCGTGTCGAAGATCGGCAGCTGGATCCTGCCCTCGGCGGGCAGCGCCACGCAGACCAGCCGGCCACCCCGGCGCAGCGAGTGGAAGGCCTGGTCGAACGAGGCCGACGACGCGGCCAGCGCCACCGCGACGTCCGCGCCGCCGAGCCGCTGGATGGCCTCGACCGGGTCCTCCCGGGCGGCGTTGACCACGTGGTCCGCACCGAGGCGGGTGGCCAGCTCCAGCTTGTGGTCCTCGACGTCGACCGCGATCACGAAAGCGCCGGCGATGCGCGCGTACTGCAGCGCGAGGTGGCCCAGCCCGCCGATGCCGAACACGACCACCGTCTCCGCGGGCGACACCCGGGCGACCTTGATCGCCTTGTAGGTGGTCACACCGGCGCAGCTCAGCGGAGCGGCGTCCGCGGAGGACACACCGTCGGGGACGGGCACGGCGAAGTCTGCCCGGACCACGGCGTACTCGGCGAACGCGCCGTTGACGGAGTAGCCGGAGTTCTGCTGCTGCTCGCACAGGGTCTCCCAGCCGGCGACGCAGTAACGGCACTCGCCGCACGCGCTGCCGAGCCAGGCGATCGCCACACGCTCGCCGACGGAGCGGCTCGTCACACCGGAGCCGAGCTTCTCGATGCGGCCGACGCCCTCGTGCCCAGGGACGAACGGCGGGGTCGGCTTGACCGGCCAGTCGCCGTGGGCGGCGTGGATGTCGGTGTGGCACAGCCCGCTCGCCTCGATCCGGACCAGGACCTCGTCCGGGCCCGGCTCCGGGACGGGGATCTCCTGGATCTCCAGCGGGGCGGTGAAGTCGGTGACGACTGCGGCTCTCATGACAGCTCCGTTCGGGCGGTGATGCTGGACTGGCGACCGCCGGGTGCGGCGGTAGCTCCAACATCTCTCCGCGCGGCCCGCGCGGGGCAGGGACGAAGGTCCCCCGTGCCGCAGAGAAGGTCCTGAGCGCTCCGTGCCTCTGGTCCTGCCCGGGGCCCGCGGGAACCGCAGGGTCCACGGGTTCAGGGGTGCAGGCCCCAGACCACCAGGAGCGGGGCCAGGTTGAGGGCGATGGACACGGCCGTCACGACGATCGCGATGACACGCAGGTCCCGACCCGCCGGGTCTCCGAGCCGCTCGGCCCTGCATCCGCACCAGGCCGCTACGGCGGGCGGAACGACGAGCACCGCGAGTGCGGGTACGCCGGCACGGAGCGCGACCCCGAAGGGCATGTCCAGGTCAGCGTGCAGATACCATCCTTGCGCTGCCAGCGATCCGCTCCACAGGAACATCGCGGCGGTCAGGGTGACCGGGAGCAGGGCAAGCAACAGCCATCCCGCCCGGAGGAACCACCGAGCTGAATCGGGTATCCCCGGCTCGACGGGCTTCGGCGAGCTCGTAGGACTCGACATGACAACGCATCTCCGTCTGTTGTGGGTGTCAGCCTCGATCGGAGACCGAGGGCACTGCCCCACTGCCGCCGCGAGCTCGGACGGCCTTGGCGGCAGCGTCCGCCAGCACGACGACGACCGGTGCGGCGAGCACGAGGGCCCAGCCCGCCAGGGGCGGGGAGCTGCCACCGAGCAGGCCTGCCAGCGGGGGCGACAGGAACACGACCAGCAGCACGATCTCGACGGCGACCGCCCAGAAGCAGCATCGGGTTGCCAGTCATGCGGAGCGCGCCGGCCCAGCGGGTCTCGCTCCGGCAGGCGAAGGCGTTGCCGAGCTGACCCAGCACGACGGCAGCAAAGGCGGCGCCGGACGCCGCTGCCAGCGTCTGCGCGGAGGGTTCTGCGCCGAGCGTCCAGCCGGCCAGCCCGAGGACCACGAAGAACGCCGCCATCTCGACGGCTGCCTCGGCCGGGCCGAGAACGCCGAAGACCCGCCCCAGCACGCCACGGTCGATCAGTGCGCCGGTCGACGGCCGCTGCCGCATCGTCGTACGGCTGGGTGGCTCCGCACCGAGCGCGAGGGCAGGCAACAGGTCGGTTCCGATGTCGAGGGCGAGGATCTGCAGCACGGTCAGGGCCAGTGGGATCTCTCCGCCGCTGAGTGCCCAGAAGAGGAACGGCGTGAGCTCGGCGACGTTGTCGGTCAGGTGATAGGTCAGGAACCGGCGGATGTTGGCGAACGTCGCGCGGCCCAGCTCGATCGCGGCGACGATGGTCGCGAAGTTGTCGTCCAGGAGCACGACGTCCGCGGCCTCGCGGGCGACGTCGGAGCCGCTGCGCCCCATGGCGATGCCGATGTCGGCCTCGCGCAGGGCCGGGCCGTCGTTGACCCCGTCGCCGGTCATGGCGACCACGTGTCCCCGAGCGTGGAGGGCGCGCGCGATCCGCAGCTTGTCCTCGGGCGTGACCCGGGCGATGACCACGCCGTCCCGGTCGACCAGCTCACCGAGCGCGGCGTCGTCCGCCGGAAGGTCGGAACCTTCGAGGACCGGCCCGTCCCGCAGCAGCCCGACCTCCTGGGCGATCGCCGTCGCCGTACCGATATGGTCGCCGGTGACCATGGCGAGCCTGATGCCCGCGGTGCGGCACGCGGCCACAGCGGCGTGGACGTCGTCGCGCGGCGGGTCCTCCAGGCCGACGAGACCGAGCAGCTCCAGGTCCCTCTCCACATCGGGCATCGAGGCGTCCCGGTCTGCCACGGCGGCCGCGCGGCGCGCGACAGCCAGGACCCGCAGGCCCTTCGCCGCCATCTCGGCGACGGCACGGACGGCGTAGTCGCCCGCGGAGGTGAGTGCGAGGACCGAGTCCGGTGCGCCCTTGACGTAGACCTGGTCTCCTGCGACGACCGACATACGACGGCGGCGTGAGTCGAACGGCAGTCGCCGCAGCAACGGTCGCGCCGTCTCCTCGGCGGATACGTCGATGCCTGCCCGCAAGGCCAGGACGTGCAGGGCGACCTCCATCGGGTCCCCGTGCGCCGTCCACAGCTCACCACTGCGGACCATCCGCCCGGTCGAGCACCGCACAGCCGCCAGTGCGACGTTGCGGAGGGCCGGAGCCACACCGTTCTCGGCATCGATGCGAGCAGTGGGTGCGTACCCGTGCCCGACGACCGACGCCGTCCCCCGGGGCGTCCATACCTCGACGGCGGACATCTCGTTGCGGGTGAGCGTGCCGGTCTTGTCGGTGCAGATGAACGTCGTGGAGCCCATGGTCTCCACCGAGTCGAGGCGGCGCACGAGCGCGTTGCGGGCCGCCATCCGCTGCGCCCCCCGGGCCAGCGAGAGGGTCACGGTCGGCAGCAGGCCCTCCGGGACCAGCGCGACCATGATGCCGACGGCGAAGAGGAACCCGTCCGACACCGGCATACCGAGCACGAGGGCGAGGACGAAGAACGTGGCGCCGACGGCGACGGCGATCCCGGCGATCATGCGCACGACGCGACGAAGCCGGATCGCGAGCGGGCTCGCGGAACGGCTCGCGGTCCGGGTGAGGGCCATGATGTGGGCCAGCTCTGTCGCCGGTCCTGTCGCGGTGGCCTCGACGGTTGCCTCGCCCTCGACGACATAGGTCCCCGCGTGGACGTCGTCGCCCGGCGATAGATGGGTCGTGCTGCTCTCGCCGGTCAGAGCGGACTCGTCGAGCGCGAGGCCGGTCACCGAGACCACACTGCCGTCTGCTGCGACGCCGTCGCCGGCCTCCAGGAGAAGCAGATCCCCGACGACGACGTCCGCCACCGGGATCTGCCGGCGGTGCCCGTCGCGCAGGACGGTCGCCAGGGCCGGCATGAGCTCGAGGAGCTTCTGGCCGGCCTTGTCGGCCCGGTACTCCTGTAGGAACGCGAATACCCCGTTGACGACGACCACCACCGCGATGGCGACCGCGAGCTCGGGCATGTCGGCGATCCATGCGAGGACCGCCGCGGCCCACAGCAGAAGCGCGAAGAAGTGGAGCAACTGCCCGAGCAGGAGCCGCACCGGGGACCGTGGCCGAGCCTTCGGTACCAGGTTCGGCCCCAGCTCAAGGAGGCGATGGGCCGCATCGGACGACGACAGACCCGCACGTGCCTCGACGTCCGACATAGCTGTCCCGACCGTCTCCATCGTCACTCCCGACGCGATTCGCTCTGTGCCCCTCCAGCCTGTGGTCACGGCCCCGAACCCGACAGGGTCGACCGTCACGCTTCGACGGGACCTTCGGTGCGAACCTCGGGACCTGCGCCCCTGCCGTCGTCTTCGGGGACTTCGTCCTGGGGTTCCGGGCCGTTCGTCCCTGGTGCGACCGTCCGCGGGCCGGGGAGGCTGGCCACGTGGTCGCTCCGGCCAACCGCCGGCACGACCGTGGAGTCATCGCACGAGCACGCGATCGCGCGCGCAGACCGATGGAGGCGCAATGACCACGCAAGCGGACAGCCGAACCGGAGCCCTCACCCCGACCACACCGATAGAACCGGCGGGCGAGCGGTACGTCTACGACCTGTCGGAGGGGAACGCCGGGATGAGTGCGCTGCTCGGCGGCAAGGGTGCGGGCGTCGCCGAGATGACGCGCATCGGCGTGCCCGTCCCGGACGGCTTCACGGTGACCACCTCCGCGTGCGTCGCCACGATGAGGAACGGCGGCACCTGGCCCGAGGAGCTGTGGGACGAGATCCAGGCGCACCTGGACGCCCTGGAACGGCGCACGGGCCGCACGCTGGGCGCGGCCGAGCGGCCGCTGCTGGTGTCGGTGCGGTCGGGCGCCGTGCGCTCGATGCCGGGGATGATGGACACGATCCTCAACCTCGGCATCTCGGACGAGGCGGCCGACTCACTGGCGGCCGAGTCGGGCGATCCCCGGTTCGCCTGGGACTGCTACCGTAGGTTCGTACAGATGTACGGCGAGGTCGTCGAGGGCGTGCCGGGGCAGGTCTTCGAGGACGAGCTGACAGCGCTCAAGGAGCGCCGGGGAGTCGCGCAGGACACCGACCTGACGGCGGACGACCTGCGGGAGCTGGTGGCGACGTTCCGGAGCGTGGCCCGCCGGAGCACCGGCCACGACCTGCCGACCGACCCGCGCGAGCAGCTCCGCCGGTCGGTGGACGCCGTGTTCGGGTCGTGGAACAGCCCGCGCGCGCAGGTGTACCGCAGGCTGAACGACATCCCGGACGACCTGGGCACCGCCGTGAACGTCATGCAGATGGTGTTCGGCAACAAGGGCGACTCATCCGCGACAGGCGTGTGCTTCACGCGTAACCCGGCCACGGGCGCCAAGGAGCGGTACGGGGAGTTCCTCCTCGACGCACAGGGCGAGGACGTGGTCGCGGGCATCCGGACGCCGCGTCCTCTGCCGGAGCTGGAGTCCGTGCTGCCCGACGCGTACGCGCGGCTCATGGCCGCGATGGACCTGCTGGAGCACCACTACAAGGACATGCAGGACATCGAGTTCACCGTCGAGGACGGCACGCTATACCTGCTGCAGGTACGCACCGGCAAGCGCACCGCCGCAGCGGCCCTGAAGGTGGCGCGCGACCTCGTCGCGGAGGGCGCGATCGACAAGGAGACCGCGCTGCGCCGGATCGACCCGGCCCAGCTGGACCAGCTCCTGCACCCCACGCTCGACACCGCCCGGGCCCCGGCCCCCCTCACGCACGGCCTCAACGCGTCCCCGGGCGCGGCGGTGGGCACGATCGTGTTCGACGCCGACACCGCGGCAGAGCGGGGCGGAGCCGGTGAGCACGTGGTGCTCGTGCGCTGGGAGACGACGCCGGACGACATCCACGGCGTCGCGGCGGCCCAGGGCGTGCTCACCGCGCACGGCGGCATGACGTCGCACGCCGCGGTGGTCGCACGCGGCATGGGCAAGCCGTGCGTGGCCGGCGTCGGCGACCTGCGTATCGACGCCGACGCCCGCACGCTGACGATCGGCGACACCGTCCTGACCGACGCGGACACGATCACGGTGGACGGCACCACGGGCCTCGTCTACGCCGGCGCGCTCCCGCTCATGCCGCCGCAGATCACCGACGACTTCCAGGCCGTGCTGGGCTGGGCCGACGACGTGCGCCGCCTGGGCGTGCGCGCCAACGCCGACACCGGCGAGGACGCCGCGAAGGCCCGCGAGCTGGGAGCCGAGGGCGTGGGCCTGTGCCGCACCGAGCACATGTTCATGGCCACTGACCGCCTGCCCGTGGTGCGGCGCATGATCATGGCGGACTCCACCGCGTCCCGGCAGGCCGCCCTGGACGAGCTGCTGCCCATGCAGCAGGCCGACTTCGAGGACATCTTCACCGCGATGACCGGCCTGCCGGTAGCGGTCCGGCTCATCGACCCGCCGCTGCACGAGTTCCTCCCCGACCTGGTCGAGCAGTCCCTGCTGGTGCAGCGGCTGGAGACAGACGGCACGCCCGGGGAGCTGGAGAGCGCGCGAGCGCTCCTCGCCCGCATCACGCGCCTGTCCGAGACGAATCCCATGCTGGGCACCCGCGGCGTGCGCCTGTCACTGCTGTACCCCGAGATCGCCGTCATGCAGACCCGCGCGATCATCCGCGCGGCGCTCGCCGTGCGCGAGCGCGGCCTGGACCCGCGCGTGGAGATCATGGTGCCGCTCGTCGGGTTCGCCGAGGAGCTGCGCAGTGCGCGCGAGATCGTCGTGGCCACCGCGGACGACGAGCTGGACCGCGCCGGGGAGCCGGAGCTCGACTACCGGGTCGGCACGATGATCGAGCTGCCGCGAGCCGCCCTCACCGCGGACCGGATCGCCGAGCACGCCGACTTCTTCTCGTTCGGCACCAACGACCTGACCCAGACGGCGATCGGGATCTCTCGCGACGACGCCGAGGAGTCCTTCCTCGCCGCCTACCTCGAGGCGGGCATCGTGTCGGCCGACCCGTTCGCGTCCCTCGACGTCGAAGGTGTCGGCGAGCTCGTCCGGATCGGCGTCGAACGCGGGCTGCGCACCAGGCCCGACCTCGAGACCGGCGTCTGCGGCGAGCACGGCGGCGACCCCGCGTCGATCGCCGCGTTCGACGGACTCGGCCTCGACTACGTGTCCTGCTCGCCCTACCGCGTCCCGATCGCTCGCCTGGCCGCCGCGCTCGTCAGGCTCGACGACGCAGTGCGCGACGAGAAGTGACCGTCACGGCCGTCAGCCCCGCGGTGAGGACCGCGGGGCTGACGGCTGCCTGGTACGCCGGCTACTCGGCGCGACGAGGCACGACGTCTCGGAGCACGCTGGCCCGGCGGGGTGCGCTCGTCGGCCTCGGGCTGTTCCCGAGCCGCATGAGCATCTGCGGATAGCCGCCGAGGGACAAGGCCTTGCGCAGGTCGTGACGCGTCGTGGGGTTCTCCAGGACGGTGGTCGCGAACGACGCGTGGACGAAGTGGGTGGTGGCAGCCAGCAGCGCGTGCTCCAGCGCCTGGCCGGCCGCGATCCACTCCCTGGGTGAGTCGCCGGATGTGCTCAGGACCGCCAGTGTCGAGTCCCGCTCGAACTGTTCGCGGCCCACGCTGGCGGGGAATCGGCGCACAGGCGCGTCGGGGTTGCTCGGCGCACGCCCCAGGAGATGTGCGGGTACGCCGTCGTCACGCCCCGGCCAGCCGGTCGTCCACGCCGCCTCTTCACCGCGGCCGGCCATGTCCTCTGCCGCGATAGCCTCCGCCCTCCGCATGAGGCCGAGCACCTCGGCGCGCGAGGGGTCCGAGGGCTGGATCGTGCGCAGGCTCGCCCCTTCTGCGTGAGCAGCCCGCTGGATGACGACCAGGACGTCCCCGGGAAGGGGCCGGTCGTCGAAGGGCGTGCGGGAGGTGGCACGGTGCTCGATCGCCAGGGACAGCTCGAGCTCGGCCGCACTCGGGTCGCCACCCGGCTCGAACACGAGCTCGGCGACGAGCAGCTCGTCCTCCGGATCGGGCAGCACCGTGACGACCGCGGTCAGCGACTCACGACGGGCTGCAGCTCTGGCGTTGAACAGGAACGCCCCGCAGCTGATGAACATCTCACGGCCCTGGGGGTCGTTGTGCCGCAGCCGTCGCGACGGGTCGGCACGAAGGGTCAGGCTGGAACCCGTGACCGCCACCTGCCAGGGCTGGGTGTTCAAGACACTCGGGGCATCTCCGGCTGCCTTCAGGATCCTCTCGATCCGTGCGTCGACGACATCCATTTCTCGTCTCCTCGGTTCTTGCTCACTCGGGCGTCGGCCCGACCCGCCGGGTCCGGAACCGCCGTCCCGGCGGGGACCGACTCGTGCTCCTGACCAGGACATCACCCGCTCCGCGGGCCCGGCAGGGTAGGTGGTCCTCGCTTCACCTGACCTTCGTCCCGGATGGGACAGACCAAGGCCCCGCATCGGCCGGACGATCGCCTCTGCCACCCAGGGGCGACCGGTTGGTGTCCTGGTGACGAGCAGAGGAGAACGGTCGTGAACAAGAACCGGTACCGGGGCGTCATCGTCGGCGCTGCGGTAGCTGCGGTCGCGGCCACATGGGCCGCGCGCCGGGCATCCCTGCGCTGGGGCGCAAGCGACGGGGAGCTTGCCATGCTGCTGCCCGGTGACGCCTGGCTTCCCGCGCCTGACCTGCAGGCCACTCGAGCGATCACGATCAACGCCCCGAGCCCGCACGTGTGGCGATGGATCGCCCAGCTCGGCCAGAACCGCGGCGGCTTCTACACGTACGACTGGCTCGAGAACCTCGCCGGCTGTGACATCCACACGTCAGACGTCATCGTGCCCGAGCTCCGCATCCGCGCGGTCGGCGACGAGGTCAAGCTCGCCCCTTCCGCAGCGCTGAGGGTGGTCGCCCTGAAGGAGGGGTACCACCTCGTGCTGCGTGGCGCGGTCGCCGGGGGCGGCACGAACACCCCTGCCCCCTACGACTTCACGTGGGCCTTCGTCCTCACCGACGACACCCCGGGCATCACCCGGCTCATCGTCCGTGAGCGGTACGCGTACCTGGCCGGCTGGGCGCCCATGCTCGCTGAACCGGTCGAGATGGTGAGCTTCCTCATGTCGCAACGGATGCTCCGCGGTATCCGGGAACACGCGGAGCGCTGGACGGCGATCGAAGCCTGAGGAGCGACCATGCGCCCACCGAACGAACGAGCCGCCCGCCGTGGCGTGGACCGACGCCGACCGGATCGACTCGATCGGCGCCGGTGGATCCTGGCGGTCTCCGTGGGTGAGGGCATCGGCTTCGCGATCGCGACGTCCCTGGCGGTCCTCGGCCTCGTCGCCGGGATCGATGGTCCGGGCCGGTTGGCGCTCGCGATGGTCGGTGGCGCACTGGAGGGTGCGGCACTCGCGTCGGGGCAGTACCTCGGCATGCCCGCGGGTCGCCCCGTCGCATGGCGGTGGATCGGCGCCACGGCACTCGCGGCGGCACTCGCCTGGGCGCTCGGGATGATGCCGAGCACCCTTGGCATGGACCTCGGCGAACCGGTCGCGCTGATCGCGCTCGCGGTCGGCGGGATCGTGCTGCTCGCCAGCATCCCCGTCGCACAATGGCTGGTGCTCGCGCGACCGGGCACGTTCCGCTGGGTGCCGGTGAACGCGGGGGCATGGCTCGTCGCGATCCTCTGGACCTTCGCACCGTCTCCGTTCATCGATGAGCAGAGCCCGATCGTCGTGGTCGCTGCCCTCTACGTGACAGCGGGGGTGCTGATGGCCGTCACCTTCGCGTCGCTCACCGCCGGCGTCGCAGGTTCGCTCTTCCTTCCGGGCGCGACTCACCGGGTCGGCCGGGAATCCGGCCGAGAGCCGGGTGACTGACATGCGCCCAGCAAGGCAGCGGCTCGCCGCGGTCGACGAGGCGAACCTCGTGCTCGACCACGCCGGCCAGGTCAACGTCTTCCTCGTCGCGGGTCTCCTCGGCGCGGGTGGGTTCGTCGGTCCCGGCACCACCCCTGACCTCGCGGCGCTGCGCTCCGCGCTCGGCACA
This sequence comes from Promicromonospora alba, assembly GCF_042654905.1. Lineage (NCBI taxonomy): Bacteria > Bacillati > Actinomycetota > Actinomycetes > Micrococcales > Promicromonosporaceae > Promicromonospora > Promicromonospora alba. The sequence continues at coordinate 576,312 of NZ_JBHSFI010000005.1, forward strand.
CGGGTCACCGAGCTGCCGCCCCTCCGCAGATATCCCGTCGTCGCCGGTCGCAGGCACCGCTGGGACGAGAGGTCACCCGACCTGGGCGAGCACGTTCGGCTCGTCGCTCCGGTCGATGGCCTGTCGGGCCTCGAACGGCTGTGCGCCGAGCTGATGAGCGCGCCACTACCGCTCGATCGTCCGCTCTGGGAGCTCTTGGTCGTCCCGGGCGCGAGCCCCGGACTGACGGGGTTCGTGCTCCGCATCCACCACGCGGTCGCGGATGGAATGGCCGCGGTGGCGATCGCGCAGGAGCTGTTCGATCCCTCCGAACGAGGGACGGCCTCTGCGTGGGAGGCCACGGTTCCACGGTCCCGGCCGAGCACGCAGCCACGACCACGACGTGATCTGCGGCGCCTCCTCCGCAGACTCGACCACGGCTCTCGTCGCATCCGGAAGACGCTCACGAGCCGCGAGCTGGGGTCCACGGTGCTGCTCGGCGAGCGCAACCGGTGCCGCGGCGTCGCCTTCGTGGACGTGGACCTCGCAGCGCTCGAGGCGCGTGTGCGGCCGTTCGGCGCCACCGTCAACGACGCGCTGCTCGCGGCTGTCGCCTCGGGCTACCGGGCTGCTCTGCCCGCCGCCGGTGAACGCATCCCGGCGCGGCTGCCCGTCTCCGTGCCGGTCGCGCTGCGCCGGCGTGGCACGTCGGGCAACCAGGTCGGTGTCATGCTCGTGCGGCTGCCGCTCGACGTGCCCGCGCCGGGCGATCGCCTTCGGCTGATCGCGGAGCAGACCCGAGCGGAGAAAGTGCAGGCGCGGGAGCAGGGCACGCTCGAGCTCATGCGCGGTCCCGTCGGAGCGCGCCTCATGGACCGCGTCGCACGGCGGCAGCACCTCGTCGGCGGGTTCGTCACCAACGTGCCGGGTCCGGCCCGCACGTTGCGCCTCGCGGGCGCCCCTGTCACTGCGATCTGGCCGGTTGCGGTGCTCGCCGCGAACGTCCGGCTGGGCGTGGCGGCGGTCTCGTACGCGGGCCGGCTCTCCTGCAGCGTCCACTTCGACGCGGCGAACGTGCCCGGTGCCGTGTTCGCACGCGCGATGGCCGAAGAGCTGGTGCGCCCGAGCGCGTGACCCTCCGCCGGGAGGGCACGTGTCTCGGTCCTCGCGATCGGGGGACGTTGGTCCCGCTCGTGCGGGCCGCTCGTCTCTGCCGCCGGGACGAGCCAGTTGGTGTCCTGGTAGTGAGCAGAGGAGGACGATCATGAACAACACCTGGTACCGGAGCGTCGTCGTAGGAGTCGACGGCTCGGACGAGAGCCTGGCGGCGCTGAGCTGGGCGACCGTTACCGCAGACCTGCACGGGGCCCGTCTCGCCGTGGTTGCGGCGCACCCCGTGGAGGTCGACGCCGAGCCGGCTGCGGCAGGTCTCGTCGAGGAGGCGCGCGAGCTGGCGCACCACGCGGCCCGTGCCGCCCGGGAGCGGCTCCACGGATGGCGTCCCGGTGGTCGGGACATCGAGATACGTGCGCTGCCGGGTAGTGCGGCCCGCGTGCTGGCCGCACAGTCGACCGCCGACGACCTGGTCGTGGTGGGGCGCCGCGGGCTGCGCGCGTTCGACCGCGCGCTGCTCGGGTCCGTCTCCTCGGCGCTGGCGGCCGGTGCACCCGGGACGATCGCGGTGGTGCCTGCCGGCGCAGCGACCGACGAACCCCGGAAGATCCGGGTCGGAGTGGGCCCGGTCGACGAGCCGGACGTCCTGGGTACGGCGTTCGCGGAGGCGGACGCGCGCGGGCGCCCGCTCGAGGTGCTGCACGTGACGGGGACCGACCCGATCTCGTCGGCCCTGCTCGACATGGATCCCGTGGCCGCGTCGTGGCACGAGGCCGCAGCGGTCGACCTTGCTGACCGGCTGGCGCGGTGGTCGGACAAGTACCCGACTGTCACGTACACCGTGGTGATCCGTCGCGGCGACCCGATCGCCACCCTGCTCCACGGCCTGGTGCGGAACGACCTCCTGGTGGTCGGCGGACGCAGCCACTCGGCGGTCGCCGGGCGCCTGCTGCGCAGCGTGCCCGACTCCGTGGTCCGTGGCGCGCCGTGCCCCGTCCTGGTCGTGCACGCGCACCGTCATCCGGTCGGCTGACCGGACCGGATTCGAGCGGAAGGAGAGAACGATGATGTACGGAAGCTACGGGACGGGCATGTGGGGCGCCCTGCTCATGGTCGTCTTCATGGTCGTCGGCGGGCTGCTGCTGTGGGGGCTGATCGTCGCCGGTGTGGTGACCGCGGCCCACTACCTCAGAGGCCCCGACAGCTCGCCTGGGACGCCGGAAGCAGGCACGTCCGCGCGGCAGGTGCTGGCCCAGCGGTTCGCCCAGGGCGACATCGACGAGAACGAGTACACCCAGCGGTTACACGTCCTGAACACGACCGGACCACGACCGCATCCTGCGGACACGACCCGGCAGAGGAGGTGACGTGATGGGAGACCGGAACACGGGTGCTGCCGCGGGCGGCGGCGCGATCTACGGGCTCGGCATCTTCGGTGCCTGGGTCTATTTCTGGCAGCAGGCCGACGGCTTCTGGGAGTTCGTCTGGGCCATCCTGCAGGGCATCTTCTGGCCTGCGTTCATGGTGTACGAGGCGTTCTCCGCGCTCGGCGGCTGACGCGCACCCGGAATCCTGGCAACCGCTGATGCCTGCATCGGCGGTTGCCGACGTCTGTAGTGCTGGCGTCGATCGCGTCAGCTCTTCAGGATCTCGCCCTCGCTCTCGAGCACGAGCGGTGCCGTGGCCGGTTCACGCTTCAACGGAACCACCTCGACCGGCGTGTCCGAGACACCGAGCACGGCGCGCGGCGTCCGTCCCAGGCGCACCGGGTGCCGCAGGTCGCGGTGCGGCCGGGCGAGCATCAGGAGGTCCGCGTCGGCCGAGGCGTCGACGAGGGCGTCGGCCGGGCGGCCCTCGACCGCTGTCATCTCCACCGTCACGTCCGGAAAGGCGTCCCGCCACTCGTGAGCAGCGCTCTCCAGCATCCGTCTGCCGGAACTGAGGGACTCGTCCGCGTAGGCGTCGGCGACGCCGATCTCTGCCGCTAGCTCGGGGATCACGACGACATGCACGAGGCGCAGGGCGGCGTGCCGCGCGGACGCCATCGAGAACGCGCGAGCCAGGAGCTCGCCGTCAGGCACTGCCGACTTGATCCCGACGACGATCCGTCCGTGCTCGCTCTCCCGCCAGTCCGCCGGAACGACCACCACGGGAACTGCCGCACGGGCAACCACTCCAGCGGTCGTCGTTCCCGCGAGCAGTCGTTCCGCTCCCCTGCGGGTCTCCCTGCCGAGCACCATGAGTTCACCTGTCGCCGCCGCCGCGGCAAGCTCCGCCACGCGCTGGTCCCGGCCGAGCAACGACTCGAATCTGATGTCGGGCGCAGCCGAGCGCGCCTCCGCCACAGCTCGCTCCAGGATCCGTTCTCCTGAGGTCCGCAGGTCTTCGACGTCACGCCCCGCCGCAGGCCAGAGACCACCCTCCGGAAGAAGGGTCGGGGCGACATGCACCAGCCGGACGGTGCGCTTCCGGGCGCGGGCCTCACGAACCGCGTACCGGACGGCACCGGCGCTGCGTTCACTGCCGTCGACAGCCACGACGATCGGGGCAGGTTGCCAGGTTGTTCCCATGACGATCTCCTTCTCCTGTGCTCTCGGTGCTGTTCGAGTGGTGCTGTTCCTGAGTCGCTCGCGCTCAGCCTGTCGGGTGCGGCCATGCACCTTGCAGGGTCGAGGGTCTTCGGTTCACGGGACCTTCGGCCCGTGCGGCGGCGGTCCGCGAGCTCCCTGGGACGCAAGCAGTACCTCACCGGCGGAGCGACCGGTCGAGACGAGCACCCGCCGAAGGTGCCCGAACGTCTCCAACGGCGAGCCCGCTGGGCGGGCCGCCCAGCGCACGGAGGGCGTACAGGATCGTCGCCAGGTCGACGAGCTCCTGGACCAGGGCGCCGGCCACAGCGGGGATCGCTCCGGTCATGGCCACCAGCATGAGACCGACGCTCAGCCCGATGCCGATCCAGATGGCCGTGAGCGCAACCCGCAGCGTGTGCCGGCCGATCGAGACGGCGTCGACGACCTTGGCGAGCGAGTCGACGAGGAGCACCACACCCGCGGCCTCCCCCGCCGCGGTCGCGCCCTTCGCGCCCATGGCGACGCCGACGTCGGACGCCGCCAGCACCGGGGCGTCGTTCACCCCGTCGCCGACCATCATCACCGGCCGCGGGCGCAGCTCGGCGGCGAGCCGCACCTTCTCGGGAGGAAGGAGTTCCGCGTGGACGTCGTCGATCCCGACCTCCCGGGCGATCGACTCCGCCGTCGGCCGGGCGTCCCCGGTCAGCATCGTGATGTGCTCGATGCCGTTCTCCCGCAACCAGGAGACGACCGCGGGCGACTCGGGACGCGCGTCGTCTGCGAGGACGACAGCGCCCGCGAACCGTCCGTCGACGGCGACGTAGGCCGCGGCCTCGCCGGGGCCAAGGGCTACCTGGGACGTGTCCGGCGCGATCGACGCGACGTAGGCGGGCTTGCCGACGACGACGGTCCGGCCCTCGACGACGGCGGTCACACCGTTCGTCGCGACCTCGGCCGCATCGGTGGCGGTCAGCAGGTCGAGGCCACGCTCGGTGGCTGCTCGGCGGATGCTCCCGGCGAACACGTGCGACGAGTACTGCTCGGCCGAGGCCGCGAGCCGCAGCAGCTCGTCGTCGGCGAACCCGGCGGCGGGCCGGACGGCGACGAGGTCCGGACGGCCCTGCGTCAGGGTTCCTGTCTTGTCGAAAGCGGCGGACCGCAGGCGTGCCAGCTGCTCGATGACGGTGCCGCTCTTGATGATCACCCCGCTCCTGGCCGCACGCGAGAGCCCGCCGAGAAAGGCGACCGGTGCCGCGATGAGGAGCGGGCACGGGGTCGCCAGCACGAGCACCTCGGCGAAGCGGGTCGGGTCCCCGGAGATCGTCCACGCCGCGCCCGCCAGGACGAGCGCGACGGCAGTGAACGGGACCGCGAAACGATCGGCGAGCCGGACGACCGGCGCCCGTGACTCCTCGGCGGCCCGCACGAGCGCGACGATCTGCTGGTACTGGCTGTCCGCACTGCGGCGTACGGCCCGGATCCGCACCGCCCGTGTCCCGTTCACGGCGCCCGACAGCGCCTCCTCGCCGACCCCGCGGGTAACCGGCAGGCTCTCCCCGGTCAGCGAGGACTCGTCGAACGTCCCGCCGTCACCGAGCAGGACGCCGTCGACCGGCACGATCTCGCCGGGCCGCACGAGCAGCACGTACCCGATGGCGACGTCGTCGACGGCTATGTCCTCCAGCTCTTCGGCCCGGGATGCGCCCGGGGGCCGCAGCACGTGCGCGACTCGGGGCGAGCGATCGAGCAGGGCCGTCAGGTCACGCTTGGCACGCCGCCCGGCGAAGTCCTCGAGCGCTCTGCCGCCCGAGAGCATCAGCACGATGATCAGCGCTGCGACGTACTCCCTGACGGCCAGGGTCGCGACCATCGCCACGACCGCGAGGACGTCGAGCCCGACGTGCCCGCGAAGCACGTCGCGCACCATCCCGACGAGCGTCCACACGATGAACGCGCCGACGTACGCGGTGGCGACCCATCGCGCGACGCCGCCTTCGCCTGCCGCGCGGAGCAGGAGCACCGCCACCAGCGCCACGATCGCGCCCGTGATCCCTGGATACAGCCGCAAGCCGCGGAATACCCGCATGGTCATGTTTCCTCCGCTGCGTCGTGCTCATCGAGATCGCTCCAGCGCACCGCCCAGGTCTCCCCCGGCGCCAGCGCACGTTCCCCGCCGTCGAGCGCGACGGTGATCGGCCGCTGCCGCGACCGGGACAGACCGATACGTGCGCCGTCGTGGTCGCACCGCACAGTGACGCCCCAGTGGTCCCTGTAACGGAGCCGGAGCTCCAGGGCGTCGAGCTCCGCGGGCAGCCGCGGGTCCAGCCGGAGCACGCCCCCGGTGAGAGTCAGGCCGGTGTAGCAGCGTTGGACCAGGTCGACGGTGCCGGCCATCGCGCCGAGGTGTATCCCTTCGGCGGTCGTCCCTCCCTGGACGTCTGCGATGTCGCTGTCGAGCGCCTCGCGGAAGAACCGCCACGAGGCCTTGCGGTCCCGGCTGGCGAGGACCCAGGCGTGCACGACCGCGCTCAGCGTCGACCCGTGGCTGGTGCGGGCCAGGTAGTAGTCCACCGTGCGGTTGAGCGCGGCATGGTCGAGCTCGTACCCGAGCGATCCCAGCGCCTCGCGCAGGCCGTTCTCGCCGAGCAGGAACACCAGCATCAGGACGTCCGCCTGCTTGGACACCTGATAGCGGTTGGCGGAGTCGTCCTCCGCCTCGAGGATCCGGTCGAGCCGCCGGATGTCGCCGTAGTGCGACCGGTAGGCCGGCCAGTCCAGCTCCGCGAGCTCGTCGTAACCCTCGAACTGGCTGATCACACCGTCGGCGTGGAACACGACGCGCATCCGCCTGCTGACGTGGTCGAACAGGTCCGTCTCGCGTTCGTCCAGCTGGAGCCGCCGGCGCAGTGCTTCCCGCTCCGGCACGGGCAGCAGCGCGAGCGCGTCCAGTGCGTGCCTCAGTGCCCGGGTGACCATGACGTTCGTGTAGGCGTTGTTGTCGATCCCGGGCCGGTCGGCGTCCGGGTAGCGGTCGTGGTACTCGTCCGGCCCCACGACGCCGCGGACGTCGTACCGGTCCGACCCGGCGTCGTAGGTCGACAGGCTGCACCAGAACCGGGCGATCTCCACGAGCATCTCGATGCCTTGCTCGCGCATGAACCGCAGGTCCTCGGTGGCCTCGTAGTACTGCCAGACGTTGTGCGCCACGGCGATCCCCACGTGCCGCTGCAGATCCGTGTGGTCCTCGAGCCACCGGCCCGACGCAGGGTTCAGGTGCATCCGCTGCGTCTCCTCCCGGCCGTCGCTCCCGCTCTGCCAGGGATACATGGCACCCCGGTACCCGGCGTCGGACGCCGCGCGGCGTGCCTGCGGCAGACGCCGCCACCGGTACATGAGCAGCGACCGCGCGACGTGCGGCAGGCGGAGCAGCAGGAACGGGAACACGAACAGCTCGTCCCAGAAGACGTGCCCTCGGTACGCCTCGCCGTGCAGTCCACGGGCGGGCATGCCGACGTCGAGCTGCGCCGTGTGCTCGGACAGGACCTGCAGCAGGTGGAAGACGTGCAGGTGCAGCGCCTGCTGCGCCTCACCCGGGACGACGACGACGGCACTCTCCTGCCACAGCCTGTCCCAGGCGCGGACGTGGTCCGCCAGGAGCTCCTCGAAGGGCGGGATGAGTGCCGCGTGCCGGCGCGCTGCGTCGAGGGGCTCCGAGATCGCCCGGTCCTGCGACGTGTACATCGCCACCCGCTTCTCGACCGTCAGGGGCACGCCCTCGGCCAGGTCGGGCCACAGCCGCACGGCCGGCTCACCGACGTCGTGCTCGTACGCGGCGGTCACCGACGGGGCCGTGACCGCCACCGTCATCGCCTGTGCGATCCGGATCTGCGACGTGGCGGTGCGGACCTGCAGCCAGGCCACTCCCTCGTCCTTGTCGTAGCCCTCCGCCACGGGGACGAGGTGTGCGCCGTCCAGGTCTCGGTAGCGCACGACCCCGGCGTTGGTCACCCGCCCGTCGAGGCTCGCACGCACCTCGAGGGTTCCTGACCAGTTCTCCGCCACGAACGTCGTCTCCAGGGCGGCCACGTGGGGGTCGTGCATCGACACCAGCCGCCGCTGGGTGACCGCGAGCACGCGGCCGAGCGGGTCACGGAACCGGGTCCGCCTTGTCATCAACCCGCGCCGGGTGTCGAGATCCTGCCGGTGGTCCAGGACCTGTTCCGCAGTGAGACCCAGCCAGTCCTGTCCTGGCGTGCAGAAGGTCAGCGGCAGCCAGTTCGGCGCGTTGACGAGATCCTCGTTCTCGACGGTGCGCCCGGCAACGGTCGACGTCAGACGGTCGTAGCAGCCGGCAAAGTAGGTGCCCGGGTAGTGGACGCCGTCGGCATGCGACTCCGGTGCGGCGCCACGGGTCGCGACGTAGCCGTTCCCCAGGGTGCACAAGGCCTCCCTCAGGCCTTCTGCCCCCGGGTCGAAGCCCTCATACGACAGGGTTGCGTGCTCCATCGTGCCTCCCGATCACGGTGAGGTCGGCGAGGTCGGCGACCACGAAGTCCGCTCCCCTGTCCGCCATGTCGTCGCCGATCCGGTGGTGCCGGTCCACCCCGATCACCAGCCCGAAACCGCCCCGGTGGCCGGCCTCGATCCCGACCAGGGCGTCCTCGACCAGCGCACACCGGCGCGGGGCTACCGTCAGGCGCCGCGCGGCTTCGAGGAACAGAGCCGGTTCCGGCTTGCCGGGGAGCCCGAGCCGAGCTGCGTCGAGGCCGTCCACCCGCACGTCGACCAGGACGTCCACACCAGCGGCGCGCAGCACCGGCCCACAGTTGCGGCTGGCCGAGACAGCCGCGATCCCGCAGCCACGGTCCCGCAGCGCGCGCAGGAGGGCCACGGTGGAGGGGAACGCATGGACTCCGCGGCGGACCTCGTCGAGGAAGTATCGGTTCTTCCGCTCAAGGAGCGACTCGAGCGACTCGGTGCCGTCGGCGGCCTGCTCCGGCAGCACGATCCCGCGTGACGCGAGGAAGCCGCGAGCGCCGTCCTCGCGTGACCGGCCGTCGACGAAGCGCGGGTAGTCGGAGCCGATGTCGAACGGTGGCAGGTCGGTGCCGGTTCGACGGCCACGTTCCCGCAGGAGCTCATCGAACGCACGCTTCCAGGCGGCGGCATGCGTGCGGGCGGTATCGGTGATGACGCCGTCCGTGTCGAGCACCACGGCGTCGATGACCCTGAGGTCCAGCACGGCGGGGCGCGGCGCAGCCATGTCGTCTCCCTTCGCCGGCGAGGTCAGGAGATCGGTCTGCTGGGCCGGCGCGCCGCGACCTCGGCGCCCAGTGCCCTCCCCCAGTCTCGAGCGCGATCGACCTCGCCGTCGACGAGAGGACCCGCGACGTCCGCGACCCGGAAGCTGGTGAAGGCTGCGGTGAGGCGGTAGCCCAGCCGGTCCAGCCGGTGGCTCGCCGCACGCGCGGCGGAACCGGTGACCCGCGAGGTCACCCGGGTGTCGAACGCCGTCGCCGCCGTGTCCGCCGGCGCGGCCGGAAGGCCGCCGAGCCACTCGCGGATGCCGCGGTCGCGGGAGACGAGGGTCGTGGCCCGCTGGGCGGCGTCGCGCCGGGTCGTGGGCCAGGACATGCTGAAGGCATGGGTGGGTCCGCCGACGACCAGCAGTGTGACGTCGGCCGGCACCGTGTCGGGCGCCGCACCCACCTCGACGACGTCGGCGCGCATCGACGCCCCGATCCCCTGTCCGATCGCCCGCGCGATCTCTTCCGTGTTGCCGAACATGGACTCATAGACCACGAGTGCACGCATCGCTGTTACCTCCTGTGCCTGTTGAGTCCACCTTCCTCGCCCAGGCCCGGGCGCATCAGGGCCGTCCGACCCCGGGCGGCGGGACGTTCGGCCCTGCCTCGCGTGAACCGCACGACGAAGACTGAGGTTGCCGGCCGCAACCGCGGTCGAGCGGCCCAAGGGAGTGATCGGTCATGAATCGCCTGAACGACAGAACTGCTCTGGTCACCGGTGGTGCCAGCGGCATCGGTCGCGCGATCGCGCTACGGCTCGCCGCGGAGGGCGCTGCGGTGCTGGTCACCGACATCCAGGACGACGAGGGTCAGAAGGTCGCCGACGAGATCGTCGAGAAGGGCGGCCGAGCGATCTTCATGCACCACGACGTGGCCGACGAGAGTGCGTGGACCACCGCTGTGGAACGTGCGGTGTCCGAGTTCGGCGGGCTGGACGTGCTGGTGAACAACGCCGGCATCGGTGACCTCGGCACCATCGAGGACACGACCCTGGACCAGTACGAACGCACGATCTCGGTGGACCAGACCGGCGTGTTCCTCGGGACGAAGGCCGCCGCGGAACACCTCAAGGCGTCGGGTCACGGTTCGGTGATCAACATCAGCTCGATCTTCGGCACCAGCGGTGGGCTGGGCACCTCGCCGGCGTACCACGCCGCGAAGGGCGCGGTACGTACTCTCACCAAGAACGTGGCGCTTGCCTGGGCACGAGCCGGGGTCCGGGTCAACTCGATCCACCCCGGGTTCATCGACACACCGATCCTCGACGCGGCCAGGGGCACCGCGTTCGAGACCGCCATGGTCGATCTGACCCCGATGGGCCGCCTGGGCCGGCCGGAGGAGGTCGCGGCCGCCGCGGCATATCTCGCCGGCGACGACGCGTCCTTCGTCACCGGCGCCGAGCTCTATGTCGACGGCGGGTACATCGCCCGCTGAGCCCCAACGCGATCCTGCGGGAAGGGCAGCCCGGGCCGGTGCGATCCGGACGGTCAGCTGAAGGGAGAGACATCATGAGCATCGTCGACTCGCGGGTCGAACGGATCTTGAGGGCAGCGGCGAGGGCCCCGAGCGTCTACAACACCCAGCCGTGGCAGGTGGACGTCACGGGCAACACCGTGCTTCTGCGCGCGGACGCCGCGCGTCAGCTGCGGCACTCCGATCCGCACGGCAGGGAGATGCTGATCAGCTGCGGGGCATTCCTGTTCAATGCGAGGACGGCCGCTCGGCGGGACTCGCTGACGGCCGTCGTCAAGGTCCTGCCGGTCCCGGACGACGAGCTCCTGGTGGCCGAGATCGAGCTCGAACCGGGCCCGGTCCCGAACACTGACGAGCTCGAGCTGTCCGTAGCAATCGAGCGGCGTACGACGTCACGGGTCCCGTTCGACGACCAGCCGCTGTTCACGGACGTGCTGATGTCCATCCTGCAGGCGGCTCGGGACGAGGGAGCGGAGCTGCGGCTGATCCAGCCCTCGGAGCCGGTACGCGAGGACGTGCTCGGGCTGGTCCGCAGAGCGGAGGCACTCGCCGCCGAGGACCCCGCGGCGCGCGCGGAGGAGGAGGCGTGGACCACCACCGATCCTGGCCGTGACGACGGCATCCCGCAGGACCTGCTCGGTCCGGGCGCGAGCGACGACCGGGCTCCGGTGCGGCGGTTCCACGCCAGCACCGGCAGCGTGCAGTTCGAGCAACGGTCGACGTTGGCGGTTCTCTCGACCGCCGGTGACTCCCCCCGGGACTGGGTGACGGCGGGCCAGGCGTTGCAGCATGTTCTGCTGGTCGCCACCACCTACTTCGTCCACGCGTCGTTCGCGACCACGGTCCTGGAGAACCCGACGACTCGCCATGACCTGCGCCACGTCCTGTCGCTCGACGGGGCACCGCAGATGCTCATGCGGCTGGGGTACAGCTCGATGCCGAAGCACACGCCTCGCCGGTCCGTTCCAGGGGTGGCCGCCCACGATCCCGGGTAGCCACGTCGGCAGCGCGTCGTGGCAGGTACCGGACGGCCGCGCCACGACGTACCGAGGCTCAGGAGATGTTGCTGGCCCGGCGGGCCGCTACCTCCGAGCCCAGTGCCCCGCCCCAGGTTCGAGCTCGATTGAGCTCCCCGCCCGCGAGGGGACCGGTGAGACTGGCGACCCGGAAGCTCACGGGAGCGGCGACGAGGGGGTAGCCGAGCCGGTCGAGCCGGCGGCTGGCCGCTCGTGCGGCAGAACCGGTGAGGTGTGACGTCGTCCGTGTGTCGAATGTGGTGGCCTCGGTCCTGGACCCGGCCATCACACCCGGAAGCGCCCCGAGCCACTCGCGGATCCCACGCTCGCGTGAGATGACGGAGGGTGCTCGACCGGCGGCGTCCCGCCGGGTCGACGGCCAGGACATGCTGAACGCATGCGTCGGCCCGCCGACGACCAGCAGGGTGACGTCCTGGGGCACGCTGTCGTGCGCCGCGCCCACCTCGAGGATGTCGGCATGCATCGACGCCTCGATCCCTTCCGCGATGGCTCGCGCGACAGCCCGGGTGTTCCCGAACATGGACTCGTAGACGATCAGGGCACGCATGGCGGTTTCCTCCGTTGAGATCGGGTCACGTGAAGACGATCTGGCCGCCGGCCGCGAGGTCGTAGAACTCCCCGACGGTGATGACGTCCTTGACCTGGCCGATGAAGTCGTCCCTGGCGAATCCGAACAGGTCGACCGAGGCCTGGCAGGCGTACAGTCCCGCGCCGGTGTCGGCGATCATCTCGACGAACTCGGCGATCGGCGGGATGTCGAGCCTGTCCATCTTCCGCGCCATGTACCGGGTCATCGCAGCAGAGACGCCGGGCACGCTGCCCAACCAGGTCGGCAGGTGGAGACCAGGGTTGCCCACCGTGGCCAGCTTGATGTGTTCGTACCGGTCCCTGTGGATTGCGTCGAGACCGAAGAACGTGAAGAACAGGTTCGCCTCCATTCCTTCGGCGCGAGCTCCGTTGGCCATGATCAGCCCCGGGTAGATGCCCTCGAGCGAGCCCTTGGAGATGATGATCGAGACCTTCTCGATCTTGCCGTCGCCTGCCATGGCACACCGTCCTTCTGATCGGTTCTCGTGGTTCTCAGATGCAGCCGCGGGGCTTCGGGATGCCGGCGATCCTCGCCGCCAGCTTGGCCGGACCCTTGGGGAAGAGCTCGTAGAGCTCCTTGACGCTGACGCCGGAGCTCTTGCCCAGTGCGCGGACGGTCGGGCCGGAGCCCTTCTCCTCGTACTCGTGGCGCACGTGCTTGACGACGCGCAGGTGCTGCTCGGTCAGCGGGTCGATGTCCGCCTCACGAGCGATCTCCGGCGTCATGTCCTCGCGCCACTGCCCGGGGTCGGTGAAGAATCCCTCGTCGTTCACGGACACCTGGGTGCCCGCGTAGGTCACGTTCGGCATGTCGCGTCTCCTCCTTCTCGTCGTCGTCCGACCGGTTCAGGCTGGTCAGCCGGTGGTCACGGCATCGCGCTTGCCCGTCAGCGGCATGGCGGAGCCGACTCCGGGGATGTCCCTCCCGGGCAGCAGGCTGTGCCAGTACAGCCAGGCGAACATCAGCTTGCCGAGATGGTTGAGCCGCGACTCCTTCAGCAGGGGCAGCCCCACGGCTGCCGGGTAGTGACCCGGCAGCGGCTCGGTGTCGTAGTTGAAGTCGATGAGCAGCGCCTTGCCGAAGCCCGTCTCGACAAAGCAGTTGGCGTGCCCGTCGAACTCGGCCAGGGGCTCCTGGCCGGCGAGGAACCGGGCGACGTTCCGCACGAGCGTCTCGCCCTCGAAGTGGGTCACCGAACCGGCCTTGGACGCGGGGAGCGCCGTGGCATCGCCGATGACGAAGATGTTCGGCCGCACCGTGGACTGCAGGGTGTGCGGGTCGGTAGGGACGAAGCCGAGCTCGTCGCCCAGGCCTGGCGAGGCGTCGACGTAGGCCGCCCCACCGTGCAGCGGCACGACGACCGCCAGGTCGAAGGGGACCTCGCGCCCGTCGAACGACACCAGACGACGGCCCGGATCGCCGTCCGCGCCGTACACGGTGCCGGTGTTGAACTCGGTCACCAGCTCGACGCCCTTCTCGGCCAGCAGGCCGGCCAGGGCCCGCGCCGCGACCGGCTTCGTGAACGCCGCGTCCAGCGGGGTCACGTACGTCAACGAGACCTTGTCGCGGATGCCGCGGACCCGGAAGTACCAGTCGGCGATGAAACAGAACTCCAGCGGGGCGACGGGGCACTTGATCGGCAGGTCCACCACGTTGACCACCAGCCGGCCGCCCTCGAAGCGGGACAGCGCGCCGGCGAGCGCGGTGGCGCCGGCGTAGTCGTAGAAGGTGTGCACCGACTGTCCCCAGCCCGGACCCGTCAGACCTTCGGTCTCCTCGGGCAGCAGCCGGGCGCCGGTGGCGATCACCAGCACGTCGTAGGGCAGCGTCTCGCCGTCGTCCAGCTGCACCCGGTCACGGTCGACGTCGACCCGCCGGACGCCGGCCCGGTGGTAGCCGATGCCGGCGTGCAGCTGGCGTGGACGCGATCGGACGAGGCCACCCGGACCGGCCTGCTGGAAGGGCACGAACAGCAGGCCAGGCTGGTAGACGTGGTCGTCGTCGCGGTCGACGACGGTGATCTCGACGTCGTCGCCGAGCCTGCGCCGCAGCCGGTTCGCCGACAGCGTGCCGCCGGTACCTCCACCCAGGATCACGATGCGCTCTGTCATGCTCCCAGTCTTCGGGGGCGCCGTCGGGACGTGCAGGGGCATTGGTCCCCCGGGCGCGGGCCGAAGGTCGCTGTCGGCGTCCCGTCGCGAGATCAGCCCTCCGTGATCACGTCGACGACCGCTCGTAGACGCTCCCCCGCTTCGTCCGCGACCCCGGACAGGGCCGGGTTGCCGGTGACGCGGACCATGATCTGCGGATCGAGGGCCTCGACGGTCGTCGTGCCGTCGCCCTCGTCCCGCACGACCACGTTGCACGGCAGGAGCAGTCCCACGGACTCCTCGGCCTGGAGGGCGCGGTACGCCAGGGGCGGGTTGCAGGCGCCCAGGATGACCTGGGCCCTGATCTCGACATCGAGCTTCTTCCTCATGGTCGCTGCCATGTCGATCTCGGTCAGGATGCCGAAACCTTGCTCGGCGAGCGCCTCGCGGACCGCTCGGACGGTGTCCTCGAAAGGTCGTCGGACACGGGTGGTGATGCCATAGCTCATCGTGTGCTCCTCATGGTGGTGCTTGGCTCGTGCGGTACCTCGTCATCGTCGCGCGCTGGTGCCGCCTTCGCTCGGACGGCGTCCAGCCAGGTGACGTAGCCGCCGTCCAGGTTGCGCACGTCGTAGCCGAGCTGGGTGAGCAGCCGGGCGGCAGTGTGTCCGCGCTGCCCGACCTGGCAGTGCACGACGACCGGTGCTCCGGTCGGGATCTCGGTGCGCGCGCGGGCACGGAGCTCGTCGAGCGGGATGTTGCGCGCCCGGTGGCGTGCACTGTCGCTCGCGGTCCCGATGCCGGTCTCGATGCCGGTCTCGATGCCGGTCTCGACGGTGCCGCGCGCGTGCTCGGCGGGGGTCCGCACGTCCACGAGCGTCGCACCGCGGCGCACGAGCTCGTCGAGCTCGTGCCACTGGACACTGCGGGTGTCGCCTGCGCGGAGGTTGTCCGCGACGTAGCCGAGCATGTTGACCGGATCCTTGGCGGACCCGTAGGCGGGTGCGTAGGCGAGCTCGAGATCCGCGAGATCGGAGGCGGTCAGGCCTCCGACGACGGCAGTCGCGATCACGTCGATGCGCTTGTCGACCCCGTCGTGGCCGACCCCCTGGGCGCCGAGGATCTGGTCGGTCTCCGGGTCGACCAGGAGCTTGAGCGCAAGCGGCATCGCGCCCGGGTAGTAGCCCGCGTGCTGGTTCGGGTGGGTGTGGATCGCCCGGTAGGGGCGGCCCTCGGCCCGCAGCCGCTTCTCGTTGCGCCCTACCGCGGCGGCCGTCAGGCCGAACACGCCCACCACGGCGGTGCCGATCGACGGTCGCATGCCGGTCCGGCCGAGGATCACGTCCGCGACGTGCCGACCGTGCCGGTTGGCGAGGTTCGCGAGCGGGATGAGCGCGAACGGCTCGGGTTCACCCTGAACGGCGAACGCGTCGCGCTTCACCGCGGCATCACCGACCGCGAAGACGTCCGGGACCGAGGTGCGCAGGTCCTCGTCCACCAGGATGCCGCCGCGCGGGCCCAGGGCGGCACCGGCCAGGGTCGCCAGCTCCGTGTCGGGCCGGACACCGACCGCGGCCACGACCAGGTCTGCGGACACCTTGCCGACGTCGGTCCCCGCGGTGTCCGCAAGGACCGCCGTGTCGGGCGTGAGCGCGGAGACCTGCGTGGACGTGCGGACGTCGACGCCGTGCGCCTCGAGCTCGTCGCGTACGCGCACGGCCAGCTCCGGGTCCAGCAGCGGGAGCACCTGGTCGCCGAGCTCCACGAGGGTGACGGTCAGACCGATGCGGACGAGGTTCTCCACGACCTCCAGGCCGACGAAGCCGCCACCGATGACCACGGCCGTGCGCGCGCCGTCCACCGCGGCCACGAGCCGGTCGGCGTCGGCGACGTCACGCAGCACGAGCGCACGCTCGATGCCGGGAACCGGCGGTACGACCGGTCGGGCGCCAGGGCTCAGCACGAGGTGGTCGTAGGTCTCGACGTACTCGTCGCCCGTTCCGACGTCACGCACGGTCACGGTGTGCGCTGCGGCGTCGACACCCGTCACCTGGCTGCGGATGCGCACGTCGAGGCGGAACCGCGCCGCGAGGGACTCCGGCGTCTGCAGCAGCAGCGCCTCGCGGTCCTGGATGACTCCGCCCGCGTAGTACGGCAGCCCGCAGTTGGCGTACGAGACGTGCTCACCCGCCTCCAGGACGACGATCTCCGCGTCCTCGGCCAGGCGGCGTAGCCGGGTGGCCGCCGACATGCCCGCGGCGACTCCCCCGACGATGACGATCTTCATGTGGTCCTCCTTGGCTTTGACACCGACAATACCCCAGGGGGTATTCTCTGGAACAACCGAGCGAGGGAGATCACCGTGTGCAGAGCTGTGACATGCGAGAAGTGCGGCAGGACGACGTGGGCCGGCTGCGGCCAGCACGTCGACCAGGTGATGGCCGGCGTGCCGCGCCGTGACCAGTGCGAGGGACACGCCGAGGAGCCCGCCAAGGGCTCGTTCCTGTCCCGGATCTTCGGACGCCGAGAGGGCTGATCGTGGAACTCGATCCGAACGAGATGCGGAAGGTCTCCAACCGGCTCAAGCGCGCCCAGGGCCAGCTCGCCGCAGTGATACGCATGGTGGACGACGGAGCGGACTGCGCGGACGTCGTGACCCAGCTCTCCGCCGTCTCGAAGGCCCTCGACCGGGCAGGGTTCGCCGTCATCTCGTCGGGACTGAAGCAGTGCCTCACCGACGAGGAGAACGGCACGGCCGACCTGCAGAAGCTCGAGAAGCTCTTCCTGTCCCTCGCGTAGGCGTCGCCCGGCGCACCTAGGCGACCGCACCGGGGTGCCGCGCCCGCCACAGCAGCTTGCGGAGCTCGTCGAACCAGAGCACCGAGGACGCCATCGCGACCGCGACACCCCAGTGCGCGAGGTCGAGGCTCGCGGTGCCGAAGGCGACCTGGAGGAACGGCACCTGGACGACGGCGACCTGGAGCAGCACGCCCAGCCCGATCGCGCCCCAGAGCCAGCGGCCCGCGAACATCCGGTGGAAGGCGCTGGTCGTCTCCGACCGGGAGTTGAACACGTTGAACAGCTGGGCCAGGACGAGGGTGGTGAACCCGGCGGTGCGCGCCACGGCGAGCGAGTCGGTGCCCTCGACGAGGCCGCCGGGCAGGAAGATGTCGATGGTCAGCAGGGTGGCGACGCCCATGACAAGACCGATGCTCAGGACGCCGGTCCACATGCGCGCGTCGATGATCCGCTCGTGCATGCCCCGCGGTGACCGGGCCATGACGTCGTCGGTCTCCGGGTCCACGCCCATCGCGAGCGCCGGACCCGAGTCCGTGACGAGGTTGATCCAGAGGATCTGCGTGGCCAGCAGCGGCACGACCACGGCCTCGCCGCCGGCGGCGCCCTCGAGTCCGACCACCCCGGCGAACAGCACGCCGAGCAGCACCGTGAATACCTCGCCCATGTTCGAGGAGAGCAGGTAGCGCAGGAACTTCTTGATGTTGTCGAAGATGACCCGGCCCTGGCGCACGGCGGCGACGATGGTGGCGAAGTTGTCGTCACCGAGGATCATCTTGGCCGACTCCTTGGTCACCTCCGTGCCGGTGATGCCCATGGCGACGCCGATGTCGGCGGTCTTGAGGGCGGGGGCGTCGTTGACGCCGTCACCGGTCATGGCGACCACGTGCCCGTCGGCCTGGAGCGCATCGACGATCTGCAGCTTGTTCTGCGGGGCCACACGGGCGTACACCGACACGGTGCGCGTGGCCTCTCGCAGGTCCGGTCCGTCCAGACCGTCCAGCTCCGTGCCGGTGACGGCTCGCGCGCCAGGCTCCACGATGCCCAGGTCGGTCGCGATCCGGGTCGCCGTGACCGGGTGGTCACCGGTGATCATGATGACGCGGATGCCGGCTCGGTGGGCCTCGGCCACCGCGGCCGTGACCTCGGGCCGTGGCGGGTCGATGATGCCCACCACCCCGAGGTAGACCAGGTCGGACTCGTGCTCCTCCAGGCCCTCGGACCCGAGGCCCTCCGCGACCCGGCGATAGGCGACGCCGAGAGTGCGGTACGCCCGGTCCGACAGCCGCTCGACCGCGTCGAGCGCCGCTCCGCGCCGGTCGTCGTCGAGCGGCACGGTCCCCTCGCCCACCTGCACGGCGGTGCAGCGCCCGAGCAGCACGTCCGGCGCGCCCTTGGTGACCAGCGCCCAGGCGCCGTCGCCCGGTGGGTCCACGAGCGCGGACATCAGCTTGCGCTCGGAGGTGAAGGGGACCTCCCCACGGCGCTCGAACTCGGCGACGCGATCGACCGTGCCGGCGAGCTTGTGCGCGGCGACGAGGAAGGCCGCCTCGGTGGGGTCGCCCTGCACGGCCCACTCGCCGTCGTCCTCGACGAGCTGGGCGTCGTTGGCGAGCGAGCCGCCGCCCAGCACCATGGCCACCTCCCGGAGCAGCGGCTCGTTCGTGAGCGGTCCCCCGTCGCCGTCCGGCCCCGCGCGCACCTCGCCGTCGGGCCGGTAGCCCACGCCGGTGAGTGCGACCTCGCCGGAGGCGGTGACGACCCGCTGGATGGTCATCTCGTTCTTGGTCAGGGTGCCGGTCTTGTCCGACGCGATGACCGACGCCGAGCCCAGCGTCTCCGCGGAGTGCAGCTTCTTCACGACGGCGTTCCGGCGCGCCATGGTCTGTACACCCACGGCCAGGACCACCGACAGGATCGCCGGCAGGCCTTCGGGCACGGCGGCCACGGCGAGCGAGACGCCGAGCAGGAGGACGGTGACGAGATCTTCCGCCGTGCGGACGTCGTTGACCACTGCCGCGAGGACCATCACCACGACGGCGATGCCGATCACCGTGAGGCCGAGCACCTTGCTCACCCGCGAGATCTCCCGCTGCAGCGGCGTGACCTCCTCCTCGGTGGCGTCGAGCAGCCTCGCGATCGCGCCCATCTGCGTGCCCATGCCGGTGGCCACCACGACGGCCCGGCCCACACCCTGGGCGACGGCGGTGCCCTTGTAGACCATGTCGAACCGGTCGCCCAGCGGCGCGGCGGCCGGCAGGACCGCCGCGTCCTTCAGGACCGCCTCCGACTCGCCGGTCAGCGACGCCTCCTGGACCCGCAGGGCCGTCGCGCTCAGCAGGCGCGCGTCGGCGCCGACGGCGTCGCCCTCGGTCAGCACGAGCACGTCCCCGCGGACCAGCTCGGCCGACCGCACGGTGACCTGGCGACCGTCCCGGAGCACGGTGGAGCTCGCCTCCGTCATGGACCGGAGCGCCGCGACGGCGTTCGCCGCCTTGCTCTCCTGGACCAGGCCGAGCACCGCGTTGAGCACGACGATGGCGGCGATCACCACCGCGTCGACCGGCACGCCGTCGGCACCCTCGACCCACCAGACGGTGACCGAGATGGCCACGGCGACCAGCAGCAGGGCCACCAACGGGTCGCGGAACTGCTCGAGGACCTTGCGCCAGAGCGGCACGGGCGGCCTGGACCGCAGCTCGTTCGGCCCGTCGGTGGCCAGCCGGCGCGCGGCCTCGGCGTCGTCCAGCCCGACGACGGGATCGACGCCGAGCTCGCGAGCGACGTCAGCCGCCTCCCGCAGCGACGGATCGGACGGATCATCGGCGGCCGGCGCCGAGACGGACGACGGGCGGCTGGGCCGGGACGACGTACCTGAGGTCACAGGTGCAGCCGGACCGGGCGGTGCTCGATCTGCGCGATGTCGTCCGACGTCGCCCGCAGCAGCCGGTCTGCCAGGTCCCGCAAGGCACGCGCGGCGGCCAGCTCCTCGCCGATCTCGCGGACCTGCGGGTCGTCCGGGTTGCGCCGGGCGCGTCCATGGCCTTCGAGCGACGTCCCGCTCGACGTGGTCAGCACGGCGTGCGCGGCGGTGAGAGTGCCGTCCCGCTCGACGTCGTCCGCGTCGAACAGGCGGATGGCGACTTTCCAGGTGTGGGTCATGGCAGTGCTCCTGTCGATCGGTTCCCCTCCCGTCGTGGGAGGGCGAGCGTGCTCCCAGCGTCGCGCGCGTGTGTGCGCACACACCAGGGACCAACGGCCCGAGGCATCGGGACCGACGGCACAGGACGGTGCCGGAACTGGCTGCCTAGCGTGAAGAACGCCCCGGCGAGCTGCCGGGATCGGCACGACGCACGACACGGAGGACCCATCATGCGCACCATCGTCGTCACCGGCTCGGCCTCAGGAATCGGCCGCGCGACCTTGCGGCTGCTCGAGCAGCGCGGCGACCGGGCCATCGGCGTGGACCTCCACGACGCCGAGATCGAGGCCGACCTCCGCACCCAGGACGGCCGGGCCTCGATGGTCGCGGAGCTGCGGGCACGCCGCCACCACATCGACGGCGTCGTCGCCAACGCGGGAGTGGCACACCAGACCCCGGACGACGTCGCGGTCAACTTCTTCGGCACGGTCGCGACGCTGGAGGGACTGCGGCCCTTGCTCGCCGCCTCACGAGCCCCGCGCGCGGTCGCCACGGCATCGATGGCCAGCCTCATGCCGTCGGACGCGGAGCTGGTGGACCTGTGCCTGGCCGGCGACGAGGCCGGCGCGCTGGAGCGCGCCGCCAAGCTCGTGGAGGCGCGGCAGAACGACCTGATCTATGCCAGCAGCAAGGCGGCCCTGTGCCGGTGGCTGCGCCGCGCGGCTTCCGGGAAGGAGTGGGCGGGCGCGGGGATCCCGCTCAACGCCATCGCGCCGGGAGTCGTCGAGACTCCCATGGTCGCGAGCATGATCGGTACGGAGATCCAGCGCGCGGCCATGTCCGCCCTGGTACCCATGCCGCTGAACGGCTTCATGCGGCCCGAGGTCCCCGCGCACCTCCTGACCTGGCTCGTCAGCGAGAAGAACTCGCACCTGTGCGGCCAGGTCATCTTCGTCGACGGCGGGTCCGACGCCGTCATCCGCGGCGACTCCACCTGGTAGCCGCCGCCCAGGGCCATCGGCCCGTCCCGGCGCGGGACCAAGGTCCTACCGACAGGAGCCAGGTGACCCTGCACCCGTCCACATGGTTCGCGGGACCGTGGTCATAGGCAGCCGGAACCGTTCCGGCGCACCCCCAGGAGGAAGATCATGAGCTCCATCAGCCACCACTCCGCACCGTTGGCGCACGGGCCGGTAGCGCGTGAGCGCGCCACCACATCCGCCACGACCGTCACGAGCACAGCGGTCGCCCGGTACAGCTTCGCGGGCGTCCGGCTGCTCCTCGCCGTCGAGTTCCTCTGGGCGTTCGGCGACAAGCTGTTCGGCTGGGGCCTGGGCACGCCCACCGAGCGCGCCTGGATCAACGGCGGCTCCCCGACCGAGGGCTACCTCGGCGGTGTCGAGGGCCCGTTCGCCGGGTTCTTCGGCTCCCTGGCCGGCA
The DNA here is from genome assembly GCF_042654905.1 of Promicromonospora alba. NCBI lineage: Bacteria > Bacillati > Actinomycetota > Actinomycetes > Micrococcales > Promicromonosporaceae > Promicromonospora > Promicromonospora alba. The sequence goes on from NZ_JBHSFI010000005.1 coordinate 597,847, forward strand.
ACGCCGTCATCGACTGGCTGTTCATGCTCGGCCTGCTCGGCATCGGGCTCGCCCTGGCACTCGGCATCGGGATGCGGATCGCAGCCGGCGCCGGTGCACTGCTCATGCTCCTGATGTGGATGGCCTCGCTGCCGCTGGAGAACAACCCCTTCGTGGACTACCACCTGGTCGACGCGGTCCTGCTGATCGGGCTCGCCGCCTTCCTGGCCGGTGACACGATCGGCCTCGGCAAGCAGTGGGCCCGGCTGCCGCTCGTCAAGCGGTTCCCCGTCCTGCGATGACACAGCACCTCACAGTGCCCGTCTCCGCGGTGCCCGTCCCGGTAGTCCCCGGGACGGGCACCGCCACGGCCGGGCCCACCGTTACCGTAGGTCACATGGACGTACGCGTATTCCTCGTCGATGATCACGAAGTGGTGCGCCGCGGCGTCGCGGACCTGCTGGAGTCAGAGCCAGGAGTGCGCGTCATCGGTGAAGCGGGTACCGCCCGCGAGGCGCTCGCCCGCATCCCCGCCCTCGCCCCTGACGTCGTGGTGCTGGACGTGCGGCTGCCCGACGGCGACGGCGTCACCGTCTGCCGCGAGCTGCGCTCCCGTATGCCGGACCTGGCCTGCCTCATGCTCACCTCGTTCTCCGACGACGAGGCCCTCTACGACGCGATCCTCGCCGGAGCCGCCGGCTACGTCCTCAAACAGGTCCGCGGCACCGACCTCGTCCAGGCCGTGCTGACCGTCGCCTCGGGCGGGTCCATGCTCGACCCACGCGCCGCGGCCCGCGTCATGGAACGTATCCGCGAGGGCGCCCACCACGAGCCCGACCCGCTCTCCGGCCTGACCGACCAGGAGCGCCGCATCCTCGGCCTGATCGGGCACGGCCTGACCAACCGGCAGATCGGCGCCGAGCTGTTCCTCGCCGAGAAGACCGTCAAGAACTACGTCTCCAGCATCTTCGCCAAGCTCGGCCTCGAACGGCGGGCACAAGCCGCCGTCCTCGCCGACCGCCTCGAACAGGACGATCGCCGACAACACTGAGCCGGACGGCCCTGACGGCGCCGGAGAAGACGCTCGAGTCAGGTCTCCAGGGAGTCGTCGGTGGGCATCGGCACGCGCCACACCAGACGTGTCCCAGCCCGGTCAGCGCTCGGGTCCGCGGGTTCGATGAGGAGTGATCCGCCGAGCTCGTCCGCACGCTGCGCGAGGTTGCGTAGCCCGCTGTGTGCGGCCGTCGAGGGGATGCCCGTGCCGTCGTCGCTCACCACGAGCACAAGGTCGTCAGCCACAGCCAGCCGGACCTCCACCCGGGAAGCGGACGCGTGCCGGGCGACGTTCGACAGCGCCTCGCGCACGACCGCGATGATGTGGTGGGCGACGTCCGACGGCACCATGGTGTCCACCGCGCCCTCGAAGCGCAGCCGGGGCGCGAACCCGAGCGGAACCGCAGCGGCATCGACCTCGGTGATGACGCGTGAGCGCAGACCGATCCGGCGGGCGTCGGCACCGCCGGACCGCTCACCCGGCTGCAACCGGTAGATCGTGGTCCGTACCAGGGCGATCGTCTCGTCGACCTCCTCGACCGCCGCCGTCAGCTGCGCGGCCACCTCCGCCGGCGCGGTACGCGCCACTCGCTGCAGCGAGAGTCCGGTCGCGTACAGCCGTTGGATCGCCAGGTCGTGCAGGTCCCGTGCGATCCGCTCGCGATCACGGAGCAGGACGAGCCGTTCGGCGTCCGCCCGCCCCTCTGCCAGCTCCAGTGCGACGGCGGCCTGCGCGGCGAAGGCACTCAGCGCCTCCACCACCACCGACGAGAACGGCTGGCTGCCCCGCACGCGTGCCGCAGCCAGGACACCACGGACGCGACCGTGCTCGCCGAGCGGCCACACCGCCAGCGGGCCGAGCTCGACCGGCAGGTCCAGCGCGAACTCGGCGCGCTCGTCCTTCGTGGCGTCGTCGGTGACCATCGGCACCCCGGTGCGGAACGTGAGCGCGGCGAACGTCCCGTCGGCCGACAGGACCGAACCCACCCGGTCCTCCGCCCCCAGCCCGGACGCCGTCTGCACCAGCAGACGACCGGTGTCCGGATCCGGCAGGGAGACGGCCGTGAGATCCGCGTTGGCGACCTCCCGTGCCTGGCTGCCGATGAGCTTCAGGACCTCGTCGGGCGACGACCCGGCCAGGACCTGGCGGGAGATCCGGTCGTTGGCGCGCGCCCAGCGTTCGCGCAGCTGCGCGACGTCGTACAGGCGCGCGTTCTCGATGGCCACGCTCGCAGCCGAGGCGAGCGCTTCCAGCACCCGCTCGTCCTCGGCCGTGAAGTCTCCCCCGCCGCGCTTGTCCGTGAGATAGAGGTTGCCGAACGGCGCACTGTGCACCTGCAGCGGCATCCCCGCGAAGGTGTGCATCGGTGGGTGGTGCGCGGGGAAACCGACCGAGACGGGATGGGCGGACAGGTCGTGCAGGCGGAGCGGCACGGGGTGGCGGATCAGCTCGCCCAGCACACCGTGCCCCGTGGGGTAGGGACCGATCGCGGCGATCTGCTCGTCGGACAGCCCGACGGTCAGGAACCTGGCGATCCTGCCGTCGTCACCCAGCACGCCCAGCGCGCCGTACCGCGCGTCGACGAGCTTGATGGCTGTCTCGACGATGTGGTGCAGCACCGTCTCCAGATCCAGGCCACGACTGACCGTGACGACCGCTTCCAGCAGCAGGTCGGTGCGGTCGCGTGGGGTGTCGGCTGAGCCCATGTGTGCCTCCCGGGGCCACGGTAGCGCGCCCGGACCGGGGGTAGCCGGTTGGGACCTTGGTCCTGCTCCCGCGGGTCCCCGGTCTCTGCCGGACGAGATCGGCCGCCTGGTGTCCTGGGAGAGACGAAGGAGGACGATCATGAGCATCACCTGGTACGACGGCATAGTCGTCGGGGTCGACGGGTCGGCCGAGAGCCTGGCCGCCCTGGCCTGGGCAGCGCGCGCCGCCGATCTGCACGAGGCCCGCCTGACGGTCGTGGCGACCTATGGCGTGCCGATCACCCAGGACCCGGGCATCGGCGGTCTGATCGGCGAGATGCGCGATCATGCCTACAGGGCCGCTGAGGCGGCACGCACCTGGCTCGCGGAGCATCGTCCGGGCGAGCAGGACGTCGAGGTGGTCGTGATGTCCGGCGACGCGGCCTACGAGCTGAGCCGGCGGTCCAGGACCTGCGGTCTGGTCGTGGTCGGACGCCGTGGCCTCGGGAAGTTCGACCGCATGGTGCTCGGCTCGACCTCCTCCGCACTGGCGGCGACCGCTCCAGGAGCCGTCGCCGTGGTCCCGGCCGGCGCGGCCCCCGGCGACCCGAGGCGGATCCGGGTGGGCGTGGACCGCGACGACGAGCCAGACGTGCTGGGCGCCGCGTTCGCCGAGGCAGCCGCACGTGACTGCGCACTGGAGGTGCTGCACGTGACGGACAACGACGCGATCTCCGCGGCTCTCCCGGAGATGGACCCCGTCGCCGCTTCGTGGCGCGAGGCAGCCAAGGCCGACCTGGCCGACCGGGTGGCGCGGTGGTCGGAGAAGTACCCGCAGGTCGCCTGCACGATCGTGATGCGTCGCGGGGACCCGGCCTCCGTACTGCGGTACGGGCTCACCCCGGACGACCTGGTCGTGGTGGGCGGCCGCCGGCACCAGCCGCTGATCGGCCGCATGCTGCGCAGCGTTCCCGACGCCCTGCTCCGCTCGGCGCCGTGCCCGGTCGTGGTCGTGCACGCGCATCACGACGCGCACCGCTGATCCCCGACCGAGATGAGGAGAGGATCCCCATGAGCCAGACAGTGCAGGACCCCGTGGTGGTCGGTGTGGACGGCTCGACCTCGGCCACGCAGGCGGTGCTCTGGGCCGCCCGGGAAGCCGGCCGCCGTGGCGCTGCGTTGGTGCTGGTCCACGTGTGGACGCCGATCCCCGTCGCACCTCTGCACGTGGGATCGCTCGTCCCGTACCACGACGCGCTCGTCGAGCAGGGCGGCCTGTGGCTCAGGGAGGCTTCCGCGGCGGCGCGGGAAGTGGCGCCCGACGTCGTCATCAGCACCCAGCTGGTCAGTGGCTCGGCGGCCGGCCGGCTGATCGACCGATCAGCCTCGGCCGGTTTGCTGGTGCTCGGCTCACGCGGGCTCGGTGGGTTCGCCGGGCTCGTCGTCGGGTCGATCGCCGTGGCGCTCGCCACCCACGGGCACTGCCCCGTCGTGGTCGTACGCGGAGCCGATCCGGATACCGTGCCCCGGCAGGACGGGCCGGTAGTGGTCGGCGTGGACGGGTCACCGAACAGCCGAGCCGCGCTCGACTTCGCGTTCGAGGCGGCAGCCCTCCGCGGTGCGCCCCTGACAGCCGTGCACGCGTGGAGCGACCTGCCTGTCGTGACCGTCTGGGAACTCACGACGGACTGGCACCTGGTCCAGCAGAACGAGTCGGAGGCGTTGAGCCAGTGGCTCGCCGAGGGCCGCGCACACCACCCGGACGTTCCCGTCGAAGAGGTGGTGGTCCGCGACGGCCCGGCCCACGTGCTTCTCGAGCACACCAGGACCGCCCAGCTGGTCGTGGTCGGATCGCGCGGACGCGGTGGATTCCGTGGGCTCCTGCTGGGATCGACCAGCCAGGCCATGATCCAGCACGCCGCCTGCCCGGTGGCGGTCGTCCCCCCGTTGCCGGCGCTGTGAGCTCGGCACGACGTCGATATGTCTCGGAGGAGCCCGTTCACGATCCCCAGTGGTTTTAGCGAATGCTAAAGTCGTGAGGTGGATACGCAGCCCCTTTACGCGATCAAGGCAGAGCTGTTCAAGGCTCTGGCCCATCCGGTCCGAATCCGGCTGCTGGAGGTGATCGCGGCCGACCCGGACCTGGCCGCCCCGGTCTCTCGCCTGCTGGACGTGACGGGTGCTGAACCCTCTGCACTGTCCCAGCACCTGGCGGTCCTGAAACGCGCGGGGGTCGTGGACTCGACCCGCTCCGGCAACGCCGTGGTGTACCGGCTGACCGAGCCCTTGGTCGCAGACCTGCTCATCGTCGCCCGTGCCTTCTTGCTGCGTCGCCTGGCCGGCCACGACGCGGATGCCGGACGGCTCGCGGTCGCGCAGCATCTGCCGACGCTGCCCGGCGCGAGCGTCCGGTCCGTGCTCGAGGCCGCCCTGGCTGAGAGTGACCCGGTCGAGAGGACGGCGAAGCCGTGACGCTCCGTGACGTGCTGGTCCGGCTGGACGTTCGCGACCTGCTGCCCGGGCGTGATGACTACGACCTGCGCCCTCGGGCGATCGGTGCCGACCTGCTCGCCGGGTTGACCGTGGGCGTGGTCGCACTGCCACTGGCTCTGGCGTTCGGTGTCAGCTCCGGTGTCGGACCGGCCGCCGGGCTGGTGACCGCTGTCCTTGCGGGTGTGGTCGCGGCCGTGTTCGGCGGTTCCCGGTTCCAGGTCTCCGGCCCGACCGGCGCGATGGCCGTCGTCCTGGCGCCCGTCGTCGCCGCGTACGGGCTGCCCTCTGTCGCCCTGGTCACGATGCTCGGCGGGCTGATCGTCCTGGCTGCCGGGTTGCTGCGGCTCGGGCGGGTGGTCACCTTCATCCCGTGGCCGGTGGTCGAGGGGTTCACCCTCGGGATCGCCGCGATCATCTTCCTGCAACAGGTCCCCGCCGCCATCGGGCAGGCCGCCACCGTCGGGGGCAACACCCTGGTGACAGCAGCCCGCGCAGTCGCCGACGCCGCCGGTGCCCTCGATGCGCTCGCCCTGGACGCGACCACGTTGTGGTCGCTCGCGACGGTGGCGCTGGTCGCCGCCCTCATGCTCGTCCTGCCCCGGCTGCATGCCGCGATCCCCGCCTCGCTGGTCGCTGTCGTGGCCGCCACCGTGCTCGCCGAGGTCACCAGGGCGCCGGTCGCCCGCATCGGGACTCTGCCCGACGGGCTCCCGGTCCCGGCACTGCCCGGCGTCAGCACCACCGGGCTGGGCGACCTGCTGGGTGCGGCCATCGCTATCGCGGCGCTGGCCGCTATCGAGTCCCTGCTGTCCGCCCGGGTCGCCGCGTCGATGGTGCCCGGAGGCTCCGTGTACCACCCGGACCGGGAGCTGGTAGGTCAGGGTCTGGCCTCGCTCGCCTCCGGCCTGTTCGGCGGCATGCCGGCCACCGGCGCCATCGCGCGCACCGCGGTCAACGTGCGTTCCGGAGCCCGCACCCGCCTGGCCGCCGTCGTCCACGCGCTGGTCATCCTCGCCGTGATCTATCTCGCCACCGGGCCAGTGAGCCGCATCCCGCTGGCAGCGCTGGCCGGCGTGCTCATGGTGACCGCGTTCCGCATGATCGGTGCCGGCACGATCCGCGCGGTCCTGCGCTCCACTCGCTCGGATGCGGCCACGTTCGTGGTCACGGCCGTCATCACCGTCGCGTTCGACCTCGTCGAGGCAGTGCAGATCGGGCTGGTCGTGGCCGCGTTCTTCGCGTTGCGGCGCGTGGCCCGCGCCTCGTCCGTGCACCGCGAGCCGCTACCCGGCGTCGCGCACGAGGGCGACGAGCACATCGCGCTCTTCCGGCTGGACGGCGCCATGTTCTTCGGAGCCTCGGACAGGATCCTCACGGAGGTCACCGACACCTCGGTACGGGAGAACGTCCTGGTCGTCATCCTGCGCCTGTCCCAGCTGGGCATGGTCGATGCCACCGGAGCGCGGGCGCTGGCAGAGCTTGTCGGCGCCCTCGAGCAGCGCGGCATCACGGTCCTGGTCAAGGGCGTCCAGCCCCGGCACCGCAAGCTGATGACCACCGTCGGGGTGCTGGACGAGCTCCGCCACGAGAGCCACCTGTTCCTCACGCTGGACGACGCCGTCGCACACGCCCGTTCCCACGCGCGACGCGCGGACGAAGGCACCGACGTCCCGCAGCTGGACGGGCGACGCTGAGGTCCGCAGGGTCCCGGGTCCGTTCTGGCCTGGCGAACCAGAGGCTCACCAGGCCAGACGTGTCGGGCTGACTGGATTCGAACCAGCGACCCTCTGCTCCCAAAGCAGATGCGCTACCAAGCTGCGCCACAGCCCGTCATGCCGACACGGAAACCAAGGGTGACCTCGGTCCTCCGGAGCGACGCCCCATCATATCCGGTAGGTACGACAGTGACGCCAGTCGTTACCGGCCCTCGACGCCGCCCCGAGGCACCACGGAATGCCATAGCCCGTCCACAGCAGAAGCCTCCGCAGCCGCCGCCACCCGCGCCGCCTGGAGCCCGTCCGCCACCGACGGCGCCAGCTGCTCCCCGGTCAGCACGGAGGTGACGAACTGCGCCCCCTCGATGACCTTGAGGTCCTCGAAGCTCAGCCCCATACCCCCGCCAGGGTTGAACCGGCCGAACTCCCCGTGCGCCCCATCAGTCAGCACCCGAGTGAACCCGTACCCGGCATCCCCCGGCCCGAGGCAGACCTCCAGCTCGTTCATCCGCTCGAAGTCCCAGCGCGCGCTGCCCAGGCTCCCGAACACCTCGATCCCGTACCCGCACCGCGGCCCCACGGCCACCCGGGACGACTCGAACGTCGCCACCGCACCGCCGTCGAGCCGCGCGAGCACCGCCGCATAGTCCTCGTTCTCCACGGGCAGCAGGTCCCCGTCGAGATCACCATGGGCCTGGTGCCCGACGCCGCCACCCACCGGCGCCGGACGCGAGCCGATGAACGTCTCGGTCAGCGCCGTCACCTCCCGCACCGAAGCCACCACGTACTGTGCCAGGTCGAACCCGTGGCTGAGCAGATCACCGAGCACCCCCGACCCCGCCGTCTCGCGCACGAACCGCCAGGTCCGCGGCCCGGACGGCGAGGACGAGTAGTCGGCGTCCAGCACCACGCGAACGTTCCTGACCCGCCCGAGCCGGCCCGAGCGGACCAGCGACCGCAGGTGCTCCACCGCCGGCGCGTGCCGGTAGTTGAACCCGACGGCGGTGACCAGCCCGGCATCCCGCGCGGCGTCGGCGATGTCCTGGGACTGCCCGACCGAGGTGCCCATCGGCTTCTCCACCCAGAACGGCTTGCCGGCCGCAGCGGCCGCGAGCGCATGCTCGCGGTGCAGGTAGTTGGGGCTGCAGATCGACACGACGTCGACCTCGGGGTGCGCGAGCACTTCACGGAAGTCGGCTGTTATCGACCGGTAGCCGAAGCGGCGTCGCGCCGCGTCGGCGTTCGGCGCCGAGGTGTCGGCGACGATGACGGGGACGACGTCGACGTCGAGCTCCGGGTACCGCTCCCCCAGCGCCCGGTAGGCGTGCGAGTGGACGGCGCCCATCCAGCCCGCCGAGATCAGCCCGACGCCGATCCGTCGTCGTCCCGTCATGTCAGCACCCCGTCCCAGCTTCCCCAGTCAGAGCAGATCAGTCAGAGCTTCCCCGGTCAGAGCAGACCCAGGCCGCACGACGCCAGGTACTGGCGGGTCATGACGGCGTTCGGCAGCGGCAGCCGCGGGTCGCACGGGTACAGGTCCTGCTCGGTGATGACGTACAGGTCCTTGTCCAGGCCGGCCAGCGCGGCGACGAGCGACTTCATGTCCGGGGCGCCCGCCGGGGGCCGGACCGACGCGCCGCGCGCGACCGCCTCACCGAACGGCCAGTCCTCCTTGTGCGCCTGCTCGGTCAGCTCGACGTCGAAGGCCTTGATGTGCACGTAGGCGATGCGGTCGGGGTAGGTACGAATCATCTCCAGCGGGTCTCCCCCGCCGTAGACGATATGGCCGGTGTCGAGGCACAGGTTGACGTAGTCGGGGTCGGTCGCGTCGAACACCCGCGCGATGTCCTCCGGCGTCTCGATGTGGCTGTCCCCGTGCGGGTGGAGCACCATCTTCAGCCCGTACTCGTCCTTGAGGATCTGGCCGAGCCGGTTGGCGTTCTCGGTGTAGAGCTTCCAGGCGTCCGGCGTCAGCACGCGGTCGTCGGTCCACTCCCAGGTCTTGTCGTCGCGGAAGAGCGGGGGCAGGTGGACGATGTACTCCGCGCCGACGGCCGCATGGGTCTCCGCGATGGCCCGGAAGGTCTTCTCGGTCTCGGCCCACGCCTCGGCCTTGTGCAGGATGCCCCAGCCGGTTCCGGCGACGACCGTGAAGCCGTTGTCGTCCATCACCTTCTGCAGGCGCTTGGGGTCGGTCGGGAAGTAGCCGTACGGGCCCGTCTCCATGTACTCGAAGCCGGCCTCGGCCATCTCGGCCAGCGCCTTCTCCCAGGGGATCTGCTTCTCGTCGTCGGGGAACCACACGCCCCACTGGTCAGGGCAGACGCCGACGGTCAGCTTGCTGAACCGCGGGTCGGTGTTGCGCGCCTTGCTGGTGGGGGCGCCGGAGGACGTCGTCTCGCTGGTCATCTCGTTCTCTCTCGTCCGGGGTGGGGTGTGGGGCCGGCAGGGGTCAGACGGCGGCCGACGACGCCGCCGACGGCACCGGGGCGGGGGCCACGCTGCGGCCCGTGCGTGCGGACTCGGTGGCGGCGTCGGCCAGCGCCAGCGCCTGGCGCCCGTCGAGCAGCGACGGCGTCGGCGCGGAGCCCTCGCGCACGGCGGCCACGAACGCGGCCAGCTCGCTCGTGTACGCGGCGGCGTACCGCTCGAGGAAGAAGTCGAGGTACGGGCCGCGGGCGCCCGAGGTCCCCGCGGCGTCGAGCACCACCGACGTCGCCGTGTGGTTCTCCGCGCGCAGCGCGCCGCGCGGGCCGAACGCCTCGAGCCGCTGGTCGTAGCCCGCCGCGCAGTGCCGGCTGTTGATGATCGTCGCCACGGCGCCGGAGGCGGCGGTGAGGGTGACGATCGCGGCGTCGTAGTCGTCGATCTCCGCGAAGGCCGGGTCCAGGCGCTGCGGTACCGCCTGGACGGCGACGATGTCGCCGAGGAAGAACCGCGCCATGTCGAGGTCGTGGATGGTCATGTCGCGGAAGATCCCGCCCGAGCCCGCGAGGTAGCCGACGGGCGGCGCCGCGGGGTCGCGGCTGATGATCGTGAGCTGTTCGAGGTCGCCGATCTCGCCGGCGGCCACGCGGCGGTGGATCTCCGCGAAGCCCGCGTCGAACCGGCGGTTGAAGCCGAGCATCACGCGGTGCGCGCGGTCGCCGACCTCAGCCAGGCACCGGTCGGCGCGGGCCAGGTCGAGGTCCACGGGCTTCTCGGCGAGCACGGCCTTGCCCGCCTCGACGCTCGCGAGGATCTGCTCGACGTGGTGCGCGGTCGGGGACGCGACCACCACCGCGTCCACCGTGTCGTCGGCGAACACGTCGCCGACCTCGGTGGTGGCCGCCGCGCCGTGGGCAGAGGCGAGGCGCGCCGCGGCGCCGTCGACCGGGTCCGCGACGAGCACGAGCTCGGCGTCGGGTGACGCGGCGATCGAGCGGGCGTGGACGGCGCCGATCCGTCCGGCGCCGATGAGCGCGATGCGCATGGTTTCTCCTTGGTTCATTACGTGGGGGTCACTGCTCCAGCTCGTGTGCCAGCGCCGCGAGCTCGGCGCCGCCTGCCATCTGCGACGTCAGCTCGTCGAGCGTCACGTCCTTCTTCGCGTGGTACCCGAGCGGGCGGCCACGCTTGAGCAGCAGGAACCGGTCGCCCACGGGGTACGCGTGGTGCGGGTTGTGGGTGATGAAGACGACGCCGAGCCCCCGGTCGCGGGCCCGCAGCACGTAGCGCAGCACCACGCCGGACTGCTTGACGCCGAGCGCGGCCGTGGGCTCGTCGAGGATGAGCACCCGGGCGCCGAAGTGGACGGCGCGCGCGATCGCCACGCACTGCCGCTCGCCGCCCGAGAGCTGGTGGATCGGCTGGTTCACGTCCCGCAGGTCGATGCCCATGTCGAGCAGCTCCTGCTTGGTGATGCGCTGCATCGCCTTGACGTCGAGGATGCGGGCCGGGCCGCGCCCCTTGGTCAGCTCGGAGCCGAGAAAGAAGTTGCGCCACACGGGCATGAGCGGGACCACGGCAAGGTCCTGGTAGACGGCGGCGATGCCGAGATCGAGAGCCTCGCGCGGCGAGCCGAGGGTGCGCTCCTCGCCGTGGATCTCCAGGACGCCCTCGGAGTGCTGGTGGCGGCCGGCGATGATCTTGATGAGCGTCGACTTGCCCGCGCCGTTGTCGCCGAGCACGCAGGTGACGCTGCCCGCCTCTACGTCGAGGTCGACGTCCTGCAGGGCGAGGATGTTGCCGTACCGCTTGCCTACGCCGCGCATCCGGACGAGGGAGCCGCCGGTCGTGGTGCTCATCGCTGCTCCGCCCGCTTCTTGACGACGAGGTTGACGATAGTGGCCACGAGCAGCATGAGGCCGAGGAAGAACTTGAACCAGTCGGGGTTCCACTGCGCGTAGACGATGCCCTTGTTGACCATGCCGAAGATGAGCGCGCCGAGGGCGCCGCCGACCGCCGAACCGTAGCCGCCGGTCAGCAGGCAGCCGCCGATCACCGCGGCGATGATGTAGAGGAACTCGTTGCCCACTCCCTCGCCGGACTGCACCGTGCCGAACGCGAACAGGTTGTGCATGCCGAGCAGCCACGCGCACAGCCCGACGCCCATGAACAGGCCGATCTTGGTGCGGACGACGGGGACGCCCACCGCGGACGCCGCCAGCTCGTCCCCGCCCGCGGCGAAGATCCAGTTGCCGACCCGGGTGCGGACCAGCAGGTGGGTCGCGATCACGACGAGGGCCAGCCAGAACACGATGGTCACGTTCCAGTGCACGCCGAGGAAGCTGATCTTGGCGGCGAACAGCGAGCGTGCCGACTCGAACCCGTCCATCGCCGCGATCGACGGGCTGGAGACCCCGCCCGCCACGAGCCGCGTCACGCCGAGGTTGACGCCGGTGATCATCAGGAAGGTCGCGAGCGTGACGATGAACGAGGGCAGCCTGGTCACGATCAGCAGGTAGCCGTTGAGGAACCCGAGCCCGAGCGACACGACGAGGGCCACCCCGACGCCGACCCACACGTTGGTGCCGAGGAACCACGAGAACTGGGCGGCGGTCAGCGCCGAGAACACGACGGCGACGCCGGTGGACAGGTCGAACTCGCCGCCGATCATGAGCAGCGAGACGCCTACCGCCATGATGCCGATGGTCGACGCCCCGTACAGCACCGTCGCGACGGACGAGAGCTGCGTGAACACCGGGGCGACGGTCGCGAAGAACGCGAAGACCGCGACCGCGCCGACGACGGCGCCCATCTCGGGCCGCACGAGCAGCCGCGCGACCGGCGAGCGGCGCACCACGCGCTCGTCGGCCGCAGGCGGCGCCTCCTGCGCGGGGGTGGTTTCCGCGACCATCAGCGGATGCCGTCCTGGGCACCCGTGAGGACGTCGGCGGCGTTGTCCTGGTCGATGATCGCCGGGCCGGTGAAGACGGGCTGGCCGCCGCCGAGCACGAAGCCGCCGTTGTGCTGCAGCCACAGCGACTCGATCGCCATGTAGCCCTGCAGGTAGGGCTGCTGGTCGACGGTGGCGAGGACGTCGCCGTCGGCCACCGCCTGGGCAAGGTCGGCGTTCAGGTCGAACGAGGCGACCTTCGCCTCCGAACCGGTCTCCGCCACCGCGTCCACGATGGTGAGCGTGAAGGGCGCGCCCAGGCCGATGACGACGTCGGCGTCGGCAGTGGACTGGAGCTTGGCGGTGACCGTCGAGCTGACCTGCGTCATGTCGGTGCCCTGCACGTACAGCGTCTCGGTGTCGGGCAGCTTCTCCTTGACCCCGGCGCAGCGCGCCTCCAGGCCGACGTTGCCCTGCTCGTGGATCACGCAGATCGGGTGCGTGAAGTCCTGCTCGGTGAGCAGGTCGCCGAGCGCCTCGCCGGCGAGCCCGTCGTCCTGGCCGATGAACGTGAACGCGCCGAAGTCGAGCGCGTCGTCCATGCCGCCGTTGAAGCCGACGACGGGGATGTCGGCGTCGACGGCGTTCTGCGTCACGCCCTGCATCGCCTCGCCCTTGGAGAAGGTCAGCGCCAGCCCGTCCGTCCCCTGGTCCACCGCCTGCTGGGCGAGCTGGCTCTGGCGGGCGGCGTCCGGGTCGCCCGAGTACTGCAGGTCGACGCCGTACCGTTCCGCCGCGGCCTCCGCGCCGCGGCGGACGATGTCCCAGAACGTGTCCCCGGGCCCGGCGTGGGTGACCATCACCGCGGTCATCGTCTTCTCGGCGGCGGCAGGAGCGGCGTCGTCCGCCTGCTGCCTGCCGCCCTCCGAGCATGCGGTGAGGAACAGCGCCAGTGCGCCGCCGAGGGCGAGCGCACGGGCGAGGTGTGTTCTGTTCACGTCTGGGCTCCTTGGGTCACGTCGTTGTGAAGGATCTGAGTGACCCACGCTACCGCTGCGAGAGCCCATGTCAAGACATACTTACTACCGGTCAAACCCCTACTTCTGGGAGTCCCCGGAGAAGTGGAACGAGGCGTCGGCGCGCTGCTCACGGTGCGGCCACCGCTGCGTGACGACCTTGCCGCGCGTGTAGAACTTGATGCCCTCGGGACCGTAGATGTGGCTCTCGCCGAACAGCGAGTCCTTCCACCCGCCGAACGAGTGCCAGGCGACCGGGACGGGGATCGGGACGTTGACGCCGATCATGCCCACCTTCACCTCGCGCTGGAAGGTGCGGGCGGACTCGCCAGAGCTCGTGAAGACGGCGGTGCCGTTGCCGTAGGGGTTCGCGTTGATCACGTCGATCGCCTCGGCCAGGCCGGACACGCGCACGACGTCGATGACCGGCCCGAAGACCTCCTCGCGGTAGACCTCGTGCGCCGGAGCGACCCGGTCGATGACGGTCGGGCCGACGAAGAAGCCGTTCTCGTAGCCCGGCACGGTGTGGCCGCGGCCGTCGACCACGAGCTCGGCGCCGTCGCGCTCGGCCGAGCCGATGAGGCCCTCGATGCGCTCCTTCGCGGCGGCCGTGATGACGGGGCCCATGTCGGCCCCCGGCTGGTCGCCGGACGTCACCTTGACCGCGCGGGCCTTGGCGGCGAGCTTCTCGACCAGCGCGTCGGCCACCGAGTCCTCGACGACCGCTACCGAGATCGCCATGCAGCGTTCGCCGGCCGCGCCGAAGGCCGCGGCGGTCAGGTGGTTCACGGCGTCGTCGAGGTCGGCGTCAGCCAGCACCACGCCGTGGTTCTTGGCCCCGCCGAGCGCCTGGACGCGCTTGCCCTCCGCCGACGCGGTGGCGTGGATGTACTTGGCGATGGGGGTCGAGCCGACGAACGAGACGGCCGCGACGTCGTCGTGGTGCAGGATCGCGTCCACTACCTCCTTGTCGCCCTGGACCACGTTGAAGACACCGTCGGGCAGACCGGCCTTCTGCCACAGGTCGGCCAGGAACAGCGAGGCCGACGGGTCGCGCTCGGACGGCTTGAGCACGAACGTGTTGCCGGTGGCGATCGCCATGGGGCTCATCCACAGCGGCACCATGACCGGGAAGTTGAACGGCGTGATGCCCGCGACCACGCCGAGCGGCTCCCGGAACGAGAAGACGTCGACGCCGGTCGCGGCCTGCTCCGAGTACTCGCCCTTGAGGAGGTGCGGCAGGCCGCAGGCGAACTCCACGACCTCGAGGCCGCGGCCCACCTCGCCCGCGGCGTCGGACACGACCTTGCCGTGCTCCCGGCTGACCAGGCGCGCCAGCTCGTCGGTGTTGGCGGCGAGCAGCTCGCGGAACCGGAACAGCACCGCTGCGCGCTTGCCGAGGGGGTACCGCGACCAGGCCTCGAAGGCCTCGGCGGCCGAGGCGACCGCGCGGTCGACGTCGGCGGCCGTGCCGAGCCCGAGGCGTGCGATCTCGGCGCCCGTCGCGGGGTTGAAGACGGGCTGGGTGCGCTCGCCGGACGACTCGACCGGCTTGCCGTCGATCCAGTGGGTGATCAGGGACATCAGATACCTCGCTCGGGCTGGGTGGGGTCTGTCGGTTCCGTCGCGACGGTGGGGCGCGCCGTCACAGGTAGTGCCGTTGAGCGGCGCGGCCCGCCTCGTACTCGGCGCGTGCGGTACGGGTGCTGGGCAGGGTGGAGGCCTCGCTCACCGGCACGTCCCACCAGCTCGAACCGGGCGGGTTGGGCCCGTACAGGTCGGTCTCGACGTGGATGAGCGTCGCGGCGTCGGAGGCGACGGCGGTGCGGAAGGCCGCGCGGAAGTCCTCGACGCTCTTGGCGACCAGCACGTCGACGCCGAAGCTCTCGGCGTTGCGCACCAGGTCGAGGGGCACGTCGTCGCCGTCGAGCAGGCCGGTCTCGGGGTTGCGCATCTGGTACCTCGTGCCGAACCGCTGCGAGCCGCGCGACTCCGAGAGGGCCCCGATCGACGCGAACCCGTGGTTCTGCAGCAACACCACGATCACCTTGATGCGCTCGGAGACGATGGTCGCGAGCTCCTGCGGGAGCATCTGGTACGTGCCGTCGCCGACGATCGCCACGACCTCCCGGTCGGGCGCCGCCAGCTTCGCGCCCATGGCCGCGGGGATCTCGTAGCCCATGCAGGAGTAGCCGTACTCCAGGTGGTACTGCGACGGCGTCCGCGCGCGCCACAGCGCCTGGAGGTCGCCCGGCATCGAGCCGGCGGCGTTGATGAGGATGTCCTCGTCGCTCATGAGCTCGTTGAGCGCCCCGAAGATCTCGGTCTGGGCGGGCAGCGGGCCGTGGCCCAGGTGGTAGCAGCGTTCGGTGACCTCCTGCCAGCCGGCCACGCGGCGCGTGATCTCTTCCCGGTAGTCCGCGTCGGTACGGTGCCCGGCCAGCGCCTCGGTGAGCGCGGTGAGGCCCTCGCGGGCGTCCGCGACCAGCATCTCGGCGGAGTGCTTGGCGGCGTCGAAGGCGGCGACGTTGAGGTTGACGAACCGCACTCCCGGGTCACGGAAGGCGGTGTGGCTCGCCGTCGTGAAGTCCGTGTAGCGGGTGCCCACCCCGATGACGACGTCGGCGGTGGCCGCGAGCGCGTTGGCGGCGTCGTTGCCCGTCGCGCCGACTCCCCCGACGGCGAGCGGGTGGTCCCAGTTGATCGCGCCCTTGCCGGCCTGCGTGTCGGCGACGGGGATGCCGGTCGCCGTCGCGAAGGTGCGCAGCGCCTCGCTCGCCTCGGAGTAGACGACGCCGCCGCCCGCGACCACGAGCGGCCGCTTCGCGGAGCGGATCACCTCGACGACGCGCGCCAGCGCGGCGGGCTCCGGGACCGGGCGCGCGACGTGCCACACGCGGTCGCGGAAGAACTCGACGGGCCAGTCGTAGGCCTCGGCCTGCACGTCCTGCGGGAGGCAGAGGGTGACGGCGCCGGTCTCGGCGGGGTCGGTCAGCACGCGCATGGCGGCGGGGGCGCTCGACAGGAGCTGCTCGGGTCGCCAGATCCGGTCGAAGTACCGTGACACCGGGCGGAACGCGTCGTTGACCGTCACGTCGGGGCCGCCGGGGTGCTCGAGCTGCTGCAGCACGGGGTCCGGGAGCCGGTTCGCGAAGACGTCGGAGGGCAGCAGCAGCACGGGGATCCGGTCGATGGTCGCCAGCGCGGCGCCCGTGATCATGTTGGTCGAGCCGGGGCCGATCGACGCGGTGCAGGCGAAGGTCTGCAGCCGCTCCTTGGTGCGGGCGTAGCCGACGGCGGCGTGCACCATCCCCTGCTCGTTGCGGGCCAGCAGGTAGGGCAGCTCGTCGGGTCCGGTCTCGCCCGCCGGCACGCCGGACTCGGCGGCCTCGACGTGCGCCTGCAGCAGCCCCTGCCCGAACCCCGCGACGTTGCCGTGCCCGAAGATGCCGAACGCGCCGGCGAACAGCCGCTGGGTCACGCCGTCGCGCTCGGTGTGCTGGTGCGCGAGGAAGCGGACCAGGGCCTGGCCGACGGTGAGGCGGACGGTGGCGGCCTCGGCGGGGGTGTCGCTGGGGGTCGTGCTGCTCACGTGGGCTCCTCGGTGAGTTCCGTGGTCGGGGTCGTGGTGCGTGCGGGGGTGGGGCTCGCGCCGAGCGGGAGGCGCGGGTCGACGGGCTCCGACGCCCACGTCTCGCGCACCCAGTGGTGGGCCGGGTCGTCGACGGACAGCCAGGTGCCGTCGTCGGCCGGACCGGCCATGACGTTGAGGTAGTACAGGTCGTAGCCGGGGGCCGCCGCGGACGGCCCGTGGTACCCGTGCGGGACCAGCACGGTGTCGCCCGTGCGGACCTCGGCCAGTACCTCGATCGGCCGGTCCGCCGTGCCGTACACCTGGTGGTGCGCCAGCCCCGGGCCGGCCGGACCGTCGGCGACCTCGAAGTAGTAGATCTCCTCCAGCTCACGTTCCTCGTGGCCGGGGACGTCGCTGTGCGCGTCGTGCTTGTGCGGCGGGTAGCTGGACCAGTTCCCGCCCGGGGTCAGCACCTCGCACACCAGGATGCGGTCGACGTCGACGGCCGTGCCGATCGTGTAGTTGTGCACCTGGCGGCTGGCCCGGCCCGCGCCGCGCAGGTCGACCGGCACCTCGCTCGCCCGCAGCACCTGGACGGGCAGCACTCGGCCGGCGCGGGCGGTGCCGATGGCTACGCGGGCGCCGCCGCCGTTGGAGGCGTCTTCGCCGTCGGGCGCGTCGCCGCCGTCGGGCCGCAGCGTCACCGTGGAGCCGACCGGCAGGTAGGCGACGTCCGCCGGGCCTTCGAAGACGCTCGCGCGGCCGGTCAGCCGCAGGTCGTGGTGCTCGCCGCTCGGGTCGGTCACGTCCAGGCGCAGGCTCCCGCGCAGCGGTACGACGACCGCCTCGTCGGCGGTGAGCTCGAGGTCGAGGTGCCCGCCCGGGGCGATCTCGTGGACCAGGAGGCCGCTGTAGCCCCAGCCGGCCCGCTCGGGCGTGACCTCGGCGACGGCGCCGCCGGTGCGCGCGTCGGGGACGCTCGCTCTGAGGATCAGATCGTTCTCGGTCACAGCAGGCTCACCGCCTCGTCCACGGCCGCCGCGACGTCGCCGCCCGGCGGGTACAGCAGGGACCTGCCGATCACCAGGCCGCGCACCGTCGGCAGGGCGAGGGCCTTGGCCCAGCCGGCCATGGCGGCGTCCTGGTCGCCGCTGACCTCCCCGCCGAGGATGAGCGCGGGCAGGGTCGACGCCGCGAGAACCCGCTCCATCTCGTCCACGACGGGCAGCTTGAGCCACGTGTAGGCCGACGTGCGGCCCAGGCCGGACGCGATGGCGATGGACCGCATCACGGCGTCGGGCGTCAGGTCGTTGCGCACGCGTCCCTCGACCCGCCGCGAGATGAACGGCTCGACCATCGCGACCAGGCCGCGGTCGGCGAGCTCGTCGACGGCGCGGGCGCTCGCCTCCAGCGTGGCGACGGAGGCGGGGTCCTGCGGGTCGATGCGCAGCAGCATCTTGCCGCCGTCCAGGCCTGCCTCGGCGATGCCGCGTGCGTCGTAGCCGGTGAAGCGGTCGTCCAGCTCGAACGACGAGCCGGCCAGGCCGCCCCGGTTCATCGACCCGTAGACCAGCTTGCCGTCCAGCGCGCCCATCGCGGCGAGCTCCTCGACGAGGTCGGCGGTGCCGAGGAAGCCCCCGACGCCCGGCCGGCCCAGCGCGATCGCCGTCCGGCGCAGGAGGTCGCGCCGGTCCGCCATCGCCATGGGGTCGCCGCCCACCGCCACGGCGCCGCGCGCCGGATGGTCGGCGGCGATGACGAGGAACCGCTCGCCCGGGACCGAACCCGGATGCCGCGGCCGGGTGAAGAGCCGCTCGCGCAGGGCGCGCGGGTCGCTCAGCCGCAGCTCGGCGACGTCGTCGACGGTCAGGGCGGGCCGCGCGGTGCTCTCGGACGCGGCGCCGTCGTCGTCCGTGTCGTTCGTGTCGGACGGCGCGGCCGCGCGCTCACGGATCTCGAGGGGGGCATCGGTCCGCTGCTCCGGCACCCGGCCCGTGGCCAGCAGGTACTCGACCTCGGCGACCGTCGGCATCGACGCCGCGCACTCCAGCCGGGCCGCGACGATCGCTCCGGCGGCGTTGGCGAAGCGCAGCGTCCGCTCGAGCGACCAGCCCTGCAGCAGCCCGTGGCACAGCGACCCGCCGAACCCGTCCCCCGCGCCGAGCCCGTTGACGACGTCGACGGCGACCGGCGGCACGACGACTCGTTCGTCGCGAGTCTTGGCCAGCACCCCGCGCGGCCCTTGCTTGACGACTGCCAGCTCGACCCCGGCGGCGAGCAGCGCGTCGGCGGCCCGGTCGGGATCCTTCTCGCCGACGGCGACGAAGCACTCCTCCCGGTTGCCCACGGCGATCGTCACGTGCGGCAGCGCTGCGCGGATCTGCTCGCGCGCCGTCTCGACGTCGGGCCAGAACATCGAGCGGTAGTCCAGGTCGAGCACCGTGTGACCGGACCGGCCGCGCGCCTCGAGGGCCGCGAAGTGCGCCGACCGGCTGGGCTCCTGGCTCAGGCCGGTGCTGGTGAGCCAGAACAGGCGGGCCGAGCGGACGGCGTCGATATCGACGTCCTCCGGTGTGACCCGCAGGTCGGGGGCGGACGGCGACCGGTAGAACCAGAGCGGGAAGTCGTCAGGCGGGAAGATCTCGCAGAACGTGACGGGGGTGTGCAGCTCGGGCACCACGACGACGTACTGGTCGTCGACGCCGAACCCGCGCAGCTCGCGGCGCGCGTACCGGCCGAAGGGGTCCTCTCCCACGCCGGTGACGAGGGCGGTGGCATAGCCGAGCCGGGCGGAGGCGACCGCGACGTTCGTCGGGCTCCCGCCGAGGAACTTGCCGAACGACTGCACGTCCTCCAGGCCCACGCCGCTCTGCAGCGGGTACAGGTCGACCCCGATGCGGCCTATCGCGAGCACGTCCGGCGCCCACGCCTCAACGCGTCGTGTCATGCTGCCCCATCCCCATCGTTGCGGATCCGCGCGCACCACTCGTGCGGCAGATACCTCGACCCTGCCTCCGCCGCGCTCTCCTGTCAATACTTTGTCCTGACATTTGAACATCCCGTCCTCAATACCACCGACGGCTAGACTCTCAGCGACAAGAAGACCCCAACGAGGAGGCTCTCCGTGCCCCAGACGCTGCGCATCGACCTCGACCGGTCGAGCCCGGTGCCCCTGTACCACCAGGTTGCCACCGCTATCGACGCAGCGATCGAGGACGGGCGGTTGCAGCCCGGCGAGTTTCTCGAGAACGAGGTCGCGCTGGCCGCGCGCCTCGGCATCTCGCGGCCCACCGCGCGCCAGGCGCTGCAGGACCTGGTCGAGCGCGGACGCCTGGTGCGCCAGCGCGGGGTCGGGACGCATGTGGCCCCGGCGCGCGTGCGCCGGCCCGTCGAGCTGACGAGCCTGCACGACGACCTGACGAAGTCCGGCCGCAAGCCCAGCACCGAGGTGCTCGAGCACCGGACCGTGTCGGCGAGTGCCGAGGTCGCGGAGGCGCTCGAGCTGCCGGAGGGCACCGAGGTGGTCATGATCCGCCGTCTGCGCATGGCCGACGGCGAGCCGCTGGCCGTACTCACCAACTACGTCCCGCTGGACATCGCCCCGACCGTCGAGGAGCTCGCGACGAGCGGGCTGTACGACCTGCTGCGCTCGCGCGGCGCCAAGCCCAAGGTCGCACGGCAGCGCATCGGTGCGCGCTCGGCGACGGCGGCCGAGGCCCGCACGCTCGGCGAGAAGCCGCGGGCGGCGCTGCTGACCATGGAGCGCACGGCGTACGACGACAACGGCAAGGGCATCGAGTTCGGGCAGCACATCTACCGTGCGTCCCGGTACATGTTCGACACCATGCTGTTCGCGAGCTGACCGGCTGATTCTTCGCGGCCGGGCCCTTGTGTTGCGCTGCTTTGTCCTGACATTCGGTTGACAGGTTGCCTGGACGCACTGTCGAATGGAGTCACGCCGAACCCTGCGACGACGCGGGCTCGGGTGCGGACGCGCACTGTCGGCCTACGCCTCCGGAGGATCTCGTGACCCAGACGCTCGACACCGCCACACCTGACAGCGCTGGCGGGGAGACCCCTCTGGCGCGCATGACGCGCGAGCACCCGCAGACGGCCCTGTGGAACGACTCGGCGGACCCGGTGCAGCTCGGCCGCGCGATCGCCTGGGGCGCCGTCGGCGCGACCTGCAACCCGGTGATCGCGCTCGCGGCGATCGAGGCGGACCTGCCGCGCTGGACGGCCCGGCTGGGCGCGCTCGCCGACGACCTGCCTACCGCCACTGAGTCGGAGCTGGGCTGGCTGGTGGTCCAGGAGCTGAGCGTCGAGGCGGCCCGCCTGCTGCTGCCGGCCTTCGAGGCGTCCGGTGGCCGGAACGGGCGGCTGTCGATCCAGACCGACCCGCGCCTGCACCGGGACGCCGGCGCCCTGGTGCGCCAGGCCGAACAGTTCGCGGCGCTGGCGCCGAACATCATCGTGAAGATCCCCGCGACGCAGGTGGGCGTCGAGGCCATCGAGGAAGTGACCTATCGCGGCATCAGCGTCAACGCGACGGTGTCGTTCACCGTGGCGCAGGCGGTGGCTGTTGCCGAGGCTGTGGAGCGTGGGCTCGACCGTCGCGAGCGGGAGGGGCTGCCGGTCGAGGAGATGGGGGCCGTCGCGACGATCATGGGCGGGCGGCTTGATGACTGGCTCAAGATCGTGGCGGCTCGTGATGGTCTGCTGCTGCCGCCGGGGGTTCTTGACTGGGCGGGGGTGGCTGCTCTGAAGAATGCCTACCGGATCTTCGTCGAGCGGGGCTATCGGACTCGAGTGCTGTCGGCGGCGTTCCGGACGCATCTGCATCTGTCGGAGCTGGTGGGCGGTGACCTCGTGATCTCACCGCCGTTCGAGTGGCAGGACTCGATCAACCGGAACTCTCTGGCGCTGCCGTCTCGGATTGACTCGCCGGTGGATCCGGAGATCCTCGAGACGCTTTCGCGTTCGCTGCCGGACTTCCGGGCCGCGTACGAGCCTGATGGGCTGGCGCCTGAGCAGTTCGCTGGGTTCGGTCCGTCCCGGCGGACACTGCGCCAGTTCCTTGAGGCGGATGCGCAGCTGGATGCGCTGGTTCGGGACGTGCTGGTTCCTGCGCCCTGAGCTGAGGGCGTGGCGGCCGGTGGTGCTGCGCGGGCGCGTGTCGGCGGGGTCGGCGAGGGGCCGAAGTTTGCTAGTGTGTTCCCCGCACCGCGCATCGCGCGGGGCCATGCGGGCGTAGCTCAATGGTAGAGCCTTAGTCTTCCAAACTAATTACGCGGGTTCGATTCCCGTCGCCCGCTCAGAGTACGGAAGCCCAGGTCAGAGAGTGTTTCTGATCTGGGCTTCGTGCATTCTGGAGGGCTGGAAGCGGCGCCGAGTGGCCCTTATTGACCCTAAGTCGCTCGCGACGGGTCAGGACCTGGAGCCAAGATGTCCGCTTCACCCGATCCGCAGGGGCGCGCCCGTGGAGCCGCACGCGCACCTCGAAGCATGTCCCCACGCAACCGTCGCAACAGCCGCCGGTCCTACGGCAACGTCCGCCAGCGCACGGCCGGCCGCTGGGAGGCCAGGTACACCGGACCCGACGGCGTGCGCCGTCCGATCGGCACGTTCGAGTCCGAGAAGGCGGCGAACGCCGCCCTGGCCCGCGTGCTCAGCGACGTCTACCAGGGCACCTACCGCGAGCCCGAGACGGGCGACGTGCCGCTGCGCGAGTACGCGCAGCGCTGGCTCGCCACGCGGGACCTGAAGCCCTCCACCCTCGACGGCTACGAGCGGCTGCTGCGGCGCTGGATCCTGACACCGCTGCGGAGCCCGGGCGGCGCGCGGCAGCTCGACCTCGGCTCGCTCCCGCTGCGTTCGATCTCGCACACCATGGTGAGCGAGTGGTACGCGGCGCTGTTGGTGGCGACGGCGGAGTCCGCCGCGGCGTGGCTTGCTCGCGGGGGCGGGCCGAGCGACGCGGCTCACGTGCGGGGGTGGGCGCGTGCGACCGGCCTGCCGGTCGGTGACTCCGGGCGGATGCCAGCCGCGTTGTGGGAGGCGTGGCGGTCTGCCGGTTCGCCCGCCGCCGCGTTGGTCGAGTCCCGGCACGCCGGGACGGTGACCGGCCGGACCCAGGCGGCGCACGCCTACGCGCTGCTGCGAACGATCTGCGGCGACGCCGTGCGTGACCGGCTCATCGAGGCGAACCCGTGCAGCATTCGCGGTGCGGGCCAGACCCGGCCGGCGGAACGAGTGGTCCCCGGCGACTCCGTGGTCGACGCGATCGCGGCGGCCTTCGACGGACAGTCGGAGCGGTATCGCGCGGCCGTGATCGTCGCGGCGCACTCCGGGCTGCGTGCGGGCGAGCTGTTCGCGCTCGAACGCCAGCACGTCGAGCGGACGCCACAGGGCGGCGTGCGGCTCAACGTCCGGCAGACACTCGTGGACGTGCCGGGCAAGCCCGTCGCGTTCGGCCCGCCCAAGTCGGACGCTGGACGCCGCAAGGTGCACCTCCCACCGGAAGCCGCCCGAGCCCTCCTGGCTCATCTGGAGCGCTACACCGGACTCGGTCCGCGAGCTCTGGTGTTCGCGACCTCTGCCGGGCGACCGGTGCGCGGCGGGAACCGGTCGTCGATGTTCTCTCGGGCAAAGAGGCGCGCTGGCGCACCCGCCGAGCTGCGCTGGCACGACCTGCGACACCTAGCTGCGACGCGCGCCGCCGAGGCCGGAGCGACGCTGGCCGAACTGCAGCGGCGCATCGGGCACTCGACAGTCGCCGCTGCCATGGTCTACCAGCACGCCACCGATGACGGTGACGAGCGGCTGGCGGCGCGGATGGCCGAGAACCAGGCGGCGAGGCGAGCATCGAATGTCGTGGATTTCCCTGGGCTGAGCAGGTGACCTGAGCCTGCCGCTGCCCGGCGCTTTCTGCGGGGCCGGGCGGCGGGTGCTTGGAAGTTGGTGCACACCTACCTGTCGATGACCGCGATCGGACAGGAGCGAGAGATGGATACCCAGGGTGCGCTGCCGTTTGCCTTCGACGATCCCCTGCTCACGGCGGCCGAAGCCGCCGAGGTGCTGGGAGTGTCACGCTGGTGGTTCGGCGAACTGGTGCGCCGAGGGCGCGTTGGACCGTGTGCCCGGATCGGCGGCCGGCTTCGAGTGCGGCGGTCGGTGCTGGACCGGTACCGGGCCGAGCAAGCGGGCGACCCACGGGACCCGTATCTGACGTACGAAGACATCGGGGTCTACCTCGGCGTCTCGTCGTGGACGGCCGGGGAGCTGGTGCGCCGTGGACTGCTTGCCGGTACCCGGATCGGGCGGAAGATCGTGGTGCGGCGGTCGGTCGTGGAGGCCTACATCGAGGCCTGCACGCGGTAGCTTCCTCGTTGGGCGCCGCAGCGTTTGCCCGGGTCGTATGGTCCTGCCAAATTGGCGGAACCATAATTATCCGTTTTGTTCTCCAGGGCCGGAGCGGGCTGTACCGGGCACGTCGTTCAGGTAGAAGCCCCGGTCACGCGGTGGTGCCAAATTGGCACCACCGCGGCTGTCCAGATTAGCCCTGATGCCGTCGGCAGCTCGGCGCCGACCGCACGGCATGCCGAAGCGAACCCGCAGGCCGCGCGGTGGTGGCAATTTGCCACCACCGCGCATGTCCGAGTTAGCCCGCATACATCTGCACCTGCCTGCCCCATGCTCACGATTGTGCACGCCACCTGTACCCGTCGAGGTACTACTTGGCGTCCCCCATGCAGCCTTTCGAGATACGTTCCAGGTAGGGGACATGGCAGCGAACAGGGCGAACGCATGTCCCCCAACTCCTGGGTATTGATCGCCGGGGGAACGTCGAAAGCGGAGAGTGTTCGTGCGTTGGCATCGCCCCACGACTGGGCCGGCTGGCTCGGCCCATCGGCCTCCACTGGGCGGCCAGCGCGCGAGTACTCATCCATGCGCCGATGGTGACAAACGAGCGCACGCTCTGCGCACACCAAGCACGCCGCACACCAGGGTGTGCAGCGGTATCAGCGCAGGTCAGATGCGCACACCACTTCGACGCCCAGCGGTCCCGCGGCGGTTGCACTCTTGCCCGGTTCGCCGAGGAACACGTCAGGTTCGACGGGGCGCGAACGGCTCGATCAACCTGCCGTGGGTGGCATCGGTTCGGTCTAGGAGACTTCGGTTCTGTCGCTCAGTCTTCACTCGCATCCGGGAAGGCAATGCCTCCTGACTCAGCATTCCGTTCGAGCTCGTCAGCCATGCGCAGCAGCTCTCGCGTTTCCGCCTCATACCCAGGCTTGCCTAGGTTGACGAAAGATCCGCGATCCTTACCGGGTCGATTGAACCTATAAGCAGTGTTGTTCAAGGGCTCACCCGGTGTGCCCTTCTTCATGGACTCGATCAGCTCGAGCACGATCCGCTGGCTTTCCGGAGGCAGACGAGTGGCATGGCTGCCGTTCATCCGGCCCAAAGCCTCGTCGGTCAGCGGTGGCGATCCGGCTTCCCGCTCGTCCTGCCTTTGGCCCTCGATGTGCTCGCCGAGGCGGAGTTGCCAACCGATCTGGTGAACGTGCGCGATGACTTCGCGCAGCGGCCCCTCGACGGACAGATCCGTGGGAGCCAGGATGTTACCTGTCTTCCCAAGATCCACGTAGAAGCCACGCTGCTTGGACCGATCATGGCGGCGTGACCACGCCCTTACGGCACCCAGTGAGGCGGCATTCTGGACTGGATCGGCAGGCTCGATCCCGAACCAGTACCGCTCCTCTACGAGGAAGGCGTGGACCTTCTCCAGTTTCTTTTGGTGACTTGCCCACAGTTCGTCCAGCCACGTACATCGAAATAGTTCGCCCTCGGGAGCGAACGCCATCTGTATCCGACGTTCATGGACTGCGATCGCCTTCCCTGACTCCTCCAACCCCAGCAAGGCCAACGACCGACCCAGCGCAACGTGGCCCAGGTCTAGCACCGCTACCGCTGAGGTCAGGAGAGCGTCGGCGTTGGCCAGGAGCGAGTCCAGCAGATCCTCTACTCGCTCAGGTGTGAGATCGGGAAGCACGCGTACGGCCATGCAACAAGTCTGCGCGCGACGTTGCCATCCGTAAGAAGGCACGGCGAGGACGGTGCGATGTCACCCGCAACAGGGCGCGATCGACAGGCCGCGCCCGGCTGAAACCTGGATCCTTCGCACCCGACCACTTGGCGGTGAAGGGGACCTCTGGAAGGACCCGCTCGACCTCGTCACAAACGTTGAGGTCGAGGCCCAGCCGTGATCCTCTCCCCGGTGGTGCTCTACATGCTGCCGAACCAGCGGCAGGCCTCGACCTCTGCGAGCCGAATCGAAGGTGCCGCAAGAACCTACTGGCCAGTTGTGATTGCGACCCCTCATGCCCCAGCGCCCGATGGAAAGAACACCGTCACCTTCCGGTGCAGCCGTCTCAGGACCCTGCACTGCGCAAGAGGGGATCCAGCGGACGGCGTGTCCCATCAGACTGACCGACGGCGTCGAGTCAGAATCTGGTGGTGGGCATCGTTGATCAAGGAGCGTTTGTGCGGGCATGGGCCGTGCAAATGCAACGCTGCGCCTGGTTCTTCGGAGCCGGAGCCAGCGCCTCGGCGGGCCTGCCCACGGCGACCCAGATCCGCGACGACCTCCTGCTCCGCGTCTACGCGGAGCGTCACCAGTTGCGCCGCGAGGACCTCCACCCGAACGACCCGGTCATCGCCGCGAAGTTACTCGAGTACTTCAACGACCGCAACGGTATGGTCGCGTTCGGCGCACCCAACGACTACTCCCGCGCGTTCGAGCTGGCATTGCCTGACGAACCTGCTCGCCATCGGTACCTCCAACACAAGTTGGCCGACAAGCAACCCAGCTACGGGCAGCGCATCCTCGGTGCCCTCCTCAGCGGTGGCCAGGCCGACCTGGTCGTCACCACGAACTTCGATGAGCTCATTGAGGAAGCCGCGGCAGACGCGTACTCAGCGGTGAAGCCAGCTGACGGCCGGAGGAGGCTGAATGTCGCTGCACTCGGCAGCCGCGACCGGGCTCGCGGTGTCCTGGAAGTTGAGTCGACCCCAATGCTCATCAAGCTCCATGGCGACTTTCGCGAGACCTCGCTGAAGAACCTCGACAGCGAACTTGCCAGCCAGGACGAAGTGCTTCGCCAAGCGGTGATCGACCTTAGCCGTCGGTACGGAATCGCGGTGGTCGGATACAGCGGTCGTGACGACTCGATCATGGAGATGCTTGAGGCCGCCTCCCGCGTCGACGCAGCCTGGCCAGCGGGGTTGTGGTGGTTCGCACGGGACCCAGACGCGATCCCGGAGCGGGTCCGGCGCCTCCTGCAGATCGCCTCCGACAATGGCCGCGCAGCCCACCTAGTCCGGCTGGGTACGTTCGACGAACTGATGGGCGGCCTCGCTCTCCAGGCCGAGTTGCCAGCTGAGAGCCGCGCTTTCGTCGACGCATTGCGGCCTCAGAATCGCCTTGCCGAGGCATCGCCCCCTACTGAGACAGCCCAGTTCGGTCCTGTCATCCGGTTCAACGCTCTGCCAGTACTCGAAGCACCGACCACTGCGCTTCACGCCCCGCTGAGCGGGCTCACCCGCACCGAGTTCCGGAAACGGGTACGCGCACTTGGCTACCGCGGTGTCGCGGTCAATGCGGGTGGTTCTATCTGGGGCTGGGGTGATGAAGAGATCTTCACCAAGCTCGCCGGGGCTACCGCCGAGGAACGGACCATCGACCTCACATCTGGACCGTTGGAACCTGGCCTGCACGCGCTGGCTCTCGAAGGGCTAGCCAAGGCCCTCGGGGTCGCGCTCCCGGCACGGTCGCTCGTCACCCGCCGCGATTATGTGGTCAGGCTGGTCGAGTGGGACAAGCTGACTCCGGAACGTGCCAAAGCGCTGACCGCGTTCCGTGAAGCGTACGGCGGTCAAATCACCGGGCGACTGGCCAAGAAGTACGGCCTGAATCGTGATGGCGAGCCACGGGAGTACGCCGAGGCGGTGCGGCTTCATCTCGAGCATCGCTGGGGCCTGGCGTGGCTTACGTTCACCCCGTTCACGTGGGTCGAGCGTTGGGAGACCGCCGATGACGAGCAAGAGGCGATAGCCGGTGTCGGTGAGTGGAAACGTCAACGCTGGGTTGCGCGAAAACAGAACGAGACCTGGTCACGACTGATTGCGACCTGGACTGCGGCAATGGCCCCGGAGCCGCGACCCAGCAACCTCCCGCTCACAAAAGCGCTGGACGGACGCCGGTTCGGCCGGTTCACCCTCGGCCCGACCTCCGCGTACTCCAGGAGAGCGAAATGAACGACCACCCCGTTCGGAAGCTTGAACCCGGTGACGCGTGGGCGCCGCACACGACTCTGCCCGAACCTGACCTAAAGTTCGACAGTTCCTCAGCTAGGGAACGGCACACGCACCCACTCCTCGGGCTGACGGAGTTTGGGCCGTACGCGCCACCGCCGACCGGCGACATCAGGATCGCGACCATCACTGTGCAAGGCCAACAGGAAATCCTCTACAACTTCCTCCGGAAGCTCACTTGGGCGCACGAGCCGCGCGACCGCAGGTCCTACGTTCCGCAGTACCCAGGGTTCAAGGAGTTGTTCGGAGTCGATCTACTGCCGCAGCGGTCGGCGCATATCAACCTGCGTGCCGATGCCCCAGGCGACGGTCCAGAAGCGCACGAGCGCCTGTCGTTGGCTTTGGCGGGCGCCGTCACGCAACTGCAGAACATGCGCGACAACTGGGACGTTATCGTGCTGCTCCTGCCCCGCATGTGGGAGCCGCTGCGAAAGAGTTCGGACGGTGCCTTCGACCTGCATGACCGGCTCAAGGCGGCAGCGGCACCGCTTGGGTGCCCGATTCAGATGGTCCGTGAAGCCTCTGCGCTGCAGTTCGGGTATGAGTGCTCGATGTTTTGGCGGCTCAGCATCGCAATGTTGACCAAGGCGGGCGGGGTGCCATTC
Source organism: Promicromonospora alba (assembly GCF_042654905.1). Taxonomy (NCBI): domain Bacteria; kingdom Bacillati; phylum Actinomycetota; class Actinomycetes; order Micrococcales; family Promicromonosporaceae; genus Promicromonospora; species Promicromonospora alba. Next base: position 626,661 of record NZ_JBHSFI010000005.1, read on the forward strand.
CGGATGGTCCAGCCGACTGAAGCGGATACGGCCTACGTCGGACTTGCGTACGCCATCCGCGGCGGCACGTCGAAAGACTTTGTCACCTGCTGCTCGCAGGTATTCGACACCGAGGGTGGCGGGTTCGAGTTCATCGCGTACAACGTCGGAGCAGACCGCGACCTGGATAACCCGCACCTGACGCGCGAGGAGATGCGCACCGTCATGGCTCGCAGCGCGCGTCTGTATCAGCGCCGCCGTGCCGGCGCGATGCCAGCTCGGCTCGTTGTACACAAGCCGTACACGTGGCGCGAGGACGAGATCGACGGAGTCTTCGACGCCTGGGGTGCAGTCCCGGACATTGAGTGCCTGCAAGTGAATTCCAACCCGGGATGGACCGGTGTCGCGCTAAAGCCGAGCGGGAGCCGCTCACGGCCGGTACCCGACACCTGGCCGGTCACCCGAGGTTCGCTGCAGTACTTGTCCGGAACTGAGGCTCTGCTGTGGGTCTCTGGAACAGCGCCGAACGTCAGTCTGCACGGCAGCAACTACAACCAGTCCGTGAAGAGCCTCCCGACGCCTATCTCGTTCCGTCGCTGGGCCGGGCAAGGGCCACTAGAAGTTCCGGCCAAGGAGATGCTGGCGCTGTCCAAGCTCGACTGGAACAATGACGCGCTATACGGGCTTACGCCGGTCACTGTTTCGTACAGCCAGCGGCTCTCGCGAATGATTGGCCGGGTGCCAGCGCTCCCGGACGGCAGCTATCAATTCCGCCTGTTCATGTGACCCGCACGTCCGGACAGCTGAAGCGACAAGGGACTCATCGCATAAGTAACTTCGAGAACTCGATCGTGACGCCCTCATGGCCATGACGCTCCAAGAGCGCTTCAATCGCTATCCGGTTGTGCTCGTAGTCGACCAGTGGACCAGTCATAATCTGTGTGATCGGCAGGGTAGTGCCAGACTTACCGACGGCAACCCCATACCGCAACCCAGCACGGTCGTCCATCCTGCGCACCAATCGCTGAAAGGTAACAATGCCGTAGCGCCCGGCTCGGAAACTCGCATGGCGCTGGCTATAACTCGACACAATCAGCCGGACTTCATGCTCACCTTCAAACCCGGGCGACTTCATGAGTTTTGCCAAAACCTCGAAATCTGTAGCATACTCCGAAAGCCGCAAATCTCTCCCACTGCCACACTCAGCATTTCTCGCTCGATGTGCGCGCTCGCGAGATCCAGCAAGGTAAGCCTCAAGCACGGCATTTTTGTCATTCGCAGCGTAGAGAACACGACTCCACGGGAAGACACTGACACACTCGATAAGTTTTGTGTGCGCCCGCGCTACTTCGTGGCCGCCGGTGTCGGCTTCCGGTTCGCTGGGTCCGGGCTCGCCCGTTACCACGCCTAGTGGAACCGTTGCATCAAAAGCGATCGAAAAACCTCGGGCCGCATCCCCGTAGTTTCGCCACTGGTTCGCATCATCTTGTACGACGGAAGCGCAAAGGAAGTAGGCCCGACCCCAGATATCGCTAGAGGCCCAGCCGTTCGCAGCCCAGCCCAGAGCTGTCTTGAGTTCGCCCACCAGCAGATCGTTCTGATCTTGTGCACTGAGCCACTGCTCGATGAACCGCCAGCCCTGGTGAACCTCGGCCTTATCGTTCATCCCGTGCGACTCGGTGGCCCATAGTTCATTGTCCCCAGCTACACCAAGAAGGCCCGCAGCATCAGTGTAGTGATAAACCACAGGGGTTTTAACTTCGATCAGATTCAAGACATGCGGAGGCAGCGGCATGCTGCCAGGGTAGCCACAGCACTCGGCAACTCTCACTTATCTCCTTCTGTTTCCGGGTGAAACAGAAGCTGGCGAGCTTCCCGATCGATGCCGCAACGCCTTCAGGGCCCAGTCCCGCGCGCCGTCGCGCCGGTAGCGGCGGAAGTCCGTTACGGACGCCATATCCTCCAAGACGTGCCCGCGCACTCTCATGCCGCAGGACGCGGCGCGCTAACTGCCCGGCATTGGGACCACTGCTCGGCGCCCCTCCGCGTACGCACTTGACTCGGCTATCTCTCGCAGGAGATCGATCGTTTGGAGCGCACCGAGCCCGAATGGCTTCATGTCAACGATCGCAAAACAGGTTTCGATGTGTCCGCCCTCGCCCGATGAAACCATGCTGCGGATGGACGGTCCGGGTGGGCTCGCATCACGCCCTACCCAGTACTCGTCATCCGCCCCACGACGGAGAGCCATGATGTCTAGCTCGCCGTCATCCGGAGGGAACCACCACGTGGTCGGGTCTCGCGTGAACCAAAGTGACTCGATATCTCGGACTTGTATTTGAGTTCCCCAGGTCGCGGCATTCTCAACGACCTCGTCGATGCTCGCGTATTTGTCCGCCTGTGAATGAGCGAGATCGAGGGCGAGCACGCCGTGGAGACCGTCGACCCATGAGTCCATGTGCCTGAACCAGTCAGACCACAACCGTGGCGGTGCAGCGAACACCGCTCGCACGCTGCTGATTAGTCTCATGGCGCGATCGCTGACCTCCAGGCGGATCGGCGCAAGATGCTCGTGGCCGAACCCAGGGCCGGCCTTCTCGGCTGCCTGATACGTGACGAAGGTGGCCACATGGAGCACGAAAAGCCGGAGGTCGTGGCTTTGACCGGATGTGAGAGGAGCAGCACCATCGATTCGTTCCCCTAGTGTGGCCGGCTCGACTGTTACACCAGCGCGTTGTTCGGCGAGGTGGCCGCCCCTTGCAAGTTCGACCGCATGCTCGTTCGCGGGCTCGACGTCCCCGTAGACGTTGTATGTGAAGAGAGCAACGACAGCATCGGCGGCGAACGCGAGAGCAGCGGAGGTGTAGCCCGCAAGGGCGTAGAACAGCGCGTGGGCCCTTCCGTGAGCCGCCCCACGCGCCTGCTGAACTTCGGGCGCGCCAACAGCACCAGCGAGGTGTTTGACCTGCCCGATCGCCTCGGCCGCCTCGACGTCGACGCCTCCGTCCGCCCCGGATCTGGTGAGTCGCGCGTCCGCAAAGCCGAGACCACGCATGTGCCACTCAGCCAGCTCTTCTGCATCGCGCCAGTCAGCGACGAGCACCGGGCGGGCATGACGGGACGGGACGAAGCCGCCGGGTGACTCGGACATGATTCTCCTGAACTAGTCAGTCTTAAATTTCGGCGTGTTCAAGACGCGACTCGAGAGACCCCTTGTCGGGCGAAGGCGGAATGATCACACCTCCAACAAAGTCGCCATATCGATGCCCTCGTGCAGCGCAACCGCTCCCTCTGTGGTCTGGCCCCACCCGCCGCAAGTTCCTCAGCGTCATGTCACGAGTATGGTCGCGACGACTAGCATCCGACCCGGTGTGCGTGGGTGAAGCCTTGGCCTCACGCTGGCCAGCATCCTTGAGCTGGGCGAAACGCTCTTCTCTTCCCACTGCGGCAGCCGACGCTCGATCTCCGGCCAGACAATCTTCTGGAACCAGCTCGGTGTCTCCCACCAGATAGTCCGGTAGCACGGAGCCGGCGAAGCTGCGGCAGTTCATGCCTGTGTCCCGGCGCACCTCGGCCTGCCGCAGATGTTCGATCAGACCGTGAGGTGCCTACGGGCTCCTTCGCGAGCTCCCTCAGGCCGGCCCTCATCTCGCCGCCGCACCAAGAGCAGTCGCCCCTCCCCCGGCTTCCGCGATCTATCCACCAGTGACTCGTCAGCGTGCAATTGCGATCTCCCATGCCTGTGCGAAGAAGCAACTGTGTGGCCCGGCCTCTAGCCCGACGTTTAGTTCAGCCGTCAAGCGGAGTACCCTCAACGGCGATGAGGGTAAGCGCCGGGCAGTTCGGAGCGATCGGTGCAATGTGCACAGCCGCATAGATCAGCGCGGTTTGCGACTCCAAGTCGACCGATTAGTCGGCGATCGTGATGCCGAGTTCGTTGGCCAGGACAAGCGACAGGTCCGCAAGCTGGTACCGGTCGATGGTGACCCGCTTGAGGTTGCCTGCACCGCTGATCCCAGACAAGTTATTACCTCGAAGGTCCGTACCCCGGTAGGTGCCTGCCTGGAACGATGTGCCACGCAGGACGCAATCCTCGAACGCCACGCTGGACAGGTCGCAGCCGTCCAGGTCGGTCTCGATCAGGGAGCAGCCGACGAACACGACAGGTCCCTTGGCCGTGACGTTGGTCAGTGTCGCGTAGTCGATCTTGCAGTCCTGGAAGACGACGTCCTCCAGGACCAGGTCTTTCAGGCGCGCGCCGAGTAGCCGGCAGTTGGTAAACCGCACCCGCGACAATCGGCTGTTGCTCAGCGTCAGCGAGGCCAGGTCGCACCCGGTGAACTCCACCGACGACATGCGCACTTGATCGAAGTCCGCCCGTTCCGCACTGACCTCGTTGATGCGGCCGTCGTAGAGCTGGGTGTTGGTCAGCTCGAGCGCTCGCAGATCCTTACCGCCGTAGCTGAACAGCGAGAGGCGCCCGTCCTCGGGTCGAAGCATCGAAAGATCCGTGAGTTCATCCGCGGCCAGGACGGGCAAGTCTGCGGTGGTGTCGCGGATCGTCAGGGTCTCCATGGTGCTCCACAGTAAGGTCGCGAACGGACGAAGGCGCTGGGCACCGGAGCTACCGCTTCTTCCAGTTGTCCCAGCTCGGCCGGTTGTCCCACGGGCCTGGCGTCTTCTTCCAGTTGTCCCAGCCGGGCCTGTTGTCCCAGTCCCCTCCTCTGCGCCCCGAACCCACCAGAGTGGTGACGGCCTCGTGGTCGGACTCGACCAGATTGGCAAGCAGGTCGGTCGTTTGCTTCGTCGCTGTGGTCATGTCGCTTCCTCCATCGATCGAGTGCTGCTTGAGATGCCGGTCGTGTTGGTAATGCCAGCGAGCGCCCGCACTAGTTCTTGTTTGGATGCTCGGCAGTAGTTGGTCTCGGTGGAGTCGAAGGAGCCGTTCTCGAAGTATCGGTTCCCGGCCTGCGCTCCACGGCAGAAGTCGAAGAACGCGCAGGTCTCACGACACGCGGCGAGCCCGTCCAAGAACTCAGACACGTACGGCAGCCGGTGCGCGGCGGCCAGGATCTCGGACAGAGGCTCCGTCACGACGTTTCCGGCGAGGAAGTCGCCGTAGTACTCGTCACGGATGCCCGCCAATTCGGGAGACAGCAGTACAACGTCCCCGTTCACCGCCACGGTCGGCAGCGGGTCGTACCGGTGCGCCTCCCATGACTCCCGTTCGCCACCACGGATGGTCCGCAGGTAGTGCGCCAGCCGGTCGAGTTCTCTGACTTCGACGCCCGGATGTTGGGCCGACCAAGCGAACACCGCCTCCCAGAAGGCGCGAGCTCGCTCCGGTGCGGGCTGAGACCGGGAGGTGTTCACACCCTCCAGCTCTTCGATGTTGAGCCCGATCGACGTTGGGCCTAATCCAGTCAGGAAGTCGAGCAGGTCCGCTGCTCGCCCGATCCCTTCACCGACGACCGCTATCAGGGAGAACCTGATCTGCCGTTCGACCAGTTTCCCGATACCGGTGACGATGCGGTCGAATGCAGGCCGCCCAGCCCAGTCGACTCGTTCGGCGTTGAGATCGGCTGGCCCATCAATGCTCACACCGACAGCGACGTCGTACCCAATGAACAGGTCGCACCAGGGCTCGTTGATCAGTGTGGCGTTCGTCTGCAGGCTGTGTCGCACCCTTCCGGCGCGGCGCAATTCCTCGAACGGCGCCATCAGAGCCGCGAGCTTCTCAGGCCCGATGGCCAATGGTTCACCACCGTGCCAGCAGACCTCCGTGACGTGGCCAGGCTGCTGCTCGGCAAGGGAATCAGCCACAGCCTGCGTCACCTCGACCGACATTTCCAAGCGCTTCTTGCGGAACGGCAGGTAGCAGTAGGAGCAATCCAGGTTGCACAAGGTCGTCGGCTGCAGCACGACCAGACTGGCCTGCGGCGCGATCCACGTCGCGTAGGCCTCGGCAGAGTCCGTGGAGCTGGGTGTGCTCATGGGCTCACCCTGGCTCGCAGCCGCCCTCTGAGGGGTGGGCATTCTGGACGGCATTCTGGCTGCCGCGGTCGCCGTGTCAGAGTGACCATGTGAGCGAAGACGAGACGGGTGTGCCGCTGACGCAGGTGTTCGGCGAGCGGGTGCTCTATGACAACCCGTGGGTTCGGCTCGTCCAGGTGGAGATCGAGCCGCCCGACGGACACCGGTTCTGGCACCACGTGGTGCGGCTCCAGACCGTCTCCACCGCAATCGTCGTGGATGACGCTGGTGAACGTGTCCTGCTGATGCGGCGTCACCGATTCGCTACGAATCAAATTGGCTGGGACGCTCCGGGCGGAATCGTCGGAAGCGACGAGTCGCCGCAAGCCGCTGCCGTGCGGGAGACCATCGAGGAGACAGGGTGGAAGCCCCGTGGCGAGGGCCGTCCGGTCGCGGGTTTTCAGCCGATGCCGGGGATGGTGGACACTCCGCATGAGGTCTTCGTCTTCCACGGCGCGGAGCAGATCGGCGAGCCGACAGACGCCGAAGAGGCAGCCCTGATCGAGTGGGTTCCCCTGACACGAATCACCGGCCTCATCCAGACCAGAGAAGTGCTGGGCTCTGGAACTCTCGTCGGTCTCCTGGCGGTCCTAGCCGGCCTGGATGCCGAGGCGTGACTGAAGGCTCTTGATGCGGCGGTCTTGCCGCACCGATCCGGCTCGCCGAGCAAGCCCGTGAGCCGTGTCGAGAGCCTGGACTGCGTCTGATTTGTGGCCTGCCGCGACGAGCGAGTGGGCGAGGTCTACGTTGAGCTGCGCTCCGGCGCGTAGATGGTTGGGGTCCATCCCGCTGAGGGCGTAGTGGAGATCGGCGATCGCTTCTTCGTCTCCGAGGCGAGCGAGGGCTGCTCCGCGCCAGCGGGCGAGGCTGTATTCATCGAGCATGATGTAGGGCGCAGCCGGATCACGAGTGTCGCCGGACAACAGGGCTACGGCCCGGTCGAAGTGATCCATGCTTGCGGTCGTCTCTCCGACGATGGCGGCGACTTCGCCGGCCACCCCATGGAGCCAGGACCGCACTGGACCGGACAGCGCCGTCGCACCCACAGTGATCGCATGCTCCGCGATGCGCAGCGCGTAGTGGGGCTGATCCGTGTCAACAAGGACGTATGCCTGTTGCGCGGTGGCGTGTGCGAGATCAGCTCTGGCCGAGCTCTCCCGGCCGGCGTCCTTCGCGGCCTCGTGTAGACGCCAGGCTTCCTTGATGTTGCCGCCGTCCAGGTACACCCAGCCGGCCAACGACGCGGTGTCGCTGTAGACGCTCGCCAGTGCTTCGCGCATCGTCGGTTCCATGCTGTATGCGCGCAGGGACCACAGGACGTCCAGGTGCTCCTTGAGTGCTTTGCTCGTCGCGACGCTGGACTGCCCGCGGTCACCCAGACGGATCTCCTCCGTCCGAACGGCCAAGGTCGCGATGGTCGCCTGGTCGACCGACGACGCACGCTGCAGCCAGTCCATCAAGTCATCATCGGCCGAGTCCACCCGCGCCTTTGGTCCGCGTGGGCTCGGGTAGAAACCAAGCTCGGCGTCGGTCGCCACGTCGAGCACTGCACGGAACGCAGCGCGGTAGGCCTTGCTCGGCCAGCTGACAACCCCACGTTCGTACCGGGCTATCGCGTCCGCTTCGAGCGCCGCTCGGCGACCCGTGGTCCGCCAGAGGTGCAGGTTCACCAGCTCGGCGAGTTCAGCGCGGCTCATGGGCCGTGCAGCGTCCGCGTGAGAGGCCTTTTCGGTGCGGAGACGGCGGAGACGTTCATTGGGGGTTGCCACCGTTGCCCCCACCCCCAGTCTCGCAAATTTGCCGTGTAGTGATCGGCTTCCCACCTGATCCGGATCGCCAGTCTGCCGCCCAGTGTGCCCCTCCCGCAGCGTGGCGCGCCAGCAACAGTGGTCTCTAGCTGCACGGCACCCCTCAGTCGGGGCAGGAAAGGACGGTGGTCACGTTGAACTCGTTCGGCACAAGCGCCAGCGCGGATATCGGAGGAACGATCGGCCGCGCGCACGCTCTGACCGCACGTCTGCTGGCGGACATCGGTATGAGCCGGATCGAACTGGTCACCTTCACCAGCGACCGCATCTGCCTTCATCCTGTGGACCTCACGGAGAGCGAGCAGATCGCTCGCGGCTTCGGATGTGACTTCCCTCTGGACCATCGAATGTTCGTGCCGGGACACACGTTGTGGACTGGGATTGTCGACGGGCTCGAAGTCCAGATCCGGTCCGCGCCGCGACAGCACGCGGGGGTCCCCCGTTGAACCCGTCCGACATCAGCCACCTGTCGCCAATCGTTGAGCGACCACGATATGCACCCAAGAAAAGCGGATCAGTGACGACGCACCTCAGCAGTACCCGCACCACCGTTCGCCGCCTGGTGGCCCTGGATATCGACGGGACGATCGTGGACAGCGAGAGCCGGGTGCCGCCCGGAACGGTGGAAGCGCTGGACCTGGTTCGCGCTGCGGGGCACGAAATCGTGCCTGCTACGGGGAGGTCCTTAGCGGGGCTACTGCCGATCGCCACCCGGCTCGGACTCACCACCGGGTGGTCGGTGTGCTCGAACGGAGCCGTGACTGTTCACCTGAACCGGACCGCACCGTCTGGCTACGACGTCGTCGAGACCCGAACGTTCGACGCCACACCCGTGATCCGCCGCGCACTAGACGTGGCACCGAATGTGCGTGTCGCGGTCGAGGATGTCGGGTGGGGATGGCGCACCGGCAGCCAGTTCGAGCCCGGTGAGCTGAACGGCCGACAGAAGACGGTCCCGCTGGCAGACCTGATGGCCGAGCCTGCGACTCGGGTCGCGCTCGTCGCTCCCGGCATCTGCCGCTACACCGATGTCCTGCGAGCCGTCGGGATCACCGTGGCTCCGCAAGGACCGGACTGGCTCGACGTCACGGCGCCTGGCGTGAACAAGGCCGTCGCGCTCGACGTCGTCCGCACCCACCTGGGCATCTCCGCTGATCGCACGGTGGCAGTCGGCGACGGCATCAACGACCTCGATATGCTGGCCTGGGCCGCGCGCTCGGTCGCGATGGGACAGGCACCAGCGATTGTGCGCAGCGCCGCGGTTCAGACCACCGGCACCATCGACCAGGCCGGAGTCCTGCCCGTGCTGGCCTCCCTGATCCCGGCTGTGGATCGCGTGATATCGCAACTCGCCGCACAGATCGCGACAGCTGAGCAGACCGCGGCCGGGCCGGTCGTCTTGCGGGTGTGGCACGGTGTCGGACCGCAACTGGCCTGCTGCGAGGTCTGGACCCTCCAGACCGGTCGCTGGGTCAGGCACGCACCAATCCCGTCCGGAATCGGGACCACGATGCGGGCCATCGAAGCCGCCACGTTGGAGGCTGGCCTGGCTTATCCCCGAGGGGACGAAGGCCGCCGTCGTGCCCAATGGCGCAGCGTCACCGGTGACGGACCGCCAGGGTTCGAACTCCCCCTGAGCGACCTGTAACCACTCCCTTAGATTTTGCGGCTGGGCAGCCTCATACCGCAGCACTCCACATGCCCAGCAGCAAGTCCGCCACTGGCGGGCATGTCCAGGCACCAACTTAACCACCTAACGCAGGGGCCACACCTTTCGCTCGCGCAAAAACCTGTCTTCGACGAGGAAAGTCGAGAACCATTCGTGATGCCCAAAGAGCGCATATAGATGCGGCGATGAGTGCGCCATATTGGTTGTCTCCTTGTATACGTCTGACATCCATCGCACGAGCCTCAATGTGTAGAAGCGTCCGTATTTCTGCGCGACCTCATTCCTTGCCGATCGCATAGACAACTCGTGAATGCTCGTCATCTGGTCTCCAGTCTCGTTCCAGTGGACGATAGATGCCCTATCGTTCAACATCGCATGCGTGATATGGGCGTACATCTCTGCCTTATCTTCGGCCGCTGTTCCTGCGAAATGTCTGTTCAGGATCGGGGTAACGACCTTCGTCCACCACAGCGCGACTGGTTCGTAACCGTTAGCCTCGCCGGAAATGGTTGCGAAATTGGCGTATCGCCCTTTAGACGCCGCTGCGAAAGAGTCCAAAAAATCGACTATCCCACCCGTAAGCAAGTCATCCGGGTACTCGAACCTTCGCGGTACACGCCGGTCAGCTATCTCCCCAACGACGCGCACGAGCGACGATATGTCGTGTCCGATCGAACGAAGTTCTCGGTCCTCCGGCGGCTTGCCGGTGGCGACGAAACGATCGGCTGACCAAATAATCTTTCCGAGGCGCTCAATCCCCGCCGACAAGGCAAAGAACGCCACATAATATTCGCCAGCCCGGTCAGCATAATCGGCTCTTCCCAGCCCGTTGATACCGGAGCAAATGAGGCTAGATGCGAGACTCGACTCGCGAGAGAACCCGTGCCAGATCGGGTCATCCCAAGGATTCACTTGTGCCATATCTCCGTTCTACCGATACAGGAGCGTCTCTCCAGGTAGGCGTGTCCGCTGCGTCGCAAAGATCACCCGTCAGGGAGCCTTCGTGCCAGAGCTCAGGGGTCGTCATGGATGGTCTCCTCGAGTGGGTGTTCGTCATGGAGCATCATGGACGGTCTGCGGTTGGCGCTTACCGCGCGAGCAAGTCTTACCGCCTGGCGAACATGAGGGACTGCAGCACGGTCAGGTGACACACACCCCGGCCCGAGCGCGACGCTTGAGGCGCCGAACCGTGTCTGAACTTCTACCAACTTGGCTGGACGTATTCCCTCGGGAAGAGGCGAGCGGAAGTTCGACCGCCGGTCCCAACTGCACGTGCCAGAACTACCGCAGAGTCCACCGTCGATGCCCACTTCGGGTCACACAGGCCATCCTCTGTCAGCAGTTTGGTCAGGTGAGTCAGTACCTTGCGTGCCGCTACGGGAGAAGCCTGCACCCGCCTGACGCACTCATCGAGCCCGTGCTCGATCGTCGTGACGTTCTCCACGACCTCGACGGCGATGGCCCCGGCGACTGCGGCTCGGCGTTCTTCGTGCGCCGCGCGTCGGCACGCCTGCGAGCACCACTTCGCGGGCCTCCCCGTAGTCCTGACCGGGATCAGGCTTCCACAACGAAGACACATGCCCGAGGTGCCTGCACGGTGTCCAGCCGGCCCTCGCTCGGTGAGCGTACGAGACTCGATGTCCCCGAGCGTTCCAGAACCTTTGTCGACGCTCATGCCGATCACCCCTTTCGTACGGACGAAACACCACTCACGTTGTGCAAGAGGTGTGTGGTCTTCGTCGAGGCGGTCCGCGGGACCCGCTGTCTGCTGCCCGCCAGCACCAGCCGCGCAGCCGCGTATGTCCGTCGCGGCTCGCATCGTCGCGTGCGCACACGTGTGCGCCGTCGTCGCGCCCTCGTTGACCGCGTGCCCGTGTCGCCAAGTAAACCGGGGGATGCGGCGGATTCCCCAGCGATCTCTCCCCGGGGCAACGAAAGGCCGCTATCCCTCGTAGAGGGATGACGGCCTCGCTCTGGTGCAACGAGGTGTCCAAACCCTCGACACCCGCCAGCCCTTCGTCCAGCGGGCAGACGAGCTCATGCAGCAGTGCCGCCATAGCTTCGTCGAGCGTGAGGTGCCAGGTACGGAACGAGCGGCCGGTGCTCTGGCCCTGCCAGGCTCACGCTCCGGTTCTGGTCCAACCCCTCTGGAACACGGACTCTCGTACCACCCACGCCGCGACGAGCTTTCGGCGGCGGTCTCACCCCGCTTTCACCCGGGCGCCGACTGAATCACAGCACGCCCCACGGGTACGCTGCCAGAAAGCTGGACGAATGGAGCAAACAGGTGGTCGATCAGGTAGGCAGTCACTACGTACTGATCAGTGGGGGCAACCGGCCCGGAGGGCTCTCGACGGTGAGGAAGGGCATAGACACGCGTGACGGCACCAATATTGCTGTCAAGCTCGTGGCCGGCCCCAACGACGAACTGGCCCGTAAGTTCTTCGAACGAGAGGTCGGAGCCCTCCGGAAGCTGAGCCATCCAAACATCGTCGGTTTTCGCGACGCTGGCACAGATGACACCGGCACGTTCTACATCGTCTTGGACTGGGTTGAACGAAACCTCAACGACCTGCTCGAGTCACCCCCGTGGTCAGACTGGGACTCCCTCTACTCGACGCTCGGTAAGCCGCTGGTCGACGGGCTCGCGTACGCACACCTCAAAGGACTTGAGCACCGTGACATCAAGCCGAGGAACATCCTGATCGATTCGGCGGGCAAGCCCTTGCTGGCGGACTTCGGGATCGCCAAGTTGCGCGAGGATCAGACACATTCCGAGTTGACCGTCCAACACTTCCGCTCCGGTCCGTACGCACCACCCGAGCGAGACGCTCCGGCTCGCTACGTGCGAGACGTTTACAGCATCGGCGTCGTATTGCTGCAGTGCCTGCACGAAACAAACATCAAGGACTATCCAGATGTGCTCTCAGCGCTGGAGTCCGTCCGGGTTCCACCAGACGTTCGTGCTCTCCTCGAGTCATGCGTCAGCGCAGACCATTTGGACCGGCCCGCGAATGGCAGTGAACTCGCAGCAGAGTTGGCGAAACTCGCTCGTCAACAGGTGATACGCGAAGAAGCGCCGAGAAACCCGATCGTCTTCGGGCTAACGAGAGCCGCACAGAACCATCTTGTTGGCGAACCGCCAGATCGCGCGGCGGCGGAAGCAAAGTTCCTCGCGGATCTCCGCGGAACGGTTTTCGCACATTATGGACTGGACAGTGCCACCGGCAAACGCGATCCACGAACGGTTCTACTGTTCGGGTCAGAACATCGCTATACGCTCAAACTGGACAGTCGTGGTGGTCCAGGATTTGTGGTCACCGCAGCACCAGCTCCGGAACTTGAGAAGCTGGAGGGAGGTCGTCACAACGCTTTCGAACTTCCGCCCATCTTCAACTGGCAGGTCCGGCAACCAGTAGATGCCCGGATCGCTGAGGAGGCCCGGGTGAAGCTCCTAGAACTCCTTGATGACTACTACTTCCGCAAGGACCATCCCGAGGTTGAGCCCCAGGATCAGGATGGGGATGAGGCCTTCGACAAGTGGTTGGAGATCCTTGAGGCCCGCGCAGACCTGGGCCGCGGCGACCACCAACCGCTCAACTACAAGAAGGTCGGATTCGACGGAAGACGCACCGTGTTCACGCTCACCAATCCGACTGAGGGCGACCTGATCGGAACAGACTGGCAGATTCTCGACCAGCAGGCAGGACGGCGAGGCGGGCACGGCGAGGTCATTGAGCAAGAGTCTGACACTGTGACTCTCCTGTCGCACAAGCCTCTGCGAGGCGTTCCCCCAACCGCAACCCTTGTGCCATACGACAGACCATCGGCTATCGCCCTGGAGCGCCAGAGAAGTGCCGTTACCGCGATCAGAAACGGCACTATTCCAGCGCCAGCCTTGCGAGGCATTCTCGTCGACCCTGGAACAAACGCAGCACCCACACTCGAGGCTGTTGTCAAGTGGACGTCCCAGTTGGATGCCACCAAGCAGAAGGCAGTCAAACTTGCCCTGGGGGCGCCGGAGGTTCTGGTCATCCAAGGCCCACCTGGCACGGGCAAGACTCGCTTCATCACGGAGACTGTGACCCAACTGCTCAAGAAGCGCCCGGACGCACGTATCCTGATCGCCTCGCAGACGCACGTTGCCGTTGACAATGCGGTGGAACGCCTAGACTCAGCAGGCGTAAGGGGCCTAGTTCGCCTCGCCGGCAACGAATCCGCGGTGCAGCCAGGCGTGCGGGAACTACTCCTCGACAAACAAATCCGGCGTTGGTCAGAGTCCGTGCGCCGTCGCGCAGAGGCGCATCTTGAGCATTTGGCCTCTCAACACGGGGTCGAACCGAACTTCCTTCACGCCGCACTCACGCTGGAGAAGCTTGTAGCGGTTACCAACGAGCTGGAACAGGTAGAAGGACGCGCTCAGGAGCTTCGCGCGCTACAGGCAGCCGACTCCGACCTAGTTACCGCCGTAACGGGCACAGACCCGGCTGAAGAGTTCCAGGATCGGATCGACCAACTCTGGGACCGACGGACGGTCCTAGTCGGCGAAGCACAAGACCACCTCGCGGGTGCACTTACCTTGCCGTCAAGCATAGGGAGCCAAGAGGCCCGCAGCGCTATCGGAGCCCTGCTCGGGGATAGCCCGGAGATTGCTGAACTCCTAAAGAGGCTGGAACTTCAGGCACAATGGCTCGAACGCATCGGAGCCGAAGACAGTCTCGCAGCGATATATCTCTCCGGGACGTCCGTCGTCGCCGGGACCTGCACCGGATTCCTCCGAGAGCGGGCCGTCGGCGAGCTTGAGTTCGACCTTTGCATCGTCGATGAGGCATCGAAGGCCACGCTTACTGAGGCGCTTGTGCCAATGTCCCGCTCCAAGAGGTGGATACTCGTCGGAGACACGCATCAACTTCCCCCAACTGATGAAGACTTGCTGCGCTCGACGACCATCCTCAACGAGCACGATCTCACCAAGGGCGACATAGAAGAGACGCTTTTCCAACGACTCGTCGACAACCTCCCGGATCATTCAAAATTGATGCTCGATGAGCAATACCGAATGATCCGCCCAATCGGAAACCTTATTTCCACCTGCTTCTACGGCGGTGTTCTAAGGTCTCCACGCGTCGAAGGCCTCGAAGGGTACGAGGCGATCGCCGGCAAAACGGTTACCTGGATCGACACGTCCAGGCTAGGGGATCGGCGACGTGAACACGGTGAAACTAGTTATGCGAACCGTGCAGAGGCAGACCAATTGTTCCGCCAGCTTGAATCAATCGATCGAGCAATCAGCTTTGGACTTATTTCGCCACCTGACAGTCAGAAGCTCGCGGTGCTAGCGATCGCCCCGTACAAAAGTCAGGTTGAGACCTTACGTCGTCGTGTAGCACAGCGCGACTTCAAGGACCCTTTCAAGCATCTCCTTGTTGATGTCTTGTCCGTTGACGCCGTCCAAGGCCGCGAGGCTGATCTCGCCTTGATTTCGCTTACACGCAGTAACACGCAAGGTCGGCTCGGATTTCTCGGCGCAGAATACTGGCGGCGCATCAACGTTGCTTTATCTCGTGCCCGGTTCGGTCTGACAATCATTGGCGACGCCGACTTTATCCGTGGCACGAACGGGTCACTGCGAAACGTATTGGAATACATCGAGTCTCACCCGAACGACTGCGTGGTAAGGGCGGCCGACCGTGACTAAACGATTCCAGTTGCTTCAGCGACGATTCGGCAATGCTCGTCCGGGCCTCCAGCTTGTCGCCGTCGAGGACGCCGCCATCCCAGTCTCAGTTCTCCGCGCGGACGTCCTAGCACAGGAGCGCAAAGAACTTCCTATCACCGACGAGTTCACGCTCTTATTCGTCGAGCACGGCGTCGAGTCGCCCGAGGAAATTGCAGCCTTTCTAGGCCTCGACTCTGCGCACGTGCTTGAAGCGGCCGCGGCACAATTAGGTGAGAACAGCCTCCGGCGCCGTTCTGACGGCAAAAGCCTCACTTTGACGCCGATCGGAACAGAGGTCGTGCGGAACGCAGCGACTATTCGTCCGACATTCCGCAATCTGCCCGTGAAGTTCGACCGAGTAGTTTGGCAGCCAACGGACTATTCGGAGAACTCGTTGATTCCTAAAAAGGTGGTTGACGATCTTGGGCATATCCGCTTGCCGGCAGAGCGCAAGGCACGTATCGGGTTGGGTGACGTAACTGCTCCGACACTCAATGCACTTCTACGCAGCGGGAACCTCCAGAGCCTTCAAGTTCTTCAAATCCATAAGGTCTCGACGAAGAAGAATCTGTACCTGCCGGTACAGCTCCTTGTGTACGCAGATCAAATCCGAGGTGAGATCGAGCTCGCCGTATGCATTGACGACCAGATCTCCGACGCGCACGGCGATGCACTGGACCGCACTGAAGTCGTCAAGCACCTTCGGATGTCGATCGGCGAACCTACCCCGCGCCCAACACTTGATGCAGACCTTGAAGAACAACGAGAAGGTGCGAAGCCTGCACATGTTCCAGGCGACGTACTCGATCCGGCGCTGTCAGAAGATTTAGCATCGACCTCTCAGGTCCGGAGCGTGAGCGTCTTCGAGCATCCGGATCTCTTAGCCGAAGCACTGGACACCACCACGAAGCGTCTCCTGATCATCTCACCGTGGATCCGACGAGCAGTCGTAAACACTGACTTCCTCGCGAAGATTGAGGGGCGGCTCCGGCGTGGCGTCGCATTGACAATCGCTCACGGATACGGGGGCGACGACTCCGGGTCAGACACGGATGCACTCCGGAAACTTCAGAACCTCGCTTCGCGTTATTCTTCCAAGTTTAATTTCGTTCGCCTCAAGAACACCCATGCCAAGATCTTGATCTTCGATGATCACTGGGTTAGCACGAGCTTCAACTGGCTGTCTTTCCGCGGAGATCCCGACCGCACATATCGCATGGAAGAGGGAACTCTCGTCAGCATTCCTGCTCGGACCGACAAGCAGTACGACCGCTATCTGGAGATGATCGACGAACAGCAGATCTGACAGCAGGCCGACGTCCCGGCTCACGGCCTGGTCACCCAGTAGGGCTCGCGAGGTCGACCCTTACTGCTCACATGCCGTGGGAGCGTACCTTGGGCAGCGGTCTCGGGTGACACAGGGATCAAGACTTGGCCCGGAGGGCCCTCGCGGAGATTTTGGTCACGAGCCGTCAGTCCGGTTGCGGGAGATCGGGCGAGCACGCCGATGCTCTACGAACGATCGTCAGTCAGGTTCGCAGACCTTGGCGCAGCCGCACTCTGCACTGGTCGAGTCCCGGCCATCATTCCTCCTGTTTGGGCATGGCGATGATCACAGTGGCCACCGAGACTGGCCCTTATTGGCCCTAACTTCCGCCAAATTGGCCCTAGTTAGGGCCAATAAGGGCCAGCCCTGACCCCACACGAACCCACTCCAGCATTACAATAAGACCAGGTCAGCAGCCATTTTCGGCCGACTGGCCCACATCATCCGAACGCCATCCGGCAAGGCCTCCAAACTGATTACGCGGGTTCGATTCCGTCGCCCGCCCAGAGTGCGGACGCCCAGGTCAGAGAGTGTTTCCGACCTGGGCTTCGTGCATTCTGAAGGGCTGCCCCCTCCATCGAGGTCCGCATCCTGGCGCCCTGGACTCCCCAAAGCATCGGGAGCGCCGGCCCCACGGGGCCACCCCCCTGACCATCACTCGGTCAGCCATTCACAACAGACCCGAGCACCCCGAGGTACTGGCTCTCCGACGGGGTGGAGTACAGACTCAGTGATCCCTTGAAGGTGACCATGCCCGGGCAGCTGGTGTCCTCGCCGACCACCTCGACCGGCTCTCCGACCTGCTTGCCGGTACGCGCCTCGTACACCTTGATCTCCGTGGTCGCGCTCCGCATCCCGACTGACTCGCTCGTGAACTCGCAGGCGGCGACCTCCTCACCGGCGTCAGTACGCTCCGCGCATGCGACCAGCTCCACGTCGCCAGGATCAGCCGGGTTGAACGGATCGCCCTGCTCCCCCGCGTGAATCGACACCTTCGACAGGTATTCGTCGCCCTCTCGGACGCTCTCGAACACGACGATGGGGTGTGGCCCCGAGCCGGGCGTGTACGCGGGCGCTCCGGGAATCTCGCGGCCGTTGCAGAGGGTGTCGTAGTCGTCGACGTTCTCCGCCACCTGGTGCAGTGGTCGGCTCGTCCACTGGACGAACGCGTAGATACCCGCGGCGGGGACCCCCACCACGATCAGCAGGGCGACCACGCACCCGAGGGTCTGCCGGGCAGGACTCAGCTGCTCGCCCTGCCCGGATGACTGCTTGCCCGGGAACTGCTCGTTCAACGACTTCCTTCCGTGTGGCGTTCCGTGTGACACCGCGCGAAACGTTAGAGGGTGTAACCCACGCTGACAAGTCACCTGCGGCAACGCGCGGCGGCCACTTCGCGCGGATCCGTTACACCCCCTCGCATGATTAGGGCGTCTTTGAAAGTTGCCTGCGACTCCGCTAGCGTTCGAGCACACGCCGACCCTGCCCGAGGAGACACCTGCCATGCCCAGCCCCATTACCTACCGCTCGATCGACGAGGCCGCCCAAGAGCTGCGGCTGGGCAAGCGCCGCGCGGAGTTCACGGCAGCAGGAAACAAGCCGACGCGGAGCCCCGCCGTCATGCTGATCCCGCCGCTCATCCTCTTCGGCCTCGTCCTCTGGATGCTCGCCGCCACAGGCTTGCTCGCGTCGATCATCGGGATCGGCTTCGTCGTCCTGTTCGTCGTGCTGATCGGCGGCGCCGTCGCAGGTATGACGATCAAGGCCAACGAGACCAAGGGCGACCAGGCGATGCACATCTTCGACGAGGGCGTGGTCATCCTCGGCGCGAAGGGTCGCGTGCTGCCCTACCGCTGGGACGAGACCCGGCTGGTCCGGGTCGGCGTCAGGGCCTCGTGGGAGTCAGACGCCGAGGCCAGGTGGTCGTACGGGCTGCTGAACGCGACGACACCTCCGGTGGTCATGGGGCAGACGGTCGCCTTCAGCACGATGATCGCCAACAGCGACGGCGTCGACCTCGGCAATATCACCCGCGCCGCGGAGTTCGAGCAGATCGACGTCTGGGGCCCAGCGCTCGAGGACGGGATCACACGCGCCAACGCGCCTCGCGTCCTCGCCGACCTCGCTGCCGGCCGGTCGGTCGAATTCGGGCCCGCGACGGCGACGCCGGACGGCCTCGTCCTCGGGAAGAAGCCGACCCCCTGGTCCGAGATCACGAGCCTGCGGATCGACAACGGGTACCTGCAGGTGAAGCGGCAGGGCAAGCTCTTCCGGTCGTCCGTGCTGGCCAACGACGTCCCGAACTTCCTCGTGCTCGTGGCCGTGGCCGACCGCCTCGGCGCGGCGTCCCTGGGGTAGTCGCTCGCCCAGGCCCGCGGCCCGACGGCGATCGCCGTCGGGCCGCGGATCACGGCTGGCGGACGACGGCGTCCCGCATCAGCACGACGCCGGCAGAGACCTCCTGGCCGAAGATGGCAAGGACGTCGATGACGAGATCGTGCACGAGCGCTTCTACGTGCGCTGCGGTCCCCGGACCGTCGACGTCGCCCACATGGCCATAGACGGTCAGCGTGAGCACGCCCCAGAGTCGCGCCGAGCACAGGTTCATCGCGTGCAGCAGCCCGAGCGGGACGTCCAGAGGGAAACCCGGGATCGCGCGCATCATGTCCCGTGCCGCCCGCAGATGAGGCAAGAGGGCCGGCAGGATCTCCTCGTCGGGGATCACCCGGCAACCTGCCAGCCACCACGCCACGGCCATCGGTGCGAACACTGCGCCCACACGGTCGAGGGCCATCAGGGGCGCGTCGCGGACCTCGTCGGACGGAGCCTCACCCGGGCTGGAGATGCGCAGCCGCCCTGACATCAGCAGGTCGTACTCGTTGCGGTGCGCGAGGCACCAGCGGAACAGTGCGTCGATGACGGCGTGACACTGCGCGCCAGGATCGTCCGGAGCCTGCCGCACCCTGGCCTCGTCCACAAAGGCCAGGAGCTCGTCGACGACGTGCTGGTGCGTGGCGTGCAACAGGCCCGGGCGACCGTCGAAGTAGCGGTACAGCCCGGGGGCAGCGATCCCGATATCTTTCGCGACAGCCTGCATCGTGACACCGTCCGGGCCGTGCTCGTCCAGCAGGCGTCGCGACGAGGTCAGGGCCTCCGTCAGCAGCTCGCGGCGCAGTCGTTCGCGACGACTCGTGGTCTCCGACGCGTTCATGTCGGCTCTCCTTCGGCCATGTCGGCGAAGGCGGGCTCCAGGACGACACCAGGGCTGGGCTCCATGCCGAAGAGCAAGAGATTTCGGGCGATCAGGTCGTCGAGCAGGGCGGTGATGTAGTCACGCCTGACCGGTTCGTCGGGTCCGGTGATGTGGTGATACACCGCCATGCACAGCAGGCCGAAGGTGCGCTGCCACGCGACGCGGACCGCAGCGACCAGCCCCAGCGGCACGTCCCGCGGAGCATCCGGGAACACCGCGAGCAGACGGTCACGGCGGGCGGCCAGGTCTGCCTCGAGCCCCAGGGGAACGGACTTGTCGAACTGGACCGCGCCGTCGGCCCACTGCGCGGCGACCGGCGGGAACATGAGGGCGGCCACCTCGTTGAACGTACCGCCGCCGACCTCTCCACCGACCGGTGCACCTTCCTCGGCGAGCCGCAGGCCGGCTCCGAGCAGCAGGTCGAACTCGCTGGGGTTCGCCACGCACCACGCGAACATCGCGTACGTCATCGCGTGCAGCTCCGCAGCGCGGTCACCGGCCGGCTGGCGGGCCGCCGCCTCGCGCACTCGTGCGACCAGCTCGTCGAGCACGTGCCGGTAGGTCACTCGCAGCAGGTCGGAACGGCTCGGAAAGTACCGGTAGAGGGCGGGACCGGTGATCCCGACTGCCCGGCTGACCGCCAGCATCGTCACGCTCTCGAGCCCGCCCTCCGCGAGCAGGCGCCGCGCCGCGGCGATCGCGCCGCTCAGCACCTCCTGGCGGTGGCGCTCACGCTGGGTCAGACTCTCTGCGGTGCTGCTCACGGGTCGTACGCGGTCTCCGATGGGGTCGACGGTGCGGGATCCAGTCTCCCATGGTCCCCTGTGTCCCCTGGGCAGCACGCGTCGCGATGGGCCAGTGGCAGCGCTCTGTGGCAGCGTGTCTACATGAGGCCCGTTTTGCACCGAAGTCCCGGCCGCGACCCGCAGACCGCCACGCCACCACGAGCACCCGCAGGCCGCGCCCGCCGCCTCCTCCGCGCCGCACTGACCGGCATCACGACCGGCGTCGCCCTCATCGCCATCGCCCTTCTCATACGCGAGCAGTGGCCACCTCTCGTCCAGTTCGACGAGCGCGCCGTGACCGAGGGCGTAGCGATCGCCGCGCAGCACCCCGAGCTGCTCCGGGCGCTCATCCTCTGGCAGTGGGCCTTCCTCGCAATCCACCTGCTCGTGCCCGTCGCCGCGATCTGCCTCGCCTACTGGTGGCGCACCGGCAACGTCACGCGCACCTGGTGGGCCATCTCGACGATCCTCATCGCCTGGGGGCTGTCCAACCTGCTGAAGGAGATCGTGCGACGCGCGCGGCCCGTGCTGGACCAGCCGGTAGAGAGCGCGGCCGGCTACTCGTTCCCGTCGGGACACGCCGCAAACACGGCGGCCATGACGACGGCGCTGGTGGTCCTCTTGTGGCCGTCGCTCCGGTCGCGTGCCCTGCGGGTCACGGCAATAGCGGGGGCCGCAGTGCTCACCGTCGCCACGGCGATCGACCGGGTCATGCTCGGCGTCCACTACCCGTCCGACGTAGTGGCCGGCATCCTCTTCGGGACCGGTTTCGTGCTGGCGTCGTACCTCGCCTACCGGCACTGGTCGCCACCGCGCTCCGAGCCCGGTAAGGAGTCCTGATGGTCGACCTCGAGCGGTGGGCGGACGACACCTCGGCGCCCAGCGGGCGGGAGGCGCGGCGCGACCTCGGCCTGCGTGTCGGGATACCGGCAGCGGTGTGGTGGGTGGTCGTCGTCGGGCTCGGACTCCTGCTCACCGGCCCGCTGGTGGGACTCAAGGAGCGAGAGAACGCGGTCAACGAGTGGTTCGTCGAGCAGCGCACGGCGACCCTCAACACCCTCACGGAGGTGTGGGGCGTGATGGGGACCACCGAGACGATCATCGGGATCTGCCTCGTCGTGTCCGGCGTCGTCTGGTGGCGTACCGGGCAGTGGTGGTACGCGGCGGTCCCGGCGATCGCGGTCGCCGTCCAGGCCGCGGTCTTCATGCTGGGAGCGCTCGTCGTGAGCGCCGAACGCCCCGACGTCGAGCAGCTCGACCATGCGCCACCGACCTCGAGCTTCCCGAGCGGCCACTCCGGCGCCTCGGTAGCGCTCTACCTGTCGCTGGCGCTGATGGCCCAGCGGATCGAGCGCACGTGGCTGCGTGTGATCGTGACCGTCGTGCTGTTCGTGCTGCCGCTGCTCGTCGTCTACTCCCGGCTGTACCGGGGGATGCACTATCCGAGCGACGTCGTCATCGGGGTGCTCAACGGTCTCGTGTGCGTCGTCATCGGGTGGTACTGGCTACGGCGAGCACCCCGTGCGTGATCGTTTCTGATCGTTTACAGCCCACTCTTGACCACCTACTGTTCGGGTGGAACCCTTACGGCGATGCTGGCGTGCAAACGATCAGCATCGAAGCCCTCTGCTAGTTCACCGACGAACACGCGCAATGAAGCGCGAGATGGGTTGAACCGTGACGACACTCCGCAGAACCTCCCCACGCACCAGACGACCTCGGGCCCGCCTGGCAGCCGCCCTGCTGGCCCTGACCCTCCTGCCGTTCACCGCCGTCGCGAGCAGCGCTCCCGCGGCTGCGGCCACCTCCCAGTTCCGCGGCATGAACTGGGCGGTCGCCGGCGACAACTTCTCGACGAGCCCGTTGGTGCTCGACGGGCTCTCGTCGTCGGACAGCTATGACACCGTCAGGGCCAAGGCCAACGCGCTCTACGACGACATGGGGTCGACGCTCGGCGTCAACACCGTCCGCCTGCCCGTCAACACCCACACGGTCGGCACCGCCTGGTGGGGTGCCTACCGCGGCACGATCGACGCGGCCACTGCCCGCGGCTGGAAGGTCATCCTCGCGTACTGGGAGGACGGCGCCGCCTCCGGCGGCAGGGTCACCAACACCGCCGCCTGGAACTCCATGTGGAACACGGTCCTGTCGCAGTATGCCTCGAACAGCCTCGTCTACTTCGAGCCGATGAACGAGCCGCACGGCTACTCGTCGTCCGATTGGCGCAACACGGCCGCCGCCTGGCTCAGCTCGCACAGCAACGCACCCCACGGCCGGGTCCTGATCGGCGGCACCGGCTTCAGCCAGGACCTGCGCGACGTCTGCAACGACTCACGCTTCAACAACACCCTGCTGTCGTTTCACACGTACACCTTCATGTACGGCGCGATGACCTACGACGCCTGGCGGTCGCACATCACGACCCGCCTGGGGAACTGCGCGTCGCGCGCCGTCGTGACCGAGTTCGGCTCCGCGATGAACAGCGGCCTGAACTACAACGACAGCGGCAGCACGCACAACATGGTCCGGTACCTGCGGGCGGTCGCGCAGGTCATGCGCGACAACTCCATGGGTGGCACGTACTGGCCGGCCGCCGGCGGCAAGCAGGGCAACATCGGCTACGACTGGTACTCCATGTACATCAAGAGCGGCAGCGGCACGGCGCTCGACATGACGATCCGCAACTACTCGGGCGCCAACCAGTACCGGTATGCCATGGGCGACAACGTGAACCCCAGCGGGGGCACCGGCTCCGGGTCCCGCGTCGGCACGATCGCCGCCAAGCACTCCGGCAAGTGCATGGACGTCGTCGCCGTCTCGATGGCGAACGGGGCCGAGGTCGCCCAGTACACCTGCGGCACCGGGACGAACCAGCGCATCGCACTGAACGACCTTGGCAACGGCTACTACAACCTCGTCGCCCAGCACTCGGGCAAGTGCATCGAGGTTCCCGGGGCGTCCACCGCCGACGGCGCCGGCATCACGCAGTACACCTGCAACGCGGGCGCCAACCAGCAGTGGGAGCGCATCAGCGTGGGCAGCGACCACCAGTTCAAGAACCGGAACTCGGGCAAGTGCATCGAGGTCCCGGGGGCGTCCACTGCCAACAGCGCCCGCCTGAAGCAGATCACCTGCAACACCGGCAGCACCCACCAGGTCTGGACGATCACTACCTCGTGATGCCTACCTGACGCTGTGCCGGCGGCGGGCGAGGCCATAGCCTCGCCCGCCAAGGGCCATTCTTGAGCAGTGGGACTCGATTGCTGCTGCACGTCCGGGCGCCCTAGGAAGATCGATTAAGTCAGCCACAACCACCGTAGCCACGTTCCCCTCGCCCACTTCGGGCTTCACTCGAACGTCGCATGCCGAGGATTCCAACGGGTCCGATTTCTGTCGCCGACTTAGGCTGAGGGAGACGAGGTCAGAGAGTTCTCTGACCTGGCACCGTCACCGATCTGACCTTTGCGGATCCTCTAACCAGCCGATCAACTCAATGGGCGAGCACGCCGTAAATGGCCAGGCGTTAAGGGGCGCACACTACTATATGCCTCGCAAGAACTTCATTTCGCGGGTCGGATTAAGGACCCTTGTCAAAATTAGAAGAAGCGAAGCATGCGCCCGAGAAGCCCCGTACGCACAGCGGCATTCTTCAACCTGGGCAGTTCACGATTCAGGGTTTCGATATTCTGCGGCTCTGTACCGGCCAGCCTCACGATGAATTGCGCAACGGCTCTGTCGTCGGTATAATCAGACAATATTGCCGTAGAGATGTCTCGTGCGGGACTGCTGTCCAGATCCATGACGAACTCGAGGAGTCGAACATGGTTCTGATTTAGCAAGATTGAGGCACCTGCAAGTTCGGCTTCTAGCGGCCGAGAAATCGGCAAAGCTACCTCTCGACGGCGAATTGAGATCACGCCTTGCTCGGTCACAACGTCGTACCGTGAAGCGAATGCGAACCAGTCAGCCGACGGCAACATCGCCGCCCAGAGGTGTGCCATACGCTGCCAAATGTCAGCAGACGCTTTCGAAACCAAAGTATCAAACTCGACTCTTCCGGTGAGTTCTACCGTCACGCCTACCAGGTTGGCACTTAGGACCGCTATATGTTGCAACGTCTGACCGCTTCGAGGCAATGCCGGATTGCCTGCCGCTGAAGTTACCGCGGCCGTCTCCTCAAGGATGGGTTTCGCCCGCTCCAGTGCGAAGGGAATATCGACCCAAGTTGCACCAGTCTCCGCAATCTCCGAGCAAAAATTTAGCACCTCCGGCTGAGCAGAGAAGCACGATGCCCCGAAGATCATTTCGAGACGTTCCAAGCTTTCCGCGTCGGAAATACCAATCGGAACTACTGAAAGTTGTTTGAGAACAAGCCGTGCTAAGAGATATTCCGAAAAAGTCGGGTGGACGAACTCGTAATAGCGACCAACCACCTGACTCGTCGACCCAGAGCTTGGCAGGTGGGCGCGCGACTCGTGAATGAAAAAGAAAGCCTCTACGAGGCGGGTTGCCGCGTCCACATCGCCGCTCACCTGCGAATAGCTATCCGAGACCATCATGCACGAACGCTCCAGATCTGCTGCCAATTCTTCATGAAATAGCCCTTGACGACCGCGAGCGGACATCCCGAGACTCGCGACTCCGAGCTGCGTGAATCGCTCTTCGACCGCAATTTCTATCCTGCTGCTAACTCGTTGCTCGGAACGTTCAGCTTCGCGTCGAAGGAAACTACCCAGCAGACGCTCGTAGAGTTCGGATCGAGCCAGCGGGCGATCTCCCGCGTCAAGCGCCGGACCGTGAGCGTCCAGGAGAGCCATCATAAGCAAGAGGATCGGCTCGCGAGCAAGCGTGGACTGACGGAGAATTGCGGCGCTCGACAACGGATCGCGCCCAGCTTCCAAGTAGGAGTCGGTGTTGTAGACGTTCCAAGCCTCAACCCAGCGGACAATCCGTTTCTCGTCAAAGGACTCTAATCGGAGGACGAAAGTTCCCCCGGGCACGCGGGACCGTGCAGCGACGACCGTCCGGCTGGTAACTACAGCAATGATCGGGTGGCCGATCGACTCCCATTTGACCTGAAAATCTTGAATTCTAGTTAGAAAGTCAACCTCGTCGCTGCCCGTAACGAGGAGGTACTCATCAAGCCCATCGAACAGAACGACCGGGATCGATTCCTGCGCACTTTCAAGGAAGTCGGCCCAGTTCGTCGCTCGTCCAAGATCTTCCCGGAGCTGAAACTCAATCAATTGCTGGATCGTTAGTTCAGGCGAGACGTCACGCAGGGCGATTCGGATGCCGACCATGCCACCCTCACCGACGGTCGCGGCGCACACCCTTGTCCAGGCAGATTTTCCCGAGCCCGGCCGACCCAGCACGAGCAGCGGCGCTCGAGTACTCAAAGGATGACAGAGATATCCGGTAATAAATGTGTCAAAATCGTCTCTGAGTTGGCGCTCGTTCCACCAAGAGTCGTCAGACTCGCGCGCATCGCTTGTATGTTGATCGACCCGGAACATCGGTGACTGGTACGCGTCTTTAAGCGATGGCGAGGCGACCGGAAGGCCGGATGTATCACGTACCGGCACGAGAGGCCCATTCGCAGCTATTCGATTGATTTCGTTCAAGCGTTCGATGTTGACCGAGCGACCTGCGCCGCTACCGTTCTGCAGTATCTGAAGTGTTCGCTGCGTCGCCGCCATTCCCGCTTCTACTCGTTGGAGGGATTCTGTCAACTGTTCAATTTGAAGACTCTCGTCGAGTGCTGCGATCTGCCTCAGAAGCATCGAGTGTTGCCGAAACTGAGTCCAGATTAGATATTCTGGGGCCAAGGAGCACAACCTAGCGAAATTATGTTCGTACCGATCGCGCGCGCGCTGCGGTATGTAGACGGATAGTTCGCGAACTAATTCCTCCCTGGCCCCTCGAGACAACTGATTCCACGCTTCCAGCCCGCTGAAGAATCGGAGCACCATTTCCCCAAGCTTGACGAAATACTGCTCGCAGTTATCAGCCAAGAGGTCCATCGATGTACTCGGGTCCGGGTAGGGTATCCGGGCTTCTATGAGAGATTTTAAAGTACCCCGACTGGGGGAAGATTCGGTGGCGATTGTTAACTTTTCACGCTCGCTCAGCTTTAGAATCGGGATAGGGCGGGTGAGCCGCTCGTCCAGCGTTTCGAAAAACGAGGAAAGTACGATTAGGGAATGTGTCGCCAGCAGAACGTCTCGCCGAGGCGGACGATCATCGCCACTCGAAGTCTTCGACCCCAGGGCAGATCTGGCAAGGCTCAAGACATCTCGCTTGAGCTCGCCCAGTTCTTTTGCTGCTGAGACTAGGGCGACCGCTGGGTCCTCGACTGATGTCGCGATAATGCGCGCCCAGCGCCACAAGCGGTCAGCAAGCGACTTATCTTGCTCCGCCAGAAGCCTGACAGCGGATTCGAACTTGATCGGCAGTTCCATACCGTCTCCGGTCAGTTGGGCTTGCCTGTGCGTGCTCGTTGGCACAATAGATGCTGCGGACCGACCCTTGCGGGGTCCGATGCGAAGTTCACCCCGACGATGCCAGCACCTCGCATGGAGACGGACGCTATAGCTGCTTGCGGACTTCGTCAGGTCGTCGTGGTCATGTCCATGCCAGGACATGACCCGCTGCTTCGGCCAGCCCGGAACGCAGACTTGACGCCGTAGCCTTCAGGCACCGATGAACTTGAGCCCGATGCTGTGAGCGCACCAGACGGGTGATCTCACTGGTGCGAGGTCGGTCAGGATGCCAACCGCGGCGGTGCATATTCACCCTTGGGGCGCCCGGCAAGAACGACAGCACCGGAGCAGAACGTCTCGCCCATCACGAACGCGTCACCAGCCGGCGAACAGAGTCGTGGCGCCGCCGCACACGTAGTCACGGGGCCACCGGGTCCGTTGTGATCCCTCGCCCTGCTGGATCGATGGCTCTTCCACTGAAGTTAGGTCCGGGAGAGACCAAGGAACCACGTCGAAGACAGCGTCGCAGCCCGTCGGTCCACGAGATGTCCGACATCAGGCAGTGAGAGGGTTTGAAAGCCGGACAGTGACGGTCGCCGTCAGACAAGAGACACAACCGGTAGCGTGCCCGGAGACCTGGGACCCGTCGCATGGCCACCGGCCCCGATCAGTGCCGAACGACCCGTGCTGCGCGCGCCCTAACCCCGAGACCGTGCGGCAGTCATCGAGCTGAACGCCTCGCCGGAGGTGTGCGCCTATATCGGCGGCCCACGGCCGCGTGACGAGCTTGAGCGGGCGATCCCCGAAGTGCCCAGGCAACGCGCGGGCGGCTCCGTGGTCGATCTCGACGGAGCCGCGATCGGCATCGTCCAGCTCGAACGGCGCGACGCGGGATACGAGATCCTTCCGGCGGTCGGGAAGGTCGAGCTCGGCTTCTTGTTCCTGCCGGAGGCGTGGGGAAAGGGGTACGCCGCCGAGGCGTGCGCGGCCGCACTCTACTGGTTCGCCGATGCAGTTCCCGGCGAGGCGGCTGTGCTCGCCACCCAGACCGACAACAAGCCCTCGGTGCGCCTCGCCATGAAGCTGAGGTTCACCGAGGTGGAGCGTCTCGAGGCCTACGGCGGAGCAGCGGTTCGGCGTACGGCCCGCAGCGGCGACGGGCACCACAGGTGGCCGGTAGTCCAGGTGGGAGGCCGTAAACCGGCCACCCCCACACGGTGTTTCCGTCGGCAATCCCACCTCCCGCCTGCCAGAAGACCAATCCATGACCCGAACGATGCTATTGGTCATGGCTCGCAAGAGACCGGCGTACAGTCAAGGAAGGAACTGACCTCGGTTCCCCAATGATGGGAATCACGATTTCCGACGCCACCCAGCCCTCCTCCGCTGTCCCGACCACGTCGTCGAGCAGCCAGTCACCGAGCGGCGACCTGCTCACCCTCGGCCTGCTCGCGAACTCCTCGATGGAGAACGAGCGGCGCCTGCCGATACACCCCCATCATCTCGACCGGATCGACCCGGACCTGCGCGCCCGGATGATCGTCGAGCGTGGCTACGGCGCCGACTTCCGGCTGGAACCCGGCTACCTCGAGTCGCGCGTGGGCAGGGTCGCGGAACGCTCCGAGGTGCTGGAGTCCGCCGACGTCCTGCTGCTGCCCAAGCCGCAAGCGGCAGACGTCGAAGCGATCCCCGAGGGCCGAGTTCTCTGGGGTTGGCCGCACTGCGTGCAGGACGCCGAGATGACGCAGACGGCGATCGACAGCCGGCTCACGCTGATCGCCTTCGAGGCGATGAACCACTGGACCCGCGGGGGCGACTTCAGCCTGCACGTGTTCCACAAGAACAACGAGCTCGCCGGCTACTGCTCCGTGCTGCACGCGTTGAGCCTCGTCGGCTCGACCGGCGACTACGGGCCGCGGCTCAGCGCGGTCGTCATCGGTTTCGGCGCCACGGCACGAGGCGCCGTCACCGCGCTCAAGGCGCACGGGATCCACGACATCCAGGTCCTCACGCAGCGCGGTGTCGCGGCGGTCGGGTCCCCGATCCACACCGCCCACATCACCCAGCTCAACACGGACGAGGGCCCGACCCACCTGAGCGAGGTCCTCACGAAGGACGGCAACGTCGTACTCCCTGAGTTCCTGGCGTCGCACGACATCGTCGTCAACTGCACGCTCCAAGACGTCGCCGCACCGTTGACCTACCTGCGGACCGAGGACCTGGAGCGCTTCACCTCAGGCGGGCTCATCATCGACGTCTCGTGCGACGAGGGCATGGGCTTCGACTGGGCGAGGCCCACCACGTTCGACGAGCCGATGTTCAAGGTCGGCCGAGACGTGGAGTACTACGCCGTCGACCACAGCCCTTCGTACCTCTGGAACTCAGCCACCTGGGAGATCAGTGAGGCGACCCTGCCGTTCCTGCGCACGGTCATGGAAGGACCGGCCTCGTGGGCGAAGGACCTCACCATCTCCCGCGCGATCGAGATCCACGACGGCGTGATCCAGAACCCGAGCATCCTGAGCTTCCAGGATCGCAAGCCGGCCTACCCGCACCCTCGGGCCGCTTAGCCGACGAGGCCGCAACAGGCCGAACATCAGATCAATCTGCCGAACCGCGCGCCTCCAGTGGCGGCAGCGTAGCCCTAGACAGCTGGTCATCTGACCAAAGGTAGGACGTATTGCTTGACACAGTGGCGCCCGAGTTACAACGATGTGGAGCACACCACGGTCGCATCCCTCGGGAGGGTCACAATGTCGTCGTCCGCCGCCCCGCTGTCTCGCCGCCAGTTCATCGCCACGGCCAGCGCCGCCGCTACAGGTGCGGCGGCGCTGCCGCACCTGGCCCCAGCGCCCGCGTCCGGTGCGTCATCGGCCGTGGCCGCCCACCAACCGGGCGACAACATGCAGCAGTTGCTCTCCCGCTTCGTCGACATGCGCTTCGGCATGTTCATCCACTACAGCCTGGGCACCTACACCGACGAGGAGTGGGCGGCGCCCAACCAGTCCCCCACCGTGTTCGCGCCCCCGAGCGTGGACTGCGCGCAGTGGGCCGCTGCAGCCAAGGCCGCCGGCATGGAGTACGGCGTCCTGACCACGAAGCACCACGACGGATTCTCCCTGTGGCCGACCGCCTACGGCACCCAGAACGTCATGCACAGCGGTTACCAGAACGACGTCGTGCAGCAGTACGTGGACGCGTTCCGCGCCGAAGGGCTGCGTGTCGGGTTCTACTTCTCGATCTGGGACCGCACCGAGCCGATCCAGTCCTTCGGCGGACACGTCTCGGACCAGACCAAGTCCATCGAACCCGCCGACATGGACGTGATCCTCGGCCAGATCACCGAGCTGCTCACCAGCTACGGCCCGATCGACGTCCTGATGACCGACGGCTACACCTGGCAGATGGGCATGCAGCAGGTCGACTACCGGCGGATCCACGAGCTGGTCAAGGAGCTCCAGCCCGACTGCCTGCTCACCGACATCTGCGCCGTGACCCAGCCATGGCTGGGCGACATGATCTTCTGGGAGGAGCCGCTCGGGATCCGGGCGCCCGCCGGCAACACCGACGCCGGCCTCCAGGGCCAGACCATCAGCAACGGCTGGTTCTGGCACCCCAGCACGCCGACGTCGCCGGTCATGTCCGTCGAGGACATCACAGAGCACCTCGCCGACCTCGAGCCGAAGTACACCTCGTTCCTGCTGAACTGCCCGCCCAACCGCGACGGGCGGCTCGACGACAACATCGTGAACCGACTGGCCGAGGTCGGCAGCGTCTGGGCGCCCGACGAGAGCCGGCCATCCCTGCCGGAACAGTCCGTGAAGGTGGAGTGGCCCGTCGTCCCGGTCGCCGCTCACGCGACGGCCTATCGGGCTCCGGAACCGCCGTACCACGCCATCGACGGGCGCGGGGATCGGGACTTCGAGACCTGCTGGTCCACCTGGCCCGGGACGGGCGATCTCGCCCTGCCTGCCTCGCTGATCCTGGACCTGGGCGGCACGTGGAGCAATGTCAGCACCTTCCAGTACCTCCCCAAGCAGTGGCGTCGCACCAACACCACCGACGGCGACATCACCCAGGCACGCGTGTCGGTGTCGACGGACGGCGTCCACTACGAGGAGGTCGCCGTCGCCGCATGGGGCGCGAACCCGCGGCCCAAGACCCTGGAATGGACCCCGCGCGACGTCGCCTACGTGAAGTTCGACGCACTGGCCGGCGCCGGCGGCTACTCGAACGTCAACGGCGTCAAGATCGGCGGGCGCAAGCGCAAGCCGGTCCGACGGCGCCATCCCCTGGTCGGACGTCGGGTCCGGTTCGACAACATCGGATCGGGGCTGTCGCTCACGGCCACGCCCGACGGCGTCGCCCAGGCCGCCTCCGAGGCCTCGCCGGCGCAGCACTGGATCCTGCGTAAGGCGGAGGACAGCTACTGGTGCGTCATGAACCTCGAGACGCGGAAGGTGCTCACCCTCGTCGGGACGGAGCGCGCGTCAGGGGCGGACGTCGGCACGGCCGCCGAGGAACGCGCCTTCCAGCAGTACTGGGCCCTCACCCGCACCGAGTCGAGCGACTATGTGGTGACCAACCGGTTCAACATGCTCACCCTGGGTACGCCCAGCGCGGACGACGGCGGGGGCGCGGCCGTCAAGCTCCTCGCACCGGCCCTGCCGGACCCCTATCTGCGCTGGACGCTCGTCGACGTGACCCCGAACTCGTAGCAATGCCCTGGCCGCAGTTGGGCCTGTCGACGACGTGCCGATGCTCGGAGCGTTCACCTGTGCAGTGTGGCGGGCACACGGTTTCGCCGTCCACATCGATACCCACCGCCACCAGTAGCCTCGGGACCGTGAGCTCACCTGTGCTGTACGTCGTCGTGGCCGGTGCCGGCGCGATCCGGCACGTGCCGACACGGCTTCTGCCGCCGGCTCTCGAACAGGGCTGGGACGTGCACGTCCTCGCCACCGACCAGGCGGCGCGCAGCTTCACCGAGGCGGTGGCGCAGATCGCCGCGGTCCTGGGCCGACCGGTGCGGACCGACTTCCACACCGCGGTCGGGTACTCCCTCCCGGACCCGGACGCCGTGATCGTGGCCCCGGCCACCTACAACACGGTCACGAAGTGGGCACTGGGCATCGCCGACACCTACGTCCTGACGCGCCTGGCCGAACAGGTGGGCCGCAACGTCCCCATCATCGTCGGGCCCTACGTCAACGCCAGGTTCGCCAACCACCCGACCTACCAGGGAAGCCTGGCCACCCTCAAGGAGTGGGGCGTGCACGTCGTGATCGGCCCGAGCGAGCCGCACGAGTCGGGCGACGACGCAGCGGACGACTTTCCGTGGGCGGAGATCCTCGACGCGCTCCCGCCCGCGAACGCGTAGGCCGAACCCCCGGCCACACGTGTCACACGGTGGGCGTCGGCGAGCGCACCTCGCCACGCGAGGCATGCTGTACGCATGCCGAAGACCTTGCCCTCAGGCCCCACCGTGATCACCGACGACAGCGAGGTGCGCTTCGTCTCCGGGGCCCACCAGTTCGCGCTCAAGCTCAAGGACGGGCACCTGCACGTGCGCGCCATCGACACCAGCGGCGACGAAGCCCAGCTCGCTGTGCTGCCGACGTCGCGCAGCACCGTGAACCTGCAGATCGAACATCCGGTCGCGCACGGGCCGGTGGACGTCGACGGCCCCACGCTGCGCGTCTCCTGACTCTCACCCGCAGTTCACCTGCTCCGGACGGGCCGAGAGCCGGGCTTCCGACGTAGGCTCGGCTCAGGGTAGAGGCCTGGGTCACGGCTCGGGTCGGGACCCGATCCGGGGCTGGGCCCGGATCGGGCTGGAACCGGATCCGAGCTGGGGCTCGGGCTCCGGTTCCATGGGCGAAGGCTCCAAGGGCGAGGCCGGCTCAACCACGCTCCAGGACCGGGACGATCGCGCCCTCCACGAGCCACTGGCGCGGTCCGGCGCTCTCGAGCCAGGCGGTGCGGTCACCGGCCAGGCTCGCCCTCACCGATCCGCCCGGGAAGCGCGCGAGGTCAGGACCGTCATATCCGGAGGCCGACGCCGTCGCGCGGTACAGGTAGGACGCGACCGTCGGTTCCTCGACAGTGAGGTCGGTGCTGGTCCACGAGACCAGGCTCCCCGAAGCGCGGAGGTCGGCGACGATGCCACCAGGGAGCTGTACGACGCTGTCCCCGTCACCGACCCGGTCGAGGACGTAGAGGGCACCGGATCCGCCGCCGACGGGCACGACCGTCCACGCGACGACCTCGTCCGAGACGGCTAGCTGGGTGACCTCGACCGACGAGTCGTGCTCGATCTCGAAGAGCTCGGTGCCGGTGACGTCGCCGCCGGCCAGGTCGTCGAACAGCCTGATCGATGTCGTGCTGGTCGGGATTCCGCGACGAGTCCGGACGGCGGCGACCGCCTCGTCGTCGTCCGCCGCGAGCGCCGTGACTCGGGCCGCGAGCTGCGTCGGGGTGCCGTCGCCGTCGTGCGTGATGGCGAACAGGCGGGTGTTGTCGCGAGCGACTCCGACCGTCCACAGGGCACGGTCCCGGGTGGTGGCGAGCAGCCACAGGCGTTCCTCGGTGCTGGCCAGAGGATCGATCAGGGTGGTGACCTCGTCGCCGGAGACGTTCAGCGTGCGGAGGAAGCTCATGTGGGGTGCCAGGCCTGCCGCCGCGTACTCGCTCCAGACCACACGGTCCCCGGTGACGGCGAGCCCGTTCGGGAAAGTTCTCCGGCCCTCGTAGTGCGTCAGGCTGCTCGCGGAGCTCGACCCGTCGCCCGCCCAGGTGCTCGTCTGGATGTGGGCGTCGTCGGTCTCGTCGTCGTCGTCGAGGAGCTCCGCGTAGCTGAAGTGCCAGATCTTGCCCGTGTATGCGATCCCTCGGGGCTCGGGCAGCGGTTCCCCGTCGGCCGTGACCGGCGGTCCCACACCGGCGAGGGAACCGCCCGTCACCGCCTCGATGTTGACGTCGTGGCAGGCCAGTGGGCGGGCGTCGGCTGCGGCGACCATGACTGGGTCATCGAGCGGGCCGACGTCGTCGCCGGGCTCGGCGGCACGGGTCGGCGTCGGCCCGGGTAGCTGTCCGGGGCAGTCCAGCGGCGTGTTTCCCGCCCCGCGGTCGGGTCCCAGTCCGTCGGTGGGGCCTGCGTCGAACAGGACCGTGATGAGCTGACCACCCGGCAGCACCACAGGCCCGACCCAGGGCAGCTCCACCGGGCCGCGGGTCAGGATGCCAAGTGCCAGCAGCAGAGTCGCGCAGGCGGCGCCCACCGCCTGCCCGGTCCGGCGCCGGCGCAGCGCGGAGCGGCTCCGGTCGAGCACGGCGCTCTCGTCAAGCCCTGGCGTCTCGATGGCCTCCGCGCCCGCCCTGAGCACGTCGCGCAGCCGGGCGAGCCCTCGCGAGTTCGCCGCCTTCACGGTGCCGACGGCGATGCCGAGCTCGCGAGCGACGTCCGCCTCGGGCAGGTCCAGCAGGTGTCGCAGCACGACGACCGTGCGCTCCCGGTTCGGGAGCTGGGCCAGACCCCGGAACAGCTCGTCCCGCAGTGCCAGGTGACCTACATGGTCCGGCGCGGCGCCTAGGGGAAGCTTGTCGTCGCCCGGGAAGGACTCCCGTCGGCCGTGCCGCCAGCCGTCGATCCGCAGGTTGACCAGGATCTGGCGGGCGTAGGCCCGCTGTGTCCCCGGCCGTACCTTGGCCCAGGTGCGGTAGACCCGTTCGAACGTCGACTGGACCAGTTCCTCGGCGCGGTGCCGGTCCCCGCACAGCAGGTACGCGGTGCGCTGGAGGTACGCGCCGGAGTCCCGGACGAAGGCGGTGAACTCCGCGTCGCGGTTGCGCGACACCTCGACCCGCACGTCGTGCGCCCCGCCGCCGTCCGGCGGCATGCTCGTCCCGGAGTCGCTCATGGTGGCCCCGCTCTCCTGCCTCATGCCATCCACTACGGGGAGTGTGGGCCAAAGGTTGCGTGGGCCTTGGCCCACGGTCGGCTACCCGACGCGCCGTCTCACCACGTCCTGAGGTGCTGCCCCAGCTGAGTCATCCAGTTCGGGCCGAGCCGTCGGCACAGCTCCACGAGCACCAGCGCGCACTGCCGCGCGTCCGCTCCGGCGTCGTGGTGGGAGTGCGCGGCGATGTTCAGCGCCCGCGAGACGTCGGGCAGCTTGTAGGACGGGAGGTCCAGCACGGACCGCGCCGTGTCGCGCGTGCACAGCCACTGCGACCGCGGCACCGAGATCCCGTGCGCCTCGCTAGCCTGGGTCAGCACCGAGCGGTCGAAGGACGCGTTGTGCGCGACGAGCGCGTCCCCGCCGGCGAACTCCGCGACCTTCGGGTAGACGACGTCCCAGGTGGGCGCGCCCATCACGTCCCATGCGGTGATCCCGTGGACCGCCACGTTGAAATGACCGAACGACTCATGGCCGGGCGGCGGCTGGACCAGGGTCTCCAGCGCGTCCACGACGACGCCGTCCCGCACCTTGACGACCCCGACGGCACAGACCGAGGCCCGCTTCGGGTTGGCGGTCTCGAAGTCGATCGCAGTGAACGACAGGCCAGGGAGAGCGGCGTGGGGCATGCCGGGCATCGTAGGAGGAAGCACCAGCCGAGACGAGCGACACGCGTGATCGCTGCGGTCCTTCGTCTTCAGCCGTCTGCTCGGATCAGGTCGATGAAGTCGCTCAGGAACCGATCTGTCGGCAGCCTTCTGCGGTAGAGCCAGTGCAGCTGCAGGCCGCGGACCATGGCAGCGATCTGTTGCGCCGTGCTGTCGATGTCGAGTCCGTCCCGAAGGCGTCCGCGGTCGCGCTCCTTGACCAGCTCGGTCTTGAGCTCCTCGGTGAGGCTGTCCAGGCGCTGCTGGGCCCAGTCGTGGGCCGGGTGGTCCGGCTCGACCGCCTCCGCGATCATCGAGATCTCCAGCTCGACGCAACGGTGCGGGACGCGACACGCGTGCAGTCGGCGGGCAGGCCATTCATCGGCCCGGATCCCCGCGCTCGGTGGGGCACCGGCTTCATGATCGACTCGGCGGCGCGTCCCATGGCTGGCCCCGGCGGATTCGGCCACGACGGCATGGGCGGCCAGCTCGCGTTCGCCGACCCCGCGCGCCGTCTCTCCTTCGCCTATCACACGGCGCAGCCGAGCAACGACCCGCAGGACGGGCGCGCCGAAGCGCTGTGCACCGCACTGCGGGCTGCGCTCTGAGGTGTAGCCGTGGCGCCGTCCGCGGGTCGTGAGCGCTCTGCAGGAGGTATGGGAGATGCCCGTCCTGGCTAGGGCCAGGACGGACGTCTCACTCCACTTCACTTCACTGGATACGGGGACCTATCGGTTGCCGGATCAGTCGTCGACGACGGTGATGGTGACGTCGATGTTTCCGCGCGTCGCGTTCGAATAGGGGCACACTCCGTGTGCTTCATCAGCCAGGGCCTGCGCCTGCTCGTGGGCCATGCCGGGCAGGTTCACCTCAAGCTCTACGGACAGCATGTATCCACCCTGGCCGTCGGGGAGGAGATTGACGCGCGAACCAACGGACGTGTCGGTGACCGAGGCCTTCCGCTTCCGCGCCACACCCAGGAGGGCCGAGTGGAAGCACGCCGCGTAGCCGGACGCGAAGAGCACCTCCAGGTTGGCGGCCCCGCCCGGCCCGCCCAGCGCCTCCGGTACTGCGAGCTTGAGGTCGATCAAGCCATCGACACTGCGCACCTGGCCGTCCCGGCCTAATCCGGTCGACAGCGCTTCGGCCGTGTACAGCACATCACTCATGGGAATGTCCTCTCAGACGTCAGTTGCACAGGGTGGACAGATCAAGGACCCGGGTCTCAGACCCAGGCGGGCACCTGCCCGTCGGCATAACGGGCTCCAAAGGCGCCCTCCGGCAGGATTCGGTCGATAGCGGCCAGGTCGGATTCGGTGAGGACCAGGTCTGCACCCGCGATGTTGTCCTCGACCCGCTTCCGGCTGCGCGAACCGGGGATCGGGACGACATAGTCGCGCTGGTGGAGCAGCCAGGCCAGGGCCAGCTGGGCGAGGGTGGCGCCCTTGGCGGAGGCGAGCTCGCCGAGCTGTTCGACGGCCGCGACGTTCTGCTCGAAGTTGCCGGGCTGCCAGCGCGGGTCGGTCCTGCGCATGTCGGACTCGTCGTACTCGCTGGCCGGCTTGGCTGCGCCCGTGATGAAGCCGCGACCGAGCGGCGAGTACGCGACAAAGCCGATGCCCAGCTCCTCCAGGAGCGGGAAGATCTGTTCGACGTCGCGCTCGAACAGGGAGTACTCGGTCTGGAGGACCGAGACGGGCTGGACAGCGTGCGCCTTCCGGATCGTCTCGGGCCCGGCCTCGCTGAGCCCGAAGTACTTGACCTTTCCGGCCTCGATCAGTTCCTTGACCGCCCCGGCCACGTCCTCGATCGGGACGTCGGGGTCGACGCGGTGCTGGTAGAACACGTCGATCTGGTCGACCCCGAGGTCGCGCAGGCTGGTGTCGGCGGCCTTGTGGATCGTCTCGGGGCGGCTGTCCGTGGGGAAGCCGAAGCCCGGCTGTGGGTTGCTGAAGTCGAATCCGAACTTGGTGGCGATGACGACGTCGTCGCGGAAGTCCTTGACGGCCTGGCCGAGGAGCCGCTCGTTGGAGCCGGTGCCCATGCCGTAGATCTCGGCGGTGTCGAAGAAGTCGACGCCGAGCTCGTGGGCGCGGCGGATGGTGGCGATGCCTTCGGTCTCGTCGCCCGGGCCGTAGCCGATGGTCAGGCCCATCGCCCCGTAGCCGATGGCCGAGACCTTCAGGCCCTGGGTGCCGAGTGTGCGGTGCTGCATGGTGCGCTCCCTAGACTCAAACCAAACTGTTTGGTTTGAATCTAGGGACAGGCCCCCCGAAAGTCAAACCAAACAGTTTGGTCAACTATGCTTGTCGGATGGCCACCCCGACCAGCCCCGAATCCACCAAGGACCGCATCCTCACCGCGGCCACGGCCGAATTCGCCCGGTACGGGATCGCCGGCGCCCGCATCGACCGCCTCGCGAAGGCCGCGCGGACCAGCAAGGAGCGCGTGTACGCCCACTTCCGGAGCAAGGAGGAGCTATACCGGATAGTGGCCGCAGGGCAGCTGGCAGCCGCAGCCGAGGCGACCCGGTTGGACCCGGCCGATCTGCCCGGCTATGTGGGGCGCATGCACGACTACCTCGCCGCCCACCCCGAGTGCTACCGGCTCATGGTGTGGGGTCAGCTCGAGCTCGACACCGAGAGCACCCCTCCGGACGACGCCGTCCGCGCAGCCAACGCCGCGAAGGTCGAACAGCTCCGCGACGCGCAGCAGTCCGGCCTCCTCGACCGTGCCTGGGACCCAGTCGACGTCCTGGCCCTCCTCAACCAGATCGCCTGGACCTGGGCCGGCCAACCCGAACTCCTGCCCGAAGACCCAGAGAGCCGCGCCGCCTTCCTGCAGGAGCGTCGGAACACCGCAGTTACAGCGGTGCAGCGCCTCTTCCCGTCGGCGGCAAGCGAGTAGCACTGACGCCATCGCCGGTCCTGCCGGCGCCGTTCCCTGCGGTCGCCCACCCCGAGCGCACGATGGCACGCAGGGCGTCGGCCGAGGTCTCGTCGGCCAGGACCGCGCTCCGGGCCCACGCCGTGGAGAGGACGCTGAGGAAGAGGTCGCGCGCACGGATCCAGTGGTGCGCGCCTCCGGCACGCTGGGCCGCGACCAGGAAGTGGTCAGTGACCGTGATGAAACCCTCGCAGGCGATCACCAGCGGAGAAGTGTCCTCGGACAGTGCGGCACGCAGCGGCTCCGGGAGACCGTCGAACGCCGTGACGTACTCGCCCAGCGCCTCCAACCACTGCTCGAGGGCGGTGACAGGATCGGCAACATCGCGCTCGATCGCTGTGCGGCGGGACACCAGTTCCTCGTCGCGGGCCCGCAGGAGCGCCGCCAGCAGCGCCTCCCGGTTGGGGAAGTGCCGATAGAGCGTGCCGGGCCCGACGCCCGCGCGCCTGGCGATGGCGTCCATGGATCCGGAGACGCCCTGCTCGGTGAAGTACTCCTCGGCGACCTCGAGGATATGGGTCCGGTTGCGCTGCTTGTCCGAGCGCGCTCGACGCGTTTCGCCCGCTCCGCCCATGATGCATCTCCTCCGATTGACAAAACGGAGACTATCTCCGTACGGTCCAGAGAGACAACCGGAGAGTGTCTCCGGCTTGGCGGGCGCATCGCCCGCACCTCATCGGACGGAGAGCGGATCATGACGACGTTGGGCATCATCGGCAGCGGGAACATCGGCACGGCGGTCGCCCGTCTGGCGTCGGCAGCCGGTATCGACGTCGTCATCGCGAATTCTCGCGGCCCGGAGAGCCTCGCCGACCTCGTCGCCGAGCTCGGCCCCGGTGCCAGCGCAGGCACTACCGAACAGGCCGCTCGCGCTGGCGACGCCGTCCTGCTCTCGATCCCCCTGCAGGCGCTCCGTGCCGTCCCCGCCGAGCTGCTCGCAGGCAAGATCGTGCTCGACACAAGCAACTACTACCCGTCTCGTGACGGGCGCATCACAGCCCTGGACGCAGGCGAGCTGACGACGAGCGAACTCGTCCAGGGACATTTCACGACCGGTCGCATGGTCAAGGCATTCAACAACATCCTGGCGCACCACATCCCCGAGCTGGCCCGCCCGTCCGGGGCGACGGACCGCACCGCCCTGCCGCTGGCCGGGGACGACGACGCGGCCAAGTCCACGGCTACAACGCTCATCGACCAGCTGGGCTTCGACACCGTGGACGCCGGGCAACTAGCCGACAGCTGGCGCTTCGAACCGGAGTCCGCGGGCTACACGAGGCTCTACCTGGCCGACCCCACGACACCCGCCGAGCGGATGATGCAGGCGCCGTCCGCACCGCTGTCAGCCGTGGCCCTGCGCCAGGCCCTGGCGGCCGTGGAGCGCGCGGACGTAGCCGCCCGTGAGCACTGACGACGGTCCACCAGCCTCCGGCAGGGGCGGTACCAGTACGGCCAGGCAGAGCCCGTCACCTCAGCCTGAACCACCCCGGTCCAGACAAGGTCTTACCTCTTCGCCCGGGACCGGGCAGGAGGAACGTCGGCCAACGTCTCGAGCGCATCGATCGCCGAGGCCGTCACGCTGTTGACGATGTGCTGACGCATGAGGGCAGCGGCTTCGTCGCCCTTGCGCTCAGCGATCAGCTCGAACATCCGGTGATGTTCGGACCAGTCGCGCTCCCGGGTCTCGTCGTCCGGCGGCAGCTCGATCCCGAGGCGCCGGTAGCGATCCGACTTGTCCCACAGATCGTCAAGCATCCGGATCAGGACGTCGTTGTGGGACGAGCGGTAGACAAGGCTGTGGAACTCACGGTGTGCCGTCAGCGCTTCCTCTCCCCACCGCCTGGTGACGGGCAGCAACTTGTCGACCGCGGCGCGCAAGCTCGCTAGATCCTGGTCCGTGCGCCGGTCGGCCGCCAGCTCGATCGCGGTGGGATCGAGGGCGAGCCGCACCTCATGGAGGTGCCGGGCCTCGGCGGCGCTCATCGAGGCCACCCGGGCGTTGCGATGCGCGTCCAGCTCGATGAGGCCCTCCGCGCTCAGTCGCCGTAGCGCCTCACGAATGGGCGTGATGCTCATCTCGAGCGAGTCGGCAAGCTCGTACTGCGCGATCCGGGCACCGGCCTCGAGGGATCCGCTGAGGATCAGTTGACGCAGTTCCGCATACGCCACGTCGCTCTTGCTGGAGAACACGTTGCGACCGTCCACGGACGAACACCTCCTCGCATCGACCCTTGCCAAACCTGCCAGACGGAGCCTAGCATCGGCCGCACATCTTATAAGAAGTGAGATACAAGATACGAGAGTGAGGAACCCAATGAGGATCGTTTCTGTCCACGAAGGCGTGGTCCCGATCAGCTCCCAGATCCGGAACGCCTGGATCGACTTCAGCACCATGGACTGCTCCATCGTGGCGCTGGTCAGCGACGTCATCCGTGACGGCAAGCCGGTGGTCGGGTACGGCTTCAACTCCAACGGTCGCTACAGCGCCGGCGAGATCCTTCGACGCCGTGTCCTGCCGCGGCTGACGGCAGCTGAGCCGGACGCGCTCATCAACGACGCGGGCGAGCTGGACCCCACCAAGGCCTGGCCCATCATGATGAACAACGAGAAGCCCGGGGGCCACGGGGAGCGCTCGGTCGCTGTCGGCGTCGTCGACATGGCCTTGTTCGACCTCGCGTCGAAGATCGCCGGCCAGCCCCTGTACCGGTACCTGTCCGACCGCTACGGCGATGGCCAGCCGGATGACAAGGTCTTCGTCTACGCCGCAGGTGGCTACTACGCCCCGGACAAGGGCCTGCGAGAGCTGCAGGACGAGATGCGAGGTTTCCTCGACCAGGGATACCGCGTCGTCAAGATGAAGATCGGCGGCGCGGAGCTCTCGGAGGACCTCAAGCGCATCGAGGCTGTCCTCGACGTGCTCGACGGCGACGGGTCGCGTCTCGCGGTCGACGTCAACGGCCGCTTCGATCTGACCACGGCGCTCGAGTACGGCCGCGCGATCGAGCCTTACGGCCTGTTCTGGTACGAGGAGGTGGGCGACCCCCTCGACTACCGACTGAACGCCGTTCTGGCGGAGCACTACCGCGGATCGATCGCGACTGGCGAGAACCTGTTTTCCCTCCAGGACGCTCAGAACCTGATCCGCTACGGCGGGATGCGCCCTGACCGCGACTACCTGCAGTTCGACCCCGCTCTGAGCTACGGCCTGACCGAATATCTCCGCACCCAGGAGATGCTCGCCCAGCACGGGTGGTCCTCACGCCGCTGCATCCCTCACGGGGG
The DNA here is from genome assembly GCF_042654905.1 of Promicromonospora alba. Classification (NCBI taxonomy): domain Bacteria; kingdom Bacillati; phylum Actinomycetota; class Actinomycetes; order Micrococcales; family Promicromonosporaceae; genus Promicromonospora; species Promicromonospora alba. Next base: position 668,549 of record NZ_JBHSFI010000005.1, read on the forward strand.
CCACCAGTTCTCGCTGCACATCGCGGCCGCGCTCAAGCTCGGCGGGAACGAGTCCTACCCCGGCGAGTTCCAGCCGACCGGCGGTTTCGCCGACGACGCCGTCGTAGAGGACAGCTACGTCGGACTGACCGAGATGCCCGGCATCGGCTTCGAGGGCAAGGCGAAGTTCTACGAGGTTCTCCGCGCCCTGCATGCGTGACCGGCCGGCCACCCTGGCGCTGACGAGCCTCGCGCGCCCTTCCGTCACAACGTCGTGAACAGGAGAGATTCACCATGGCCCTTTCCACTACCCCCACCAGAAGCACGACCCCGCGCTTCTGGCGCCTTCTGCGCGAACTGTGGTTCCAAGTGCTCGTCGCCGCAGCGCTCGGTATCGCAGTCGGCCTCATCTTCCCCAGCGTCGGCAACACCTTTGCGCCTCTGAACGACTGGTTCATCGACCTGGTCAAGATGATCGTCGTCCCCGTGGTCTTCTGCGTCGTCGTCACAGGCATCGCCTCGATGGACAACCTTCGGAAGGCCGGCCGCATCGGCCTCAAATCCCTCGCATACTTCCTGGCCTTCTCACTCTTGGCGATGCTGCTCGGACTGGCCGCAGGGAACCTGTTCCGGCCAGGCGCGGGGATGAACGTCGACCCCAGCACCCTGGACACCAGCACCCTGCCCGACGTCGAGTCGACGCACATCACCGTCACAGGGTTCATCAGCAACCTCGTCCCCGAGTCGCTGTTCGGCGCCCTCACGGAGGGCGAGATCCTCTCGGCGCTCCTCGTATCACTGGCCTTCGGGATCGCGCTCAACATGTCCGGCGAGCGGGGCGCCCCTCTGGTGAGCGGCATATCTGCCCTGTCGGACGTCGTCTTCCGGATCGTCGGCTGGGTGATGCGACTGGCACCCTTCGGCACCTTCGGCGCACTCGCGACCGTCGTTGCCCAATACGGAGCAACCAGCCTGCAGCAGCTCGGCTACCTCATCCTGATCTTCTTCGCCACGTGCCTCGTGTTCATCGTCGTGGTCCTCGGTCTGGTCGCCCGAGCCGCTGGGGTCAACATCTTCAGACTGATGCGCTACCTCAAGGCAGAACTGCTCGTCGCACTCAGCACCTGCTCCAGCGAAGCCGTACTCCCCCAGCTGGTCCGTCGCCTCGAGCACCTGGGCGCCGGAAAGCCAGTCGTCGGCATCGTCGTGCCGTCCGGCTTCTCCTTCAACCTCGACGGCTCCGCCATCTACCTGACCCTCGCATCCCTGTTCCTTGCGCAGGCCGTCGGGATCGACCTGAGCTGGCAGCAGCAGCTGGTCCTCATCGGCGTCATGATGCTCACGAGCAAGGGAACCGCGGGAATCGCGGGCGGAGCCTTCATCGTCCTCGCGAGCACCCTGACCGCTCTGGGCACGATTCCGCTCTCCGCTCTGGCGCTCATCGTGGGAATCGACCGAATCCTCAACGAAGGCCGCGTGTTCATCAACGTGCTGGGGAACGCCGTGGCCACGATCGTCATCGGCAGGTGGGAGAAGGACTTCGACATGGACCGCGCGCGGGCGGTCCTGCACGGCACCGAGCCGCACGAGCTGTTGCCCTCGAGCGACGAGCACGAAGACCGCGAGACCGACGAGCGCGACCCGGAACACACGGCCGGCACTGACCTAGCGGCTACCAGGACGTGATGCCCCGCTCAGTCTGCCCAGTCGGCTCGACCGACCGGGCAGACTGGGCCGCAACGAGGGCCCCGGATCTCGTCACGCGGGCCGGGGCGCCATGGCGCGGGTCAGGACCCCGTGCCGCGGCGCGAGCAGCCACGCGAGCAGGAACACCGCCGTGGCGACGAGCACGATCGTGCCGCCGACGGGCAGGTCCAGGCTCCACGACAGGTACAGGCCGACCAGGGCCGATCCGCCGCCGATGGTCGGGCCGAGCAGCATCATGGGGCCGAGCCTGTCGGTCAGGAGCCGGGCCGCGGCGGCGGGCGTGACCAGGAGGGCAAGGACCAGGACGTTGCCGATGGTCTGCACGGAGATCACGATCGCCGCCGCGACCACCACGTAGAGGAGCAGGTCGAGCCGCAGCACCGGCAGTCCGAGCGCGCGCGAGGTCTCCCGGTCGAGGCTGACCGCGACGAGCTCCTTGTGGAACGCGAACAGCACGGCCATCAGGACGAGCCCGACGACGACGGCGATCAGCACGTTCTCGTCGGGGATGCCGACGATCGACCCGAACAGGAAGTCCTGCAAGGACCCCGCGTAGCCGGGGGCGGTCGAGATGATGACGATGCCGAGCGCGAACGCGGCGACGAAGAAGACACCGATCACCGAGTCCTCGCGCAGCCGGCGGTTCTGGGAGAACAGCGCGACCAGCAGCGCCGTCGTGATGCCCGCGATGGCTCCGCCGAGCACGAGCGAACCCTGCAGGACGAAGGCGATCGCGAGGCCGGGGAACACCGCGTGCGCGACGGCGTCGCCGATGAAGGCCATGCCGCGCAGCACCACGTGCGTGCCGACCACGCCGCACACCACGCTGGAGAGCACCGCCATGAGCAGGGCCTTGGGCAGGAACGCGAGGTCCGGGTTGAGCAGGTCCTGGACGAAGTCGACGGGCGAGATCATGAGCGCTCACCCCCGGCCGACGAGTCGGCCGTCCGGCCCTGGGCGACCTGGCTGATCGCCGTGAGCAGCGGTGACCCGGCCGAGACCCCGAACGCCGTCATCCACGGTTCGGGCCCGGCCAGCTCGGCAGGCGCGCCCGACGCCACCACGGTCCGGTTCAGCAGGCAGAGCCGGTCGCAGGCGTGGACGGCGCCGACCAGGTCGTGGTTCGTCATGATCACCGCTCGTTCCTCGTCCGCGAGCTCGCGGAACAGCTCGGTCAGATGCTCCTGGGTAGGTACGTCGAGGCCCGTGAACGGCTCGTCGAGCAGGAGGATCCGCGGATCGAGGGCGAGGGCTCGAGCCACCAGGACCCGCTGGCGCTGGCCCCCCGACAGCTCGCCGACGGGCCGCTTGCGCAGGTGCGTCATCTCGACGCGGTCCAGGGCCCTCCGCACCTCCCGGTAGTCCTCCGTCCGGGCTCCGCGCAGCCACCCGATGCGGGCGACCCGCCCGGTGAGCACGGCTTCCTCGACGGTGACCGGGAAGTCCCAGGCGAACTCGTGCCGCTGCGGTACGTAGCCGATCGAACGCGTCACCGGGGCGGACCTGGTGCGCTTGCGGCCGCGGTGCACGTCCTGGCCCGCGATGCTGATCCGGCCCGACGAGGGCACGAGTCCCAGCACCGCCCTCAGGAGCGTCGTCTTGCCCGCTCCGTTCGGACCGACCAGACCGAGCAGCTCGCCCTCGGCGACCTCGAGCCGGATGTCGTTCAGCACCGGCCGGCCACCGAGGACGACGGCGAGGTCGTGCACCTCCAGCGCCGCTGGAGCCGTGGGCCGGGCCGAGGTGCTCGTGTCGCCCGCGACTGTCGCGGTCACGACTCGTCCCCGGCGTCGCGCTCGGCCGCGGCGCGCGCCCGCCGGGCACCGACGACGCGGGCGACCAGCACCAGGAGCAGCACCACACCTGCCGCCGCCGCTCCCCAGATCAGCGCGGCGGAGCCGCTGTCCGACGACGGCGCACTCGCCCCGGGCGCGTCCGTCGCCGCCGGCGCCGTGACCTCGGACGGCGAGGCGTCGGGCGACGCGCTGCCGTCCGCCGTCGGATCGTCGGATGCCGCCTCGGCCACCGCTGCCAGCGCCTCCTCCGGGTCGGTGTCCTCACCGACCGCGAACACCAGGGTGCTCCCGTCCTCGGCCGTGGTCCCGTCGGTCAGCTCGGCGAGCATGGTCACGTCCAGCTGATAGATGCCCGGCTCGGTGAAGACCCAGTTGGCGTGGACATGGGTGTTGACCTCCATCCACAGCTCCTGCGGCAGGGGTTCGCCAGAGTTCCACAGCACGTTGGGCGGCCCGGTGACGCCCTCCTGCAGGAACACGAACACCTCGCCGGGACCGTCCACGCCGTCGAGCCGCAGCGACGCACCCTGCTCCACCGCGTCCACGACCTCGGGGTCCTGGGTGTTCCAGCCGAGCCAGACCACATCGGGTGCCTGGGTCTGCGGAACGACGTACAGCGGCTTACCCGGCTCGACGCCGAGGAACTCGTAGTCCGGGCCCTCGGGCGCGGGCAGCGCCGCCGCGTCGCCGAGGTGCAGGACCGTGCGCTCGGGGTCGCGCCAGACGGACGGGACCTCGCGGTCGTCGCGCGCGAGCATCGTCCACTCGCCGTCGAGGAACCGCGGCCCGACGTCGACGTGCCCGACGGTCACCGCGGCGTCCTCGGTCACCACCTCCTCGTCAGCCTCGACGGTCTGTTCCAGATCGGCGGTGTCCGAGCCGGCGGACGGGGCATCAGCCAGGGCGACCGGCGCGACGCCGAGGGTCAGGCCGGCGAGCAGCGTGGCCGTGTACGCGACCGCCCTGCGACGCCGCGTGGTCCGGGATGTCAGCCGCGTGGTCCGGGATGTCAGCCGGGATGTCATGAGGTACTCCTTCATGTTTTTTTCAGGCACCGGCGGAGGCTGTCGGCGTTGGCGCGCATCAGGTCGACGTAGGTGGTGACGCGGTCGTCGAACGCGTCGGAGTAGATGGGGCACACGCGCAGGTCGTTCTCACGGGCCACCTCGGTGAGCACCGTGGACCGCGCGGCGAGGTTGGGTTCCAGGAAGACCGCGGGCACGTCGAGCGCCTGCACGGTCCGGGTGAGCTTGATCCGGTCGGCGACGCTGGGCTCGGACGCGGGGTTCGGCGTCACGAAGCCCGCGATGTCGACGTCGTACGCCCTACCGAGGTAGGCGAACGCGTCGTGCGTGGTCACCAGGTGCCTGCGCGAACGCGGGATCTCCGCGATGGTGCGCTCCACGTAGGCGTCCGTCTCGCGCAGCTCGGCCAGGTAGGCCTCGGCGTTCGCCCGGAACCGGTCCGCCTGGCCGGGTGCGGCAGCGGCCAGGGTGTCGCGGATGACCTCGACGTACGCCTGCGCGTTGCGGACGTCCTGCCACAGGTGCGGGTCGATCTCGCCGTGCACGTGCTTGCCGAGGACCGCCTGCGGCAGCAGGTAGACCTGGTCCCCGGGGCGGCCCAGGAACCCGAACCCCGGCTCGGCGGGCACCGAAGCGAGCGCCTTGTTCGGCACCGACACCACCGTCCGGGCGGGGTCCAGCCTCTCGGCCTGCGCGTGCCCGACGTCGCCGTGGTCGCCCGGGTCCTCGTCCGCGGCCTCCACGACCGGCGCGTCGGCCTGCAACAGGATCGCGCCGTCGTCGAGGTCCACCGTGACGTCCGCGTGCCCGCCGTCCAGCACCCGTGCGCCCGCCATACCCGGCACGGAGTACGGGTCGACGCCGACGGCGAACGTCACGGTCGCCGTCCCGAGCTCCTGCGGCTGACCGCCCGGCTCCGCGATCAGGTCGGACTCCAGCGCCAGCCGGTAGATACCCGGCTCGGTGAACGCCCAGCTCATGTGCGTGTGCGCGTCGGTGGGCAGGGTCGCCGTGTCCCGGGCGTACCCGTCGGCGGCATCGAAACCGTCGCCCGAGTCGAAGTAGGTGCGCGGCTGGCCGAACGTCTCGGTCAGGTATCCCGCCAGGCGTCCGGGCCCCTCCATCTCCGTCGCGCGCAGGCGCACCTCGGAGGCGCGCGTCGCCCCGAGCTCCTCGCCCGCGCCGCTCACCCGGAGCCCCAGCCAGATGGTGTCCAGGTTGACGTTCTCGACCAGCGGGATCACCTCGGCGGCGTACTTCGTCGCCGACTCCGCCAGCGAGATGTTGGGGGCCCCGTCGGGCAGGTTCGCGTCGAGTGTGGTCACGACCGAGTGGTCCTCCAGCAGCAGGTAGTTGCTGAAGGCCACGTCGGCGTAGACGACGTCGCGCACGTCCCGCAGCGTCGGGTCGTAGGAGTGCGGGTCGCCCTGGGGCGGCACGATCGAGGTGACCTCGACGCCGTCGCCGGCCACGTTGCGCACCAGGTCGGCAAGGATCCCGGTGGTGGTCACGACGTGGAGCCTGCCGTCGTCGGCCGCGCCGGTTGCACCCGCGCAGCCGGTGAGGACCAGCGAGCCCGCCGCGATCACGCCGACCGCGGCGGCCCACCTTCGTGAGGTCGCGGTCATGCCCGGCGACGCCGCTGCGCGACGGCGATGAGCGTCCCACCGGCGAGCAGGAGGAGACCCGCCAGCGCGAGCGGCTGGAACACGCTCGCACCGGTGCTCGCCAGGGCGGCGCGCTGCGCGGCACTGAGGTCGCACTCCTCGCCCGACGCCGTCCGCCCCACGTAGGTCGTCTTCGTCGTGGTCCCCGCGGTGTCGCCGACGGAGAACTTCAGCGTCGCCGCGTCCGAGGCCGTGCCGCCGCTCTTGAGCGGGACGGACTGCGTCATGGTCACCGAGTAGACGCCGGGCTTCGTGAACGCCCAGTTGGCGTGCACGTGCTGGTTGAGCGGCACGGACATGGACCTCGGGAACCCCTCCAGGGTGCCGAAGTTCTTGGCCCCCACTCCCCCGAACGTGCCCGTCGCGTAGACACCCAGCTCGCCGGGCCCGTCGACGCCGTCGAGCGTGAACGTGACCGGCCCGTCCGCTGCCTCGATCAGGCTGGGGTCCTGGGTGTTCCAGCCGATCCACGGCACGCCTGTCTCCTGGACCTGACCGACGGACCAGATCGTCGAGCCGGCGGTGCCGAGGAACGCGAACTCGCTGCCCTCCGGAACCTTGTCCTCGGCGGCCTCGCTCAGCTTGAAGGTGAGCGACGCCGGGTCGACCCAGGATGCGGGCTGCTCGCGGTCGTCCTTCACCTGGGCGACGAGCTTGCCGTCCTCCACCTTCGAGCCGAAGTCGAAGTGACCGGACTCGATGCCGCCCACCTCGGGCGTGCTCACCTCGCTGGTGACCGGCTGGGCAACACACTGCGGGTCGTCCTGGACGTTCCCGCCGGCTCCCGGGTCGTTGCCCGGATCACCGTCGTCGGTCGGGTCGTTACCCGGGTCGTTACCCAGGTCGTTGTCCGGATCGGTGCCCGGGTTCTTGCCGGGGTCCTTTCCCGGGCCGTCGCCGTCGGGGTCGTCGGTCTGTTCCGCTCCCGCACGGAAGTGGTAGTCGACGGTCGGCCCGGTGATGGTGCGGCCATCGGTGGTCCGCAGGCGCGGGGTCACCTTCAGGTGGTAGTCGCCCGCTGCGGTGAACACCCAGTTGGTGTGCACGTGCGCGTTCGCGGTGACGGGGATCTTCCCGCCGTCGGACGCCCTCGTGTCGATGTACCGGTTGACCGGCTGGCCGAACGAGTTGTTCTGGAACGTGAACACGTCACCAGGGCCAGTGACCTTCACGACCAGGGATACGGGGCTGCCCGCGGCGGGCGTGATCCCCGTTCCCGCGAGCGACGGAAGCAGCCGTTCGGTGCTCCAGCCCGCCCACGGCAGGTACTCCTGGTCGCTGCCCGTCTGGGAACCGAGCCAGGCGGTCTTGCCGCCGTGCTCGCCGAGGAACGCCCAGGCACCCGTCGCCGCGGGCAGCTCCACCTGACCGCGTGGGTCCTCGTAGGCCAGCGTCACCTTGGACGGCGAGCGGTAGACCGTGCGGTCGGCGTGGATACGGCTGTCGTCCTTGACCGACAGCACCAGGCGCCCGGACGCGGCGTCGTACCTGGTCTCGAACGCGTCGGCGTGCCCGTGGTCGAGCACGAACCGGCGGTCCTGGTCCGGAGCCGGGGCGGTGCCCGGGCCGGTCGGCGTCGGGCTGGGCGTGGGCTTCGGAGTCGGCGTGGGGGTCGGCGTCGGCGTCGGGGTCGGGGTCGGCGTCGGGCTTGGAGTCGGTGTGGGTGTGGGGGTCGCGCTGGGCGTGGGGGTGGGCGTCGGCGTCGGAGTGGGCTCCGGCCGCTCGCCGACCCGCACGTGGTAGGTCGCGGCGTCACCGGTCACCGTCGCGCCGTCCGACGTCGCGAGCGACGGCGTCACCGTGAGCGTGTAGTCGCCCTCGGCGGTGAACACCCAGTTGGTGTGCACGTGCGCGTTCGTCGCCACGGGGATGGTCCCGCCGTCGGACGTCGTGGTGTCGAGGTAGCGGTTGATCGGCGTCCCGAACGAGTCGTTCTGGAAGGTGAACACGTCGCCCGGTCCGTCGACGGCGACGTCGAGCGACACCGGCTGGCCCGCGGCGGGAGTGATCCCGGTCCCGGCCAGCGAGTCCAGGAGCCGCTCGGTGCTCCAGCCGACCCAGGGGTTGTACGCCTGGTCCTCGCCGGTCTGCGAGCCGAGCCACACGGTGGCTCCGCCGTATTCGCCGAGGAAGGCCCAGCCGCCCTCGGCCGCGGGGAGCGTGACCTGGCTCTGCGCGTCCTCGTAGGCGAGCGTCGTGGACTCGGGGGTCCGGAAGACGGGCCCGTCGTCGTAGATCCGGGTGTCGTCCCGGACCGACAGCACAAGCTTGCCGGTGTCGGCGTCGTACGTGGTCTCGAAGCCGTCGACATGGCCGCGGTCCAGGACGTACTGGCGGTCGGGCACCGCGGCGGACGCCGGCCCCGCAGCGAGCGCCGTCGGCCCGAGCGCGGGGACGACCAACGCGCTGAGCAGCGCGGCGGCGGCCGCCAGGGCTCCGAATTTATGAGAACGATTCTCAGTCACGGATCGAAGTGAACCAGGACTGAGAATCGTTATCAAGAACGAATGTGGCATTTCACCCGGCGCCACGGCGTGCACAGCACCCTGAGCAAGGCCGCTTGCTGTCCAGCGCGGAGATCGGTCACTTGCACCGCCCACCGCTACGAGATCGGTCGGTTGCTCTGAGATCGGTCAATCGAGTGACCGATCTCAGAGCAACCGACCGAATCCGGCTCAGCGCGGCGAGCAGAAGACCGAAGTCAGGGCGTCACGCTGCGACCGAGCGACGCCGCGCCCGGCGCCGGAGCTCGATCAGCACGACGCCCGCCCCGACCAGCGACACCGCGAGCAGCAGCACCGCGCCAGCCTCGAAACCCGTGCTCGCGAGCGGTCCTTGGTCCCCCGTGGCGCCCCCGTCCGACGACGGCCGACCCGACGTGGATGGTGTCGGTGTGAGGTCACCGTCGCCTGCACCCGGGCCGTCCGGGTCAGCACCTGGATCGTCGGGGTCGCTACCCGGGCCATCCGGATCCATACCTGGGCCCTCCGGGTCTGCACCCGGGTCGTCCGGGTCTCCCGGGACCTGCGGCCCGGCGTTGAACTCCGTCGCGGTAAGCCCGCAGTGCTCCTCGGTCACCTTGCGTGCGTCGACGCCGACCGCAAAGAGCAACGCCGCCCCGTCGGTCGCGTCGGTCGGGCCGTCGCCGTCGAGCGCCGTCTGCGAGACGTCCAGGCAGTACACCCCGGCGGCGTCGAACGCCCAGGAGCCGTGCGCGTGCTGCGCGTAGTCGAGCCGGTCCGTGCCCGAGCCGAGCAGCACGCGGGGCGCGCCGAAGCCGTCACCGCCGGAGTCGAACAGCACGAACTCGCCGGGCCCGTCAACGGAGAGCAGCGCCCAGCGGACGGCGTCCGCGGCGGCGCCGTCCGCCACGTCGAGGTTCCAGCCCGGCCAGACGAGGTCCGGGGTCGGGCTCTCGGGCAGCACCCAGACCCGGTCGCCGGGTTCGCCGAGGAAGGCGTACCGCTCGTCGTCGGGTACGACGACGCCCGCGCCGTCCGGCACCGCGAACGCCACGTCGGACGGGTCGTGCTCCTCGGACGGGACAGCGGCGTCGTCGCGCACCACCGTGGTGAGGCCGGCGGCGGTGATGCGGGCCAGGAGGTCGACGTGGCCGCTGCGCAGGACCGTGCGGTCCGTGACGGGCCACCCGTCCGGGTCGCCAGGGTCATTCGGATCGCCGGGGTCGCCCGGGTCCGGGTCGCCGGGGTCGCCGCCGGGCGGGCACGGCTCCACCCCTGCCGGGTCGACGCCGGCCGCGACGGTCAGCGTCGTGGTCGCCGCTGCCGCCGTCCCGTCTGCAGCGGTGCCCGCGAGCGTGGTCGTCAGGCAGTACCGGCCGGGCTCCGTGAAGACCCAGCGCAACAGGTGCACCCCGCCGGGGCTGACGGTCGAGCCCGACGCCTCGTAGCCGGGAACCGTGCTGAGCAGCGCCCCCTTGTGGCCCGCCACGAGGGCCTGCTGGTCGTCGACCACGAGGAACCCGCCGGGACCCGTCGCACTGTCAAGCGTCCAGGTCAGGTCCCCGCGCCACGCGTCCCGGTCCAGGTGCGCCAGGTCGAGGTCCACCGCGTTGAGCAGGCCCGAACCCGGCCCGAGCTGGTACCCGTCCACGTACTCCTGCTCGGCGTCGCGCCAGTTCTCGAGCAGCCGCTCGACGTGCAGGCCGCGCGAGGTGGTGCCCGTCGCGAGCACCACGTCCGCCGGGTCGTGGCGCACGCCGTGCCCGCGCAGGTCCCCGGTCACCAGGTCGGCACGCAGGTCGCCGTCGGCCAGGCGCGGTGCGAGCGCGGCGAAGGACGCCCTCCCCCGCTCTTCAGGGGCGGGGAGGCGCGCCACCTCGCCGGGAACCGCGTCCTCCGGGGTGTCGTCATGGCTGCGCGTCCGGTCGAGGTCGCGCTGCATGCAGGTGGGCGCCGACGTCGGGTCGTAGGCAGTGCCGCCGACCACGAAGGTGAGCACGGCGTCGTCGTCGCGCGCGCTGCCCTGGGCGGTCGCGGCGGTGGAGGTGAGCCGCACGCAGTACGTGCCCGGGGCGGTGAAGTCCCAGCTCAGGTGTTGGTGGGCGAGCGCGGGCGCGAGCGCCGGATGGGCCTGGGGCAGGCCCTGCCGGGTCGAGAACCAGGGGGCCGCGCCGGAGCGGACGTGGTCCTCGTCGGCGCCGAGGAAGAACTCGCCGGGCGCCGGACCGCCGTCCGCGCCGGTCACGCTCTCCAGCCGCAGCATCGGCAGGCTCTCGTAGTCCTGCGCGCTGAACGTCTCGGAGGAGACGCCGAGCCACGGCAGGCCGGTCTTCGGCACCTTGGGCAGCCGGTGGATCACCGAGCCCGCTGGCGCGAGGAACGTCGAGTCGGCGGACGCCGTCGGCTCCGGCACGGTGACCCGCGCGGCGTCGGGCACGTGGACCACGAGCGTCGCCGGGTCGTACCAGTTGAGCGTGTTGCCGTGGGACTCGCGCACCAGCAGGCGCAGCTCGTCGGCGCCGGGACGCAGGGACAGGTCGGAGTGCGTGGCGGGCAGCAGCACGTTGTTCCGCGGATCGGTCAGGTCGTCCGGGTCCGGGGTGCCGGGGTCGGGGTCGGGGTCGGGATCGCCAGGGCCGTCGGGCGGGAGCACCGGGAGGTCCGGGTCGACGGCGGCGCCGCACTCGGCGTTCGCCACGTCGGGCACGTTCCCGACCGCCACGCGGACCGTCACCACGGGCGAGGTCCGCACCTGCCCGTCGGTGCCGGTGACCGAGACCCGCAGGTCCAGGCAGTGCAGGCCGAGGTCCGAGAAGAGCCAGCCCTGGTTCTGCGGCGGCGAGACGGTGGTGGTGGTGGGCGTCCAGGCGACGTCGGAGCGCAGCCCGTGGCCGGCGTACCAGACCCGGTTCATTGTCACGCCGGGCATCGGGACCGGACCACCGATCGACACCAGGTCGCCACCACGCACGTCGGTGAGCTCCCAGGCGACGCCGTTGCGCGCCACCTGGTCGCGCGGCAGGCCGTAGTTGTTCAGGCGCGGCACGACGTCGGTCCCCGTGTAGTCGAGCGTCGGGAAGTCCTGGCTCGTGCCCCACAACTCCGTCCCGGGCGGGCCGAGCGACGCCAGGCCTGGGTCGTCCGATGTCGTGATGGCCAGCGGTCGCGGTATGGAGACAACGACATCGCCTGGCGCGTACCGGTCAGCCATCGTCTCGTAGCCGGGATCCGCGGACCAGCCGACGTCGATCACCGGCTCACCGTCCACGAGCAGCGCGTTGACAAAGGCGTTGCCCTCGTCGAGGACGGTGCGCGACAGCGGTTCGCTCTCGGCGCCGGCCAGCGCCGACCACGCCGTGGCGGATGCTGCGACAGGCATACCGACTGCGACGAGCCCTGCGGCAAATGCGGCAGCCGCGGCGCGGCGACCCGGTACGGACGTTCTGACCACGAAGGGCGTTCCTCTCGGTGCGGGCTGTCTCGGTGCAGGAGGGCGAGCAGCCCGACCCCTACACACTGCGCGGCATCCTCGGCGTGTCGCGTGCAGTCTGTTGGGGTCGAGCTGCTCACCCATCCCGGCTAGGTCAGGAACGCTTGAGCGGAAGCGTCTCGGACAGCACGGACGCACCGCCGTTGACGCTCACGTCGAAGGACAGCCGGTAGGTCCCGGTGCGGCTGAAGGACCACGCGAGGTCCTCGTGCCCGGAACCGTCCAGCACGAGGCTGCCGGAGGCGGCCGTCTTGGTGGCCGTGAAGCTGCCGGCGCCGCCCGTCCCCGAGACCCGCCCGCCCGTGCTCGATCCGGCGAGCACGTTCGGCTCGAACTCGACGTCGAGGACGCCACACGACGCGCCGGGCTCGACCGTGAAGCCGACCTCGGGACCGGTGGTGCCGGTGAAGGTCAGCCAGTCACCCGCGGGCAGCTCCACCTCGGTGCCACCGACGTGCTCGTGCACGTGCACCTCGACGGCGGTCACCCCGCCGAACGCATCGCACTCGACCTCAGCGGCGACGTCGAAATGACCAGAGGTGCGGTCGGCAGCGACCGCCGGTGCCGCGAGGGCCCCAGCCATCGCAGCGGTCGCACCCATCGTGACCAGCACCGTGGCGATCCGACGCCCGCTCTTTCGCTCGATCATCATCTGATTCCTCCATCTCGGTGCACGCCCGAACGCGGACAAATGAGAACGATTCTCATGCACGCGAGGAGTGAAGCAGTGCTGAGAACCATTATCAAGAGTGGGCGCCCCAAGTTCACCCCCTACCGGGGTGTCGCGGCGCGGCGGTTCGACGGTCTACCGGACGCTGACGCTGCTCGCGGACTCCGGGCTGGTCGAGATCGTCCACCCACCCGCGGCCGGGCAGGCCTACCGGCTCGGCCACCCGGGGCGGCCGGGCCGTACCTCGTCTGCGTGGGATGCGGCACGGCCGCCACGGTTCCAGCAGGCGACCTGGCGACCTGGTTCCGCGCGGTCGCGGCCCAGCAGGGCTTCAACGACATCGAGCCGCACGTCGAGCTGTGGGGCCGGTGCACGGAGTGCCGGCCGAACGTTACTGATAATGATTCTCACTTCTGATATGGTCGGCGCCGCGGCCAAGGCCGCTCCATGAACCGTTCTTGAAAGGAGCAAGCTCCGCCCTCGCGATACCCCCGCGGAGCTCAGAAACGCATGAAACTCACCGCACGAACCCGCTCACAGGCAAGGACCCTGGTCGCCCTCGGCCTCGTTCTTCCCCTCACGGCACTGGCGGCCTGCTCCTCGGGCGAGGCCGGGGCCGGCTCCGACGAACCGGCCTCACCGGCCACCAGCGAAGCCGCGGAGAACCCGGCAACCGAGGAGGCCACCTACACCCCTCGTATCGCGATCACCTACGACGGCGGCATCCAGGTGCTCGACGCCGGGACGTTGGACTCCGTCGGTGAGTTCGAGCTCGACGGCTTCAACCGCCTCAACGACGTCGGCGACGGCCGGCATCTCCTGGTCTCCACGACGGGCGGGTTCCAGGTCCTGGACGCCGCCGCGTGGGCCGAGCCGCACGGTGACCACTCGCACTACTACACCGCCGAGCCGCAGCTGACCGACGTCAAGTTCGACGCCGAGATCCCCGGTCACGTCGTTCCCCACGAGGGCCGCGTCGCGCTGTTCGACGACGGCACGGGCGAGGTGACGGTCTTCGACGCGAGCGAGGTCGCCGACCCGGAGCGCGAGACCCGCTCGTTCGCCACACCCGAGGCTCACCACGGTGTCGCGATCGAGCTGCACGACGGCTCCCTCGTCGTCTCCGAGGGCACCGAGGACGCGCGCACCGGCATCCGCGTGCTCGACAAGGACGACAAGGAGATCGCGTCGTCCGACGAGTGCCCCGGCGTGCACGGCGAGGCCGTCGCCGCCGACGAGGCAGTCCTGATCGGCTGCGAGAACGGCGTCCTGATCTACAAGGACGGCAAGATCACCAAGGTCGACAGCCCTGACTCCTACGGGCGCGTCGGCAACCAGGCCGGCAGCGAGGAGTCCGGCGTCGTGCTGGGCGACTACAAGGTCGACGAGGACGCCGAGCTGGAGCGTCCCGAGCGCATCTCGCTCACCGACACCGAGACCGGCGAGCTGACGCTCGTGGACCTGCCCTCGAGCTACACCTTCCGGTCGCTGGCGCGCGGCACGGACGGTGAGGGGCTCGTCCTGGGCACCGACGGCCAGATCCACGTCATCGACCCGGAGAAGAAGAAGCTGGTCAAGTCGATCCCCGTCATCGACGAGTGGGAGGAGCCCATCGAGTGGCAGACCCCCCGCCCGGCGATCTTCATGCTCGACGGCTCGGCGTACGTCACCGACCCCGCGACCAGGTCGATCCACGCCGTGGACATCGAGACGGGCGAGGTCTGGCTGACCAAGGAGCTCGAGGTCGAGCCCAACGAGATCAACGGCATCTCCGGGAACGTCGAGGAGGGGTCGACCGAGTTCGGCAAGAGCGACGAGCACCCCGAGGACGACCACACCGAGGAGTAGGACGGCGACCCGCTCGGACCCGAGTGACCAGGGCTGACCCTGGCGCCCCGCAGGAGTGGTGGCCGCGACACCGCCGGTGTCGCGGCCACCACTCCTGCCCTCAGCACTGCTCCACCGCTCACCACACCGCCGAGGAACCTCATGACCTCCCGCCCCCGTGCCCGCTCGCTGTCCGCCGCAGCAGCCGCACTGCTGGTCCTGTCCACGACCGCCGCGTGCTCACCCGACGCCCAGGAAGACACGGTCGACGTCCTCACGTCGTTCTACCCGCTGCAGTACGTCGCCGAGCAGGTCGGCGGCGAGCACGTGAACGTCACGAACCTCACGCCCGCCGCCGCCGACCCGCACAGCATCGAGCTCTCGCCGGCCCGGGTGCGCGAGATGGGCCAGGCCGATCTCGTCGTCTACCTCTCCGGCATGCAGCCCGCGACGGACGAGGCCATCGAGGCGAGCCCGCCCGACCGGCTGCTCGACACCGCCGAGGCGGCAGGGCTGGAGGCCGGGCCCAACGGCACCGCCGCGGCGCCGTCGGGCAGCACCGCGCTCGACCCCCACTTCTGGCAGGACCCCACCCGGCTCGCGGACGTCGCACAGGGCATCGCCACCAACCTCGCTGAGGCCGACCCGGCGCACGCGGCCGACTACGCCGCCAACGCCGACGCCCTGGTCGCCGAGCTCGACGCCCTGGACCAGGACTACCGCGACGGGCTCGCGCAGTGCGCCGGGGCGACCCTCGTCGTGTCGCACGAGGCATTCGGGTACCTGGCCGAGCGGTACGACCTCGTCCAGGTAGGCATCTCCGGGATCGACCCGGAGGCCGAACCCTCCCCCGCCCGCCTGCGCGCCGTGCGCTCCGTGGTCCAGGACGACGACGTGCAGACCGTCTTCTTCGAGGTGATCACCAGCCCGAAGGTCGCACGGGCGCTCGCCGAGGACCTCGGGATCGACTCCGCCAAGCTCGACCCCATCGAGGGCCAGGCAGACCCGGACGCCGACTACATGGACATGATGCGGGAGAACCTGGCGGCCCTCGAGGACGGGCTCGTCTGCGAGCGCTGACCCGGGCGGTGTCAGCGCCGTGTCAGGGCGGTGTCCGCGGACCAGGCGAACATCTCCGGCATGGAGAACGCACAGGGGCTCGCAGCCTCCGCACCAGAGACCCGAAAGAACCGGATGGTCGATCTGCTGCTCGCCGAGCGCCATTCACTGCCGCTGTCCATAGCGCTCCACCTGGTTCCGGGCGTCCTGATCGTCGCCGTCTACCTCGTCCTCGCTCAGCCCCTGGTCCGGGCCCTCGACTACCCGTCGTTCCTGGGCTGGGCGATCGCGCTGACCGTCGTGCTCTTCCCGCTCCAGCTCGGCCTGCTCTGGCTGGGGCGACGCCGCACCGGGCGGTACTCGCTGCGCGGCGTGCTGGGCTACCTGGACAAGCCGGTGCCGCGCGGCAGGCTCGTGGCGATGGTCGCGGGGCTCATCGTGTGGTTCGTCGCGGTCTCGAGCGCGCTCACCGCCCTGGACGCCGTCGTCTTCGAGGCGTTCTTCACGTGGCTCCCGTTCGACGACGTCGGCGCGAGCGCCACCACCTACCTCGACGGGAACAGCCGCACGGTCATGATCATCACGCTGGCCGCGTCCATCCCGTTCACCGGGTTCTCGCTCCCGCTCATCGAGGAGTACTACTTCCGCGGGTTCCTGATGCCGCGGCTCGCGCACCTCGGCGCGTGGGCCCCGGTGCTCAGCACCGTCCTCTTCTCGCTGTACCACCTCTGGTCACCGTGGGTGTTCCTGTCCCGCATCATCTTCTTCTTCCCCGGACCCTGGTTCGTCTGGAAGAAGAAGGACCTCCGCCTCTCGATCGGCATGCACGTCGGCACGACCCTCCTGCTGTCGACGTTCGGCACCCTGGCCCTGATCCTGGGCCTCATCTAGCAGCACCGCGACCAGCTGGTCCCAGCCCGTCTCCGCACCCACCCGAGCCGCCTCGGCGAACCCCCCGTCGCCGAGGTGGCTCCGTGCCACCTTCTCGATCCGCGCCAGGTCCGGGTCCGCTCGATCCGGCAGCCCGCGCACCTCGGTGCCGGCCCCGAGCAGCCGTGCGGCCTCCTCGGGGCGTCCGTACCGCAGCGCGAGGTCCGCGACCCCGACGAGGCTCTGCGCGAGCATCGGCGCGTACCCCGCCTCGGCGGCTGCCCGGCAGGCCGCGGCGCGATGCGCGCGGGCCTCGCCGAGGTCGTCGGCGAGGTAGCCGAGCTGGTGGTGCGTCACCGCGCTGAGATTCGCTGCCCCGTCGCCCAGCCTCGTCAGCACGAGACCGAGCTGCCGGCGAGCCTCCTCGAAGTCGCCGGCCCATCGTGCGAGCTCCGCCTTGGCCAGGGCCACCTCCACCAGCGCCTCCGGCCACGTGACCCGCTCCGCGAGCTGCGCAGCCTCGGCTATCGCCGCAGCGCTCGCGTCCTCGTCGCCGAGCAGCCGGTACAGGCGCGCCTGCCCCGACCGCATCCGGATGACGTCCTCGACAGCGCCGACCTCGGCCACCACCGCCACCGCCTGCTCGTAGTACCCGGACGCCGCGGCGAACTCGCCGCGCATCGCTACCCGGTCCGCCAGCTCGGTCAGGGCGAAGGAGATCCCGAACCGCTCGCCCAGCGCCCGGAACTCGGCGAGCGCCTGCTCGAGGTAGGCGTCGGCGTCCTGTCCGGGACGGCCGAGCACGACCCGCATCTTGCCGAGCTGCAGCCGGCCCAGCGCACGCGCCCAGGGGTCGTCGCTGTCCAGCACCGATTCCCACGCGCTCACGGGATCAGCCCCCTGCAGCATGCGCTCCAGGGGCACGACCAGCCCCAGCAGCGGGCTGTGCGGCCCGTCGCGCAGACTGATCTCGTAGGCCTTGTGGATCCACTCCGCTGCCTGCCGCTCGTCGGCGGCCCGCCCGGAGCTCGCGAACATCACGACGAGCGAGTAGACGGCGGCCCGGGTCCGGTCGTCGGCCTCGCCGGGCAGCTCGGCGGCCGCGGTGATGAGCTCCAGGCCCTCGGTCTTGTGCCCGCTGAGCCACCAGTACCAGCCGGCCCCGGCCGCGAGCCGCATCGCCGCCCGCACCTGGCCCGCTGCGAGCGCACCGCGCATCGCGGCGCCGATGTTGTCGTGCTCGCCGGCGAGCGTGGTGAGCCCCTGCAGCTGCTCGGGCCGGCGCAGCTGCGGCTCTGTGGTCTCGGCGAGCTCGACGAACCAGTCCAGGTGCGCCCGGCGGGCCAGGTCCGACTCGCCCGCCTCCACGAGGCGTTGTGCGGCGTACTCCTTGATCGTGCCGAGCATCCGGTAGCGCGGGCTGCGGCCGGCGTCGGCGATCAGCAGCGACTTCTCGGTCAGTGCCGTGAGCAGGTCGAGTACCTCCGCCTCCCCGGCTGTGTCGCCGGCAGCCTCGCCGGCGCAGACCCGCTCGGCCGCGTCCAGGCTCGCCCCGCCGACGAACACCGACAGCCTGCGCAGGACCGTTCGTTCGGCGTCGGTCAGCAGCTCCCAGCTCCAGTCGACCATCGCGCGCAGCGTGCGGTGCCGGGGCAGCGCCGTGCGGCTGCCGCCGGTCAGCACGCGGAACCTGTCGTCGAGCCGGTCGGCGAGCTGGTCGACGGACATGGTGCGGAGCCGGGTCGCGGCCAGCTCGATCGCCAGGGGCATCCCGTCCAGCAACCGGCAGATGCGGGCCATGGTCGCCAGCGTCGCGGCATCGGCCACGAGGTCCTGGCGCGCAGCCCTCGCCCGCTCCCGCAGCAGCCGGACGGCCGGTGCCGACTCGATCTCGCCGAGGTCGGCGTCCGGCGTCGGCAGGTCCAGCGGGAGCACCGGCCACAGCGCCTCGCCGGTGATACCGAGCGGCTCCCTGCTGGTCGCCAGTATCCGCAGCCGCCGGCACTCCCCGAGCAGGCGGTGGGCGAACGCCGCCGCCTGCTCGACCACGTGCTCGCAGTTGTCCAGGACCAGGACCATCTCCCGCTCGCGGAGCGCGGCGACGAGCCGTTCGACCGGTTCCATGTCCGTCGCCTCGCCGAGCAGCGTGTCCCGCAGGCCGAGACCGGCAAGCGCCGCCTGCGCGACGTCGCCGTCGGCGCCGATGACCGCGAGCTCCACCAGCCAGACGCCGTCCGGCAGGTCGCCGACCAGCGTGCGGGCGGCCTCCGTGGCGAGCCTGGTCTTCCCCGCACCGCCCGGCCCGGTCAGGGTGGTCAGCCGGTGCTCGCCGACCATGGCGCGGACCGCGCCGACGTCGGCGTCCTTGCCGACGTAGCTGGTCAGCTCGGCGCGAAGGTTGGTCCTGCGGCTCTCGTCCCGCCGTCCGACCTCGCCCCGCAGCAGCGCGACGTGCAGGTCGGAGAGCTCCGGTGAGGGGTCGACGCCGAGCCCGTCGGCCAGGGCCTCCCGCGTGCGCTCGTAGACCAGCAGCGCTTCTGTGTCGCGGCCGGCAGCGGCGAGACCCCGCATCAGGGCGGCGACGAGCCGTTCACGCAACGGGTGGGCTGCCACCAGATCCGTCAGCTCCGGGACCAGGTCGGCGCCGTGGCCCAGGCTGATCTCCGCGTCGAACCGGTCCTCCATGGCGGTCAGGCGCAGCCCTTCGAGCCGGGTGACCGCGGCGTCGAACGCCGCGCTGCCCTCCAGACCGACGTCCTGCATGGCCTTCCCGCGCCACAGCAGCAGCGCCTCGCGCAACAGCTGCACCCGCCGTGGACCGTCCGCGGCGCGCGCCCGGTCCACCAGACGCTCGAACCGCAGCGCGTCGACGGCGTCGGGGTCCACCAGCAGCCGGTAGCCGCTCGGCTGCCCCGCTATCGATCCGTCCGGCAGCACCTTCCGCAGCCGGGAGACCAGGCGCTGCAGGGCGTTCGTCGCGTCGGACGGCGGCTGCTCACCCCAGATCCAGTCGACGAGCGTCGCCTTGTGGACCGTGCGGCCGGCATTGAGCGCAAGGGCAATCAGGAGCGCCCGCAGCCGCGAGCCCGGCACATCGGCGAGGACGCCGTCGTCCAGACGCACCTCGAGCGGCCCGATCATCCCGATCTGCACCGGGCGATTCTGCCACGGGCTACCTCGGCGGCACCTGCTCGATCCGGGTCCAGCCCTTCCAGCCGCGCTCCTCCAGCAGCTCGATGATCCGCCTGCCGCCCGGTGACTCGGCCGGCAGCGCGTCCAGCAGTTCCACGAACGGCTGGTCGAGGCCGTCGTCGTCGGCCCCGACCACCTCGCCGGCCTCGATGGCCCGGCGCGCGAGCCGCTCCATGACGTCGACGAGCTCGACGATCCGCGAGTCGTCGGCCGGCCAGTGGAGGGCCTCGGTGACCAGCTTGTAGAGCAGCACCATGTCGGGGTCGTCGAGCTGCATGTGCTTCATCGCCATCACGGCATCGATCTCGTCCGGTATGCGGGCGGCCATCATGATCCAGGCGTCCCGCTCGAGCACTATGTACTGCTCCTCGACCCCGAGGTCACGCAGCCGGTCGAGATAGTCCAGGACGCTCCGCGGGAGCGCGAGGCTCTCGCCGGCCGCCAGCCTGGCGATCCGCTTGCGGTTCTCCCGCAGCCGCCGCATCTCGGCACGCAGCTCCGTGTCGATCTCCTCGACGCCGCGGGCGAACTCCTCCGGGGTGGCGTCGAGCAGCTCCTGCACCCTGGCCAGGGGCACACCGGCCTCGGCAAGGGTGCGGATCCGGATCAGCCGGACCAGCGTGGCGGCGTCGTACGACCGGTAGCCGGAGCGGTCCCGCTCCGGCTCCGGAAGCAGCCCGATCTGGTGATAGTGCCGAACCGCGCGAACCGTCACCCCGGCGTACGACGCCACCTGGCCGATCGTCAGCATGCTGTTCAGCGTGCCCTAAGAGATCTTGCGGCGGTAGGCGGCCATCGCGAAGAAGTACGTGACCACCAGGATGCCGACGCACCAGCCCAGGGCGACCCAGATGTCGGTGCCGACCGGCTGCTGAGCCAGGAGGGCCCGGATCGTGTCGACGATCGACGTCACCGGCTGGTTCTCGGCGAACCACCCCACAGGGCCGGGCATGGTCTCCGTCGGCACGAAGGCCGAGCTGAGGAACGGCAGGAAGATGAGCGGGTAGGAGAAGAAGCTCGCGCCGTCGACGGACTTCGCGGTGAGCCCGGGGATGACGGCGAGCCACGTCAGCGCGAGCGTGAACAGGACCAGGATGCCCGCCACGGCGAGCCAGGCCAGGAGGCCTGCGCCGGAGCGGAAGCCCATCAGGAGCGCGACCAGGATCACGACGGCTATCGAGACGAGGTTGGCGACCATCGAGGTCAGCACGTGCGCCCAGAGGACCGACGACCGGGCGATGGGCATCGACTGGAACCGCTCGAAGATGCCGCTCTGCATGTCCATGAAGAGCCGGAACGCGGTGTAGGCGATGCCTGAGGCGACGGTGATGATCAGGATGCCGGGCAGCAGGTAGTTGACATAGCTGTCCGTGCCGGCCTCGATCGCGCCCCCGAAGACGTAGACGAACATCAGCATCATCGCGATCGGGGTGACCGCGGTGGTGAGGATCGTGTCCATGCTGCGCAGGATGTGGGTCAGGGAGCGCCCGGTCAGGACGCGGGTGTCGCTGAAGAAGTGGCTGGTCATCGCTGGTCCTCGCTGCTCGTGCCGTTGCCTGCGGCGGCACCGTCTGCGCCGACTATGGCGAAGAACACGTCCTCCAGGGTGGGCTGCTTCTCGACGTACTCGACCTTGGCCGGGGGCAGCAGGGCCTTGAGCTCGGCGAGCGTGCCGTCGACGATGATGCGGCCCTGGTGCAGGATCGCTATCCGGTCGGCCAGCTGCTCGGCCTCGTCGAGGTGCTGGGTGGTGAGCAGGACCGTCGTGCCGCCGTCGGCCAGCTTCTTGACGGTGCGCCACACCTCGACGCGTGCCTCGGGGTCGAGGCCCGTCGTCGGCTCGTCGAGGAAGATGACCGCCGGGTCGCCGATCAGGCTCATCGCGATGTCGAGACGACGGCGCATCCCGCCGGAGTACGTGGTGGCCCTGCGGCTGCCGGCCTCGGTCAGGGAGAAGCGGGCCAAGAGGTCGTCGGCGATCGTGCCGGGGTCTGCAAGGTGCCGCAGCCGGGCGACCAGGACCAGGTTCTCCCGCCCGGTGAGGATCTCGTCGACGGCGGCGAACTGGCCGGTCAGGCTGATCGACTCGCGCACCTCCGCCGCGTGGGTGGCAACGTCGTACCCGTTCACACTCGCGCTGCCGGCGTCGGCCTTGAGCAGGGTGGACAGGATCTTGATGACGGTGGTCTTGCCGGCCCCGTTGGAGCCGAGCAGGGCGAAGATGCTGCCGCGCGTGACCTCGAGGTCCACGCCCTTCAGGACGTGCAGGTCCTTGTACGACTTCTCCAGCCCGTGGACGCGGATCGCGGGCGCTACCGCGCCGGCTCCGGGACTCGTTCCGATGTCCGTTCTTGTGTTCATGCGACGAGGATGCGGGGTTGACCCTGCGTCAGGGTCAACCCCACATCCGAGCTTGTTTCCGCGGTCTCGTCTCCGCGACCGGCTCAGCCCCGGGTCGCGGTGAGCCGCACTCCCCCGAGCACCGGCCCCTCGGCCCCGCGCGTGGCGCGGACCAGGAGCCGGACGGTCCCGTCGTTCCACGCGGCAGGCAGCCACAGCCGGCCTGCGTCGCCGCCCGTGAACCGCGGCCGTGCGGGGTCGTCGAGCCATACCCGGCCCAGCAGCTCCCCGCCGGCGAACGCGCTGACCCGCACCTGTGCGCCCTCGAACCCGAGCGAGAGCCCGCCCGGCGGCACCGCTGCGTCGAACCACCGCTCCTCGCCGGGTGCCAGCTCCAGCGGCAGGGCGACGGTCTCCCCCGCGGCGTCGGCGCGTGACAGGTCGAGGATCGCCTCGTCGGACTGCGCCTCCACGTCCCAGCCGCTGACCGGTTCCAGACGGAACAGCTCGGCGGTCAGGTCCGCTCCCGGCCGGTGCGGCACGGTGATCGCGACCGTGCGCCCCGCGCCGGGGGCCAGGTGCAGCCAGGGATCGTCCTCGGTCACGGTGTGCGCCACGCCGTCCACGCTCACCTGGACCGACCCCGCTACCCCGGCCAGGCGCAACGCCTGGTGGTGCGCCTCGCCTGCGTCGTCATCCATGGCGAGGCCGCGCGAGTAGGTGGTCGGCTCTCCGACGCGGGTGCTGCTCCAGCCGCCGAGCGTGCGCAGCGGTGCCGGCTCGCCCGGCCAGCCGCCCGCCGCGGTCACGCGCCACAGCGCGGACACGTCGGACCGGCCGACGACCGACCACACCCTGCCGAGCCCGCGGAGCGACCCCAGGCGCAGGGCCGGGAGGCGGACGTCGTCGAAGTTCGCGTGCCCCCAGGTCTCGACCGTCGCGTCGAGGCGTCCCGCCCCGGCCACCGGCAGCAGGAAGGTGGCCCCGAAGCCCGCGACGGTGGGCAGCGCCACCCCGTCGAGCGCGAGGTCGACGATGTCCGACGCACCCTCGACCAGCAGCTCGTCCGCCCCGTCGAGGTCTGTCGAGTAGTGCGTACGCCCGCGGTGCACACCCACCTCCTCCGACGACGGCGGCACCTCGTGCCGCGTGGTGCGTCCGGTGCGGGCGGCGAGGTCGAGCCCGGTCAGGGTGGTGAGCGGCGGGTGCTCGACGGGCGGATCGCCCCCGGCGGTACCGCCGTCCGACGGCGCATCCGCGTCCACGTCGATGGGATGGCGGACGACGACCGCCCACGCCACGCCGTCGACCCCCGCCTCGATCCGTGCGCGGACCGGGGCGCCGGGTCCGGGGGCTTCCAGCTCGACCAGCACCGGCCGCCCGCCCGGAGCCTCCAGCACGACGACGCTCGCGCCGGCCGTCGCCAGCTCTATCCCGTCCGGTCCGGCGCCGACGAGGTCGGCGCTCGCCAGGCGCAGGGTTCCCGGCAGACCGAACCGGTCCAGCGGCAGGTCCCGCAGCACCAGCAGGCACGACGCCGCCGGCAGCGGCACCGCGACCTCGGGTCCGCCGAACCAGGCCGGGAACGCGGCGGTCCCGGCGTCGTCGGTCAGGTTCGGGATGCCGATCAGCTCGCCCCCGCCGTCGAGCACCAGCCTGGACGGCGACGCGCTGGTGGCGACGTCGACCCGGAAGGCGCCGTCGGCGGACGCGGTGGTCGACCGGGCGAGCGCGGGCCCGAGGGTGCGCAGCACCCGGGCGAGGACGCGGGCCTCGGCCATCTCGGGGCGGGGCACGCCGACCGGGTCGAGGTACCCGCCGAAGTCGTAGTCGTGGGACATGAACCCGCCCGGGTCGCCCCAGTTGCCCACCGAGGGCGTGTAGCCGAAGTCGAATCCCGAGGCCTGGAGATAGGGCGCGATGACCTTCGCGCCGCTGACCAGCAGCCTGCGCAACGTCGCGTGCCGGCGGTTGGTCTCCATGACCAGCAGCGGCTCGCCGCGACCGGCGACGAGGTCGGCGTACTGCCGCACCTCCGCCTCGATGTACGGCGACAGGTCGTCGGGGTAGAAGTTGAACGCGGGAGTGATGCCGTCGACTCCCCCGGTGGCCCCCGCGAGGTCGCCCTGCCCGGCGCAGGCCACGACGGGCACCGTGATGCCGTGGCCGAGCGTCAGCTCGTGCAGCCGGGCCATGTAGGCGGGCCGGTCAGCAGTGCCGAAGAAGTCGAGCTCGTTCTCCACCTGGACGGCGACGACGGCGCCGCCCCGGTCGCGCTGCCGGGCCGCGAGCAGCGGCATCACCTGGTCGAACCAGGCCTCGACGTGCCGCAGGTAGCGCGGCTCGGCCTGCCGCAGGGCCAGGCCGTCCTCGAGGGGCAGCCATGCGGGGAGCGCGCCGCCGTCCCACTCGGAGCAGATGTACGGGCCGGGCCGGGCGACGACGCCGAGCCCGGCGTCGCGGGCCAGGTCGAGGAACTCGCCGACGTCGCGCCGTCCGGCGAAGTCCCACCGGCCGGGCGCGGTCTCGTGGAAGTTCCACGGGACGTAGACGTCCACGAGCGTGTAGCCGGACGCCGCCACCTGAGCCAGGCGGTCCGCCCAGGCCTCGCGCGGCACCCTGAAGTAGAACAGCGAGGCGCACAGGTGCACCTGCTCGGCGCCGTCGAGCACGAGCCCGGAGGGGCTCAGCCCTACGGTGGTGTCCGTCTGCGTCGTCATCTCGTACCTTCGCTCTCGGCGGGTTCGGTGGTGGGCTCGGTGATGTACGTGCGGAAGATTCTCGTGAACAGGACCGCGTTCACGACGGCGATCCCCGCGAACCCGATGAGGAACCAGAGCAGCCCGTACACCGCCACCCTCGGGTAGAAGACGGTGATGACGACGGGGAGCGCGGTGACCGCGGCGATGGCCAGGGACCCGAAGAGGTGCCGGAGCGACATCAGGCGCGAGTTGTTCAGTACCTCCAGGACGGTGTTCTCGAACGTCGCGTTGTACGGGAAGACGTACAGCATCGCGAGCACGAACCGGAACGCGACGAGGTAGAACACCACCAGCAGGACGATCCGCACGATGATCGGGACGTCGAGGTTGTCGACGACCACGTACCAGGCCGCCAGGACCAGGGCGAGGCCCACGACGGCCAGGCCCAGGAGCGTCGCCTGCTTGAAGTTCGTCCGGAACGACCTGAGGTAGTCGCCCGCCACCGACGTGCTCTCGCCGGACACGATCTTCATGGCGGTGTAGTTCAGGGCGGTCAGCGCGGCGCCGAGCGTGACGACCGGGATCGCCGTCGCGATGAACACGAGGTTGAGGATCATCACGTCCGCGACCTTGTCCAGGAACCGCAGGAGCGGTGAGTCCGGGTGGAAGATCTTGCTCACGATCGCCCTGTCTCTTGATGTGGCCGGTGGTACGGCTGTCGGTGGTCGGTAGCCCTTCGGACTACCGACCACCGGTCCGGTGACTAGCCCTGCGTCTCTGCCCAGGCGTCCAGGTCTGCCTGGACGGCGGTCCGCGCGTCCTCGTAGCCCGCGGCCTCCAGCTCCGCGCGCATGTCCGCGATCGCCGCGGCCGGGTCGTCGAACTTGCCGTACTGGAGCTGCGGGATGTACTCGGAGAGCACGCCGCCCATAGCCGCCAGGTAGGGGTCGATCAGGTCCTTGTTCACCATGAGCGTCGTGTACGGGTAGTCCTTCGCCGCCGCGTCGAGCCCGTCGTAGATCTCCTGCTTGTTCGGCGCGTCCGTGACCCGGTCCGGCTCGAACTCGTCCATCCGGCCGCCCCAGAAGTTCGACCCCAGGGCGTCGGTGGTCTCGTCCCAGCCCTCGGGCCGGTCCAGCTTGCCGTCCTCCGTCATGACGTAGTCGGTGCCCTCGATGCCGTAGTTGAGGAGCGTGTAGATCTCCTCGTCGTTGCGCAGGACGTCGTAGACCTCCAGCGCCTTCTCGGGGTTGCCCGAGGTGGCGTTCACCGCCATGGCTCCGTGCGTGGGGATGTCCCGGAAGAAGTTCCCGTTCTCCTGACCCCAGTAGAAGAACTTCGGGTCGGACCCGGGCTGCTTCTTGGTCATGTTGTCGACGATCGCGCTGACGAACGTCGACGCGTGGTGCTGGTCGACGCCGGAGAGGCCCGCGTAGAACAGCTCCCGCGTGACGCCGTCGTAGTTCAGCGCGTCCTCGCGCCAGACGCCGAGGTCGTTCCACTCCTTCGCCAGCTCCGCGGCCTCCAGCAGCTCGTCACCCTCCATGTACCAGGAGGTCACCGTGTTGGGGTCCGCCTCGGTGGTCTGGAACGGCCAGTAGTTGCCCGCGGTGATCTGCTGGATCGTCTGGCCGTCGGTGTGACCCTGGAGGTACCCGGACAGCGCGTGGTCGTTGGCCCCCGCGACGTCCCAGGGGTAGGCGTCCTTCTTGTTCTCCTTGACCCACTCGAAGTAGGTGGTGAAGTCCTCGAACTTCGTGATCGTGCCGTCCTCGAAGCCCGCCTCCTTCGCCCAGTCGCCGCGGTAGAAGAAGCCGTGGTTGGTCCACTGGGTGTAGTTGTCCTCAGGGATGAAGTAGATCTCCCCGTCGAGCGTCGCCTTGTCCCAGTTCCCGTTCGCCTCGACCTGCTCCCACGTCCGCGGGGCGTGCTCCTGGAGCATCTCCGCGGAGAGCGGCAGGAAGGCACCCTTCTCCGCGTTCTCCCAGGCGAACAGCCAGTCCGTGGCGGTGGTGATCAGGTCGATGCTGTCATCACCAGAGAGGAGCTGGGTGTTGTACTGCGTCTGCCAGTCGGCCCACTCCACGTAGTAGAAGTCCAGGGTGGCGTTCGCCTCCTCGATCAGGCGCGGGTTCAGCTCCTCCAGCATCGCCTCCAGGCGGCCGTTCTCCGGCTTGTCACCCAGGACCAGCATGGTGATCTCGGTCGGTTCACCGGAGTCGGACCCACCACCCGGACCGCAGGCGGCCAGTGTTGCGGTGCTCATGGCCAGGGCGAGCGTTGCGGCCCCGACCCTCGCGAAAGACTTTCTCATCGTTGAGACTCCCTCGAATTGTGGTTCGTACTGCAGATGTTCTTGCGGATGTTTCGAACGGTCATGGAAGCGGGCGTCAGCCCTTCACGGCTCCGACCGTGATTCCGGAGACGAAATACTTCTGGACGAAGGGGTACAGGAGCACGATCGGCCCGGTGGCGACGACGGCGCTCGCCATCTTCAGGGTGTTGCTCGGTAGCTCGGTGATGCTCACGTTCGAGCCCGCCACCGAGTTTCTGAGCGCATTCGCGGTGTTGATGATGTTGTACAGGTGGTACTGGAGCGGTTTGAACTCCACGGTGCTGCCCAGATACAGCGAGGAGAGATACCACTCGTTCCAGTAACCGAGGGCCAGGAACAGGCCGAGAGTGGCCAGCGCCGGCTTCATCATCGGGAGCGCGAGCTGCAGGAAGATCCGGAAGTCTCCCGCGCCGTCGACCTTTCCGGACTCGATGATCTCGTAGGGCATGGAGCGCGCGAAGTTCTTCATCAGGATGATGAGCCAGGGCGTCATCAGGAGCTGGAGGAATACCGCCAGATAACTCCCCTTGAGCCCGAGATCACGTGCCACCCAGAGGTACGTGGGCGCGAGACCCGCGGAGAAGAGGGTAGTGAAGTAGATGAAGAACGAGATCCAGTTCCGGAACGGGAAGTCACGCCGCTGTAGGGCGTATCCGGTCATCGCGATGATGAACAATCCGAGGGCCGTGCCGCACACGGTCATCAGGATGGTCACGACGTACGAGCCGATGATCTGCCGGGGCGCCCGGAAGATGTACTCGTAGGCGTCGAGCGTGAACTCCTTGGGCAGCAGCCCGAATCCTTCCCTCATGATCGCGCCCTCGCTGGAGAAGGAGGCGGAGACGATCATGATGAAGGGCAGCGCACAGAACAAGGTGAAGAGCGTGACCGTGAAGTAGGAGATACCCCGCAGCATGTAGTCACTCTTGTCGAGCCTGACCTTCCTCGGCCGCTTCACTGCGACGACGTGACTCATCACGCCCCCTCTCTGTCAGAACGGCGCAGGTTAGAACAGCGCATAGTCCTTGTTGATCCTTCGGACGATCCAGTTGGCCAGCATCACGAGGGCGAACCCGAAGAGGGACTGGTAGAGCCCCACGGCCGTCGACGAGGTGAAGTTGTTCTGCGAGAGGATCATGCGGTAGACGGACGTCTCGATGATGTCGGTGGTGGCGAACAGAGCAGCGTTGTTGCCCACCAGGTTCCAGAACAGCCCGAAGTTGCCGTGCATGATCCCGCCGAGCGAGAACAGCAGAAGGATGATGAACGTGGGTTTCAGGCTCGGCAGGATGATGTACCGGATGCGCTGCCAGGCCGAGGCCCCGTCGATGGCCGCGGCCTCGAACAACGAGTTGTCGATGCTCATGATTGCCGCGAAGTAGACGATCGATCCGTACCCGGTGCTCTGCCAGAGCTGGAACAGGATGATGATGATCGGCCACAGGCCCGCCGTGCTGTAGATCTTGATCGGGTCGCCGCCCGTCTGCTCGATCAGCGCGTTGATCGCGCCGGTGTCGAAGTTGAGCAGGTTGAACGCGATGACGCCGACCAGGACCACCGAGATGAAGTACGGCAGGAACATGATGGCCTGGCTGATCTTCTTGAAGTACTTCGACCTGATCTCGTTCAGCATGATCGCCAGCGCGATCTGCAGGATGTTGCCCAGGACGATGAAGGCCAGGTTGTAGAGCAGCGTGTTCCGCGTGAGCTGCCACAGCTGCCCGGACTGGATGAGGAACTCGAAGTTCCGCATCCCCACGAACTCGCTGCCGAAGATCCCGTCCCGGTAGTTGAAGCTCGTGAATGCGATCCACACGCCGGGGAGCGGACCGTAGCTGAAGACGACGAAGAACACGATCGCCGGAAGGCACATGAGGAGCAGCACCTTGTTGCGGGCGATGCTCTTCAGCAGCGACTTCGGCTTCTTCACCGTCACCGTCGGCGTCTCGGGCCGGACGACCGGCCCCGTCAGCGTGACTGCCATAGCCATCGCCGTTCAGCCGGTTCGACGACCGGAATCTCTGTCATGCGCCACTCTCCGTTGAAGGCCGCTGAGCATCGTTGCTCGCATGTTAACGATAACAAGTTAACGTGAACATGAGGGTAGGGGGCACGCCTCCATGCGGTCAAGCATTGGAAATCACGGTTCTATAACGTTGGAACGTATGCGGCGAAAAGGACTGGACGCTCGGGGCAGCCGCGTGCGGGCCCGGATTCGACCCCAACGGCCGCGCCCGAACGTAGGCTGGTCGCTCTCTGCGAGCGGCACGCCCCGAACGTAGGGCTGGTCGCCTGGTGAGGGCTCGTGGCGCGACCAGGCCTACGTTCGGGGGCCAGTCCCGGCCTACGTTCGAGGGCTAGTCGCGTTCGGCGACGGCGACCGCGAGGTCCCGCTGCGCCCCCGCCATGACGGTCAGGTCGGCGCGGAGCTCCGCTCTCCACCCAGGCTCGTCAGCCCCGGACGAGTCGAGAGCGCGGGCGATGCGGACCGCCGAGCAGGCCGCGTGCGCGCCGGCGAACAGCCGCAGGTTCGCCAGGTCGGAGTCATCGAGCGCCCGCACGCCGCGGTACCCGGCGACGAACGCGTGGACGAGGTGCCGGCGCGCGGGGTCCGGCTCCCCGTCGGGACCGGTCAGGTCGCGCAGGGCGTAGGCGACGTCGGCGGCGTACCAGGACTGCGCGGCCTCGTCGAAGTCGAAGGCGGTCGCCCGGCCCGCGTCCCAGGCCAGGTTGTCCAGCTCGAAGTCGCCGTGCACCACCCCGAACCGCGATCGGTCACGCGGCAGGCGCGCGAGCCGGTCGGCCAGCCGGGCGGCGGCCTTCACGAGCGCGCGATCCTCGGCGAACCGGTCCGGGACCTCGGTTAGCTCGACAAAGGCGTCTGGGAGGTCGACGTCGATGGCGGCCGCGCCGTCGTGCACCAGGGCAAGGGCCCGGCCCCACTCGCGCACCAGGTCGTCCGTGAGGTCTTCCGCGTCGATCTCGTGTCCCGCCGCGGCCTCGACCACCATGGCGTGCATGGTGCCCAGCTCCGTCGGCAAGGTCGCCGTCAGGCTGCCCGTCTCGGTGGGAACAGGGCGCACCACTGCCGCGCCGTCCGTGGCCAGCCGGTGCATGAGGACGCTCGCCGGCTCGACCGCGCCGGCGGCCCGGTAAGTGTCGGGCACGAACCGCAGGTAGCGCTTGCCCCGCGGGTCGGGCAGGACGAACACGTGGGAGGCGCTGGAGCGCCACCACTTCGCGGTCCCCGCTGGGTACCCCCAGGCGAGGGCGACCTGGTCAGCGACCGGGCTCTCCCACGCGGAGGTGACTGTTCGCTTCAGACGATCGATCTCTGTCAACGGCATCATCGACGGACAGCCTCACGGGCACCGCCCTCGGCCGGCAACGGAATACTCGGTTTCCGGCCCCCTGCCCGCCGAACGGTCGCGCTACCGCGGAAGGTTCTCGTCCTGACCCGAGTCCGCGAGCGTCACACCGCCCACGCCCCAGTTCTCGCGCGGGATCTCCTGGATGACCACCCGGATCGTGTCGGGCTTCATCCGCATCACGCGGGCGTAGGTCGCGGTCAGCTCCGCCACGAGCTCGCGCTTGGTGTCGGCGTCGCGGGGTGATGCGTTCAGCACATGGATCACAGGCATGCGCGACATCCCACCACGATGCAGCTGGTTGCGTGATTCGCCGTGCGGCAGCGCTGGGCCTCTGCCCAGTGGCGGCGTCAGACCCGTTGGCCTCGCTCATGAGGATGCAGGGGCTTCGGTCCACGGCAGCGGGAAGCCGAGCGCTACGAGGATGTCCTCCCAGATGTCCTCGACAAAGACGGACGTCGAGCGCAGCAGGTCCTCGATCTGCCGCTGGGATGCTCCAGTGAACCCGGCTGCCGCTGCCCAGGCCAGGAGGTCGGCCGCACCATGTGGGACGTGCGCCCGGATGCGGTCTCCGTACTCGTCGATGTCCGTGTCGTACGTGCACAGGATTGCCTCTGGATCGTCCTTTCCGAACTCGACGAGGGTGTCGACGTTCAGCCCTACGCGCCAAGGCCTGCCGCCTGGCGCAAGCCCGGTCACGATCGCGCAGTCGCTGTCCAGGACCCACGCGCTGCTCGCCGGAGCACCCGTCACCCGGACCAGCTCGGTGAGCTCCGTCAACCGGATCTCGTCCCAGTAGCCGTCAGTGAACTCCACGGCCTGCCACCCCGTCGTGACCGGCCATCGCGAGGTCACATCCCCCTCAGGCGACGGAGGCGCCGCGATCGATGCGAACAACGGCACCTGCTCGAGCGGCCCGTCGCTCCGCGCGACGACGATGTGTCCGGTCAATCCCATGGATCTGCTCCCTCAGCCCGTCCGTTGAGTCGGCCCATGGTCCCGGCGATGCCACCGATCCGGGAGCGGACGCGCCGGTACGTGATGACCGCCGCCTTCCTCGCCTCGGATCGCGCCGGAGCCATGACCGGGACGGTGGTGAACCTGACCGGCGGCGCGCTGGTGGACTGAGGTGGGCCGAGCCGGCCGCGGGCCGGCTCGGCCTCGTACGTCGGCGCAGGTCAGGCGACGGGGTCGCTCGCCGTCGCGTGCTCCAGCGCCCAGGTGAGGGCGTGGTCGGCGACGGCCTCCCAGCCGGGTGCGGCGCAGGTCCAGTGGTCGCGGCCCGCGAACTCGTAGTACTCGGTGATCGCAGGCGACTTGTCGTAGTGCTTGGCGTTGGCCTTGTTCACCGAGGTCGGCATGATGTGGTCCTCGCTGCCGCCGATGAACAGCAATGGAGCCCGGTCGGCGGTGTAATCCACCCATGTCTCCTGGGGTCCGGGCTTGAAGTTGGCGAAGAGGCCGTACTCCCACACCCAGTGGCCGGGCGCTGCGATGGCGTAGCGCTCCCAGACCTGCCGGGACTCCTCGGCCGAGAGGGTGTTGGTGAACGCGTAGTGGAACTCCTCGGGCGTGAACCCGACGGCGCGGTGCCGGTTGGCGGGGTTCTTCAGCGCGGGGAACAGGGACCTCGCCTGGGACAGCGGGTTGACCCGGACGCCCTCGGTCGGCGCGGAGTCGACCACGACGGCCGCGGCACCGAGGCCCCGAGCGAGCAGGAGCTGGGTCAGCGTGCCGCCGAACGAGTGCCCCATGATGATCGGCGGGCTGTCCAGCGCCTCGATGACGCCGGCAAGGTGGTCGACGGTCTCGGGGACGGTCAGGTCGGCGATGATCTCGGGGTTCTCGCGCAGTGCCTCGACCTCGATCTCGAACCCTGGGTAGCCGGGGGCCAGGACGGTGAGGCCCTTGGCCTCGTAGTGGGAGATCCAGCCTTCCCAGCTGCGCGGCGTCATCCACAGGCCGTGGACCAGGACGACGGTGTCTGGCTGTGCTGCGTTCATGGTGGTGCTCCTCTGGTGAAAGGGTCAGTCGGTGAGTGGGTCGACGCCGGTCAGGCGTCGACGAACGCCAGAAGGTCGGCGTGGAGGCGGTCGCGGTCGGTGTCGGGCAGCGCGTGGCTGCTGCCCTCGTAGACGGTGAGCGTCGCGCCGTCGACCATCGCGGCGGACCGCTTGCCGCCGACGTCGAAGGGCACGATCTGGTCGTCGTCGCCGTGGATGACCAGGGTCGGGACGTCCACCTTGGCCAGGTCGGGGCGGAAGTCGGTCGCGGAGAACGCGGCGATGCACTCGTGGGCTCCACGGTGGCCGGACGCCATGCTCTGCAGCCAGAACGCGTCGCGGAACCCCTGGTCGACGTCGTTCCGCCGGTTGTGACCGAAGAACGGTCCGTCGGCCAGGTCGCGATACAGCTGGGACCGGTCGGCCTTCTCGCCCGCGCGGATCCCGTCGAACACGTCGATCGGCAGCCCTTCGGGGTTGTCATCGGTCTGCAGCATCAGGGGCGGGACGGCCGAGACCAGCACGAGCTTCGCCACGCGGCTGGTGCCGTGCCGGCCGATGTACCTGACGATCTCGCCCCCGCCGGTGGAGTGGCCGACGAGGGTCAGGTCCCGCAGGTCGAGGGCATCGATCAGGCAGGCAAGGTCGTCGGCGTAGGTGTCCATCTCGTTGCCGCCCCAGGTCTGGCTGGAGCGTCCGTGCCCGCGCCGGTCGTGCGCGATGGCGCGGTGGCCGTGCTCGGCGAGGAACAACGCCGCGGCGTCCCAGGCGTCGGAGTTCAGCGGCCAGCCGTGACTGAGCAGGACGGGCGTGCCCGCGGTTCCCCAGTCCTTGTAGAAGATCTGGGCGCCGTCGTCGGTGGTGATGTAAGGCATGGTGGGCCTCCTCGGTTCGGTCGAGCTCTGACATCTCGACCTTGCCGCCGGGCCTGCTGGTCGCGGACCACGTGATCCTCGTAGTCCGTCGTTCTCCTACGACGTCGTAGGGCGTTCTTCGGTCGGCGTCGGCGTGAGGCGGTCGGCCAGCTGGCGCCGGGAGGAGACACCGAGCTTCTGGAAGACCTTACGGAGGTGGTAGTCGACGGTGTTCGGGCTGATGAACAGGTTCGCGGCGATCTCGGGGTTGGTGCGCCCGGCCGCAGCGAGCTGCGCGATGGTGTGCTCCTGCGTGGTCAGGTCGAACTGCCGTGGCGCACTGCCGATGTCCCCGGGGTCGGTGAGGGGTGCCAGTTCGGTGGTCGCGCGTGCGACGAAGAGGTCGGCGCCGCTGTGCCTGAAGTGCTCGAGGGCGAGCCGCAGCTGTTCACCGGCCTCGCGACGTCGCCGGGTGCGGCGGAGCCACTCCCCGTAGACGAGGTGGGACCTGGCCAGGTCCACCTCGGCTCCCGTCTTGCCCAGCGTGTCGATGGAGGCCGTGTAGTGCGGCTCGGCGTCCTGCGTACTGACGAGCGCCAGCCCGCGCTCGGCGAGCCCGCGGCACCAGGGCGAACCGTTGGCGTCGGCCAGCTGCGCGAGAGACGTCGCGACCCGTTCGGCGTCGCCGTGGTGCCCGCTGCGTACAGCGGCCTCGACGTAGTCGGGGTAGTAGGTGGGTGTGGTGTGCAGGAAATTGTCGGCAAGGAGCGGGGTCAGCTGGTCGTACGCCTCCTGGTACCTCCCGTCCGCGAGGTGGCGTGACGCGATCGATGCGCGCGCGGCCGAGCTGACGCCGCCGAACCCGGTTGCGTCAGCCCCGTCGGCGATCGCGGCCACGACCTCGAGCGGTGATCCGGTCCAGGCCATGACGGCGGCGTTGATGACGTTCTCGGCGTCGTAGCCCATGGCCCTCCGTACCTCGCGGACCAGTTCGTCGAACATCACGGCACGGCGCAGGCTGCCGCCCCACAGCTCGGACAGGGCCATGATCCACAACAGGGAGTCGACCAGCTGCAGCGCTCCGGCATCGCGAGCGGCGGTGGCGGCTCGGGTGAGAGCGTCAGCACGCCCCTCGTTGTCCCAGAGGAACGTTCCGAGGGAGGCGATCACCGAGCCCATCTGCATCATGTCGTGATCAGGAAGCGCGAGGATCGCATCCAGCGCAGCCCGGGCGGGCACCACCGCCTGCTCGTAGGGCTCCAGGACCAGCGCGCCGAGACCACGGAGGATGACCGATGCAGGGCCGTCGGCCACTCCGACGCCCGCGACCATGCGGTGGCCGAGGGCGTCCGGGGTCGTGCCCAGGATCATTCGTTCGGCGGTGCAGGCGGTGTGAAACGCGCTGAGCAGCGCTCGTTGCTCCCGTTCGGGATCGTGCCCGTGGAACGCGTCGGCCGCCTGCAGGTTCCCGGCGGTGGCACCACGCACTCCGTCCGGGTTACCGGAGAACAGGCCCAGCGCGCTGCGCACGGAGACGGCCCGCCCCTGGGTGACAGCTTCGGCCGCGGAGGGATCGATCTGCTCGACAAGGCGGTGGGCCACATGGATCGCCCCAGCAGCCAGAGCCGCCTCCGCTGCACCGACCTGACGTGCATCGCGCACCGGTCCGGGCGGGCTGAGCTCGGCCGCGCGGGTCAGGATGGTGGCCTGGGAGGCCAGGCCACCACGCCGAGCCGCCAGGTCTGCCGAATGGGCCAGCCGATCGGCCACCTCGGGGTCCGTTCCCAGGACGGCACGGGCGGCGTGCCAGGCCTCGGTCTGCACCAGGCCGAGCTGCTCCGCGGCGCGGGCGAGAGCGCCATGCACCCGTCGGCGCTCGGCGCCCGGAGCAGCGTTGTAGACCGCGGACCGCACCAGCGGATGCCGGAACCGCACGACCGGTTCCAGCTCCACGAGGCCGGCGACCTCGGCGCGGTCACCGCCGTCGGGACGAAGCCCCAGCTGGACCGCTGCCGCACCCAGCAGGTCGACATTTCCCGTCGAGTCCGCGGCAGCCAGCAGCACCCATGACTGCACGCCGGGGTCGGACCGCCGTACCTGGCGAACGTAGTGTGCCTCGAGGTGCCGACCGACCGGCAGCGGG
The DNA here is from genome assembly GCF_042654905.1 of Promicromonospora alba. Classification (NCBI taxonomy): domain Bacteria; kingdom Bacillati; phylum Actinomycetota; class Actinomycetes; order Micrococcales; family Promicromonosporaceae; genus Promicromonospora; species Promicromonospora alba. The sequence continues at coordinate 704,038 of NZ_JBHSFI010000005.1, forward strand.
ACCCCGGCCAGCCCCAGGTCGGGCAGCTCGTGCACGAGCGCGTCACCGGCCAGGTCGATCAGGGCCAGCGGGTTACCGCCGGTCGCTCGCGCTATGGCAGCGGCCGCGGACGGCGCGAACGGCCGGGTCGTCGAACGGTTCAGCAACCGGACGGCGTCGTCTAGGTGGAGGCCGGTCAGTGCGAGCTGTGGCACACCACCGATCCGGTCCGCGAAGCCCTCCTCGTCGCGGGCCGCGAACACGACCGCGACGTGCTCGACCGCGATGCGGCGTGCCACGAACGCGAGCGCATCCAAGCTCTCGGAGTCGATCAGGTGCGCGTCGTCGATCAGGCACACGACCGGCTGGTCGGCTCCTGCTGCCGCCAGCAGCCCGAGCATGCCCAGTCCGACGAGAAACCGATCGGGTGCGGGCCCGTCAGCTACACCGGACGCCACCTCTAACGCCTGCCGTTGCCGTTCCGGAAGCGCTGCGTGGTGCCGCTGCAGCATGGCTACGAGCCGCTGCGCGGCGGCGAACGGCATCGCCGACTCCGACTCGTAACCATCCAGCCGGATCACGTCGACGCTTGCCTGCCGGGCCGCTTCGGCAAGGAGGTAGGTCTTGCCGATTCCTGGCTCTCCCAGGACCAGCAAGGAGCCACCACGCCCGTTGCGCGCTGCGCCCAGGAGCGCGGCCAACCGACGCTGCTCTTCATCGCGACCCAGGAGCGCATCGGCGTTTTCCATGCCCTCCACGGTAGGACCGGCGGCGAGAGACTACGCGGTTCACGTGGTCCAGTTCACCCGCCCAAGTGCGGATGATCTTTTGTGTCCCCACACCGACAGGAGGCCCCCTGATGACCAGGAGACGCATCACCCGCCCCACCGTTCTGATCGCCGCGCTCGCCACGGCGCTGCTCGCCCTCTCGCCCGTGGCCGGCTCGACCTCGCCGGCCGGCACGCGCGGTGCCCAGGGCGGTTACCCGGATCACGGCCCGAAGCCCACCATCGTCCTCGTGCACGGCGCGTTCGCCGACTCCAGCGGCTGGGAGGCGGTCGCGGACCGCCTCACCGACCGCGGTTATCCCGTCCTGGCGTTCTCCAACCCGCTGCGCGGCCCCGTGTCCGACGGCGAGTACCTGCGCCAGTTCCTCGACACCGTCCCCGGCCCGCTCGTGCTGGTCGGGCACTCCTACGGCGGCGCGGTCATCACCAACGCCGCGACCGGCGACCCCGACGTCAAGGCGCTCGTCTACGTCGCCGCCTACGCACCTGCCGAGGGCGAGAACGTGGCCACGGCCAACCAGCTCGGCGGCGGCCACACCGTCGTCACCGACCACCTGGTCCTGCGCCCCTACCCCGGGGCTCCGCCCAACGACGCCGACGCCTACATCGACCCCGCCTGGTTCCACCGGCTCTTCGCCCAGGACCTGCCCCGGGACCAGGCCCGCTTCATGGCTGCGAGCCAGCGCCCGGGCGCCCTCGGCGCCCTGCTGATCTCGTCCGGCCCGCCGGCCTGGGAAGAGATCCCCAGCTGGTACATCGTCGCCAACCAGGACCGGATCATCCCGCCAGAGGCCGAACGGGCGATGGCTGAACGCGCTGGGTCCACGACGGTACAGATCGACAGCTCGCACGTCGTCATGATGACCCAGCCCAGCGCCGTCGCCAGGGTCATTCTCGAAGCTGCACGGAGCTGACCCGACGGAGCTCCCGCCACATCTCTCGCGGCGCCTATCCCATCGGAGGCCGTCGCGAGAGATGTGAGCCCCAGCGGCGCTTGGCGATAGCCCCTAGGACGCCAGCCACTCCCGCGCGTTGCGGCCTGCCCTGGCGGAACCGACGCCGTCGTCGGCCGGGTTCATCTCTGCCCACACCGCGTCGAGGGAGAGCCCGAGGACCTCCGCGATCGCCGCGACCGTCGGGAAGGCGGGAGTAGCCACCCGACCCGACTCGATCTTCCGGAGGGTCTCCGGGGAGACGCGGGCGTCGAGCGCTACCTCGAGCATCGAGCGCTCGCCCCTCGCGCGACGCAAAAGAGCGCCGAGACGCTGTCCGCGCTCGACCTCCGCGGGTGTGAGCGGCAACCTGACCATGCTGCCGATCATAGTACCGGGATAGTATGGCCGGGATAGTTATTGGAAGACGTGCGAAGGGCACCACATGATCGAGATCTTGAACGCCACCGAACTGGTCCGGGCGAGGGGCGCGGGCGCCCTGGTCGGCACCATCCTGCAGACGATGCGCGAGCGGTCCGTGGTCGGCACGAACCTGCTGGACATCGACCGGTGGACCAAGGCGATGATCGTCGACGCCGGTGCGGAGTCCTGCTACGTCGACTACGCGCCGTCGTTCGGGCGCGGGCCCTTCGGCCACTACATCTGCACGGCCGTCAACGACGCCGTCCTCCACGGGATGCCGCACGACTACCGGCTCGCCGACGGCGACCTGCTGACCCTCGACCTCGCCGTCTCGCTGGACGGCATCGCCGCGGACTCCGCCATCAGCTTCGTCGTCGGCGACAGCCGGCCCGCCGAGAGCGTCGCCTTGATCGACACGACCGAGCGCGCGCTGCGGGCCGGGATAGCCGTCGCCCGCCCCGGAGCTCGCATCGGTGACATCTCCGACGCCATCGGCACGGTGCTCAGCGCGGACGGGTACCCGATCAACGTCGAGTTCGGCGGGCACGGCATCGGATCGACGATGCACCAGGACCCGCACGTCCCGAACACGGGCCGGCCCGGCCGCGGGTACAAGCTGCGGCCCGGGCTGCTGCTCGCGCTGGAGCCCTGGGTCATGTCGGACACCGACGAGCTGGTGACCGACGCCGACGGCTGGACCCTCCGCAGCGTGACGGGCTGCCGGACGGCGCACAGCGAGCACACCATCGCGATCACCGAGGACGGGGCGGAGATCCTCACGCTCCCGAGGCCGGCGTAGCGCCCTTCGCCGGTCGAGCCGCCTAGTTGGTCGAGCTTGTCGAGACCTTGGTGGGTCTCGACAAGCTCGACCAGCGGAGGTGGCTCGACCGACGACGCCCAGCTCCTAGTACGGGCAGGTGCTGCGGTACTCGCTGATCGTCGTGCTCGTGGACGGCGCCGGGCACAGGAACTGGTCGTAGCGCAGGTCGTCGTCGACGAAGCGCTTCAGCCAGGAGATGCTGTACTTGGCGATGGTCGTGTTGTCCGTGTTCGGCGCGAAGTGGCTGGCACCGCGCAGCTCCAGGTACGCCTTGTCGGCGCCGCTGGGGAGGGACTGGTAGAAGGGCTCCGCGTGCGAGCGGACGGAGGCGATCGAGTCGTTCTCCGCGCCGACGATCAGGGTCGGCGTGCTGACCTCCGGCCACGTCTTGTCCGTGTTCCACGGCGTGAGCGGGATCGCTGCCTGCAGCGACGGCCGGTCCTTGGCCGCCTCGAGCGATCCCCCGCCGCCCATCGAGTGGCCCATGACGGCCAGCCGGTCGGCGTCGATCCGGCTGCTGACCACGCTGCGCGTCGTCAGGTAGTCCAGCGCCCGCAGGAGCTGGTCACCGCGCGAGGACGGCTGGTCCGAGGTGGTGTTCGTGTCGATGGTGAAGACGACGAACCCCTGCGACGCGAGCCGCGGGCCGAGCCAGGCCATGCTCGACTGGCTGGCCGTGTAGCCGGGTGCGACCGCCACCGCCCCGAACGTGCCCTCGGCGGTGCTGGTCGGGTAGTAGATGGTGCCGCCACCGAAACCGGTGACGGCAAGACGCGAGACGCCCACGTCGGCGACAGCGAACGAACCACGGCGAGCCTCGATGCTCGCCACGGTCGGATCGGGACCACGTTCGTACGGGTTGTCGTCGGCGTGCGCTATCGGCATACCCACGACGGCGGTGCCGGCGAGCAGCAGCCCGGTCACGAGCGCTGCACCAGCCTTGCGGATCAGATGCCTCATGAATCGCCCCTTCGAGATCGGTGAGACAACTACTGACCGGACCGACGATAAAGTAGCTCTACCACTCGGTCAAGACATTCTGGAGATTGATGCACGGCGGTCGTTGACTAGGGTCGACCCGTGAACGAGCACGTGGACGGCCGCAAGCTGCGCTTCGAACATCGCCGTGGGGAGATCCTGCGTGCCGCGACCGAGCACGCGCTCGACCACGGCCTGGCCGGCCTGTCGCTGCGCAAGGTGGCCCAGACGGTCGGCGTCAGCCATGCGACGCTGGTGCACCACTTCACGACCAAGGACGACCTGGTCGCCGCGATCGTCGACCTGGTCCTCGCCCAGACGCTCGCACTGCCCGACCTGGTCGACGACGACCCGGAGCCGCTGGAGACCATCTGGCGACGGGCGACGTCGGACAAGGGGCGCCGCTACATCCGGCTCTTCACCGCGATCACCGGGCACGCCATGCACGACAACCCGAAGCTGCGCGACGCCGTGGCGCGGTCGATCCAGCAGCGGACGGCCCTGCTGGCCGCGGGCCTGGTGCGGCACGGCTGCCCGGAGCCGGAGGCCTCCGCGCTGGCGACGTCGCTGCTCTCGACGCTGCGCGGGCTGCTCGTCGACTTCCTGGTCACCGACGACGAGAAGCGCGTCCGGGCGGCGTTCGAGAACCTGGCCGCCGAGCTGGACCGACGCAGCGCCGGCTGGCAGCCGCCGGCCCAGCAACGCGTCTGATTCCGGGGCTTGACCTTGACCCGAGGTCAAGCTGGAGGCTCGCCGCATGAGCAACCTCAACGTGAACTCGCCCCGTCCGAACAGCGCCTCCTGGACCGGCATGGTCCCCGTCGACGACACGGCGCTGGCCGTCACCGACTCAGGCGGCCCCGGCATCCCCGTCGTCTACCTCAACGGCTCCTACGCCTCGCAGCGGCACTGGAAGCGCGTGGTCGCCGACCTAGGGTCGGGCTACCGGCACATCAGCTTCGACGAGCGGGCCCGCGGCCGGTCGAAGCTCTCCGCCGACTACTCGTTCGAGGCGTGCGTCCGCGACATCGACGCGGTCCTCGCGGCCCGGGGCGTCGAGAGCGCCCTGCTCGTGGGCTGGTCCTACGGTGCGCTGCTCGCGGTGCACTGGGCGAACCGGCACCCGGAGCGCACCCTGGGCGTGGTCGGTGTCGACGGCCCGTTCCCGGCCGGCTGGACCGACGAGGCCGGCCACGAGGAGATCCGCCGGGTGTTCCGGCGGATGAAGCCGATGTTGCCGCTGGCCCGCCGGCTGGGCATGGCGGGGCGGTTCTCGGCGGAGGTGCACGCCGAACTCGCCATCGAGGCCCACCAGCTGCACGCCGACCTCGTGCCGATCCTGACGGAACTGCCCGTGCCCGTGCGGTACGTCGTCGCCTCCGGGGAAGGGCTGGGCAGCCGCGACGACCTGCAGGACCAGATGCGCAAGACCCTCGACCCGCTGCTGCCCCTCAACGCGAACCTGCAGGTCAGCGCGAAGGTCTCCAGCAACCACGGCAGCATCCTGCGCAAGGACTCCCCCGCCGTCGCCGACGCCGTGCGCGAGCTCGCCGCCGCCCCGCGAGCGCGGGGCAGACTGGGGCGATGAGCGGGCGGACGGCGGGCGGCATCACCATCGGTCAGGCGGCGGCGTTCGCCGGGGTCACCATCAAGACCGTGCGGCACTACCACAAGCTGGGTCTGGTCGAGGAGCCGGGCCGGGACAGCTCCGGGTACCGCCGGTACGGGTCGGACGACCTGCTGCGGCTGGTCCAGGTGCGGACGCTGGCCGCGGCCGGCGTCCCGCTCGCCGACATCGGCACCCTGCTCGACGCCGACGCCGAGCGGTTCGCCGTGGCGCTCACCGACGTCGAGCAGCAGCTCACCGACCGGATCGAGGACCTGATCGCCCGGCGGGACACGCTGCACCGGCTCGCCGACGACCGGGCGCTGCTCCCCGACCGCGCCTGCGCGGTCCTCGACCGGATGCGCGAGCTCGGCTTCAGCCCCGACTACGTCGCGGGCCAGCGCGAGGCGCTGGTGCTGTTCCGGGCGCTGGTGCCGGAGGGTTTCGACAGCTTCGTGACCCAGCTCGAGCACCGGCTGGAGGACCCGGAGTTCGTCGACCTGACCCAGCGCAGCTGGGACGCGCTGTCGTGGGACCCGGACGACCCGCGGGTCGAGGAGCTGGCGTCCGCGCTCGCCGACAACCTGCTGGCCAAGCCCGAGCTGCTCGCGATGCCCGCGGGGTTCCGGGCCCAGCCCGACACCGCTACGCGGTACGGGATGGTCAACACCCACGGCCAGGAGGAGTGGCCGACGTCGGCCCGGCTCACCGCGCTCGTCGAGGCGAGGCTGCGCGCCGCGGGGGTGCGGGTACCCCACCAGTGACCGCCCGGACGGACGGGCGTCAGTCGTCGGGCATCGAGCGGCGGTCGCCCACCGGGCCGCCGGCGTGCGGAAAGGCGAGCGAGCCGGCGGCCACCCACCACTCCATGACGTCGTAGGCGAGCCGACCCGCCTGGACCGACGGGTCGGCATCGGAGAGCCGTGCGGCCTCGGCGGCGTCGCACGCGAAGATCGACATGCCGCGGTAGGACTCGTCGCTCTGACCGAAGAACGGACCGTTCGCAACGGCGGCGCCCCGCCGGGCCAGCTCGGCGCGGTACGCGAGGTGGCGCGTCTGGAGCGCGTCCAGCTCCTCGTCCGACATCTCCGGCGCGTCCGGCGGACGCCGCAGCACGACCACGGTGTAGACGTCGAACGCGTCGGGGATGTTCGGATCGCGCGGCATACGACCAGGCTACGACCGTGGCCCGCCGGGTGGCCCGGCGACCGGCCCGCCGACCAGTCCGGCGATCAGCCCTCGGTCTCCGGCGATACGGCGAGCCGCGTGTTCCACGGGTCCGCGAACCGGAGCGTCGCGCCGTCGTCGGCCGTCGGGATGCCGTGGAACCGGAGGCGGTCGGCGAGGGCTTCGACGTCGGACCGGGTGGGCACGAGGATCCGGACGTCGCCGAGGCCGAGCGTCGAGGCGCGCGGCGCCGCCCCCGCGCTGCGCCACGTGTTCATGCCGATGTGGTGGTGGTAGCCGCCTGCCGAGACGAACAGGGCGGAGTCCCCCAGCTGGGCGGTGACGTCGAACCCGAGCGTGTCGACGTAGAACTGTCGCGCCGACACGAGGTCGCCCACCTGCAGGTGCACGTGCCCGATGGCGGCGGACGGGCCGGCGTCGGACGCCTCCGGGTCGTGCCAGCGCCGCAGGAACTGGTTCGGGTCGAGGTACTCGCTGGCCATGGCGACGGTCCCGTCCGGGCGGACCGTCCACTCCTCGCGGGGGCGGTCGCGGTACAGCTCGACGCCGTTGCCCTCGGGGTCGGTGAAGTAGAACGCCTCGCTCACGAGGTGGTCGGCACTGCCGGTGTAGATCTCCGGCACGCGCTGCGCCATCGACGCGAGCGAAGCGGCAAGACGCCGCTCGTCCTCGAAGACGATCGCCGTGTGATAGAGCCCTGCGCCACGCGGGTCCGCGCCCGGCAGGTCCTTCTCCTGGCGGAGCACCATGATCGGCACGCCGCCCCGGCCCAGCGTCGCGTTCGCGCCCGACTGGTCGAGGACGTCGAGGGTCACCGCGTCCTGGTAGTACGCGGTCATGGCGTCGAGGTCGCGCACGAGCAGCTCCACGGTGTCCATCCGGGTGCCGTCGGGCGCCGTCCCCGCGGTGGCGACACTGCCCTGCCGCCACGCGGGGACGATGTTCTGCGTGCTCATGAGATCAGGGCGAGGCCGCCGCCCCAGGAGATCTTCTCGGCGCCGGCGAGGGTCATCTGCAGCAGGCCGACGGCCTCCAGCTCCCGGGCCCGCTTGAGCGAACCGGCGTCCAGCCCGCGCAGCCCGGCCGCGGTCACGAGCTCGACGAGCGTCTGCTTCGCGTCCGCGTCGTCGCCGGCGACGAGCACGGTCGTCGGCACGGAGCCGATCTCGCCGCTCGCGAGCGTGCCGCCGAAGTTCGTGTTGAACGCCTTGACGACCTTCGCGCCCGGGACGGCGTCCTGCAGCTGCTTCGCCGCCGAGGAGTCGGCCGGGACGACGAGGTCGTCAAAGGTGCTGAAGTCGACGGGGTTGGTGACGTCGACGAGGACCTTGCCGTCGAACGCGGTCGGGTACACCTCGACCAGGTCCGCGACGGCACCGTAGGGCACGGCCAGCACGACGACGTCGCCGGTCACCTCGTCGCCGACGGTGCCTGCCGTGCCGCCCAGCGGGCCGGCGACCGCACGCGCCTTCTCGACGTCGCGGGCGAGCACCTGGATGCCGGTCCCGCCCTTCGCCGCGATGCCCGCGACAACACTGCCGAAGTTTCCTGCTCCGATGACGGTGACCGTGGTCATGTGCGCTCCCAAAAATAGTTGTTCCTACAACCAACACTCCGAGTCTCGCACCGATTACTTGTCGCGTCAACCAAACGGTAGGATGGGCTGGTGAAGCGACGCGTACCCCGGATGAACGAGCAGGAGTCGGCGGCCTGGCTCGGCCTGACCACCGTCTTCAGCCTCCTGCCGGCCGCGCTGGACCGACAGCTCCAGCGCGACTCCGGGATGACGCACTTCGAGTTCGTGGTGCTCTCCCGGCTCCAGCTCAGCGACGGGCCGACGATGCGGATGACGGCGCTCGCCGAGGCCACCGTCTCCACCCTGCCCCGGCTGTCCCACGTCTGCGGGCGCCTGGAGAAGCGCGGGCTCATCACCCGCGCCCCCTGCCCCGAGGACCGCCGTGCCACCAACGTGGGCCTGACGAGCGCCGGCCGACGCGAGCTGATCCGCTCGGTCCCCGGGCACATCGCGACAGCGCGGCGGCTGGTCATCGACGCGCTCACGCCCGAGCAGCTCGACGCCCTGGCGGAGATCACGGGCACGATCGCGGCCCGCCTCGCGGAGGAGCCGCCGGAGGGCACGCCTGCGGCGCAGCCCACCGCCGTCGAGCCCCGTCGTCGAACGTAGGAATGGTCGCTCTGTCAGCCCTCTGAGTGCGACCACACCTACGCTCGGCCGGCGAAAGGGCGACGAAGCCTACGTTCGGCCGGATCGAGCGACCAGGCCTACGTTCGCCGACACGCAACCTCCCCTAGGCTCGCGTCGTGGGGAACAGGCAGCCGCTCGGGCGGGCGTTGAGGAACGTCATCATCGCGAACGTCAGCTCCAGCCTCGGGGACGGCATCGCCAGGGTGGCGGCTCCCCTGCTGGCGGCTCGGCTGACCGACGACCCGCTGCTCGTCTCCGGGATCGCGGCCGTGGCGATGCTGCCGTGGCTGATCTTCTCGATCCCCGCCGGGATCCTGCTGGACCGGATCGACCGGCGGCGCGCCATGACGCTCGCCAACGGCGTCCGGACGCTGCTCGCGGTCCTCATGCTGACGCTCTTCGCCACGGACCAGCTCACGATCTGGTGGCTCTACGGCGTCGTGTTCGCGTACGGGGCGTTCGAGACGGTCTACGACGGCGCGCTCCGCGCCGTCCTGCCGTCCATCGCCGCCAAGCAGGACCTGCCGCGCGCCAACTCGCGGGTCGAGGCCGGGGAGATCGTCGTCCAGCAGTTCCTGTCCGGGCCGCTCACCTCGGCCTTGTTCGCGGTCTCCGTGGTGGTGCCGCTCGGGATCAACGTGCTGACCTATGCGGTGGCGAGCGTCATGGCGGTGTTCCTGCCGCTCGCCGCGGCAGGCAGGCACCACACCGACCCGAGCGGCGTGCCGCACGTCGCCTGGTACCGGCAGTTCACCGATGGCTTCCGGTACATCGCGGGCAACCCGATGCTGCGGAGGCTCTGGCTGATCAGCGTGGTGATAGCCCTGTGCTTCTCGGCCGCCACGGCCACGATGGTGCTCTACGTGCTGAACCAGCTCCGCCTGCCGGAGGCCTGGTACGGGGCGTTCATCCTGGCCGGTGCGGTGGGCTCGCTCGGCGCGGCGTCGATCGCCAACCGGCTCAAGGAGCGGTTCGGGGCCGGACCGGTGATGGCCGTCGCCCAGACCCTCTCGCTCGCGGCGCTGGTCCTGATGGGCGCGGTCCCCGTGCTCGGCGTCGTCGCATTCGGCTTCTTCTTGTCGGCAGGCGGCACGACGGCGTGGAACATCCTCGTCATGTCGCTGCGCCAGGCCGCGATCCCGAGCCGCCTGCTCGGCCGGGTCCACGGCACGTGGCGCACCCTGCTCTGGGGCACCATGCCGCTGGGCTCGCTGCTGGGCGGGCTGCTCGGCCGGATCGACCTGCGGGCGCCGTTCCTGATCGCGGGCGGCATCGCGACGGTGGTCGCGCTCGTGTCGTTCCGGTTCCTGTCCAGGCTGCCCAACCCGGAGGAGCTGGAGGACGCCGACGGGCCGGCCGCCTGAGGCCGTCCCGCCGGGCCTTCCCGGCAGCGCCCGAGCGCCCCTGCGTCAGCCGTGCTTACCGGGCCTGCCCGCTCGGGCGCCCCAGAGGATGAGCACCACTCCGACGACCGCGAGGATCGGGCCGACGACCGCCCACAGCGTCACGCCCGTCATCGCGCTACCGGCGAGGTAGCCGAGTCCCTGGAGGGCGAAGACGGCACCCATGAGGACGAGGACGGCACCGAGCACCATCAGAGCTGACTTCACGACTGCCTCCGAGCTGAGTTGTGGTGAGAGGGCGTGCAGTGGGCGTACCTGCCGGTCAGCCCATCGAGAACAGCGGCCCCGTGACGGTCAGGCCCGGATCCTGGCTGAACGCCCAGAAGAACGCCAGCGCAGCACCCGCGAGCGCCACGTCCTTGTTGAACTGGACCATCTCCGTCTGCTTGGCCGTCGGGTCGGTCTCGCGCCAGAACCCGTGCATGAGGAACGCCGTCGGGACGAGGAAGACGAAGAGGAGCAGCGCGCCCAGGTCACCCCAGACGCCGAGCAGGACGGACAGGCCGCCGAGCACCATCATCACCCCGCTGGCGAGGGTCGCCGGTCTGGCCATCTTGACGCCCCTGGACGCCGCGTAGCCGGCCATGGCGTCCGTCTGCGTCAGGTGGCCGAAGGCGCTTCCCAGGAAGAGGGCCACGAAGAGCACCCGGCCGATCAGTAGTACGACATCCATTGTCGCCTCCGGTAGAGGACCTACAGTCGATCACGCTTTCTCCACACTTTATGACCCGACCGGCTCTGGCGTCGAGGGCGGCGCGGTCACAGTTTCCTGAGCTCGGCCCGACGCCGGCGAGGTGCGAGCGCCTCCCTTGCGCAGCGACCCCCAGAGCACACCCCCGATCACCAGTGCCGCGCCGAGCGCGGTCGCGACCTCGATGTGCTCGCCCAGCAGCACCGCCGATGCGCTGAGTCCCACCACGGGGACCAGCATCGAGAACGGCGCGACGACGCCCGCGGGGTGCCGGGCCATCAGCCACGTCCAGATCCCGGATCCGACGAGCGTCCCGATCAGCACCGTGTAGGCCAGCCCGACCAGCGCCGGGACCATGTGCGGTCCGGGGACGAACGCCGCGGCGATCGCGTCCGGACCCTCCACGACCAGGGACAGCGCGAGCATCGGCACGGGCGGCACCACCGACATCCACAGCGTGAGGTGCAGCGGGTTCGCCGCCCTGGCGCGCGCGTTGGACACGTTGCCGATCGCCCAGCCGAACCCGCCGGCCAGCACCAGCAGGAACGGTGCGAACGCGGCGGCCTGCGCCTGGGACCAGCCGACCACCGCCAGCCCCAGCGTCGCCACGCCGAGCCCGACCAGCTGCCGCGCGGTCACCCGGTCCCGGAACGCGACCGCGCCGAGCAGCACGGTGAACGGCGCCGACGACTGCAGCACGAGCGAAGCCAGCCCCGTCGGCATGCCGACGGCCATCCCCCAGTACAGGAACAGGAACTGCAGCGTGCCGAAGCCGATGCCGTACCCGAGCAGCCAGCGCACCGGCACCTGCGGCCGCGGCACGAGGAGCAGGGTCGGGACGGCGATGATCGCGAACCGGAGCGCGACGAGCAGGAACGGCGGGAACTGCCCGAGCGAGGCGTCGATCGCGATGAAGTTGAGGCCCCACATCACCGCGACGGACGCGGCGAGCAGGCGGTGGGAGATCGGCATGGCCCGAGTGTGTGCGGCGACGGTTCTGAAGGACAAGCGAAAGTTTCTACAGGTCCTTGTAGGTTGCCTTCATGAACCCTCGCCACCTCGACCTGCTCCGCGAGCTCGCCGACCGGCACTCCGTGACCGCGGTCGCAGAGGCGACCCATCGGACGCCGTCGGCCGTGTCCCAGCAGCTGCGCACCGCGCAGCGCGAGCTGGGCGGGATCCCGCTGGTGGAGCCGCACGGCCGGGGCGTGCGGCTCACCGAGGCGGGCAGGCTCCTGGCCGACGGCGGCCGCGACCTCGCGCGGACGATCGCCCAGGTGCAGGCCCGATGGGACGCGTACCTGGGATCGGCGTCCGGCACCGTGCGCCTGGCAGCGCTGCCGAGCGCGGCGGCGGTCCTGCTGCCCGAGGTCCTGAGCCGGCTCGCGGACACGCCGGTCAGCCTCGAGTGCACCGACGTCGACATCGCCGAGTCGGAGTATCCGGGGATGGTGGCCGACCACGACATCGTCGTCGGCCACAGCTTTACCGGGCCCGTGCCCGCGGGCGCGGAGCACCTGGTCACCGCGGCGCTGCTGCGCGAACCGCTCGACATCGCCATGCGGGCCGACCACACGCTGGCGACCAAGGCGCGGGTCACGGCCCAGGACCTGGTGCTCCACGAGTGGTACGGGGTGCCGCTCGGTTACCCGTTCGACGACCTGCGCATCGCCGTCGAGACGGTGACCGGCACTCCCGTCCGGGTGGTCCAGCGGCTCCGCGACAACCGGCTGGTCGAGGCGCTCGTCGCGTCGGGCGACCGCGTGGCAGTGCTCCCCCGGTACAGCACCACGCCCGGCGCGGGCATAGTCCTGCGGCCGGTGCACGGGATGGACGCCGCGCGGTGGATCGTCGCGATCCTGCGACCGGACCGGGCCGAACGGCTAGCGGTCAGGACGGTGCTGGACGCGCTGCGTGCGGTGGGCCGGGAGGTCGTCGGCTAGCGGCCGGGCAGCTCCACCGTCCGCAGGGTCGCCTCGTCCTCGAAGCACCAGCCCCAGGCCTCGCCCGGCTCGATCGAGCGCATCAGCGGGTGACCGGTCTCCTGGAAGTGTCCGGTCGCGTGCTTGGCCGGCGAGGAGTCGCAGCAGCCCACCTGCCCGCACACGAGGCAGCTGCGCAGGTGCACCCACGTGCCACCGTGCGCCAGGCACTCGGGGCAACCCTCACGGCTGGCGGGCTCCAGGACGGCAACCTGGTCCAGGTGCGTACACACATCACTCATCGCTTGGCTCCTCGCTGTGTCCTGCCGGCTCTGCTCCCCTGATCCTAGGCATGTACGGGCCGACGTCGGCGCGAGCAAGCTCAGGAAGCCAGCGGGTCGCCCGTGGGCGGCGTGTCGCCGCGGTCCGTCGCGCGGTCCAGCGTCCGGTCGGGGAGCCAGACCGTGAACGTGCTGCCGCTCGTGCCGTGGTCGGTGTGCCGCAGGTGCCCGTCGTGGCTCTCGGCGACCTGGCGGGCGATCGCCAGGCCGAGGCCCGAGCCGTCCGGCCGGTCCGCGTGCCCGCCCGCCGACCCGGCGCCGTCGCCGTCCTCTCCCCGGTAGAACCGGTCGAAGATCCGGTCCCGCGCCTCGGCCGGCACCCCCGGCCCTTCGTCGGCCACGGCGATCCAGGCCCAGCCCTGCCGGCTCCCCACGCCCACGGTGATCGCGCTGCCCACCGGCGCGAGCCGCACCGCGTTGGACAGCAGGTTGTCGACCGCCCGGCCCAGCGCGTTCGCGTCGCCGTACGCGACCGGGCCGGAGTGGGTCCGCTCGACGATCGACACGCCCCGCCGCTCGGCGACCGCGCGGTTGTCGCGGACGGCGCCCTCGGCCAGCGCGGCGAGGTCGACCTCCCGGTCCACGAAGGCCTCCGAGCGGAACCGCGCGGTGGCCAGCAGGTCCTCCAGCAGCCGGGACATGCGGCTCGTCGCGCCCAGGACGACGGCGGTCGCCTCCGCCCGCTGCGCCCGGTCGGCCTGCTCGTTGCCGAGCACCGCCTCGACGTTCGCCTGCACCACCATCACCGGGTTGCGCAGCTCGTGGGACACGTCCTCGATGAGCCTGCGTTCCGCGGTGAACGCCCGGTCCAGGCGGTCGAGCATGCCGTCGATCGTGTCGGCGAGGGTGCGCAGCTCGTCCCGCGGCCCGGTGGCGCCGATCCGCCGGGACAGGTCGGTCGCGCCGATCTCCTGGGCGGTGCGGGTGATGGCCTCGACCGGCCGCAGCGCCCGCCCGGAGACCCACCAGCCGACGGCCACGCTGAGCAGGAACATCACCGCGAGCGCCACCGCCGAGTAGTCCCGCAGCGTCTGCAGGGCGGTGAAGTTCACCGCGTGCTGGACCGTGTCGAGGTCGGCCGCCTGGAACTGTTCGCCGGGCTTGTACGCGATGCTGCCGTCGGACTTCTTCTCGAACCGTTTGACGGTGACGGGGTCGAGCGGCGCGGCGACGATGGTCTGCGACAGCGCGAAGTAGACGCCCGCGAGGATCAGTGCGGTGATGCCGAAGAGCGTCGCGGAGTAGGTCAGGGCGAGCCGCATCCGCACGGTGCGGGCCCACCCGGACAGCCCCGGGAGGGTCATGCGGGGACGCCCTCGACGGGGCCGTCCACGCTGGCCGGAAGCTCGCGGAGGCGGTACCCGCGGCCGATGACGGTCTCCAGCGCGGGGTCCTCGCCGTCGAGCGTGAGCTTGCGCCGCAGGGTGCCGACGGTGACGCGGACGGTCTGGGTGAAGGGGTCGGCGTTCTCGTCCCACACGTGCTCGAGCAGCTCCTCGGCGGGCACCACGTAGGCGGGCCGGTTCATCAGGTAGCGCAGGACGGCGAACTCCTTGCGGGTCAGCACGAGCTCGCGCGTGCCGCGCCAGGCGAGCTGCCGGGCGGCGTCGAGCCGGATGGGGCCGTGCACGAGGACCGCGGCGGCCTCGCGCGCCTCGCGGCGCAGCAGGGCGCGGATGCGGGCGGAGAGCTCGATGATCGCGAACGGCTTGACCAGGTAGTCGTCGGCGCCGACGTCGAGGCCGGTCACCCGGTCGGTCAGGCGGCCGCGTGCGGTCAGCATGAGGATGCGCGGCGGGTCGCCGTCGGCGAGCGGCACCTGGCCGCCGCGGATGGCGCGGGTCAGGTCGAAGCCCGTCCCGTCGGGGAGGGTGATGTCGAGCAGGACGACGTCGTACGGGTTGAGGCCGAGCTTCTCCCTCGCCTCGGCGACGGTGCGCGCCTGGTCGACGGCGTAGCCCTCCCGGCGCAGTGCCACCTGCAGGGCACTCACCAGACCCGCCTCGTCCTCCACGATCAGCAGCCGCACACCAGCACCGTAGCCGCCCGGCGGCGGCTCTGACAGGCCCTGCCGGTCCCTCCTTTCGGTCGGCTTTCGCTCGGGTTTCCCGCAGTTTTCTCCCCGGTCGGGTGGAGTCGATGCCATGGACGAGCCCATGGACCAGCGCAGACCCGCCACCCAGGACATCCCCTCCGTCGCGACGCACCCGCCGCTCCGCCCGGCCGCCGCCCTGCTCGAACGGGCGCTGATCGAGGTCAAACGAGTGATCGTGGGGCAGGACCACATGGTCGAACGGATCATGGTGGGCCTCCTCTCCCGCGGCCACGTGCTGCTGGAGGGCGTGCCCGGCGTCGCCAAGACGCTCGCGGTGCGCACCCTCGCGACCGTGGCGGGGGGCTCGTTCGCCCGCCTGCAGTTCACGCCGGACCTGATGCCGTCCGACATCGTCGGCACCCGCGTCTGGAAGCCGTCGCGGGAGGACTTCGACGTCGAGCTCGGCCCCGTGTTCGCCAACCTGGTCCTCGCCGACGAGATCAACCGCGCGCCCGCCAAGGTGCAGTCGGCCCTGCTGGAGGCGATGGCGGAGGGCCAGGTCAGCATCGGCGGGCGCACCTATGCGCTACCCGACCCGTTCCTCGTCCTGGCCACCCAGAACCCGATAGAGAGCGACGGCGTCTACGCCCTGCCTGAGGCGCAGCGCGACCGGTTCCTGCTCAAGGTCGACGTCGACCACGCCGACGAGCTGGAGGAGCTGACGATCGTACAGCGCATGAGCGCCGCACCCCCGCGTGCGGAACCGCTGCTCGACCCGGCGATGGTCCGCCAGCTCCAGCGCGAGGCGGACCAGGTGTTCGTGCACCACGCCGTCGCGCAGTACGCGGTCGCGGTAGTGATGGCCACCCGTAAGCCGCACCAGTACGGGCTGCACAACCTCGACGGCGTGCTGGAGTACGGCGTCAGCGCGCGCGGCAGCCTCGGGCTGATCGCCGCCGGACGGTCGCTGGCCCTCATGCGCGGACGCGACTACGTGCTGCCGGCGGACCTCGTCGACCTGGCGGGCGACACCCTCGCCCACCGGCTCGTGCTCACGTTCGACGCGGCCGCCGACGGCGTCGACCCGCGCACCGTCATCGACGCCGTCCTGGCCGCCGTGCCACAGCCGCGCGTGGCACCCGCCGAGGAGGAGGTGGTCGTGCGATGAGCGACCCGGCGCGGGACGATCCCGCGCGCAACGGCCCTGCCCGCAACGAGCCGGCGGGCCGGTTCCGCCGGCTCGAGCTCACCGTCCGGCGCCGCGTCGACGGGCTGCTGCAGGGCGACGCCGACGGGCACGCGCTCGGTCCCGGCTCGGACCCGGAGGAGCTGACCCAGTACCAGCCGGGGCAGGACGTGCGCCGGATCGACTGGAACGTCACCGCCCGCACGGGCGACCCGCACCTGTGGCGCACACGCGCCCAGCACGAGCTGGACACCTGGCTCCTCGTGGACCGCAGCCCCAGCATGGCGTTCGGCACCGCCCGGACCGAGAAGGTGGACGTCGCCGAGCAGGTGGCGGCCGCGGTCGGCCTGCTCACGAACGGGCCGGGCAACCGCGTGGGCATCGGCCTGATCGACGAGGCGGGCCTGCACTGGATCTCGCCGCGCCCCGGACGCGCCGCCGCGGCAGCGCTGACCCGCCTCGACGCGGCAGCCCGCCAGGGCAGCCCCGCGGTCTCCCTGTCGGACGCCCTGCGCGGGCTCGGCGCCCGGGCCCGGCGCCGCGGGCTGTGCGTGGTCGTCACCGACCTGGTGTCGCCCGACGGCGCGATCGAGCGGCCCTTCGAGTGGGAGGGACCGCTCCGGCGGCTGACCGCCCGGCACGACGTGATAGTCGTCGAGGTCGACGACCCGCGCGAGCGCGAGCTGCCCGACGTCGGCGAGGTGGTGCTCCTCGACCCCGAGACCGGGGCACAGCGCGAGGTGTCGACGTCGGACCCCGAGCTGCGCATCGCGTACGCCATGGTCACCGCCCTGCATCGCGACGAGACGGCAGCGGCCGTCCGCGCCGCCCGCGCCGAACACCTGCGCGTGAGCACCGACGACGACTGGGCGGCTGTGCTCGCCCGGTTCGTCAAGGACCGCCGTCGCGCCCCCGCCCGCCGTCACCGGAGGACACCGTGACCTTCACCGACCCCCTCTTCCTGCTCGCCCTCGTACCCGTCGCCGCGCTCGCGCTCGCGTACGTCCTGCTGCGGCGGCGCCGCACCCGCTACGCCGTCCGCTTCGCGACCCTGCCGATGCTCGACCGGGTAGCACCTACCCGCCCGCGCTGGCGCCGGCACCTCGCGACCGGCCTCGTCCTGCTCGCGCTCGGCGCGTTCGCCACCGCGGCCGCCGGGCCGGAGATGCGGCTCCGCGTGCCGTACGAGCGCGCGACGGTCATCGTCGCCATCGACGTGTCCGGCTCGATGGAGGCGCAGGACGTCCCGCCCGACCGGCTGACCGCCGCCAAGGGGGCCGCGGTGCAGTTCGTCCGCGAGCTGCCCGAGACGGTCCAGGTGGGCGTCGTCGCGTTCGCCGAGGAGGCCGAGCTGGTCGCCCCCGTCACCGCCGACCGCGCCCTCGTCGAGAGCTCCATCCAGAACCTGGAGTCCGACGGCGGCACCGCCATCGGCGAGGCGGTGTTCGCCTCGGCCGCCGAGGTGGTCCGGCAGGCCGCCACCAGCGGCACGACGGCGGACGGCGACGCGGCGCCGGACGGCGACGCGGCGTCGGACGGCGACGCGGCCGACCCGATCCCCGCCCGGCTGGTCCTGCTCTCCGACGGCTTCAACACCGCCGGCCGCAGCCCCGCCAGCTCGGTACAGGCGGCCCTCGACGCCGAGATGCCCGTCTCGACGATCGCCTACGGCACGCCCGGCGGCGTCATCGGCAGCGGCACCCGCACGCAGTCGGCGCCCGCCGACGACGAGACCCTGCGCATGCTCGCCGAGGAGACCACCGGCCACTTCTACCGCGCCGAGAGCGGCGCCGAGCTGGACCAGGTGTACGAGGACATCGGCTCGGCCATCGGCTGGCGCACCGAGACCACGCTCGTCACGACGCCCCTGGTCCTGATCGGCCTGGCGCTCGCCCTCACCGCCACCGCCCTGTCCCTGCGCTGGTTCTCCCGGTTGGTCTGACACCGTTCGAAGGAGCGTTCCCTTGCAGAACTCCGACCCGCTGCTCAATGGTTCTCCTACCGGTTCGCCCGTCGGCGGCCCACCCGCTGGCCTCGGCCGGCCCGCCGGCCCACGCCACTTCGTCGTCGGCGAGCCCGTCGCACCGGCACCGCCCGCGCCGGAGCCGGTGCGTTCCCGGCTGCTGCCGACGACCGGCCCCCTTGCGCCGTCCGCGTTCACGCCGGCCGCGCCGCCGGGTCCCGGGCGGGCGTTCGGCCTGCCTCCCGGCCCGGCGGCTCCCGAACCCGAGGCCCCGCACGCCGCGCCACCCCGCCGTCCGCGGGTCCTACTGACGCTGGCTACCGCGCTCGCCCTGGGCGCGCTGCTGGGCTCTGCCACGACGGGCCTGGTCACCGGCCTGAGCCTCGCACCGGAAGAGATCGCGGCACCCGCGGTGATGGACCAGGGCACCGGCACGACGACCACCGCGAGCGCCGCCCAGCGGGCGCTGCCGAGCGTCGTCCAGGTGCGGGCGGGTTCGCGCGGCGGGTCGGGCGTCATCATCGACGCGAGCCACGTGGTCACCAACGGTCACGTGGTCGTCGGCAGCGAGACGGTAGAGCTGCTGCTCGACGACGGGAGCTCCGTCACGGGCCGGGTGCTCGGCGCCGACGAGCGCAACGACATAGCAGTGGTCGAGGCCGACCTCGGCGGGGCTCGTGCGGCGGCCCTGGGCCGCAGCGCCGGGCTGCAGATCGGCCAGCCGGTCATCGCCGTCGGGTCGCCGCTCGGGCTGACGGGCAGCGTCACGGCAGGGGTGGTCAGCGCCGTCGACCGCAGCTCCGGCGACTACCCCGGGCCGATGATCCAGACCGACGCGTCGATCAACCAGGGAAACTCGGGCGGCCCCCTGGTCGACCTGAGCGGCCAGGTGGTCGGCATCAACACGGCGATCGCGACGGTCGGCAGCTCGGGCAACATCGGCATCGGGTTCGCCGTGCCGATCGACCGTGCTGCCGACGTCGCGGAGCGCATCATCGCCGGGGCCTGACCCGGTCCGGGCGCCGGGCGGGCGCCGGCCGGCGCCGGCCGGGCGCCGGCCCGCTCAGGTGAACAGGCCGCTGTAGGCGTTCAGGGCCGGCTGGCCGCCCAGGTGCGCGTACAGGACCGTCGACTCGTTCGGGATGTCGCCGCTCGCGACGAGGTCGATCAGGCCCGCCATGGACTTGCCCTCGTAGACCGGGTCGATGATGACGCCCTCGAGCCGGCCGGTGAGCCGGATCGCGTCGAGCGTCGACTCGACGGGGATCCCGTACTTGTCGCCGGCCCAGCCGGGCAGCACGGTGATCTCGTCGTCGCGCAGCGGCCGCCCGACGCCGATCAGCTCGGCCGTGGCACGCGCGATCCGGGCCACCTGGTCGCGCGTGTCCTCGAGCTTCGCGCTCGCGTCGATCCCGATCACCCGGCGGGGCCGGCCGCCGGCCTCCTCCAGCGCGGCGAACCCGGCGATCATCCCCGCGTGGGTGGACCCGGTGACCGCGCAGACGACGATGGTGTCGAAGAAGACGCCCAGCTCGCGCTCCTGCTGCTCGACCTCGTACGCCCAGTGCGCGAACCCGAGGCCGCCGAGCCGGTGGTCGGACGCGCCGGCCGGGATCGCGTACGGCGTGCCCCCGCGCTCCTTGACCTCGTCGATCGCGCGGGTCCAGGAGTCCTTGAACCCGATGCCGAAGCCCGCCGGGTCGAGCCGGACCTCCGCCCCCATGATCCGGCTCAGCATGATGTTGCCCACCCGGTCGGCGACGGAGTCGGGCCAGTCGACCCAGTTCTCCTGCACCAGCACGGCCTTGAGCCCCAGCGACGCGGCCACCGCGGCGACCTGACGCGTGTGGTTCGACTGGTAGCCCCCGATCGAGACCAGCGTGTCCGCACCCTGCGCGAGGGCGTCCGGGACGATGTACTCCAGCTTGCGGGTCTTGTTGCCGCCGTAGGCGAGGCCCGCGTTGCAGTCCTCGCGCTTGGCCCACACCGACGCTCCCCCGAGGTGGGCGCTCAGGCGCGGCAGCGGGTGGACGGGGCTCGGCCCGAAGGTGAGCGGGTGGCGGGGGAAGTCGGACAGGGCCATGGTTACTCCTCGTTGACGAGCGGGTCGACGACCAGCGCGGGGCACGCAATATATTGCATACTGATCAAGGGTTTTGGCAAGGCGTTCTATCGTGGCGACGAGGCGACGTACGCAGGACCCTGCGCCGACCGCGCCACCGAGAGGACTCCCATGCCCGACTCCACGCCGCTCGACGCGGTCCTGCGGGAGCTCGCCGCGCTCGAGAACCCCAGGTTCCGCGCGGTCAACGAGCGCAACGGGGACGACCACGGCGTCAACCTCTCGCAGCTGCGCGCCGTCGCGAAGCGCCTGAAGAAGCAGCACGAGCTGGCCGTCGAGCTCTGGGCGACCGGCGACACGGCCGCCCGCCTCCTCGCCACGCTGGTCTGCCGTCCCCGGTCCTTCACCCCGGCCGAGGTCGACGCGATGGTCCACGACATCCGCTCCCCCAAGCTGCTCGACTGGTTCGTCGTCAACGTCGTGAAGCCCGGCAGGTTCGGCGAGGAGTTCCGCGAGCGCTGGGCAGCCGACGACGCCGACCTGGTCGGCAGGGCCGGCTGGACCCTGCAGAGCGACAGGGTCGTCAAGGCGCCCGACGACGTCGACCTCGACGCACTGCTCGACACGATCGAGCGGGACATGAGGGACGCGCCCGAGAACACGCAGTGGGCGATGAACACGTGCCTCGCGATGATCGGGATCAACGATCCCGGCCGACGCGCACGGGCGATCGGCATCGGCGAGAACCTGCAGGTCCTCGCCGACTACCCGGCCTCGCCGGGCTGCACGCCGCCGTACGCCCCGGTGTGGATCGCCGAGATGGTCGGACGTCAGGAACTGGCCGGGGCCTGACCAGGCGGCTCGTCGCGGGGCTCCCCGGACTGCCCCTATGCTGCGCATGGCAACGTTGCCATTCCGTCGAGCGCGATCCCTCGTGCAAAGGAGCGCACATGCGTCTGGTCCCCAATCCCGTCCTGCCCGGCTGCCATCCCGACCCGTCGGTGGTCCGGGTCGGCGCGGACTACTTCATGGTGACCTCGACGTTCGCCTATCACCCGGGGATCCCCGTCCACCACAGCCGTGACCTGGTCAGCTGGAGCCGGGTGGGACACGTGCTCGACGGCGACAGCTGGCTCCCGCTGGAGGGCAACACGGTGTCCCACGGCGTCTGGGCGCCGACGATCCGGCACCACGACGGCGTGTTCTACGTCGTGTTCACGATCGTGCGCGGGACCGAGGGCGCGACCACGTACGTCACCACGACCGTGGACCCCGCGGGCCAGTGGGCCGTCCCGACCCCGCTGGAGGCCGACGGGATCGACCCGTCCCTGTTCTTCGACCACGACGGCCGGGCGTGGTTCACCGCCGCCCGGGACGCGATCGCGCCCGACGCCACCGGGCCGGGCGAGATCTGGCTGCGGGAGCTCGACCTCGGGACGCTCGCGCTGGTCGGCCCGACGCACGTCCTCTGGCACGGCGCCCTCACCAGACAGTGGGTTGAGGCTCCGCACATCTACGAGCGTGACGGCCGCTACCACCTGATCGGCGCGGAGGGCGGCACGGAACGCAACCATGCGGTCACCGCCGCGACGTCCGACACGGTGACCGGACCGTACTCGACGGACCCGCGCAGCCCGCTGCTCACGCACCGGCACCTCGGTGCCGGCGAGCTCGTGCAGAACGTCGGCCACGCCGACATCGTCGAGACGCCCGACGGCGACTCCTGGGCGCTGGTGCTCGGCGTCCGCCCGGTGAACGGGCACCACACGCTCGGGCGCGAGGTGCTGCTCGTCCCTGTGGAGTGGGACGACCGCGGCCCGGTCCTCGCACCCGGCGCCGGACGGGTGCAGGGGGTGCTGCCCGGACTGCCGGACACCGCCGCCCGGCCGGCGGACTGGTTGTCGCTGCGCGGTCCCGTGCGCGCCGACGTGGTGGACGACGCGATCACGCTCCGCCCGCGGCCCGCGCCGCTCTCGGGACGCGAGGTGCCTGCGTTCCTCGCGAGGCGCCAGGACATGCACCGCTTCGTCTTCGAGACGACGGTCGAGACCGACCGGATAGCCGGCCACGACGCCGGGGTGGTCGCCTTCCAGGACGAGAACACGTTCCTGGCCGCGCGGGTCCGGCGCCGGCCCGACGGGTGCGTCGTCCGCGTGGCCGGAAAGGTGGGCGGCGCGGAGATCGTGCGCTCGGAGGTGCCGGTCACGGGCGACGTCGTGCTCCGCATCCGGTCGGACGGGCAGTCCTACACGTTCTCCTGCGTGACCCGCATCGGGGAGGACGTCCTGGCGACCTTCCCGCACACCGCGCTCAGCACGGAGACCGCCGGCGGGTTCGTCGGGGTGCTCCTCGGGCTGGTCAACGAGGCGGCAGAGGATGCGGAGCCGCTGACGTTCCGCGGCGTCCGGTACGCCGCGCCGGTGGCGGCGTCAGAGGGCGTGGCGTCAGACGGCGCGGTGTCAGACGGCGCGGGTGCTGGCGCGCACGACCAGTGACGGCGCCAGCAGGTGGTGGCGGGCGGCTCCCCCGCGCATCAGGTCCAGCAGCACCTCGATCGAGAGGCAGCCCAGGGTCACGAAGTCCTGCCGCACGGTGGTCAGCGCCGGAACGAGGTAGTCGGCTCCGGCCATGTCGTCGAACCCCACAAGTGACACATCACCGGGCACGGAGAGCCCGCGGGCGGCGAGCGCCGAGAGCGCGCCTATGGCCATCTGGTCGTTGCCCGTGAAGATCGCCGTGGGCAGGGCGCCGTCGTCGGCCGGCCCGTCGACCAGCCCGTCGACGAGCTCAGCGGCGAGCGCGTGCCCGCTGCGCGCCGTGAAGTCGCCGTGGAGCACGCGCGGCTCGGCGACCCCGGCGCGCCGGAGCTCGCGGCGCCAGCCGTCCACGCGGGCCCGGGCGTCGTAGGTCTCCATGGGACCGCTCAGGTGGACGACGTCGCGGTGGCCCAGGTCGAGCAGGTGACGGGTGGCGAGGCGCGCGCCCTCCACCTGGTCGAGCTCCACCGACCCGATGGCGGGATTCGCCACGTTGCCGGACATCACCACGGAGATCGGTACGCGCGCGACCGTCCGGTCGAGCGCGTCGAGCGCCATGGGCCGGTCCGCGATCACCGCGACCCCCGCCGCGCCCTGCCCCACGAGCTGCCCGAGGCACTGCTCGAGCTGCTCGTGGGTGCCGCCCTGCCAGCTCGTGAGGCTCACCCAGTGACCGGCGTCCTTCGCGGCCTGCTCGATGCCGAGCAGCATGCGCGGCAGCTCGAACAGCTCCGAGCCCGCGAGGACCACGCCGAGCATCGTGGAGCGCCCGCTCTTGAGCATGCGGGCGGAGTCGTTACGCCGGTAGCCGAGCTCGTCGATGACCCGCAGGACCCGGTCCCGGGTCGCCGGCCGTACCGTCGGCTCGTCGTTGACGACCCGGCTCACGGTGATGTGCGCGACGCCGGCGGCGCGTGCGACGTCGACCATGGTCGGCGGCCGCTTGCCCTGCGCCATGCTCGACCCCGCTCTCCCTGGCCCGGCTGTCCGGGGATCCTATCGGTCGGCGGACGGCGACCCCGGCTCCGCCGTGCAGATCGGTCCGATCCGGCGCTGCCTACCCGAGGCCGTCTCCGAGGCGGTGGAGGAGCTCGCGTGCGCGCTGGTGATCGGCTTGGAACCGGGTGGAACCCCGGCGCGCAGCTCGCTCGTACAGATCGACGGCGCGTCGGGCGGCAGGCAGGGCTTCGCCCGGCCGGTCCAGCTTCGAGAACCGGATCCCGAGGCCGTGCAGTGACCAGGCGAGATCGGGTTCGTAGCGGTCCGGATCGGTCGCGGCCAGTCGCTCGTAGAGGTCGACGGCACGTTGGGTGGGGGGCAGGGCTTCGTCGGGCCGTCGGAGTGCCGAGAGCCGGTCACCGAGGCTGGTCAGTGCGTTGGCGAGGTCGGGTTGGTGGCTGCCGGGATCGATCCGGGCCAGACGCTCGTAGAGGCTGACGGCGCGCTGGATCGGTGGCAGGGCTTCGTCCCGTCGTCCGAGTCGTGAGAGCCGCCTCCCGAGGCCGGCCAGCGTGCGAGCGAGGTCGGGTTCGTACCGGTCGGGGTCGCTCCGGGCCAGGCGCTCGAAGAGGTCGACGGCGCGCTGGGTGGGTGGCAGGGCTTCGTCGTGCCGTCCGAGCAGCGAGAGCCGGTTCCCGAGGCTGCGTAGCGACCTGGCGAGGCCGGGTTCGTGCCGGTCCGGATCGGTCGTGGCCAGTCGCTCGCGCAGGTCGACGGTGCGTCGGGTGGCCAGCAGTGCTTCGTCCAGCCGGTCCAGTGCCGAGAGCCGGTTCCCGAGGCTGGTCAGTGCGCGAGCGAGGTTGGGCTCGTAGCGGTCGGGGTTGGTCCGGGCCAGGCGCTCGAGGAGGTCGACGGCGCGCTGGGTGGGTGGCAGGGCTTCGTCAGGTCGTCCGAGCAGCGAGAGCCGGTACCCGAGGCTGCTCAGTGCACGAGCGAGGTCGGGTTCGTAGCGGTCGGGGTTGGCCCGCGCCAGGCGCTCGCGAATGTCGACGACACGCCGAGTGGCTTGCACGGCCTCGTCCTGCCGGCCCAGCTCGACGAGATCGGCCGCGAGGTTGTTCAGCACATAGGCAAGGTCGGGTTCGTGGCGGCCGGGATCAGCCGCGGCCAACCGCTCGTATACCCGGACGGCGCGCTGGATCACCAGGAGGGCCTCCTGCGGCCGCCCGAGCTCCGAGAGCCGTTTCCCGAGGTCGGTCAGCGAACTGGCGAGGTCGGACTCGTAGCGATCGGGGTTGGTCCGGGCCAGGCGCCCGCGGATGTCCACGGCACGCTGGGTCGCCAGCAGGGCCTCCTGTGGTCGGCCCAGCTCGGCGAGATCGGCCCCGAGGCTGTTCAGCGCGTAGGCGAGGTCGGGTTCGTAGCGGTCGGGATCGGCCGCGGCCAACCGCTCGCGAATCTCGACGGCCCGCTGACTGGCTCGTACGGCCTCGTCCGGCCGATCCAGCATCGAGAACCGGATTCCGAGGCTGATCAGCGCGGAGGCGAGGTCGGGTTCGTAGCGGTCGCGATCGGCCGCGGCCAACCGCTCGCAGACCTCGACGGCGCGCCGGGTCGCCAGCAGGGCCTCCTGCGGCCGGCCGAGCCCTGAGAGCTCGCTCCCGAGGCTTGCCAACGCGTTGGCGAGGCTGGACCCGTAGCGGTCGGGGTTGGTCCGGGCCAGCCGCTCGCGGATGTCGACGGCGCGCTGGGTTGCCAGCACTGCCTCCTGCGGTCGACCCAGGCCAGCGAGACGGGACCCGAGGCCGGACAGTGCGCCGGCGAGGTCGGGTTCGTAGCGCTCAGGGTCGGCTCGGGCCAGTCGCTGGTACAGGTCGACGGCTCGTTGAGTGATCGGCAGAGCATCCTGCGGCCGGCCCAGTGCCGAGTACCGGTACCCGAGGCTTACCAGTGCGCTGGCGAGGCCGGGTTCGTAACGGCCGGGATCGGTCCGGGCCAGCCGCTCCCGGATGTCGACGGCGCGTCGGGTCACCTGCAGGGCCTCCTGCGGCAGGCCCACTGTCGAGAACCAGTAGCCGAGGTCGTACGCGACATCGGCGACCTGTTCGTCGGCTGTGTCCGCCTCGTCGAGAAGGGCGAGCTGGGTACGGGCGAGGCGCGTGGCAGTGGCGGCCATGATCACGGACGGCGACGGTATCGCCGCCAGGACACGGGCCACGGTCGCGAGAGGCGCGGAGAGGTGGTCGGCGAGGTGGTCGGCCAGCGACCGGACCGGGATGCGTTCGTCGTGGTGCCGGGCCGGATCGGTCGCGGCGCGGGACAGCACCGTCGTCGCGTGGACGGCCTGGTCCGCCGAGAGATCCTCCAGCAGCGCCGTCATCCGCCGTGCGACCGGGCGCGGACCGGCCGTCAGTACCTCGACCACCAGATGCTCGGCGACCCGGTCCGGTGTGAGCGGTTCGATCCAGTGCCCCGCGCCGTCCGCGGCGGGGTAGGTCCTGCGGAGCCAGCGCGCGGCCCCCGTCGCGTCCGGGGGCACGTCCTCGGTGAAGGTGTCCAGGACCCGGGCCGCGAGCGCCACCGTCGAGGCCTCGTCCGTCGTCCCGAGCAGCGCGACGGCGGCGACCAGGACGCGCCGCATCGCGACCGTCAAGGTGTCCCCGAGGCCGGCCTCGCGGGCGGTGGCCTGCCAGTACCGGTCGGCCTCGTGGCGCAGGAGCTCGGAGAACACCTGGCCGACGCGCACCGGGCCGGTCGGCGCCGTGTGTCCCGGGTCGTTCAGGGCATCCAGGACCGCGACCAGCGCGATGGCGGTCAGGTCCAGCACCCGCAGCCGGTCGGCGCCGTCGAACAGGACCTCGGGTACCGGTACTCCCAGGTGTGCGGCGAACGCCGTGGCGGCGCTGTCGACGACGTCCTGGGGTGCGGCCTCAACATCGGGCAGATCGCTGTCCGGGTACCCGGCCTGCAGGGCGTCACCGAGGCCGCCGGGAATGTCGGTGAGCTTGTCCCACCAGTTGCCCGCCTGCCGGGCCAGCATCAGCACCCGTAGCGTTCCGGGGTCGTCGAACGAGCCGATCAGGAAGTCTCGTAGGTCCGGGCGACTCTCCGCGTAGTCCACCACGACCAGCACGGGCCGGTCTCCGGCGTGCTCACGCAGCGTGGTCACAGCGGCCGGGTCAGCCCCCTGGTCGGCGCTCAGGAACAGGCACTCCCAGTCCTGGCCGGAGGCCCGCAACCGGCGTTGCAGCTCGTCGGCCAGCCGGGTCTTGCCCACCCCACCGGGACCTGTGATCAGCCGGAACGACGTCCCGCCGGTGCCGCACCAGGCCAGCAGCTCCGCCAGCGCGGCGTCCCGCCCCAGGAGCCGCAGCCCGATCTCGGCCGCCCGGTGCGGGGACAGCAGGGTCGCCACCCCTCGGGGTGCCCGGAGCCGCAGGTCCCGCACCGCTCCGGCGATCTGACGGCGGCGCTCCCGCTCCTCCAGCGCCTGGCCCGCGAGGTACTCCAGGACGAAGCCCGCCGCGAGGCCGCCTACCGCGGCCAGCGCGGTCACCCACCAGGCGGCGGTCGCGGGGACCAGCGCCGAGGCGGCGACGGCGACCAGGGCGGCGACGGCCGCGGCCCCGATGCCGAACCACGGCAGGCCCCTGCGCCGTCGTCCTGGCCCCGTCGTCAGCCGCATGCCCGAAAATGTACCGGTCGAGGTCGCGTCGCCTCCCAGCCGGCGCCTGCCTCCTCCGGATGAGCTGTCCTCGGACGGAAGGTCCGTGCGGTCACCGCGTCTCCTGGTACGGGATGACCACACGGTTGATGACGAGCAGGCCCGCCGCCGCGACCGGGACGGCCACGAGGGCGCCGAGGATCCCGCCGAGCGCCGCCCCGGCCAGGGCCGCGACGATCACGAGCACCCCGGGCACTGCCACCGCGCGGCTCATCACCCTCGGGGACAGCACGTACGCCTCCACCTGCATGTACACGAGCAGGAGGATCGCGACGACGAGCGCCGCGACCGGGCTCACCGTCAGCGTCGCGAGAACCACGAGGATCGAGCCGATGACCGTTCCGACGACGGGTATCAGCGCCGCGACGAACGCGAGGACGGCGAGGAGGATCGGCGCGGGGCTGCCCGCGAACACCGTCAGCAGCAGGGTGAACGTGGCATTGATGGTCGCCAGGAACAGCTGGCCCGCGACGTACCGGCCCACGGACTCCAGCACCTCGGTGAGGAGCGACCCGGTCATGTCTCGCCGGGACCGGGGCACGAGCCGCAGGACGGCGGCGACCATGGTCGGCAGGGATACGGCGAAGTAGATCGTCAGGGCGGCGACGATGACGACCGCCGTCACGCCGTTGATCAGCCCGGTGCCGACCTGCAGGACGCCGCCCGCGATCGCCGTGAGCTGGCGGGGGTCGGTGAGCAGCTCGGTCAGCGACGCCAGCAGACCGTTCAGGTTGAGTGCGACCAGGTTGTCGTTGGTCCAGACGTACCAGGCCTGGTCGGGCAGCTCCCGCAGCGCATCGACCAGCTGGGTGACGAAGATCCCCACCTGCGGGACGGCCAGCGGTAGCACGGCCACGACGAAGAGCGCGAGGACGGCGGCGGATCCGACGATCATCATCGTCGCGGCCAACCACCGCAGCACACCCCGCGAGACGAGGAACCGGATCCCCGGATCCAGCGCCAGTGCCAGGAACAGGGCCAGCCCGACGTACACGAGGACCGTCGCCACCGCCTCGATGGCGCCCAGCACCACGAGACCCGCACCGACACCCAGGGTCGCGAGCACCGCGTACCCGAACGGGTTCGCGGGCAGTCCGACCGTCGGCGTCCGCCCGCCCGCGCTACGCGCACGCGGGACCCGCGGTGACCTCACGCGCGCC
Source organism: Promicromonospora alba (assembly GCF_042654905.1). Taxonomy (NCBI): domain Bacteria; kingdom Bacillati; phylum Actinomycetota; class Actinomycetes; order Micrococcales; family Promicromonosporaceae; genus Promicromonospora; species Promicromonospora alba. The sequence goes on from NZ_JBHSFI010000005.1 coordinate 732,921, forward strand.
ACGTCGTGCTGCGCACCCGGTCTCCGCGTTCTCGGCGATCGCGGCAGGGCGCCGGGTCGTTGCGGCAAGCGGGCCATTGCACTCCATCGGTTCTCAGGTGTCCGCGATGAACACGCTGCGGGTCACAGCCTTCCCGAAAGGAGGCTGCTTGTCGCCATCGGCTCGCGGGCCGACGTCGACCGGTTGAGGGGTTCTCTTCGGGCCTCCCACCCCGGAGGCGCGCTGACGTCTGATGGATTCCGACAGGAGCACTGACCCCGTGCCGCACAGCTCGGCACGGGAACCGAGCAAGGAGAGGTACCCATGCGTGGAGTTGTCATGTATGCGCCAGGTGACGTCCGGGTCGAGGAGCGCGAGGACGCCAGGATCATCGAGCAGACCGACGCCGTGATCCGGGTGACCGCCGCGTGCATCTGCGGCTCGGACCTGTGGCCGTACCGCGGGGTCGAGGCCCTGAACGGCCCGACCCCGATGGGCCACGAGTACATCGGGATCGTCGAGCAGGTCGGTGCCGAGGTGCGGGACATCAAGGTCGGCGACTACGTCGTCGGCTCGTTCGTCGCCTCTGACAACACGTGCGAGATCTGCCAGGCGGGCTACCAGTCCCGCTGCATCCACAACGTGATGATGGGCTCGGTCGGCACGCAGGCGCAGCTCGCCCGCATCCCGCTGGCCGACGGCACCCTGGTCGCCACTCCTGGTACGCCCGACGCCGACCTCGTCCCGTCGCTGCTCGCCGCCTCCGACGTGCTGGGCACGGGCTGGTTCGCCGCCGTGGCCGCCGAGGCGGGCCCCGGCAGGACCATCGCGGTCGTCGGCGACGGCGCGGTGGGCCTCTCTGCGGTGCTGGCCGCCAAGCAGCTGGGCGCGGAGCGGATCATCGTGTTCAGCCGCCACCCCGAGCGGCAGGCGCTGGCCCGCGAGTTCGGCGCCACCGACATCATCGAGCAGCGCGGCGACGCCGGCGCCGCGAAGGTCAAGGAGCTCACCGGCGGGTACGGCGCCCACGGCGTCGTCGAGGCTGTGGGCACCGAGGAGTCGATGTGGCAGGCCATCAACTCCGCCCGGCCGGGCGGCTACGTCGGGTACGTCGGCGTCACGCACGGCGTCCAGCTCGACGGCCTGAACCTGTTCTTCACCGGCGTGCACCTGCACGGCGGCCCCGCCCCCGTGCGCCGGTTCCTGCCCGAGCTGATCCAGCTCATCTGGGACCGCGCGATCGACCCGGGCAAGGTCTTCGACCTCACCCTCCCGCTCGAAGAGGCGGCCGAGGGTTACAAGGCGATGGACGAGCGCCGCGCCACGAAGGTGCTGCTCACCCTCTGACCACGCCCCGAAACCGTACGAGGAGAACACAGATGAACGAAGAGCACGACGACGCCACCGGCCGCGGCCTCGACCGCAGGAGCCTGCTGAGGGCGACCGGGATCGGTGCGGCAGCGGCCGGCGCGATGTCCCTCAACGGCTTCACGAGCGCACAGGCGGCGCCGCAGAACGTCGGACGGCCGACACCCGTGGGAACGCCGTCCGCTGACTTGCCCGAGGGCGCCGACAACTTCTACACCAGCGACCGGGTCACGGTACGGAAGGTCCGGTTCCGGAACCAGTACCAGATGACCGTCGTGGGCAATCTCTTCACGCCCAAGGGCCTCGACCGCGACACCGCCCACCCGGCGATCGTCGTCGGGCACCCGATGGGGGCGGTGAAGGAGCAGAGCGCGAACCTGTATGCCACGAAGATGGCCGAGCAGGGTTTCGTGAGCCTGTCGCTCGATCTGTCGTTCTGGGGCGAGAGCGACGGCAGGCCGCGCCAGGCGGTGCTGCCCGACGTCTACGCCGAGGACTTCAGCGCCGCCGTCGACTACCTGGGCACCCGGCGGTTCGTCGACCGGGAGCGCATCGGTGTGATCGGCATCTGCGGCAGCGGGAGCTTCGTGATCAGCGCGGCCAAGCTCGACCCGCGCATGAGGGCGATCGCGACCGTGAGCATGTACGACATGGGCGCCGTCAACCGGAACGGCCTGGAGCACTCGCAGAGCGTCGAGCAGCGCAAGGAGATCATCGCCGCGGCCGCCGAGCAGCGTTATGTCGAGTTCACCGGCGGCGAGACCCGGTACACCGGCGGCACCGTCCATGAGCTGACGGACGACACTCCTGACGTCCAGCGCGAGTTCTACGACTTCTACCGCACCCCCCGCGGCGAGTTCACGCCCGCGAGCTCGTCGCGGCGGCTGACGACGCACCCGACGCTGTCGAGCAACCCGAAGTTCATGAACTTCTACCCGTTCGACGACATCGAGACGATCTCACCGCGGCCGATGCTGTTCATCACCGGCGACCAGGCGCACTCCAAGGAGTTCAGCGTGGACGCCTACGCGCGGGCGGCCGAGCCGAAGGAGCTCGTCTGGGTGCCGGGGGCCGGCCACGTCGATCTCTACGACCGCGTCACCCTCATCCCGTTCGACAAGCTGACCAGCTTCTTCGTCCGGCATCTCGCCGCCTGATCGCAAGTCCCGGCAGTCGTGGGCGGGGAGCATTCCTACCGCTCCCCGCCCTTCGTCAGGGCCTCCCGCGGGCCCGCGCGCTCGTAAAGGCTGATTCGTATGCGCCAGTACCCCGCACCCGTTCGGTTCAGCCGGTTCCTGCCCACCCTGCTGTTGCTGCTGACCGTGTTCGGGCCGATCTCCATGGACCTGTACCTGCCGGCGCTCCCGGCACTCACCGCCGAGCTCGGGGCCGCGACCTCCGTCGCGCAGCTCACGGTGACCACGTGCCTGATCGGCCTCGCGGCCGGGCAGCTGATCGCTGGACCGTTGTCCGACCGGTTCGGGCGGCGCGGCATCCTGCTGGTCGGCGTCGTCGCCTACGTCGTGACCTCTGCCCTGCCGGCGGGGTCGGGATCGTCATCGCCCAGGCCGCCGGGCGCGACGTCTTCTCGGGCGGGGCCCTGATCCGGTTCTACGGGCAGCTGACCGTGGTCGGCGGGCTCGCCGCCGTCGTCGGACCGCTGCTGGGTGGCCAGCTGAACACCGTCACGGACTGGCGCGGCCTGTTCGTCTTCCTCGCCGTGGTCGGCGCGGCTCTCCTCGTGACCGCCGCTGTCGCGTTCCCTGAGACCCTGCCCGCGGCGCACCGCACCACCGGCGGGTTCACGCAGACGGGGCGGGACTTCCGGGTGCTGCTGTCCGACCGCGTGTTCCTCGGCGCGGTGCTCAACCAGGGGTTCATGTACGCGGCGCTGTTCGCCTATCTCTCGGGGGCCACGTTCGTGCTGCAGGGCATCTACGGGCTCTCCCCGCAGGGCTACGCGCTCGCGTTCGGCCTGAACTCGGCGGGGTTCATGGTCTCCGGCTACCTCGCCGGCAGGGCCGCCGAGCGGTGGAGCCCGCCCGGGACCCTCACCATCGGCGTCGTCGTGGCGGGCGTCGGCGCCCTCGGGTTGCTCGCCGCAGGCCTGACGACGTTGCCGCTGTGGGTGGTGATCGTCTCCCTCCTGGCCCTGGCCAGCGGCGTCGCGATCACCTCGCCGCCCGCGACGACGCTCGCGCTGGTCGGGTACCCGCACCTGGCCGGCACCGCGTCCTCGCTGCTGGGCATGGTCCGGTTCGGGTTCGGCGGCGTCACCGCGCCCCTGGTCGGCGTGGCGGGCGCGGCCACGATCCTGCCCCTCGGCATCGTGGCCACCGCGTCGATAGTGCTCGCGGCGGGGGCCTACCGCGCGCTGGCGGCTCGGTCGGACAAGCCCGCCGAGCCGATGCGCATACCCCTGGAGCCCTCGGGCGCCGTCTGATCCCCGTGGCCGGGGTGCCCTGCCAGGGCCTCCCACGACGGCAGGGTCGCGCATACCGTGGAGAGCATGAGCACCAAGGACGAGGTGCGGGAGTTCCTGGTCTCCCGCCGCGCGAACGTCACCCCGCAGCAGGCGGGCATCCCCGACTTCGGCGGGGAGCGGCGGGTACCCGGGCTGCGCCGCGAGGAGGTCGCCATGCTCGCCGGCGTCAGCCTCGACTACTACACGCGGCTGGAACGCGGGAACATCCGCGGCGCGTCCGAGAGTGTGCTGGGCGCGATCGCCCGCGCCCTCCAGCTGAACGACGCCGAACGCGAGTACCTGTTCGACCTCGCCCGCACGGCCCCCGCCTCCGCGGCCGCGCGCGACCGCAAGCCCGTCGCGCAGTCGGTACGCACCTCCGTCCAGCGCGTGCTCGACAACATGACCGTGCCCGCGATCGTGCACAACTCGAACCAGGACCTCGTGGCCGCGAACGTCATGGGTCGCGCCCTGTACGCCCCGCACTTCGACACCGACGGCACACCGAACATCGCCCGGTTCATCTTCCTCGACCGCCGCGCCCGGGACTACTACGTCGACTGGGCGCAGGCCCGGCGCACCGCCGCGGCGATCATGCGGCTCGAGGCCGGACGCGACCCGCTCAACAAGGAGCTCACCGCGCTCATCGGCGAGCTCTCCACCCGCAGCCCGCAGTTCCGCGAGGACTGGTCGGGGCACGACGTCCACGAGCACCGCACCGGGGTCAAGTCGTTCCAGCACCCGGTGGTCGGCCGCGTCACCGTCGCGTTCGACGTCTTCGCGATGCCCGGCGAGGCGGGCCTGCAGATCGTCACGTACAGCCCTCCTCCGAACACCGACTCGGCCGAGAAGTTCGCGCTGCTGGCCAGCTGGGCGGCCACCCAGGAGGCGGAACGCGCCCCGGACGGCGGTCTCGTGAGCAGGCCGCACGACGCCGTGAGCCAGCCTGCGAGCACCGACTGACCAGCTCAGGTCGCGCGCTGGCAGGGCGTCTGGGACTGACCTCGGGCCTGATCGTGCACCCGATGAGTTATCCACAGATTTGAGATCCGGCGAGCGGATCGCACGCGTGTTCGAGATAATAGAGGCAGCAAGGGAGTGAGAACTAGAGGCGAGCGATCGGGGCGGGGGTGGGCGCGGTGGATCGGACGACGAACGGTGGTTCCGCTGCTGGTCTGCCTGCTGCGGCGTCGATCGAGGACGTGCTGGCCCGGATCGAGGCGGCGACCGCGGAGCTGACTGCTCTGACCGACCCGGAGACGCTGACCGGTTGGGATGCACCGACGGTCACTCGCCTGGCTGATGCGCACACTCGGATCCGCCGGGTGACCGGGCGTCTGGACGGTGTCCGCTACACGTTGCTGCCCCGGATCGAGGCCGAGGGTTCCTGGCGTTCGGGTGGCACGGCGCGGACGTTCACGACCTGGCTGCGCCTGCGCGAAGGCATCTCCGCGTCGACGGCGGGTAAGGACATGACCATCGCCCGCCGCCTGGCGACCGCGCTGCCCGTGACGCGGGAGCGGCTGGTCGCCGGGACCCTGGGCGCGGACCATGCCCGGGTGATGACGGAGGTCGCGCCCACCAGCGAGACCCGCACCGACGCACTGGCCTGGCTGATCGACACCCGCACCGGGCACACCACCACCCCGGAACAGTTCGTCCAGACCGTGCCGGTCGACTTCCCCGACCCCACCGAGGACCCCGACGGGGCACGCACCCGTGAGCTGGTCACGCAGGTCCTGGAGGGTGCGATCACGGAGGGGACCCTGGTCACCGGTGAAGCCCTGGTCCTGCACGAAGCCAATGTCCTGAACGCGGACCAGTTCCGGAAGGTGGCACGCCGGTTCGCGACCATCACCGACCCCGACACCGACGATGTGGACGATGACAAGGCCGCGCAGGGCGAGTTCTTCGATCTGGCCAAGACGTTCGGCGGGTATCACGTGGCCGGGTTCCTCACCGACGAGCACGGCCTCCTAGTCACGACCGCGATCAACGCGGTCCTGGGCGCACCGGCGGCGGAAGACACCCGCACCACGACCCAGCGTCGCGCGCAAGGCCTCGCGGACGTGGCGCGGGTGGTGCTGGACACGAACCAAGCCTCCCCGGGCGCTGCGATCGCACCGCACCTGAACGTGACCGTGTCCTGGGACGAGTTCGTCACCCAGGTCACCCGCACCCGGGACGGCCTCTGCCTGACCTGCGGGCAGACCACACCAGGGCGCGGCACCCGCTTCGGCGCGGGCCCGAGCGTCTTGGGCACCAGCACCAGCACCACCACCACTGGCACCGGCACCGGCACCGGCAGTGGCGCTGGCACCACCAGCCCCGCCACCAGCACCAGCACCAGCACCAGCACCAGCAGCGGCGCTGGCACCACCACCAGCACCACCAGCACTGGCACCAGCACTGGTCCGGATGTCGGTGCAGGTGCGTTGAACACCGGCCCAACGGCCGAATGCCCGAACGGAAGTCCGAACGGACGCCCGAACGGAAGCCCGACCGGAAGTCCGACCGGAAGTCCGACCGCAGGTCCGGGCGGAGGCCCGGGTACCTGGAGCGCAACGGATACGCCACTGTCCGGGTTCTTGTCCTCCGGTGGCCCGGTGTTCACCGAGACCGGCGGCCGTGCCCCACGAGCGCTGATCCGCCGCCTGGCATGCCACAGCGCGGTCACCCGGATCGTGTTCGGACCCGACGGCGCCGTCCTGGACGTCGGACGTGCGCAGCGCACGGTGTCGGGGCAGATGCGCCGCGCCGTCATCGCAAGAGACCAGCACTGCGTCTACCCCGGATGCGACCAACCACCCTCACGGTGCGAGGTCCACCACGCCCTGACCCACTGGGCCGACGGCGGCGGCACCTCGGTGACGAACAGTGCGTTGCTGTGCTGGTACCACCACCAGCTCGTCGACACCCGCGGCATCACCATGCACTGGACCGGCAAGCCCGCCACGAACACCACGGCCGGCGCCCTCCTCGAGACCGGATGGGCCTTCACGGACGCCCGTGGGCACCACATCCGCCTCCCTGAAGCCATCGAAGCCACACCCCCGCCAGGCACCGACCAGACCACCGAGCCGCCGCCATCCGTCGAAGCTGACCGACCGGCCGGGCGAACCTGGCGTGACCCGACCCGCCTGCTCCGGCTCCCGAGCCCGCCAGATCACCTCACCCGGCAGTCTCGCCTGGCCGGCTAGCAGCGGCCCGACCAGTACGGCAGGCGCTCGACGGATCCAGGTGCCGAGACGTGTCAGTCCCAACGAAAGAACAGCGCGGCGGTGACGACACCCGCCACGGTGGTCACGCCGAGGCTGATCAGGTGCGCCGGCTCGACCGGGCTGCCGACCCAGGCCGCGGCCAGGGCCTCCACGGAGGCTCCGAAAGGAAGCCACTCCCCCAGCACCGCCAGCGGCTCCGGCAGCGAGGAGCGTCCACCGAACATGCCGCCGAGAGCGCCGAGGCCGAAGAAGGTGACGAGCCCGATCGCCACCGCGGAGTTGGGCGTGGGCGCGACCGCGGCCACGATCATGCCGCCGGCGTACATCGCCGTCATCGCCAGCAGATAGACCCCGACGGCCGCCCCGAGGTCCACCGGACGCTGAGCACCGAAGCCGAGGAACGCCACCGCGAGCGCCAGCGTCAGTCCGACGAGCGCCTGCGCGACGCTCACGACGACCTGCGCGACGAGGACCATGACCGGCGAGGCAGGTGTGGCGGACAGCCTGCGCAGGATGCCGGCGCGCCGGTAGTAGGCCAGGAAGCTGGGCATGTTGATGATGCCGATGGTGGCCAGGACCATGGTGAGCACCAGCGGCAGGACGTAGACCTCCAGGACGGTGAGCCCGTCGGCCACGACCTGGTCGCCCGCCGACTGAGCGCTCGTCACCAGGATCAGGAGGGGCAGCAGCAGGGGGACGACGAGGCCTGCCGTGTCCCGCACGACCATCTTGGCCTCGCACACGATGAGGGTCAGCCAGGCCTGCGCGCCTGGCCCTCGGGTCTGTACGGCGGTGCTCATTCCGCGACCTCCAGCTCTTTTCCGGTGAGTGCGACGAACGCGTCGTCGAGGTTCTCGGCCCCGGCTCGCGCGACCAGGCCTGTGGGAGTGCCGACGGCTATGACACGGCCGTCGTCGATGAGCACCACCTGGTCGCAGAGGCGTTCCACCTCCTCCATCGTGTGGCTGACCAGCAGGATCGTGACGCCTTCGGTGCGCAGGTGCTCGATCGTCGCCCACATCCGGCGCCGGGCACGGGGGTCGAGGCCTGTGGTGAGCTCGTCGAGGATCACCACGCGGGGACGCCCCGCGAGGGCGAGGGCTATCGAGAGCCGCTGCTGCTGGCCGCCGGACAGCTTCTCGAAGCGCACGGCACGCTGTTCGTCGAGACCGACCAGCTCCAGCAGCTCCCCGGCCAGACGTGGGTCGGGGTAGAAGGTGCGGTAGAGCCCGATCAGCTCGGACACGGTGAGGGCTCCGTGCAGGGTGGCCTCCTGCAGCTGGACGCCCAGCACCTGGCGCACCTTGGCGCGCTCGCGCTGCGGGTCCATGCCGAGCAGGCTGACGCGGCCGCGGTCGGGCTTACGGACGCCCGCGATCATCTCCACGGTGGTGGTCTTGCCTGCACCGTTGGTGCCGAGGACGCCGACCACCTCGCCGGGTTCCACCCGGAGGCTCACGTCGTCGACCGCCACCTTGTGGCCATAGCGTTTGTGCAGGTGCTCGGCGTGGATCGCCGGTTCGCCTCTGCTCGTGTCTCCGCTGCTCATGCCACCGGACGCTAGGCGGCCCGCACGGGCCGGCGCGTGTGCCGATGGTCAGGGATGTGCACCATGACTTTCGGCACGGGCGGACCGCCGTGGTCCGCCCATAGGGTGGATCTCATGCGGCGGCTGGACACGGACGGGTGGTCGGGGCTGGTGATGCTCGCCGTGTCCGTCGCGGTGGCCGGTCCTGCCCTGCTCGGCGTCGTGGACCCCGCGATCCCTCGTGGCTGGTGGACGGTCCTCTTTGCCGTCGTGATCGTCGCCCTGCTCCTCGCCCTGTTCCGCGAACGGCCCGACCCGGCCGGGTACGGGCTCTTCGCGGCGGCGGTCGTCGCCTCCTGGGCGGTGGTGCTGACGGCACCGCACATGGGGCTCCTGCCCGTCCTGCTCGTCGTCACCGCAGCGGTGAGCGTGTACCTGGTGCCGCTGCGAGCGGGCTTTCTCGTCGTCGGGCTGAACACCGCGGTTCTCGCGGTCGCCATGGCCCTCCACGGCCGGGACGCCGTTGACGCCCTGGTCACCCTCGGTTTCTACCTGCTCATCCAGGTCGCGACGGTGCTGAGCTCCGCCACGCTCATCCGCGAGCAGCGGCTGCGGCGCGAGCTGAGCGAGGCGCACATCGAGCTCCGTGCCGCGTCGGCGCTCCTGACCGAGTCGGCCCGCACCGCCGAACGGCTGCGGATCTCGCGCGACCTCCACGACCTCATCGGACACCAGCTCACCGTGCTCACGCTGGAGCTGGAGGCAGCGCGGCACCGGGAGGGCGAGCAGGCGCGTGAGCACGTCGACCGGGCGAACCGTGTAGCACGCGATCTCCTCGCCGACGTCCGACTGACGGTGAGCGAGCTGCGGACCGCGCCGTCGGACCTGACCGCCGCGCTCCGCCAGGTGGTGCGTGGCCTACCGGACCTCGAGGTCACCGTCGACGTCGGGGCCGACGTCCAGGTCAACGAGGACCAGGTCGCAGCCCTGGTCCGCGCGGTGCAGGAGATCGTCACGAACACCATCCGGCACGCCGACGCGCGCGAGCTGTGGATAGAGGTGGCCGCCCGGCCGCCCGGCGTCGTCCTGACCGCCGTCGACGACGGCAGGGGGTACCGCGAGCTCGTGCCCGGCAACGGGCTGCGCGGCCTCACCGAACGGTTCGAGGCGCTAGGCGGCGACGTGGAGTTCGACGGCGCCGACGGCTTCCGCGTCACCGCGCGGGTACCGGCATGACGGGGAGCCTGCCTGACGGGGGCCTCGGCACGACGCGGGTAGTCATCGTCGACGACCAGACGCTGGTGCGGCACGGCATCCGCACGCTGCTGGAGATCGCAGCGGTCGACGTCGTCGGAGAGGCCGACGACGGGCAGGCCGCGCTCGACGTCGTGGACGCGACCAGGCCGGACGTCATCCTGCTCGACCTGCGGATGCCGCGCTTCGACGGCCTGTGGACGCTCCGACAGCTCGGCGAGCGCGGCATCGACATCCCCGTTCTCGTCCTCACCACCTTCGACGACGACACCCTCGTCCTCGACGCCCTGCGGGCCGGCGCGCGCGGGTACCTCCTCAAGGACGTCACGGTCGAGCAGCTGACCCGGGCGGTGCGCACGCTGGCGGACGGCGGGACGCTCGTCGCGCCGTCGATCACCAGCCGGATGCTGCGTGCCGTCCGCGCGGTACCCCCGGCGTCCGGCAGCGACGCGCTGCCCGTACAGCCGCTCACCGAACGCGAGACCGAGGTCCTCCGGCTCATGGCCGAGGGCTACACCAACCGTGAGATCTCCAGTGCGTTGTCGCTCGTCGAGGGCACCGTCAAGAACCACGTCTCGACGATCCTGCTCAAGCTCTCCGCGCGGGACCGGACCAACGCCGTCCTGCGCGCCCTCCACCTGGGAATCCTCGGCTAGGTCGGTCCGGCCAGGTCGAGACGGCTAGGCGCTCGCGCGCACCACCAGCTCGGGGGCGAGCACCACCTCGCGCGACGTGCGGCCGGGCTGGGCGATCTCGTCCAGGAGGAGCCGGGCCGCGGCGGTCCCGATCTCCGCGATGGGCTGACGCACGGTGGTCAGCGGCACGGCGGCGACGGCGGCGAACGGGATGTCGTCGTACCCGACCACCGCGATGTCGTCGGGGACGCGAATGCCCGCGGACGTCAGGCCCGCGATGATGCCTATCGCGTGCAGGTCGTTGCCGGCCACCACCGCGTCGGGCCGGCGGTCGGGCGGCAGGTCCGCGAGCCGCAGCCCCACGGCGGTGCCGTCGGCGAGGTCGAGGTCGGGTGCACGGACTATCTCCAGGTAGACGCCCGGCGTCTGCCCCACCGCGAGCCGGCAACCGTCGAGACGGCGCTCTACCTGCCGCACGCCCTCGGGTCCCGCTGCGAAGAGCAGGCGTCGCCGCCCGGCGTCGAGCAGGTGCTGCGCGGCGAGCCGGCCGCCCTCGCGATGGTCGAGCGAGACGGACGACAGGCGGTGCTCCGGGTCCTCGTGGTCCACGAGGACGATAGGGGTGCCCTGGTCCCGCCGTCGGCGCAGCGGCTCCAGGTCGTCGTCCGAGGGCGAGACGACGACGCCGTCGAACCGGAGCTGCTCGAACAGGTCGAGGAACCGCTTCTGCTGGACCGCCGACTCGTGCGTACTGCCCACCACCACGGCGAGCCCGTTGTCCGCCACCAGCTTCTCGACCGCCGTGGCGATGCCGCCGAAGTACGGGTTGGAGGCATTGACGAACGAGGCGCCGACGATCCCGCTGGGCCGGCCGCGGAGCTGCCGCGCGGCCATGCTCGGCACAAAACCGAGGCTGTCGATGGCCGCCGCGATGCGTTCCTTCATCGCCGCCGAGACCCTGTCCGGCCAGTTGAGGAAGTTCGAGACCGACGCCACCGACACCTCGGCCTGGCGGGCGACGTCATAAATCGTTATTGGGCCTTCGTCGCTACGCCGATTCACGTCTCCCATCTCATCACGGACCGCGGCCGAAGACGGCGCAATTAATCCCTACCAGCAGAGCTCGCCGCGATTCACTAGGGTCCGAGGGTGCGTATCGAGACCGACGGCCGCCCCGCGACGGCGGCAGAGCTGTTCAGCACCTACGGCCATTTCACCGCCATGCAGGTGCGCGACGGTGCGGTCCAGGGGCTGTCGAACCACCTCGACCGGCTCGACGCGGCGCACCGCGAGCTGTTCGGGCGCGAGCTCCCTGGCGAGCGGATCCGTGACCTGGTGCGGCACGCCCTGGCCGGCACCGCCGATACCGCCGGCACCGCCGATGCCTCCGTGCGGGTCCTGCTGCGCGACGCCGAGCGGGTCTCGGTGTCGGTCGCCGAACCGAACCGTCCGCCCGTCGCCCCGCAGCGGCTGCGGTCCGTCCAGTACCTGCGCCCGTTCCCGCACCTCAAGCATCTGGGCAGCTTCGCGCAGCTCGAGTGGGCGCGCCGGGTCCGCCTCGACGGGTACGACGACGCCCTCCTCACCGCGCCCGACGGCGCCCTCGCCGAGTCGTCGATCGCGAACATCGGGTTCCTCCGGGACGACGGCGCCGTCGTCTGGCCGGACGCGCCGCACCTGCACGGCGTCGCCATGCAGCTGGTCGAGGCCACCACGCCGTCGACCCGGCGTGTGGTGCGACGCGACGACGTCGCCGCGTTCGCGGGTGCGTTCCTGGTCAACTCGATAGGGGTCGTCGCCGTCGCCTCTATCGACGACGTGCCGCTCCCCGCGCCCGGGCCGCTCCTCGGCGGAGTGGTCGAGCGCCTCGCCGCGGTCCCGTGGGAGCGCGTGTAGGCGGAAGCCCGCGTCAGCCGGCGGTGTTGGTCGCCTCGAACTTCTGGCGCGCCCTGGCGATCTCCTCCTGGTGCTCCTCGGACCAGCTCACCAGGGCCTGCGTGGTGCCGAGCAGCGTGCGGCCCAGCGCGGTCAGCTCGTACTCCACGCGGGGCGGCACCACTGGATACACGGTGCGCCCGACGAGGCCGTCCCGCTCGAGGTTGCGCAGGGTCACCGTCAGCATCCGCTTGCTGATCCCGTCGATCTCCCGGACGAGCTCCCCGAACCGGAGCGTCTTCTCGTCCAGCAGCGCGATCACCAGCAGGGACCATTTGTCGGCGATCCGGTCCAGGATCTGCCGCACCTGGCAGTCCTCGCGGGCGTCCCACTGGAAGGGGTCACGGTCGAACCTGCACGCCTCCGCATCCTCCCGGCCGACGGGCTCGGTACCGACGTGCTTGGTTCCCTCGAGGTAACCGGGTGACGTCAAAGTGCCTTCTTGTGCCATCCGTCGATCGTGCCCAAGGATCGTCATGGTTACAAGTGGTAACCGTGCGGGACTTTGAGCGAGGAGATCCTTGTGACAGACGTGCGAGATTCCGTGCGGCCGGCGGGAAGCCCGTCGGTGGGCGCTGCACGAACCGGCTGGGGAGTGCTGGCCGTCGTCTGCGGTGCGCTGTTCCTCGAGGGGATCGACATCGCGATGCTCAACGTCGCGGTGCCGGCCATCGCCGCCGACATCGGCCTGGCCACGGCTGACGCGCACTGGGTGATCAGCGCCTACGTGCTCGCCTACGGCGGCTTCATGATCTTCGGCGGGCGCACCGCGGACCTCCTCGGCCGACGCCGGACGTTCCTGGTCGCCCTTGCCGTGTTCGTCGCCTTCTCCGGGCTCGGCGGGCTCGCCGACGACGCCTGGGTGCTGATCGTCGCCCGGTTCGTCACCGGCGCCACCGCGGGGTTCATGACGCCGGCGGGCTTCAGCCTCCTGACGACGAGCTTCCCCGAGGGACCCCTGCGCGACCGAGCGCTGGCGATCTACGGCGCCATCGGCGCCGGCGGGTTCACGCTCGGTGTGGTGGCGGGCGGCTTCCTGACCGACGTCGGCTGGCGCTGGGTGTTCTTCGCACCGGTGATCGTGGGCGTCGCGCTCTGGATCGCCGGGCGGGCCGTCATCCGGCCGGACACCGTTTCCGAGCTGCCGCGCCGCGGGTTCGACCTGGGCGGCGCGATCACCCTGACGTCGGCGATGGTCGCGCTGATCTACGGCGTCGTGGCGATCGGTGAGGGCGAGACGGCCACTGCCGGGGTCGTGTCGTTCGTGGCCGCCGCGGTGCTCGTCGGCCTGTTCGTGATCATCGAGCGCCGGGTGGCGGACCCGCTGCTGCGCCTAGCGGTGCTGCGCGAGGGGCTGCTGTTGCGGTCGAGCGCCGCGGGCCTGCTCTTCATCGGGGCGTTCTTCGCGTTCCAGTTCCTGATCACGCTCTACCTGCAGGAGTTCCAGGGCTGGTCCCCGATCGCGACGGGCCTCGCGTTCGCGATCATGGGCCTGGACATGATCCTCGCTCCCCTGATCACGCACCGGTTGGTCAAGCGGTTCGGCAACGCGCCGGTGATGGTCGCCGGGCTGCTCGCCGGCGCGGTGGCCTTCACTCTGGCGCTGCGTATCGAGGGCAGCTGGGGATACCTCGACCTGCTGCCGTCGCTCGTGCTGATCGGTGTGATGTTCGCGCTGGTGTACGGGCCGCTGACGGCCGCGGCCACCGCGGGCCTCGACGAGGCCGAGCACGGGGTGGCCGGCGGCGTCGTCTACACGGCGTTCCAGTTCGGTGCGGCGCTGGGCGTCTCGATCGCCACCATCGCGCTCGTCGAGGGGCACGCCGCGGACGCGGACTGGTCGGACTACCGGCGGGCTCTGCTGGTTCCGGCGATCGGCGCGGCCCTGGCACTGGCCCTCGGCATCTCGACCTGGGTCCGCACCCACCGGCCGGCCGCGGCGACGCGCTGACGGCCCCGGAGGTCCGCTTCCAGCAAGCCCTTGCGCATGCTTCTGCACCCAGGAGCATGCGCAAGGGCTTGCTGGAAGCGGACATCCTTGCGCCGCCGAGCGGCGGGTGATTCCCGGATAAGTTCATCGGGCTGACGGAACCCGTTCATCGGTGCGTGGCCGGAGGGATCGATCGTGTGCGTGCGCCGCCGTCGGACGGCGGCGCGACGGCGTGCAATCCGCGCCCGCCTCCCCCGCACACGAGGAACCCCCATGAGTACAACGACCCCGAATCGCCGGTGGTCCAGGTCCCTGGCCGTGGCTGTCGCCGCGGCCACCCTTCTGACAGCGCTGCCGTCCGTCGCCCAGGCGGACGAGCTGACCCTGACCGACACGGTCGAGGACGTCGGCCCGGGTATCAGCCTGCGGCACCTGAAAGCGGTGGACAAGGCGGGCTGGTACGACGCCCGCTTCCTCACCGTCGACCTCGCCGAGGACGCCGTCAGCACCGACCTCCTGACGGCCGGCCCGGTCGCGTCGGCCGGGCCGCTGACCGCCGCCGCCAACCGGGCGGGCGCCGTCGCGGGTGTCAACGGCGAGTTCTTCGACATCGGCAACAGCAACGCCGCGCTCGGCGGCGAGGTGCAGGACGGCGTCCTGCGCAAGTCCGCGGACGTCGGCGGGCGTGAGCACGTCGGCGTGAGCCGCGACGGGATCGCGCAGCTCGTCGACCTCGCCGTCGACGCGAGCGCCGACCTGGCGGGCGCCGCGCACGACGTGCTGTCGGTGAACGCCGCGAACGGCGGCGGCGTGCCCGCGAACGGCATGGTCGCGTACACGCCGGTGTGGGGCGAGTACAGCCGGAACCGCGGGTTCACGGGTGTCGCGGCCGACCGGATCGCCGAGGTGGTCGTCGACGACGGCGCCGTGGTGTCGGTCGCGCCGTCCGGTCCGGCCGGCTCCGGGACCCTGCCCGAGGGCGGGTTCGCCCTGGTCGGCCGGGACGGTGCGGCCGACGCGCTGCGTGCGCTCACGCCGGGCGACCCGGTGTCGCTCAGCTACGGGCTGGCCGACGACGCCGCCCGTGACCT
The DNA here is from genome assembly GCF_042654905.1 of Promicromonospora alba. Lineage (NCBI taxonomy): Bacteria > Bacillati > Actinomycetota > Actinomycetes > Micrococcales > Promicromonosporaceae > Promicromonospora > Promicromonospora alba. Next base: position 748,326 of record NZ_JBHSFI010000005.1, read on the forward strand.
GGAGTTCGCGCTCGGCCACGGCGGCACGATCGTGCGGGACGGCAAGGTGGTCGACGGCCTGCAGACGTCGATCGCGCCGCGCACGGCGCTGGGCTTCAAGGACGGCGGACGCACGCTCGTCCTGGCCACCTGGGACGGGCCGGGTGGCACGGGCAAGGGCGGCGTGGGCATCGACAAGGCGGCCCGCGACCTGGTCCGGATCGGTGTCGAGACCGCGGTCAACCTGGACGGCGGCGGTTCGACCACCATGGTCGCGCGGGCGCTCGGCGACCAGGACGCGACCCTGCGGAACGTGCCCTCGGACGGGCACGAGCGCAACGACCCGAACGGCGTGGGCGTCTTTGTCGCCCCTGGTGACGGGCGCCTGCACGACCTGCTGCTCGCGCCGGCCCCCGGTACGGCCTCGGCCGACGGCGACGTCAAGGTCTTCCCCGGCCTGCGGCGCACCCTGGTGGCCAAGGGCGTGGACGACCACGAGACGCCGGTCCGGGTCGACCCGGACGACGTGCGCTGGGACGCCCACGGCGCGTCCGTGGACGGCGGTGTCGTCCAGGCTTCCGAGAAGGCCCGCGGCGAGATCGAGGTCACCGCACGCTCAGGCCGCGAGCGCGACGCCCTCGACGTCCGGGTGCTGGGTCCGGTCGACGACGTCGAGCTGTCCACCGACCGCCTGTCGATCGCCGACGCCGCGTCGTCGTCCGCCGTCACGGTGGGTGTCACCGGACGGGACGGGCAGGGTTTCACCGCGCCGATCGAGGCGGACGACCTGGGGCTGGACTACGACCGCTCCGTCGTGCGCGTCGAGCCGACGGCCGGCGGGCTCCGGATCACCCCGCTGAAGGACGCGGCCACGATTCTGACGGTGTCCGTCGCGGGCCAGGAGGTGCAGCTCCCGATCACGATCGGCGTGCAGAACGTCACGGCCTACGACTTCGACGACGACGTGCTCGCCCGCTGGCGCAACAACAGCACCCGCGCGACGACGTTCTCCGTGGACCCCGACGGGCTGCGGGTCGACTTCGAGGGGATGCGCAACGTCGGCGTCTCCGCGGCGTCGGCGGCCGTGCGCGTCCCGGTGCCCGGCCAGCCGCTGCGGTTGCGGGTGCGGCTCAGGTCCAGCATCGCGGTGCCCAGCGGGCTCACCTATGTCGCCTACGTCGATGCCACCGGCAAGAGCGGCGGCGTCTACGGCACCGGCCTGACGGCGTCGGACGACTGGCAGCAGGCCACGTTCACGCTGCCCGCCGCGACGGCGTACCCGATCTCGGTCTCCGGCTTCCAGGGCATCAACACCAATGCCGCCCTGCAGAAGCCGGGCACGTTCGTCCTGGACCGCATCGAGGCCGACGTGCCGACGTCGATCGAGCTGCTCCCGCGCCCCGACCTGGAGCCGGACCCGCTCGTCTCGGCCGACGGCGCGGGGCTCGACGGCCGCGACGCGTGGAACTTCGCCACGCTCTCGGACGTGCAGTTCACGGCCGACAACACCGAGCTGACCCAGGTCGCCACCACGGCGCTGCGCACGATCCGCGCCACGAAGCCGGACCTCGTGGTCCTCAACGGCGACATCACCGACCGCGGCCTGCCGCAGGACATCGCGCTGGCCCGCCAGGTGCTGGAGGACGCCGGGTGCGACCTCGTCCCGGTCGGCGCCGAGCCGCCGTCGGGCAGCACACCCGACCCGCGCACCGGCACCGTGCCGTGCTACTACGTGCCGGGCAACCACGAGTCGTACGGGCTGAACAACACGCAGGCGACACTCGACCCGTTCGTCGCCGAGTTCGGGCAGCCGTACCGGACGTTCGACCACAAGGGCACGCGGTTCGTGCTGCTCGCCAGCTCGTACGGCACGCTGCGCGGCACGGAGTGGGACCAGCTCCCGATGCTCCGCAAGGCGCTGACCGACGCCGAGAAGGACAGGTCGGTCAGCAACGTCGTCGTCTTCGCCCACCACCCGGTGGCCGACCCGGGCGACACCGCGGCCAGCCAGCTCGGCGACGGCAACGAGGTGGCGCTGGTCCAGAACCTGCTCACCGGGTTCCGGGAGCGCACCGACAAGGGCGCGGTCATGGTCGGGTCGCACGCCCAGATCGTGGACGTGCACCGGGAGGAGGGCGTGCCGTACGTGGTCCTGCCCTCGTCGGGCAAGAGCCCGTACGGCACCCCGGACCGGGGTGGCTTCACCGGCTGGGTGAACTGGTCGGTGGACCCGGGCCAGGACGCGGACGAGCAGTGGGTCGAGGCAGACGTCCGCGCGTTCGCGCAGTCGGTCACGCTGACCGCGCCCGAGACGCTCGAGGTGGGTGCGACAGCGCCGCTCAGCGGCAGCGTGGTGCAGCCGAACGGCGTCGCCCCGGGCACGCGGGTGGTGCCGCTGCGCTACCCGATGTCCGTGCACTGGAGCGGGTCGAAGGACCTGGCGATCGGCACGGGCGAGCGCGCGGTCGAGGCGGCCCGCCGGGCCGGCAAGACGGCGGTGCTCGACCCGGAGACCCGCACCCTGACCGCGCTGCGTCGCGGCGAGGTGACCGTCTCGGTCACCAACGACGCAATGCGGCCCTACTCCGGCGACGCGTCGCTCGCTCCGGTCACGACGTCCGAGACGATCCAGGTCGTCCCGGCGGCGAACGCGGGACCGCGCATCACCGCGGAGGCCCCGGTGTTCACGGCGCAACCCGTGGGCACCCGCGGCCAGGTGCAGAAGGTGACGATCACGAGCACGGGCACGGCGCCGGTTCGGATCCGCTCGGCAGACGTCGTGGACGACGAACGGCACGGCCCGTTCACCGTCGAGCACGACCGCTGCGACGACCGGACCCTCGCCCCGGGACGCACCTGTGAGGTGTGGGTGCGGTTCGACCCGGTGCGCCCGGACGTGACGTCGACGGCGGAGCTCGTCCTGGGGACGAACGGCGTCGACCGCACGGTGACGGTGCCTCTGACCGGGACCAGCACCAGGCTCACCTGGCGCTGGGACGACGACGGCCCGGCCCGCCACTGACCTGCCGATGTAGAACCAGGGCGAGGTAGAACCGTAGCGGCGCTACGGTTCTACCTCGCTGCCGTTCTACCTCGGCAAGGGGTGCCGGTCAGTCGCAGAACTCGTTCAGCTCGAAGTTGCGCACCACAGTCTCTCCCCCGACGATCCGCGCGTACTTCCACTCGGGTGGGTACCCGTCCGCCGAGGCGTGCAGCGTCAGGCGGTTGTTCGAGACTCCCATCCAGCGGGCATACCTCCCCTTCCACCCGGCCACGAGCGTGACGTCGTACTCGGACCCGTCGACTACCACGAAGGCGCCCTTCAGCGGGACGGTCTCGTCGTCACAGGTCACGCCCGTCACCGTGCCGGCGATCCTGCCCCAGCTGGGCGGCGGGGTGACCTTCAGCGACACCCGCGCACGCGGCTCGTCGTAGGGCGTGCTGCCGTACGCGATGACGCGCGCGGTGTAGGTGCCCGGCTCGTCCACGCGGCTGCTGTCGAGACCGACCCGCACCTTCGCCGACTGACCAGGCTCCAGCCTGAACGTCGGTGGCTGGATGTCGAGCCACGGCGCGTCGACCGCGGCGTCACCCGTCACGTTGAGCACCATGTGTAGGTCCGGGTAGCCCATCTCGGCAGCCGTGATCGGCTCGGAGGAGACGCAGTTCCCCGCAAAGTACGACGGCGCCGTCTCTGGCTTGGCGTTGGTGCCGATGAAGAACGTGGCGTCGTAGCCGACGACCTCGACGACGAGCGTGCTGCCCGCCGACGCGGTACCGGTGACCGGAACGTCCACGATCGTGAACCACTGGGACCGCAGGGTCACGTTGGACGTGCCCAGCCGGGTCATGTTGCTGTACTCGAGCTCTCCGTCGAGCTCGTACAGGTTGACCGTGACCTCGGTGCCGTCGTCGACGCTTGCGACGCCGAACGACACGTTCGTCACGGCGAACTCGCCCTCGATCTCGAAGTCCTCCAGGGTGAAGGTCCGCAGCCAGCTCGTTCTGCCGCGCTCACAGGCCACCGAGCCGCCCAGGGTGCTGATGTCCTGCGACGTCGAGTGCGTGATGGTGGTGCCCTCCGCCAGGAGGGACGGCGGGGCCGATGGCGTCACCGACCTGCCCGGACGCTCGCGATTCCGGACGAGACCGTCGCCGTCGTTCGCGGCGGTACCCCGGGCGCTCTCGGCCCCGGACCCCGACACCGTGCTCACCACTGTCACGTCCCCGGTGGCACCTCTGAGAGCCTTGCCGCCGGTCGCCGACCCGAGGGGCGTGAAGCCGGACAGCGCGGGAGCCACCTCGACGTCCGCGGGCGCGGTGCCCTCGTTCGTGACGGTGAACGTGCCCGACTTGGTGCCGCCCAGCTCCACCGTCCGCCACAAGGCCTCGGGCGTGACGGTCAGCAGCGGGGCCGCGAGCTTCACACCCTTCCGGACGAGGGCGTCGTCGACGACCGTCACCGTCACGTTCGTGGACTTGTAGTCCTTCGCCGCATAACCGATCCGCCGCGCGCCGACCTTCGGCGAGAACAGCGAGTAGTACCCGCGGCCCACCCTGGGGTTCGCCGGGTCGAACGTCTTCATGCTCTGCTTGCCGACAGTCACCGTGGCGCCGTTGAGGCTGTCACCGGTGTTGCGGTCCTTGACGAACCCGGCCACGAGGCCGCCGTCGACCGGCGTGCACCCGCTCAGGACGACGTTGTCGACCTGCCACACCCCCGCGCGCCCGCGGGCGCTGTAGTGGAACCGGACCCGCACGTCGGACTGACCGCCCGCGTTCCAGAGCACGGCTGTCGTGCGCCCCCGGGCGTCGGGCATCTGGTACGACAGCTGCCAGCTCTCGCCGCCGTCGATGCTGTAGGTGACGTCGGCGACGACGTCGTCGTTCCCCGGTAAGGACTGGTCGAACGTCAGGCCCGGCGCTCCGACCTCGGACAGGTCGTAGGACCGCGTGAGCGCCGTGTCCTGCACCCCGTCCTCGCCGTAGCCCTCGCTGTTCACCTCGGCGAACAGACCCTCGCCGGCGGTCCGGTTGCCGTACCCGAAGGCGTCGTCGAACGTCCAGACCTGCTCGGTGCCCGCCAGGTCCTCGACCGCCCACCCGTCGGGCACCTCGCCGGACTCGAACTCCTCGACCGCCCCCACCTCGGTGGTCAGGGCGTAGCCGGGAGCACTGCATCCGGCGCTGACGGGCAGCGCGTGGTCCGCGGTTGCCGGCTCGGTGCCCACCTGGACCTCCTGCGAGTACGACTCGTACCCGGTCACGGACGCGTCGACCATCAGCGTGTGCGTCGCGTCCTCAGGCACCTCGATCGAGTACTCCCCCGTGAACGGGTCGGTCCACACCCCGGTACCGATGGGGGCCCCGAGCACCGTGACCCTGGCATCGAGCGGCCAGCCGTGGCCGTTACCGTCGGTGACGGTGCCGCTCACCGTGGTGGTCGGTGCGGCCTCCAGGACGACGTCGATGGTGGTGGTCTCGTCCCGCACGACGACGGCCTGCGCCGTCGCGGAGATGAAGCCGTACGCGGAGACGCTCACCTCGTGGGCGCCGTCCCTCAGGTCGAGGTTGTAGGCGCCCTCGCGGTCGGTGATGTCGTAATGCCTACCGGCCGCGACCCGTGCACCGGCGACCGGCTTGCCGCCGGGCCCGGTGACGGTACCCGCGACGACGCCGTAGTCGTCGGTCGGCGCGAGCTCCAGCAGCTCCCGCACGTCCAGCTTGCCCCTGCCCCATACGTTGTTGGCCGGGCCGCCGTTGCTGCCGCAGGACTCGTCCTCCACGCGCCTGGACGACCAGTTGAGGTAATCCACCGTGAAATCGATGTTGCCGACCAGGCTCGGAGCCGCGCTCCACAGGAGCGCCACAGCGCCGGCGAGGTGAGCGGACGCCATGGACGTCCCGCTGAGCTCTGCGTAGCCGCCGCCGGGTACGGAGGACCGCACCTCGACACCGGGCGCGGCCAGGTTCGGCTTGATACCGCCGGCCACACCGTCGTGCACACCCGGTCCACGCGAGGAGAACGCGGCGATGTCACCGCTCGCCCCGAATGCGCCGACGGCGTACGTGTCGAGATTGGCCGCTGGCGACGACGTCGACCCGCAGCCCGCCGCGCCTTCGTTGCCCGCAGCCCAGGCGCCGAAGATGCCGGCCGCCTCCCAGGCGGCGATCTCCTCGGACATGAAGTCGCTGATGACACCGGGCTCCTGCTGGCGCCATGGGGCGTTCACGATGTGCGGACGCTGCGCCGGATCAGGGTCTGACCCGTCGACCCGCGTCGGCGCGAGGATCCACTGCCCGGAGGCGAGCAGGTCCGCGTCGGAGCAGGTGGCGCAGCCGTTGGCCGCGATCCAGTTGGCGCCCGGTGCGACGCCGATCTGGTTGCCCTCGCCGTCGTCGCCCACCATGGTGCCCATCACGTGCGTGCCGTGCCCGTCGCCGTCGCAGGGCGCGCCGTCGCACGAGTCGCTCGCGTCGAACCAGTTGTAGTCGTTGCTCGGACTCTCGCCTTCGCGGTAGCCGCGGTAGCGCTGCAGCAGGGCCGGGTGCTCGGCGTCGACACCGGAGTCGATGTTGGCCACGGTGATGCCCGCACCGGTGTCGCCCTGGGCCCACACGTCGGGCGTGTTGATCGCGTCCAGGCCCCACTCGGTGGTCAGCGGCGCGTTCTCGGTCGGCGCCTTGCGCGCGGCAGACGCCTTGCGCTTGACCGGCTCGATGCGCTCGGCCGTGAACCGCTCGTGGACCTGCTTCACCTCGCGGCTGGTAGCCACCTGCTTCGCGAGGTCTTCGGTGCCGTCCTCGACGAGGATCGCGTTGCTGATCCAGTAGGACTCGTACTCGGCGCCCGCGGCCTTCAGATCAGCGACGACGTCGGCCTGGGATGCCTTCGCCGTGCTGGTCAACGCGTCGTAGACGAACTGGCCGCGGTCGCCCCAGTCCGCGATGTCCTTGGCCGGCTCCAGGTCCGGCGCATCGGCGAACCGGATCCAGAAGTCGCTGGATTCCTTGGTCTCGAACCGGGTCTGCACGGCGGGCGTGATCTTGTCCGTCGCCCGCTCCGGTATGTCGGGGATATCAGTCGCGACGGCGGGTTGCAGCCCCGCCGACGTCGGCGTATTCGCGAGCGCGGGGGTCACGCCCACCCCTGTTGCCAGCAGGACGCCGACCGCTGCGAGAGCGATGGGCGCGCGTTGCCGTGGCATGCGTCTTTGCATTGGTGCCTCCGGGGTGCAAGCGCCCCGCGCGGGGCGCGAAGACTGGCCCACGAGTGTGGTCCAGATCACACTGTGCGAGCCGGAGGTTCATACGGCAATGAAGGGGCAGGGTGAACTGACCTGCGCCTGGCCGGAATGTCCTGGGCCGACGGCGGCGTTGGTGCGGACATGGACTTCAACCAGCAGATCATCGACACCTTCCGCGCCAACGGCGGAGAGGTCAGCGAACCCGTCCAGTTCGGCAAGGGACTCGTGCTCGTACACGTACCCCGCAAGGACGGCAGCATCCGGATCGCGCCGCTAGCGGCCATCCACGAGGACGGTGCCTGGCACATCGTCGGGTCGGCCGGCGGCTCGCCCAAGCACCCCGCCTGGGTCTACGGCCTGCGCCGGACCGAGCAGGTGGACCTCGAGGTCCCGGGCGACCCCGTCGAGACCCTGCAGGTCAAGGTCGAGGAGATCACCGGCGACGAGCGCGACGCCTGGTGGGACCGCTTCAAGGCGTTCTCGAGCGGCTTCGCCGGCTACGAGAAGACGGCGGAGGGACGGGTGTTCCCGATCTTCCGGCTCGTGGGCTGACCCCCGCGCACCGACCTGGACCGCGCGGGCGCGATACAGGTCGGTGCGCCGGTGACCGGCGGTCGCGGCTCGGCCGGCGCCTCGCTGGGCTCAGCCCGGCAGGACCGAGCCGACCTGCTCCTGGATCTCCCCCACGATGTCCTCGATCGGCCTGGCGGCGTTGAAGGACGCGGCCATGCTCACGAACATGATCGCGGAGACGATGCGCGCCCGTGCCGCGGCGTCCTGCGCGGTACGGCGTCCGTCGCGCTGCAGGATCGCGGCGATCGCCTCCTCGGTCTGCTGACTCAGGCCGAGGGCTTCGCGGTGGTGAGGCTCGGCCGGGTCGCCGAAGATCATCTCGCGCAGATACGTCCGCCCGTTGTCGACCTGCTTGCGGTTGCACTCCACGACCGGCCGGACGATGGCCATCACCGCGTCGAGCGGGTCGGTGACGGCCTCGGCCGCCTGCTTTCCCCGGGCGAGGGCCTCGGCGTAGGTGGAGTTCTGCACGAGCAGCAGGAGCTCCCCCTTGGTCTTGGCGTAGAGGAACAGCGTGCCCGCGCCGATGTCTGCCTTGTCGGCGATCTCCTGGGTCGTGACGTCGTCGACGCCGCGCTCGGCGAAGAGCTCGGTGGCGGCGGCCATGATGCGTTCGAGCTTCAGCTGCTTGTTCCGCTCGCGCCGTCCGACCGGCTTGGAGGCGAGTGGCATGGCTGCCCTCCTTCGCTGCTGGGTGAGACCTGCTGAGTGGGATCAGAGCTGACGGCGGTCATTGTTCCACGGTGACCAGCGCCGTCATCGCTCGCCGTGGTCACCGCTCGTAGTGCTCGAGCGCCTTGCCGTCCTTCACGAACGTGAGTGCGTCGGTCACGTCGTAGGCGTGCGCGGCGGAGGCGTACGGGGCGAGCGCCTCGGACAGGCTCGCGAGCCCGGCGCTCCGGAAGAAGGCCGCCCGCGCCGCCGGGTCCGCGAAGCCGAGGAGGGACGCGTGGAACTGCTGGTCGACGGGGTTGTCGTGCGCGACGTGCGGGGTGTCCCAGAGCTTCTCGTTCCAGGGCAGGAACACCTGGGTCCGCAGCTCCCGGAGCTGCCCCCTGCCGGCGAGCGTGCTCGCGAGCTCGTTGAGGTGCTCGCGGAACGGGCCGGTACGGACCCCGGCCCGTCGTCGGAGATAGACCATCGCTCGCGCGCCGACCTGCTCGCCGGGCCCGGCGACGTCGTACCAGCGTGCCGACCTCGGCGGTCCGGCGTAGAGGAAGGTGCGGCGGAAGACGTTGATCTCGTCCTGGTAGGCCAGCTTGGTCTGCTTGCGGCCCAGCAGCGGGGCCAGGACGGATCCGAACGTCACCTCGGCGACGCCGTCGATCCGGCGGTCGGCAGGGATCGCGGTCTGGACGCCGGGGGTGGCCGGCCACAGTCCGGGGTTGTGCTCGGCCAGGTGGATCTGGCGGTACTCCTCGAAGCCCGGGGTCGCGGAGATGATCTTCGAGTGCGGGCCCTTCCAGTAGTCCACGCCCGTCTGGCGCGGCTGGTCGGTGCGGAACCACAGCGGGATCGAGGAGACGAGCGCCTTCTTCGTCGCGCGGTGCGTGGTCGCGCGGTGTGCAGCAGCCATGTTGTTGCCTTCGTTCGGTCGGGGGGTTCGGGGCAGGTCGGGCAGGAGCGGTCAGCCGGCGAGGAACTCGGCGGCGACCGGGGCGAACTTCTCGTGGAACTGGAAGATGCCGCCGTGCCCGGAGTCCGGGTAGATGACGAGCGTCGAGTTCTTGATGCGGCGGTGCAGGTCCTCGGAGAGGACGGAGGGCACCATGCGGTCGTTGTCGCCGTTGGCGATCAGGGTCGGCTGCGTGAGCTTCGACAGGTCGGAGGGCGCCGAGCGGCCGTACTTCTGGATCGCCTTGAGCTGGGTCCGGAACCCCTTCAGCGGCATGTCCGTGTCGCGATCCACGGTGCGCTCGTGGAGGCGCTTGATGAACGCCTTCGCGGCGGGCTTGCCGGTGGCGTTGCGGTTGAAGAACAGGAACTCCTTCGGGTCCGACCGGGTCAGGGTCGCGCGCAGGATGTCGTAGTAGGTGACGCCGACGACCTTGTCCATGTCCTTGCCGCCCCGGGGTCCGGTGCCGGTCAGGACGAGCTTGCGGACCAGCTCGGGGTGCTTGACCACGAGGTCCTGGGCGACCATGCCGCCCAGGGAGAAGGAGAAGATGTCGATGGTGTCGAAGCCGAGGGCCCTGATGAACGTGTAGGCGTCGTCGGCCATCGCCTCGACGTCGTCGGGAACGTCACCTGTGGAGGCGCCGACGCCGCGGTTGTCGAAGGTGATGACGTGGCGGTTCTGCGCGATCGCGTCGACGATCCGGGGGTCCCAGTTGTCCAGGGTCCCGGCGAGGTGCACGAAGAAGACGACGGGGATGCCGCCCTTCGGGCCGAGCTCCCGGTAGGCGTAGGTGATGCCGCCGGCGTCGATCGTGCGGGCCGGGGCCAGCGCGTAGGACGTGATGACGGATTCGTTCGAGGTGTCGTTGGTGCTCATGGTGCTCTCCTGTTTTCTGGTTCTGCGAATGGTGAGAAAGAAGGCGCGAAAGGCTGGTCAGGCCCTGGTGATGACTGCCTTGCCGCGGATGCCGCCCTTGCCGATCGACTGCACGGCCTGAAGGGTCTGGTCGAAGTCGTAGACCCGCCCGACGACGGGACGCAGCACACCCTTGTCGACGAGGGCGCCGATCTGGCGGAGCTGGTCGCCGCTGGGGTGTATGAAGAGGAACTCGTAGGTCACCCCGAGCTTCTTCGCCTGCCGGCGGACCTTCCGGCTGAGCGCTGCCATCACGAGGCGCAGGACCGGGTTCAGGCCTCTCTCGCGGGCGAACGCGGCGTCGGGCGGTCCGACGATCCCGACCACCTTGCCCCCCGGGCGCAGCACCCGGAGGGACTTCTCGAGCGTCTCCCCGCCGACGCTGTCCAGCACCAGGTCGTACCCGTCCAGGAGCTGCTCGAAGTCCTGGTTGCGGTAGTCGACGACGCTGTCGGCGCCGAGCTCCCGGACGAAGTCGATGTTGCCGGCGCTGGCAGTGGTCGCGACGGTGGCACCGAGGTGCTTGGCGAGCTGGATCGCGATGCTCCCGACGCCGCCGGCGCCGCCGTGGATCAGGACCCGCTGCCCGGGCTGCACGTTGCCCCGCTCGACGAGCGCCTGCCACGCGGTCAGGGCGACCATCGGCAACGAGCCCGCCTCCTCGAGCGTCACCGTCTCGGGCTTGAGCGCCAGGTCGGCCTCGTGCACCGCGATGCGCTCGGCGAAGGTCCCGATGCGGTCCATGCGGGGCTGGGCATACACCTGGTCGCCGAGGGCGAAGTCCCGCACCTTGGCACCGACACCGATCACCGTTCCGGCGACGTCGCCGCCCATGACCTGCGGGAGCTCGTACGGCAGGAACGACTTGAACGCTCCCGACCGGATCTTCTCGTCGACGGTGTTGAGCCCGGCGGCCTGGACCTGAACCAGCACGTCGCGCTCTCCGACGACGGGCTCGGGAACGTCCGCCTCCTGCAGCGGCTCCTGGTACTTCGTCATGACAAACGCATGCATGGTGGGTTCCTTCGAGTGGTGTTTCTGAGTTGACTCAACTTTGAGCGCACTCACTCGGATTGTCAAGAGATCGCGCACTGAGACGCGCGTCACCACTCCGCAAATGCCATACGAATGCCGTCGAACACGGGCAGAATGACTCCGGACAGCCATCTGAGGAGGACGCCATCACCCGGTTTCAGCGCGTACTGGTCACCGGAGCCGCAGGCCGCATCGGCCGCGCGGTCCTCGACGTGCTCGCCAGGGAGTCGGTGCCGGCCACCGCGCTGGTCCTGGAGGATCCGGGCGACCTGCCCGCCGACCGCGTCGTCGTGGGCGATGCCCGGTCGCCGGAGGCGGCGGCGCGGGCGATGGAGGGGGTCGACGGCGTCATCCATCTCGCGGCCATCCCGACCCCGCTCGACGACCCGCCGGAGGTCGTCTTCGGGACCAACACGCTGTCGACCTTCACCGTGCTCGACGCGGCGGGGCGCGCCGGCGTCCGCCGTGCGGTGATCGCGAGCAGCCAGGCCGCCTCAGGCCTCCCGTTCGCGGGGCGGGAGCTGCACCCGGTCTACGTGCCCGTCGACGAGGACACACCCGACCAGGCCGCCGACGCGTACGCCCTCTCGAAGCGGGCGGACGAGCTCACCGCCGACATGATGGCGCGGCGCTACGCGACGTCCGTAGTCGCGCTGCGGTACCCGTTCGTCGGGGGCACGGACGAGCGGCTCCCCGAGTACGCGGACGCCGTCGCGAAGGACCCGGCGATCGGCGCGGGGAGCCTGTGGGCCTACCTGGAGACGCGCGACGCCGCGGAGGCGGCCTGGCTCGCGCTGGGCTGCGCCGCCGACGGCGCCGTCGTCATCCACGTCGCGGCGCCCGAGACGCTGGTGCCGGAACCCACCGCCGACCTGCTGCGCCGGTACCACCCGCACACCCCGGTGCGCCGGCCGATCGAGGGGCGTGCGGTGCCCTACGACCTCACGGCCGCCGAGCAGGTGCTCGGGTTCCGGGCCAGGCACCACGTGGTCGGCACCCGATAGCGGCCCACGAGGTCACGCGAGCCGGGCCTCGACCCAGGCCCGGCTCACGTCCGCGCTGGCCCTCGGGTCCATCGAGGCCCGGTCCACCTCGATCATGACCCAGCCGTCCCATCGGTCCGGAAGCGCCGCGAGCACCGCGTCGAGATCCATGTCGCCGAGTCCCGGCTCGCGGAAGAGACCGCGGTCGACGACCGTGCTGTAGGGGGCCGGTTCCGCGCGGCTGGCCGCGGCCACCGTGAGGTCGAGATCCTTCACGTGGATGTCGACCAGCCGGTCGGCGTGCCGCTCCAGCATCCGCACGGGGTCGATCCCCGCCCACGCCAGGTGCCCGATGTCGAAGGAGGCACCCAGCAGGGACGCGGGTATCGCGGCGAGGGCGCGCTCGATCTCGTCCTCGGTCTCGATCCATGTCCCGACATGGTTGTGCAGTCCGGCGCGCACGCCTTCCGCGGCGAGGACCTCGGCCGCGGTTCCGAGCACGTCGATGACCCGGTCCAGGCGAGCGGCGTCGAAGTCCGCCCCGACGGCCGTCCGCTCCAGGGTGCGCCGCGTCCCGGGCGCCCAGCTCATCGCGGGCGCGAGGAAGACGGTGTCCAGCCCGAAGTAGTTCGACTCCTCGGCCTTGCGGCGGATGCCGTCGTACCAGCGCACCTCCTCGGCGCTGCCCGGAGCGAGCAGTGTGCCGTGGTCCTCCGGCAGGGCGATGCTCGCGTAGCCGGGCGCCAGGACGAGGCCGGTGTCCTCCACCATCCGCTCGTACGACTGCAGGGTCTGGGTGTCGAGCACCTCCATCATCACCGCGGCGAAACCCGCGTCCCGCACCTGGGAGAGGACGCCGGGATAGTCGGCCCGGAAGGCGGGGTCGGCGAAGAGCCAGAGGTCCTCGCTGTCCGGGTCCGACGGGTCGGCCTTCAGGTTGACCCACTGGATCGGGTTCAGGGCTACCCGGTCGGCGCGCAGCTTCATGCCGTCGCCTCCGTCGTGCTCGCCGTCGTGCCCGCAGTCGTGCCCGCCGACGTGCTCGCCGTCGTGCCCGCAGTCGTGCCCGCCGACGTGCCCTGGCGCGCGTTGTAGACAGTGGACCCGCCCGAGTCCACCCCCGCGCGGTAGGCGCGGAAGACGCCGAGCGCCTCCTCCCGGAGCACGTCCCGCACCACGCGGATGCCACGACGCTCGAACTGCTCCGCCCAGTCGCTGCCGAGCGGACCCTCGTCGAAGGTGGTGATCTCCTCGAGCTCCGGCCCGTCGCCCGCGACGACGAGCGTGCGCACCCCGGACCACATGGTCGCCCCGTAGCACTGGATGCACGGCCGCCAGTTGACGACGAGCTCGTGCGCGGGCAGCCCGGCGCCGCCGAGGTCCCATGTTCCCGACCGACCCTGTGCGAGCCCCAGCGCGACGACCTCCGCATGCCCGCTGGACACCCCGCTGGCGAGCACGACGTTCACGCCCACCGCGACGATGCGACCGGTCTCGCTCTCCGCGACGAGAGCGGCGAACGGGCCTCCGTTCCCCTCCCGCCAGTTGCGGTCGGCCAGGCGGTGCACGAGCCGCATCCGGTCGTCCCGGTCCGGGACGACGTCCGGCACGTCGGCCAGCTCGTCGCCCACCCACGGCGGCAGGGCGATGCGGTACTCGGTAGTGATGTGCTCTGCGAGCATGTTCGGCATCCTCTGGTCGATCCAGCGAGTAGTCAGTTGGCGAAGTAGAGCGTGCGTCCGGACAAGCGCTCTACCTCGCGGTGCACCGCCCCGCGAAGTAGAGCCGGTGTCCGGACACACGCTCTACTTCGCGGTGCGCCGCGCGACGGCTCGGGCGGTGCGGACGGCGGTCACCGCACCGGTGAGGGTGGCGTTCGCGACCACGGGGGTCGGCACCGCGCCGGTGCCGGCGACGTAGAGGTTCTCGAACCCCCAGACCCGTCCGGTGGCGTCCGCGACGCTCGTGCCGTCGTCGTGCTCCCCGATCCGGACGGTGCCGGTGAGGTGCAACGACGATCCGGGCGCCAGGAGCGCCCGCTCCGTCTCGGGGTCGAACGGCCCGAACAGCTCGGCGATCTCCTGCACCCGGGCGAGCGCGCGGTCGACGAGCTCGAGGTCGGTCGGCGAGTAGGCGAACTCGACGCTGATCCGCGGCAGGCCCGCCGCGTCCGTCTCGGTCTCGGAGAACACGAGGCGGTTCGCGGGCCGCGACTCCACCGGGGAGTAGAACGACAGGCCGACCGAGTGGGCGAGCGGCCGTCCGGCCTCGTCGGCGTATGTCGTGTTCATGATCTGCCCGTGGAACGGCTGGTCCGGGCCGTTCTGCGGGATCCAGAGCGAGTCGGTGCAGAACTCCCCCACCCGCGGCAGCGGCAGCGTGGCGAGGTCGAGCCCGAACCGCTCGACGTCCATGAGGACCCGCCCGGTGACGAACGCGTGCTCGTTCAGGTAGCGCCCGAGCGCCCACGGCCTGATCCCCGAGGCGAAGAGCAGCTGCGGCGTGCGCAGCGCGTCCGCGCACACCACCACGGTGTCGGCGAGCAGCTCCTGCTCCGCCCCGTCGGTGACCCGCCGGACGCGCGCGCCCCGCACCCGGTCGCCGTCGACCAGCAGCCTGGTCACGAGGACGCCGGTGAGCAGCTCGAAGCCGTCGTCGCCGCCGGACGCGATCGGCGGGAAGATCACCGACGGGCCCGTGCGGACCAACGGTCCTTCGGCGGCCGGCGCGACCGCCATCGGCATGGGCTGCGGCGCACGGCCGGCCGGCCCGACGCCGGCGAGGTGCTCCCCGAGCACGTCGAGCACTACCTGCCCCGCCTTGGTCGGCCCGATGGGGGCCGGATGCACACCGAGCACCCGGCGCGCGGTCGCCAGGTCGTCCGACCAGCCGTCCGGGTCGCCGCCGTCGAACACCTCCTCGCCCGCGGGCCACGGGGTGGCCGCCGTCCAGTGCACGCCCATCCCGCCCGCGTTCCACGCGATGGCCGCGCCCGGCATCGCCTCGGCGTCCTCGCCGAACGCGAGCGCGTGGAACATCCCGGGCCCGAGCCGTCCGACGTCGCCGACGGGCTCCCGAACGACGTCGGCCCCCGTGTACATGCCCTGGATGCCGCTCGCGACGCGCTCGTTGTAGCGCTCCCAGAGCTCGGGCTCCGGCACGTCGTGCAGGTGCAGGCCCGGGGTGGCCCCGATCGCCGTGCCCGCGTCGACCATGAGGATCCGGACGGCCGGGTCGGCCTCCCGGACCAGCCGGGCGACCGTCGAGCCCATGAGGCCGCCGCCGACGATCAGGACGCTGGTGCTGCGCGAATAAGTCAAAAATCCTCCATAAGCAGGTGTCAGACGTACAGGTCACGCGGGTGACCTGTACGTCTGACAGGTCGTCACGCCTCGTGCACGACCGGGCCGAAGAGCTGGGTATCCATGCGGTCCAGGGCGAACTTGAGTGCGCCGATGAGCGGGCCGTCGGGGCCGAGCGAGGTGGCTCGCAGCTCGATGTCCGGGTTGCGCGCGGCGCGCATCCGCTCCCGGACGCGCGGCAGGAGCACGTCCGCGGCGTCCTCCATCCCGCCGCTGAGCACGATGAGCGACGGCGCTATGGTCCAGGACAGCGTGGTGAGGATCGACACGATGTGCTCGACGAACTCGTCGACCTCGGCCAGGGCCGCCGGATCCCCCGCGCGCGCGGCCTGCACCCGGTCCCGCGCGAACGCCCGCTCGCGCGGGACCGGGGACGTCAGCCACGCGATGGGATGCTCGTCGAGGGTGCCGGCCCGCATCGACGCCGCCTCGACGATCTCGCCCGCCGCCCCCTCGAAGCCACGGTGCACCGCACCACGGATGAGGATGCCGAGGCCCGCGCGGCTGCCCAGCTGCGCCCAGACGACGTCGTCGTGGTCGCGCGCCACGCCCCGCCAGCGCTCGGCGAGAGCGCCGAGGTTGGCGTCGTTGTCCGCGAACCAGGGAATGCCGATCCGGCTGCCCAGCTCTGCGGGCAGGTCGACGCCCGCCCAGTGCTCGGTGAACACCAGCCGCCGGACGACGCCGTCGGCATCGATGGCCCCACCGCTCGCGACGGCGCCCGCGCGCAGGCGGTCGACCGTCCCGCCGGCGTCGACCAGCGCCTCCCGCACCAGGTCGGCGGCGTCGTCGAGCGTGGACCGCGGGTCGTGGTACTCCCGCAGCGCGCGGCGGGCGCGACCGAGGATGTTCCCGCGCACGTCGGACACGACCGCGGCGCCCTCGAGCGTGTTCACCCGGACCGCGGCGAGCAGGGCGTGCTGGGCGCGGAGCTCGAAGCGCCGCGGCGGCCTGCCCGCCCCGCCCGAGAGCGGCACCCGGTCGAGCTCGGCGACCCAGCCCGCGTCCACGAGCGCGACGAGGATCAGCTCGATCGTGCGCCGCGACAGGCCGGTCCGCTCGGCGAGCGCCGTCATCGTCATCGCCTCGGCGGAGACCGCGAGCGCCCGCAGCGCCGCCGCTGTGTTGACCCGGCGGATGCCGCTCTGGTCCAGTCCCGACGTCACGTGAGCCCCCTCACTTCAGCCCCGTGGCGGCAAAGCCCTGCACGAAGTAGCGCTGCAGGAAGAGGAACAGTACGAGCACGGGCAGCATCACGACGATGGCGCCCGCGAGCATGAGCCCGTAGTCGGTGATGTTGTGCGCGGCCTGGCTCGCCGAGGCCAGCCCGACGGGCAGGGTGTAGGTCGACGCGCTCTGGGCCACGATGAGCGGCCAGATGAAATTGTTCCAGGAGGCGAGGAACGACATGATCGTGACAGTAGCGAGGGCAGGCCCGGCCAGGGGCAGGAAGATGCGGAAGAAGATGCGGAGCTCACCCGCGCCGTCGATCCGCGCGGCCTCGAGCAGCTCGTCGGGTACCGCCGACGCGTACTGCCGCATGATGAAGATCGAGATCGGCAGCGCGAGGCTCGGCAGCGCGATCCCGGCGAGGGTGTCGACGAGGCCGAGGTTCATGGTGACGACGAACTGCGGGACGAACGTCGCGGTGTACGGCACCATGAGCGCGGCCATGACGGCGCCGAAGGCGATCCGCTTGCCGGCGAAGTCGAACTTGGCGAGCGCGTACCCCGCCGCCGACGCGGCGACGAGGTTGCCCGCGACGACGACGGCCGCGACGACGACGCTGTTCCCGAGGTAGGTGCTGAACTCCTCCGCCGCGAACAGGCGCACGAAGTTGTCGAAGGTCACCTCGCTCGGCAGCCACGCGCCGGGGTCGGCGCGGATGTCGTCCAGGCTGCGCAGCGACCCGCTCGCCACCCACAGGAACGGCAGCAGGGTGAGGCCGGCGACCACGGCGAGGGCTGCGTACAACGCCGCGGACCGCAGCACCTCCGGTCCGGGACGCGTGGTCCGGGTCGGCGCGGCCACGGTCAGGTGCGGTGTGGTCATGCGCGGGGCCTCAGCAATCTGAACTGGACGATGCTCACGACGGCCACCAGGACCAGGATGACGAATGACGCGGCGGACGAGAGCCCGAGCTGGCCGAAGCCGAACTGGTGGTACGTGTAGAGCGCTATCGACTCGGTGGACCCGAGCGGTCCGCCGTCGGTGAGCAGGTACGGCTCGTCGAACACCTGCAGGTAGAACACGGTGAGCAGCACGGAGACGAGCAGGATGGTCGGGATGAGCAGGGGCAGCGTGATGTGCCACAGCCGGCCCCACCACCCCGCGCCGTCCAGGGCAGCCGCCTCGTGCACGTCCTCCGGTACGCCCTGCAGCCCGGCCAGGAACAGCACCATGGCGATGCCGAAGTTGCGCCACACGCCGAGCAGGATCACCACCGGCATCGCCAGGTTCGGGTCGCCGAGCCAGTTCGGGCCGGCGAACCCGAGGTTCGCAGCCACCTCGTTGACGGTGCCGTTCGTGTTGAACGCGTACTGCCAGATGAGCGCGACGGCCACGACGTTGGTCACCACGGGGGCGAAGAAGATCGTCCGGAAGAAGCCCCGCATCCGCCGCACCCCGGCGTTCAGCGCGACGGCGAGGGCGAACCCGATCAGCATCGTGAGCGGGACCCCCACCAGCACGAAGACCGCCGTGTTCCCGAGGTCCCGGACGAACCGGCCGTCGGCGAAGAGCCAGGCGTAGTTCTCCAGGCCGACGAAGTCGACCGCGAACGGGTTGCGCAGGTCGGTGCCGCGCAGGTCCGTGAGGCTGAAGCCGAGTGCGGCGATGGTCGGGATCGCCGTGTAGACGAGGAAGACCACGAAGAACGGCGTCAGGAACAGCCAGGCGACGACGGTGCGGCGCTGCGCGCCGGATCCGCGCGGACGTCGCGGGCCGGGCTGACGGGGCGCGGGCCGCACGGCCGGCGGCGCACCCGGGGTGATGGTCGCGGTCATGAGCGCGTCACTCCGTCCCGGTGCCCAGGCTCTCGGCGAAGGACTGGATGGCCGCGGCGGCCTGCTCCGGCGTCTGCTGCTCCTTGGCCACCGCCTCCATCTCGACCCCGAGCTGCGTCGCGATCTGGGCCCAGGGCTCCACCTGCGGGTAGGTCCGGGCGTTCTGGAGCTGGTCGAAGAAGGCGTCGAGGAGCGGCTGGTCCGCGATCGCGGGGTCGTCCCAGGCGGACCGGACCGCGGGGAGGGAGGTCAGCGCCTCGTACTGGGCGACCTGCGTCTCTGGCTCGGCGAGGTGGCGCAGGAGCTTCCAGGCCGCGTCGGGGTTGTCGCTGTCGGTCGGCACACCCCAGCTGCCGCCCGCGATCGCGCCGACGCTGCCGCCGGCGCCGCCCGGCAGCGCAGCGGTCGCGACGTGCTCCTGCGTCCAGCCCTGCTCGCCGGCCACGTCGTCGAGCTGCCCGATCACCCAGGGGCCGGTCATCATGGCGCCCGTCCTGCCCTCGACGAAGTACGGCTGGGAGTCGAGGAAGCCGGGCGCGTCGGGGTCGGCGATCCCGGAGGTGAAGAAGGACTGGTTGTACGTGAGCGCGTCGACCATCTCCGGGGTGTCGAGGGTCCACTCGGTGCCGTCGTCCGACATCGGCGCGCCGCCTGCCTGCCACAGGTACTGCGTGACGTCCTGGCCGTTGTAGACGTCCCAGCCCACGTCCGCGCCCAGGCCCTGCTCAGCGCCTCCTTCCTGGAGGGCCTCGAAGAACGGGATCACGTCGTCCCATGCGGCGGGCGCCTCCGCGCCGGCGGCCTCGGCGAAGTCGGCGCGGTAGACGAGCGCGTACGTGTAGGCGTACCACGGGACGGAGTAGGCGACCCCGTCGACGACGCCGGACTCCCACGCGCCGGGGAAGAACGAGTCGCCGTCGACCAGGTCCTCGGGCACGGGAGCGAAGGCGCCGCCCGCGATGAACTGGGCCTGTGACTCGGTGTAGAGCTGCGCGACGTCGGGGCCCGCGCCTCCGGCGACCGCCGACTGCAGCTTGGTCGTGTACTCGTCCGCCGGGACCAGCGTGATCTGCAGGTCGAGGTCCGGGTTTGCCTCCTTGAAGGAGGCGAGGACGTCGTCGAGCGCGGTCGCGTCGCCGTCGGGAGCCCACAGCTCCACGGTGCCGGTGGCGGGTTCGTCGTCGACGCGGGTCGACGGGGCGGACGATGCGGGGTCGGCGCTGCGGCCGCAGCCGGCGAGCGCGAGGACGGGGAGGAGGGCGGCGGCGGCGAGCCGGACTGAGGGGCGGACCGAGGGGCGGCGAGAGAGTGGCACGAGGGGCTCCTATCGCGAGAGTCGGTGGGGGCCGACGCAAGCAGACACATTGTGCTGACTAGTAGCGATTTAGGACCCACTCGGTGCGGGCCTGTTTTTCAAGGTAGGGGCGGCCCGTTTCGCCGGCATGACGCGAGAGTGACGAATAATTTCGGCGGAAACAGCACAATCCCGGGGCGGAGGAGCCTTCCGCCGGTGCCGCCGGCCTACGTGCGTGCGACCGCCGGGTGCGTGTGCGCGACCGAGAGCAGGATCCTCGCCGCCTCGTCGCCGACCACTGCCCAGCGGTGCCGGATGTCGGCCGGGTGGCTGATCGCGTCGCCGGCCCCCAGCCGCCAGGAGCCCTCGTGCTCCAGGGTGACCTCCACCTCGCCGTCGACCACGTAGACGGTCATCTCGCCGTCGGACTCGAACCAGCCGCCGAGGTCAGCGCCGGGCTCGACGCGGTACTCGACCACCTCCAGCAGGTGGCCGGCACCTCCGGACAGGAGCCGCCCGCTCGCCGCCCCCGGCACATCGGAGACCCGCAGCTCACGCCCCTCGCCCTGGCGCAGCACGGAAACGCCGCGCGGCGCGCTCACCGGCGGCATGAGCTGGCTCGGCGGTAGCCCGAGCGCGTGCGCGAGCCGGTAGAGGCTCGACAGCGACGGGCTCGTCTCGCCCTTCTCGACCTGGCTCAGGAACGGCTGGCTCATCTCGCTCGCGCGCGCGAGGGCGCGCATCGACAGCCCCGCGGCCTCGCGCGCCCGCCGGATCGCCTGCCCCACCGCGGCGCGGACGTCGTCCGTGGCGTCCGGGTTCTTTAACACGGCCTTAACCACGGCTCCTCGATCCTGATCCATGCTGATAACCAATACCTATCACTCAGGGAGACCAGCATGTCAGCATTCCACGTCCCGGCGATCGACATCGCCCCCTACGTAGCCGGCGGCACCGACGTGGACCGGAGCGAGGTCGCCCGCCAGGTCGACGAGGCTGCCCGCACCGTCGGCTTCATGCAGGTCCTCGGGCACGGCATCCCGCTGGAGGCCTGGGCACGGCTCGGCCGGGCCAGCGACCGGTTCTTCGAGCTCCCGCTGGAGGTGAAGAAGCAGTACCGCGCGCCCGCCGGAGTGAACCGCGGCTACAGCCCGCCCCGGTCGGAGCGGCTGAGCCTCAGCCTGGGCGTCGAGAAGGCCGAGCGCATGAACGACTTCTTCGAGGCCTTCAACGTCGGCGCGGCCGCCGCGGACTACCCGCACGCCGACGTCGACCCCGGCATGTACTCCGAGAACATCTGGCCCGCCGAGAGCGACACCTTCCAGGACGACGTCGAGCTGTGGATGTCGCACGCCAGGGCCGTGGCCCGGGTCATGATGCGGGTCTTCGCCGACGCGCTCGGCCTGCCCGCCGGGTACTTCGACGCGTACACCGACCACTCGCTCGACGTCCTGCGCATGAACAACTACGCCCTCCCCGAGGGCGAGCGCGTCGAGCTCGACGGCGACCTCATCGGCATGGGCGAGCACACGGACTTCGGCATCGTCACGCTGCTCTGGGCCGACGACGTGAAAGGCCTCCAGGTGCTCGACGACGACGGCGGCTGGAACGACGTCTCCCCGCTGCCCGGCGCCCTGCTCGTGAACCTGGGCGACCTCACGGCGCGGTGGACCAACGAGCGCTGGAAGTCGACGCTGCACCGCGTGAAGCCGCCCGTGATCGACGGCCGCATCAAGCGGCGCCGCTCCGCCGCGTTCTTCTTCGACGGCAACGTCGACGCCGTCATCACCACGCTGCCCGGGTGCGTCGCCGAGGGCGGGACCGAGCTGTACGGGCCGATCACGGTGGGCGAGCACATCGAGGCCAAGCTCAACGGCTCGCGCGGCCTCGTGAACAACACGACCGACACGGAACGCGAGGCCGAGCGGGTCCTGACCAGCCGCTCCTGACCGGCCCAGCGGTCCGCTCCGGGAACACGCTTGGGCATGGTTCCTGTGCCGGAACCATGCCCAAGCGTGTTCTCGAGGCGGACTATGCGTTGCGGTCTAGCCGCAGTGCTCGTTCAGCTCGAAGTTGTGCACCACCGTCTGTCCCTTGATGATGCGCGCGTTCTTCGACTCCGGCGGGTACCCCGTCGCCGAGCTGAGCAGCGACAGCCGGTTGTTCGAGATCCCCATCCAGCGGGCGTAGCCGCCGTCCGGACCGGTGACGAGCGTGATGTCGAACTCGGACCCGTCGATGACCACGAACGCTCCCTCGAGCGGGACCGTCTCGTCGTCACAGGTGGCACCCGTGACCGTGCCGGCGATCTTGCCCCAGGTCGACGGCGGGGTCACTCTCAGCCCGATCTCCACCCGCGGCTCGTCGTACGGCGTGCTGCCGTTGACCACGACGTCCGACGTGTAGCTGCCCGGCTGGTCGACACGGCTGCTGTCCATGCGCACCCGCACCGTCGCGGAGTCACCCGGGTTCAGCCTGAACGACGGCGGCTGGACGTCGAGCCACGGCACCTCGACCGTGGTCTCACCGGTGACGTTCAGCACCGTGTGCATGTCGGGGAAGCCGACCTCCTCGGTGGTGGCGGGCTCGGCGTTGCCGCAGGCCTCGCTGGCGATGTACGACGGCGCGGTCTCCGGCTCGGCGTTCGAGCCGATGAAGAACACGCCACCCGCATGTCCGACGACCTCGACCACGAGCGTGCTGCCCGCCGGTGCGACACCGGTGACCGGCACGTCCACCATCGTGAGCCGCTGGGGCTCCAGGGTGACGTCGGACGAACCCAGCAGGGTCATGTTGTCGTAGACGAGGTCCCCGTCGAGCTCGTACAGGTTGACCGTCACATCGGCGGCCGACTCGACGGTCTCCACACCGAAGGACACGTTCGTCACGGAGAACTCGCCCTCGATGTCGAAGTCCTCCAGGGTGAACGTCCGCAACCACTGCGTCTGCTCACCGATGCAGGCCGCCGAGTTGTCGGGCGCGATGTCCTGCGACGAGGAGTGCGTGATGGTCGTCCCCGCCGCGAGGAGCGACGGCGGCGCGGCGGGCGTCACCGCAGGGCCCCCCTTCGTCCCGTTGCGAGCCAGCCGGTCGCCGCCCTTCGTGCTCTTCCCGGCCGTGCCGGCCTTGCCCGACGGCGCAGCCGTGCTCACCTCGGTCGCCTCACCGACGGCACCCTTGATGACGCCGGGGCTGCTCGCCGACCCGAGGATCTCGAAGTCGGACGACCCGGGCGCCACCTCGACGTGCGCGGGCGCGGTGCCCTCGTTCGTCACGACGAACTCGCTCGACCTGGCGCCGCCCATGCGGACCTCGCGGTGGATCGACTCCGGCTCGACCGTCAGGACCGGGGCCGCGAGCTTCACGCCTCGCCGGACGACGGCGTCGGCGACGACCTTCACGGCCGCCTCCTTCGACCTGTAGTCCTTGGCCGAATAGCGGATCTCCCGCTCATGGAGCTTCGGCGAGAACAGCGAGTAGTACCCGCGCCCCACCTTTGGGTTCTCCGGGTCCAGCGTCTTCGTGCTCTGCTTCCCGGTCTTCACCGTGGCACCGTTGATGCCGGCGCCGGTGTTGACGTCCCGGACGGTCCCGGCGACGAGGCCGCCGGTGACCGGCAGGCACGCGCCGAGAGAGACGTTGTCGATCTGCCACCAGCCGGACCACTCGGCGACGCCGTAGTGGAACTGGATCCGCACGTCGGACTCGCCGCCCGCACCCGGGAGAGCGACGATCGCGCGCCCTTCGGCGTCGGAGGTCTGGTGCAGCGCCGGCTCCCAGGTCTCACCACCGTCGATGCTGACGTTGACGTCGGCGGACTCGGCGCCGAGCGGCAGGTAGCTCTGGTCGAACGTCAGGAGCGGCTCCTCGACGTCGGACAGGTCGTAGGACCGTGACGTGAGGGTCGTGTCCTGTGACCCGCCCTCGCCGTAGGCATCGCTGTTCACCTCGGCGAACAGGCCTTCGCCGCCGGTCATGTTGCCGTATCCGAAGGCGTCGTCGAACGTCCAGACCTGCTCGGTGCCCGCCAGGTCCTCGACGGTCCAGCCGCCGGGCACCTCGCCGGACTCGAACTCCTCGGTCGCGACGCCCGCCCCGGTCATGGCGTAACCCGGGGCCGTGCACTCGTTGAGGATGGGCAGCGCGGCGTCGGCGGACAACGGCTCAGTACCCACCTCGACGTCCCGCGTGAACGTCGTGTACCCGGTCACGGACGACTGCACCACCAGGGTGTGCGTGGCCTCCTCGGGCAGCTCGAACGAGTACTTCCCCGTGAACGGGTCGGTCCACGCCACGACGCTGCTCGGCGCGCCCTGCACGGTGACCTTGGCGTCGAGCGGCCAGCCGTGCCCGGAACCGTCGGTGACGGTACCGCTCACGGTGGTGGTCGGTGCGGCCTCCAGGGAGATGTCGACAGTGGCGGTCTCGCCCTCGACGACGTCGGCCTGCGCCGTCCCGGCGAGGAAGCCGAAGGCGGAGACGCTCAGCTCATGGGCGCCCTCCTCCAGGCCGAGGCGGTAGGCGCCCTCGGCGTCGGTGGTGTCGGAACGCTCACCAGCGGTGACCCGCGCGCCGGCGACCGGGTCGCCGTCGGGCCCGGTGACGGTGCCTCCGACGAAGCCGTAGCCGTCGATCGGCGCGTTGCTGACCAGTGCCTCTACGTCGAGCTTGCCCTCGCCCCACACGTTGTTGTCGGCGGTGGTGCCGCCGCAGGAGTCGTCGGCGACGTCGGTGGAGGTCCCGTCCAGGAGCTCCTTGGTGGCCTCGATGTCACCGACCAGGACCGGAGCGGCGCTCCACAGGAGGGCGACGGCGCCCGCGAGGTGCGGGGAAGCCATGGACGTCCCGCTGAACTCGGCGTAGTCGCCGCCGGGTATGGAGGACCGCACCTCGTCACCGGGCGCTGCCAGGTTCGGCTTGGTCTCGCCCTCCTCGCCCGGGCCGCGCGAGGAGAACACCGCGATGTCGCCGCTCTCCCCGAATGCGCCCGCCGCGTAGGTGGCCAGGTTCGCGCCGGGGGACGACGTCGACTGGCAGCCGGCCTCGCCCGCGTTGCCCGCCGCCCACGCACCGAAGATGCCCGCGGCCTCCCAGGCCGCGATCTCCTCGGACATGAAGTCGTTGATGGCGCCGGGCTCCGTCATGCCCCACGAGTTGTTCACGACGTGCGGGCGCTGCGACGGGTCGGGGTCCGAACCGTCGGCGCGCGTCGGCGCGAGGATCCACTGCCCGGAGGCGAGCAGGTCCGCGTCGGAGCAGGTGGCGCAGCCGTTGGCCGCGATCCAGTCGGCGTCGGGTGCGACGCCGATCTGGTTGCCCGCACCGTCGTCGCCCACCATGGTGCCCATCACGTGGGTGCCATGGGCGTCGATGTCGCAGGGCGCGCCGTCGCAGGAGTCGCTCGCGTCGAACCAGTTGTAGTCGTTGCTCAGGCCCTCCTCACCGAGGTAGCCCCGGTAGTGCGACAGCAGGGCCGGGTGCTCGACGTCGACACCCGAGTCGATGTTGGCCACGGTGATGCCCTCACCCGTGTACCCCTGGTCCCACACGTCAGGCGCGTTGATCGCGTCCAGGCCCCACTCGGTGGCGAGCGGCGCGATGTCGGTCGGCGCCTTGCGCTCCACCGGCTCGATGGGCTGGGCGGCGAACCGCTCGTGGACCTGCTTGACCTCGCGGCTGGCGGCGACCTGCTTCGCGAGCTTCTCCGTGCCGTCCTCGACGAGGATCGCGTTGCTGATCCAGTAGGACTCGTACTCGGCGCCCGCGGCCTTCAGATCGGCGACGACGTCGGCCTGCGACGCCTTCGCCGTGCTGGTCAGGGCGTCGTAGACGAACTGGCCGCGGTCACCCCAGTCGGCGATGTCCTTGGCCGGTGCCAGGTCAGGGGTGTCGGCGAACCGGATCCAGAAGTCGGCGGACTCCTTGATCTCGAACCGGGTCTGCACGCCCGGCGTGATCTTGTCCGCCGCGCGCTCCGGGACGTCAGCGGCGACGGCTGGCGTGATCTCGGTGGGTGTTGATGTGCTCGCGAGCGCGGGGGTCACGCTCACCCCTGTTGCAAAGAGAACGCCGACCGCTGCGAGAGCGATCGGCGTTCGGCGGTGTGGCATGCGACTGTGCATTCTTGCCTCCGGGGTGCAAGCGCCCCGCGAGGGGACGCGACCACTGGCTCACGAACGTGTGCCGGGGTCCACTTTGGGAGGAAGAGGACCAAAAGAGCAACGAAAGTCAGCAGGCCGGCTCAGGCCGAACCTGATTCCACCGGTTCCTGTCGCACGCCGTCGACCTCCGGCGTCACTCGCCGCCCGACGGCGACCGCCATCGCGATGATCCCGAGGCAGCCGGCCACCACCACGCCGATGAAGCCGCCCGCCCAGCCGCGTTCCAGCAGCAGTCCCGCGACCACGGGGCCGGCGATCGTGCCCGCCTGGAAGGCCCCGGAGCTGATCGCGTTGTACCTGCCGCGCAGGTGTGCGGGCGCCATGTCGTTCGTCAGCGAGGGCAGCACGGACTGCATGAGGGTCTCCCCCAGCCCGAAGAAGCCGTGGAACACCAGGACGATGACGACGGCGGCGGTGCCGCCCGGCACGAGCCCGGCGCCACCGAGCAGCAGCCACGCCGTCGCCCACACCACGGCCATGGCCGCGAGCACCCGGGTGCGGCGCCGTCCGCTGACCCGGTTCATCACCCAGAACTGGAGCGCCACGATCACGACCGTGTTCACGACGAACGCGAAGCCGATCGTGCGGGTCGAGACCTCCGCCACCAGGCGCGCGAACGCGGGGAAACCGCCCTCCATCTGGCCGTACCCCACGAACGCCGCGAGCAGCCCCAGCCCGGACAGCCAGAGCACCTCAGGTCGGCGCAGGATGCTGAGGTAGCCCTCCGCCGCCTTGCTGCCGTCGGCGCCGTCGTCGGCCGGCCGGTCGACCCGGCCGTGCAGGTGCCGCAGCGGCCCCATGAGCACGACGACGGGGACGACGAACGTCGCGGCGTTCACCAGGAACGCCATCACGAAGGTCTCGGGCCGCTCGACGTCGACCACGAGACCGCCCACGACACCGCCCACGCCGACGCCGAGGTTCAGCAGCGCGAAGTTCACGCCGTAGTACCGCTGGCGCAGGTCGCCGTCGACGACGGTGGCGACGAGCGCGTTGACCGACGGCCACCCGACACCGAGCTGTACCCCGAAGAGCGCGAGCCCGAGAGCGGCGACTGCCGGGACCGTCGCGAACGCGAGCACCGCGTATCCGGCGACGGCGAAGAACAGGCCCGTGAGCATGACCCGTCGGGCGCCGTACCGGTCGACGAGGGCCCCCGCCGGACCGGTCACGAGCAGACCGACCACCGCGATCAGGCCCATGAGCGTGCCGGACAGGCCGAGCGAGAAGCCGCGCACCTCGTGCAGGTAGATGATCGTGAACGGCAGCGTCAGGCCGCGGCCGAAGAACTGCACGATGACCGTGGACAGGAGCCAGCGGCCGTCGTTGGGCAGCTCCGACCAGAATTCGAGGGCGCCGGAGCGTGGAGAGGATGTCACCGGCTGATTCTCGCCCGTGCCGCAGCAGGGCGACTAGCGGTTTTCGGACCCTGTGGTGTTCGCGACATCCGCACCGCCGGTGACGCCGGGCCCCGCCGGTCAGGCGTGCGCGAGCAGCTTCAGCGCGACGACCCCGACGGCGAGCGCCGCGAGCATGCCCAGCGCCAGGATCCGCGCGGGCCAGGGCAGCGCGGTGCGGCGGACGCCGAGCCAGGCGATGACCACGAGGGTCCCGATCAGCACGCCGACGCCGACCCGGAGCGCCGTCGTCACCTCCCACCACCCGATTCCCGCCGCCAGCAGGGCGAGCAGCGGGAACACGATGGTCACGAGGGCGCTGCCGCTCGTCCGCGTCATGGCGCCCAGGTGCTTCCGGTCCGGGAACCCGCCGTGCGCGGCAAGGTGCGCGATGAGCTCGGCGAGCCAGGCGGCGGCTACCGTGCCGACGGCGGTGATGGTCAGCGAGCCGGCGGCGGTCCCGGCGGTGAGCCCGTGGGCGTGCGCCAGCAGCGTGAGGATGACGGCGAGCGCAGCGAACGTGACGTACACGCGCTCGCGGAGCCGCTCGGCGAAGTTCTCCTTCTCGTCCTCGGTGAGCTCGCCGAGCGCGGAGAGGTCGGGGTGCGAGGGACGGCGGGGCTGGCTCATGGGTTCATTGTGGGGCGGGAGCGGGGGCCCGGGGTAACAGTACGAATCCGAGCTCTGTCACTGAGAGTAGACGTTGTCTACTCAGGGCAACACGCCCCGAATTCGTAGGGTCACCCCCGCGGCTCGCGCGGCGGTTCCGCACCGCGCCAAGCCTCCGCCAGAGCCTCGATCGACGGCCACCGCGCGTCGCGTTCGGCGTGTAGCGCCCGGGCG
The DNA here is from genome assembly GCF_042654905.1 of Promicromonospora alba. Classification (NCBI taxonomy): domain Bacteria; kingdom Bacillati; phylum Actinomycetota; class Actinomycetes; order Micrococcales; family Promicromonosporaceae; genus Promicromonospora; species Promicromonospora alba. The sequence continues at coordinate 776,738 of NZ_JBHSFI010000005.1, forward strand.
GCTACCTCGAGCTGTGCGTTCGAGCCGACCCACGCCTCGCGGGACTTCGTCGCGTCGTCGCCCAGGAAGGTATGTGCGAGCGCACCGAGCGCGAAGACGTTCGTGACCTCGTCCATCGGTGCGCCGAGCCGGTACTCCTCGGGCGACATGAACCGGGTCGAGCCCCACATCCGCCCCATCCGGTTGACCACCGGGCCCCGCTCGTAGAGGTCGAGATCGCACAGGGTGACCCGCCCGGCGTCGGCGTCGAGCATCACCGAACCGTCGTAGAGGTCGATCGCTACCCAGCCCCGCGCAGCGGCGTGCACGTGGAAGTCGTAGATCTGCTGGACGGCGTTGGTCCGGGCCGACACCGGGAGCGACCGGACGACGTGCCAGCGGTCGTACTGCCGGCCGAGCGGCGTCGCGTCGGTCCAGTCGAAGACGAGAGCGTGCCCGGCTCCGACATCGACGGCCTCGCGCAGCCGCACGAGCGAAGGATGGGCGAGCGCCCGGTACACCTCGGCCGACCGGCGGAGGTTCGCGACCGCCGTCCCGACGGCGCCGTCATACCGGGGAGTCGGTGCGCCCGCGTACTTGACGAACACCCTGCCCGCCGGCCCTTCGATGCCGAGGCAGAGGTTGCCGGAGTCCTGCTGGTCGAGCACGGCGAACACACGACCCCAGCGGGCAGCGAACGATAGGTCGTGCGGCGCGCGGAGGCGCACAGGTAGCCCGTCGAGCTCGGTGACGATCACGCGCGAGAGCCTAACGACCGTTGCGCTGCCACGAGGCAAGGTCACCTCTCGCGCCGCAGCCCAGTGATTCGGCCCAAAGAACGCACGCTTGTTGGGCCGAATCACTGGGCCGGCGCGCCGCTGGCCGTGCCCCGGGCCACGCGGCTCGCCTTTCCGGCTTCCTCTCCGCGCTGGTGTCCCCGCCGCGCGTCGCGGTCGAAGATGCCGATGATCTCGCACGGCCCGCCCTCCGCGCCGATGGCGTGCGGGAGCATCGTCGGGAACTCGGCGGCCTGGTTGGTCTCGATGCGGATGCGCCGGTTGCCGAGCAGCAGGGTCGCCGTGCCGGAGATGACGACGAGCCACTCGCGGCCGGGGTGGGCGCGCATGCGCGCGGGGTTGTCCGGCGCCGGGCTGGTCATGCGCTGCCGGACGACGCTCATCCCGGGCTCGGCCTTGATCGACCATCGCATCCCGCCGTGCGAGCCGTCGACCGTCGGGTTGATGACGACGTCCTCCGTGTCCGTCTCGACGAGCTGGTCCAGTGACGTGTCGAGCGCTCGCGCCAGCGTGACGAGCTGGTCCAGGGCCAGGCGTCGCTGGCCGTTCTCGATGCGGCTGAGCGTCGACTGGCTGACCCGCGCACGGGTGGCCAGCTCCTCCAGGGACCAGCCCTGCGCGACCCGGAGGGCGCGGATACGTTTGCGCACCAGGCTGTCCAGCTCACCAGTTTCTTGCGTCATGAGCAAGATCCTATGCCCATGCCGCAAGACAGGGCTAACGTCTTTCGTGTCCGGCCCGCCACCCGGGGCCGCGCCACGAAAGGGAATGAGACATGCCTGCAACCAGCTCCACGCCCACCGGAGAACTGCCGGACGAGACCGTCGACGCCGTGGTGATCGGCGGCGGCGCGGCCGGGCTGAACGGCGCGCTGATGCTCGCCCGGTCCCGCCGCTCGGTCGTCGTGATCGACGGCGGCACCCCGCGCAACGCGCCCGCCGAGGGGGTGCACGGGCTGCTCGGCCTGGACGGCACTCCCCCGGCCGAGCTGCTGGAACGGGGCCGGGCCGAGGTCCGCGGCTACGGCGGCACGGTGCTGTCCGGCGAGGTGATCAAGGCGGCCCCGGCCGAACCGTCCGCGGACGGCGACCCGCGCTTCACCGTCACCCTGGCCGACGGCGCCACGCTGCACGCCCGCCGCCTCCTGGTCGCCACCGGCCTGCGCGACGTGCTGCCCGACGTCCCCGGCCTGGCCGAGCACTGGGGCCACAGCGTCGTGCACTGCCCCTACTGCCACGGCTGGGAGGTGCGCGACGAGCCGATCGGCGTGCTGGCGACGGGTCCGATGTCGGTGCACCAGGCGCTGCTGTTCCGCCAGCTCACCGACGACCTCGTCTACTTCACGCGCGGCACCGCCCTCGACGACGACGCGCGGGCCCGCTTCGCGGCCCGCGGCATCCGCGTCGTCGACACCCCCGTCGCCCAGGTGGTGGCGGCGGACGGCGGAGGCATCGCCGGGGTCCGGCTGGACGACGGGCAGCTCGTGGCCCGGCGCGTGCTCGCCGTCGCGACCACCGTGCTGCCGCGCATCGAGGGCCTGGAGGACCTCGGGCTGCCGCTGCAGGACCTGCCGAACGGGATGGGCCGCCATGTCGTGACCGGCATGGCCGGGACCACCGAGGTGCCCGGCGTGTGGGTGGCCGGCAACACCGCGGACCCGTCCGCGCAGGTCGGGGCGTCCGCCGCGGCCGGGGCCCTGGCCGGCGCCCACATCAACGCCGACCTGGTCAACGCCGACACGACCGCGGCCCTGGCATGAGCGGGCCGGATACTGGCACGCCCGGTTCGAGCACGCCCGAGCCCACCGGTCCCGACGCCCGCCAGCGGCGCACCATCCTGATCGCCGTCTGCATCGCGCTGATGGCCGTCATCGCGTCCGTGTCCGGGCTCAACGTCGCGCAGCCCGACCTCGCGATCACCTTCGACGTCTCGCAGGGCACGGTCCTGTGGATCATCAACATCTACACGCTCGGCCTGGCCGCCCTCCTGCTGCCGCTCGGGGCGGTCGGCGACCGGTTCGGCCGCAAGCCCATGCTCGTCGCCGGCCTGGCCGTGTTCGGTGCGGCGAACGTGGTGGCCGCCGTGGCGCCGTCGGCCGAGGTCATGCTGGCCGCTCGGTTGGCCGGTGGGGTCGGCGCGGCGATGATCATGCCCATCACGCTCGCCATCATCACCTCGACCTTTCCCCCGGCGGAGCGGGGTCAGGCGATCGGCGTGTGGACCGGCGTCGCGGGCGGTGGCGGCATCATCGGCATGTTCCTCTCGGCCGCGCTCGTCGACCTCGTGACGTGGCGGTGGCTGTTCGCCCTGCCCGTCGTGCTCGTCGTCGTCGCGCTCGTCATGGCGCTGCGGTCCGTGCCCAACTCGCGCGAGACGTCCGGGCACCCCTTCGACACCGTCGGCGCGCTGACCTCGGTCGTCGCCATGGTGGGCCTGATCTTCGTCCTGCAGGAAGGTCCCGAACGCGGCTGGACCGCCCCGCTGACCCTGCTCGGCCTGGTCGTCGGGGTCGCCGCCGCAGTGGCCTTCGTGGCCTGGGAGCTGCGCCGCCGGGACGCCGCACTGCTGGACGTGCGGCTGTTCGGCGAGCGCTCGCTGGCCGGCGGCTCGATCACGCTGCTGGTGGTGTTCGGGGTGCAGGCGGGCATCTTCGTGGTGCTGTTCCCGTTCTTCCAGGCCGTCCTCGGCTGGTCGGCGCTGGTGTCCACCCTCGCCATGATGCCGATGGCCGTCCTGATGATGGTCGCCTCCGGCCTCGCCCCGCGGCTGGCCCAGCGGGTCGGCCCCCGGGTCACCATGGCGGCGGGGATCCTCCTGGTGGGCACCGGGCTGGCGCTCATGGCGTCGGCCGTCTCGGTCGACGGCGGCTATCCGTCGATCCTGCCCGGCATGCTCACCATGGGCCTCGGCATGGGCCTGTCGATGACGCCCTCGACGGAGGCCATCACCAGCGCACTGCCCAGGGAGCGTCAGGGGGTCGCGTCCGCGCTCAACGACGTGACCCGCGAGCTCGGCACCGCGCTCGGCATCGCGCTGCTCGGCGCACTCCTGTCGGCGGGCTACCGCAGCGCCATCGACGCGCGGCTCGACGGCGTTCCCGACGGCGCCGCCGACGCCGCCCGGCAGGGCGTCGCCAACGCGCTCGACGCGGCGACGGACGCCGGCCCGCAGGCGCAGGCACTGGTCCGGGCCGCCCAGGAGTCGTTCGTCGAGGGCTGGCAGAGCGCGATGTGGGCGGGCGTCGTCGTCATGGCCGTCTTGTTCGTCTACGTGCTGGTCCGCGGGCCCCGGTCGCCGTCGGACACCCCTGCGGGCATGCCAGCGGACCAGCCGGAGCCGGCCCGGGCGGCCGCAGGCTAGCCCCGGGCAGAGGAATGCCGGTGGGCTCCCGCAGCCATCTGCGGGAGCCCACCGGCTCGTTCACGGTCGGACGGACGACCTCAGTCGCAGGCGTCGCAGCGGCCCGTGGCGGGCAGCTGCATGTAGCAGCCCGGGCAGCTCGCCGGAGCGGCGTCGGGCGCGTGCGCGAACGTGTTGGTCTGCGTACCCGAGAATCCGGCCATCAGGACGCGCTTGTACCCGCCGCCGGCCTGCTGGATGTCGACGAAACCCTTGTTGAAGAAGGCGGACGCCTCCTGACCGGGACCCGGCGAGACGGCGACGTACGAGCGGGACGACGGGATCCAGATGCGGGTCTTGTCGAGGCCTTCGGCCATCTCGCGCATGACCGGCCGGTGCACCTGCGGGATGGGCAGGGCCTCCAGGGCGGCCTCGAACGAGTCGAAGTCGTCGTGGCTCACCGTGGTGAGGGACACGAGGCACGTCTTGCACACCTTGAACTTCTGCCTGTCGAGCTCGGTCGCGGGCTGAAGAGCGGCCAGGCGATCCTCGGACAGGTGCTGGCAGGCCCTGCCGTGCAGGACCTTGCCGTATGGAACTCGGAAGAGAAGCTCTACCGGGATCTCTGCTCCTGCCACCGCAGGGGTCTCGCTGGACGTAGTCACCACTCAAGTATCGCTGCTGAAAGTAGCCTGTGGGGCCGCTCAGGCCAACTTATCTTCGGCAGGCGCCCGAGCCGGCCTCGCCGACCGGGCGTCCGTGCTCGTCAGAGGCCCGCCCTCGCGTGGTCCGTTCCACATGGTCATGCCGATGCCGTGGCCCGCGGCCTGCGGAGCCGGCTGATCTCGGCGACGGCCGCCATGAGCCCGAAATTCACCCGGACGGCCAGGGTCGATCGAGCCCTCAGCTGGAGCGCGCCCGCACGAGACCGAGGTCGATGACGCTGCGGCCCGTGTCGACCACCGTCTCCCGCACCGGCCGCATGCTCCAGCCGAGCTCGCGCCGGGCCTTGTCCGCGCTGACCTGCTCGGCGCTGCCCACGAAGTCGAGGCCGAGCCGCACCTCGCGGTCGAACCGGCCGGCCGTCCACAGCATCCAGTAGGGCATCCGCCGGCGGGGCACGCGGTACCCCTGCGGCCCGAACTCCTCGCCGAGGATCTGCGCGATCTCGCCGAACCACACGTTCTCGCCGGCACAGATATACCGGTTGCCGGCTGCGGCGGGCGTCTCGACGGCCAGCACGTGCGCCCGCGCGACGTCTCGCACGTCGACCGGCGCGAACCCGAGCTCCGGGACCGCCGGGAGCTCGCGGTTCAGCAGGCGGCGGACCAGCGCCACCGACGTGCCGGCCGCCGCATGCTGGAGCGGGCCGAGCACGAGGCCCGGGTTGATCACCACCAGCTCCAGCTCGGGATGCTGCGCCGCGAAGTCCCATGCGGCGCGCTCCGCGAGGGTCTTGCTCTTCGCGTACGGGGCGGTCCGGTCCAGGTCGCTCCAGTCCTCCTCGGTCCGACGGCGCTCACCGTCGCCCGGCCTGCCCGCCGTGATCGCGGCGAGCGACGAGGTCATGACGACGCGCCGCACACCCGCCCGGGCGCTCGCCTCCAGGACCCGGCGCGTGCCGTCGACGGCGGGCCGGACGAGCTCCGCCTCGTCCCGCGGCGGTGTCGCCGGAAAGGGTGAGGCCATGTGGAGCACGTACTCCTGGCCGGCGGTGGCCGCGTCCCAGCCCTCGTCCCCGGACAGGTCCGCCTCGACCAGCTCGAGGCTTCCGCCCAGCGCGTAGGCGATCTGGTGCAGGTGCGCGACCCGCGCGGGATCCCGCAGGGAGCGCACCGTCCCGCGCACCTCGTGCCCGCCCTTGATCAGCGCCTCGATCGCGTGCCCGGCGATGAACCCGGTAGCGCCGGTGACAAGAATCCTCGACATCACGTCTCCAGTCTGAGCGGTGATTAGATTATGAACACCGTATAGATTGGGGCCATGGAGGTCAACAGCGTGCGCAAGCGCGAGACGTATCACCACGGCTCGCTGCGTGAGGAGCTGGTCGAGGCGTCCGTGCGGCTCATCGAGACCGAGGGGATCGGCGCCGTGAGCCTGCGGCGCGTCGCCCGCGAGGCCGGCGTCAGCCCCGGAGCGCCGTACCACCACTTCGCCGACCGGGCCGCTCTGCTGTCCGCGATAGCCGCCCGCGGTTTCGACCTGCTCACCCAGGACCTGCTCGGCGCGGTCGGCACGTCGCCGGGCGCATCGAGGACCGACGACGTCGTGCGCGTCGCCGCGGCCTACGTCGCCTTCGCCCGGCGGCAGCCCGGCCACTTCCAGGTGATGTTCCGTCCCGAGCTCTCCCAGCCGGAGAAGCATCCGGCGGTGCAGGAGGCCGGGGACGCCGCGCTCAAGGTCCTCACCGACCTGGTCGACCGGCTCGGCGTCGCCGACCCGCAGGCCGTCGGTATCACGCTCTGGGCCCTGGGCCACGGCCTCGCGTCGCTGACGCTCGACGGCCAGCTCGCGCTCAAGGCCGAAGCCTGGGGCACCGACCCCGACGACCTGCTCGCCAGGGCGCTGGGCCAGATAGGCCGCTCGTTCGACGTCGGCGACCCGGGTGTGGCCGCTCCCTGAGACGCCCCGCCCACGTCAGGCTGACCGGTCGCGTCACGTCGTCCAGTGGAGGACCAGCGGGATGGTTCCGGCCGCCAGGAGCGTCTGCACGCCGGTGATCGCCGCCATCAGCCGGACGTCTCCCCCGAGCCGCGCGGCAAGGACCGCCGCCGACGGCGCCGTCGGGACCGAGCTGATGATCACGACGATGCCGTAGGCGACGCCGGAGATGCCGAGCTGGGTGGCCAGCAGGGCCGCGCCCAGCGGGACGGCGAACAGCCTGAGCACCGAGGCGACGGCGATCGGCAGCGCGTCCTGGCGCCGCATGCGCAGCACTATCGAGGCACCGGCGATGAGCGTGCCGCACGCGATGGCCGGGCCGGCGAGCATGCCGAGCAGGGACGTCAGGAACTCGGGCAGCCGCAGGCCGGCGAGGTTGAGGGCGAGCCCCGCCGCGCAGCTGAGGATGAGCGGGTTGAGCGCCAGCTCGCGCCAGACGCCGCCCCGGGGCCGCGGACCGGCCCCGGCCCGCGCGCCGTGGACCGCCAGGGCGCTCACGCAGATCACGTTCACGAGGGGCACCAGCACGGCGGTCGCGAGCGCGAAGACGGCGACGCCCGGGCTGCCGTGCATCGCGGAGGCGAAGACGAGCCCCACGTAGGTGTTGATCCGGACGCTGCCCTGCAGCAGGGACGTGAGCGCCGGGCCGTCGATCCGCAGCAGCCGGCGCAGCGGGAGCACGAGGCCCGCGACCACCACGATGGGCGCGCCGACGCTCGCGGCGAGCGGTAGCGCGGGCACCGCCGACAGGTCGGCCACGGCGATCGACCCGACGAACAGCGCGGGCGTGAACACGTAGTACGTGAGGCGCTCCAGCCCGCGCCAGAAGGCGTCGGCGGGGAGTACGCGGCGACGCAGGACGGCGCCGAGCGAGAGCAGCAGGACTATCGGCAGGATCGCCGTGATGACGAGGGGCACCACCCCACCGTGATGCAATGGGTCAATGCAGTTCAACCATGACAACATGACGGGCACCGCTCTGTCGGTGGCCCTCGTCAACCTGGACGGCGCCGGCGACTGGTCGCGCGACGCCGCTCTGGGGGTGCTGCTGGACCACCACGTGCGCCGCGCCGACCTGACGGACGGCGCCGCACACGAGCTGCGCACCTGGACGCGCGCCCTGCGCCGGGTCTTCGAGGCGGGCTCCCCCGACCAGCGCTGCGACGCCGTGAACGCCCTGCTCGCCGCGGGCGCCGGCCGGCCGTACCTCACGACCCACGACGGCCTGCGGCCGCACCTGCACTTCGCGCCCGACAGCGATGACGTCGTGGGGCGGGTCAAGGCCGTCACGGCCGGCAGCCTGTCCTTCTTCACCGTGGAGGCGGAGGGCGCGCGCCTCGGCGTGTGCGCGCGGACCGGGTGCGGCACGGTGTTCGTCGACACCAGCCGCAACGGCCGCCGCGTGTACTGCACCGCGCGCTGCGGCAACTACGACGCCGTGACGCGCCACCGCACCGCCCGGCGGTCGTGAGGAGATGCCGCATGCCCGCCACTCGTCACGGCCGACCTTCACTCCCAGCGCACGCCGAGCCGGTTGGGCTCGACGTCGACACCAACACGGCGGCCAACGGCAACGTCGCCCAGCTGTGGACCTGCGGCACGGCGACGGGCCAGACCTGGTCCATGGGCGCGGACGGCACCGTCCGCGCGTTCGGCAAGTGCCTCGACGTCGACGCCAACGGCACTGCCAACCACTCCGGAAGCGGTTCGCCGGAGGTCGGCGGGACGGGCCACGTCAGGGGCGCGTCCCGCCGTCCTCCGCTCCTGCACGTGCGCGCCGGACGGCGCTGGTCGCCAGCGTGGTGTAGCTCATGGTGAAGCTTCCGCCCATCGAGTCGACGGCGGCCCCGACCGCGTCGAGGATCTCGGCGGTCCTGTCGCGGGGAAGTCTGGTGAGGCCGCCGGTGGTGGGCAGCAGCTCCAGCCACTGGTCGCGCGTGTACTGCCGCTCCCAGTCGAACCGCCACAGCTCCGGCTCCTCGAACCGTCCGGTCTCCCGGATCGTGTCGGCGACCTTCTGGTACCCCGCCTCGTACAGAGCGAGCGGGTTCCTGGCCGGACGGCCGCTGAACGGCAGGTCCGGCACCACCCGCCGGAGAGCCGCGGCGAACGGTTCCGCGGCCTCGGCGGGCGGCTCGTACACGTGCCCGAAGACCGCCAGGCGCCCACGCGGACGCAGCACCTCCGCGACCTTCTCCGCACCCACGAGCTGATCCACCCAGTGCCAGGACTGCGCGGCGATCACCGCGTCGAACGTGCGGCCGGACGGCTGCCAGCCCTCGAACGTCGCCACGTCGGTCTCCAGGCCGCGGGCCCGCGCGAGCTCGGCCATCCGCTCGTCCGGCTCGACACCGAGCACCGCGCAGCCGGCGGCCTGGAACTGGCGTGCGGCGATGCCCGTGCCGGTACCGACGTCGAGCACCTCCGGCCCAGGGCTCCCGGCGATGACCCGGGCCACCAGCTCGCCGGGATAACCGGGGCGAGCCCGGTCGTAGCGCTGTGCGTCCGTACCGAACGACTCGGCCACCTGCCGGGCCCTGTGCGGTTCTGGCGCCGACCTCTCAGGTCGGCCCGAGGGTAAAGTGGGCATGCGCCCACTTTAGTGGGCGCATGCCCACTTGGCAAAGCACGTCGGTTACGCGAGAGGATCTGTGGATGCCGACCGGGGTGCACCTTCGTGACGCGCGGCAGCAGCTGTTCGACGCCGCGGAGCGAGTGCTGCTGCGGGACGGGCCGGGCGCGCTGACCAGCCGAGCCGTGACCGACGAGGCGGGTACCGCCAAGGGGGTGCTGCACCGGCACTTCGGCGAGTTCGACGGCTTCCTCGCGGAGCTGGTCCTCGACCGGGCGACGCGGCTCGAGGCGGAGGCAGGCACGCTGCGCGAGTCCGTCGGTACCGGCACGGTGGCCGGCAACCTGGCGACCGCCCTGACCACCCTGTTCGGGCCGGTCGCGCTCGCGATCATCCCGCTCATCACCTTCCGGGACGAGCTGCGTGCCCGGCTCCGGCAGGCCGTGCCCGGGGGCGGCACAGCGATCCTCTCCCAGGCCACCGCCGCGATCTCCGCCTACCTGTCGGATGAACGCGCGCTGGGCCGCATCGCGGCCGGCTCCGACATCGAGTCGCTCACCCTGTCCCTGGTCGGCGGCGGGCATCTCCTGTTCGCCGACCAGAACCCCGGTCCGCCGACGGCCGCCGCCGTCACCAGGTACGTCACGTCCGTGCTCGAACCCGTACTGCCCGCTTGACTTCATGTCGACCTGAACTCGCACGATGGGCCCGGCACGATCAGGCCCGAGCGAAAGAGGACACATGGACGCGCAGCACTGGGACGAGCGGTACAGCAGCCGGGACCGGCTCTTCAGCGGGAACCCCAACGGGGTGCTCGTCACGGAGGCCGCAGGTCTGGCACCGGGCCGGGCCCTCGACGTCGGCTGCGGCGAGGGCGCAGACGCGATCTGGCTCGCCGGGCACGGCTGGCAGGTCACCGCTGTCGACATCTCCCGGGTCGCGCTGGACCGTGGCGCGGCGGCCGCAGCCGCTGCGGGACTCGCGGAGCAGGTGACGTGGCGGCAAGCGGATCTCACCACCACGCCACCGCCCACGGGCCCGTTCGACCTGGTGTCGCTCCAGTACTTCCCGCTCCCGAACCGGCCGGACCACGCAGCGCTCCGCCGTCTCCTGGACGTGGTGGCGCCCGGCGGCACCCTGCTCGTCGGCAGCCATGACATGGCCGACCTGGCCACGTACCGGCACCCCGACTTCGACCCCGCCGACTACTACGCACCCGGCGACATCGCGCGGCTCCTCGGCGAGGGCTGGGCGGTCCAGGTCGACGAGAGCCGCCTGCGCACCGCCGCCCCGCCCGAGGGCACGCACCACGTCCACGACACCGTCCTGCGCGCCGTACGGTCGCGCTAGGACGGGTCAGTGCGGTCGTGTGAGCAGGGGCGGCTCAGACCGCCGACAGCGCCGAGAGCGCGCGGCCCATCTCGGCGTTGAACTCCTCCGGCGTCAGCGGCAGCCGGGCCTTGATGTCCCGGCTCCACTGGTCGGCGAGCACCTCGGCGGAGCCCGCTTCGACGCCGTCGAGCACGGCATCCACCAGGTCCGACGGCGCGAGCTTGTCCACGGGCCAGCCTGCCGCCATGTCGGTGTCGGCGAGGCCCAGGTGGACGCCGGTCACGAGGGTGCCCTGCTCGGCGAGCTCCAGGCGGACGCCGTTGGTCATGGCCCATGCGGCGCCCTTGCTCAGGTGGTAGGCGTTGGCGCCGGCGATCCCGAACCACGACATCGCGGAGAGGACGTTCACGATCGCGCCCCCGCCGTTCGCGGCGAGAGTCGGCGCGAGCGCCCTGATCAGGCCAAGGGGTCCGAGCGTGTTGGTCTCCAGCTCGAGCCGTACCGCATCCATCGAGCCGGTCACGAGGCCGGTGCCCGTCGAGATCCCCGCGTTGTTGACGAGCAGCGAGACGTCGGGGGCAGCCGCGGCCGCCGCCCGCACGGAATCGGCGTCGGTCACGTCGAGGGCCAGCACCTCCACGCCGGGGAGGTCCACGGTCTCGGGACGGCGGGCCGTGGCGTAGACCTTGCGCGCACCCCGTTCGAGGAGACGCTGGGCGAAGGCGCGGCCCAGGCCGCGGTTGGCTCCGGTGACGAGGGCAACTGAGTTGTTGATGTCCATGCCCGGAACGCTAGGACCTGACGTTGACGTCAGGGTCAAGTGCGACCGGCGGCCCCGGGCGTGACGTCGGCGACCCACCGGGTCGCCGACGTCGTTCCCCGCCCGGGGCGAGCCGTCACGCGTCGAGGACGACGGCGATGACCACCGGTTCCCGTCGCGAGCTGCGCGCGAGCGACCGCGCGACGGTGGTCGCGATGATCTCCTCGAGCTGGTCGCCGGCGGTGGTCTTGTTCCGCGTGGCGTCCGCGAGCGCCTTGTCGACGGCGCGCGAGGCGTTGTCGAGGCTGTCCTGGCCGTGCACGGAGCCGCGGTGGAGGTACTCGAGGGGTTCGGCCAGCTCCGCGGTCCCGGAGCGGAGGAACGCCAGGACGGTCAGGACGCCTGCCGCGCTGAGCTTGCGCCGGTCGGCGAGGGTGTCCTCGGTGACGTGGCCGACGGTCTGACCGTCGACGTAGACGAGGTCGTTCTCCACCTGGCCGACGATGCGCGCGACCCCGTCGACCATGTCGACGACCACGCCGTCACGGACGATCAGGACGTTGTCCGTGGGGACGCCGGTGCGCTCCGCCAGGGCGCCGTTGGCGCGCAGGTGCTTGGGCTCGCCGTGGACCGGCATGACGTTGCGCGGGCGCAGGATGTTGTAGCAGTAGACGAGCTCGCCGGCGCTGGCGTGCCCGGAGACGTGGACCCGGGCGTTGCCCTTGTGCACGACGTTCGCGCCCAGGTCGGTGAGCTTGTTGATGATGCCGTAGATCGCGCTCTCGTTGCCCGGGATCAGGGAGCTGGCGAGCAGGACGGTGTCGCCGTCGCTGATGCGGACCTCGTGGGTCTCGTTGGCCATCCGGGCCAGGGCCGCCATGGGCTCGCCCTGGGAGCCGGTGCAGATGAGCGTCACCTTGTTCGGCGGCAGGTTGCGGGTCTTGGCGTAGTCGATCACCAGGCCGCGGGGGACGGTGAGATAGCCGAGCTCACGCGCGATGCGCATGTTGCGCACCATGGACCGGCCGACGAACGCGACCTTGCGGCCGCGGGCGTCCGAGGCGTCCAGGACCTGCTGGATGCGGTGGACGTGGCTGGCGAAGCTGGAGACGATGACGCGCCCCGGCGTCGTCGTGAAGACCTGGTCGATCGCGGGGGTCAGCTCGGTCTCGGAGATGGTGAAGCCCGGGATCTCCGCGTTGGTGGAGTCCACCAGCAGCAGGTCGAGCCCCTCCTCGCCCAGGCGGCCGAAGGCGCGCAGGTCCGTCAGGCGCCCGTCGAGCGGGAACTGGTCCATCCGGAAGTCACCGGTGTGCAGGACGACGCCGGCGGCGGTCCGGATCACGACGGCGAGACCGTCGGGGATCGAGTGGTTGACGGCGATGAACTCGAGCGCGAACGGGCCGGCCGCGTGCCGGCCGCCGGCCTCGACGTGCACCAGCACGGGCTTGATGTTGTGCTCGGTGAGCTTGGCGGACAGGAACGCGAGCGTGAGCTGCGAGCCGACGACGGGGATGTCCGGCCGCTGCTTGAGCAGGTAGGGCACGCCGCCGATGTGGTCCTCGTGCCCGTGGGTGAGCACGATGGCCTCGATGTCGTCGAGGCGGCTCTCGAGGCTCGTGAAGTCGGGCAGGATGACGTCGATACCGGGCTGGGTGTCCTCGGGGAAGAGGACCCCGCAGTCGACGACGAGCAGCTTGCCCGCGTGCTCGAAGACCGTCATGTTGCGGCCGATCTCGCCGATGCCGCCGAGCGGCGTGATGCGCAGGCCCTGCGACGGTGCGACAGGCGGGCGGCTGAGGTCTCTTGGTGCGGTATGCATGGTGTCCCTCCGGAACAGGTTAGCTGCCGATGAGCTCGGGGTCCTCGCGGCGTGGGACGACCGCCAGGATGGACCAGGGCTCACCGGGTCAGGCCGCAGGTGCGGCGCTGTGGGTACTGCTGTGGTCTGTGGTCAGTGGCCGGCGCCGAGGTTTCCGGCGAGCCGCTGGTGCCGTGCTGCGGAGTCGTCGTTCATGCCGACGATCGTCACGCTCTTGCCCCTGGCTTCGTACTTGGTGGTCACCGCGTCCAGCGACGCGACCGTCGAGGCGTCCCAGATATGGGCGTTCGTCATGTCGATGACGATGTCCTTCGGGTCGCCCGCGTAGTCGAACTGGTAGACGAGGTCGTTGGACGAGGCGAAGAACAGCTCACCCTCGACGGCATACACGAGGGGGCCGTCGGTAGCCCCGCCCGCTACGGGTTCCAGGCGGGTGACCGATGTGAAGTGCGCGACTCGGTTGGCGAACAGCACCATCGCGACGAGCACCCCCACGATCACGCCGTAGGCGAGGTTGTGCGTGACGACGGTGACGACGACCGTCGCCACCATGACCGTGGTCTCGGACCGGGGCATGCGCCGCAGCGTCGCCGGGCGGATCGAGTGCCAGTCGAACGTGCCCACCGAGACCATGATCATCACGGCCACGAGCGCCGCCATCGGCATGATCGCCACGACGTCGCCGAGGCCGACCACGAGGATCAGCAGGAACACGCCGGCGAGGAACGTCGAGAGCCGGGTCCGCGCGCCCGACGACTTCACGTTGATCATGGTCTGGCCGATCATCGCGCAGCCGCCCATGCCGCCGAAGAAGCCGGTGACGATGTTGGCCGCGCCCTGGCCCAGGGTCTCGCGGGTCTTGTTCGAGTGGGTGTCGGTGACGTCGTCGACCAGCTTGGCGGTCAGCAGCGACTCCAGGATGCCGACCAGCGCCATCGCCAGCGCGTAGGGCGCGATGATCCGCAGCGTCTCCACGGTGAGCGGCACGTCCGGGAACAGCAGGCTGGGCAGCGAGTTGGGCAGCGCACCCTCGTCCCCGACGGTGGGCACGTTGATGCCCGCGAGGACGACGGCGGCCGTGAGCAGCACTATCGCGACCAGCGGCGCGGGAACCACCCTGGTCAGCCGCGGGAAGAAGACCATGATCGCGATGCCGGCGGCGACCAGCGGGTAGACGACCCACGGCACGTCGACCAGGTGCGTGACCTGGGACAGGAAGATGAGGATCGCCAGGGCGTTGACGAAGCCGACCATCACCGACCGGGGGACGAACCGCATGAGCTTCGCGACGCCGAGCAGGCCGAGGACCACCTGGATCACCCCGCCGAGGAGGACGGTGGCGATCAGGTAGTCGAGCCCGTGCTCACGCACCACCGGCGCGACGACCAGCGCGATGGCGCCGGTCGCCGCCGAGATCATCGCCGGGCGCCCGCCGAGGAACGAGATGGTGACGGCCATCGTGAACGACGCGAACAGGCCGATCCGCGGGTCGACGCCCGCGATGATCGAGAAGGCGATCGCCTCGGGGATGAGGGCCAGTGCGACCACGAGGCCTGCCAGGACCTCCGTACGCAGGGTCCGGACCGAGCTGAACGCGGCCCTGAACGAACCCGAGGCGGTCGCCTCCGGAGCGCCCGAGACAGGGGTCGGCGCCGGGGCAGAACCGGGTAGGTCGGCAGGGCTGAGTGACACGCAGAAAAGTTCCTTCGGGCTCTGAGGTGGCGACTATCTCCTGGCAGAGGCGGAGGTGCGCGGACTTGATCCTATCCGCCGACGGCGGCACTCACGCCTTGCCGAGCCCGTCCGGGTCCCGCAGCATGTGCGACTCGACGAGCTCGTGCCGCCGGAAGTACGTGGTCGCGACCGCCTGGATCGTCGCGGCGACGGGCAGCGCGAGGAACGCGCCCAGCACCCCGAAGACCGCGCCGAACGCCAGCACCACCAGCAGGCTGACCGCGGCGTTCATCTCCAGCGCGCGGGCGGACACCTTCGGCGCCAGGTACAGGTTCTCGAACTGCTGGTAGCCGATGACGAACGCGAGCACACCCAGCGCCTGGGGCCAGCCCTGCGCCGTGAGCGCCACCATGGTGGGCAGCGCGCCACCGAGGTAGGCGCCGATGGTCGGCACGAACTGGGAGACCACCCCGACGAAGACGGCCAGCGGTAGCGCGTACGGCGTCTGCAGGATCGCGAGGAACACGAAGGTGACCACCGTCGAGACCGCCGCCAGCACCACGCGGGAACCGATGTAGTCGGACACCTTGCCCTGCGTGACCTCCCACAGGTGCAGCATCTCCTGCTGCCGCGCCGGCGTCAGCCAGCCGCACACGGCCGCACGGAAGCGCGGCCCGGCCGCGAGCAGGTAGTAGGAGACCAGCAGGATCGTCAGGGTGGCGAGCAGCCCGCCCACCACCGTCGTCCCCACCAGCAGCGCCCCGGACGCGACGTCCTCGCCGAACCGGTCGAACGCCTGCCGGATCAGGTTCTCGGACTCGGGGATCTCGATGCCGAAGCGCTCGACGACAAAGCCCTGCAAGCCCTCGTAGAGCCGCGGGACCGACTGCGCGAGCTCGACGAGCTGCTGCACGAACAGGTTGCCGAACAGTGCCATCAGCACGATCACCACGACGAGCGACCCGAGCAGCGTGACCGCGGCGGCCAGCCCGCGGCGCCACCCCTGCCGCACCAGCCAGACCGTGCCCGGTTCGAGGGCCAGCGCGATGAAGACCGCGATGAGCACGTTGATGAAGAGCCCCTCCAGCTTCCCCATCGCGTTCCACGCGAAGATGGCGACGAACACCGTCACCACGGCCAGGAACAGCGCCCGGGGCAGCCAGCGCGGCGGGCGCGGGGAGTCGGGCGCCCCGGGCGGCGGGATCGGCTGGTCCGGCTGGTCCGCCGGAGGCTGGCCCGGCGAGAGCTGGTCAGGACCGGTTGGCACGTCAGGACCGGTAGCGCCGGTCTCGGACGAGCTGGGCGACGTCATGCCAAGACCGTAGCCCCCGCTCCCCCCGCGGCCCGGCGTTCCCCTGCCGGAGTGTCGAGCGTCAGACCCCGCTGGCGACCAGCGGGATGAGCGGCACGTCAGGGTGCGCGCGCTCGAACGCGCGGGCGTGCCAGACGTCGCGCAGCAGGACCAGCGGCGTCCCGTCGCCGCGCCGCACCACCTCGACGCCCGGGTAGCCGGCGATGATCTCGATGTGTTCCGGCGCGGCCTCGCGGGCGAGCGAGAGCCCGAGCGTCTCCATGCGGATCGGCGCGGAGAACTCGTGCTCCATCCGGAAGGTCGCGACCTCGAACTGCAGCGGGCCGACGGCCGCCAGGATCGGGTTGCCGTCGCCGCGCGCCTCCGAGACGAGGACCTGGACGACGCCCTCCTGCTCCAGCTGGGAGATGCCCTTGCGGAACTGCTTGGAGCGGCCCGGGTCGGCCACGCGCGCGGCCGCGAAGTGCTCCGGGGCGAACACCGGCATCGGCGGGAAGCGCACCTTCGGCCCGGCGGAGTCGAACACCGTGTCGCCGACGGCGAGCGTGCTGGCGTTGACCAGGCCAACGACGTCGCCCGGGTAGGCGTCCTCGACCGTCGACCGCTCGCGGCCGAAGACCGACAGGGCGTACTTGGTGGCGAACGGCCGGCCCGTGCGCTCGTGCGTGACGACCATGCCGCGCTCGAACCGGCCCGAGCACACGCGGATGAACGCGACGTGGTCGCGGTGGTTCGGGTCCATGCCGGCCTGCATCTTGAACACGAACCCGCTGAACGGCTGGGTGACCGCACGCTCCCCGTCGTTGACGTCGGGGCGGGCGCCCGGTGCGGGGGCGAGATCGACGACGGCGTCGAGCAGCTGGCGGACGCCGATGTTGGCGAGCGCCGCGCCGAACAGCATCGGCGTCGTCGTGCCCGCGAGGAAGGACTCGCGGTCGACGGGCTCCAGGAGCTGCACGCTCTCGACGGCCTCGGTGTGGTCGTCGCCGAGGGCCTCGGCGGCGGCCTGCGGGGTGAGCACGCTCTCCTCGGCGATCGACGCGCCGCCCGGGGCGCGGCGGTAGGTGCGGACCTCGCCGCTGGCGCGGTCGACCAGCCCGAGGAACCGGCCGGCCTCGCCGATCGGCCAGGTGAGCGGCGTCGGGCGAAGATTGATGCGCTCCTCGAGCTCGTCGCACAGCTCGAGCGCCTCGCGGCCGGGACGGTCCCACTTGTTGACGAACGTGATGACCGGCACGCCCCGGCGTCGGCAGACTTCGAACAGCTTGAGCGTCTGCGGCTCCAGGCCCTTCGCCGAGTCGAGCAGCATGACGGCGGCGTCGACGGCGGTCAGGACCCGGTAGGTGTCCTCGGAGAAGTCGGCGTGGCCGGGCGTGTCCAGCAGGTTGATCACGACGTCGCCGTAGGCGAACTGGAGCGCGGCGGAGGTGATCGAGATCCCGCGCTTCTGCTCCATCTCCAGCCAGTCGGAGACGACGCCGGCGCGGTTGCCCTTGCCGTGGACGGCCCCGGCCTCCTCGATGGCGTGCGCGTGCAGCGCCAGCGCCTCGGTCAGCGTCGACTTACCCGCGTCGGGGTGCGAGATCACGGCGATGCTGCGCCGTCGGGCCGCCTCGACCTGTACCGGACGGGTTTCAGAAGTAAGGACGGTCACCGAGACTCACCGATCTGTACGTGCTGCAACAACCACACCTGTCTGATGCTGAACAGCGCCCAACTCTACCCGCCCCACCCGGCCCCCCGTTGAGTGCTGGATATTTGCGCCCCAAACCCTCTCAGGAGCGCAAATAGCCAGCACTCAACGGAGACTTCTTACCGTGTATACATGGTGTGTATAGTTGCCGCCATGAGTATCGGACATGCGTTGCTCGGGTTGCTCGAGGGTGGGGCGCGCCACGGGTACGACCTCAAGCGCTCCTACGACGAACGCTTCGGCCACGACCGGCAGCTCGCGTACGGCCAGGTCTACTCGACGCTCGCCAGGCTGCTGAAGAACGGCCTCGTCGAGGTCGAGTCGGAGCCCGGCGCGGGCCCGGAACGCAAGAAGTACGCGATCACGGACGCGGGTGTGTCCGACGTCGCCGCCTGGCTCGCCAAGCCCGAGAAGCCCGAGCCCTACCTGCAGAGCACGCTCTACACGAAGGTCGTGCTCGCCCTGCTCACGGGTCACGACGCCGAGGACGTGCTCGACACGCAGCGTTCGGCGCACCTGGGCCTCATGCGGGAGCTCACGCGGCGCAGGGACGGCGGCGATCTGGCCGACCAGCTCATCTGCGACCACGCGCTGTTCCACCTCGAGGCCGACCTGCGCTGGCTCGAGCTCACCGCCGCGCGCCTGCAGCAGCTCGCCGCGCAGGTCCGCGCGTAACAAGCGGCCGCACCCGCCCGTACCGCGGGCCGACCTGTCCCCGCGGGTCGAGCCTGTCGAGACCACACCCTGGAGCCCACATGCCCACCGAACCACTGCTCACCGCCGAGAACCTGCAGCTCAGCTTCGGCTCCACCACCGCACTGGACTCCGCATCGGTCGAGGTGCACGCCGGCGAGGTGCTGGCACTCATGGGCCCGTCCGGGTCGGGCAAGTCCACCCTGCTGCACTGCCTGGCCGGCATCCTGCACCCGGACTCCGGCCGCGTGACCTACGCCGGACGCGACCTCACCGCCATGCACGACGACGAGCGCAGCGCCCTGCGGCGCGGCGAGTTCGGGTTCGTGTTCCAGTTCGGCCAGCTCGTGCCCGAGCTCACGTGCCTGGAGAACGTGGCCCTGCCGCTGCGGCTGGGCGGCGCGCCCCGGCGCGCGGCCCTGAGCAGCGCGAAGGCCTGGCTGGAGCGCCTCGAGGTGTCGGACGTCGCGGACAAGCGTCCCGGGCAGGCCTCTGGCGGGCAGGGGCAGCGGGTAGCAGTCGCTCGCGCCCTCGTGACCCGGCCAAAGGTCGTCTTCGCCGACGAGCCGACGGGCGCCCTCGACTCCCTGAACGGCGAGCGGGTCATGCAGCTCTTCGTCGCGGCGGCCAAGGAGACGGGGGCCGCTGTCGTGCTGGTGACGCACGAGGCGCGTGTCGCCGCGTACTCCGATCACGAGGCCGTCGTGCGCGACGGCCGGGTGCGGGCACGGGAGTACGTCCGATGAGGCGGTTGGACGACCTCGCCCTCGGCATCCGGCTCAGCGTCGGCGGCGGGCGGTCGGGCTGGGTCCGGCTGGCCCTGATCGCCGTCGGCGTGGGGCTCGGGGTGACGATGCTGCTGATCGCCGCCAGCATCCCCACGGTGCTCGACGCCCGCGACGCGCGCGACGGGGCCCGCTCGGTGAACGCGGATCAGGAGCTGAGCCTCGGTTCGCCGTCGGCCCTTGTCCAGGAGGTCCGGTCGGCGTATCGCGAGGACCCCGTCGTCGGGCTGATGGTCCAGCCGGAGCACGACGACGCCCCGCTCCCCCCGGGTGTGACCGAACAGCTCGCGCCGGGCGACCTCGTGGTCTCCCCCGCCCTCGCCGCCCTGCTCGCCTCCGCCGACGGTGCGGCGCTGCAGGGCCGGTGGGGCGACCGGGTGGTCGGCACCATCGGCGACGAGGGCCTGACCGGCCCCGAGGAGCTGAGGTTCTACCTGGGCACCGACCAGCTGACCGTAGCGACGGCCACCCGCATCCAGTCGTTCGGCGGGGCCGAGTCGCTCGACGAGTCCCTGGACCCCACGCTGCTGCTCCTCGTCCTGGTGGGCATGGTCGTGCTGCTGCTCCCGGTCGCCATCTTCGTCAGCACGGCGGTGCGGTTCGGCAGCGAGAGCCGGGACCGCCGGCTCGCGGCGCTGCGGCTCGTCGGGGCCGACGTCGGCATGACCCGCCGGATCGCCGCCGGAGAGACGCTCGCGGGCGCCGCGGGCGGGCTGGCCGTCGGCACCCTGCTGTTCCTCGCGATCGCGCAGCTGGCGGGCTACGCCGTGCCGGCGAGCATGAGCTTCTACCCGGAGGACCTGCGTCCCGTGCCGGTGCTCGCGGCCCTGACCGTGGTGCTCGTCCCGGTGACGACGGTGCTGGTCACGCTCTCCGCGCTCAAGCAGGTGCTGGTCGAGCCGCTGGGTGTGGTCCGGCGCAGCGGCGAGCGCCGACGGCGGTTCTGGTGGCGGCTGGTCTTCCCGGTCGCGGGCGTCGCGCTGCTGACGCCGTTGCTCGGCGGGCTCGACGGCTCGCTGGGCAGCCAGGTGATGGTCGTGGCCGGGCTGGTCCTCGTGCTGGCGGGCGTCGCGTTGCTGCTGCCCTGGCTGGTCGAGGCGACCGTGCACCGGCTGAGCGGGGGCAGCGTCGCGTGGGAGCTCGCGGTGCGGCGCCTGCAGCTGGACAGCGGGACGGCGGTGCGTGCGGTCTCGGGGATCGCCGTCTCGGTCGCAGGCCTGATCGCGATACAGGGGCTGGTCGGGGCGATCGGGACGCTCAGTGCCGACTCGCAGGCCGACACCAGCACGTTCCAGGCCGCGGTGTTGGACATCGAGCCGGACGGACGTTCCGCCGGGACCTGGACCAGTGCGCTGGCCGGGGCCGAGGGCGTGACGGCGGTCGGGGAGCTGACCTCGACGTGGGCACAGACCGAACCCGCCGGCGACGACGAGATGCTCGTCGAGTCCGGCACGTGCGAGGTGCTGGCCCAGGAGGCCCGGCTCAGCGCGTGCGCCGACGGCGACGTGTTCGTCGTCCTCCCGGAGGGTGCTTCCGCCCCGGCAACCGGCAGCACCTACCTGGTCGGTCCCGAGGGGAGCGACGACGCGCGGTGGACGCTCCCGGCGTCGGCCGAGGTGGTGGACCCGCCGGACGGCGGCGTCAACGCGATGGGCGGGCTGCCCGCGCGGATCCTGGTGACGCCCGGAGCCCTGGCGGGGATCGGGCTCGATCCGGAGTCGGTGACCGCGTACGTCGCGCTCGATCCCGCCGTACCGGACGCCCTGGACCACCTGCGCACGGCGGCCGCGCAGGTGGACCCGGCCGCGTACGCCTCGTCCATCGAGCAGGAGCGCATCGCATCCGTCCTGGGCGGCGTGCGGCAGTCGCTGCTGGTCGGGACGGTGGCGCTGCTCGTGCTGATCGGGGCGAGCATGCTGGTCAACGTCGTCGAGCAGCTCCGGGAACGGCGCCGGCTGCTCGCGGTGCTGGTCGCGTTCGGCACGCGGCGTCGGACGCTCGGCGGTTCCGTGCTCTTCCAGGTGGCCATCCCCGTCCTGCTCGGGCTGACCCTGGCCGTGGCGACCGGCTCGGGCCTGGCCCTGGCGCTGCAGACGGCGGTCGACGCCCCGCTCACGTTCGACTGGGTGGGCGTGGGGGTGACGTCCGGGGCGGCCGCGCTCGTGGTGCTCCTGACGACTGCCGCCGGTCTGCCGCTGCTGTGGCGCCTGACCCGCCCGGGCAACCTCCGCAACGAGTAGCCCTCCATGGTCGTGGCGGGATTTACCTCGACGGCTCCGGAGCGGACCTCAGCGGCGCACCGGCGCGCCCGAACCGGAGCACCACGGCGCTCCCGAGGACGAGGACGAGCGCCCCGGCGGGGATCGCGAGAGGGCCGCGCAGGCCGCCCGTGTCCCCCGCGACCGTGAGCCACAGCAGTCCGGCGACCGCTGCCGCGTACGCGCCGACGACCGGCCCCGTCCGGGCGAGCGACGCCGCGAGGCCGGCCGCTGCCCGCGCCCGCCGGCCGTCGACGGCACCCGCGGGCGACCGCCGGGCCGCGGCACGGGTCTCGACCGGAACGAGCAGGACCACGAGCACCGCCAGGATGGCCGCGAGCGCCACGAGCCACGGCACGCGTCCGAGCCACCACTCGACGGTGCCCGGGTCGCTCGGCGGCAGGAGCCCGAGCGTATCGAGGGCGTAGGCCCCGACGAGCGCGGCGACCAGGTGCCACAGGTACACGGTGACGACGACGGTGTTGACGGCAACGACAAGGGTCCAGGGGCGGGGTCGGGCGAGCCACCGTCTCGACCGCCGCGCCACGAGAGCGACCAGGCCGAGCTGGGTGGCCGCGAGGGCCAGGAGCGCGAGGCTCGGCGGCGACGAGTTCTGGATCGCGGCTCCCGACACGGTCACCATGCTCACCGGGTAGGGCCCTGGCCCGGTGAGGAGCAGGAGGGTGCCCAAGCCGACGACGACGAGCGTGACGGCTTGCCGGGTCCCGAGCCGCAGGGTGCCGTCGTGCCAGGCGTAGCCGACCTGGTGGATGGCGATCCAGCCGAAGGCGAAGCTGGCGGCCGCGGCGAGCTCGTTGCCCGTCGCGAGGCGCAGCACGTCGCCGACCGCGACGCCGGCCACCAGCACGGCCGGCACGCCGAGCCCGTGGCGTTCGTGGAGCCGGTGGGTCAGGGGCGTCAGCGCGGTCACGGCGAGGTAGACGACGAGGAACCACAGCGGGAGGACCACGAGCGCGACGGCCTGTGCGACGGCGTCGAGCGGGACGCCGAGCAGCCGGGCCACGGCCGCACACCCCGCCACGACGAGCAGGAACACGGTGACCGGCGGGAACAGCCGGGCGCTGCGGTCGAGCAGCCAGCTCGTGGCCGTCCCGCCACGGGTACGCCTGTTGGTCCAGGAGATGGCGTTGGCTGCGCCCCCGACGAGGAAGAACACGGGCATGACCTGGAACAGCCAGGTCAGCGCATGCGCCTCCGGCAGCGCGGGCAGGGCGCTGAATCCGGTGAGCTGCCCGTCGCTCGTGCGCTCGACGGTCACGATCAGCCAGTGCCCGAGGACTACGGCAGAGATCGCGGCGGCGCGCAGCAGGTCCAGTTCACGCCGACGTGACGAGGGCGTCCGCGCCACGAGGTCCTGGATCACCACCGTCACCACCTCGGCGGGTGCACGTCCATGCACACCCTGGATCTCAACGTTAACGCCGCCACGCCTGGAAGACGGCAGGACCAACGACCCTAGGTTGTGGGCGTGTGACCCTAGGTTGTGGGCGTGCGATCCGGGAAAGGTACTTCTGGCCGGTACCGCGGGCGGCGGCACGACACCAAGCATGGGGCCATGCCTCCTACCTCGGTCGAACCGCCTCCGGCACACCCCCGCCTCGTCGCCCTCGACGTGATCCGCGGCTTCGCGCTGTGCGGGATCCTGATCGCCAACGTCATCCCGATCAGCGCGTCCGTCGCCTCCGACGCCCCCGTGACCACCGCCCTCACCACCGCTGGGAACGGCGCCGTCGACTGGCTGCACCTGCTCGTCGACCAGCGCTTCTTCCCGATCTTCTCCCTGCTCTTCGGCATCGGGTTCGCGCTACTCGGAGAGTCGGCCACGACCCGCGTCGCGCGCCCGCGGCTGATCCTGCTGCGCCGGCTGCTCGTGCTGCTCGCGCTCGGCCTGGCGCACCTGCTCCTGCTCTGGCCGGGCGACATCCTCACGGTCTACGCCGCGGTCGGGCTGCTCGTGCTGCTGCCGTCCACCTGGCTGCCGCGACGGGCAGTCGCGGGCCTCGCCGCCCTCTGCCTGGCGTCCGCGATCCTGCTGGGCGCCGGGCACTACGCCATGGTGCCGGGGCTCTTCCTGCTCGGCACCGCCCTGACCCGGTACGGCGTGACCCGCCGCATCGAGGACTCGACCCGCGCCCCGGCCCTGCTGGCGCTCGTGCTGGGCGCGGCCGCCGTGCCCGCCGCCTGGGCGCAGGCCTCGTTCGAACGCGTCGGAGACATCGACACGCCGGGCTACCGCATGGCCTTCGCGATCGCCGGCGTGCTGATCGCCGGGGTCTACGTCTGCCTTTTGCTGGTGCTGTTCCGTTCCCCCGCGCGCCACGTGCTGCACGCGCTGTTCGCACCCTTGGGGAGGATGGCGCTGACCAACTACCTGACCGCCACCGTCCTCGTGCTCGGCGTCGCGCACGTCGTCGGCCATCCGGAACGCTGGTCGTCGAGGACCGTGCTCGTCATCGCGGGCACCGTGCTGGCCGCCCAGTGGCTGTTCTCGACCCTCTGGCTCCGCACGTTCCGGTACGGGCCCCTGGAGTGGGCATGGCGCTGGGCCACCTGGCTGCGCCGGCCGCCGCTGCGAGTGACGAGCCGGGCGACCAGCAAGACAACGGGCCCGACGGCCGAGCGACGCACGCCGTCGACCCTCGTAACCTGAGCAGCGTGCACACGACCGGGCGCGGAGCAGCACTGACCAGGGTCTTCGGAGACACACTTCTCGGCCTCCTCCTCACCTTCGCGCTCCTCTTCACCGCCGCGGCGCTGGCGGCGAGCTGGGGCGGGTACTCCTGGGTGTTCGGCCTCTGCGCCGGAACGGTGGTCTGCACGCTCGCGCTCCTCCGCCGCCGGCACCGGTTCGGCGTGGCGCTCGGGGGCCTCGGCGTGGCGGCGGCGACCGTCGTCGTCGCGCGGCTCGCCGGGCTCCCCGACGAGCCCGCGCCCGCGATGGCGCTCGCGCTGGCCGTACTTGTCGCCTCCGCGGTCCGCGCGCTCCCCACCCGGCAGGCCGCCGTGGTGGCCGGAGGAGGCCTCGTCGTGGTCGTCGGGTCCTGGCTCGCCACCGTGCCGTCCGTACCCGAGGTGACAGTGATCCCGATCGCGAGCGCCGCGACCTGGCTCGCCGCCGTCGCCGCAGGGCTCGGGGGACGGCTCCTCGTCGCCCGCCGTGAGGCAGCGGTCGAGCGCGTGCGCCGGGACGAGCGGCTGGCGGTGGCGCGCGAGCTGCACGACGTCGTCGCGCACCACATCACCGGCATGGTCGTGCAGGCTCAAGCCGCACAGATCGTCGCCCGCAGGAGCCCCGCCGAGCCCGGGCCGCTCGCGGACTCGCTGGCAGGCATCGAGGCTGCCGGGTCCGAGGCTCTCACCTCGCTCCGGCGCGTCGTCGGGCTGCTGCGCGACGACGACGCCTCCTCCGTCGCGCCCGGCCCCGAGGCGCTCGGCACGCTGGTCAGCCGGTTCGAGGTCCGCGGCGGCCCCGCGGTCCAGCTGCGGCTGCCCGACGACGGAGCCGCGTGGCCGCCCGAGGTGACGACCACCGTCTACCGCGTGGTCCAGGAGGCACTCACGAACATCAAGCGGCATGCGCCGCACGCCCGTCTCGTGACGGTCCACGTGAGCAGGACGCCGGACGCCGTCGTCATCGAGGTGTCCGACGACGGGCCGCCCTCCCCGGGGCTCCATGCCGGCGGCGGGTACGGCCTGATCGGGATGCGGGAGCGCGTGGAGGCGCTCGGCGGCACCCTGCGGGCTGGGCCGCGCCCGGGCGCTGGATGGAGTGTCCTGGTCACTCTGCCCCTCGCCGGTGCGGAGCCCCGATGACCATCAGCGTGCTCCTCGCCGACGACCAGCCCATGGTCCGCGGCGGCCTGCGGACCATCCTGGAGGATCAGCCCGACATCGAGGTCGTCGCGGAGGCGTCCGACGGCGTCGAGGCGGTCGCGCTGGCCCGGCGTCTGCGGCCGGACGTCTGCCTCGTCGACATCCGCATGCCCCGCATGGACGGCATCGAGGTGACCCGCACGCTCGCGGGGCCCGACGTCGCCGACCCGCTCCGGGTGGTCGTCGTCACGACGTTCGACGTCGACGAGTACGTCTACGGGGCGCTCCGCGGCGGCGCCGTCGGCTTCATCCTGAAGGACGCCGGCCCGGCGCTGCTCGTCGAGGCGGTCCGGGCGGCGCACGCGGGCGACGCGCTGGTCTCGCCGTCGGTCACGGTGCGGCTGCTGCGGCACCTGAACGGCGCGTCCCGGCCGGAGGGCGGGCCGGGCGGCGCCTCCGCCGTCCGGCCGCTGTCCGAACGAGAGACCGAGGTGGTCCGCGCGATAGCGCTCGGGCGGACCAACCTGGAGATCGGTGCGGAGATGTTCATCTCGCTCAGCACCGTGAAGGGTCACGTCGCGGCGGTGCAGGCGAAGCTCGGGCTGCGCAACCGCGTGGAGATCGCGGCCTGGGCCTGGGAGAACGGCGTGGCGGGCCGCTGAGGTGCCTACGGCCCTGACTCGACGTACCAGGTACGTCGAGTCAGGGCCGCGGGCCTTGGCTAGCTTCGCGCCTGGACCTTGGCCGTCTGCGCGGAGACCGCCTCGCCCGGGAACGCCCCCGGCCGCGACGCCGTCACCCGCACCGACATACGGTGCCCGATGTCGGCCGGCGTCAGCCGCAGCGTCTTGCGGGTCGCGTCGGCGATCGGCTCGCCGTCCCGCAGCCACTGGTAGGTGAACGTGATGCCCCGCTTGTCCCAGGTACCAGGCGTCCCGGTGAGGGTCCCGCCGACGACCGCCTTGCCCTGGACCTTCGGCGGGCGCAGCGCCTCCGGCTGGACGCCGTCGTACGGCAGCGGGTCGACGCTCGTGAGCGTCGGCACGACCTTCTCCATGAGGCCGTCGTCGTCGAACGTCAGCCGGTCGATGGTGGTCTCCCGGTGGGTCCCGTCACCGCCCGGCATGCCGAACCGGTGGTAGGCGATGTACCACTCGTCGGTTCCTGGCACCTGCACTATCGAGCTGTGTCCGGTCCCGAGGATGCCCTGGCTCTGGTCCTTCTCGAGGATGACGCCGCGGTAGGTCCACGGTCCGTCGACGCTCGTGGCCGTCGCGTAGCCGACCCTGTAGTCGGCCGAGCCGGTGTCGTCGATCGAGTAGGTCAGGTGGTAGAGCCCGTCGCGGTAGTTGAGGAACGTGCCCTCGCGGAAGTCGTCGAGGCCCGCGATCCGCCCCAGCGTGTCCTGCTTGATCGACAGCATGTCGTCGCTCAGCTCGGCGTAGACCGGGCCGTTGGACGGCCCGCCGTTGCCCCAGAACAGGTAGTACTTGCCCGTCTCGGGATCCTGGAACGCCGACGGGTCGATCGCCTGGCCCGACGTGATCGCCTCGTTGTTGAGGACCATCGCCGTCGGCTGCGCGGTGAACGGGCCCTCGGGGCTGTCGGCCACGGCGACGCCGAGCGTCTTGCGGTTGTAGGTCGGGTTGTGGCCCGAGAAGTAGAAGTAGTACTTCCCGTCCCGTTCGATGATCGTCGGCGCCCAGGCGTTACCGGTCGCCCACGGCACGTTGCCGTTCTCGCCGTCCAGGGTCAGGAACGGCTCGGCCGAGCGCTCCCAGTCGGCCAGGTCCTTCGACTTCCAGACGTAGAAGTCCTTGCCGCCCCAGCCCGCGACGCCGTCGGTGGTCGCGTAGACGTAGTAGTAGTCACCGAACCGCGCGATGTTCGGGTCGGCGTACAGGCCCGGCAGCACCGGCGACCGCATCTCGACGGCGCGCACGGTCCAGTCGCGGGTGGTGCCGTCCTGCGCGGTCACGGTGAACGTCTTCGCCGCCGAGAGGTCCACCGGACCCGTGACGTCGGGCGAGACCGTCGACGTCGACACGGTCTCGAAGGCCGGCTCCAGCGCCGTCCGGTCGGTGCCCGGCGTGACCGGCAGGGTCACCGTCGAGGAGGCCGCGTCGATCACGGCCGGGATCTTGAGGGTGTCGAGCTCGACGCCCGTGATGGCCGTCGGGTCCGCCCCGAGCTCCTGGACCTCGTCCGCAGTGAGCGCCCGGTTGTAGATGCGGAAGTCGCGCACCTTGCCCTTGAGGTACCTGTCGGAGGTGTAGTTGGAGCGGCCGATGTAGTTGGCGGTGGTGCGGCCGTCGCCGATGTCGCCGGGCTGGATCGTGACGCCGGTCTTCTCGCCGACCTTGACGCCGTCGAGGTAGAGCACGGCGGTGCCGTCCTGGAGCGTGTACGTGAGCGTCTTCCAGGCGCCGCGCGGCAGGGCGGGCCCGCCCGCCACCGTCTGCTCGGTGCTCCAGTTCCCGGACGCGATCGAGGTCCGGTAGTTGTTGCCGGTGGTGAAGAGGTAGCCGTTGCCGGTACCCCCGCCGTCGGTGTTGCCCAGGCCCCAGATGAAGTACGGCGTCGCCTGGGCAGGGTCCAGCCAGACCTTCGTCGAGACGGTGATCGCGTCGAGCCCCGCCATCATGTTGTTCGGCAGCTTCACATGACCGTCGGTCCCGCCGAGGTTCAGCGCACCGTCGGCGAAGGTGGCGTCGCCGCTGATCGCGCCGTCGTACCCGTGGCCGGTGCTGTCCGTCGCGACGGCGCCGGACGTCTCGTCGAGGTCGTACTGCGCGACCAGGCCGTTCTCGTCGGCGACGACGGGCGTGGGCTCCTCCGGGATCACGATGCCCTCGCGCAGCGCCGCGAGCTCGGCGGCGGTGACCGGGATGACCGTGCCGTGGCGCGGGCTGGCGGGCAGGTCGTAGTTCGCGGCCACCTGCCAGTCCGGGTTCTCCAGGTCGTCGGTGCCGAGCGGGATGTAGCCGCGGCCGCCGTACTCGTCGACGAACAGGTAGTACGGCGAGCCGGAGGTGTCGCCCGGGTTGGCCTCGAAGACGGTGGGTCCTTCGACGGCGGAGGTGCCGGCGTCGCGACCGATGCAGGCGTCCATGAACTCCCAGGACGGGTCGCCCGGCAGGTCCACGGCGGTCAGCGACGGGGACTTCTCCTGGATGATGTCCGAGCAGCCGGTGCCGCCGCCGCCCTCGTCCTTGGTGAAGCGGTAGTAGGTGTCGTTCTCCTTGATCACCGTCGAGTCGATGCGGGACTCGCCGCGGTCCTGCCAGATCTTGGCCTCGCTGAACGTCACGAAGTCACGCGTCGTCGCGTAGAGCATGCGGTTGTACGCGTTACCGGTGTGGTCCGGGTCGTCCTCGGCGTACAGCTTCGAGGCCCAGAACACGACGTACTGCTGGAGCGACTCGTCCCAGTACGCCTCGGGCGCCCAGGTGTTGCCCGCGGTGTCGGGCGAGACCTTGATGTGCCGCTGCGCCGACCAGTTGATCAGGTCGGTCGACTCCCAGACCTCTAGGTACTTGCTGCCCTGTCGCTGCGAGCGGTCCCAGTCGCCGTTGCGGCCGATCGAGAGGTCCGTGGCGATCAGGAAGAACCGGTCGCCCTCGGGGGAACGGATCAGGAACGGGTCGCGCAGGCCCATCTCGCCCATGGTCGACTCGAGCGTGGGCTGCCCCTCGTTGAGCTCGTCCCACTTCAGCGCGTTGTTGCCGCGGCTCGCGGCGAAGTAGATCTTCTCGCCGGCTATCGAGTTGCCCGTGAAGTAGCTGAAGGCATAGCCCTCGTACGGCGCGGCGGCGGGCTGCTCCCGCACGGTGAGGGGGATCTCGCGCGTGGCGGTGGCATCGCCGACGACGGCGGTAGCGGTCAGGGTCACCATGGTGTCCCCCGCGCCGTGCGCGGGGCGGGCCACCACGCCGTCGGTGGCGACGACGGCCGGGTCGGACGACGCCCAGGTGACCGTCGCGCCGTGCAGGCCGGACGACGGCAGCGTGAGGTGCCCGCGCACGTCGTCGGCGTGCACGACGCTCAGCGCGGCGGCCGCGGCGTCGGCATCGGCCTGGGCGTCCGCGTCGGCAGCTGTCACCGACAATGTGGTCGTGGTGGCCGTGGCGGGCACGGCGGCGCTCGCCGGCAGGAACGGGAGCAGGCCTCCGAGCAGTGCCGCGACGGCGCCGACTGCAACGGGGCGTGGGGGCAGAAGGGAACTACTGGTGCTTCTTTGCACGGTGACCTCACAGAAATGTGAACGTTAACAGTGCGCCATACGACCACCGCGAGTTCGCCGTGTCAAGCCTCCGAAAAAACCTTGGCCCGCTCTGGAGGGCGGCTCGTAGGGTCGACCCCGATGAGCGCCATGACCATGAACACGATGATCAGAGAGCGTTCCGCCCGCTAGCGGCGCGGAACGCACTCTCACACCCAGCGCGTGCCCCGCGCCGCCGGCTCCCACCGGGCGGCGCGTTCGTGCTGCCCGGAACTCGAGTACCGACGACTTCCGGAGCACACCATGTCGCGCAACCGTTCCTCACGCCCCTCTGCCCGAAACTCCGCCCGCAACTCTTCCCGGGCCGCCTCGTTCCGGACCGCCCCAGCCGACGGCGCAGGCACCACCGAGGCCCTCCACGACCTGCCGGGCGGCGCCCACGAGCTGGGCCAGAACCTCCTGGTGGATACGCAGGTCATCCGCCGCGTCGTCGACCTCGTCCGCGACGCCGACCGGCCGGTGGTCGAGTGGGCGGCCGGTCGCGGGGCGCTCACCCTGCCGCTGGCTCGCCTGGGCCGCCCGCTCGAGGCGGTGGAGATCGACTCGCGCTCGACCGGGCGGCTCAGCCGGGTGGTCCCCGAGAACGTCACGGTGACGCGGGACGACATCCTGCGCCACGCACCGCCGTCGGACCCCCACGACCTCGTGTGCAACGTGCCGTTCCACCTGACCACGCCGGTGCTGCGACGGCTCTTCACGCTGACCGGCTGGCAGCGCGCCGTGCTGATCACGCAGTGGGAGGTCGCGCGCAAGCGCGCCGCCGTCGGCGGCACCACGCTCCTGACCGCCCAGTGGTGGCCGTGGCTCGCGCCCCGCCTGGACCGCCGCATCCCCGCCGGGGCGTTCCGGCCGCGGCCGAGCGTGGACGCCGGGCTGCTCGTGATCGACCGTCGTGCGGAGCCGCTGCTGCCCGTGCGGGAGCAGCGCGGCTACCAGCGATTCGCCGCGGCGGTGTTCAACGGACGCGGCCGCGGGCTGCACGAGATCCTCACGCGGCAGGGCATCGCCCGGGACGACGTCCGGCGGTGGGCGCGGGAGCACGGCGTCGGCCCGAACGCGCTCCCCCGTGAGCTGGACGCCCGGGCCTGGGTGGGGGCGTACCGCATGAGCGGGCGCTGAGCCGGCCCGGCGGGCGCTGAGCCGCTGACCAGCCCCGATCCATCACAGCATGCCCAGCGGATCGTCATGTCGGTGCGGTCGAATGGTCCCCATGACACGGACCTCCTCGTACCGCCCGCGCCATCGCTGGATCATCGCCGTCATCTCGGTGGTCGGCGGGCTGGCATTGCTCGGGGTGGTCGGCGAGCTCGTCCTACGCGGCGTCATCGACGACCGGATCGCGAGCGCCGAGGCGGACCTGCCGGCGGGCGTCACCGTCACGCGGGACAACACGCCCGCGCTCTGGCAGGTCGCGACCGGCGAGGCCACCGTGTCGGTGCGGGTCTCCCCCGAGGCCCTCACCGACACGGCGCGCACCGCCACCGACCTGCCGGGGCTCCAGGTCGCGTCGGAGGCCGGTGACCTCGTCGCACGGCTGCCGCTGTCCATCGCGGGCAGCGAGCAGACGGTCGACGTGCTCCTCTCCGTGGCCGCTGAGGGCGGCCAGGCGGTGCTCCGTGCGGACACGGTCCGGCTCGCCGGGCTCAGCATGCCCGTGGCCACGCTCGCGGAGCAGCTCGGCGACGACCAGCTGAACCAGCTGGTCGAGGGCGTGGCGTTCCCGGAGGGTCAGGATCGGCAGCAGGTGGCGATCTCGTCGGCGCGCACCACCGACGACGGGCTGGAGCTCGGGGCCGAGGTAGCGATGTGGTGAGCGATGGGACTTGAACCCGCGACCCGCTCGCGCCCCCAAGAGTCCCGGCGGCGAACCGGACGCACGTGCCAGACTGCCCATATGGGTCGACGGACACTGATAGTGGTCATCGCCGTGCTCGGCGTCGTTCCCGTGCTCAGCGGGCTGCTCGGGATCGTGGGCGGGCCCGCGGCGCTGCCCGACGGCGAGGCGGTGAACGCCACCGTCGACGGCGAGTACCGGTTCACCAACGTCTTCTGGCTCGCCGCTGGACTGCTCATCTGGTGGAGCCTGCGCCGGCCCGAGGAACGCGCTGCCGTGACGCGCGTGATCCTCGCGATCGCCTCGCTCGGCGCCATCCCGCGGCTCATCTCCATAGCGGTGACGGGCTGGCCGCACCCGGCGTTCATCGGGGCGCTGGTCCTCGAGCTGTTCGTCGTGCCGCTGGTGATCTGGTGGCACGTGCGGACGTTCCCGCGGCCGGAGGTGCCAGAGCCCCTCAGCTGAGCACCAGGCTCGCGATCTTCCCGTCGCGCAGCTCGAACTTGAACGGCCCGGTCCCGTTGAACCGGTTGCTCGTCACCATGATGTTCGCCGTGTACTCGCCGTGCGCGGACCCGGGCACCACCGAGATCAGCTCGAACTGGCTCTGCATCCCGATGTTGTCCGTCTCGTTCCAGCTCCGGACGCCGTCGGAGCCGTGGAACTCACGCCCCCAGTCGTTCAGGTAGGCGTCGTCCGTGAAGGTGGCCACGAACCGTTCGGTGTCGGCCGCGTTCGTGGCGTCGACGAACTCCTGTATGACGGACGGGATGGTGGGCGGGACGACGTCGGGCGTGTCGTTGACAGCCATGCAAACCTCCAAGGCACTCGGTCTCCTCGACCTTAAGCACAGTTCTGCCGACCAGCCAGGGCTCAGTGATCCATGGTCCGCTCGTAGAACCGCCAGAGATGCTGCAGCTCGGCAGGGATCTCGGACCCCTCGTAGGGCGAGCGCTCCACGAACCCGCGCGACTCGTAGAGCCGGTGGGCCCCGTGCATGAAGCGGTTGCTGTCCAGCCGGACCGTCGGCGCCCGCAGCTCGCCGCGGGAGAGCTCCAGGAGCCAGTCCAGCATGGCTGAGCCCACGTGGGCGCCGCGGTGCTCAGGGCGCACGAACATCCGCTTGATCTCGACGGCGCCGTCGTCCTGCACGCGCAGGGCCGCGACGCCCGCCGGTGCGCCATCGACGTGCGCGAGCGCGATCACGCCGGACGGCCTGCGGAACCGGTCGAGCGCCGCGGGCGTGTGTCGCGCGTCGCCGTCCATCGCGAAGCCGTAGGTCTCCTCGAACGTGGCGAGCGCCCACGCCATGTACTCCGTCATGAGCTGGAGCACGACGGCGTCGTCGGCGGCGGACGCCTCACGGATCTGGGGCTGGGTCCGGGGCTGGTTCAACACACCGTTCCTTCCTGGTCGTCGCCGCACTCTAAACGTTTCAGCGGGTGGTTTTCGCCCGCTCGGCGTCCGCACAGTGTTCCTGCACCGCGCCGTGGCGGGCTCCGCCAGGCGCACCCGCCCGAGCACCTGGAGGAACCCATGTCCATCCGTGCGCACAAGCGCAGTCTCACGCTCGCCATCACCGCGGCACTGGTCGCTCCGTTCGCCTTCCTGGCCACGGTCACCGCGGACACCATCACAGCGGCGCCGGCGGCCGCACACGGTTCGGTGACCGACCCGCCCACGCGCAACTACGGGTGTCTCGAGCGCTGGGGCAGCGACCACCTGAACCCCGAGATGGCCACCATCGACCCGATGTGCTGGGGCGCCTGGCGGCACGACCCCAACGCCATGTGGAACTGGAACGGCCTCTACCGGGAGAACGTGGGCGGCAACCACGAGGCAGTCATCCCGAACGGGCAGCTCTGCTCGGGCGGCCGCACGCAGTCGCCGCGGTACGACTACATGGACACCCCCGGCGAGTGGGTCGCCAAGGACGTCCCGCAGCAGTTCCACCTCACCCTGACCGACCAGGCCCGGCACGGCGCCGACTACCTGCGCATCTACGTCTCGGAGCCCGGTTTCGACCCGACGACGGAGGCGCTCGGCTGGGACGACGTCCAGCTGGTCAAGGAGACCGGCAGGTACCCGTCGCAGGGCACGTACGAGACCGACGTCGACCTGTCCGGGCGCAGCGGCCGGGCCGTCCTGTACACGATCTGGCAGGCCTCCCACCTCGACCAGCCGTACTACCTGTGCTCGGACATCAACATCGGCGGCGGTGCCGCCGCAGCCGAGGCCGGGCCCGAGTCGGTCGTCACGACGAAGGTCGCGACGACGGCGGCCGCCGGCTGCCGCCTCGGTCAGTTCGCCGCCTGACCGCGGCAGAGCAGGAGACGACAGCACCTCTCGTGCCGACAGTCGGCCTCGGTCCCTCAGCGGACCGGGGCCGACGTCGCGCCTGGTGCACCTCGCGCCCCAGGACAACGCCTCAGGACGCCGCCCCAGGAGCCCTCACGCGAGGCCGAACGCATAGGCGTGATCGATACCTGAGACAGATCTTGTCTCACAGTCCCTGCCCGCGTAATCTGCTCCAGGCGGGCCGGTGGCCCGCTACGGAACACGCAGCCGCGCGGCCGTCCGGCCGCCCACGCAGGGAGGACGTCTTGAGCACCGTGCGCTCCGCACTCCCCACCTCGGCCCTGACCTCGACCCGCACCGCCGCCACGCACTCCATGTGCGTGTCCGACTGCTGCCCCCGAGGCTGTCTGTAGAGCGTCCGCTTCGCGCCCGACCACCCGGCTCAGCCGAGCGTGGCCCAGGCGCCGGCGCGATGCTCCGGTCCCACCCAAGCCCCAGACGCTCCACGCCAGTCCCGAGGCACGCATCCGCACGACCCGGGCGCCGACGTCGGACATGCACGACTCCAGCCAGACCCGCCACACAGTGAAGGAAGAACACATGGCCCGCATCTATGACGACGCGACCAAGCTCATCGGCAACACCCCGCTCGTCAAGCTCAACCGCTTGACCGAGGGTCTTGAGGCGACGGTTCTCGCCAAGCTCGAGTTCTACAACCCGGCCAACTCCGTGAAGGACCGCATCGGCGTGTCCATCATCGACGCCGCCGAGGCGTCCGGTGAGCTCAAGGAGGGCGGCACGATCGTCGAGGGCACCTCCGGGAACACCGGTATCGCCCTGGCCTGGGTCGGCGCGGCCCGTGGTTACAAGGTGGTCCTCGCGATGCCGGAGACCATGTCGAAGGAACGCCGCGCGCTGCTGCGCGCGTACGGCGCCGAGCTGGTGCTGACGCCGGGAGCCGAGGGCATGAAGGGCGCCGTCGCGGCCGCCGAGAAGATCGCGCAGGAGCGTCCGGGCGCCATCCTGGCCCGCCAGTTCGCCAACGAGGCCAACCCGAAGATCCACCGCGAGACCACCGCCGAGGAGATCTGGGCCGACACCGACGGCAACGTCGACATCCTGGTCGCCGGCATCGGCACGGGCGGCACCATCACCGGTGTGGGCCAGGTGCTCAAGGACCGGAACCCCGACATCAAGGTCGTCGCGGTCGAGCCCGAGGAGTCGCCCATCCTCAACGGCGGTGCCCCCGGCCCGCACAAGATCCAGGGCATCGGCGCCAACTTCGTGCCGGAGATCCTCGACACCAAGGTGTACGACGAGGTCATCGACGTCAACCTCGCCACGGCCATCGAGACCGCGCGCCGCTCGGCGCAGGAGGAGGGCCTGCTGGTCGGCACCTCCTCCGGCGCCGCGCTCTCCGCGGCCCTCCAGGTCGCGAAGCGCCCGGAGAACGCCGGCAAGACGATCGTCGTGATCGTCCCGGACTTCGGCGAGCGTTACCTCTCGACGCCGCTCTTCGAGGGCCTGGTCGACTGATGGCCAAGGCGCGCGGGCTGTTCCGGGTTCTCGCCGAGGACCTGGCCGCCGCGCGCGCCCACGACCCGGCCGCGCGGTCGAACCTGGAGGTCGCGCTCGCCTACCCAGGCGTGCACGCCCTCTGGGCCTACCGCGCGGCGCACCGCATGTGGCGGGTGCCGTCCCTTCGCCTGCCCGCGCGGCTGCTCTCGCAGCTCGCGCGGGCGGCGACCGGGATCGAGATCCATCCCGGCGCCCGGCTGGGGCAGCGTCTCTTCATCGACCACGGCATGGGTGTGGTCATCGGCGAGACCGCCGTGGTGGGCGACGACGTCATGCTCTATCACGGCGTCACCCTGGGCGGCCGGTCGCTCAACCGCGGCAAGCGCCACCCGACGCTCGGCGACCGCGTGACCGTCGGCGCCGGCGCGAAGGTTCTCGGCCCCGTGTGGGTGGGCGACGACGTGCAGATCGGCGCCAACGCCGTCGTCGTGAAGGACGTACCCCCTGGAGCCGTCGCCGTGGGCATCCCCGCGCGGATCCGGGTGCCGAACGCGCCGGTGGCGGAACGCCCCCGGCACGAGGACCCGTCGGAGCTCATCGAGTACACGATCTGACCCCGCGGGTGCGATCCGGATCCGGATGATCGGTAGAAGGTCAGGTGATCGGCAGCTCGGAATGCCGATCACCTGACCTTTTGCCGATCACCCGGGCCGACGCCCGCGGGCTTCAGCGCAGGCGGTCCGCGTGCTGCTGCGCCAGGGCGGGCGGCGCCGTGGCGAGCCAGGCGTCGACCAGGGCCTCCCGCAGCCCCTCCTCGTCGATGACGTCGAGCTGGATCAGCATGCCCGGGAAGCCGTCGAAGTGCGCGATCGTGAAGAACCCCGGCCGCTCCTCGGACAGGATCGCCTCCTTCTCCCCCAGGTCCTCGACGCGCACGCCCAGGATCGGGCCCTCCGGCACCGGCTCGTCGCCGAACCGCTTGAGGTCAGCCTTGGTGAACGGGCGTTCCCAGGCGAACGCCTTGCGCCCGACGGACCAGGCGCGGTGGCGGTAGCTCAGGCCCTCGGCGGTCTCGGGCAGCGCGAGGGCGAGCCGGGCGACGTCGTCGTAGGTGGCCACCGTTCCACCGTACCCACTGCTGCCGGGCGCGCTCGGCGGAACACCGCCGGGTGAGCCGGTAGGGTGTGGGCAGTATCTGGGACGCGCCGTCCCAGGTAAGACGTTCCCACGACGAGGTGACCCCACATGCGCATCGGATTCCAGACCGGTTACTGGTCCCGCAAGCCCCCGAAGGGCATCCAGCAGTTCATCGTGGCCGCCGACAGGCTCGGCCTCGACTCGGTCTGGACGGCGGAGGCCTACGGCTCCGACGCCTTCTCGCCGCTGGCCTGGTGGGGCTCCCGCACCAAGAACGTGCGGCTGGGCACGGGCATCGCCCAGCTGTCCGCGCGCACGCCGACGGCGACCGCCATGCAGGCGCTCACGATGGACCACCTGTCCAAGGGCCGGTTCGTGCTGGGCCTCGGCGCCTCCGGGCCGCAGGTCGTCGAGGGCTGGTACGGCCAGCCGTACAAGCGTCCGCTGGCCCGCACGCGCGAGTACGTCGACATCGTGCGGCAGGTGATGCGCCGTGAGGCGCCGGTGACCCACGACGGCTCCTTCTACCAGCTGCCCCTGTCCGCGGAGGCGCCCGGGGCGATGGGGCTGGGCAAGGCGCTCAAGCCCACGGTGCACCCGTTCCGTCCCGAGATCCCCATCATCCTGGCCGCGCAGGGCCCCAAGAACGTGGCCCTCGCCGCCGAGATCGCCGACGGCTGGATGGCCGGCTTCTACGCGCCCCGCATGGACGACGAGTTCCGGGCGCTGCTCGCCGAGGGTTTCGACGCCCGCGCGGAGGCGCGTTCGGCGGCCGACGGGTTCGAGGTGGCTGCCACCGTCCCCGTCATCGTGCGGGACGACGTCGAGGCCGCCGCCGACGTCATCCGCCCGCACATCGCCCTGTACGCGGGTGGGATGGGCGCCAAGGACGCGAACTTCCACAAGCAGTCGCTCGACCGGCTCGGCTACAAGGAGCCGCTCGACAAGGTGCAGGAGCTGTACCTCGCCGGGCGCAAGGAGGAGGCGGCCGCGGCCGTGCCGACGCAGCTCGTGGAGGAGATCGCGCTGGTCGGCCCGATCGACAAGATCCGGCGCGAGCTGCCGGCCTGGGAGAGCACGGCGATCACGACGATGCTCGTCCAGGGCGACCCGGCCTCCATGCTGGCGCTGCTCTCGGCGTCGCAGGACTCCTCGCTGGGCGGGCGGGCGCGCTCGACGACGTCCGCGCTGCTCTCGCGGGTGGCCCCGAAGAAGGTCTGACGGCGGCGGGGGTCTCGACGGGCTCGGCCACCGGTTCCCTTCCGCTGGTCGAACCCGTCGAGGCCCCGAACCCGTTGGTCGAGCTTGTCGAGACCCCCGCTCTCAGTCGTCCTCCGGGAACCACACCGCGCGCCGCAGGTTCACGCGGCGGCCGTCCCTGGACAGCGGGCAGCCCTCGGCGCGCAGCGCGTCCAGGGCCTCCGTCAGGTGATGCTGAGGCGGTGATCCTGCGGCGTTCACCACCCGCCACCACGGCACCCGGTCTCCGTCGGCGACGGGTGCGTCGTCGTCCTGGTCGTCGTCGTCCGGGACGAGGTGTGCGTACCGGCCACCGGAACCGGCCAGCACGCTCCCCACCTGGCGCGGCCCGCCACGGCCGAGCTCCTCGCCGACGATCTCGGCGATCAGCCCGTACGTCATCGCGCGGCCCGAGGGGATGCGCCGGACGACGTCGAGCACCGCGGCGGCATACTCCTCGACGTCGGTGAGCTGGGTTCCGGGCGGCGAGTCGGTCACGGATGCGATCGTAGACGCGGACACCGACAGCCGGACCAGCAGCGACCGCGACCGGCAGTTTTCCACTTGCCCGCTGGTGGCACGATCGACGCATGGCACTTCCTCAGATCACCCTGCCCCACGGCTACCGCTGGCGCACGCTGACCAAGGACGACCAGCGGCTCGTGACCGAGCTGGACACGTGGGCGTTCCCGTCGGGGCTCGCCCACGACGACATCGACGCCACCCCGTCACCGCTGACCTGGGAACGCGCGATAGCGATCGAGGCAGAGGGCTTCGACGGCCTGGCGGCGCTGCACGCGTCCTACCCGTTCCGGCAGTTCCCCGTGCCCGGCGCCGAGCTGCCGACCGCCGGCCTGACCTGGGTAGGTGTGCATCCCCAGCACCGCAGGCGCGGCCTGCTGACGGCGATGATCGACCTGCACCTGGCGCGCTCCGTCGAGCGTGGCGAGGCGCTCAGCGCCCTCTTCGCCGCCGAGGCACCGATCTACGGCCGGTTCGGCTACGGCCGCGCTGCCGACGACCTCCGCCTGGAGATCCCGCGCGGCGCAGCCCTGCGGGACGTGCCCGGCGCGGAACGGCACACGATCCGGCTCGAGGTCGCCACGCGCGAGAAGCACGGCGAGCTCGTCGACCGCCTGCACCGCGCGGCCGGCGCCGCCCCGACGGGCATACCGGGGATCAACCGGCCGGGCTGGGCCACCCGCGAGACCGAGGAGCTGCAGGCCATCCTCTGGGACGACTCCCCGGTCTTCCGCGAGGGGCGCGAGTCCCGGCGCATCATGATCGTCGAGCTCGACGGCGAACCGCGCGGTTACGTGACGTTCCGTCGCACCATGAACTGGGAGCCCAGAGGGCCGCGCGGGCGGGTCCACGCGGGCGAGGTCGTCGCGCTCGACGCCCCCGCCGCCCGGGCCTTGTGGGGCGCGCTGCTCGATCTCGACCTGACGAACGAGGTCACGCCGTTCGTCCTGCCGGTGGACGACGTCATCACGAATCTCCTGGTGGACCTCCGCGCCGCCGTCCCGCGCACGCCGGACAACGTCTGGGTCCGGCTGGTCGACGTCGCCGGCGCGCTCGCCGGACGCCAGTACGCGGCCGACGTCGACGTCACGCTCGCCGTGACAGACAGGCAGCTGCCCGCCAACGCGGGTGCCTACCGGCTGCGGGCCGAGGCGTTCGGCGGGGCGTCGGTGGAGCAGGTGGACCCCGAGTTCGAGGCCCCGGACCTGTCGCTCGACGTGCGCGAGCTGGGCGCCGCCTATCTCGGCGGCAGGTCGCTCGCGGCGCTGGCGGCCGCGGGCCTCATCACGGTCCACCCGCGTCCCGGGCAGCCGGCGAACGCGCTGGCCCGCGCGAGCGCTGCCTTCGGCTGGCCGATCGCGCCCGGATCCTCCTGGGTCTTCTGACCCACCACCCGAACCTCTTGTTGTACGAGTTGTTGTGCCAGGGTCAGGTCTGGCAGGTGGGGCACCAGAACAGGTTGCGGCCGGCCAGCTCCTTGGTCAGTACCGGCGTACCGCAGATCCGGCACGGCAGGCCAGCCCGGTGGTAGACGTAGAACGCCTGGTCCGACGGCACGGCGCCGGAATCTCCGTCAGTGTTCTGCCGGGTCCGACGACGCTCCTCGAGAACGGGCTTGTGTTCGTCGGAGCCTTCGCCACGGTCATAACCCCGTTCTCGACTCAGCTCCCGGGTCGGGCGGTCGGCCGGCCGCGTCGTGACGATCGCGCCGTGGGCGGCGCCGTCGCGCATGAGGGTCACCAGGTCGTCCCAGATCGCGCGGACCGCCGCGGCAGGGACATCGCGTCCCGGACGCAGCGGGTCGACGCCGGCCCGGAACAGCGCCTCGGCGCGGTAGATGTTCCCGACCCCGGCGACGACCGCCTGGTCCATGAGCTGCTGCCCGATCGTGACCCGCGACCGGCCGACCGCCGCGACAAAGGCGTCGACGTCGCCGTCGTCCCGGATCGGGTCCGGTCCCAGGCGTGTCTCGACCGCTCTCTTCTCCTCGGTCGTGATCACCTCGCACGCGGTCGGCCCGGTGAGGTCGGCGACGGCGTGGTCTCCGAGCAGCCGCACGCGGACCTGCCCGCGGGGCTCGGGCACCACCCACGTGTCAGACGTGGAGGTCACCGGAGTGACCTGTGTGTCTGACACATCCGGGGCCGGCGAGGGCGACGTCGTCTCCCGTTCGCCGATGCGCTTGCGCGGCGCGCCGATCGCGTGCGCCACCTCGGGTGCGTCCGGGGCGCCGGCGAACGTCCACGCGCCGTACAGCCCGAGGTGCGTCCGCAGCCACAGGTCACCCTCGAACCCCAGGAACAGCTGCTTGCCCCACGCCTCGCTCGCCACCAGACGGCGCCCCGAGAGCACGGCGGCGCCGTCGGCGAACCGTCCCTGCGGGCTGCTCACCCGGAGGACCTGCCCGGCGTACAGCGAGTCGAACGTCCGCGCGAGGCGGTGGACGGTGTGACCCTCAGGCACGCTTTGCTTCGTAGTCGGCGAGCTGGTCGATGCGGCGCTGGTGCCGCTCGTCGCCGCTGAACGGCTCGGCCACGAAGGCCTCGACGAACGACGTCGACTCCTCCACCGAGTGCATCCGTCCGCCCACGGCGATCACGTTGGCGTCGTTGTGCTGGCGGCCCAGCTTGGCGGTCTCGAGCGACCACGCGAGGACGGCGCGGACGCCGGTCACCTTGTTCGCGGCGATCTGCTCCCCGTTCCCCGAGCCGCCGATCACGATGCCGAGCGAGCCCGGCTCGGCGACGACGGCCTCGCCGGCGGAGATGCAGAAGGCCGGGTAGTCGTCCAGGGGGTCGATCTCATGGGCCCCGTGGTCGATCACCTCGTGCCCGGCGGTGGTGAGGTGCTGCACCAGGTGCTGCTTGAGGTCGTACCCGGCGTGGTCGGCGGCGATGTGCAGGCGCATGGACCCCATTCTTCCCCATCTCCGAGGTCGGGCGCGCAGTACGAGAATCCGGACGCGAAGGTTGCGTACTCTGGCGCAATGACCACCGACGCCACGGGTCTCACGTCGGGCATCGACCTCGACGCGCTCGACCCCGCAACCCGACCGCAGGACGATCTGTACCGCCACGTCAACGGGCGGTGGATCGACAGTCACGAGATCCCCGCCGACCGTGCCATGGACGGTGCGTTCCGAGACCTCTACGACAAGGCAGAGGTGCACGTCCGCGAGATCATCCAGGACGCGCCGACCGGCTCCAAGATCGGCGACCTGTACAAGAGCTTCATGGACACGGAGCGCATCGCCGGCCTCGGCACGGCTCCCCTGGACGAGGACTTCGCGCTCATCCGCGACGCCGGCGACATGACGGCCCTGACCCAGGCGCTGGGCACCCTGCAGCGCACGGGCGGCACCGCCGGCGTCCGCTTCTGGGTGGACAACGACGCCACCGACCCGGAGAAGTACGTCGTCTACCTGCGGCAGTCCGGCCTCGGCCTGCCCGACGAGGCGTACTACCGCGAGGAGCAGTACGCCCCGATCCGCAAGAAGTACCTGCCGCACGTGGCCAGGATGCTGCGCTTCGCCGGTGTCCACGAGACGTGGGGCATCTCCGCCGACGACGCCGCCAGCCGCGTCTTCGACCTCGAGAAGCGGCTCGCGGCGCACCACTGGGACGTGGTGCGCGACCGCGACGCGACCCTCACGTACAACCCGACGACGCTCGCCGACCTCGCCGGGTCGGCGCCCGGTTTCGACTGGGCGGCCTGGGCCGAGGCCCTCGGCGTGCCCGCCGGCGCGTTCGACGACCTGGTGGTGCGCGAGCCGGACTTCGCGACGGGCTTCGCCGCCCTGTGGAGCGAGCTGTCGGTGCTGGACTGGCAGCTCTGGATGACGTACCACGTGGTCAGCGCCCGGGCGCCGTACCTGACCGACGAGATCGTCGAGGCCAACTTCGACTTCTACGGCCGCACCCTCACGGGTGCGCAGGAGGTGCGCGAGCGCTGGAAGCGCGGCGTCGCGCTCGTCGAGGGCGCGCTCGGCGAGGCAGTGGGCGCCGAGTACGTGGCGCGGCACTTCCCGCCCGCGAACAAGGCGAAGATGGACCGGCTCGTGGACGCCCTCGTGGCGGCCTACCGCGAGTCCATCGAGGGCCTCGACTGGATGACCGACGAGACCAAGGCCAAGGCCCTGACCAAGCTCGAGAAGTTCACGCCCAAGGTCGGGTATCCGGTGAAGTGGCGCGACTACTCAGGGCTCGACGTGGACGCGGCCGACCTGGTGGGCAACGTGCGCCGGTCCAACGCGTTCGACCAGGACTACGAGCTCGCGAAGATCGGCAGGCCGCTGGACCGCGACGAGTGGTTCATGACGCCGCAGACGGTCAACGCGTACTACAACCCGGGGATGAACGAGATCGTGTTCCCCGCGGCGATCCTCCAGCCCCCGTTCTTCGACCCCGAGGCCGACGAC
Organism: Promicromonospora alba; assembly: GCF_042654905.1. Lineage (NCBI taxonomy): Bacteria > Bacillati > Actinomycetota > Actinomycetes > Micrococcales > Promicromonosporaceae > Promicromonospora > Promicromonospora alba. Next base: position 819,496 of record NZ_JBHSFI010000005.1, read on the forward strand.
GCCGTGAACTTCGGCGGGATCGGCGGCGTCATCGGGCACGAGATCGGTCACGGCTTCGACGACCAGGGCTCCAAGTACGACGGCGACGGCCGCCTCGAGGACTGGTGGACCGACGCCGACCGCACCGAGTTCGAGAAGCGTACGAGCGCGCTGATCGCGCAGTACGACGAGTTCCGCCCGGCGCAGCTCGAGGCGTCCGCCGCCGTCGCGGGTGACGAGGGCGAGGCGGACGGCGAGAAGGCCGAGGACGCGCACGTCAACGGCAGCCTCACGATCGGCGAGAACATCGGCGACCTGGGCGGGCTGTCGATCGCGATCAAGGCGTACCGGATCGCGCTGGGCAAGCCCCTGGACGAGGCGCCGGTCGTGGACGGGCTGACCGCCCTGGAGCGGATCTTCCTCGGCTGGGCGCAGGTGTGGCAGTCCAAGGGCCGTGACGAGGAGGTGCTCCGCCGTCTCGCGACGGACCCGCACTCCCCCAACGAGTTCCGCTGCAACGGCGTGGTGCGCAACGTGGACGAGTTCTACGCGACGTACGACGTCAGCCCTGGCGACGCCCTGTACCTCCCGGAGGAGGACCGCGTCCGCATCTGGTGACCCAGTCGCCGAAGTAGAGCGCCTGTCCGAGTCTCCCCGGGGTAGCCCAGGGAGACTCGGACAGGCGCTCTACTTCGGCGACTTCGCGAACCGGTCAGGAGTCGGTGGACTGGGCCTTCAGGGCTCGGTCCGTGCCGGCCAGGGACTCCACGACCAGGCGGCGCAGGGCCGGGGCGGCGTCGGCGTTCGCCTCCAGCCAGGCCGCCGTGGCGTCGCGGAGCTCCGCCGAGGCCAGCGGCGCCGGGTAGAAGCCCTCGATGACCTCCTCGGCGATGTGGTAGCTCCGCTCGTTCCACACCTTGAGCACCGCGTCCAGGTACGGCTGCACGACGCCGGCCAGCACGGCCGGGTCGCTCACGTGCACGAACCCGAGACCCGTGTTCCGGATGATCGCGTTCGGCACGTCGGCGTCCACCACCGACGCCAGCGCGGCTAGCTTGCCCTCGAGCGTCGGCTTCGCGGCCCGGGCACGTGCGGCGGACTGGCGGCCCGTCGCGGTGTCGTCGGCGGCGAGCGTCGCGTCGATCTCCTCGTCGCCCGCGGCGCCGTTGAGCACGAGGCCCTCCAGCAGCTCCCACCGCAGGTCCGTGTCGATCTCGAGCCCGTCGAGCGTGACCGAACCGTCCAGCAGCCCGGACAGCGTCTCGACGTGCGCCGGCGTCGACGCGACGTGCGCGAAGAACTTCACCAGCTGGAACTGGGTGTCCGAGCCGGCGGCAGCGTCGCCCACGAGCGCCCAGAGCGTGTCGCCCACCTCGGCGAGGGTCGCGGCACGGGCCGACGGCGCCACGTACTGCCTGGCCGCCAGCACCATCTGGTTGAGCGTCGTGCGGAGCGTCGTCGACTCGGTCTCGCGGGAGATGCCCCCGAGCACCAGGCGGACGTACTCCGAGGCCGGGACCTCGCCGTCGCGCACCGAGTCCCAGACCGAGCCCCAGACGAGGGAGCGGGCCAGCGGGTCGGCGATGTCGGCCAGGTGCTCGAGCGCGACGCGGAGCGACGCGGCGTCGAGGCGGATCTTCGCGTACGCGAGGTCCTCGTCGTTGAGCAGCACGAGCGCCGGGCGGTCGAGCTCGACGAGCTCCTTCACGTCGGTCCGCGGGCCGTCGATGTCCACCTCGGTGAAGTGGGTGCGTACGAGCTCGCCGGCGTCGGACAGGCTGTAGAAGCCGATGCCGAGGCGGTGCGGGCGGATCGTGGGCCACTCGGCGGGCGCCGTCTGCTCGACGACGAACGACATGATGCGGCCGTGGCTGTCCGTCTCGATGACCGGACGCAGCGTGTTCACGCCGGCAGTCTCCAGCCAGAGCTTCGACCAGGCCTTGAGGTCACGGCCGCTGGTCGTCTCGAGCTCGGTGAGCAGGTCGGGCAGCTCGGTGTTGCCCCACGCGTGCTTGCCGAAGTACGCGGAGACGCCCGAGATGAACGCCTCTCGCCCCACCCAGGCCACGAGCTGCTTGAGCACCGACGCGCCCTTGGCGTACGTGATGCCGTCGAAGTTCACCTGGACGTCCTCGAGGTCCTTGATCTCGGCGACGATCGGGTGCGTGGACGGCAGCTGGTCCTGCTTGTAGGCCCAGGACTTCTCCATCGCGGAGAACGTGGTCCAGGCAGCGTCCCACTCCGTGGCCTCGGCCGTCGCGAGCGTGGACGCGTACTCCGCGAACGACTCGTTGAGCCAGAGGTCGTTCCACCACTTCATGGTGACCAGGTCGCCGAACCACATGTGCGCCAGCTCGTGCAGGATCGTCACGACGCGGCGCTCGCGCACGGCGTCGGTCACCTTGGAGCGGAACACGTACGCCTCGGTGAAGGTCACGCAGCCCGCGTTCTCCATGGCGCCCATGTTGTACTCGGGCACGAAGAGCTGGTCGTACTTGGTGAACGGGTACGGGACGCCGAACGTGGTCTCGTAGAACTCGAAGCCCTGGCGGGTCTTCTCGAAGATGTAGTCGGCGTCGAAGTGCTCCGACAGCGACTTGCGGCAGAACGCACCGAGCGGGATCTCACGGCCGTCCGACGACGTCAGCGACGACCGGACCACCGCGTACGGGCCCGCGACGAGCGCCGTGATGTACGTGGAGATGCGGCCGGTGGGCTCGAACGTCCAGGTGGCGACGTCCTCGCGGGCCGCGACGGGCTCCGGCGTCGGCTCGTTGCTCACGACCTGCCACGCAGCGGGTGCGGTCACCGTGAACTGGAACGTGGCCTTGAGGTCCGGCTGCTCGAAGCAGGCGAACACGCGGCGGGCGTCCGGCACCTCGAACTGCGTGTACAGGTAGACCTCGCCGTCCACCGGGTCCACGAAACGGTGCAGGCCCTCGCCGGTGTTCGTGTAGCCGCAGTCGGCGACGACGACGAGCTCGTTGTCGGCGGCCAGGCCCTCCAGGGTGATCCTGGAGTCCGCGAACACTGCCGACGGGTCCAGCTCACGACCGTTCAGCACCACGGACCGCACCGACGGAGCGACCAGGTCGACGAACGTCGAGGCGCCCTCCGTCGCGGTGAAGCGCACAGTCGTGGCGGACGCGAAAGTCTCCGGGCCGGTGGTCAGGTCCAGCGCGATCTCGTACGACTCGACCGATACGACGCCGGCGCGTTCGACCGCCTCGGCGCGGGTCAGGTTCTCTCCGGGCACAGGCCCTCCACGTCTGTCTTCTCGGGGGCGGCGAATGACGCCCCGCACGCCCGACGGGCGCGCCTTATTGGTTGGGTTGCCGTCCGGTCTGTGAACTACCTGCGACGACTCGTCGATCATGCCACGCAGGAGTAACAGCGAGTAACGCCTTTGTGTACGATCGACCGCGGTCGCCCGACCGACCGATTTGAGCTGAGGGAGTCGCCTGATGTCCGGCACAGTGCCGCCGCCACCGCCGCCAGGCGGTTGGCCCGACGAGGACCCGGGTACGCCGCCCCAGGAGCAGCACCCGCCCACCGCGCCCACACCCGCCCAGCAGGGGCCGGTGCAGCGTGTTTCCGCGGCAACCCGTAGACCGCCCGCGATCTCACCCGCGAGCCAGTTCTCGCAGGCAGTCACGCCGGCGCCTGCCGCGCCCGGCGCTCCGGTGGTGCAGTCCGTCCACATCCACAACGGCGGCGGCGCCCCGCAGTACTACACCGAGCAGTACCAGCAGCCCTACCAGCAGGGCTACGCCCAGCCTCAGGCATACGCGCAGCAGGCGCCGCAGGGTGGCCAGTACCCGCCGCAGCCGTATCCGCCGCAGGGCTACGACCAGTACGGCCAGCCGGTCCACGGAGCGCCGGCCGACGGCTACGCACCCGAGCAGGGGCGCAAGAAGCTCAGCCCCGGCTGGATCGCCTTCATCGCCCTGGACGTGCTGCTCGTGATCGCCGCGATCGTGTTCGCGGTGAACCTGCTGGGCAGCCCCGACACCACGCTCGACCCGGGCGGCACGCCGGCTGCCGAAGGGTCGGCGTCGCCGCAGCCCGAGGAGGGCCTGGAGACCGACGGCGGGGCCGGCGTCGAGACGTTCGCCGCACCGTCGCGCAACATCACGTGCACGATCTCCGCGGACGCGGCCGCATGCGGCATCGCGGAGCTCGACCGGAAGCCCGCGCCCGATGCCTCGTGCGGCGGCGCCTCCGGGTACGTGGCGAAGGTCGACCCGACCGGCAACGTGACCCAGCCCTGCGTCACCAAGCAGGACCAGCCCAAGAAGGCGAAGCGCGATGTCGCGATCCTGAACTACGGCGCCGAGAAGAAGGCGCACGGGTTCACGTGCGTCAGCGACGAGTCCGGCATGAAGTGTGTCGCCGACGCGACCGGCAGCGGGTTCTCGATCGCCCGCGCGGGTATCGGCTCCGCCTGACCGAGCCCTGTTGAGTGCGGGCTATTTGTGCCTCAGAGCCCTCTGAGACCGCAAATAGCCCGCACTCAACGGACCAGTCACGGCAGTGGTTGGTCGGGCTCTTCCTCGTTCATCACCGTCACCAGCGACCGCAGGCGGGCGTTGGTGAACAGGTCCTCCAGGAGCACCACCGTTCCCGCGGAGTCCGCCAGCGGCACCTTCCAGTTCGGGTACTCGGTGTCGGTACCGGGCTGATTCTGTGCGCGCCGCTCCCCCACTGCGTCGGTCAGGTACACCCCGACCAGCGCCGCCGGCGTGTCCTTGAGGTAGCGGTGCAGCCCCTCGACGAGCTCGCGCTCGGACGGGTCGAACGTCGTCAGGCCGCGGCGGGACAGCGCCTCCACGAGCGACTCGCGCTCCGCGCGCGCCTGGGCCCGCAGCACCGTCGGCTCCTCCGTGAGCAGCCCGAGGCGCTCACGCAGGTCCACGTGCTCGCCCGCGAGATAGCCGGCGGTCGGCGGGAGGTCGTGCGTGGTGACCGTGGCCAGCGCCGTCCGGCGGTACGCCTCCGGCTCGACGGGCGCCCCGGCGGCATCTCGCTCGAAGAGCAGCACCGACGTGCCGAGGATGCCGCGCTCCTCGAGGTAGTCGCGGATCCACGGCTCGAAGGTGCCGAGGTCCTCGCCGATGACCGTCACCCCGGCGCGGTGCGCCTCCAGGCACAGGATGCCGATCAGGGCCTCGTGGTCGTAAGTGACGTAGGCGCCGGCCGACGCGCGTGCGCCGCCCGGGATCCACCAGAGGCGGAAGAGCCCGAGGATGTGGTCGATCCGCAGCGCGCCGCAGTGCCGCAGCACGGTGCGCAGCATCTCGCGGTAGGGCGCGTAGCCCGCCTTCGCGAGCGCACGCGGGTGCCACGGCGCCGGGGACCAGTTCTGGCCCTGCTGGTTGTACATGTCCGGCGGGGCCCCGATGGACACGCCCTGGGCGAGCACACCGGCGTCCGCCCACGCGTCCGCGCCGTCCGGGGACGAGCCGACTGCCAGGTCCTTGAGCAGGCCGAGCCGCATGCCGGCGTCGAGCCCCGCGCGGTGCGCCGCGTGGAGCTGCTCGTCGGCGACCCACTGGAGCCAGCAGTAGAACTGGACGCGTTCGGAGAGCGCGTTGCGCAGCGTCGTCACGCCCGTCGACGACGGGTCGGCAAGCTCGGTCGGCCAGTCGCGGCCGTCGAGGTGCTCCGTGATGGCGCACCACGTCGCGAAGTCGACGAGGCCCTTGCCCTGCGCCAGCACGAACTCGTCGAACGCCGTCTGCCGGGCCGCCGACCGCTGGGCCGTGTACACGACCTCGAGCGCTGCCTTCTTGGCCTCCCAGATGGCGTCGCGGTCGATCGGGCCGGAGTCCTCGGACAGCTCGCGGACGGGTTCGCCCGCCCATTCCACGAGCGACCGGTCGGCGGCGGAGAGGTATGCCGTCTCACGGATGTCCTCGACGCGGATGTACAGCGGCGACATGAAGCGGCGCGACGTCGGCAGGTAGGGGCTCGGCGTCACCGGCAGCACAGGCTCGGTGGCGTGCAGCGGGTTGATCCCGACGAAGTCCGCACCGCCGTTGTGCGCCGTCTGCCAGGCGAGGTCGGCCAGGTCGGCCAGGTCACCCATGCCCCAGGAGTCCTTGGACCGCACCGAGTAGAGCTGGACCATGAAGCCCCAGGCCTGCTTGCGGGCGACCTTCTTGCGCAGCTCCAGCCGCTCGGGGGTCACCACGATCGGGGTCTGCGCCGTCTGGCCGCCCGACTCGGCGTGCAGCGTGTGCCAGCCGAGCGGCAGGTCGGCCGGGACGGTGAACGTCACGCGCCCGACCTTGCGGCTGTCGACCGTGCGGGGCTCGGTGTGGACGTCGGCCTGCCGCAGCTGGACGCGGGGACCTCGCACCACCGCGAACGAGCCGGTGGTCGTGGTCGCCTGCGGCGCCGTCACGCGCCACGGGGTGGCGCTCGTGGGCACGACCGGCTGCTCGGACTGCTCGAGCGCTATCCACGCCGTCACGTCCGCGCCCTCCGCGACGTGCACGGCGACCTGCACCTCGGTGCCCTCCCGGGTCACGACGGTCGACGGCAGCATCGCGCGCCACTCGTCGTCCTCGACCCGGTCCAGGCTCGCGGCGATCGCGCCCGGTGTCGACGCAGGGACGTCGAGCGCCTCCAGCACCGCGACGACCGTCGACACGCTGACCTGCTGTACGCGGCCGTCGTGGTCGGTGTACATGCACTGCACGCCGTGGGCGGTCGCCAGCTCGGCCAGCTCCGGCGGCACGGTGGCGCCGTCTCCGGTGGACCCGGGCATCGGTTCGTCGGTCACAAGGAAAGATCTTGCCATCTACCGGCGCTCACCGGGGGCAACGCGGGCGTGTCCGACGAATTGGCAGCCGGCGCGGGCGGACGGCGCGTCCGGATGAACGGCTCCGGCCGGGTCAGGCGGCGCCCGGACCGCCGTCCGTACCCTGCGAGCCGATCCCGTCGAGCGGCAGTGGCGCCGAGCGCGCGACGATCCCCGCGTTCAGCAGGGCCGAGTGGGCCGCGACGCGCAGCGCCCGGGCGACCAGCCACTGCTGGGCGGGGCGTACCTGGGCGAACAGCGTGAAGGTGAGGCCCGCCTGGTCGACGGCGTCCACGCCGCGCACCGACGGCGTCTCGAGCAGGCTGTCGGCGAGCTCCGGGTCGTTCTTGACCCGGTCGACGGCGCGGCCGAGCGCGGTGCGGACGGCGTCGACGTCGGTCCCGAGCGGCACCTGCACGGAGGCGACCGCGCGGCTCCACTCCTGGGTGCGGTTGCCCGCCCGCAGGATCTCGCCGTTGCGGACGTACCAGAGGGTGCCGTCGAACGCGCGGACCTCGGTGAGCCGCAGGCCCATCGCCTCGACGGTGCCGACCACGTCGCCCCCGAGGTCGACGTTGTCCCCCACGCCGAACTGGTCCTCGATGAGGAGGAGGATGCCGGACAGGAAGTCCTTGACGAGGCTCTGCGCGCCGAAGCCGATGGCGACGCCCGCCACGCCGGCGGTAGCCAGCAGCGGTGCGATGTTCAGTCCGATGGTCTGCAGGATGTACAGCATCATGATGGCGCCCACCACGATATTGACCGACGAGTTCAGCACGGAGCCGACGGTCCGCGCGCGCTGCGCGCGCCGTTCGGCCGCCCGCGGGTTGGCCACCGTCAAGGCATCGGCGAGGGCCTGTGGCGACATCAGCATGTTCTTGCGGCGCCGTTTGGCCTTCGCAGGTGCGGTGCTCGGCACACCACCCGTGGTCGTACCCACGGGGTCGGCATTGCGCTCGACCACCGATCGCGGCTTCTGACCGATGGCGATGCGCTCGGTGAGAGAAGTGATGACGCGCCGCAGGACGTAGATCATGATCAGGCCGATCACGACGGTCAGAATCACCCTCAGCGGTTTGTCCATGAACCAGGACCAGAAGTCCTCGGCACCGTTGAACAGGGAGGTAGCAAGAGACTCGAACACGGTCGCCAACCTACTCGGTTCCGGGCTGCGGTCCGGCCATCCCTGACGGGGACACAGGGGACTCCTGCGTGACCTTCACAGGCCGTTCGCGTCACGGTCGCGGGCCGCGTCAGGATCGTGAAACCGATCACGGGCCCGGGTTTCCCCGGGCCCGCTCGGTCACGCCGACGAACTCACCATCGAGCTCGCCATGTCATACCTCTGGCATCGGTACAGCGTCAGACTCTGAAGTCTCAGACTCTGAGCGTCTCGAGCTCCGCCGCGAGGCTGTCGGCCTCAGGCCCGACGATCACCTGGACCACCCGCCCGGACCGGACCACACCGAATGCACCGGACGACTTCAGTCCGGGCTCGTCCACGAGCGACGGATCGCTCACCTCTACCCGGAGCCGAGTGATGCACGGCTCCAGCTCGACGACGTTCGAGGTCCCTCCGAGTGCCGCAAGGATCTGGTCAGCCTTGGTCATGTCTCAACTCCCACCGTGCGTCGCTGCAGGTCTCCGACCAGCCTATCGCCCCTGGCAAGCGATCCGCCCAGGCAATTGTCGCCTTGCTCACACGAGACCCGCTTTCACGCGGCTGCCATCGGGCTGTCACAGTCGGGTGGCAGGATGACGGACGTGACACAGGAAACCTTCTACGACGCCGTCGGCGGCCACGACACGTTCGTGCGCCTCGTCGACGCGTTCTACGACGGCGTCGCCGACGACCCGGTACTGCGCCCCATGTATCCCGAGGAGGACCTTGGACCGGCCAAGGAGCGGCTGACGCTGTTCCTGGAGCAGTACTGGGGCGGGCCAGGCACCTACTCCGAGCAGCGCGGGCACCCGCGGCTGCGCATGCGGCACATGCCGTTCAAGGTCAATCCCGACGCGCGCGACCGCTGGCTCGCGCACATGCGGACCGCCGTCGACTCGCTGGGCCTCGCGCCCATCCACGAGTCGCAGCTGTGGGACTACCTGGAGCGCGCAGCCTTCAGCATGATCAACACTTTCGAAGACTGACCGGACCTGAAGGAGACGCCCGCTCGTGGACGCCACCACCCCTGATCCGCTCGCCGGCAGCGCGCCGGACCGCCAGCCCGACGCACTCGATCGACTGCTGCGGGTACTCGACCTGCGGCACCTCGAGGGCTGGGGTCCGCGCGGTGAGGAGGACCTGCTGCGCGGTGACAGCATGCCCGGCCCGGCCAACCGCGCCTATGGCGGCCAGGTGCTCGCACAGGCCATCCTGGCCGCGGACCGCACCGTCCCGGAAGGCCGTCTGATCCACTCGCTGCACGGCTACTTCCTGCGCGAGGGGCGCGTCGAGGAGCCCATCGACTTCGCTGTCGAGCGGCTGCGTGACGGGCGTTCGTTCAGTGCGCGGCGCACCCACGCGATCCAGTTCGGCAAGCCGATCCTTTCGATGATCGCCTCCTTCCAGGACGACCAGCCGGGCTACGAGCACGCGATGCCGATGCCCGACGACGTCCCGCCGCCCGACGAGGTCGGCTCTGCCTTCGACGAGCTGGCCAGCCTGCCGGAGGGTGTCGCCGTAAGAGCCCAGTTCTGGACGGACTCGGCGTTCGAGCTGCGGCACGTGGGCGGCTCGCTGTACCTGCGTCCGGATGCCGCGGCGGCCGACGGCGGCACGCCGCCCGCCACGCAGATGGTCTGGATGCGCACGCGCCGTCCGCTGGAGATCAAGGAGCAGGCGATGCACCGCGCCCTGCTCGCCTTCGCGTGCGACCAGCTCATGCTCGAGCCCGCTCTGCGCGCCGCCGGCAAGTCCTGGCAGGACGTCGGCGGCTCCGTGCCGATGGCCAGCCTCGACCATGGCATGTGGTGGCACCGCGACGTGCAGGTGGACGAGTGGATGCTGTTCGTGCAGAGCTCGCCCACCGCACAGGGCGGCCGCGCTCTGGGGACGGCCAAGGTCTATACCCAGGACGGCACCCTGGTCGCCTCGGCGGGCCAGGAGGGCATGATCCGCCTCCCGGCGTAGCGGGCGTCCGGCGGGTTTTCTTGGACACGGCAGATCTCGCGTGCCACCGTGTGCTCGCGTCGTAGCGGCAGGTCTCTGCGACGGCTCGATCGCTGTGGTGGCGCGGGATGAAGGGGGCGCTGTGACGGGGTATCGCGTTTCGCCGCAGGGTGTGGACCACACGCTGGGGCGTGTCCGTGCCGAGGCGGACGGGCTGGGGCGCGTTCTGGAGAACGTGTGGACCGGCGCTCCTCGCGCGGCGGGCGGCAGCGAGATCGTGGCGGCCGCGCTGAGCGGGTTCGTCGAGGCCGCCCAGGACGACATGCGGGCGGTCGCGGACCGGCTGGAGTCGGCGCCGGGCGGGATGGTGCGCGCCGTCGCGGCGATCCTCGAGGGCGATGAGGAGATGGCCCGGACGCACTCGCTCGGGTTGTCGCAGACGGATGTCTTCCAGCCGCCTCGGCTGGGCTACCCGGCCGGAACCCTGGGGACGCCGGTCCCTGCACTGCCTGACGGTGGGCAAACGTTCGATCCGAGCCGGTTCGGCCCCGCACCGTCGTCATCCCTGCTGTCCGAGGAACCCGGGCCGGCCTTCGACCCGAAGAGATTCGGCGCGCGGCCCGGGCCTGCGGCGGGCGCGCAACCGTGATGCTCGTCGACGCCGACCGCGTGCCCGGCCAGCACCTCGACGCCGAGAGCATCGAGATGGGCGCGAAGTCGCTGCGGCGCGACGCGACCGCCGTGCGCGACGCCGGGGTCGCCGTCTCGGGCGCGTGGCAAGGCCTGGGCGCCTGTTACGAGACACCGGATACCGACCAGGTGCTGCGTGCGCTCGATCCGGTGCGGGTAGCGACGGACAAGCTGGCCGACGACCTCGACGGCGTTGCCGACGCCCTGGACCGGTTCGCGGACGAGGTCCGGTCCCTGCAGGCCAAGAGATCGAGTCTGGTCGCGCAGATCGGGGACTTCCGCTCCCGGGCCGCGGCAGAAGCTGCCCCCTTCGGCTCCCCGACCTTGGCGGGTGCGCTCGCGCCCGAGCTGTCGTTCGAGAACCAGACGCTGCTCGGCCAGTCGCGAATGCTGGGTGAGCGGTTCGAGACGGCGGAGCTGGAGTGCGCGAGCAAGATCAAGGCGATCGGCTCGCCTGCGACGCTGCTGGACAGGGCTGGGACATGGTTCCAGGACGCGGCCCGTGCGGTCACGACCACTATCAGCGGCGCAGTCGGTTGGACCACGGAGACAGTCGACGACGTGGCTGACTGGGTCGGTGAACGCCACGACACAGTCACCAGTGCGTGGATCGACGTCCATGAGGCCTTCGGTCTGTTTCCCGTTGCCCTCGCGGGTACCCCGGACAATCCTCGACCCCAGCTGACGCGGGTGGGAGCCGCCTACCTGCAGACTTTCGGCGCCAGCCTGGATGCCTGGGCGACGACATTAACCTATGGCCTCTGGGACATAGACCTCGCCGGTGACGGCGAACCGGTCGTCGGCACGCCCATGGGGTACGACGACACGGTCACCGCACAGATTCCACCGCGACCACTGAGCAGCATCCGAGACGTGATCTGGAGCGTCACAGACTCGTACGACACAAATACTGCCCTCGGCCAGGTGTCCAAGCACGACTGGGCGGAGGGGTACGTGCGGGTCACGAAGGTCATCCCACCCAACGGCGGCGAACCGCGTCTCGTGGTGAGTATCCCGGGCACCCAGCCCTGGTTTCCCTTGGACGACCTCGGCAACGAACATCCCGCGGACTTCATCGGGGATCTCGTCGGCGCGGCCGGCGGGCGGTCGACCTACAGCGATACCGTCGCCATGGCGATCGACAAGGTCATCGCCTCCGATCCGGATCTTGGCTCGGCGACGCCGATCCTCCTGGCTGGCCATTCCCTGGGCGGGATCACCGCCGGTGACCTGGCGTCCGATCCCGACTTCCTCTCGGATCACAACGTCACCGACGTCATCACCGCCGGATCGCCGATCGACAACAATCGGATCAGCGAGGAGATTCACGTCCTGGAGATCGCTCACGACGGCGACGTCGTCGCCGACCTCGACTTCGCTGACTCCCGAGTCACCGTGGAACCCGTATCCGGCCCGTTCCCTCGCGCCCCGTTCCGTGTCGAGGTGTCCGACAGTGGCTATGTGCCTGACCCCGAACGCCACACCAAGGTCACCCTCCCGAACCCGCCAGGAGCGGAAGATGCCAAGGGTTACCACGACCACTTCGCCTATCACGAGTCGGTGGAGCGCGTCTTCCCACAATCCGCCGTGGCACTCCCGATACCGTCCGGCGTTGCGCTCCCCAGGCAACCCGGCCTGGAGAGCTACCAGGAGCGACTTACCGGCGAGGGAAATTACCTCGACTTCGACGCGAAGTACGAGGTTTACGACGTACCGGTCCGAAGAGAGTGAGACACCCTGTGGATAGGAAATCCGCCGCGATCGCAATGACCGTAGCGCTGGCCACCATCACTGCCCTGACTGGCTGTGGTCCGAACGAGGACGAGCAGTGCGCCGCCGCCTACGAACGCGCAGTCCAGCGCGTCGATGCGGTCGTCTCCGCCGAGTTCAAATGTGGCGGTGGTTTCGGGGCCGAAACCCAGGGAGGGGAGGTGACCATCGCTGTTGACACGCAGGATGAAGCCAATCCGGTCATGGAGGACGTCTACCGAGCGCTCGCCGCAGACCCTGAACTGACACGAGCCCCTTATGTTCTATTCCATTCCGTCGACGGCGATTTCTTCAAGATTGATGATCTCGGATTCAATGGGAATCCGTCGTTGGATCAGATTCGCGAGAAGTACGGCATCACTCCCACGCCCACGCCGTAGCCAGGAGCGCTCGTGACCACCCCCAGAGTTCCCCCGATCCGGTCGCTCCAGCTGAACGGTGAGCAGTGGGCTGATGCGCTCGCCCAGGTGTCCACTCGCACGGACGGTGGCCCGAACTCGGCGCCGCCTGCCGAGGAGCTTCCAACTGCTGCGTTTCGAGCCGGTCCAAAGGACACGCCGTCGCCCGTCGACCTCCTGCTCCGTCACGGCTCAGCCCCCGTCCGGGCGTCCCTCGTCGCCACGGCCGGCAGCCGCGGTTCGATCGCCCGCGCATCGCTCGTCGACGACGAAGCGCTGGTGATCGTCCAAGCCATCGCCGAACGCGACGGTCGCATCCTGATCGAGCCGGGAGCCGAGCTTCGCCTCGCTTCCCCGCCGACCCTGTGGCCCGCCCTGCAGGCCGCGATCCCCCCGCTCGACGCCCTGCGCGCGCCCGCAAACGCCGTCGGACACGACCCAAGACCAGAAGACTCCGACCGCACCGACACGGCCTTCGACGACGGTGCCCCCTGGCCCAGAACGACGCTCGACGACGCGGACGCCGTCCTGCAGGTCGTCGTCGAGGCATGGCTGACACCGGACCGCCTGGCCAGGTTCTGGTCACGCCTCTGGGCCGTCACCGACGACACCCTGTTCGACGTCCAGCGCCGCGACGGCACGCTCACTCGAACCCAGCGCCCCGCCGGATCCGTCGCAGCCGAGCTCCAATGGGCCCTCGCCGGCGCAATGGGTGTCGACGCCGAGTACCGCAGCAGACCCCGCTGACCATCTGCCCGGCCGCCTGAACTCCCACGCCGATGGCGGTCGCCCACTCCGCGGTCGACGTCGTGGTTGGCGGGGCGTCAGTCGGTGATCCGGAACGAGTCGGCCGAGGCTTCGAGCTCCGTGGCGTGTTCGTCCCAGAAGCCCTCGGTCGTCGACACGGTCCACGAGTGCTTCCGGCCATCCCAGCCGTACGCGGTGATCACGATCGACCGCGACGGACCGGACGGCGAGGGGCACGTGTACCCGTAGCGCAGGGCGTAGCCCGCACCGACCTCCTCCGTGCGCGGCGGGTCGACGACCGTCGCGTCACCGACGCAACCCATTCCGGCTGCCTCACGCAGGTACCCGATCTGCTGCGGCGTCGCGGACTTCATGCCTTCCAACCCGGCGTCAATCGCTTCGCGGACCCGCTCCTCAGTGGGCTCCGACTGAGGAGTGCTCATCACCGACCACTGCACGATCGCCTCGCCACCGGACTGATGCTCGACCCACTGCTCCGGGGTCTCGCCGTCGATGACGTGAGTGACGTTGTCCTGGTCGTCCTCATCCCAGCCGGCCGGAACGCTGTACTCGGCAGGCGGACGGCTCACCTGGGTAAGTTCCGGCTCGGAGCTGCCCCCGGGTGCCGTACTCGCGCACCCTGTGAGGAGGAATGCGGCCGCGACACCCACGAGCGTGCGTGTGCGTACGAATGTTGAGGGGCGGTGTTCATCGTGCCCGACAAAACTGCTCATGGTGCTGATCTCCTGGGTGCAGAAAGAGGTTGTTGCCCGCAGCTGGTGCGTCCGCAGAAGACGAGCTCCCGCCAAACACGGACCGCGATCCCCGTGGCTCTGCGTGATGACCTGGGCTTCGCCCCCTGACCCGGATCGTAACGGGGTGAAACCCAGCGCGACACGAAAGACGCGCCTCGCGACATCGCCGTCAGGTCGGTCTCACGCCCCCAGCTCGGCCAACCGGTCCCGGGTCGCCTGGATCGCCTGCCGGGTCGACGCGACCTGGTCCGGGGCCACGCCCGCCTCCACGCGCAGCTCCAGGGCCTGCACGAACAGGGCAAGGGCCTCGCCGAGGAACGGCCGGGCCTGGTCGGCGTGCGCCTCCAGCGCCTGGTCGTACCGGCACTTGCCCCAGTGCTGCAGGGCGAAGCACTCCAGCCGGCGAGCGTGCTCGACGCTCGCGGAGTAGTCCCCGTAGTGGTGCGCCGCCTCCAGAGCCAGCCCGAACAGCAGGTCCGCCTCGGAGAACCGGTGCCGCCACTGCAGCACGTGGGCCAGCCGCAACAGCGGTGCCACGGCGCCGAGGGGCACCTCCTCCGCGTGCGAGTGCGCGGCCTGCAGCTCGTCGCCCGGCCCACCGGCCTGCCGGACCGCGAGCCAGCCGAGGCGCTCGGCCTCGGCCAGCTCGGCGTCCGGGTCGTCCGCCTCGGGAGCCAGCGCGCGGGTCAGCGGCACGCGCACCGCGAGGACGGCCGGCGCATCGCCGTCCGGGCGATCCGCCAGCTCGGCGCGGTACGCCTGGGCGACCGGGACGTCGTCGAACACCTCGTGCAGCGTTACCGGGTCGAAGTGGTGCCTGGGCAGATCCAACTGTTCCTCCGCGGCCAAAACCAAGGGGGATGAATCTACCAATTCGGACAGGCTGAGGACTACTCGGCCCGGCGTGCCGCCATGTCAGAACGGCGGGTACTTCGCGTGGAGGAAAATGGGCACCATGACACGCCTCCACGTCCCCGTCACGCTGCGCTGGTCCGACCTCGACGCGTACGCGCACGTCAACAACGTAGCGATGTTCCGCCTGCTGGAGGACGCCCGGATCACCGCCTTCTGGCAGCACCCGGAGGCACCAGAGGGCGAGGAGTGGCCGACGGCGGTGGTCCCCACCGGGCCTGACGCCGATTCGCACACGCTCGTGGCGGGCCAGCGCATCGAGTACCTGCGGCCGCTGCTCTTCACGCGCACACCGGTGCGTGTCGAGATGTGGCTGGGCCGGATCGGCGGCGCGAGCGCCGAGGTCTGCTACGAGGTGCACGACGGCGTCGCCGGCATGGCGAAGACGGGGCCGACGTCGGGCGGCAAGCCCTACGCGCGCGCCACCACCACCCTCGTGTTCGTCGACGCCGCCACGAACCAGCCCCGGCGGCTCACCGAGAACGAACGGCTGGCGTGGAAGGGGTTCGAGGAGGAGCCGGTCACGTTCCGCCGCTGAGCACAGCCGCAGACCGGGCGATCAGCTCGCGGCGACCGTGGCCGCCGTCCGGCAGCTCGCCAGGCGGGCCAGCTCGTCGCCCACGGGGGTACGCACCAGCTCGTCCGCGACGACGCCGACCGACTGCCGGAGCCGGCGTCGAGCGCCCGTCGCCCGACGGCGCGCGCCGAGCGTGCCGAACACGCGGCAGACGAGCGCGAGCAGCAGGCCGAGGGCCAGCCCGCCCAGCACCATGAGCGTCGGCCACGGGATCCGGAAGGGGTCGACGCCGAGCCCGTCGCCGCCGCCGGACTCGGGCGCCCCGGGAAACACGATGCCCTCGCCCGACCAGGTCGGCAGCGTGAGCACCGGCGTCGGCGGAGGCGGGAGCTGGAGGTAGGCGAAACCGAACAGCCCCAGCAGCCAGAGGAGCCCCGCCACCACCACGGCGATCAGGGTCCACTGGACCGTGTTGACCAGCGACCACCACATCGGGCGCCGGGATGCCTCCACGCGGGTCGTCGCCACTGCCTGGTCGAGCGCGTCCGGGAGCTTGTCGATCCCCGCCTGCCCGCGCGAGCGTGCGGCCAGGACCCACGGGTCCGCGGCTCCGCGCGTCACCTCCTCGACGTAACGCCGCACGGCCGAGGCGGCCGCCGACCGCACCGCCGGCCGAGCCGTCGGCAGCGACGTGCGCACCAGGTCGTCCCTGCCCGACGGCGCCCGGTGCTCCCGGTCCGCCGTCCGCAGCCCGAGCCGCCGCAGCGGGTCCTTGCGCAGCCGTCCGACCCAGCGGGTCAGCGGCCAGCCGGTCGCCGCGCGCGCGTCCCGGCGGGCGGAGGCCCGCACGGCGTCGACCACCGTCGGCACGCCCGCAGCCGCCTCCAGCGCCGCCACCAGGTCGCCCTTGGCCTGGTTCCCCTGGCGCGACGGCGGCGGCGTCCCGCACCTGTCGACGATCTTCTGCGCGACCGCCCGCTCGTCCGCGGCGAGCCGGGCCGTCGCCGCCTCTCGCCTGGCCGCCGCCTTCGCCAGCAGCCCCCGGAGCTCGTCCATGCCCTGGCCCGTCTTCGCGGACACGGCGAGCACGCGCGCACCCTCCAGGCCGTCCTGTGCCACCAGGCGCTTGAGGTCCGCGAGCATCGCCGACGTCTCGTCCGGCGTGAGGCGGTCCGCCTGGTTGAGCGCGACGACCACCACCTCTGCCCGACCGGCGAGCGGGCGCAGGAAGCCCTCGTGCAGCGCGGCGTCCGCGTACTTCTGGGGATCGACCACCCAGACCAGCAGGTCGGCGCGCTGCACCAGCCGCTCGGCCCGCATGCGGTGCTCGGTCACTATCGAGTCGTGGTCGGGCAGGTCCAGCAGGACCAGCCCGGAGTTGTCACCCACCGGGGTCCGACGGCGGGGCGAGGCGGGGGTCTCGTCCGACGACGGCGCGCCCACCTGGTGCCGCCGCCCCACCTCCAGCCAGTCCAGGAGCGGGTCCGCACCCGGGCCCCAGACCGCGGCCATCGGGTGCGACGTCGTCGGACGCCGCACGCCCGGCTGCGCGACAGCGACCCCGGCCACCGCGTTGAGCACCGACGACTTGCCCGAACCCGTCGCACCCGCCAGCGCCACGACCGTGTGCTCGGCGGACAGCCCGCCCCGCTCCCGCGCACGCGTCGCGACGGCGCGCGCGTCGTCCAGCAGGTCCGGCTCGATCCGCCCCTCAGCAGCCCGGACGGCGGTCTCGAGAGCAGCGGTCCGGTCGCCCAGGTCGAGCCGGCTCATCGGTCGCCCTCTCCGAACATGCGCTTCCAGAAGCTCTTCTTGACGGGCTCCTCGACGATGTCGGAGCGCCCCTTCGCCAGCATCTCGCGCCCCGGACGAACCCGTGCGCCCCGCAGGCCCCGGCCCTCGGTGAGATCCTCGACGGGTGCCCCTGGAGCGGCATCCGGCGCGGCGTTGGTGACCCGCGCCCGGTCACGGCGCTCCGCCGAGGCCGCGGAGGCGACGGTGTCCGCCGCCGAGCGCAGGCCGTCCCCGCCCGCCTCCGCCGAGCCGAGGGCGTCCAGCTGCGCGGTGTACCGGGCGGCCTGCCCGTCCATGACCGCCTGGATCCGGGCGCGCAGCCGGTCGCGTGCCTGCACGGCCAGACGCCGCACAGCGTCCTCCCCGAACACCGCCTCCAGCAGTCGCTGGGCAAGCACCGCCGATCCGCCCGCGATGCCGACCTCGATACCGGTGAGGCCGCCCGTCGAGGCGAACACGAAGATCATCAGGGCGACCCCGAGCCCGTTCACACCGAAGGACAGCACCCGCGCGGTGCCGCGCTTGGCCGCGCCCTGCTCACGCACGAGCTCCAGGACGTCGCCCTGCCAGCCGCGGATCTGCCCGCTCACCTCGGCCCGCAGCGATGCCGGCGTCCGCGACAGCTCCAGACCCTCCAGGAGCACCGCACCAGCGGCATCGCCCCGCCAGCCCTGGTAGGAGCGCTCGGCCGCGTCCTCCGCGGCGTCCAGCACCACCGACTCCAGGCCGTGGGCGATTGCCTGCTCGACCTGGGGCGCCTCCTTCGGCTTACCCCGGAAGAACCCGGCGACCGCGTCCCGGAACCTGCCGATGCCCTCCTCGACCGCCCGGAAGAACTCGCCGGTGCCCACGAAGTCCTGCCAGCGGGCGAGCACCTCGCCGCGCAGCAGCGCGCCGTCCGACGTCGCCGCCGCCACGTGGGCCACCGCGTCCGCGTAGGCACGCTCGACGACGTGCCGCAGCCGGACGTCGGCGGCCTGCTGCTCGTCCGCGGCGTCGGCCAGGGCCGTCGCCCGCTCGACGAGGGAGTCCACGACGCCGTCGCGGGTCGCTGCGATGACGCGCCCACGCGCTTCGGCGTCGCCGCCCAGACCGGTGAGCCAGCGCGACACCTCCGAGACCGCCTCCTCCGGCAGCATCCCGTCGACGAGCTCGGCCTCGGGGATGACGCAGAGCGGGCTCTCCGCCAGGCCCTGCTCCACCATCATGTCCCGCAGGTCGTCGGCGGTGGCCTCGGCTCCCGGGTCCACCCGGTCCAGCACCATCGCCACCTGCGCCTTGCGTGCCGCCGCCTGCAGCAGCAGGTCCCAGGGCACCGCGTCCGCGTACCGGGCGGACGTCGTGACGAACAGCCACAGGTCCGCGGCTCCCAGCAGCTGGGCCGCGAGCTCACGGTTGGCCGTGTCGACCGAGTCGATGTCCGGCGCGTCCAGCAGGGCCAGGCCCTTCGGCAGCGCCTCGCTCGGTACGAGGCGCAGGGTGCGGCTGGGTTCGGACGGCGCCGCGCCGGTGGACGGCGTCCCACCGAGCCCCGCGCTGCCCGACGTCGTCACGCGCGCCATACCCGGCAGCACCCGGTCGGTGGAGAACCAGCGGGCGTCCAGCGGGTGGTGCACCAGGACCGGGGCCTTGGTGGTGGGCCGCAGCACGCCGGGCTGCGTCACGAGCTCGCCCAGCACCGAGTTCACGAGTGTCGACTTGCCCGCGCCCGTCGACCCGCCGACCACCACGAGCAGCGGCGCCTTCTGCGAGCGCAGCCGGGGCAGCAGGTAGTCGTCGAGCTGGTCGGTGGCACGGCGCAGATCCGTGCGTGCGGCCCCTGCGCCCGACGTCTCCAGCGGCAGGCGCAGCGCACCGAGCCGGGCCCGCAGCACCTCCAGGGCGCCGACCAGGCCGGACTCGGCGCCGGACTCGGCGCCGGGACCTGCGCCGGGACCTGCCGCCGGCTCCGGGCCGGGCGTCGGCTCGGGGCCTGCCGCGAGGTCCCGTGCGCTGGGTGCGGCGGAGCCGTCGGCCTGATCGGTCATAGCGCACAGTCTGCCGTAGACACCCTGGTCAGGCGCGTCCGTGCCGCAAAGAAAGTCAGCCGCCGAGCCGGGCGCGCAACCATTCGAGGGCCGCGTGCGCCACCTCGCGCTGCACGGCCCGGCCGTGCGGCAGGCCCGGCTGCGGCGGTCGCATCGAGTCGAGCACGAGCGCACCTGCGGTAACGGTGATGGCGCAGGTGAGGGCGTCGGGGTCGACGTCGTGCAGCGGGTGCCGGTCCATGACCACCTCGGGCGGCGGGGCGCCGTCGACCCGGAGGTAGGGCAGCAGCAGCACGAAGTCGATGAACGACGCGCCGCGCGACGGCATGAACCAGTCGACCGCGTGGGCGCTGGTCGCGTCCCAGCCGTGATCGGTGATCAGAATCGACTCACGGCGTAGTGCGCCGTGCACCAGGTTCTTGCCGCCCATCGCCTCCCCGGCGAAGCTGGCGATCTCGGCGAGGTGGTCGATCTTGTCGGAGAGCCAGGGCGTGAAGGCGGACAGGCCGGGCGGCCGCATCGCCGAGATGGTGGCCCAGGCCTGGCTGTCGATCAGGTCGAGCGTGTCGGGCAGTTCTGCCGGCGCCTCGCTGGAGCCGATCTGGATGGCGAGCTCGACGGCCGCGGCAAGGTCCCCGTCGTCCCAGGGGTCGTGCGGCGGGCGGATCGGCTCGTTGCGGTACCCGAGCACCACCCAGCGTCCGGCCCCCGGCAGCACCTCGTCGACGAACCACTCGCGAGGGAGGTTCGGGATGTCGTCGGGCAGCCCGGCGACGGAGACGGCCTCGGCGGCCATCCGGTCCTGGGTCAACGGCGCCTCGGGCCCGACCGCGCGAACTATCGACCGGCCCGACGCGGTCTGCAGCACCTCCAGGACGCCGGTCTGCTCGGTCCCGCTCATCGGAGCGGACCCGATCACACGTCCCCCCATGGTCTCGCTCACGCGGGAACGGACAGAGGGGGGGAGATCGGACCATGCCGGTCGCCGAACAGCACTCATGGCCGGAGTGTGCCCAACAGAAGTTCACCCTGCAAACCACAGACAGCGGTGCGCGCATCACAGCCAGCGGTCCGTGACCTGCGAAGAGGTCAGAAACCGAGCCTGGTCTGCAGCCAGGAGACCGCGGTACGCGCCAACCGGTGCTGGTAGGAACGCAGCTCCGGCATCTCGGGCGGCGGCGGGTCCATCGACGACTTGAGGTAGTAGCCGGCGAGCGCCGCGATCCAGCAGGTCACGGCATCGGCTTCGGTGCCGGGCGGCAGGCCGTACCGGCGCAGCGTCGCCTCGGGCGGGGGCCCGTCGCTGGTCCGGACGTGCACCAGCATCGAGATCAGGTCGAGGTAGGGAGCGGCGACGCTGCCCCGGATCCAGTCCGAGACCAGCGGCTTCTCGTCCGGCGCGGCGGGCAGCATCACGTTCTGCACGCGCAGCGCGCCGTGCTGCAGGCTCTTGCCCGCGATCGCGTCCGGGGCGTGCGAGGCGATCTCCGCGAGGCCGTCCAGGCGGTGTGCCAGCCAGGGCGAATGGTTCACGAGCCCTGCGGGCCGGGTGTCCGCGAGGATCTCCCACGAGTTGGTGGGAAACACCTTCTCCTCGGGCAGGAACATCGGATCGTCGGGCGCCTCGATCTCACCGATCGAACGGATCACCCGGATCAGGGACTCGACGTCCTCCTCCGGCCAGGAGAGGTCGATCGGCCGCACGTTGGGCCGCATCGAGTAGCCGACCACCACCCAGGTACCGAGGGTGGGCAGCACCTCGTCGATCGACCACATGAGCTCAGGGTGGGGCGCTGCGTCCGGCAGGAGCGGCGAGAGCGCGATCTCCTGGCGAAGAAAGTTCAGCGGTTCAGGCTTCTCCGTACCCAGCACCTTGACGAAGGTGTCGCCCTTGGTCGTCTGCACATGAAACTGCGCACCCGGGAGGATCCCGGACTCCTCCGGATGCTTGGCGGCGATCACGCGCGCGCCGAGCAGATGGGTGATGCGGTCTCGCAGCGGGGGCGGAAGGTCACGCCACCCGGGTCGTAGGGCAGGGCTCACTGCGGCATCTTGTCGAAGATGTCCTAATGCGGCAAGGATGACCTTTTTTGCATGTATATCTTTCAACGTGGAAGAGGGCTGTGGTCGGCGTCTGGACGCCGACCACAGCCCTCAAACATCACCCGTCAGTCGCGGGTCAGCTTGCGGTACGTGACCCGGTGCGGACGCGCCGCGTCCGCGCCCAGGCGCTCGACCTTGTTGGCCTCGTACGACTCGAAGTTGCCCTCGAACCAGTACCAGTTCGCCGGGTTCTCCTCGGTGCCCTCGTACGCGAGGATGTGCGTCACCACGCGGTCGAGGAACCACCGGTCGTGAGAGACCACGACGGCGCAGCCGGGGAACTCGAGCAGAGCGTTCTCCAGGGAACCGAGGGTCTCGACGTCGAGGTCGTTGGTGGGCTCGTCGAGGAGCAGCAGGTTGCCGCCCTGCTTGAGCGTCAGCGCCAGGTTGAGGCGGTTGCGCTCACCACCGGAGAGCACGCCGGCCGGCTTCTGCTGGTCCGGGCCCTTGAACCCGAACGACGCGACGTACGCACGCGACGGGATCTCCACGTTGCCGACCTTGATGAAGTCGAGCCCGTCGGACACGACCTCCCACAGGGTCTTCTTCGGGTCGATGCCACCGCGCGACTGGTCGACGTACGAGATCGAGACGGTCTCGCCGACCTTGAGGTTGCCGCCGTCGAGCGGCTCCAGCCCCACGATGGTCTTGAACAGCGTGGTCTTACCCACACCGTTCGGGCCGATGACGCCGACGATGCCGTTACGCGGCAGCGTGAACGACAGGCCGTCGATGAGCACGCGGTCGTCGAAGCCCTTCTTGAGGTTCTCGGCGTCCAGCACCAGCGAGCCCAGACGCGGGCCCGCGGGGATCTGGATCTCCTCGAAGTCGAGCTTCCTCGTGCGGTCCGCCTCGGCGGCCATCTCCTCGTACCGGGCCAGTCGGGCCTTCGACTTGGTCTGGCGACCCTTGGCGTTGGACCGCACCCACTCCAGCTCCTCCTTGAGGCGCTTGGAGAGCTTGGCGTCCTTCTTGCCCTGGACCTCGAGACGTGCCTGCTTCTTCTCGAGGTAGGTCGAGTAGTTGCCCTCGTACGGGTAGAGGCGGCCGCGGTCGATCTCGCAGATCCACTCCGCGACGTGGTCGAGGAAGTACCGGTCGTGCGTGACGGCGAGCACGGCACCGGCGTAGCCGGCGAGGTGCTGCTCGAGCCACAGCACGGACTCGGCGTCGAGGTGGTTGGTGGGCTCGTCGAGGAGCAGCAGGTCGGGCTTCTCCAGGAGCAGCTTGCAGAGCGCGACCCGGCGACGCTCACCACCGGAGAGCACCGACACGTCGGCGTCCGGCGGCGGGCAGCGCAGCGCGTCCATCGCCTGCTCGAGCTGGGAGTCGAGGTCCCACGCGTCGGCCGCGTCGATGTCCTCCTGCAGCGTGCCCATCTCGGCGAGCAGCGCGTCGAAGTCGGCGTCGGGCTCGGCCATGAGGGCGGAGATCTCGTCGAACCGCGCCTTCTTGGCCAGGATCTCGCCGACGGCCTCCTGGACGTTGCCCAGGACCGTCTTCTCCTCGTTCAGCGGCGGCTCCTGCAGCAGGATGCCGACGGTGAAACCGGGCGAGAGCCGTGCCTCGCCGTTCGACGGCGTGTCCAGCCCGGCCATGATCTTGAGGATCGTCGACTTACCGGCACCGTTCGGTCCGACGACGCCGATCTTCGCGCCGGGCAGGAAGTTCAGCGACACGTCATCGAGGATGACCTTGTCGCCGTGCGCCTTGCGCGCCTTGTACATGGAGTAGATGTATTCAGCCACTGCCTGTGTTCCACCGTTCACAGAAGGTACTTCGGATTGGGGTCGCTCACGCGGAGCGGGTGCCGGGTCGCCCCTGCGCGGAGGTTCACCCCCGGCACCCGCGGTCCGCGGAGCACGACTGGCCCCAGCCTACGCGTTCACCAGCTCGCGCTGCCCGACGCCGGCGTCGTCACCCTGGTCGTCCTCGTCACCCAGGAGGTCGGCGACGCTCCTGGAGCCCAGGGCGTCGAGGGCGAACGGGTCGGCGTCGCCCGGCCGCGTCGCGGCCAGCTCACCGCGGTCCACCGGGGTGACCGGGGCGCCGTCGGGCACCGTGTCGTGGTGCACCACCCGCGTGAACCCGACCTTGCCACGGGTCGCGTCGACGCCGATTGCCGTCGCGACGATCACCAGCCCCGTGCGCTGCTCACCCTCGGAGCCGGTCCACTCCTCGACCTCGAGCCGCCCCGTGACGACCACCGGGATGCCCTTGTGCACGGACTCGACCACGTTCGCCGCGGCCGCCCGCCAGGCCTTGACCGTGAACCACAGCGTCGCGCCGTCGGTCCAGTCGCCGTTCTCGTTCACGTAGCGCCGGGTGCTGGCCATGCGGAACGTGGACCACTGCAGGTTCTTGGCCGCGTTCACGTGCAGAGCCGGCGTACTGCCGACATTGCCCGACACGGTCACCGTGACGTCGTTCATCTCAGGCCTCCTGGGTCTCCGGACCGGCCCGAGCGGCCGGTCCGTACCCAGCATCAGGCGCGAGCGATACGCAGATCCGACAGCTGGACCGTACCTGTGGACGGAACCCGCATCCGCTGCCCTGTGGTCGCGTTCTCTTCCAGGCGGAGCGGTGCGGAGGGTCCGTCGTCCCGTGCACTCTGTGCGAGCTCGCGCACCGCGCGGTGCTCGTCGAGCAGCTTCTGGGTGGGCACGCCCAGGGTCTGCTGCAGCACTCGTTCGAGCGCCGCCCGGCCCGACGCGATGACGCCCTGCGCCCGCCGGGCGGCCAGCGCCCGACGCAGCTGCACCGCCACGAGGAACACCACCAGTGCGGCTGCCGCCGCCACGACGGCGAGCACACCGAGGACGGTCGTCCAGGTCTCGCCCACCGGCAGGAGGCCCATCGCGGCCAGCACCGTCGCGATCCCGAGCACCACGGCGACCAGCACCGACCCGAGCGCGAGCCGGCGGGTGAGCGGCTGCGTCGTCGGACCGCGGGTGTCCAGGGTGACGCCCTGCAGCGCCGTCGAGACGGCGGCGGCGACCTCCGACGCGCCCGCGACGCTCGCCCCGAGCGACCGGCGCCAGCCGGGCTTGAGCGACTCCCCCGCGCCGTTGAGCCAGCGCGCCCGCGACAGCGCTATCGAGTCGGGGTCGGGCGCACGGAACTCGGGCGAGCCGTACCCGTTGCGCACCGCGGCCCCGACCTGCGCCGCGACCGACTCCAGCCCCGCCGCCCGCGACAGGGCGTCCACCTCGCGCTCGAGCACCGTGTCGATGTGCCAGGGCACCTCTGCCGGCGTCTGGCTCAGCAGCAGGGTCGCCGCGGCGTCCAGCTCGCCCGCCGCCCGGCCCGCCGAGACCGAGCGGCGCGCGACCGTCTGCTCGAGGAGCCCGCGCAGGTCGGCGATGCCGATGTCCGTCTTCGTCGACGCCGCGACCACCGGGACGTTCTCCAGACCGTCGTCCCGCAGCAGCCGCTTCACATCGTTGACCAGGTTGTTCCGCTGCCCTACCGGAACCGTGTCGATCTGGTTGAGGACCACCACGGTCGAGGCCTGCATGCCCGACGAGTCACGCAGGTAGCCCGTGTGCAGGGCGTCGTCCGCGTACTTCTGCGGATCGACCACCCAGACGAGCAGGTCGACCAGCGGCAGCACCCTGTCCACCACGTCCCGGTGACCGGGCGCCACGGAGTCGTGGTCGGGCAGGTCCAGCAGCACCAGCCCGGCAAGGCTCGCCTCGTCCGCCGCGTCGAGCTCGCCGGACCGGGTGATGCGGCGCTCACGCTCCACGCCGAGCCAGTCGAGCAGCGGCGCGGCGTCGTCGCTCCACGAGCACGCCGTGACCTTCGCCGTGGTCGGGCGCTTCACGCCGACGTCGGCGAACGTGAGGCGGGAGATCTTGTTGAACGTGCTCGACTTGCCCGAGCCGGTGCCGCCCGCGAGCGCCACCACCGTGTGGTCGACGCCGAGCGCGAGCCGTTCGCGCACGCCCGCGACGGAGCTCGCGACCTTGCCGAAGACTGCGTCGTCGAGGCGTGATCCCGCGATCTGGAGAGCGCGTCCGAGGTCCTCGGTGCGTGCGCTCAGTGTCGCGTCGTGGCTCGTCATGTCAGCCTCCTGAGCTCGGCCAGCCGCACGCGGAGCGGAGCGGCCGCGTCGTCGGCTAAGGCGGGGACGTCAAGGGCACTCTGGACAGAACGGGCCTCTTCCGCAACCGCTAGCGTCACCTTTTCCGCAAGTTCGCCCTGAAGTTCCTCGATGGCCTCGCCCGCTGTCTCGCCGAGGACCCGGTCGACGAGGTGCGCGGCATCCTCGTTCCCGAGCGCGGTGGCGAGCAGCAGGGTGGCGAGGCCGGTGTCGCCGAACGCCTTCCGGGCGCCGGCCGCGCGGGCCGCGGCATCCGGTTCGGAGCTCTCGGCGGCGGTGACGTCGAGGCGCCCGACGATGTCGTCCGCGTGCCCGGACCACTCGGCGGCAGTCGCCTGGCCCCAGGCGAGGCGGTCCTTGGCGCGAGCCGTGCCGTTCGGGAGGATCGTCTCCCCGGCGGGCGGCGCGCCCGGGCCGGTGAGGGCGCCGCGCAGGCTCTCCTCGGTGCGGACGCCGGCCGCCACGAAGGACCGGGCGGTGGTGGCCTCGACCTCCTCGCGCAGCCGGACGAGCGCTGCCTCGCGGGCTCTGCCCGCGCGTTTGGTGGTCCGTGCGACGCCGTCACGGACGGTGACGCGGGAGATGCGGTCGGTACTGACGAGCTCGGTGAACCGTGCGGCGACGGTGCCCTCGCCCGCCGCACCGGACAGGACGGCGGTGCGGGCGGCCAGCTGCTCGTCCGGGACCACCGAGTCGACGGCGCTGCGCAGGTCGAACGCGGCGGTTCCCTGGTCCTCCACGGCCGCGACCAGCCCCATCACCCATTCGGGGAGGGCACCGAGGGCGCCCTTGAGCGTGCGCAGGATGATGGTGCGTGAGCGCTCGGGCCCGGCCATCAGGCCGAGCCAGCGCTGGATGGGCTCCACCAGCTTCGGGTCGAGCAGCCCTTCGTGGGGGCCGACGTCCGGCACGATGAACAGCGGGACGTCCTTCATCCCCCGCTCCTTCATCCGCGAGTTGAGGTCCGCGCGGATGGTCGTGAGGGTTTCCTTCGGCACCCGGTTGAGCACCATGGCGACGCTCGCGCCACGCTCCTTCGCGCGGTCCAGGGCCTGCCACGGCAGGGCGTCGCCGTACCGGGCCGCAGTGGTGACGAACAGCCAGAGGTCTGCCGCTTCGAGCAGCTGGTGGGCCGTTGAGCGGTTCTCCGACAGGAACGAGTCGAGGTCCGGAGCGTCCATCAGCGCGGTTCCGCGCGGCACGCCCTCGTGCTTGACCAGCCGGGCCAGCTCGGTGACGGGTCCCGGGGTGAGCGTGTCGACGTCTCGCGGGTGCACTCCCACCACCGGCTCGCGGGTGGTGGGCCGCAGCACGCCGGCCTCGGACACCTCCTCGCGCAGGAGGCTGTTGAACAGGGTGGACTTGCCGGCACCCGTGGAGCCCGCCAGCACGACGACGGCGGGGCTGGACAGCTCGGCGAGGCGCGGCAGCAGGTGTTCGTCGAGCTGCGCCAGGAGTCTCATCCGGGAGGCTTCTGCTTCTTCGGCACTGTCGATGGGAAGGGGCAGGGTCGCGGCGGCGACGTCGCGGCGCAGATCTCGTACGACGTCGTGCACCGTGAAGCCGAGCTGCTCCGCAACGTTCGGGTCCACACCACCCCGACGGCCGAGCACTGCGGAGCGTGTTCCTGGAGTCACGGCTTCATCCTGATTGGTAAAGAACGTTCTGCCAAGCCGTGCACCACTGTTGGTATGCAAGAGCGCAGGTTTGCAGGCACTCCCGAGCCGTGTGGTACAGCGCGCAGGGAGGGGTGAGGCGGGACCGCGACGGGTCCGGAGCTCGACGTCCAGAAGGTTGGATCTTTGAGCCGCGACATCTGTGGTGTGCGGTTGGATTGGCCGGGGAAATGGGATGCTTGACCCGATACGTCATATCTTTGTAGATTTGTCACGCTCGCGCTGATGACGTCCAACGGAGGACCCAGATGCCAGACGTGACAAGACGACAAGCCATCAAGGTCGGTGCCGTCGGCGCGGGGGGCCTGCTGCTGCCCCTGCAGTGGACGGCGACCGCACGCGCGTCGTCCGTCCCCCCACCCGAGGTCCAGGCCGCCGGCGACCTGGCGCTCTGGTACGACGAGCCGGCGGGCGACGACTGGCTCCGCGCGCTGCCCCTGGGCAACGGCCGGCTGGGCGCCATGGTCTTCGGGAACCCCGGGACCGAACGACTGCAGCTCAACGAGGACACGATCTGGGCCGGAGGGCCGCACGACTCAGCGAACCCCGAGGCGCTGGCCGCGCTCCCCGAGGTGCGCCGGCTCGTCTTCGAGGACCGCTGGGCCGAGGCACAGGACCTCGTCAACGAGCACATGCTCAGCAGGCCCGTGGGCCAGCTCGCCTACCAGACCGTCGGCAACCTGCGCCTCGCCGTGCCCGGTACGAGCGGGGCCACCGAGTACTACCGGCAGCTCGACCTGACGACGGCCACGGCCCTGACCAGCTTCGTCGTCGGGGGTGTGCACTACCGACGGGAGACGTTCGTCAGCTCGCCGGACCAGGTCGTCGTCATGCGGCTGACGGCCGACGCGCCGGGATCCATCTCGTTCACCGCCGCGTTCGACAGCCCCCAGCGGACCACGACGGCCAGCCCCGACGCCGCGACCATCGTGCTGGACGGGGTGTCCAGCGACCAGGAGGGGATCCCCGGCCAGGTCAGGTTCCTGGCGGCGGCGCGCGTCGTCGCCGACGGCGGGAGCGTGAGCAGCGCGGACGGCCGGCTGACCGTCTCAGGTGCGGACAGCGTGCTGCTCCTCGTCTCGGTCGGCAGCAGCTACGTGGACCACACCGACGTCGGTGGCGACCACGAGGGCATCGCGGCGCGCCACCTCGAGGCCGCCGCCGGCAGGCCGTTCGACGAGCTGCGCGGCCGGCACGTCGCGGAGTACAAGGAGCTGTTCGACCGGACGACCCTGGACCTCGGGCGCACGGCGGCCGCCGACCAGCCGACCGACGTCCGGATCGCCCAGCACGGCGCCGTCGACGACCCGCAGTTCTCCGCGCTGCTGTTCCAGTACGGCCGGTACCTGCTGATCTCGTCGTCACGGCCGGGCACGCAGCCCGCGAACCTCCAGGGCATCTGGAACCACGAGCTGTTCCCCGCGTGGGACTCCAAGTACACGATCAACGCCAACCTGCCGATGAACTACTGGCCGGCGGACACCACGAACCTGTCCGAGTGCTTTCAGCCGGTGTTCTCGATGATCGACGACCTCACGATCACCGGCGCGCGCACGGCCGAGGTGCAGTACGGCGCGGGCGGCTGGGTGACGCACCACAACACGGACGGCTGGCGGGGGACGTCGGTGGTCGACGGCGCGCTCTGGGGGATGTGGCAGACGGGCGGGGCGTGGCTCGCCACGACGATCTGGGACCACTACCAGTTCACTGGCGACGCGGACTTCCTCCGCGAGCACTACCCCGCGATGCGGGGCGCGGCGCAGTTCTTCCTCGACACGCTCGTGGAGGAGCCGAACCTCGGCTACCTCGTCACCAACCCGTCGAACTCGCCCGAGCTCCCCCACCACACCAACGCCAGCGTCGCGGCCGGCCCGACGATGGACAACCAGATCCTCACCGACCTGTTCACCGGGTGCGCGAAGGCGAGCGAGGTGCTCGGGGTCGATGCCGACTTCCGTGCGCGGGTGCTCGCCACCCGGGAGCGCCTGGCCCCCATGACGATCGGCTCACGCGGCAACATCCAGGAGTGGCTCCACGACTGGGTCGAGACCGAGCGCACGCACCGCCACGTCTCGCACCTCTACGGCCTGCATCCCAGCAACCAGATCACCCGGCGCAGCACCCCCGAGCTCTTCGAGGCGGCGAAGCGGACGCTGGAGCTTCGCGGCGACGACGGCACGGGCTGGTCATTGGCCTGGAAGATCAACTTCTGGGCCCGGCTCGAGGAGGGCGGACGCGCTCACGACCTCATCAAGTACCTCGTCACACCGGCCCGGCTCGCGCCCAACATGTTCGACCTGCACCCGCCGTTCCAGATCGACGGCAACTTCGGCGCCACCGGAGGGATCGCCGAGATGCTGGTGCAGAGCCATACGGGCGAGGTGCACCTGCTGCCCGCGCTGCCGGCGGCGTGGCCCGACGGCAGTGTCGACGGCCTCCGGGCACGCGGCGGGCACACCGTCGGGGCGACATGGAGCGCCGGGCAGGCCGACGAGTACCGGATCACCCCCGACCGGGACGGCACGATCACCCTGCGCGGCGAGCTCTTCACCGGCCGGTTCGCGGTGCTCGACGTCACCAGGGGCCGGCGCGCCAGGACCACGCGGACAGCTGCCGACGTGATCGATCTGACCGGCCAGGGCGGACACACCTATCGCGCCTACGCCCGGCGGTGAGCGCGCCGGCTGTGGCAGGGAGCAGGGACCCCGCCACAGCCGGCGTCGCCACGCTCTTGGGTGCCCCCGGCAGGATTCGAACCCGCGACCTAGTCATTAGAAGTGACCCGCTCTATCCAACTGAGCTACGGAGGCAAGCCTGCCGAGTTTAGCCCAGGTCGGGCTGGTCTTGACCATAACAATTCACGCACCAGGCAGTAGTTGTCCGGCCGGACGCCGTGCCGCGCGATAATGGCGCTCGACCTGCTGAAGGAGCCCACGTGACCGACCTCTTCGACGCCGGCACCGACCTGACCGTCTCCGGCGGCCCGGTGCGGCTGTACCGGGCCGGCGACACGGGACCGCCGCTGCTCCTGCTGCACGGCGCGATGCTGGACACGGCCCAGGGTGTGTGGCGCCGCGTCGCGCAGGCACTGGCGGCCGACTACCGCGTGCACGTCATCGACCTGCCCCGGCACGGCAGCAGCCGGCCCTGGCACGGAGTGCTCGACGACGCCTTCTACCGCCGCTTCCTCGACGACCTGCTGGACGCCCTGGACCTGCCGCGGACGGCGATCATCGGGCTGTCGATGGGCGGCGGCATCGCTACCGGCTACGCGCTGGACCACCCCGAGCGGGTCAGCTCCCTGATCGCCGTCGGCCCCGGGGGAATCGAAGCCCGGCGTCCGGCACAGTTCCTCACCTGGCTGTTCCTGCGCACTCCCGGAGCTATGCGGCTGACCAGCCGGTACCTCGCCAGGCGTCCGGAGCTGGTCCGGCGCTCCATGACCACCAGCCTCACCGCCGGCGCGGACACCCCTGACTTCGAGGACATCGTCCGTCTGGCCGTCGAGGAGGCCCGTGCCAAGGACGCGCACGGCGAACCAGGACTCGACGACTGGCAGACCCAGGCCTACGGACCGTTCGCCATGCGGCTGAACCTCCTGCCCGACCTACCGAGGCTGGCCGTCCCGACGCTGTGGGTCCGGGGCGACCAGGACACGCTCGTGGGGGGCGCCGAGCTGTCCGCGGCGGCCGCAGCTGCCCCCGGCTCGCGCCTGGTCACGGTCGCGGGGGCCGGGCACATCGTCACCTACGACCAGCCCGAGGAGTTCATCAGGCTGGCCCGGGAGTTCCTCGCCGCGACGCTCGACCCCCGCCCGTAGCCGCCCGACGGAGGAGACCGACCGACGTGCTCGATCTGCAAGGTGCGTACCTCGACCTGACCACACCCCATGTCGCCGACGCGATGGTGCGCCTCGGTGTTCCCGTCCGGCAGGCGCCCGCCGGTGTCCGTCCGCTGTGGGAGGGAGCGCGCGTCGTCGGCCGTGCTCGCCCGGCCCGGCACGTCGGCAGCGTCGACGTGTTCCTCGAGGCGATCGAGCTGGCCGAGCCCGGCGACGTCCTCGTGGTCGACAACGAAGGCCGGACGTACGAGGCATGCGTCGGAGACCTCGTCACGCTCGAGGTCCAGCGCGCCGGACTCGACGGGATCGTGATCTGGGGGCTGCACCGCGACTCCCGCGACCTGCGCACGATCCACCTGCCGGTGTTCAGCCAGGGCGCCGTCCCTGCCGGGCCGCAGCGCCTCGACGCCCTGCCCGCGGACGCCCTGACCGCGGCACGGTTCGGTGACCACACGGTCACCGGCGACGACCTCGTGCTGGGCGATGACGACGGCGTGCTGTTCCTGCCCCTCGATCGCGCCACCGAGATCGCGGAGCTCGCGGCGACCATCCGCGACACCGAACGCCGCCAGGCGATACGCATGAACCTCGGCACCAGCCTCCGCGAGCAGACCCGGTTCACCGAGTACCTCGCCGCACGCGACCGCGACGGCATGACCTTCCGCCAGCACCTCCGTGCCATCGGTGGGGCCATCGAGGAGTAGGCAAGCGCTCCGGCCCGGACGGCCCGCCGGCCGGGTGAGTGTCAGACCTGCCCCGTAGCCTTCCCGCATGCCTTCCGGACCGACCGAGCTCTCGCCCGCAGCCGCGCGCCGGCTTCGCCTGCGCACGCAGAACCTCACCCTGCCCGACGGCGGCGCGGGTACCCCGGACCTGTCCCCCGCCGACGTCGTCCGCCGGATGGTCGCGCTCCAGGGCCAGGACCTGCCGGCCGTGCTGCGGGCGATCGCCGTCCGGTCCCGCCAGGGCACCACGCTGGACGACGTCCGCGCCGCGTTCGACGCCGGCGAGCTCGTGCGCGGGTGGACCCAGCGCGGCACCCTCTTCGCGACCACGCCGGGCGACCTCGCCGCGCTCCTCTCACTCACCGCCGCGCGCATGCTGCGCACGGGCCGCCGGGTCCGCGAGACCGAGGGCCTGGACGACGACGTGGTGGCCGGCGCCGAGGCGGTCGCCCTCGAAGCGCTCAGAGCATCACCCGACGGCGGCGGCATCTCGCGCACCGCGATGGTCGACCTGTGGCAGCAGGCAGGGATACCCATCGAGGGGCAGCGGGGCTACCACCTGATCGCCACCCTCGGGGTCCAGGGAGTGCTGCACTGGGGTCCGTTCGCGGGGGCGCAGCAGCTCATGGTCGAGTCACCGGGCGCGGGACTCGGCGGCATCCCTGCCGAGGAGCCGGACACGGCGCTGCGCCGCATCGCACGCGCGTACTTCGCCAGCCGAGGGCCGGCCACCACCGAGGATCTCGCGTGGTGGCTCGGCCTGCCCAAGGTGCCGGTGCGCAACGCCGTCGCCGCGCTGCGTGCGGAACGGCCAGAGGCCGTCGCCGAGGTGGTCGTCGACGGAAAGGTGATGCTCGTCGGGCAGCCGGCGAGCGGCGCCGACGCCGATCCGGCAGGCGGCTCCGACACCGATCTCGCCGAACCGTCCGGCGTGCTGCTCGTGCCGGGGTTCGACGAGATCGTCCTGGGCTACCAGGATCGCGAGCTGGTCGCGGACGCCGAGGCGATGCGCACCGTCGTCCCGTTCGTCAACGGAATCTTCCGCCCGGCGGTCCTCCTCGACGGGCGCGTGGTCGGGACCTGGCGCCGCGCACCCAAGTCGGGCGAGGCGCCGTTCGAGCTCGTGCCGGGAATCCAGGCGGACACCCGCGCCACGATCGAGGCCGCGGTCGCCGCCTGGCACCTGGGCTGACGTTTAGGTCCGGGGCGGCGAGCCGCCTGACCTGGTGGGCGCCTGGGAAACGCTGACCCGGCAAGAGGCGCCGAGATGACCATGCACTTGCTGCCAAGATCCAGCCCTCCCTGGCAGCAGGCGCATGGTCATTTGTGCGGCCAGCCGCAACGGAGCGGCGTCCCGACTGAGGACACGTCAAGATGGAGCATGCTGCTCGCCGAGGTCGCCGCCACGTCCGACGCCGTCGCCGCCACGCGCTCGCGCCTCGCCAAGCGCGGGGCGATCGCCGACCTGCTGCGCCGCACGGCCGCGGTCGACCAGGCCGGGTCCAGGGACGGCGAAGGCGGCACAGCCCGGACCGACACCGCCGACGACCTCGAGATAGTCGTCTCCTATCTCGCCGGCGCGCTCCGCCAGCGGCGCACCGGTCTCGGTTACGCGGCGCTGCGCGACCTGCCGCCCCCGGCGACGACGGCAACGCTCACGGTGCGCGACGTCGACGCTGCCTTCGCCGAGATGGCGGCCCTCGAAGGTCCGGGGTCCGCCCAGGCCCGCTCCACCGCGGCCGCGGACCTCTTCGCCGCCGCCACCGAGCGCGAGCAGGCTTTCCTCAGCGGCCTGGTCGCCGGCGAGCTGCGCCAGGGCGCGCTCGACTCGGTGGTGGTCGACGCCGTCGCCGAGGCCGCGGGCGCCCCCGCCGACGCCGTCCGCCGGGCCGTCATGATGCGCGGCGCGACCGGTCCGGTGGCGAGCGCTGCCCTCCTCGCGGAGGACCCGCTCGCAGTGCTGGCGACGTTCACGCTCGAGGTCGGGCGGCCGGTGCGGCCGATGCTCGCGGCGTCAGCGCCGAACATCGCGGCAGCCTTCGAGAAGCTGGGGGCCGGCGAGGACGGCCCGGAGCTCTGCGTCGACGTCAAGCTCGACGGCATCCGCATCCAGGTCCACCGCCTCGGCGACGACGTGCGCGTCGTCACGCGGTCCCTGGACGACATCACCGAGCGCGTGCCCGAGATCGTCGAGGTGGTCCGCGCGCTGCCGTCCGACCGCCTGGTGCTCGACGGCGAGGCGCTGGCCGTCGGCGAGGACGGCGTGCCAAGGCCGTTCCAGGAGACCGCCGCGCGGTCCGCGACCAAGGAGACGACGTCGGAGGTGGAGCTGGCCACCCAGCTGCAGCTCACCCCGTACTTCTTCGACGTGCTGCACGCCGACGGGCGCGACCTCGCCGACGTCCCGCTTCGTGGGCGCCTCGCCATGCTCGACGAGATCGCCGGGCCGCACACGGTGCGCCGGCTGGTCACGTCGGACCCAGAGGCCGCCGCCGAGTTCTTCGCGGGCGCGCTGCGCGAGGGCCAGGAGGGCGTGGTCGTGAAGTCGCTCGACGCCCCCTACGCGGCCGGACGCCGGGGCGCGGGCTGGGTGAAGGTCAAGCCGCGGCAGACCCTCGACCTCGTGGTGCTCGCGGTCGAGCGGGGCTCGGGTCGCCGGCAGGGCTGGCTGTCCAACATCCACCTGGGTGCGCGCGACCCGGAGGGCGGATTCGTGATGCTGGGCAAGACCTTCAAGGGCATGACCGACGAGATGCTGGAGTGGCAGACCGCGCGCTTCACCGAGCTCAAGACCGACGACAACGGCTGGGTGGTGACCGTCCGGCCGGAGCAGGTGGTGGAGATCGCGTTCGACGGCCTGCAGCGATCCACCCGTTATCCCGGTGGGCTCGCCCTGCGTTTCGCGCGGGTGCTGCGCTACCGCGACGACAAGAGCGCGGCCGAAGCCGACACGATAGTGGCGGTCCGGGCTCTCGCGGGCCACTGACCAGCGGGTAGCCCTTCACGAGTCCTGGCGACCTTCTCGACATACGCGCACATATCGGGCAAGGTTTGGCCGGAACCAGGAACCTGTACCCGACCCAGACGGGGACTCGATGAGCTCGACCATGATCGACGGCGTCACCGGCATCGGCGACACCGTCAGCGGTGATCCCGCCCACCGGCCCTTGAAGCTCGACGACCCGGCCACCGTCATGTCCATCACGGAGGTGACCGCGTCGCCCGACGCGGCAGCCGTGCATGCGCGACTCCGCGAGGAGTGGGGGGACGTCGCCCCCGTCGGGCTGGAGCCCGGTACCCGCGCGTGGCTCGTGACGGAGTACCGGACCATCGTCGCGATGGCCCGCGGCCAGTTTCCCCTCGCGACGGCTACCGGGACCTGGAACGGTCACGAGCAGCTGGGACCCGACGAGAACTCGCCACTGCTCCGACCGCTCGCGCCGGTCAGCCGCCCGACGGTCGAGCAGGCCGAGGCAGGCGTGCACGGCCGGCTCCGTACCCCGCTCGACGAGGTCCTCGGCGTGATCGACGACGCAGAGGTCGCCAAGACCACCCGTGACCGGTGCGAGGAGCTGATCGACAGCTTCGCCGCGACCGGCGTCGCCGACCTGGTGCGCGAGTACGTCGCGCCGATGCCGCACCTGACGCTGGGCGCGCTCCTCGGGTTCGACGCCGCGACCGCGAAGCAGGTGTTCGAGATCGCCACGCGACCGGCGTCGGAACGCTACGCCGCGGCGACCGTGCACGAGGTGAGCTTCCTGCTCAACGGGCAGACGGCGGCCCGCCGGCCGGACGGCACCCCCACTCCCGCCGGCCGGCTCGCACGGCACGCCGCCTACGAGAGCACCGCCGAGGCGGCGCTCGGCATCGTGTCGCTCACCGCCACCGCGGCCCTCGGGCTGCAGGCCTGGCTGGCGCAGACGCTCTACCTCTCCCTGACCGACGAACAGTTCGCCAGGCGGCTCGCGGGCGGACGGCTCGGGATCGACGAGGCGCTCGACGAGGTGCTGTGGAGCGCGCCGCCCGTGAGCTCGCTGGCGCCCCGGATCGCGGTCGAGGACTTCCTGCTGGACGGCAAGCTCGTGCAGAGCGGCGACGCGATGCTGCTCGCGGTAGGCGCACTCGGCTCGGACCCGAGCATCCGCGGCGAGGGTCCGTGGGACGGCTCCGGCAGCGGCGCCCACCTGGCCTTCGGGGTCGGCGCCCACGCCTGCCCCGCACCGCACCTGGCCCGCCTGATCGTCCGCACTGCGGCCGAGACGCTGCACCGCCGTCTCACACCCGCCCTCGCGCTGCGCGCGGACGAGCTCCGGTGGGCACCCGACTTCCGTTTCCGTCTGCTGGAGGCGCTCCCGGTCGCCTTCCGCCCAGAGCAGGACTCCGCACTCGAAGGGACATCGTGAGCAGCAACACCCGAGCCTCCAAGGTTCTCAACACCGTCCTCGCCCCCGCGATCCGCGGGCGGGAGGACCCAGCGGGCGCCTGGGCGAAGGCCGCCGCCGACGTCGAGAAGGACGCAGGCATCCAGGACCGCGAGCTCGCCGAAGGTCTCGGCAGGGTGTTCGGGAGCATCGCCGAGGAGCCCCGGCTGACGCCCGTCGGCTGGTTCTTCGCACTCGGCACGATCAAGGAGCGCTACGCCAACCGGCTGCGCATCAAGAAGCTGATCGCCGAGCGCTCGGAGATCGCCGACGAGCAGATCGTCAACCCGGTGTTCGTGCTCGGCCTGCCGCGAACCGCGACCACCCTTGCCCACAAGGTGCTCGCGGCGTCGCCCGACCACCGCGGGCCGCTCGCCTGGGAGATGCAGCACACGACTCTTGCCGACCCGGCGGTCGCCAAGCGGGAGATCAAGAAGTTCAACCAGAGCGCGCAGATGCTCACGAAGGTCTTCGCGCCAGGGCTGAAGCACATCCATCCGCTGGATGCCGAGAACCCGGAGGAGTCGCTGCTGCTCATGCCGCACGGCACCTTCTGGCCGCTGTTCCACGGCAGCATGCCCTCGTACCGTGCCTGGTACGCGCAGCGCAGCGAGGCAGAGCTGGCCACCGACTACGAGTG
This sequence comes from Promicromonospora alba, assembly GCF_042654905.1. Classification (NCBI taxonomy): domain Bacteria; kingdom Bacillati; phylum Actinomycetota; class Actinomycetes; order Micrococcales; family Promicromonosporaceae; genus Promicromonospora; species Promicromonospora alba. Next base: position 856,510 of record NZ_JBHSFI010000005.1, read on the forward strand.
CCTCAAGCAGGGCCTGCAGGTGCTGCAGCACGGACGTCCGCCCAAGCGGTGGGTCGTGAAGTACCCTGCGCACCTGAACGACATGACGGTGATCCGGAAGGTCTTCCCGGACGCCACGTTCGTGTGGACGCACCGCGACCCGGGCACCGTCGTCGGCTCGGCGTGCAGCCTCGTCGAGACGCTGTGGGCGCCGTACCAGAAGGACCCGGACCCGCTGGAGGTCGGGCAGCTCATCATGGACTCGATGGTCACCTGGGTGAACAACGCCCTGGAGGCGCGGCTCAGCCTGCCGCCGTCGTCCATCGTGGACGTGCCGTACCACGCACTGAGCGCCGACCCGCACACGGAGGTGCCCCGGGTGTACGCGGCGATCGGGGCCACCTGGACGGCGAGCGACCAGGCGCAGCTCGACCAGGTGCTCGCCCGTCCGGCGGGTTCGAAGCCGCACCAGTACGACATGCGGCGCTACGGGCTGGAGCCGGACCAGGTGGACGAGGCCTTCGCGCCCTACCTGCGCCTGCTGAACACCTTCGACGTGCTGGACGCCGAGCCCAGGATCGAGATGTAGGGCAGGCCGGGTCAGCCCCTGTCTGCTCGCCCGACGGCGACCGGCGAGGCCTCCCGCAGCAGCCGCACGTACGGGTGCTGCGGGTCGTCGAAGACGGTCGCCGTCGGGCCGGACCCGACGATGCGCCCCTCCTGCATGACGGCGATGTCGTCGCTCATGTGCAGCGCGACCCCGAGGTCGTGCGTGATGAGCAGGTAGGCGAGGTTCCGCTCGCGCTGGAGCCGGTCGAGCAGGTCGAGCACCTGCGCCTGGACGGAGACGTCGAGCGCGGAGACCGGCTCGTCGAGGATCAGCACCCTGGGGTCGGCCGCGAGCGCCCGCGCGACGGCGACGCGCTGCCGCTGGCCGCCCGAGAGGTGCAGCGGACGGCGGGTGGCCTCCGCCGGATCGAGGCCCACGGTGTCGAGCAGCTCGGCGATCTCCGCGCGGACCGGTCCAGGCCGGGTCGTGCGGCCGCGGGTGAGGGCGTCGGCGAGGACCGTACCGACGGTCCAGCGGGGGTCGAACGAGCTGAGTGCGTCCTGGAACACGGCGCCGACGAGCGGCCGGCGCGGGCGCCGTCGGGCCTCCGGGAGGGGGATCCAGGGCTCGCCGAGCAGGGTGACCTCGCCGGCGTCGGGCCGTTCCAGCCCGAGGAGGAGCCGGGCGGTGGTGGACTTGCCCGAACCGGACTCCCCGACCAGCCCGAGGGTCCGCCCCGCGCGGAGGGTGAACGAGACGTCGTCGGCGGCGACGATCTCGCGTCCGCCGACCTGGAACGTCCGCGCGAGCCCCAGGGCCTCGAGGAGGACGTCGCCGAACGTAGGCCCGGTCGCTCCACGGGCGGACGCGCCGTCGAACGTAGGCTTCGTCGCTCTGTCGGCGGCCATGCCGCGACCACTCCTACGTTCGACGCCGGCCGCGGGGCCGGCCGCCGACAGAGGGGTGCCGCGGGGGACGCCTCCCGGGACGGCGGCCACCAGCTTGCGGGTGTACGGGTGCCGGGGGCGCTCGAAGACTTCCGCCGGCGTGCCCTCCTCGACCACGGCGCCGTCGGTCATCACGAGTACCCGGTCGGCGATGCCCAGCACCACCGACAGGTCGTGGCTGATGAGCAGCACGCCGGTACCGTCGTCGCGCAGCTGCCCCAGCAGCTGGAGCACACCGGCCTGGACGGGCTGGTCCAGCGCCGTGGTCGGCTCGTCGGCGATGACCAGGAGCGGCTCCCCCGCGATCCCGGCGGCGATGAGGGCGCGCTGCCGCTGGCCGCCGGAGAGCTGTCCGGGTCGCTGGCCGGCCCGCAGCTCGGCGTCGGGCAGGCCTACGCGGTCGAGGAGCTCGATGGTGCGCGCGCGGCGCGCGGCGGCGTCGAGCCCGGTGTGCAGGGCGAGCGTGTCACCGATCTCGCGCCCGACGGGTCGCAGGGGGTCGAGGGAGACGAGCGCGTCCTGCGCGATCAGGCCGACCGTGCCGCCCCGCAGGCTGCGCAGACGCCGGCCGGACAGAGAGAGCACGTCCTGACCGGCGACGGTGAGCTCCGCGGCGGTGACCCGGGCGCCCTCCCCCGCGAGTCCGACGATGCTGCGCGCGGTGACGCTCTTGCCCGAGCCGGACTCGCCGACGATCGCCACGCACTCGCCGGCGGCCACCTGGAAGCTGACGCCGTCGACGACGCTGCGCCGGCCCGCCCCACCACGCTCCGGGAACGTGACGACCAGGTCCTGCACGTTCAGCACCGGCTGGTTCGGCCTGGTCACAGGGCGCTCCTGTTCCGCTTCTGGATGCCGCGCCCGATGACGGTGGCGGCCGCCGCGCCGGCGACTATCGCGAGGCCGGGGAAGAAGGTCATCCACCAGAAGTTCGCGATGTAGGTGCGGCCCGCGGCGAGCATCGCACCCCACTCCGCGGCGGGCGGCACCGCGCCGAGACCGAGGTAGCTCAGCGAGGAGACCCAGATGACTGCCTGGCCGAGCCCGAGGGTCGCGAGCACGAACAGCGCGGCGGTCACGTTCGGCAGGATGTGCCGGACGACGATCCAGAGCCGGCCCCGCCCGAGCACGCGGGCGGCCTCGACGAACTCGGCGGACGCCGTCCGCCGCACCTGGGACCGGATGATCCGCGCGTAGCCGGGCGCGGTGGCCAGGCCGACGGCGATGGTGGAGCTCAGCACGCCCGGCCCGGTCACCACGATGAACAGCAGCGCGAGCAGCAGGCCGGGGAACGCGAAGAGCACCTCGACGAGCCGCGTGGTGCCGAAGTCGAGCCAGCGTGGGCCGAGGCCGGCCGCGAAGCCGAGGACCGTCGCGAGGCCTATGCCGATCGCCGTCGCGAGGACGCCGATCCGCAGCGACTCCGCGGCCCCGTGGATCACCCGGGTGTAGATGTCGCGGCCGGACTCGTCGGTCCCGAAAAGGTGCGCGAGGGAGGGCGGCTGGAAGGCGTCGGTACGCGAGACGGCGAGCGGGTCGCCCGGGGCGAGCAGGTTCGGCCAGAGCGCCGCGACGAGCAGGAGCAGGAGGACCAGTCCCGCGATCGCCTCGGCGACCGTCGGGCGGAACACGGTGACGCGCGCGACGGCCGAGCGCAGGCGGCTCATGCCCGCGCTCACTCGGTCACCGCCCGTCCGCGCGGATCGATCGCCCGGTCGGCGAGATCGGTCACCAGGGTCATCACCGTGTACGCGAGGGCCACGACGAGCACTATGCCGGTCACCAGCGTGACGTCACGCAGCTGGACCGCCGACAGCAGGCTGCGGCCGAGACCCTGCCGGGCGAACACCGACTCCACGACGACCGCCCCGCTGATCAGCGACCCGAAGGCCCAGCCGGACAGCCCGACGGCGGGGATCGCGGCGTGCCGCAGCGTGTGCCGCCAGAAGATCCGGACCTCGCTCTCGCCGCGGGCGCGCGCCGTGGTGACGAAGGGCGACTCCATGGCGGTCAGCAGGGACTCGCGCATGACCTGCCCGAGGAACCCGGCCAGCGGGATCGCCATCGTCAGCGCGGGCAGCACGATGCCGAGCGGCCCCGGCACGCTGACCGGCGGCAGGATCCCCAGGGTGAGGCTGAAGAACAGGATCAGCACCGTCGCGAGCCAGAAGTGCGGCACGGCCGCGGCCACCAGCTCCAGCCCGGAGCCGATGGCCCAGGCGATCCGGCCGCCCCGCACGCTCCAGGCGGCCAGCGCGCAGGCGAGCACCCAGGCGAGCACGAGGGAGCACAGGGCGAGGGTGAGCGTGGCGCCGAACTGCTCCCCTATCGCCGTCGCCACGGGCTTGTGCAGGGAGTACGACTGGCCGAGGTCGCCGGTCGCGAGCCTGCCGAGGTAGGTCAGGTACTGCACGACGAGCGGCTGGTCGAGGCCGTACTCACGGCGTACCTGCTCCAGCGCCTCGGGTCCGGCCTGCGAGCCGGGTCCGCCGAGGATCGCCTCGGCAGGGTCGCCGGGGACCAGCCGGAGCGCGAAGAACGTGATGGTCGCGGCGGCCCAGAGCACGAACACGACCCCACCGGCGCGCAGGAGGAGCCAGCGCCGGTTGCCCGGCACCGGCCTCCTGCGCGCCCCGGTGGTGGGGACGGGAAGCGTCAAGACGTCAGCCAGGCCTCGGTGAAGGTCGGCGTGGAGACCGTGGGCATCGCCCGCAGGCCCTGCACCGTCGATGAGTAGAGGAAGTGGTTCTGCTGGTCGTACAGCGGCAGGATGTAGTACCCCTCGAGAATGATCCGCTGGGCCTGCTCGTACAGGCTCTTGCGGTCGTCGGGGTTGCTCGTCGCGGAGGCGCGGGTGAGCAGGTCGTCGAGCGCGGGGTCGTCCACCTGGGCGAGGTTCGCGAAGTAGCCGCTGGGCGCGGGCTCGATGCTCGCCGAGTGGTACAGGATCCGCAGCACGTCCGGGCCGACCTTCGTGTACGGGGCGCTGACCAGGTTGTAGTCGTTCTCGGCGAGCGCGCCGTACCAGCTGGAGAGGTCGAGCGGGTGGAGCCGCACCTCGAAGCCCGCCGTCTTGGCATCCGCCTGGATCTGCTCGAACAGGGACTGCTCGGCGGGAATCGACTGGTTGGTGCTCACCGGGAAGTCGAGGGTGAGGCGCTCGCCGTCCTTGACGCGGTAGCCGTCGGCGTCGCGCTCGGCCCAGCCCGCCTCGTCGAGCAGGGTGGCAGCGGCGTCGGTGTCGACGGTGAAGAGGTCGGGCTCGCCCAGGCCGAGCGGCTCGACGCCGGACAGCGGCGAGTACGAACGCTCGGCGGTCCCGAAGAACAGGCTGTCGATGCCGTCGTCCACGTTCACGGAGCGGATGAACGCCTCGCGGACCCGCTCGTCGTCGAACGGCGCCTTGCCCGAGTTGAGCTCTATCCGGTTCGAGGCACCGGGGCGGGGTGCGTCCAGCTCCTTGATGGTCCCGCTGGCCTCGGCCGACTGGATGGTGTCCGGCTGCGCGTTGTCGATGACCTGCACCTCACCGGACTGGAGCGCGGCGTAGCGGCTCGCGGAGTCGGGGATGAACCGCCACACGATCGACTCGAGGTACGGGAGGCCGGAACCCTCGGCGTCGGCCGGCGGGGAGCTGTAGTCGTCGTTCCGCACGAGGGTCACCGAGTCCTGGCGCTCCCACTCGTCGACGACGAACGGGCCGGTGCCCACGGGTGCGGCGCAGTTCTCCTCCTGGCTGCGCTCCAGGGCCTTCGGCGACTCCATGGCCACCCAGATCTGCGAGAGCGATTCCAGCAGCGCGCTGTCGGGCGCGGTCAGCTCCAGCCGGACGTGGTGGTCGTCGACGGCCACCACGTTCTCGATCTTCGCCAGGGCGAGGTAGCCGGTGGACGACGCCGTCGCCGGGTCCTGCACGTGCGCGATGTTGGCGGCCACCGCCTCGGCGTCGAACGGCGTGCCGTCGGTGAACGTCACGTCCTCGCGGAGGGTGAACTCCCAGCTCAGGCCGTCGTCGCTCTCCTGCCACTCGGTGGCGAGCCACGGGATGACCTCGCCGCTCTCGTCGAGGGAGACGAGCGACTCGAGGTACTGCGTGGCGATGAGCGCCTGCGGGTAGTTGCCGCCGACGTGCGGGTCGAGGCACGAGGGCTCCGCGTCACCCGAGGCGTAGGTGAGGGTTCCGCCCGCGACGGGTTCGCCGGCGGGTTCCTCCGGCGTCCCTCCCCCGGGTGAGCAGGCGGCGAGCAGGAGAGCGACCGTGGCCGTGACGACGACGACGGCACGCGGGCGGGAGAACCGACGCAAGGGCATGGCTACTTGTGCATCCTGTCTGGAAGGTGTTCCGAACGACTGCGTTCATGCTCCCAAACCGTGCGCCCGGCCGGACGTATTCCGCGCTCGGACGCCGAGTGGGGAGCGCCACACCCGGAGGCCAGCGGGTGAGGTCCTGCGGGGCGGGAACTCTCGCCGTCGCCCTCTCGTTCTCACCCCGCACCCAGGCGTTTTCCTCCCGGCGAGAGCGGCTCCCCGCATATACTCGCCGGGTTCGGACGCCCTATCACGAGGAGCACCGATGACCGAGCCGATGCCGCTTCAACCGCCTGCTCCCGCAGCCGAGCCCCTCGTGCTGAGCGCGCCCGACCCGGTTCAGGCCGTCGCGGCCACGCAGGCCCCCAAGATGGCTCCGAAGGTGGACCCCGCCGTCGCGCCCGCGCTCGACCAGAAGGTGGCCACCTACCTGGACGGCCTGCTGAGCGCCGACACCAAGAGCCCCGAGTTCGCCAAGCGCGCCGACGACGTGCGCACCATGGGCGACCAGGACATCCGGCAGGCCGCGGACTCCAGCAACCGGCTGCTCGCCACGCCCGTCCGGGCCCTGAAGGAGGGCGGCCTCGCCGACGGCTCCAAGGTGGGCCAGACCCTGCTGGAGCTGCGCCGCACCGTCGAGGACCTTGACCCGTCCGAGGCGAGCGTCGGCCGCAAGATCCTCGGGATCATCCCGTTCGGCGACAAGCTGCAGGACTACTTCCGCCGCTACGAGTCCGCGCAGGGCCAGCTCAACGCCATCATCCAGGCCCTCTACAACGGCCAGGACGAGCTCCGCAAGGACAACGCCGCGCTCAACCTGGAGAAGCAGAACCTCTGGGACACGATGGCGCGGCTCAACCAGTACATCTACGTGGCCGAGCGGCTCGACGCCCAGCTCTCCGCGAAGATCGCCGAGCTCCAGATCGCCGAGCCCGAGCGGGCCAAGGCGCTGTCCGAGGACGTCCTGTTCTACGTGCGCCAGAAGCACCAGGACCTGCTCACCCAGCTCGCCGTCTCGATCCAGGGCTATCTTGCGATCGACATCATCATCAAGAACAACGTCGAGCTCACCAAGGGCGTCGACCGGGCCACGACGACGACGGTCTCCGCGCTGCGCACCGCCGTCATCGTGGCGCAGGCGCTCGCCAACCAGAAGCTCGTGCTCGACCAGATCGGCGCGCTGAACACGACGACGTCGAACATGATCGCCTCGACCTCCAAGATGCTCGCCGACCAGTCGGCGACCATCCAGGAGCAGGCCTCGAGCTCGACCGTCGGCATCGAGCAGCTGCAGTCCGCGTTCGCGAACATCTACGCCACCATGGACTCGATCAGCGACTTCAAGGTCCGGGCGCTCGACTCGATGTCGCAGACCATCGGCGTGCTGCAGACCGAGACCACCAAGGCCTCCCAGTACGTGGAGCGGGCACGACGCACCAACACCGACGGCGTGGCGAGCGGTTCTCTCGACCTCACCACCCCGTGACCGCAGGCTCGGAGGCAGGCATGAGCTGGTGGCGGCGTCTCTTCGGCGGCGGGCGCGCCGAGGAAGAGGCGCGGCCGGCCCTGATCCCGGCCCCGCCCACGACCGAGCAGATAGTGACGTCGGTCGACGCCGTCCTGGCCCGCACGTCCGGCAAGGCGCCGGCCGCCGTCACCGCCCGGGTGCGGCGCGTCGCCGAGACCGTGCACGAGATGGCGCCCCGCCTGGACCGGCTGGGCGCCGGCTCCCAGCAGGCGCATACCGTCGTCGCCACCGCGACGAGCTACCTGCCCGAGGCGGTCGACGCCTACCTGCGCCTCCCGCGCGACTTCGCCGACCGGCGCGTCGTGGACCGCGGCAAGACGTCGCTCATGATCCTGTGCGACCAGCTCGACCTCCTGGGCGCCACCATCGACAAGATCTCCGACGCCGTCTCCCGAGCCGACGCCGTAGCCCTCGTCGCCCACGGCCGCTTCCTCGAAGAAAAGTTCGGCACGCCGTCAACCCTGAACCTCCCGGGTTCTCTGCCCGGCGCGGGATCGCCCGCCCCCGGAACATCAGGCCAGGGCCAGGCATCGGGCCCCACTCCCCTGGAAGCACCATGACCACGACGGCGCTGGCCGCCGCCCTGGACGCCCTCGCCGCAACAGCCACCGCCGCCGGCCTGAGCGCCGCTGCCGCACGCACCGAGGCCGAACGCCTGGCGGCGGCAGTAGCCGAGTCCTCCCCCGGCGCCCCGGCGGACTGGCTGGCGGCAACGGGCCGCGCGACGTCGTCCGGCCTGCAGCCGTTCTTCGACGACGCGGTCAGCGCCCGCCGCTGGCGCGGCGCCCCAACAGAGCTCCTCACGGACCTCATCACCAGCGACTCCCCCCACGCACAGCAGTACGCAGAAGCGCTGGCAGCGGTGGTGGACGCAGCAGCCACCCTGGGCGACCCCAGCATCAGCGCCATAGCCGCGGCCGAGGGCACCAAGGCAGTCCACCGCAGCGCAGCCGCCGGCCGCGACAAGGCACAGTCGCCCCAGACACGGACGACGGCACACCCCCTGCCACCCACCCCAGACCTGGACAAGAAGCCCGCCACCTCAGGTGACCTGACAAGCAAGGCCGCGGGGTCCGAGATACCGCGCCGGGATGTATTCCTTCCCGAAGTGGAGGGCCCCCTGGGGCCCGTGAACGCATCCCGGCGCGGTATCTCGGACCCCGCGGCCGCCCCAGCCGACTCCCCCGAGCCCGAGCCCGAGCAAACCCTCGAAGAACTACTCAAAGAGCTCGACGAACTCACCGGACTGAGCCGAGTCAAGGACGAGATCCGCCGTCAGACAGAGCTCCTCCGCATAGAACGCCTCCGCGGCGAAGCAGGCCTGAGCGCCCCGACGCTCACGCGCCACCTGGTCTTCGTAGGCAACCCCGGCACAGGCAAGACCACGGTCGGCCGCCTGGTCGCCGGGATCTACCGCGCGCTCGGCCTGCTCGACAAGGGCCACCTGGTCGAGGTCGACCGCTCCGAGCTGGTCGCCGGCTACCTGGGCCAGACCGCCGAGAAGACGACGGCAGTGGTCCAGCGCGCCCTGGGCGGCGTCCTGTTCATCGACGAGGCCTACGCCCTGGCCGAGGACCAGTACGGCCGTGAGGCCGTCGACACCCTGGTCAAGGACATGGAGGACCACCGCGACGACCTCGTCGTGATCGTGGCGGGCTACCCGGGCCCGATGGCCCGGTTCGTGGGCACCAACCCGGGCCTCGAGAGCCGGTTCGCGCGCACCATCACGTTCGACGACTACTCCGCCGACGAGCTGCGCCGGATCTTCGAGAGCATGACGCGGTCCGCCGACTTCGAGCCGCAACCGGAGACGCTGGAACGTTTTGACCGCCTCGCTGCCGACCAGGCGCGCGGCGAGGGTTTCGGCAACGGGCGCTGGGCCCGCAATGTGCTCGATTCCGCGATCGCCCGGCACGCCTGGCGCCTGCGGGACGTTGAACGACCGACGCTGGACCAGCTGCGCACGCTGGTCCCAGAGGACCTGGAGGATGTCGTGGACATCGGTACAGACAGCGAGGCCACCGCGTGACCGCCCCGACGACGACGAATCCGGCCGCGCCCGACCCTGATCCCGGCGAGGTTCCCGGGCCGCGTAGCACCGTCTTGCTCCGTCGGCGCAGCCGCCTCTCGGCGGCGCTGTTGTTCACCCCGGGCCAGCTTGCGCTGGCCACCACCGTCGCAGTGGTGGCCTGCCTGCTCCTCGGCGTCACCGGGTTCCTCGCCGGGAACGGCCAGTCGGCGGCGCTGCACGACGCGCAGCGTGACGCGGCCCAGCTGGTGGGCACGCAGGAGCTGCGCAACGACCTGGTGTCGGCCGACGCGACCGCGACCAACGCGTTCCTCGTGGGCGGGCTGGAGCCCACGGAGGCGCGCGAGCGCTACGAGGCGAGCCTGTCCGAGGCCGCGCAGGCCGTCCCGTCCCTGGCCGCGACCGCGCGGGGTGCCGGGGAGGCGGCGGACCTCGCCACCGTGTCCGACTCGGTGCAGCGGTACGCGGGACTCGTCGAGTCCGCGCGCGCGAACAACCGGCAGGGCTTCCCGGTCGGCGCGGCGTACCTGGACCAGGCGTCGGCCGCGTTGCGCGACGAGGTCCTGCCCACGATCGACGAGGTGGCGGTCTCGACGTCGCAGCGGGTGGACGCCGACATGGGCTCCGTCTCCCTCGCCCAGGCGCTGCTCCTGTTCGTGCTGCTGGCCCTCGTGGCGCTGGGCGCCGTCCAGCTCTGGCTCGCCCGGCGCACGCACCGTGTCCTGAACACCGGGCTGGCGGCCGCGAGCGTCGCCCTCCTGGTCGGCGGCGTCGTGACGGTGGCGGCGGTGCTGGGTGGCAACGGCGTCGCCCGGTCGGTCGCCAGCGGCCCGTACGCGGCGACCGTCGCGACGTCGGAGGCGCTGTCGCTGGCCACCGACGCCAAGTCGATGGAGTCCTTCACGCTGATCAAGCGCGGCTCGGGCGCGGACTTCGAGGAGTCCTATCAGACGTCGGTCGCCGCGGCGCGGGTCCTCCTGGACGAGGCCGAGGACGCCATGTCCGGCAACGACGTCGGCGCCCGCGTCCCCGGCCCCGCGGAGCCGCTCGCCGAGTGGGACGCCAAGCACGCCGAGATCCGCGAGCTGGACGACGGCGGCCGCTGGGACGACGCGGTCGAGGCCGCGACGGCCACCGGGGACGGCTCGGCGGGTGCGGCCTTCGCCGCGTTCTCCGACCGGGCCCACGAAGACGTCGAGGCCACCAGCAAGGAGGCCGTCGACCGGCTCGGCTCCGCGGCGACCACCACGCAGGCAGCCGCCTGGATCGCCCTCGTGCTCGGTGTGGCAGGGGCAGTGGCCGCTGCCGCCGGGATGAACGTCCGCCTGAAGGAGTACCGATGAGCACCGTTCGCAGACCGCTGGTCGCCGCCCTCGTCGCGCTCGCCGTCGTCGGCATGACGGCGGCGTGCGCGCCCGAACCGACGACACACCTGCTCACCGGCGCGGCCGGTGGGGCAGGGGTGGCCGGGTCGGGTGCAGTAGCAGAGGAGTCCACGCAGGAGTCGGCCCCGAAGGCCGCCACCGGCGGGACGGCGTCCGGCGTCGCGACCGCCGCCGAGGACTGTGCCGACGGGCGGCCCGCCGTCGCGTCGCTGGCCCCTGAGGGCAATCCCGAGGTGACGTCCGGCTCGACCATGGCGGCCATCCGGGAGCACGGTGCCCTCGTGGTGGGCGTCTCGGCCGACACCCTGCTCATGGGTTCGCGCGACCCGTTCACCGGCGACATCGAGGGCTTCGACATCGACGTGGCCCGGCAGATCGCCGACGCGATCCTGGGCGACCCGGACAAGATCGAGTTCCGCGTGATCACGTCGGGCGACCGCGAGACCGTGCTGGCCGAGCACCAGGTCGACATCGTGACGCGCGCCTTCACCATCAACTGCGACCGCTGGGAGAACATCGCGTTCTCGGCGGAGTACTACCACGCGGGCCAGAAGCTGCTCGTGCCCTCGACCTCGAAGGTCGCGGGCATCGACGACCTCGAGGGGCAGCGGGTCTGCGCACCCGAGGGCACCACCACCCTGGAACGGCTCGGGGGGTGGGAGGGCGTCGAGGCGGTACCCGCCGCCACCCACACCACGTGCCTCGTCCTGTTCCAGCAGGGTGAGGTGGACGCCATCACCGGCGACGACACCGTCCTGGCCGGCTTCGCCGCGCAGGACCCGTACGCGAAGGTCGTCGGCGACGCCGTGAGCGACGAGCCCTACGGCGTCGGCATCCCCGCCGACCAGCCGGACATGGTGCGGTTCGTCAACGGCGTGCTGGAGGACATGATCGCCGGCGGGCAGTGGGAGGAGTCCTACGACCGCTGGCTGGGCGACGCGCTCGGGCCCGCGCCCGCCGCGCCGAGCCCCGTGTACGGACGGACGCCGTGAGCAGGACCCAGCGTGCGCCGGCGCCACCCGGTGCCCTGGGGATCGCCGCGGAACCCACGGACCTCCTGACCTACCTGTCAGACCTGCAGGCCTGGCTCGACGCGCGGCGCGCCGACCTGGACCGGCTCGACTCCGCGGCGCGCCAGTCGGGCACGGAGGGCGTCACCGCCGACGTCGTGCTGGCGCTGACCCTGTGGCAGGCGGTGCGCACGCGCACCGACGAGCTGGTCACGGTGTGGGACTCCGGCCGCGCCGACGCCGTCGCGCGCGAGCGCATGTCCCAGCTGATCTGGGGCCGCCTGGGCGGCGACCCCGCGACCTCGCTGCTCTCCCTGGTCGACGCCGCGCGCCTGTGCGACGCGCAGGCCGACCAGCTCGCGGCCCGGCTCTCCTTCGACCCGCACGCCGCCGACGTCACCGCCCGCCTGCGCTCCCTGGCCGCCGGCCTCGTCCGGGCAGAGGACGCCGCGCTCGCCTCTGCCGACACCGAGGACGACGCGGTGGTCGCCCGCCTGCGCGACCGGCTCGCCCGCCTCAGGTCCGACGCCGCCCGCGGCGCCGACATCACGGGACCGCTCGCGGCGCTCGAGGACGAGACGGCGCGCACCGAGCGCGACCTCATCGTCGCCACCGCCCGGCGCCGGTCGCTCGCCAAGGACCGGGACCGCGCCGTCGCGCTGCGCTCCACCCTTGCCGACCGGGCGCCCGTGCTCAGCCAGGTCGCCGAACGCTGCCGCCGGGAGATCGCCGACCCCCCGCGGCTCGCGATCCCGGACGTGGCCCGGCTCGGCGAGGTACCGGCCGAACCCGACCACCTCAAGACGTACGTCCAGCGGCTGGGCGCCGTCGAACGGGCGATGGCGAGGGTGGAGGACGCCTACACCGCGCCCCTGCGCGAGCGCGCCGAGCTGCGCTATCGCGTCAAGAAGCTGATGACAAAAGCCCAGGGCAACGGGCGGGCGGCGTCGTCCACCGTGAAGGCGGGCGAGGACGAGGCGCGCGAAGCCCTGGACGCCACCCCCTGCGACCTGGCCCTGGCACGGCACTTCACCGAGCAGCTCGAGACGCTAGTGCGTGATCTCCCGGAGGGACACCGATGACGACACAGGCCTGCGCCGAGCCCGGCTGCACCGGCACCATCGAGGACGGCTACTGCGACGTGTGCGGCGCGCCCGCCGGGGGCAACCCCGCCGGCGAGGCGCTCGCCGAGGTCGCCGCGTCGTGGACCAGCGAGGACCTGGACGGGGCCACCGTCCGTGCCTCCGGATCTGCCCCGGGCTCTGTCCCCGGCGCCATGTCCCAGCCGTCGACCGGCCGCACCAGCTCGTCCCGCCTCGCGTCCACGGCGCTGGGCTCGGCGCGCGCGGCGACGTCGGGCACGTACCAGACGCGCCGGGTGGGCACCGGGTCGACCCGGCTGCGCGGGCACCGCCTGGGCGCCGGCCTGACCACCGTGCCGCACACCCCGGTCGCCGACCCGCTGCAGGCCGTCATGGCCACGCCGGAGCTCGCGGAGAGCAAGCGGTACTGCCCCACGTGCGGCCAGCCGGTCGGACGCGCCCGCGACGGTGTGCCGGGTCGCATCGCCGGGTTCTGCGGGCACTGCGGCGCGCGGTACGACTTCGCGCCCGCGCTCAAGGCCGGCGACCTCCTCGCGGGCCAGTACGAGGTCGTGGGCTGCCTCGCGCACGGCGGCCTGGGCTGGATCTACCTGGCCCGCGACCGCAACGTGAGCGGCCGCTGGGTGGTGCTCAAGGGCCTGCTCAACGCGGGTGACCGCGAGGCGTACGAGGCGGCGGTCGCGGAGCGTCAGTTCCTCGCCGAGGTCGAGCACCCGCTCATCGTCGAGATCTTCAACTTCGTGCTGCACGAGGGCCTCGGCTACACGGTCATGGAGTTCGTGGGCGGCAAGTCGCTCAAGGACGTGCTCAAGGAGCGCCGCGACCAGGACGGCGGGCAGGCACGGCCGCTGCCCGTCGACCAGGCCATCGCGTACATCCTCGAGGTGCTGCCCGCCTTCAGCTATCTGCACGACCACGAGCTGCTGTACTGCGACTTCAAGCCGGACAACATCATCGCCCAGGGTGACGGCGTCAAGCTGATCGACATGGGCGGCGTGCGCCGCATCAACGACCTGACGTCGGCGATCTACGGCACCGTCGGCTACCAGGCGCCCGAGGTGGCCGAGATCGGGCCGTCGGTTGCCTCCGACATCTTCACGCTGGGCCGCACCCTGGCATCCCTGGTACTCGACTTCCGCGGCAACACGACCGTGTACCAGGCGTCGTTCCCGCCGGTGTCCGAGACGCCGGTCTTCCAGAAGTACGACTCGTTCTACCGCTGGCTGGCCAAGGCCTGCGCGCCGAACCCCGCCGACCGGTTCGCCGGGGTCGACGAGGCCCGCGTCCAGCTCCTCGGTGTGCTCCGCGAGGTGGTCGCCACCGACAAGGGTCCCGGCTACACGGCCACGACGTCGGCGGAGTCGCTCCTGTTCGGGGTGCCGCCGCTCGACGGCGCCGACGGCGCGCTGGCCTGGGACGACCTGCCGCACCTGAAGGTGGACTCCAGCGACCCGATGGCGTCCTGGCTGTCCGGCGTGAACGTCACCGACCCGACAGCCCGCATGGTCGCGCTCGCCGGCGCGACCGAGGCCACCGTCGAGGTGCGGCTCGCCCTGGCGCGGGCCGCCATCGAGGCGGGCGACCTCGGCCGGCTGCACGCCACCGTGGCGCAGATCCTGGAGCACGACCCGTGGGAGTGGCGCGCGGCCTGGATGGAGGGCCTCGGCCACCTCGCGACGGGCGACGCCGCCGCTGCCCGCGCGTCGTTCAACGCCGTCTACGGGCAGGTGCCCGGCGAGCCCGCGCCCAAGCTCGCGCTCGCCACGGCCTGCGAGATCTCCGGCGAGCCCGGCGTCGCCGAGCAGCTGTACGGCACCATCGCGCGAGCCGACTCGAACTACACGGGCGCCGCCGCCTTCGGCCTCGCCCGGGTGCGTGCGGGTGGCGGCGAGCTCGACGGTGCCCTGCGCGCGCTCGACCTGGTGAGCCCCAGCCGTGGGTCCTTCCCCGACGCCCGCCTGCGGCGGGCCCGGCTCCTCGTCGACGCGCGGCGCACCCTGCTCGACCTGTCGGACGCCGTCGCAGGGCTCGACGCCGCCCACGTACCCGACCGGCCCAAGGCCGAGGTCACCGTCGACGCCCTATCGGGCGCGCTCGACCTGGTCACGCAGGAGGGGCCGGACCCGAGCGTGCGGATCGCGGGTGCCGAGGCCACGGAGCCCGAGCTGCGGGACCGGCTCGAGCTCGCCCTGCGCACCCTCGCCCACCTCACGGACGACCGCTCGGAGCGCGTGGCGCTCGTCGACCGGGCAAACTCCGTACGGCGGTGGACCATGCGTTGAGCGGTCGACCGACCTGAACACCCCGTGACGTGGCAAGGAGAACTACCCAGACATGAGTGCCGACGACAGTAGCCTCGTCCGCTGTCCCAGCTGCGGAGAGAACGCGGCGCCCCGCGCCAGGTTCTGCGAGAACTGCGGCACGCCGCTGGGCAGCTCCGACGCGAGCGTCCCCTCCGAGGTGACCCTCGACGTGGCACCCACCGTGGTGGACCCCGACCCGGCGACCGGCGACACCTCCGGCCGGCGGCCCTGCGGTGCCTGCGGCGGCACCATCGCCCCGGACGGGTACTGCGCCGACTGCGGCACCCCCGGCCAGTCCGAGCGCGACCACTTCGAGGAACGCCCGGCAGAGTGGGTGGCCGGGGTCTGCGACCGCGGTGTGCGGCATCCCCGCAACGAGGACGCGATGGCCCTCGCCACCAGCGGTACCTTCGCAGCCCTCGTGGTGTGCGACGGCGTGTCCAGCGCACCTGACTCCGACGTCGCCTCGCTCGCCGCGAGCCGCGCCGCGCGGGACGTGCTGGTGGCCTACGGCCCCGAGGGCGCGAGCTCGGTGGTCGGCGCGACCAGCCGGCGCATCGCGGGCTGGACCGACGCGATGGTCGCCGCCTCCCGCGCGGCCGGCCAGGCGGTGCGGGGCGCGGCGGAACAGCTCGCCGCGACGAAGGGGAAGAACGTGGCGGACGACCCGCCGTCGTGCACCTTCGTGGCCGCGGTGGTGGACCACGACCTGATCGTCGCGGGCTGGCTCGGCGACTCCCGCGTGTACTGGCTGCCGGACTCGGGCCAGCCGGAGCAGCTCAGCATCGACGACTCGTGGGCCCAGGAGATGATCGCGGCCGGTGTGCCGCGCGCCCAGGCCGAGACGTCGCCCCAGGCGCACGCGATCACGCGGTGGCTCGGCCCGGACGCCCCGGACACGGACGCCCGCTGCGCCGCGACCGTCCCGTCCGGGCCGGGCTGGCTGCTCGTGTGCTCCGACGGCCTCTGGAACTACTGCTCCGACGCGCACGAGATGGACGAGCTCGTGCGCCGGTTCGCCACCTCCGGCGACCCGCACGCCACGGCCGCGGCGCTCGTGCGCTGGGCCAACGCACAGGGCGGGCGGGACAACATCACCGCGGCGCTCGCCCGCGTCTCCCCCACTGTCACCGAGCAGCGATAGCCTGCCGCTACCCGAGAGGAGCCACCGTGGCCGAGTTCTCCGCCGAGGTCTTCCAGAACGAGTTCCTGTCCGACGGCGCCACCGACGTGCACGCGGTCGTGTCCGTGACGTGCACGGGCGCCGGCGGCGGTGCCGGGGTGAGCGCCGGCGGTCCGGGCGGCGTCGCCGAGATCGTCGCCGTCGACACCTCCGGATCCATGCAGGGCCGCAACATGGAGGCCGCCAAGCACGCCGCGGCGGTGGCCGTGGACCAGATTCCCGACGGCACCCTGTTCGCCATCATCGGCGGCTCCCACGTGGCGACCCGGATCTTCCCCTACCCCAACGCGCGCGTGCCCATGGTGGCCATGGAGCTGGGCGCCCGCAACGAGGCCAAGCGCGCCATCTCGACCATGTCCGCGAGCGGCGGCACCGCGATCTCCTCCTGGTTGCGCCTCGCCGACGACCTCTTCGCCACGGTCCCGGCGGCCCAGAAGCACCTGATCCTGCTGACGGACGGCAAGAACGAGTCCGAGCCGACCATGCACCTCGACCGGATGATCGCCGACGTCACCGGGCACTTCCAGTGCGACGCCCGCGGGGTCGGCGACCGGTGGGTGGTGGAGGAGCTGCGCAAGATCTCGACGGCGCTGCTCGGGACCGTCGACCTCATCGCCCGGCCGGAGGACATCGCCGAGGACTTCTCGGCCCTGGTGCGCAAGTCCATGGCACGGGGTGTCGCCGCGGTGGACCTGCGGGTATGGGCGCCCCAGGGTTCGGAGGTCCTGTTCGTCAAGCAGGTGGCGCCGGAGGTGGACGACCTCACCGGCCGCCGCACGCAGGTGAACGCCCTGACCAGCGCCTACCCCACCGGCGCGTGGGCCGACGAGACCCGCGAGTACCACGTTGCGGTCCGCGTGCCGGCCAAGCCGGTGGGCTCCGAGCAGCTCGCGGCGCGCGTGCAGGTCGCGGTCGGCGACGAGGTGACGGCGTCGGGCCTGGTCAAGGCCAAGTGGTCGGACGACTCCACGCTCACCGCCCGGATCAGCCCTGAGGTGGCGCACTACACCGGCCAGGCGGAGCTCGCCTCGGCCATCCAGGAGGGCCTGGCCGCCAAGGCCGCCGGCGACGAGGCGACGGCGACCGTGAAGCTCGGCCGCGCCGTCCAGCTCGCCGCCGAGACCGGCAACGACGACGCGACCTCGCGCCTGCGGAAGATCGTGGAGGTGGACAACGAGGAGGCGGGCACCGTGCGCCTCAAGCGGAACACCGCCAAGCTGGACGAGATGGCACTCGACACCGCCTCCACCAAGACGACCCGGGTACGGCGCGCATGACGGTCGTCTGCCCGGAGGGCCACACCAGCCAGTCCACGGACTACTGCGACGTCTGCGGCACGCCGATCCCCGCCGGGTCTTCGGCCGTCGCGCCCGCCGAGACCGGGTCGGCCGGGAGCTCGTCCGCCGAGTCCCCGGCCGGCGGCCCCGTGACCTGCCCCAACTGCGGTGACCTGTCCCCCTCCGGCTCGCTGTTCTGCGAGAACTGCGGGTACGACTTCACGACCGGCACGACGGCGCCGCCCCCACCGCCGGCGTCCGCCCTGGACCTGGGCGGTCTGAGTGCGCCGCAGCAGCCGAGCCCACCGGCGCCCGCGGCCCCTGCGCCGACCCCGCCGCCCCTGGACCCGCCGTCGCAGGCCACGCCGTCGCAGGCCACGCCGTCGCAGGGCGCACCGCCGCAGGGCGCACCGCCGCCGTCGGCGGGCGTGCCCGCGCCGTCACCCGGCGGCGGAGGGCTCAGCGCGCCGCCCGTGCCGGGCGACGACACCTGGGTCGCGGAGATCTGGGTCGATCCCGACTGGTACGCGCACGAGCAGCCCGAGGACCCGATGCCGTCGGCGGGCCTGCCCGGCCTGGTCACGCTGCGGCAGCGCAGCCTGCTCGTGGGGCGGCCGTCGCAGTCCCGCGGGATCCGGCCCGACGTCGACTGCGGCAGCGACCCGGGGGTGTCCCGGCGGCACTGCCAGCTGACCACCGACGGGCTGCGCTGGTGGGTCGAGGACCTGGGCTCGTCGAACGGCACGTTCGTCGCCGCCACCGGCGACCCCCTGCCGGACGTCCCGCTGACGCAGGGCGTCCGCCGGGAGATCGAGGAGAGCGACCGGGTCTTCATCGGCGCCTGGACGCGGCTGGTCATCCGGAAAGCGCTCCCGGGCGAGGCCTGACAGGTCTTGGCAGAGGCCCGGGTCACCCCTGTGACCCGGGCCTCTGACCTGCTCGGATAAAAAGCCGTGCGCTGACCGGGTGTCACCTGGGAGGCTCAAGGCACACCGCGGTGACGTCCGTCCGGTCCCATACCGGGCGGTGGAAAGGGTCCGGCCAGACCCATGTCGGGAGACCGGCACATCCAGCGTCACGAAAGGCACTCACGTGCATACCGAGTACGACCTGGCGCTCACCCTTCACCGGGACCGCCTCCGCGACGCCGACGAGAACCGGCGTTCACGAACGCTCCGCCTGGAGCAGAAGCGACGCACGGCCGAGGCCGGCGCCGCACGCGACACCAACAGCCGCGCACGGGTTCCCGCCCTGCGCGTGCGGTCGGCATGACCCCCGCGGCGCCGGCCGGGTTCCACCCGGTAACCGGCGCCCCTCGACCCCCCGAAGCAGAGCGCGTGCACAGCACCCGCTCTGCTTCGGCGTCTCACGACCGCTGATCGCCCGGACGCGACCCTCTCTACGTGGCTCCGCAGCGCCCTGACCTGCGGAAGGGTGCTGCACGTCACCCCTGTCCGGCTTGCGCGGGATTTCCACGATCAGGGATGATGTAACACGACGGAAACAGTGCGAGGCGCCGAGCCGCGACCCGGCCGGTACGCCCCACCGCACCGTCACCCTCTCCCCACCCCTGGAAGGACCAGACACATGCATGCCCAGACCGCGTACGACATCGGCCGCGCACAGGTCGCCGAGATCGCCCGCCGCGCGGAGGTCTCCGGAGCCCAGGCGCGCGCGCTCCGCGAGCGTTCCGAGCGTCGCACCGCCAAGCGCACCAAGCGACTCCGCCTGATCTGACCGGCTCCGGCGCGCCGGCGCCGTCGTCGAACATCCTGGCCCTTCCTCGGACGACCACTCGGTCGGCCTGCGGGAGGGCCTTCTGTTTTGCCCGGACTGTTTGCCCGGACTATTTGCCCGGACTGTCCTCCTTGACCGCCCACCGCGTAACTCCCCTGCTCCGGACGCAATAGGCTGAGCGGCGTGAGCCTTCCCAACCCCAACGAGCGCATCGTCTGGATCGACTGTGAGATGACCGGCCTGGACCTGCGCGCTGACGCGCTCGTCGAGGTCGCCGCGATCGTCACCGACTCCGACCTCAACGTCCTGGGCACCGGTGTCGATGTCCTCGTCAAGCCTCCCGCCGAGGCACTGGCCCAGATGAACGACTTCGTGCGCACCATGCACACCACGTCCGGCCTGCTCGACGAGCTGGACGAGGGGCTGACCCTCGAGGAGGCGCAGGCGCAGATCCTGGCCTACGTCCGCGAGTGGGTACCGGAGCCACGCAAGGCGCCCCTGGCCGGCAACTCGGTCGGCACGGACAAGACGTTCCTCGACCTGCACATGCCCGAGCTCGTGGAGCACCTGCACTACCGGATCGTCGACGTGTCGTCGATCAAGGAGCTGGCCCGCCGCTGGTACCCGCGCGTCTACTTCGCGTCGCCGAAGAAGGGCGGCGGGCACCGTGCGCTCGCCGACATCCTCGAGTCGATCGACGAGCTGCGCTACTACCGCGAGGTCCTGTTCCCTGCCCACCCGGGCCCTGACACGGCGACCTCGCGCGCCGCGGCACAGCGCATCGCCGAGACGTCCGTCACGAAGCAGCTCGCCCCGTAGTTTTCAGTTCGGTCCGGGGCTGTCGACCATGTATGCTTTTCGACGGTCGCCGGTCCACAATCGGCGAGCATGGTGGGCGTAGCTCAGCTGGTAGAGCATCGCGTTGTGGTCGCGAGGGCCGCGGGTTCAAGTCCCGTCGCTCACCCCATACGAAGGGCCCCTCACTCAGGTGAGGGGCCCTTTGTCGTTGCCGGATGCCGCCGGCGCCGCGCACTCAGCCCAGCAGCTTCACCACGGCGTCAGCGAGCTTCTCCTCGACGCCCGTGCCGTACTTCATCCAGAGCGACGGCTCGGTGAGCTCCAGCTCGATCACCATGGGGACGCCGTCGTCGCCCGAGACCAGGTCGACGCGCGCATAGGTGAACTCGGCGCCGGTGGCCTCCCGGGCCACGGCGAGCGCGCGCTCCGCCACGTCGATCTGGGCGGGCGTGGCCTCGAACGCCTCCTTCTCCTCCTCCGCGTAGAGCTCGCTGGTGTCCTCGGCAGGGCCGGTGAGCAGCGCGTTCTTGCGGACGGCGTGGGTGAGCTCGCCGTCGATGAAGATCAGGCACGTCTCGCCGGCGGTGTCGACCGAGGTGACGTAGGGCTGGATCATCACCCAGCGGCCGTCGTCGAGCAGGCGGACGGCGTGCGCGATGGCCTTGGCCCGCGACTGCGCGGACACGGGCTGGTAGCGGCCGGTGTTCTTGGCGCCGGCGCTGACGACGGGCTTGACCACGAAGTCGCCGAACGCGGGCATGCGGGTGTGCACGGCGCGCTTGGACAGGTGCCGGGCGGGGTCGAGCCAGATCGTGGGGATCACGGGGATCCCGGCGGCCTCGAGGTCACGCAGGTAGCGCTTGTCCGTGTTCCACTCGATGACGTCGACGGAGTTGGCCACCTTGGGCAGCGAGCGCGCCCACGCCAGGAACTCGTCGTGGCGCGGCGAGTAGTCCCAGGTGGAGCGGACCAGGACGAGGTCGTAGATGGACCAGTCCACGGCGGGGTCGTCCCACACGGCGGGTTCGGCGGTCACGCCGCGCTGCGCCAGGGCGGCGATCAGCGGCACGTCGTCCGTGTCGAGGTCGGGCAGCTGGGAGCAGGTCGCGAGGGCTACGCGGGCGTTGGTCACGCCCCGAGACTATCGGGACGGGTCAGGCCGGGTCCCGCGCCGGACGCCACGGGCGGAGGGGCGTCGGTCACACTGCGGGCTCGCGGCCGGGCGCGTCCTCGGGGACGTCGTCCGCGCGGTCCGCGGCGTCCTGGACGCCCGGCTCAGCTCCAGCGGCGTCCGCGGCCCGGCGCAGCGCGCCGAGGATGCCGTCGGCGGTGAGCGAGCCGACGACGTCGCCCGACTCGCCCACGACCGGCACCCGGCCCATCGCGGAGCCGGGCAGCGCGGCGACCGCCTCGAACGCGTCGGTCAGGCGCGCGCCCAGCCGTACGGGCGCCGGCGCGGGCTGGACGATCCGCTCAGCGCCCTCCAGGTCGGCGGTCTGCACGCTCGCGAGCGCGAGCATGCGGGAGGCGGCGCCCTCGCCGGTGAAGTCCCGCACCCGGTCGGACGCAGGGTGGGCCAGCACCGCGAGCGGGCTCGCGATCTGCTCGAGCTTGCCGCCGCGGGTGAGCACGGCGATCCGGTCGCCGAGGCGTGCCGCCTCGTCGATGTCGTGCGTCACGAGGATCACGGTGGTCCCGGTCTCGCGCTGGATGCGCTGGAACTCCGCCTGCAGGTGCCGCCGGAACTCCGGGTCGACGGCGCCGAAGGGCTCGTCCATCAGCAGCACCGGCGGGTCGGTGGCCAGGGCGCGGGCCACGCCGATGCGCTGCCGCTCGCCGCCGGACAGCTCGTGCGGGTACCGCTTCGCGTAGGTCGCTGCGGGCAGGCCCACCAGGTCGAGCAGCTCGGCGACGCGCGCCCGCGTGCGCCTGCGGTCCCAGCCCAGCAGGCCGGGCACCGTCGCAATGTTCGCCTCGACCGTGCGGTGCGGGAACAGCCCGACGTTCTGGATCACGTAGCCGATGCGGCGCCGCAGCGCCACGGGGTCGGTGGTGGTGACGTCCTCGCCGTCGAGCAGGATCCTGCCCGACG
The DNA here is from genome assembly GCF_042654905.1 of Promicromonospora alba. Taxonomy (NCBI): domain Bacteria; kingdom Bacillati; phylum Actinomycetota; class Actinomycetes; order Micrococcales; family Promicromonosporaceae; genus Promicromonospora; species Promicromonospora alba. The sequence goes on from NZ_JBHSFI010000005.1 coordinate 878,739, forward strand.
TCGGCTCCACCAGGCGGTTCACCATGCGCAGCGTGGTGGACTTGCCGCAGCCCGACGGGCCGACCAGCGCGAGCACCTCGTGCTCGCGCACGGCGAGGCTCAGTCCTTCGACGGCGACGGTGCCGTCCCCGTACGCCTTGCGGACGGAATCCAGCTCGATCACGGTGCGGGCAGCCATGCCTCCGAACCTACCGGGTCGCACGCGGTAGGTTCGGAGGCATGCCCGGCAACCCCTGGTTCTCCTGGTCCTACGTGATCGACAACGCACCCGTGCTGTGGGAGCGGACGGTCGAGCACGCGGGGCTGACCATCGAGGCCGTCGCGATCTCCGCGGCCATCGCCATCCCGCTGGGGGTGCTGGTCTCCCGGTTCCGCTGGCTGTCCGGGCCGGTCGTCGGCACGGCGGCCGTCCTGTACACGGTGCCGTCCCTCGCGCTGTTCGCGATCCTGGCGCCGGTGCTCGGGATCGGCCGCCCGCCCGTCCTGGTGGGCCTGGTGGTCTACGCGCTGCTCATCATCCTGCGCAACACGGTGGCCGGCCTCGCCACGGTGGACCCCGCCGTCCTCGACGCCGCCCGCGGCCTGGGCTACGGGTCCGGCAGGCTGCTCGTCCAGGTGGCCATGCCGAGCGCGCTGCCGAGCATCATCGCCGGGCTGCGGCTCGCCACGGTGTCCAGCGTCGCGCTGGTGACCGTCGGCGTCGTGGTCGGGTACGGCGGGCTGGGGCAGATCATGTTCCAGGGCTTCCGCAACAACTCCTACCGGGCCGAGATCATGACCGCCACGCTGGCGACCATCCTGCTCGCTCTCGTGCTGGACCTCGCCCTGTGGGCGGCCGGCAGAGCCCTGACCCCCTGGCTGCGCAGGAGGACGTCATGAGCGGCCCCACCGGCGTCGTCGACGAAGCCCTCGTGTGGCTCAACGACCCCCTGACCTGGACCGAGCCCGGCGGCGTGCTCGAGCTGACCGGCGAGCACCTGGCGATGACCGCCATCGCCGTCGCGGTGGCGTCCGCGGTCGCGATCCCGGTCGGCGCCTGGCTCGGGCACAGCGGGCGGGGAGCCGGCCTCGTCGTCTGGCTCACCAACGCCTCCCGGGCGATGCCGACGCTCGGCATCATCCTGCTGCTCGCCGCGGGCGGGCTGTTCGGCAACACCGCGACCGTCATCGCCGCCGCGTTCTTCGCGGTGCCCGTGCTGCTGGTGAACACCTACGAGGGGGTGCGCGGCGCCGATCCCGACGCCCGCGACGCGGCACGCGGCATGGGCATGAGCGACGGGCGCATCCTGCTGCAGGTCGAGCTGCCGCTCGCCACCACCCTCGTCGCCGCCGGGCTGCGCACCACCATCGTGCAGGTGGTCGCCACCATCCCGCTCGCGGCGCTCGTCGGCGGAGGCGGACTGGGCCAGATCATCGCGCTCGGCATGGGGACGCAGCGGTACGGCGAGGTGCTCGCGGGCGGCGTCGTGGTCGCGGTGCTCTGCCTCGCGATCGACATGGTGCTGGCGATCGGGCAGCGCCTGGCCACGCCGGCCCCGCTGCGCGCGAGCGCGCGCTAGGCGCCGGCGGGCGCCCCGGCCCGGGCCCTAGGCCTGAGGCCTACGCGCGGACCGCGGCGACCGCCGCGTCGAACAGCTCCACGGGATCCGCGGTGCCGCCCGACTCGTGCCACGCGTCGACGGCGATGTCGAGGCAGGCGAGCGCCGCGGCGATGATCGCGCGGGCGCGCGGGTCCGCCGTCGGGCCGGGGGTGATGCCGAGCCGCCGCTCGATGTCGGGGGCGAACAGCTCCTGCCAGCGCAGATGCTTCTCGAGGTGCTTCGCCCGCAGCGAGGGTGCGTCGGCGTACATGCCCGCGATCTCGAGCTGGGTCACGGCGTCGGTGTCGGGGCCCTGCAGGGTCTTGAGCGCTTCACGCAGGGCCTCCCACGCGGACTCGGTCGCCGGGCGCGCCTCGAGTGCGTCGCGCACCCGGCGACCGAGCGCCTCGAGGTCGCCCATGACGACGTCTTCCTTGCTCCCGAAGTAGTGGAAGAACGACCGCCTCGAGATCCCGGCCGCCGCCGCGATCTGGTCGACGGTGGTCGCGTCGAAGCCCTGCTCGGCGAACAGGCGCAGCGCCGTGTTCGTGATCTCGGCGTGGACTGCCCGGCGCGTCCGCTCACGCAGGGTCGGGGTATCTGGCTTCGCGTCCATGGCCAGATCTTACCCGCGGTGCGATTACTTGCACTTGGTGCAACAACCTGCGTACGGTGCAGTCATGGCTGACATCGACTTCACCGCACAGACCACGATCGTCACGGGCGCCAGCTCCGGGATCGGCGCCGCCTTCGCACGAGCCCTCGCGAAGCGCGGCTCCGACGTGATCCTGGTCGCCCGCCGCCTCGACCGGCTGCGGGAGCTCGCGAACGAGCTCGAACGCGACCACGGCGTGCGCGCGACCCCGATCGCTCTCGACCTCAGCCGGCGCGGAGCCGGGCAGGCCCTCGCCGGCGAGGTGGCGGCACGCGGCCTCACCGTGACCGGACTCGTCAACAACGCCGGCTTCGGCACCGACGGGCCGTTCCACGAGGAGGACCCGGACCGGCTGCAGGACGAGATCGCCGTCGACGTCGCGAACCTCGTCGACATCTCGCGCGCCTTCATCGAGCCGCTCCGGCAGGAGGGCCGCGGGATCCTGGTCAACGTCGCGAGCGTCGCCGCCTACGCGCCCTCGCCCGACATGGCCGTCTACGCGGCCTGCAAGGCCTTCGTCCTGAGCTTCACCGAGGCACTCTGGTTCGAGTCACGGTCGAGCGGCCTCCGCGTCCTGTCGCTCGCCCCCGGGCTGACCCGCACCGAGTTCTTCGACGACCTGTCCGGCGGCGCCTACAACGGCAGCTACCAGACACCCGAGCAGGTGGTCGAGACGGGCATGCGCTCGCTGGACCGCGGAAACCGCCGGCCGAGCATCGTCTCGGGCCGGGGCAACGCGCTCGCGGCGGGCCTCGGACGGTTCTTCACCCGGCGCAGCGCCGTGCTCCTGTCCGGTTCGTTCGGCGCCCGGTCCCGGGACACCGGCGCGGCCGGGCGGGCCGGGGCGAACCGGATGTAACGACATTCTCACGAGCGTGTGTATCCCTTGCCATAGTCGGCCCGCCGGGGTCGAATGGGATCGATCGAAGCCGTAGAACAGTTGTACGTCACCCACGTTCGGAGACATCGATGAAGTTCCCCCGTACGCATCTATCCCTGCCCCGGGCGCTCGGCGCGGCGGTCGCCGTCGTCGGCCTCACCTTCCTCACCGCCTGCGGCGAGCCGGGATCCGCCGGAGGGAGCGGCGGCAGCAGCACCTCGACGGGCGGCAGCAGCGTCGCGGCCTGCGAAGCGGTCCCCGGCGACGAGCTGGTGGTGCTCGACGACGACAAGCGGCTGCAGACCGTGGACAACATCATCCCGGCGATCAACGCGGCGGCCGTGGAGGGTGACGACACCATCGTGCCGCTCCTGGACTCGGTCTCGGCAGCGCTCGACACCGACACACTCATCAGCCTGAACAAGGCGGTGGACGTCGACCGCCGCACCTCCAAGGAGGTCGCGGAGGAGTTCGTGGCCGACGCCGGTCTCGACGCCCCCGAGCAGAGCGGCAGCGGCAAGATCGTCATCGGCGCCGCGGACTTCGCGGAGAGCGCCACGCTCGGCACCATCTACGCGACGGTGCTGAACGCCGCCGGGTACGACGCCGAGGTCACCACCATCGGCAACCGCGAGACCTACCTCCCCGCACTGGAGGACGGCAAGCAGGTCCAGATCATCCCCGAGTACGTGGGCACACTCACGGAGTTCATCAACAAGGACGTCAACGGGGCCGACGCCGAGGCGGTGGCCAGCAGCGACCTGGACGGCACCGTCGAGGCGCTCACCGGGCTCGGCGAGGAGATCGGCCTCGTGTTCGGCCAGCCCTCCCCCGCTCAGGACCAGAACGCGTTCGCCGTGACCAAGGCCTTCGCGGACGAGCACGGCGTCGCGTCGCTCAGCGAGCTCGCCGAGGCCTGTGGCGGCCTCGTGCTCGGCGGCCCGCCGGAGTGCACGGAGCGCCCGTTCTGCCAGCCGGGCCTCGAGGAGACCTACGGTCTGGAGTTCGCGGAGTTCCGCTCGCTCGACGCCGGCGGCCCGCTGACCAAGAGCGCCCTCCAGCAGGGCGAGGTCACTCTGGGCCTGGTCTTCAGCTCGGACGGCTCCCTGACCCCTTCGGAGTAACCCACCCCTGGACTGCCGAAGTAGAGCGCCTGTCCCCCTTCCCCTTGAGGCTCGCCTCATTCGGAACTGGGGACAGGCGCTCTACTTCGGCAGTCGCCGCTCGGGCTTACAGGCCGTAGGACTCCAGGAAGCGGAGCCAGACCTCGCTGACCGTCGGGTAGGCCGGGACCGCGTGCCACAGGCGGTCGAGCGGCACCTCGCCGACGACGGCGATCGTCGCGGCGTGGAGCATCTCCCCGGCGTCTGGCCCCACAAAGGTGGCGCCCACCAGGACACGCCGCTGCGTGTCGACGAGCACCTGGGCGCGCCCCTTGTAGCCGGGCGACTCCACGCTCGCGCCGGCCACCCAGGCCAGGTCGTACGACACGGCCTCCACCGGGATCCCCGCCGCGCGCGCCTCGCGTTCGGTCGGTCCCACCCACGAGACCTGCGGCCGCGTGAACACGACCTGGACACGAGCGCTGTGGTCGGCGGTCGCGGCATACCGCGACCACGGCTTGCCCTCTTGCCCGACGGCGGGCTCCGGGTCACCGCTCGTCGGCGACCGGTCGCCCGCTTCCGTGCCGTACCGCGCGGCCACCACGTCACCGACGATCCGCCCCTGGTACTTGCCCTGATGTGTGGTCGGCGCACGGCCGGTCACGTCGCCACAGGCGTACAGCCAGCCACCCGGCACGCCGGTGACCTGCAACGACTCGTCGACGACGAGGGCGCCGCCACGGCCGAGCCCGGACTCGTCCAGGCCCACGCTCTCGATACCCAGGTCGGCGGTCCGCGGCACCCGGCCGGTGGCCACGAGGATCTCGGCGGCGGTGATGGTGCCGCCATCCGCGAGGGTCACGGTCACCGGGCCTGGGCCCCCGTCCTCGGCACCGATGCCGGGGCGCTCGACAGAGGCCACCTCGGCGCCAGTGCGGACGTCCACGCCGAGCGCGGCCAACGACTCCGCGACCATCTCGCCGGCGAACGGCTCGGCGGAGGACAGCAGCCCGCCGCGCGACAGCAGCGTCACCCGCGCGCCGAGGTCCGCGTACGCGTTCGCCATCTCGACGCCGACCACCCCGCCGCCGACGACCACCAGCGACTCGGGGACCGTGTCCGCCGCCGTCGCCTCGCGGCTCGACCAGGGCGCGGCCTCCGCCAGCCCAGGAGTGCCGGGCAGGACGGGGACGCTGCCGGTCGCGGCGATCACCGCATGCCGGGCGCGCAGCAGACGCTTCGCCGGGGCCTCCCCCGTCTCCGCCTCCCCGAGGCCGCTCTCCGCTCCACCCTGCGCCTCACTGCCCGTGCCCGCACGCAGCGTCACCTCGACGAGCCGTTCGCCGGCCAGCCGCCCGTGCCCGCGCACCAGGGTCAGCCCCGCGCTCTCGACCCAGGAGACCTGCCCGGAGTCGTCCCAGTTGCTGGTGATCTCGTCGCGCCGGGCGAAGACGGCAGCGGCATCGGGCGCACCCGGATCCCGCAGACCGGGAGTCTCCTTGGCCAGGGCGCGCACCGCGCCCGCGCGCAGCAGCACCTTGGACGGCATGCAGGCCCAGTACGAGCACTCACCGCCCACCAGCTCGGACTCGACCAGGGCAACGGACAGGCCGGTGCGCGAGGCCCGGTCGGCCGCGTTCTCACCGACCGGGCCTCCGCCGATCACTACGACGTCGAACGTCTCCTCAGGAATGCTCATGCCGTCATCGTGGCCTCCCGGCGGCCCGATTGCCAGACGGCTCGACCTGTCGGAGTCTTACGAGTCTGTCAGCGCAGTCTCGGCGCAGCGCCCGCTATCGACTTCTCGATCCATGAGCCGACAAAGCCGATCTCCTTCGACATCTCGGCGGGATCCCATGCCGAGGCCAGAGTCGCATAGGTCGCGCTGGCCAGCTCCGCCAAGCGGTGGTCGTCGGGCAGGCCAAGCTTGCGCGCCAACCTGTCGAAGGTCGCCAGGCTGACGTCCTCGAAGCGCCTCCCGTGCCCAAATTTGAGCCCGAGATCGTCCTGGTCGTTGTACGGGACGGTCGACACGAGGTCGTAGGCCGGCGAGATGCGCGGATTGCGACCGTCCGGATAGATCAGCGACCAGTTCTTGAGGTGAGCGTCGCCGTTGCCGATGATGAGATTGAAAGTCATCCGCCGCACGAACTCATGGAGCGAGTCAATGTCGGTCCCCCGAAAGCACAGGGCCGCCACGGTCTCGAAGGTGCCCGCGTACTTCTTGTCCGCGTGAAATCCGCGCACCTGCGCAAGATCCTCTATGTGGACGCGCGCGCCATCAGGCCCACGATCGAACCTCCGCACGGCGTACGCGAGCTCTTCGCCCTGCGGCCAGACGTGCTCCGGCAGACCAAACGTGTCATCGCGGTGAACCAGGTGAATGTCCGGTACGTCGATACCGACCTGCTTCGCCAGTGACATCATCGCGAACTCGTTCTGCGGGACGAATCGATGTTCCGGATCCGGGAGCTTCACGATCCACTGGCCTCCGTCCTGTCCCGAGGCAGGGATGGTGAACCGCTCACCCTGCCGGCGCATCGAGAACTTGAGCCCGACTCCCGCCAGTGAGAACTTCACCGACCCGGACGGCAGGTCGATCCCTTGTGGTGGTGTCTCTGGCCGCCCGTCGTGCCAGGGCAGGTCGAGGCCCTCGCCGTCGACAACCTCGACGGCCCCTGGGAGGTCGTGCCCGACCTGCGCCAGGATCTCCATGTCTCGCTGCGGAGAGACGCCGCGATCCGCTGCGATGTAGTCCCGGAGCCGCCCTTCGGGCAACAGGTTCGAGAACCAGGCGGGAACGCGGAGCGCCGACCCGACATGGGACCGCGGATGGTCCTCGAACCAGAGACCAAGGACGTGCCGGTCCGGATCTTCCCAGTACTCCGGTAGGAACGTGAAGACCACATGGTCACCGCGCTGCCGCAACACCCCGATGTCGCGTCCGGAAAGCCTGACCGCGTGGCGAACCTCAGTAGTCGTCATCGTCGTCGTCCAGGTCGAGACTCGTCAGCGGTGGGTTCATAGGAAGCCCGGTCCCCATCCGACTCGCGAGGAACCCGCTGACCGCCTGCTCCACGACAGAGTGTCGGAGCCGCAAGAAGTCGTCGTAGCGGCCTTCTCTCAAGGCACTCGACATCAGGTCGTCCACCAGGTGCGACGACGCCACCGCATCAACGTCGAGATCGTCCACCGCGGCGTCGGACAGTTCACGTGCGATTACCTCGCGGGCGCGGTCCAAGGAGACGTCGTCCTCGGTGAGGAAGAAGCGCTGGGCACCACCTGCAGCGAGCTTCTTGTCGTGAACCAGCCGTCGCGGGACCGCCTCCGCCAGCACCTCGATGGGGCTCTGTGCCTCGCCCAGGCTCGCGCCCAATGCCGAGGCGCCCAAGATCGTCCCGTCGGAGAATCGTCGAGGCTGATGCGCGTACAAAGCACACAAGACGACGCGGGCGGCGGCAGTACTGGTTCGGAACGGGTCCAAGATCGGGCTTGCGAACCGCGAGTCGTCGGGCAGCAGGGCCAGAAGCTGCTGCACAGATTTGGACTCGTCCGACGGGATCACCCGGCTGGCAAACCCGCGTGCCATTGCTGTCGCGCTCCCGCTGAAGATCGTCGGCGAGATCGCGGCCCGCCAGAACCATCTGACCAGAAGCTCCAGGTTTCGAGGGGCAGGGTCGGGGTGATGGGCGAAGAACCGCGCGAGGGTGATGAGCAGGTATCTGTACGGGAGAAACGAGACGTGCGGCACACCCGCGTGTTCCTGGAGGAAGGAGATCGCGCGGCCAAGTGCCTCATGACCTCGCCGGTACGCCTCCTCTCGCGTCTCGTCGGCGGGCACGTCCAAGGTGATGCGTCGTTCGGACGTGAACTCAGTCCTGAACTCACGTGAGGTGTCCGGATGGCGGCGAGCGAGAATCGCGTCCAGCACGGTTTCGTCGTCGATCCTGCCGAAGTCGGTCGCCATGAGATCGTCGGCGATGCTGGCGATCGAGTAACCGCTGTTGTCCACATCGCTGAACAGCGCATGGAACACCTCCGCGCGGCGCAGCCGCTTACCGGAGGTGTTGATGCGGTCGAAGATCTCTAGGAGTGCGCTTCCGTCGCCACCGGAAACGATCGACGCCGGCACGGTGAAGTCTCGAAGCTGCACCGCGACATCGTTGGCCGCGCCGATATGTTCGACAGCCCCGGGGCGGCCCTGGGTCCACTCAAGAAGCCGCCTGAGGTCCAACAGGACCGGCAGGGGGATACGCAGTTCGTCATCGGCTCTCCCGCCATGGACGAACCGGCCATCCTGAAGATCGAAGTCGATGCGAAATCTGTCGGACGACTCGTAGACCTCTGCCGACACGGCGTTCACGATCGCCGTGATGCGCTGCTGCCCGTCCACGATCATCAACGCATCCTGCACGGGCGGGGCATCGACCACCAGTTCACCGATCCGGAGGACCGACGCCTCGGCAGGCTGCTTCCAGAGCAGCACGCTCCCCACGGGATAGCCCTTGAGAATGCTGTCGAAGAGCGCCAGCACGTCGTTGCTGTCCCAGAGGTAGTTTCGTTGGAATGCAGGCACGCGGAGGCGGCCGGACGAGACCAGCTTGACCAGATCATCGATCCGGAAGACGTCAGTCTTCGTCTGCGTCACTACCTCACTCATGCCCCTCCCCCCGATCCACACTTGTAGTACCTCGACGAGCGTAGCCATGACTCGGTGGGTTCCGGGTACGGCTCGCTGGCCAGGCCACCGAACATGCGGTGGCCTGGCCGGCGTGCGCTCCGGCTGCCTCGGGCTCGACCTGTCAGGCCAGCCCGGCCTTCCGCAGCGCGTCCGCCATCGCGGTGTCGGCGGGCGCGGGACGTCCGCGCCCACCCTGACCGCCCTGGCCCGGGCCGCCCTGCCCCCGCCCGTTCCGGCCGCGACCCTCGCCGCCACCTGGTCGGCCGCGGCGCTGACCGCCGTTCTGGCCGCCGGAACCCTGCCCGCCTGAGCCGTCTCCGCCGGACCGGGAGCCACCCGAGGTGCGTCCGCCGGCCACGCCGATCTCGTCGTCCAGGCGCAGCGAGAGGGCGATCCGCTTGCGCTGCAGGTCGACGTCCATGACCTTGACCTTGACGATGTCGCCCGACTTCACGACCTCGCGCGGGTCGCTCACGAAGTTCTTCGACATCGCCGAGACGTGCACGAGGCCGTCCTGGTGCACGCCGACGTCCACGAACGCGCCGAACGCCGCGACGTTGGTGACCTGGCCCTCCAGGACCATGCCGGGCACCAGGTCACCGAGCTTCTCGACGCCGTCCGCGAAGGACGCCGTGACGAACGCGGGGCGCGGGTCACGGCCGGGCTTCTCCAGTTCGGCGAAGATGTCGGTGACCGTGGGCAGACCGAACGTCTCGTCGACGAAGTCGGTGGGCTTGAGCGTGCGCAGCGCGCTCCCGTTGCCGATGAGTGCCTTCACGTCAGCGCCCACCGCCGTCACGATGCGCCGCGCCAGCGGGTACGCCTCAGGGTGCACCGACGACGCGTCCAGCGGCTCCTCGCCGCCCGAGACCTTGAGGAAGCCCGCGCACTGCTCGAACGCCTTGGGACCCAGTCGCGGGACCTTCTTGAGCGCCGCACGCGACGCGTACGGACCGTTGGCGTCCCGGTGGGCGACGATGTTCTCCGCGAGCGTCGAGGTGATGCCGGAGACGCGCGACAGCAGCGGCACCGACGCGGTGTTGAGGTCGACGCCCACGCCGTTCACGCAGTCCTCGACCACCGCGTCCAGCGACCGCGAGAGCTTGGTCTCGGTGATGTCGTGCTGGTACTGGCCGACGCCGATCGACTTGGGGTCGATCTTCACGAGCTCGGCGAGCGGGTCCTGGAGGCGGCGCGCGATCGACACGGCGCCCCGGATGGACACGTCGAGGTCGGGCAGCTCCGCGCTCGCGTAGGCGGACGCCGAGTACACGGACGCTCCCGCCTCCGAGACCACGGCCTTGGTCAGGCCGAGCTCCGGTGCCTTCTTCATGAGGTCGGCCGCCAGGCGCTCGGTCTCGCGCGAGGCCGTCCCGTTGCCGATCGCCACGAGGTCGACGTCGTGCTTCTTGGCCAGGGTGGCGAGCTTCGCGAGCGACTCGTCCCAGCGGTTCGCCGGCGCATGCGGGTAGATCGTCGCGTACTCGACGACCTTGCCCGTCGCGTCGACGACGGCGACCTTGACGCCCGTGCGCAGGCCCGGGTCGAGGCCCATCGTGGCCCGCGTGCCCGCGGGCGCGGCGAGCATCAGATCACGGAGGTTGGCCGCGAAGACGCGGACCGCCTCGTCCTCCGCCTCGGAACGCAGCCGCAGCCGCACGTCGATGCCGAGGTGCACGAGAATCTTGGTGCGCCAGGCCCAGCGCACGGTGTCGGCGAGCCAGCGGTCGCCCGGGCGGCCCTGGTTCGCGATGTCGAACTGGTGCGCGATGGTCGCCTCGTAGGACGTCGGCACGCCTGCCTCGATGCCCTCCTCCGGCTCGATCGTCAGGTCCAGCACGTCCTCCTTCTCGCCCCGGAAGAGGGCGAGCACCCGGTGCGACGGCAGGCTGGACAGCGACTCGGCGAAGTCGAAGTAGTCCGAGAACTTCGCGCCCTTCTCCTGCGCGCCGTCGCGGACGGTGGACAGCATGCGGCCGCGCTTCCAGAGCCGCTCCCGCAGCGTGCCGATCAGGTCGGCGTCCTCGCCCATGCGCTCCACGAGGATCGAGCGAGCACCGTCGAGCGCCGCCGCAGTGTCCGCGACGCCCTTGTCGGCGTCGACGTAGGGGCCGGCCGCCGTCGTCGGGTCGAGCGACGGGTCGCCGAGCAGCGCGAGGGCGAGCGGCTCCAGGCCGGCCTCCCGCGCGATCTGGGCCTTGGTGCGCCGCTTCGGCTTGAAGGGGAGGTAGATGTCCTCCAGACGCGACTTGGTCTCCGCCGACAGGATCTGGGCGCGCAGCTCGTCCGTGAGCTTGCCCTGCTCCTCCACCGACGACAGGATCGCGGCGCGCCGCTCCTCCAGCTCGCGCAGGTACCGCAGCCGCTCCTCGAGCGTGCGCAGCTGCGCGTCGTCGAGCGTGCCGGTGACCTCCTTGCGGTAGCGGGCGATGAACGGCACCGTCGCGCCGCCGTCGAGCAGGTCGACCGCCGCGGCCACCTGCCCCTCCCGAACACCCAGCTCCTCGGCGATGCGCCGATTGATGCTTGCCACTTGATCCCTTACCTCACGTCTAGAAGGTCGGGACAGATTGTGCCTGGAGCCACTGACACTTGTCGCATCCTCCGGGGCGTGTCAGAGAGCCGGACCATGATGGCGACCTGAGAGCCCCTCCCACGAACCGCTGCAAGCCCGACGCGGGTCGGAACACAAGAGGTCAGCACCTCGCCGCAGACGCTCCCGCGCCCGGCATCCCCAGGAGGAACAGTGCAGCGTCCCAGCCCAGCCCACCGCCGGAACACCCAACGCCGCAGGACCCGCCGCCGCACGACGGTGCCCGTCGCAGTCGCCGCGACGGCGGCGATCGCCCTGACCGCCTGCGGCCCTGCCGCCGACGGCCCCGCCGCCGGCGAAGGCGTGGAGCGCTCCGACGCGGAACGTACGGTCGTCGCCGTCGCCGACGCGCCCGCGAGCGCCGACGCCGTCCGCGCCACCGAGGAGCTGGGGCTGCTCGCGCTGCGTGCAGCCGAAGACCCGGAGGAGAACGCTCTCGTCTCCCCCGCTTCGCTCTCCTTCGCCCTGGCGCTGCTCGCCGAGGGTGCCGGCGGCGACACGGCAGCGGCTCTGGACGAGGCGCTCGGCGCCTCGGGTGCGGACCGCACGGCTGCCTACAACGCCCTCCAGGGCGCGCTCGCGGAGCACGACGGCGACCCTGCTGTCGCGCAGGACGACGAGCTGCCCGAGGACCCGGTGCTGCACCTGGCGAACCAGGCGGTGCTGGACGACGAGCTCGAGGTCGACCCGGACTACCTCGACCGGATCGCCACGGCGTTCGACGCCGGGGTCCAGCGCACCGACCTCGGAAGCGACTCGGGCAAGCGGGTCCTGGACGCCTGGGTGAACCAGCACACCGGCGGCCTGATCGAGAAGTCGGCGATCGAACCCGACCTCGACCTGCGCATGGTCCTGCAGAACGCCGTGCTGCTCGCCGCTCGCTGGGAGACCCCGTTCGCGGAGCACTCGATCGCCGACAAGGACTTCACCGGCCCGTCCGGGACCGAGCCCACCGAGATGCTGCAGGCCGCGGAGCGCTTTGCCTATGCGGAGAGCGCCGGGTGGGCCGCCGTCCGGCTGCCCTATGTGGACGCCTTCCACGCCGACATCCTGCTGCCTCCGGTCGGTACCGACCCCGCCGACGTCACGCCCGAGGCCCTGACCGCCCTCACCACCGCGCTCGATGCCGAGAAACCGCGGCTCGTCGACCTGGCGATGCCGTCCCTGGAGCTCGAACCGCCCATGCTCGACCTGGCACCGGCGCTGGAGGAGGCAGGCCTCGGCGGGCTGTACGGCACCCCCGACCTTTCGGGCATCACGCCCAACGGGGGCCTCCAGGTCAGCCAGGCGATGCAGCAGGCCTATCTGAGCATGGACCAGGCGGGCACGGTCGCGGCCGCCGTCACCGAGATCGCCCTGAAGGAGAGCGCCGTGCCCGCCGACCCCGAGGTCACGATGCATGTGGACCGCCCCTACCTGCTCCGGATCGCCCACACCGAGACCGGCCTGCCCCTCTTCCTCGCGGCGGTGCGCAGCCCGCAGCACTGACCATTGACCGGGGCATCCGGCCGCCAGTAGCGTGCGCAGCGAACGGGTGAAAGCGCACTCCCTGCGGCCGGATCCCCCGAGCACGAGGAGGTGCTTCCGTGGCGTTGTCCTTCCTCGACCGCGAGCACACGGTGGCCAAGCCCGGTTACAGCAGATGGCTCATCCCGCCGGCGGCGCTCGCCATCCACCTGTGTATCGGCCAGGCGTACGCGACCAGCGTCTACAAGAGCGCGCTGGTCGCGCACTTCGAGTCGAGCCTGACCGCGATCGGCGTCATCTTCTCCATCGCGATAGTCATGCTCGGGCTCTCGGCAGCGGTGCTGGGCACCTGGGTGGAGCGCGCCGGCCCCCGGGCCGCGATGTTCGCGTCGGCCTGCTTCTGGGCCTCCGGGTTCCTCGTCGGCGCGCTGGGCATCGCGACGTCGCAGCTGTGGCTCGTGTACCTCGGGTACGGCTTCATCGGCGGGATCGGGCTCGGCATCGGCTACATCTCGCCGGTGTCCACGCTGATCAAGTGGTTCCCGGACCGGCCGGGCCTGGCCACCGGCATGGCGATCATGGGCTTCGGCGGCGGCGCGCTCGTCGCCTCGCCGCTCTCGCGCCAGCTCATGGCGTTCTACGACAGCGGCTACGACCCGTCCGATCCCACCTCCGTGGCCTCCGGCAGCGCCGTCACCTCGCTCTTCGTGACGCTGGGCATCGTCTACTTCCTCGTGATGATGCTCGGCGTCTTCACGGTGAAGGTACCGCCGCCCGGCTGGGCGCCCGCAGGGTTCGACGCCGCTGCGGTGACCGCCAAGCCGATGGTGTCGGCCGCGAACGTCTCGGCGGCGAACGCGATCAGGACCCCGCAGTTCTGGTTCCTGTGGACGGTCCTGTTCTGCAACGTGACGGCGGGCATCGGCATCCTCGAGCAGGCCTCGCCGATGATCCAGGACTTCTTCCGTGACGGCGGTACCTCGTCCGTCGCGCCGACGACGGCGGCAGGCTTCGTCGCGTTCCTGTCCCTGTTCAACATGGCGGGCCGCTTCGTGTGGTCGTCGACGTCGGACTACATCGGCCGCAAGCCGACCTACGTCATGTACCTGGGCGTCGGGATGGTCCTGTACCTGCTCCTGGCGACCGTCGGCCACCTCTCCACGGTGATCTTCGTGCTCGTCGCCGCGGTGATCCTCTCGTTCTACGGCGGCGGCTTCGCCACGGTCCCGGCGTACCTGCGTGACCTGTTCGGCACGTTCCAGGTGGGCGCCATCCACGGCCGCCTGCTCACCGCGTGGTCCGCGGCCGGTATCGCCGGTCCGCTGATCATCAACGGGTTCCTCGACGCCCAGGGCACCCCCGGCGAGCTGGTCGCCGCCGACTACCGGCCGGCGCTGTTCACCATGATCGCCGTGCTCGCGGTCGGCTTCGTCGCCAACATCCTGATCCGCCCTGTGGCGGAACGATTCCACGAGGCGCCGAGCCGCGCCGACGCGCTCACCGAGGGAAAGGTGTGACCATGCCGGATCAGACCGCGACGCAGCCCGGAGAGCCGGCCCCGGAGCCGACGTCGAACCAGGTCCCGCGACTGGTCGTCACCTGGCTGGTGGTGACCGTCCCGCTGGCGTACGGCCTGTTCCAGACCGTCCGCAGCGTCATCCCGCTCTTCACGAGCTGACCGTCCGGCCTACGGCCCTGACTCGCCGTACCGGGTACGTCGAGTCAGGGCCGTAGGCCCGTCCACCCACCCCGCGGCCACCTCACCTCGCGCGGCCGTCCTCCAGCGCACCGCGTACCGCCGCGAGGACCCGCGCGAGGTGGGCGAGGTCGCCGTCGGGCACCCCCGTGCCCTGCAGCACCGCTGCCGCCTCCTGGTCGAGCGTCGGCAGCGCCTCGTCCAGGACCTGCTGCCCGGCGGGCGTGAGCGCTAGGAACGACGAGCGGCCGTCCTCCGGGTTGGCGGCCCGGCGCACCAGGCCGTCGCGCACCTGCCGCTCGACCCCCTTGCTCGCCGCGCCCACCGTGATGCCGAGACGCCGGACCACGTCCGAGACCCGGCAGTCGGGAACCTCGGCTATCACGCGAAGCAGGTCGATCCGGCCCAGACCGTGGCCGTGCTTGTCGCGCAGCCGGGCGTCGAGCAGGGTGTAGAGCCGCACCTCCACACGGACGAGGTCGTCGAGCAGGCGCGCGCTCGCGAATCCGACGTCCGGCGGAATAGATTCCCGGGAATCTTGTTTGGCTTCCATGGAATCTATCTTCGGGCATGGAGGAACAATGGACCAGAAGTCGCTCGCCGAGCTCCGCACCTTCTACGCGTCGTTCGGCCAGATGCCGGTGCCGGAGGGCACCCGGGTCACGGAGACCACGCTCGGGGGCGTCCCGGCGCTGGACGTCGCCGTACCGTCCGTCGCCAACGACGCCGGCGTGCTGCTCTACCTGCACGGTGGCGGCTACGTGATCGGCGCAGCGAGCACCGGCGTCCCGCTCACCGCCGCGCTCGCCGCTCGCGCCGGGCTGCGCGCGCTGTCCCTCGACTACCGGATCGCTCCCGAGCACCTGTTCCCCGCGGCGGTCGACGACGCGCTGGCCGCGTACCGGGCCCTGCTCGACGACAACGACCCGGCACGCGTGGTTCTCGCGGGCGACTCCGCGGGCGGCGGCCTCGCCCTGGCGACGCTGCTGGCCGCGCGGGACGCCGGGCTGCCGCTGCCCGCCGGGGTCGTCGCCTTCTCCGGCTGGTTCGACCTGTCGCTGTCCGGCGCCAGCCTCACCGGCAAGGAGAGCGTCGACCCGGTGTTCGACGCCGCCGACATCCAGGAGTACGCGAACGAGTACCTGCCGGAGGGCGCCGACCCCAGCAATCCGCTCGCGAGCCCGCTGCTGGGCGACTTGCGCGGCCTGCCGCCGCTCCTGCTCCAGGTCGGCTCGTACGAGGTGCTGCTCGACGACTCCACGGGCCTCGCCGCCCGCGCCGCCGCCGCGGACGTGGAGGTCAGCCTCGAGGTCTACCCGGGCAGCCCGCACGTGTTCCAGCACCACCACGCCACCGAGCCGGCGGCGGCGCGGGCCATGGACAGCGCGGCGGCGTTCCTCGTACGCGTGCTCGGGCAGGACCGCCGTCCGGCCGATCAGACCACCCGGTCCGCCCACGTGTAGACGTTCATCGAGCCGCCGCGCACGAAGCCGAGCAGGGTCAGGCCGCACTCGTCGGCGAGGTCCACGGCCAGCGTGGACGGCGCGGAGATGGCGGACAGCACCGGGATGCCGGCCCGCGCGGCCTTCTGCACCAGCTCGAACGACGCCCGCCCGCTGACCTGGAGAATCGTCCCGGCGGCGGGCAGGGCGCCGTCGCGCAGCGCCGCCCCGACCACCTTGTCGACGGCGTTGTGCCGGCCGACGTCCTCGCGGACGTACAGCGGTTCGCCGTCGGTGGTGAACAGGCCCGCCGCGTGCAGGCCGCCGGTCCGGTCGAAGGCGCGCTGGCGCTCGCGCAGCCGGTCGGGCAGCTCGGAGATCACGTCCGAGCCGACGGTCACCGGGTCGCTCGCGACCGGCCACCGCAGCCCGGCCCGCACCTCCACCACGGTGTCCGACCCGCAGACGCCGCACGCGCTGGTCGTCGCGAAGGCCCGCTGCCGCGGGGGCACTACGCCGCGCGCGAGCGCCACCTCGACGGTGTTGTCCTCGTCGGGGCACAGCCGCATCGCCACTATGTCGTCGGGCGCGGCCACCGCACCCTCCGAGACCAGCCAGCCGGCCACGAGGTCGAAGTCGTCGCCGGGAGTACGCATCGTCACGGTCAGCGTGGTGCCGCCGGACTGCGCCCCGGGCACGACGCCGTCCGCCAGGACCCCACCCACGGGTACCACCCTGCCGAGCGACAGCGGCACTGCGGCCGGCATGCCAGGTCCGACCAGCCGGACCATCAGCGGCTCCTCGACGGCGAGTGTGTCCGGGCGTGCCGCGCGAGCGCCCTCGCGGACGCGGACGACGCGCCGTCGGTCGGTGACGACTCCCATGCCGCCAGTCTCGCACCCGCACCGACCGATATGTTCATCCACTCCACACGGGGTGAAGTCCGGCGTAGGGTCGGCAACGTGACAGACGTGAGCGACGAGGCCCGCACCGAAGCCCCCGAGAAGAGCCTGCGCGTCGGGCCGCCCAAGAACACTGCAGCAGGGGTGCCTGGGGTGGTCCATGGCCTGGCCCACGTCTTCGGGGAGGCGGGGGTCGCGAGCGGCCTGCGCACGCTCCCCCTGCTCAACCAGCACGGCGGCTTCGACTGCCCCGGCTGCGCGTGGCCCGAGCCCGGCAAGCCGCACCTCGCCGAGTTCTGCGAGAACGGCGCCAAGGCGGTCGCCGAGGAGTCCACCCGCAAGCGCGCGGACGCGGCGTTCTTCGCCGAGCACCCGATCTCCGAGCTGGCGACCTGGACCGACCACCGGCTGGGCAAGTCCGGCCGCCTCACCCAGCCGATGCTGCGCGACGACGGCGCCGACCACTACCGGCCGGTGCCCTGGGCCGAGGCTCTCGACCTGGTCGCGTCCGAGCTCCGCGGCCTGGACTCGCCGGACCAGGCCGCGTTCTACACGTCGGGCCGCACCAGCAACGAGGCGGCGTTCGTGTACCAGCTGCTGGCGCGCAAGCTCGGCACGAACAACCTGCCGGACTGCTCGAACATGTGCCACGAGTCCTCCGGCACCGCCCTGGTCGAGACGCTGGGCATCGGCAAGGGCAGCGTGTCCCTGGAGGACATCACCGACCACGCCGACCTGATCGTCGTCGTCGGGCAGAACCCCGGGACCAACCACCCGCGCATGCTCAGCGCGCTCGAGGAGGCCAAGGACCGCGGGGCGCGGATCGTGGCCATCAACCCGCTGCCCGAGGCCGGGCTGCAGACCTTCAAGAACCCGCAGCGGGTGCGCGGTGTCGTCGGGCCGGGCACGAAGCTCGCCGACCGGTTCCTCCAGGTCCGCCTCGCCGGCGACCTGGCCCTGTTCCAGGCGGTCAACCGCCTGCTCCTGGAGGCCGACGACGATTCGCGCACAGCCGGGCACAAGGGCGTGCTGGACCACGAGTTCATCGCCGAGCACACCTCGGGCTTCGCCGACGCCGCGGCCGCGTGGCGCAGTCTCGACTGGGCCGACGTCGATGCGGCCACCGGCCTGGAGCGGTCGGAGATCGAGGACTTCGTGGGCGACGTCCTCGCTGCGGACAAGATCATCGTCTGCTGGGCGATGGGCCTCACCCAGCACAAGCAGGCGGTCGCGACGATCCGCGAGGTCGTGAGCTTCCTTCTGCTGCGCGGGAACGTCGGCCGGCCGGGTGCGGGCGCCTGCCCGGTGCGCGGGCACAGCAACGTGCAGGGCGACCGCACCATGGGTATCTGGGAACGGCCGACCGAGGCGTTCCTCGACGCGCTGGCCACGGAGTTCGACTTCGAGCCACCGCGCGCCCACGGGTACGACGTCGTCGACACGGTCCGGGCCCTGCGCGACGGGCAGCTCAAGGTCTTCATGGCGATGGGCGGCAACTTCGCCGCCGCCACCCCGGACAGCGCCGTCACGGAGGCCGCGCTGCGCGACGTACCGCTCACGGTGCACGTCTCGACCAAGCTGAACCGTTCGCACGTCCTGCCCGGCAAGCGGTCCCTGATCCTGCCCTGCCTGGGCCGCACCGAGCGGGACCGCACGGACGGACGCGAGCAGGTGGTGACCGTCGAGGACTCGATGAGCGTCGTGCACACGTCGAGGGGCACGCTAGCTCCGGCGTCCGAGCACCTGCGCAGCGAGACCGACATCCTCTGCGACCTCGCCCGCCGCGCCCTCGGCCCCGACGACGAGACACCCTGGGAGGAGTTCGGCAGCGACTACTCGCGCGTCCGCGACTCGATCTCCCGAGTGGTGCCGGGCTTCGACGACTTCGAGCGGCGGGTCGCCGAGCCCGGCGGCTTCGTGCTGCCGCACCCGCCGCGCGACGCCCGCCTGTTCCCGACGACGACCGGCAAGGCGAACTTCACGGTCAACGAGCTCGAGGTCGTCCAGGTCCCCGAGGGTCGCCTGCTGCTCCAGACCGTCCGCTCCCACGACCAGTTCAACACCACCGTCTACGGCCTCGACGACCGGTACCGCGGCATCAAGGGCGGACGGCGCGTCGTGTTCGTGCGTCCCGAGGACCTCACGGCCCTCGGGTTCGCCGACGGCGACACGGTGGACCTGGTCAGCGAGTGGCCCGCCCGGGACGGCAGCACGGAGGAACGCCGCGCCCAGGGGTTCCGGGTCGTCGCGTTCCCGACGGCGCGCGGCTGCGCAGCGGCCTACTTCCCGGAGACCAACGTGCTGGTCCCCCTGGACCACACGGCGGACCGCAGCAACACCCCGGCGTCGAAGTCGGTGGTCATCCGCCTCGAACCGGCCCGTTGAGTGCTGGATATCTGCCCTTCTTCGCGAGCCAGGAGGGCAAATATCCAGCACTCAACGGTCAGGGGGCGAGGCGGAAGACCGGCCAGGCCAGCTCCGTGCGCCACGCGGACGCGTCAGGCGTGTCGGCCGGGGTGACGAGGTAGGTCTCGCGCACCGGACCGTCCACCGCCAGGGCATGGTCGACCACCCACGCGCCGAGCCGCCCGTACGTGACGTCGATGTCGTCGTGGGCGCCGTGGTGGACGACGGTCGCGAGCTCCACGGCGGGCAGCTCGACCGGCCGCACCCGCCCGCGCTCCGGTGGGTCCGCCACGGGCCGGTACACGAGCACCGACCCACGCCCGTCGCTGAACAGCTCGTTCGCGTAGTGCCCGCCCGGCGGGCCCAGCCGCTCGTGGCCGACGACGGCGGCGTCCAGCTCGGCCATGGCCGCCGAGTACCAGGCCAGGACGTCGTCCTGCGCGACGACGTCGGTGACCGCCGCGACCACCCGAGCCGGCTCGGAGCGCAGCGCGACCTCCGGCGGCACGCTCGGGCTGAGCAGCTGTCGCAGCGAGGCGACGGCGGTCCGGGTCCGGTCGAGCTCCGCCTCCAGCCGCCGGAGATGGCCCGCGACGAGCTCCGCCCGGGCCCCGGAGTCCTCCGCGGCGAGGATCTGCCGCACCTCGGCCAGCGGCACGTCCAGCTCCCGCAGGCGGTGGATCACCTGGGCCGGCGGGATCTGCGCGCTCGTGTAGTAGCGGTAGCCGCTGACGGGATCGACCCGGTCCGGCTCCAGCAGCCCGGAGTCGTGGTAGCGGCGCAGGGTCCGCACGCTCAGGTGGGTGAGCTGCGCGAACTCACCGATCGTCAGGCCTCGGGTCACGGCACCACTGTGCACCCTCCCGCGGGGGAAGGCTCAAGGGACGGGCGCACGGGTTGACCCTCTCCCCGCGGGAGGCCTGAGCGTGGGGACATGCACACCTCCGAAGATGCCGATCCGCCCGCCGTGACCATCAGCGACCGCCTCGACGGACGCCGCGCCCTCGTGACCGGGGCCAGCAAGGGCACCGGCGCCGCCGTCGTGGCGCGCCTGCGCGAGGCGGGCGCGACGGTGCTGGGCACTGCCCGGACCGCGCCCGCGTCGCACCCCGGCCCGCGCGGCTTCGTCGCCGCGGACCTGACCTCGCCCGACGGCGCCGCCCGGGTGGCCGAGCACGTCGCCGAACATCTCGGCGGCGTCGACATCCTGGTGCACGCGCTCGGCGGGTCGCGGGCGCCTTCGGGCGGCTTCGCGGCCCTCACCGACGAGCACTGGGCCCACGAGCTGAACCTGAACCTGCTCGGGGCGGTCCGGCTCGACCACGCACTGGTTCCCGGCATGGTCGCGGCGGGCCGTGGCGCCGTCGTGCACGTCTCGTCCATCCAGCGCAGGCAGCCGCTGCACGACGCCACGCTCGGCTACGCCGCTGCCAAGGCCGCGCTGACGACGTACAGCAAGGGGCTGGCCAACGAGGTCGCACCGCACGGGGTCCGGGTCAACGTGGTCTCCCCCGGCTTCATCCGGTCGTCCGGCGCCGACGGCCTCGTCGACCGGCTGTCCGACGGCCAGGGCATCACGCGGGAGGAGGCCCTGGGCCAGGTCATGGACTCGCTCGGCGGTATCCCGCTCGGGCGGCCGAGCGAACCGGCCGAGGTGGCCGAGCTGGTCGCCTTCCTCGTCGGCGACCGCGCGGCGGCGATCACCGGCGCCGAGCACACGATCGACGGCGGGACGGTCCCGACGGTCGGCTGACGCCGCCGTCCGCCACAAGCCGCCGTCCAACACAAGCCGTCCAACACGATGAAAGAGGAAACGACAGTGAACGCAGCACAGGAGAGCATCACGACCGGGAGCGTCGCACCGGAGGGCGTCGAGCTCCCCGCCGTACTCACGGCGCACCTGGCCGCCCACGAGGCCCGCGACGTCGAGCGGGAGCTGGCCTGCTACGCCGAGGAGGCCGAGGTCACCGACGAGGGCCGCACCTACCGCGGCACGGCG
Organism: Promicromonospora alba; assembly: GCF_042654905.1. NCBI lineage: Bacteria > Bacillati > Actinomycetota > Actinomycetes > Micrococcales > Promicromonosporaceae > Promicromonospora > Promicromonospora alba. Next base: position 900,143 of record NZ_JBHSFI010000005.1, read on the forward strand.
GAGATCCGCGCCTGGCTCGGCCGCGCGGCGAGCGAGTACACCTACACGAGCGAGCTGACCGCCGTCCGCCAGGACGACGCGGAGCACTGGACCGCCGTCCGACACCTGGAGGGCAACTTCCCGGGCGGCGTCGTAGACCTCCGCTACCGCTACACCCTGGAGGCCAACCGGATCACCAACCTCACAATCGCCCCCTGAAACAGCTGAGTGCTGGGTATTTGCCCTCGGAACGTCTCCGGGAGGGCAAATACCCAGCACTCAGCGGGGTGGTCAGGCCGTCAGTGCGCAGTTGCCTTTTCCGCGCCCGCGCCCGTCAGGGAGCGGACCTCCATCTCGGCGTACTTCTCCGGGTGCGACTGCTCCTTGCTCAGGAACGTGCCGACGATGCCGAGCACGAACGCGAGCGGGATGGTCACGATGCCCGGGTTGTCGAGCGGGAACCAGTGGAAGTCGATGGCCGGGTTGCTGATCATCGACTTGCTGAGCCCGGTGACCGGGTCGGCGGGCTTGCCCGACACGACCGGCGAGAAGATGATCAGGATGATCGTCGAGCTCAGGCCGCCGTAGATGCTCCACAGCGCGCCGGACGTGTTGAACCGCTTCCAGAAGAGCGAGTAGATGATCGTGGGCAGGTTCGCGGACGCCGCGACGCAGAACGCCAGCGCGACGAGGAACGCGATGTTCTGCCCGTTGGCGAAGATGCCACCGATGATCGCGATGATGCCGATCACGACCACCGTCCAGCGGGCCACCTTGACCTCGCCGTCCGGCGCGACCTGCCCCTTCTTGATGATGGAGGCGTAGATGTCGTGGGAGAAGCTGGCCGCCGCGGTGATCGTCAGACCGGCGACCACGGCGAGGATGGTCGCGAAGGCGACCGCCGCGATGATGCCGAGCAGGATCTCGCCGCCCAGCTCGAACGCGAGCAGCGGGGCCGCGGAGTTCTGTCCGCCCGGTGCCGCGAGGATCGTCTCGGGTCCCACGAGCGCAGCGGCGCCGTAGCCGAGCACCAGGGTGAACAGGTAGAAGATGCCGATCAGCCAGATCGCCACGACCACGGACTTCCGGGCCTCCTTGGCCGACGGCACCGTGTAGAAGCGCATGAGCACGTGCGGCAGGCCCGCGGTGCCGAGCACCAGGGCGAGCGCCAGGGACAGGAAGTCGAGCTGCGACAGAGCCGTGGCGCCGTACTGCAGACCCGGCTCCAGGATCGCCTCGCCGTTCTCGCCGGCCATGTTGACGGCCTCCTGCATGACGGCCGACAGGTTGAAGCCGAAGAGTGCGAGCACCCAGATCGTCATGACGCCGGCGCCCAGGATGAGGAGCGTCGCCTTGATGATCTGCACCCACGTGGTGCCCCTCATACCGCCCACCAGCACGTACAGGATCATGAGCGCGCCCACGACGGCGATGACGACGCCCTGTCCGGCCTTGTCCGTGATGCCGAGCAGGAGTGCGACGAGCCCGCCCGCGCCGGCCATCTGGGCCAGCAGGTAGAAGAACACGACGGTGAGCGTCGACAGCGCTGCGGCCATCCGGATCGGCCGCTGCTTGAGCCGGAACGACAGCACGTCGGCCATCGTGAACTTGCCGGTGTTCCGCAGCAGCTCGGCGACGAGCAGCAGCGCCACGAGCCAGGCCACGAGGAAGCCGATGGAGTACAGGAAGCCGTCGTACCCGTTGACGGCGATGGCACCCGCGATCCCCAGGAAGCTCGCCGCCGACAGGTAGTCGCCGGCGATCGCCGTGCCGTTCTGGGTACCGGTGAAGTTGCGGCCGCCGGCGTAGAAGTCCGCCGCGGTCTTGTTCTGCCGGGACACCCAGAAGACGACGACCAGGGTGACCACGACGAACGCGCCGAAGATCCCGATGTTGATCCAGATATTGCCGACGTTCGTCGCCGCTGCCGCGGCCATGACGGTCCCGTTCACAGCGCGCCCTCCTCGATCTCTTCGCGCAGGGCCTTGGCCCGGGCGTCGAACTTGTTGTTCGCCCACCGCGCGTAGAGCGTGGTGATCACGAAGGTGGACACGAACTGCAGCAGCCCGAAGATGAGACCGACGGTGAAGTTGCCGCCCACGCGGATGCTCATGAAGTCGTGTGCGTACGTGCTCATGAGCGCGTACAGGAGATACCAGACGAGGAACAGCGCGGTCATCGGGAAGACGAAGTTCCGGAAGGCCTTGCGGAGGCTCTGGAACTCTTCCGATCTCTCCACGCGCTGATAATCGGTTTCCGTGGGCTCTGAAGCCCCTACGTCACTCATGACGCCTCCATTGGCTCATGGGGGCGCGCGCCTAGCCCGCGACCCGGTGCGCACTTCGCACCTGGGGCCCAATGTGCCGCACTTCACATGCCGGGGGCAAACAGATCACACGGTGGATTTCGGGACTTGACCAAGTCGTTATATTTCGCGGAGTCCATGTAGAGATCTCGAAAATGGACAGGTCAGGGCAGTGCGAGTCGGGGTGGGAGTCGGGGTGCGAGTCGGGGTGCGAGTCGGCGCGCCGGTCGGCGCCGCATCAGTGCCGCACGTACTCCAGGTCGGCGATCTCCCGTCCGGCCTGGTGAGCCTTGCGTTCGAACCCGGTCAGCACGCGCCGCTCGAACCGCGGGGCGACGCCGCCGGGCCCATGCGCGTTGACGAGCCCGGCGTGCGCCTCCAGCACCTCGACCATCTGCTCGGCGTACTCCGCCCAGTCGGTCGCGAGCCGCAGCGTCCCGCCCGGACGAAGCACGCGGGCCGCGAGCGCAGCGAACTCCGCGGTGACCAGGCGGCGCTTGTGGTGGCGCGCCTTGTGCCAGGGGTCGGGAAAGAAGACCCACAGCTCGTCCAAGGACCCGGCCGGGAGCGTCGTCTCGAGGAGCTCTGCCGCGTTGGCCTGCACGAGCCGCAGGTTGGGCAGCCCGTCCTGGCCGAGGGCCGCTCCCGCCCGCTCGGCGCGCGCGATCGTGTGGGCGAGCCCGGGGTGGTAGACCTCCACGGCGAGATAGTCGCGTGCGGGGTCGGTGGCGGCCGCCTCGACGACGGCGTCGCCGAGGCCTGAGCCGATCTCGACGACGAGCGGGGCTCGGCGCCCGAAGACCTCCTCGACGTCGAGCACGAACTCCGGGTCCACCGAGGTGCGCGCGACCGCCCGGGGGACGTCGACCAGGTAGGCGCCGTGTCGCGCGGCCCACAGCCGCTTCTGCTTGTCCGTGAGCCTGCCGGACCGCCGCACGAACGACACCGGCTTGGTCCGGAACCCCGCCAGCTCGGGCCGGTCCGCGGCGTCGGGCTGGTGGGCGGCGTCGGGCTGAGGAGGTACGGGCTGGCTCACGGGTAGAGCGTACGAGGTGGCGGCCGGGCGTTGCGTATCCGCAAGGATTCAGGGCTCGCCGCGCACGTCCGCGGCAGCGGGCGGCAGTCTGGGGGCAGCCACCCGGACCACCCCGCGAAGTCAGGAACGACCATGCTTGCCGCCGCACCCGCCATCGACGTATGGCAGCAATACCATATAGAGATGGCTCTCAAGCGGACCACGGTCTACCTCGACGAGAACGACCTGCGTGACCTCAAGATTGCGGCTGCCCGCCGTGGCGTCAGCGAGGCCGAGATCATTCGCGAGGGCGTCCGGCACGCCCTCCTTCGCAATCGTGTCTGGGACGAGCCGGTCAACTTTCCGCTCGTCTCGAGCGGCGACCCGACCTTCGCCTCGCGAACCGACGAGATCCTCAAGTCGATGAACGCGGAGCCCGACACCGAATGATCGTCGTGGCCGACACCTCAGGCATCATCGCCTCGATCGATACCGACGCGCCGGAGCACGAAGGCGCCCGCGCCGTGATCGACCATGCGAGCACCGTCCTTGTTCCGCCTCTCGTTCTTGCTGAACTGGACCACCTCGTCACGGAGCGTTTTGGCCGACACGTCGCCGGCGGCCTGATAGACGAGATCGTCCGACAAGCGGAGTCCGGACGATTCATCGTCACTCCACTGACCGCCGAGCATCTGTGCACGGCACGAGCCGTGCAGGTCCGGTACGACGATCTCGGTCTTGATCTCGCTGACGCCGTCATCACCGTCATCGCGCGTGACAACTACACGAACGCGATCCTGACGCTCGACCGCAGAGACTTCCGGACCGTCCGCCCGCTCACCGAGGACAAGTCGTTCCGCATCCTTCCCGACGACAGCTGAGCGGGCACCATGACCGAACGTGGCTCCCGCTCGCACGTCGAGCTCGACGGACGCCGGATCGTCGTCGACCTGTCCGACGGCGACCTCGAGCGGCTCACCGCGATAGCGCGCCGGCGCGGCATCGACGGCCCGCGGCTCGTCCTCGGGTGGATCCGGCGCGGGATGCTGAGCAACCGCAGCTGGGCAGAGCCGGACGAGCAACGCGTGCCGCCCGGCCGGGTCGCGCAGGACGTCGAGGTCGCGCAGCAGTCCGAGGACCTCTTCCGTGACCTGCTGGGCAGCCCCGCCGATCCCGACTGATCCGCGGGGCAGTCAGATCCGGCCCACCTCGGACTCGAGCATCGCCACCGCCTCGGCCGGCTCGAGATCCCTGACCAGGACCCGCAGGGTGAGGCCGTCGGCCAGGGCGAGCAGGCGCCGGGCCTGCTCCAGGGCCGCCTGGTCGGCGCCGTCGGCAGGCCCGCCGCGGTCGGCCTGGATGAGCCGCACGCACTCCTCCTCCGCACCTCGCCGGGCCTCGGCCAGCACCTGGCGGACGGCGGAGTCGTTGATCGACTTCGCCACGTAGGCGTACCAGACGCTGACGCCCACCCGGCCGGCGTCGTCCCGGGGGATCTGCTGGCTCACCACGTGCAGCAGACGCTCGCGCGGTGCCGCTTCGGCGGTCTCCTGATAGCCGCCGTGCGCGCTCTGGACGAGCGCGGTGCAGCCGGCCAGGACGAGCGCCTCCTTGGTGCCGAAGTAGTGCTGGATCCGGCCCATCGAGACGTCCGCGGCCGCAGCGACGTGCCGCAGGCTCACGCCCTCGATCCCTTGCTCGGCGATCACCAGCCAGAGCGCGTAGACGATCTCCCAGCGACGTTCCTCGTGATCGACCACTTTCGGCATGCACCCAGCGTACCAATACGTTCGCATCGTAACGTGTTACGATGCGAACGTATTGCAAAAAAACCGAACTTCCGAGAGGACCCTCCGATGCGCAAGAACCACACCGGACCCAAGCGCCGCCGGTGGCCGGTCGTGCTGCTGGCGACCCTGGCCGTGGTCTCGACGAGCGGCCTGGTGCTGCTCCTCGCGACCAGCAGCCCCGGCGTCGGCCACTTCCGCACGCCGGAAGCGCGCGAGGCCTACGAGGACGCATACGCCGAGGCGCTCGGCCGCCTGCCCGAGCCCACCGAGACACAGGACATCGAGACGACCTTCGGCACGGTGCGCGCCTACACGTGGATCCCGGAGGGCCGGTCGGACACCACCCCCGTCGTCCTGCTGCCCGGACGGTCGTCCGCAGCGCCGATGTGGGGCGACAACCTGCCGCACTACATCGAGCACCGCACCGTCTACGCCTTCGACGTCATCGGCGACACAGGCATGTCCCAGCAGACCGTCCCGATGCGCGACGTCGGGGACGCGGCGCGCTGGGTGGACGAGGCGATGGCCGGCCTCGGCCTCGACCGGGTACACCTGGTGGGTCACTCGCAGGGCGGCGGGCTCGCGGCCGCCGTCGCGGTGCGGTACCCGGACCGCCTGGCCAGCCTGACGCTGCTCGAGCCGGTCCTGACCCTGAGCGCGCTGCCGCTCTCGGTCGTGCTCGCGAGCATCCCGGTCTCGCTGACGTTCCTGCCCGAGTCGTGGCGCGAGGCGGCCCTGAACCAGATCGGTGGGGTCGAGAACGAGGAGGTCGACCCCGACGATCCCCTGGCCCGGATGATCAACGTCGGCGCCGAGGGCTACAGCTCGTCAGGACTGCCCAACCCCGTTCAGCTGACCGATACGGAGCTGAAGAACCTGCCCATGCCGGTCTACGTGGGCATCGCGAGCGGCTCCCCGCTGGCCGGCGGCGAGGCGGGGGCAGAGAAGGCGAGGCTGATCCCCGACGCCCAGGTCAAGGTCTGGCCCGACACCACGCACTCCCTGCCGATGCAGGTGGCGCCGGCGCTGGACGCGGAGCTGGAGACGTTCTGGGCGGCGCACCCGTAGGGGCCCTTACGGGGCCGACGTCAGGCGTTCCGCTACCCAGTAGAGGGCCACCGCCACGATGCCCGCGGTCGTCGTACCGAGCACCCAGCGGGCGGCCTGGGGAGCCCGGACGCGCAGCAGCACCAGCAGCGGGAACACGACGGCGATGATGCCGAGCTGCACCGCCTCGATGCCCACGTTGAACGACAGCAGCGACCACAGCAGGGTCCACGACCACGCCGCGTCGATGCCGAGCGCGCCCGCGAACCCGACGCCGTGCACCAGGCCGAAGGCGAACACGACCGGCAGCCGCCAGCGGTCCCAGCCGGTCAGCTCGTCCCGGGTCCCGGCCGGTGCCCGCCACCGCAGGGCGTCCCGGACCGGGGCCGACGTCGTCCCGCCACCGGACGTGAGGCCGGGCGCGACCCCGGACGCGAAACCCCGCCCCAGCCAGATCAGGTGCAGGTCCACCGCCGCCACCACCGCGATCGACGCCGCGATCACCGGCTCCACCACGATCGCCGGCACTGAGACCACGCCCAGGGCCGCGAGCAGGAACGTCACCGAGTGCGCGACGGTGAACGCGGTGGCGGTCCAGACGACGTCGCGCAGCCGGCGCGCGCCGATCAGCAGCGCCAGCAGGAACAGCACGTGGTCGAGGCCGAACAGCAGGTGCTCGCCGCCCAGCACGAAGAACTCCCCCACCTGCTTGAGCAGGCGGTTCTCCCCCGTGGTGAGGGTGGGCGACGCCGCGGTCAGCACCGCCGAGCCCTCCTCCTCGTCGAGCTCGTACCGGACGATCGTCTCGGTCGAGTGCACGAACGACTCGACGTCCGGGAACAGGTCGCTGGAGACCTCGTGCACGCCCTCCGGCTCGCCGTCGCACGCGAACGTGTACGTCAGCGAGGCGTAGGCCCGCTCCCCACGCTCCACCACGTCGGCGGTGTCGAGCGAGGGGATGCACGGCTCGCCGTCGTAGGTGACGACGAAGCGGTCGGTGACGTACCCGTCGACCGCCCGCTCGTGCTCGTCGAGCTGCGCGAGCTGGTCCGCCCGCCCGGTCGCCTCGTACGCCTCGGCCCGCAGCCAGGCCGACTTCATGAGCAGGTCGTACTCGAGGTCGAGCACGGCGGTCACGTCCGACTCCGCCGCGGGGGTCACCGCCGCGTAGACGTCGCTCGTCGCGTCGTGGGCCGCGGCCGGCCCGGCGAGCGACACCCCGACGGGGCTGCTCAGCAGTGTGAGCAGCCCCGCCAGGGCCAAGGAGCGACCGAACCTCAACGCCGCGCCGTGGTGAAGTACGCCGGGGACGCCGTCGTCGTGCCGCCACCCGCGGTGCGGGCCGTGACGAACCAGGCGTAGGTGCGGTCCGGCTTGAGACCCGTCCACCGGACCGAGGCGACCTCACCGGACGACACGGTGTCGCTGCCGATCCGATGCACCGGGTCGTACAGCACCACTGACTCGGTCGTGAACGACGTCGTGCGGGAGGTCAGGTCGACCGGCAGCACCATGTTGTCCTCGAGGCCGTTGTACCGGTGCTCGGTGTCGTACTCGGTCGCGCCGAACTCGCCCAGCAGCGGCGAGTAGGTATCGATGGACACCTCACCGCGGTCGACGTCGAACTGCAGCATCCGGAAGAACGACGCGCCGAACTGGAGCTGGTCAGCGGGGTCGTACCCGCCGATCTGGGTGAGCCCGAGCTGGCCCGCGGTCACCGTGTAGAACTGGTAGTCCGCGAGCAGCTCGACCACGCCGCCGCCGATGTCGCCGACGACGGGCGGGCGCACGTTGGTGCCCACGCCGTGCCGGTGCCCGGCCAGCACCAGGAACACGTTCGGGTTGTCCTTGACGAGCAGGTTGTACAGCAGCGGCCCGTCCGACCCGCCGAAGTTGGCCCCGCGCCCGTCGGGCGACGTCGACGGCTCCAGGTAGTCGTGCGTGAGCAGGACGCCGTTGCGGTCGGAGTAGCGGTCGAAGATCGACGCCGCCCACTCGGCCTCGTCCCGGGTCACGCCGTAGGACAGGCCGACCACCACGAAGTCCAGGCCGCCGGCCGAGAACAGGTCGTAGTGGTTCTCGTTCGAACCCGGCGTCATCGAACCGCCGTACGTCGCGTTCTCCCAGCCCTCGGCGAGCGCCTCGTAGCGGTCCGGCCCGAAGTGCTCGTCGAACAGCTCGGGGTCGGTGCCCGACTGGTTGTCGTGGTTACCGGCGACGACGCCGTTCGGGATGCCCGCCGCGTCGATCCGGCCCTGCGCCTCGGACGCGAACTCGAACTCGCCGGCCACCTGCTCCTCGAGCTCCGGCGGGATCGCCCGGATGTTGTTCTCGATGATGTCGCCGGTGTGCGCCACGTAGGCGATCTTGCGCTCGTCGGCGTTGTCGACGATCCAGTCCATGACGCCCGTGTAGCCCTTGGCCCAGACGGCGCGCTCCTCCGCGGTCTCCTGCTCGACGGCACCCTCGGTCAGGTACTGCGTGTCCGTGTAGTGGACCATCGAGAAGTCGTACCCGGCCGGGTCGGCGAAGCCGTTCGGGTCCCCGGGGTCGATGTCGTCGGCGAAGGGGTCCTCGCCGGTGACCATCGCGTGCACCTTGCCGCGCAGCACGTAGTCCCCGGTCACGGTGCCTTCCAGCACGGTCGCCCCGTCGACGGCGCCGCGCGCCGAGGCCACGACGTCCCACGCGTCGGTGTCGGGGTTCCAGGCCCGCAGGCTGACCAGGCGGGCCGGGTCGGCGGTGCCCTCCCAGCGCAGCACCGGCGCCTCGACGCGGCCACGGACCGGCACGTCGAACCGCTGGTACGTGACGTCGCCCGACGCCGGCGAGTCCGCGGACCGGCCGTCGCCCGGCTCCAGCGCACGGGTGCTCAGCTTCTTCTCGCCCCGCACGCTCAGCGTGCTCGGGACCTCGGGCGCCTCGCCCTGCCAGGCCTGGGTCGGCGTGAGGATCTCGGCGCTGGAGAAGGTGGCGGTGACCCGGCCGTCGTCGGGCTCGGCCACCGTGGCGCGCAGCGTCGCGGTGCGCCCCACGTCCGAGGTGCCCGACGCCGGTGCGACGTCGGCCGGCACGTCCGGGATGCCGGCGCTCACGAAGGGGATCTCGTGGGTGACCTCGTTGCCGAGACCGTCGGTCGCGGAGACCTCGATGGTGTGGCTGCCCGCGGCGAGGCCGGGTCCGACCGGGTCACCCACGGCGATCTCCTCGCCGTCGAGCGTGACGTCGGGGCCCTGCACCACGCCGGAGGCGTCGTCCACCGAGACCGCCAGGTGCACGGCGGTGGTGAGCCGGTCGCCGTCGGCGGGCGTTACGGAGGCCAGCGCAGGGCCGGTGTTGTCCGTGAACAGGGCGCGGGTGGCGGTCTCGCCGGTCGTCGAGGTGGCGGCGAGCTCGTGCTCGCCGTCGGGCAGCGTGGTCGTGTCGACGTCGGCCCGCAGGCCGCGCGCGGGGGCGTCCACGGCGAAGGTCACCGTGACCTCGCGCAGGGCGGTTCCGCTGGAGCCGCAGGTGCCGTCGCCCATGGAGTAGGAGGGCTTCAGCCCGACGCCGGCGGCGGTGCCCGCCGCGGGGGTCAGCGCGAGGTTCGAGATGGTGAAGTCGTCGCGGTTGCAGTCGCCCGCGAAGGTGCCGGTGACCACCTTGACGGTGTTGTCGCCGGGCCGCAGCCACTCGTTCGGGATGACGACGTCGGCTCGCTGGCTAGCGTAGGAGCCGCCCAGCGGCATCTCGATCCCGTTGACGACCAGCAGGTTCGCGGCGTTGCCGTCCACGGCGTTCGACCCGACGTTGAACGAGAACGCCGCGTCGCCGGAGCCGAGCGTCGCCGTGGTCTCCACCGCCTCGCCGTCGACGGTGAGCTCGGCGGTGGCGCCCTCGCCGTCCGCCGGACGGGCGCCGACGGCGGTCACCGTGCCGTTGGCGAGCGTGCCGTCGGTCGGGGTGAGACGCGGGGCGCCGACGGGCGCGTTGTTCACGCGGACCTGGTGCGCCGTCGTGTCGCCGTCCGCCGTGCGCGCCTCGATGGTGTGCTCGCCGTTCTCCAGCGTGGTCGTGTCGAGGTCGGCGCTGAGCCCCGTGGTGCCCTGCGGGTCACCCTGCAGGAAGAACGACAGCTCGGCGCGCAGCAGCAGGCTCGTGTTGGTGCCGCAGCTGCCGTCGCCGAACGCGTACGTGTACTCGTTCTCCTCGCCGTCGGCGGTCTCGCCGAGCGGCTCGAGCGTGAAGTCGGAGAGCACGAAGTCGTCGTGGTTCACGCCGCAGCTCGTGTTGATGGTGCCCGCGACCACTTCGACGGTGTTCTCGCCGGTCACGAGGTACTCGTTGGGGATCTCCAGCTCGACGCGCTCGCTCACGGCGTCGGGCAGGTAGATCGGCTCCGAGCCGTTCACCGACACGTAGTTCTTGTAGCGCGCCTCGGTCGAGTTCGTCGCCACGTTGTAGCCGAGGACCGACGTACCGAGCGTCTCGGTGGCACCTGGCACGTCGACGCCGTCGACGGTGAGGCGTTCGACGTCGTCACCAGGCGCGACGGGTTCGGCCGCGACCGGGACGGTCCCCTCGAGGAACTCGCCCTCGTCAGGTGTGAGGACGGGCCCGCCCGCCGCCGGTTCCGCCGGCTCGTGCGGTGCCGTCGCGGTGGCACCGGCCGCGGTGCTGCCGGTCTCCGCGGGGGCGGCGGACGACGACGTCGCGACCCACCCCGTCATGGCGAGCGTGGCCGCCGTGACCGCCGCGACGAGACCGGCCTGCTGCCGACCTCGCTGTTTGCTGGTGACTGGCCGCATGGCCGTCCTCCCTGTGGTCCGTGAAAGGTGGACGGCCCTGAGCACGCCCGGAGGTCAACCTGGACCGGGTGGGTGAACAGAACGGGTGCGGGAGGCAACAACCGGACAAATTGTCCGTTGGGCCGGGTGAAGCCGCAGGTCAGCAACGACGCGGGGCCTGGGTGAACTTGCCGTCAGGCCCTAGGCTCGGCGCATGTCGAACCCGGGCGACCAGATCCAGCTCTGCTGCTTCCTGTGGGCGCACCCCGGCCAGGAGGCGGCGCTGACCGCCTATGAGGACCGGGTGCTGGAGCTGCTGCATGAGCACGGCGGCACGGTGGTCCAGCGCGCGGTGTCTGACGGCGCCGAGGGCCGGCCGCACGAGGTCCAGCTCTACCGGTTCGCCGGGCAGGCCGGCCTGGACTCCTACCTCGCCGATCCCCGGCGCACGGCGCTGGCGGAGGAACGGGACCGAGTGGTGGCACGCACCGAGGTGTTCCCCGTCGAGCTGCGGCCAAGCGCCTGAGCGGGAATGGCGAAGGCCCCCACCGTGGTGGGGGCCTTCGACGTACTGTGCGCCATCATGGACTCGAACCATGAACCCGCTGATTAAGAGTCAGCTGCTCTGCCAATTGAGCTAATGGCGCCTGCGACGGAAAGATTACCAGGGCTTGGACCCTCTGGCGCACCATTACTTCCGCCTCGCGACAACCCAGGCAAACGCCCTCGAGAGGGACCCGCTGGACCGCCGTCTGGTGCGCCATCATGGACTCGAACCATGAACCCGCTGATTAAGAGTCAGCTGCTCTGCCAATTGAGCTAATGGCGCCTGCGACGGGAAGAAACACTACCAGGACCTGCGCCGTCACCGGAAACCGAACGGGCAGCTCGCCGCTGTGAACTGCGTGACAGCGGGGCACCACCGACCGCCGCTACGCTCCGAGCACCATGACCGTCACCGATAGCAGTGCGGACACACCGACAGAGGCTGCGGCGCAGCTCGAGCAGGCTGTCCTCCTGCGGCGCGTGCGCGCCTGGCTGATCGTGTTCATCGTCGGCCTCGTGCTGAGCGGGGTCACAGCGTTCCCGTTGGTGACGGAGGTCCGCTGGGGCCACGAGCTCCTCGTCGCGTGGGGCGTGGAGACCTGGCTACCGAGCCTCGTGGAGTGGTTCGCCCGCGTCCGCGAGGGGCTGGAGGCCACCGCCGCCGACTACCCGTTCATCGCGTACGGCACGGACTGGCTCGCGTTCGCGCACCTGGTCATCGCCGTCGCGTTCTGGGGCCCGTTGCGCGACCCGGTCCGCAACATCTGGATCATCGACTTCGGGCTGATCGCCTGCGCGGGGATCATCCCGCTGGCCCTGATCGCCGGGCCGATCCGGGACATCCCGTGGGGCTGGAGCCTCATCGACATGTCGTTCGGCGTCTTCGGCGCGATCCCGCTGCTGCTCGTGCGCCGCATGATCAAGCGTCTGGAGCTGCTGCAGGCCGACGTCCGACCCGCCTGACCTACAGATAGAGCCCCGTCGAGCCGTCGGCCTCATCCCGTTCGGCGACGCCGTGCACGTCGCGCTCGCGCAGGAGCACGTAGTCGCGGCCCGCCAGGTCCACCTCGGCGCGCTCCTCGGGGTCGTAGAGAACGCGCTCCCCGACGTCGACCTGGCGCACGTGCTCGCCCTTGGCCACGACGGTCGCCCACGCGAGCCGCTTGGGCCCGACCGCGGTCGCCGGGATCACCAGGCCGCCCGTGGAGTGCCGCTCCGCCGAGTCCGACTCCGGCTCGACCAGGAGCCGGTCGTGCAGCATGCGGATCGGGAGGGTGCCTGGCTTCGTAGCGGCGTTCGTCACAGCGGGGGTGCTCACAGGACAACGCTACGCGACCGGCGGAGAGGGTTGTCCACAGGTCCCGCCGGGCGGGCCGCCGTCGGGCCGTGAGGCGGCTACCGTTGCTCGCATGACCACACGTCTCGAGACCGGGGACAAGGCTCCCGACTTCACGCTCCCGACCGCCGACGGCGCCACCGTCAGCCTCGCCGACCTGGCGAAGAGCACCGACAAGGGCGTCATCGTGTACTTCTACCCGGCCGCCGCGACGCCGGGCTGCACCAAGGAGGCGTGCGACTTCCGCGACTCCGAGGCGTCGCTGCTGGGCGCGGGCTACGCCGTCGTGGGCATCTCGCCCGACAAGGTGGCGAAGCTGGCCAAGTTCGCCGACGCCGAGGCGCTCACCTTCCCCCTCGCGTCCGACGAGGACCACGCGACGCTGGAGGCGTACGGCGCCTGGGGCGAGAAGCAGAACTACGGCAAGACGTACGTCGGCGTCATCCGCTCCACCTTCGTGGTGAACCCGGACCTGACGGTCGCCGAGTCCTTCTACAACGTGAAAGCGACAGGCCACGTGGCCCGGATCCGCAAGGTCCTCGGGCTCGATGACTGAGCCGCAGGTGCAGTGCTGATGGGCTCGCCCGCCGATCTGCTCGACATCGACTCGGAGCTGAGCGACGCCGAGCTGGCCACGCGCGACCGGGTCCGCGAGTTCGTGGACCGGCGCGTCCGGCCGGACATCGCCCGCTGGTTCGCCGACGCGTACTTCCCGCGCGAGCTGGTGCCTGAGCTGGGTGAGCTCGGCCTGCTCGGCATGCACCTGGACGGGTACGGCTGCGCCGGCCGCTCCGCCGTCGAGTACGGACTGGCCGCGCAGGAGCTGGAGGCCGGCGACTCCGGCATCCGCACCTTCGTGTCGGTGCAGGGCTCGCTGGCGATGTCGGCGATCCACAAGCACGGCTCCGAGGCACAGAAGCAGCACTGGCTCCCCCGCATGGCGACCGGTGAGGTGGTGGGCTGCTTCGGACTCACCGAGCCGGGTGCGGGCTCCGACCCCGCGAGCATGACCACGCGCGCCCGGTTCGTGCCGGGCAGCGAGGGCGGCGACGCCGGTGGCGAGTGGGTGCTGGACGGCGCCAAGCGGTGGATCGGCATGGCCTCGTTCGCGGACATCGCGATCATCTGGGCCAAGGTGGCCGAGCCACAGGAGGGCGGCGGCGAGCGCGACCGGGTCCGCGGGTTCATCGTGCCGACGTCGACCCCGGGGTTCGCGGCGGTGCCGATCGAGCCGAAGCTGTCGATGCGCGCGTCCGTGCAGTGCGACATCACGCTGGAGGGTGTCCGCGTACCCGCGGACGCCCTGCTTCCGGAGCACCCCGGCCTGGCGGGGCCGTTCGCCTGCCTGGACGAGGCGCGCTACGGCATCGTGTGGGGCACCGTCGGCGCCGCGCGGGACGCGTTCGAGGCCGCGCTGGCCTATGCCAAGGAGCGCGAGCAGTTCGGCACGCCGATCGCGGGCTTCCAGCTCACGCAGGCCAAGCTCGTGGACATGGCCCTGGAGATCACCAAGGCGCAGCTCATGGCGCTGCGGCTCGGCCGGCTCAAGGATGCCGGGCGGCTGGAGGGGCACATGATCTCGGCGGGCAAGCTCAACAACGCGCGCATCGCCATCAACATCTGCCGCGAGGCGCGCACGGTGCTGGGCGGCAACGGGATCACGCTGGACCACTCGCCCATGCGGCACGCCAGCAACCTGGAGTCGGTGCGCACGTACGAGGGCACCGACGAGGTCCACACGCTCGTGCTCGGACGACACATCACGGGGCTCGCCGCGTTCCGCTGACCTGCACGCCCACTACCCGTAGACTGTGCGCCGCGCGCGAGTGGCGTAATTGGCAGCCGCGCCAGGTTTAGGTCCTGGTGTCTTCGGACGTGGGGGTTCGAGTCCCCCCTCGCGCACAGCGGTCCAGCAGACGGCGACGGCCGCCTCCCGTGAGGGATGCGGCCGTCGCCGTCTGCTCTGCCGGACCGGCCGAGGGGCCAGGTCAGTTCTGCTGGGCCGCGAGGTCCTTCTTCACGACCTCCATGTCGAGGCCGCGGACGGCCTCCACGACCTCGGCGAGGCCCTTGGCCGGCAGCGCGCCCGCCTGGCGGAAGACCAGCACGCCGTCGCGGAACGCCATGAGCGTGGGGATGGACGTCACCTGCGCGGCCGACGAGATGCCGGGGTTCGCGTCGGTGTCGATCTTCGCGTGCACGATGTCGTCGTTCTTCTCCGAGGACGCCTCGAAGACGGGGCCGAACATCTTGCACGGCGGGCACCAGTCGGCCCAGAAGTCCACGAGGACTATCCCGTTGTCGCTGACTGTCTTCTCGAACGTGGCATCGGTGATGTCGACGGTTGCCATGTCGCGTTTCCTCTCGTTGTACGTCTCCCTGGTGCAGCACAGTTTCGCCCTCAGCTATTCCGGGAAGAGCGCCGTAGTGAGCGGCACGACACCACTGCGCCGGTCCGGACGGCGCGGGGGTACGGCGCTGCGGGGCGCGAACTGGTAGAACGGACCCCGTGACGGACACTGCCGACTACCCCCAGGACGATTTCTACCGCGACCCCTCCCAGGCCTCGGGATGGCTGACGGACGAGGACCTCGCGGTCGTGCGGGCACAGCTCCCGCTCATCTACATCGACGCGATCCCGGTCCGGGTCGACGACTCGGGTGACGTCATCGCCGTCGGCCTGCTGCTGCGTGTGAACACGCAGGGTGTGATGACGCGGGCCCTGGTCTCCGGCCGTGTCATGTACCACGAGCGGGTCCGGGACGCGCTGCTGCGGCACATCGAGAAGGACCTCGGGCCCGTCGCGCTGCCGCAGGTCCCGCCGTCGCCGCAGCCGTTCACCGTCGCGGAGTACTTCCCGACGCCTGGCATCACCGCGTTCCACGACCCGCGCCAGCACGCGGTGTCGCTCGCGTACGTGGTGCCGGTGACGGGCGACTGCCGCCCTCAGCAGAACTCCCTGGACCTCGCCTGGCTGACGCCCGAGGAGGCGTGCGCCGACGACGTCCAGGCCGAGATGATGAACGGCCAGGGCATGCTGATCAAGCAGGCGATGGCCCACGTGGGCCGGCTGCCCTAGGACAGGTCCAGCACCGGCCAGTCCTCCAGGTCCGAGCGCATGCGGCGGTCGTGCGTTGCCACGACCACCGCGCACGGCGTGACCTGGAGCGCCCGGGTCAGCTCGTCGACGAGGTCGATCGACAGGTGGTTCGTCGGCTCGTCCAGGAGCAGCAGGTGCGGCGCGTGCAGCAACGCCCGCGCCAGCTCGAACCGGCGGCGCTGCCCGGCGGACAGCTCGGCGAGCGGCCGGTCCAGGTCCTCCTCGCTGAGCAGGCCGAGCCCCGCGACCGGCACCACGTGGTCCGGGTCGAGCTCGCCCGAGGCGAGCAGCCGCAGCGCCTCGTCGGCATAGGTCTCGAAACCGGTCCGCAACCGCGCCTTGCCGGTGATGGGCGGGCTCTCCTGACCGACGACGCCGATGCGCGCCCCGGGAGCGACGAACCGGGTCCCCCGGTCCAGCTCCAGCGTCCCGGCCAGCGCGCCGAGCAGCGTCGACTTGCCGGTCCCGTTGGGCCCCACGATCAGCAGCCTGCCCGACGGCGGGATCGCTATCCGCGTGCCCGGCAGGTCCACGCGGCCGCCGCCACCGTCCCCCACGCGCGGCGAACGGACCTCCACCACGGGATGGCTGGGGTCCCAGCCCGGCGACATCGCGGGCAGGTCCGGGAAGCCCAGCTCGACCGGCGGCTTCGGCACCTCGATGGCCTCGGCCTCGAGCTTCTGGACGAGCCGGTCGGCGGCCTTGACGTGGATCCGGGCGTGGGTGGCGCGGCGGTGCTTCTGCGAGCCCTTCCCCGGGCGCCACTCGTCGGACAGGCCCTCGTACGACTCGTCCAGCCGCTCGGCGAGCGCCGCCGCCCGCTTGCGCTCGGCCCGGTAGCGCTGGCGCCAGCGGTGCAGTGCCTGGTTCTTCGCGAACCGGTAGGTCAGGTAGCCCGGCTGCCCGTACAGCACGGGCTTGCCGTCCCAGGACGGGTCGAGGTCGAGGATCGCCGTGGCGACGTCGTCCAGCAGCTCGCGGTCGTGGGTGACGAGCACGACGCCGCCGCGCCACGCCACGAGCTCGCCCGTGAGGAACTCGATGGCGGAGTCGTCCAGGTGGTTCGTGGGCTCGTCCAGCAGGAGCAGGTCGGAGCGCTCGGCGAGGCGGCAGGCGAGGCGGACGCGGAACCGCTCGCCCACGCTGAGCTCGTCGAGACGGCGGCCGGGGTCGCGCGGCGCACCGAGCCGGGTGAGCGCCACCTCGACGCGCCGGTCGGCGTCCCAGACCGCGAGGTGCTCGGCGAGGGAGAGGGTGCGTTCGAGCACCGCGAGGTCGCCGGAACCGTGGTCGAACGCAGCGGCAGCGGCCTCGAGCTCGGCGGCCGCGCTCCGTAGGCCGTCGAGCGTGCCTTCGACCAGGTCGCCGATGGTCTGGCCCGGCGTGGGGTGCAGCTCCTGCTCGACGAGGGCCACCGAACCGTGCCGCCGGACCTCGCCCGACTTCGGCTGCAGGTCACCGGCGAGCAGGTGCAGGAACGTGGACTTGCCGGAGCCGTTCTCCCCCACGACGCCGAGCCGCGTGCCGTCGTTCACCGTGCAGCTCACACCGGCCAGCACGTCCCGCCCCGGGTACGCGAAGGCAAGATCCTGGGCGACGAGGTGCATCCGCCAAGCCTACGGGCCCTTCCGCGCTCGGCGGACCCGGCACTTTCCTTTACGCGGAAATGCGCGTTACGGGATGATATGTACCGCCGCTCTTCGTGCGAGCGCCCACCCTTGGAGAGACGTGCCCGAGACCCCGCCTGCACTTCGCCTGACCAACCTGCTCCTCACGCCCGGTACCCGCACCCGCAAGGACCCGGACGCCGTGTTCGACCGCATGATCGCCCGGGCCTCGCGCGGCCGCACACCGCTGAGCGCCGAGTACGCGGCAGACCTTGAGCACCTCCGGCTGGTCCTGCGCGCCTTCGCGCGCTTTCCCGGCCTGAGCCCGCTCGGCTGGATGGCGGGGCAGGCGCTGGTGGAGTCCCGCATCCGGAACCGTGTCGTGGTCGGCGACCTGCACGCCCGGCATCCCCGGATCGCCGGCGAGCCGGTGGAGGCTCCGGTGTTCGTGGTCGGCATGCCCCGGGCGGGCACCACCCTCACGTACAACCTGCTGTCCAGGTCACCCGCCCACCGCGGGCCCAAGCTCTGGGAGATGACGCACCTCGGCCTGGCCGTCGACAGCGCCGCCGAGGCCGAGCTGATCCGGCGCACCCGGAAGAAGTACGCGATGGTGTCGCGGCTCAGCCCCACGTGGGACACCATCCACCCGCTCTTCGCCGAGACCGAGGAGGAGGACACCTTTATCCGGGCCCACTCGGAGCTGCACTCCATGGCCGTACCCGCGCCGGACTACGTCGAACGCCTGCAGGCCTTCGACCACCGGCCGGACTACCGGTTCCTGCGCGACACGCTCCAGGTGCTCTCCTACGAGCGGCCCACGCGCCGCTGGGTACTGAAGCATCCGGCGAACCTCTTCCACATGTCGGCGATCCGCGACGTGTTCCCCGACGCCCAGTTCGTCTGGTCCCACCGGACCCCCGAGGTCGCCCTCGCCTCGCTGTGCTCGATGGCCGAGGCCGCGGAGCGGCTGCACAGGCGGCCGGACGCCGTCGACCTGGCCGAGACCGGCAGGCTGTGGCTAGCGATCATGTCCCGCGGGGTGTCCCGCGCTCTCGCCCAGCGCGCCGCCCTGGGGTCCGACGTCGTGCACGACCTGCCGTACGAACGCCTCACCGGCGACCCGTCCACGGCGCTGCCGGAGCTGTTCGAGCAGCTCGGGGCCCAGTGGGGCGCCGCCGACGAGGCGAACCTGGCTGCGGCACGCGAGGCGCCGAAGCAGCGCGCGCCGCACCGGTACGACCTCGAGCGGTTCGGGCTGGACCAGGATCAGGTGCATGCGGCGTTCGCCGACTACCTGGACCTGCTCCCGGCCCTGACGCGCTGAAACCGCTGGCCGCGCCTGTCGGTCTCGACAGGCTCGACCAGCGGTTCCGGTCGCCAGCGGCTGCCGGCGGTAGCCGCGGTCAGCGCATCAGCGGCTTGCCGCGGTGTTGTACAGCGACTGGGCGACAGTGCCCAGGTACGGGCCGAACATGTAGCTGCGCAGCCTGCCACCGTTGTACTTGAAGGAGTTCACCGAGTTGAGCGTGCCCAGGCCGGTGGACTCGTTGTAGTTCACGAACCACGGGCCGCCGGACGAGCCACCGGTCATGTTGCAGTTCAGGCCCTGGTCGGCGCTGCCGCCGTAGGTGTCCTGCACGACGGTGCCGTGGCACCACGCGATGTCCGAACCGTCGTACGGGCTGGCCGCTGGGTAGCCGAACGAGTACATGTACTGGCCGCGCGACTGGTTGAAGCCGATGGACTGTCCGCCGACGACGTCGGTCAGGTGCGCTCCGTCGACGGTGTTCACGATGGCGAAGGCGAAGTCGTAGTCGAAGTCGCCGCTGTCGCGCCACTGGGTGGTCGTGATGAGCTGACGGGCGGTGAAGGTGCCGTACGGCCGGGCGCCGTCGTCGTAGCCGGGGACGAACGCCCAGTTCGTGGCGTAGGCACCGGGGCCTTCGTTGAGGCAGTGCCCGGCGGTGAGGACGACGTCCTTGTTCCCCGAGGTCACGGCGCTGCCCGAGCAGACGTAGTTCGATCCACCGAGCGTGAAGAACACCTTGCCCGTGGTGTCACGGACCTCGCCACCGCCCGAGAAGTAGCCGCCCGTGAAGTCGGCGACCGCGGCGGGAGCGGCCTGGCGGACGACCGACGGCTTGCCCACGGCCACCGCGTCGCCCGCGGAGGACTTGTCCTTGCCGGCGACGAGGACGTCCGCCGGCACCGCGTTGCGCATCCGCTGGGGGGTCCAGTAGTCGACCACCTTGTCGTGCGCCGCCCGGGTGGTCGCCGCGTTGTGCACAGCGACGTTGCTGCCGGTGGTATCGCTCGGCTGAGCCACTGCCGGCGCGACCGACGCGAGGGTGACGCTCCCACCAAGTGCCAGAGCTGCCAGACCCGCAAAAAGATTGCGGGAGAGGTTGCTTCGCATGCCTGCCTCCTAGATCACACGGTCCGCCACATGGCGGGCTGAGTGATCTTGAGGCCTGGACGATTCGAGTACAAGGGTTATACATGTCCGACATGTAAACTTTTCACCCGGGTGAAGCACGCTGTGCCGAGAACCACCCCGATGCGGGCTCGCACGCGTCCCCGGACTACTCTCGACGCGTGAGCACCACCGCCCCCCGCACCGTGCCCGTCTGGCCCGCCGCAGCGGCCGACGCCGTCGCCGTCCTGGCCTTCGCCTTCATCGGCATCGCGTCGCACGACGGGTCGCTGGTCGCCGCCTTCGGGCGCGTGGTGTGGCCCTTCGCCCTGGCGGCCGCGCTCGGCTGGGCTGTGACCCGCGCCTGGCAGGACCCGTCCCGCGTCTGGCCGACGGGCGTGCTGATCTGGTTCATGACCGTGTTCGGCGCTCTGGTGCTGCGCGGCGTCTCGGGCCAGGGTCTCGCCTGGTCGTTCGCGCTGGTCACGGCCGTCTTTCTGGCGATCACCATGCTCGGCTGGCGCGCGCTGGTGACGGCGCTGCGTCGCGCTCGCTAGGCGCCCAGCACCTCGAGGACCACCGGGGCCAGCGCCCGGAACGCCTTGCCGCGGTGCGAGATCGCGTTCTTCTCCTCCGGCTCCAGCTCCGCAGCGGTCCGACGGCGGTCGCCGTCCGCGCTCGCGCCATCCGGCGCCGCCTCGTCCGGGACGAGGATCGGGTCGTAGCCGAACCCGTTGGTCCCGCGCGGCTCGGTCGCCAGCAGGCCCCGCATCTCGCCGATGCGGACCTCCTCGCGCCCGTCGGGCGTGACCAGCGCCGCGGCGCACACGAACCCCGCCTGACGGTGCTCCAGGCGCACGTCCCCCAGCTGGCCCAGCAGCAGGTCGAGGTTGGCCTGGTCGTCGCCGTGCTTGCCCGCCCAGCGGGCCGAGAAGATCCCTGGCGCACCGCCCAGCACGTCCACCGCCAGCCCTGAGTCGTCGGCGACGGCGGGCAGCCCGGTCGCCGCGCACACCGCCCGCGCCTTGATCAGCGCGTTCTCGGCGAACGTCACGCCGTCCTCGACCGGCTCCGGTGCGCCGACCTCGCCCGAGGTGACCAGAGCGCCGTCCGACAGGTCGAGGCCGGACGCGGCGAGGATCGCCCGCAGCTCCCCCACCTTCTTGGCGTTGTGGGTCGCGAGGACGATCCGGGCGGCGGGCGGCACTGTCGAGGAGCTCATGCCCCGATCATGCCAGCCGCCGCCCGGCCCGAAACTCCTCAGACGGGCTCGAGGACCCGGCCGGGCTGCCCTTCGACGGCGTCCACGGCGGGCACCTCGTCGTCCGTCCGCGGCTCGTCACCGCCGTCGGCACCGCGCAGGTAGTGCCGGCTCATCGTGCGGTACTGCCGGCTGGCGAGCGCGAGCGCCGTCAGCACCAGTCCGAGCACCGCGAGCAGCATGAGCACCAGCGCGATCCCCCGGGCAGGCCCCGTACCGAACCAGCCGCCGATCAGGGCCGCGCCGGCGCCGTCGGTCATGAACGGCTGGAACACGAACTCGGTGAGCGGGCTGATGAGGAACGCCGTCAGCGGCGCCGCCACCATCTCGACGCTGTGGGCGAACCCGAGCACGCGCCCCTGCCGCTCGTAGGGCACCACCTTCTGCAGCACGGTCTGCTCGGACGCCTCGGCGAACGGCATGACGAACAGGTACACCGCGAACCCGGCGATCAGCAGCACGGCGCTGTGCTGGATCGGCAGGAGAAACGTCGCGGCCCACATGATGAGGTTCACGACGAGCAGGGTCCGCAGCGGGTTGCGCCCGACACCGCGCTTGGCGACGACCAGGCCGCCCAGGATCATGAACACGCTGATCCCGCCCCACGCGAACCCCCAGGCCTGGACCGGCATGAGCGACAGCCCGTACGGGTCGGCCAGCGCCATCAGGCCGCCGCCGAGCAGGTTGTTCAGCAGCGTGAAGCCGATCAGCGCCCACATCCCCGGGATCTGGCTCACGATGCGCAGGGTCCCGCGCAGGTCGACCTTCTTGGGCTCGTCCGCCGCCGCGGCCTCGGCCAACGACTCCGGCACCTGCAGGCGGTGCAGGTGCACGACGGCGGCGGCCAGCACCACCACCGCGACGACCAGCACGCCGAGCATCCCGCTCGACGCGACCAGCAGGCCGCTGATCACGGACGTCACCAGGTGGGAGATACCCGACGTGGTGCCGACGAGGCCGTTGGCCCGGTCGCGGCGCGACTCGTCGAACAGCGCGGTGACGACGGTGGTCATCGCGATGCCCCGCACGCTGCCCGCCATGACGCCGGCCATCGCGAGCAGCACGAGCGCCCAGAGCCGGACGTCCGCGGGGTCGGTCCACGCGGCGGCGGGAGTGGCCAGGTACAGCGCCAGCGCCGCCACGTAGAACGCCAGCGAGACGACCGCCGAGGCCTGCATCACCGTCTTCTTGCGGTGATGGTCGACCAGCGAACCGAACCACACGCCGGTCGACACCATGGCGACCAGGAAGATGCCTGAGATGACACCGGCCGCGAAGACCGAGCCCGTCTCCAGGTACACCCAGAACGTGACAGCGAACCAGACGGTGAAGTTGACCACCGACGCCAGGCTCACGTTCACGAGGAGGTGCGCGAAGGTGCGCACCTCCGGGTCCTGCATGCGCAGCTTCGCCACGCCGTCCGACGCCGTCACCGCCGCCGTCTCGTTCGCACTCATCTGAAGCTCCTCGGGGTCCGGGTCCTTGTGGACCCTCCGTCACTTCACTACGATGACCGTAGTGATCATGCAGGTATGACGGAGCGGGTCGCGGGGAATCATCGGTCCGCGGCGGACGAGTTTTCGCAGGAGGGCAGCATGAAGCGAGCGAGCGGCAAGTCCACGTGTCCGGTCAACTTCGGCCTGGAGACGTTCGGTGACCCGTGGTCGCTGCTCGTGATCCGCGACGTCGTCTACTTCGGCAAGCACACGTTCAACGAGTTCCTGGCGTCCGACGAGGCGATCTCCCCGAGCGTGCTCACCGCCCGGCTCGACGCGCTGACGAGCGCCGGGATCCTCCGCCGGTCCCCCGACCCGGCCGACGGCCGGCGGGTGCGCTACGACCTCACCGAGCGTGGCCTCGGCCTGATCCCGACGATGGTCGAGATCGCCGAGTGGGGCGCGACCCACGACCCGGGCACGGGCGCGCCGGCGGACTGGATAGCCCTCGTGCGCGACAACAAGCCGGAGATGCTCCGCCGTTACACCGAGACGGTGCGCCGCGGCGGCAGCGTGTTCGTCGGCGAGGACAGCGTCGCCGCGCAGGTGCAGGCCGCGCAGGTCTGAGCCACGACACCCGGGCCTGCGCGGCCCGCGGTCAGAGCTCCTGCGCGAGCGCGTCCTGCTGGATCTTGGCGAGCTCGGCGGTGCCGCCCACCGCGAGGTCGAGCAGCGCGTCGAGCTCGGCGCGGTCGAACGGCGCGTGCTCGGCGGTGCCCTGCACCTCGATGAACTTGCCGCCGCCCGTGACGACCACGTTCATGTCCGTCTCCGCGCGGACGTCCTCGACGTACGGCAGGTCGAGCATCGGCGTTCCGTCGATGATGCCGACGGACACCGCGGAGACCGTGTCGGAGAGCACCTGCTTGCCGCCCTTGACGTGCCCGTGGCGGCGACCCCAGGCGATCGCGTCGACGAGCGCCACGTAGGCGCCGGTGATCGCCGCGGTGCGGGTCCCGCCGTCAGCCTGCAGCACGTCGCAGTCGAGCACTATGGAGTTCTCGCCGAGCGCGCTCATGTCGACGACGGCGCGCAGCGACCGGCCGATGAGCCGCGAGATCTCGTGCGTGCGGCCGCCGATCTTGCCCTTCACGGACTCGCGCGCGCTGCGCTCGTTGGTGGCGCGCGGCAGCATCGCGTACTCGGCGGTGACCCAGCCCTCGCCGGAACCCTTGCGCCAGCGCGGCACGCCCTCCGTGAACGAGGCGACGCACAGCACGCGGGTCCGCCCGAACTCCACGAGCACCGACCCCTCGGCCTCGTCGAGCCATCCCCTGGTGATCTTCACGGGGCGGAGCTGGTCGGTGGCGCGCCCGTCGGCGCGGACGATGTCGGTGCTGGAGGTCATGCGCTCCAGCCTAGGGTCTGTCGGGGATTGCAAGCGGCCCGAGCGGCCCGCCTGCCGGGTGCGTCCGTCAGCTTTCGTCTGTCCCGGACCGCGTGCGCCTGAACACCAACAGGCCACACACGATGATCAACAGCCCAGCGATCACGGCCGGAGGAACGAAGGAACTGAGCAGGACCCCCGCAACCACAGAACCGAAGGTCATCAGGACGATCAGAGCGATCAACTTTGGCATATGCCGCACAGCGTTGCTCCGATCAGGAGTAGATGAAGTGGCACTGACGCATACCCTGACCTGCAACAGTTTGCCCATGCACCGGCCATTCCGGTAAATCTAGACCACAGGGGTTCAGACCGCCTACGAAGGCGACGGACAGCCAGTCATTCGGTCCCGCATGCACCGTCCTGACCTGCCGCAACGTGTCACGCGTCACGCGTGGCGCGGCTCACGAGCACCGGTGACGACGCGTTGTCGTCGCTAGGCTTCACCCCGTGAACGACGCGCCCATCGGGATCTTCGACTCCGGCCTCGGCGGCCTCACGGTCGCGCGCGCCATCCTGGACCAGCTGCCCAACGAGCAGGTCCGGTACCTCGGCGACACCGCGAACAGCCCCTACGGACCCAAGCCGATCGCCGCAGTCCGCGCGATGGCGCTCGACGCCATGGACCGGCTCGTGGCCGCCGGTGTGAAGATGCTGGTCATCGCGTGCAACACGGCGTCGTCGGCGATGATGCGGGACGCCCGCGAGCGGTACACCCAGCGGCACGGCATCCCCGTGGTCGAGGTCATCCTGCCGGCGGCCCGCGCCGCCGTGACGACCACGCGGTCGGGCCGGATCGGCGTCATCGGCACGCGCACCACCATCGAGTCGCGTGCGTACGACGACGCGTTCCACGTCACGCCGGGCCTGACCGTCACGAGCCAGGCCTGCCCGGAGTTCGTGCGGTTCGTCGAGGAGGGCCGCACGTCGGGCCCGGAGGTGCAGAAGTTCGCGCACCAGTACCTGGACCCGGTGAAGGCCGCAGGCGTCGACACGCTCGTCCTCGGCTGCACGCACTACCCGCTGCTCGCGGGCGCCATCTCGTACGTCATGGGCGAGGAGGTCACGCTGGTCTCCAGCGCCGACGAGACCGCCAAGGACGTGTATCGCACCCTCGTCGCGCACGACCTGGAGCGCGCACCCGACGCCGGCGCGCCCGTGCACCGGTTCCTGACCACCGGCGACCCGGCGCCCTTCGGGCAGCTCGCCAGCCGGTTCCTGGGCCCTGAGGTCTCACTCGTGGAGGCCGTCTGATGCGCCTGATCCCGATCGGCGTCTCCGGTTCGTTCCCGGGGCCGGCGACCCCCGCGTCGTCGTACCTGGTGCAGGTCACCGCCGCAGAGGCGGCCGCAGCGGGGCACGAGGCGCGCGACTGGAACGTCCTGCTCGACCTGGGTAACGGCGCGTTCGGCGCCCTGCAGCGGTTCATGGACCCCAAGGACCTCGACGCGGTCTCCATCTCGCACATGCACCCGGACCACTGCGCCGACCTCTCGGGTCTCTACGTGTACCTGCGGTACCACCCTGAGCACGGCTCGTTGCGTACCGGCGGCAAGGAGCAGCCCCTGCCCGTCTTCGGCCCGTCGACCGCGGAACGGCACGTGGCGCTGTCGTACGGGCTGAGCGAGGGCGAGTCGATGGAGAACGACTTCGACTTCCGGTCCTGGGCCGACCTCGAGCAGGTAGTGATCGGGCCGCTGACCATCGAGCCGCACCGGGTCTTCCACCCGGTCGAGACGTACGGCGTGCGCGTGACCGGCCCGTCGGCGTCGGGCGGCACGACGACGCTGGCGTACACGGGAGACACCGACGCGTGCCCGTCGGTGGTCGAGCTCGCGCGCGACGTCGACCTGCTGCTCAGCGAGGCCGCGTTCCTCGAGGGGCGCGACGACGTCGTCGAGCGGGGCATCCACCTCACCGGCAAGCGCGCCGGCCAGGTGGCGACCGACGCCGGTGCCCGCCGTCTGCTGCTGACGCACCTGCCGGTCTGGAACGACCCCGCGGACTCCCTCGCGGAGGCGCGCGGGACGTTCGCGGGCCCGGTCGACATAGCGGAGCCGGGCACGGTCTACGAGCTGTAGCCCGGCCCGCGGTCCTCAACCCGGCGGACGCCGCCCCCGCAGCTCGCTGAGCATCACGTCCATCAGGGTCTCCTGCGCGTAGCCCGCGGCGACGAACACCCCTGACCAGAAGCGCCGGGCCGCACGGCCGTCGGTCGCCACGGGGATCTCACGACCGGCCTGCCGGTCCCACATGATCTCGTCGGTGAGCTGCATGACCTGCTCGTCGGACTTCAGCCCGAGCCGCTCGGCGATCACGAGGCGCACGTCCGTGAGCGCCCCCGCGAACTGCTCGGCGTCCTCGCGCGGCACCCGCACCGGCGGCGGGGCGCCGTGCCGGCCCAGCGGGGAGGGCGCGTCCTCACCCGTCGGCAGGTCGAGCAGCGCGGCGAACGCCTCGAGCCGGTCCACCTTCGCCTGGGCGACGTCGTTCTGGGTCAGCCGGCGGAACTCGTCGGCGATGTCCGAGTCGTCCTTGCTCGCGTCCGGCAGCAGCCGCCGGGCCGCTGGATCGGTCGGGATGCGGCCCACCCCGGTCACCCCGGTGAGCCGGGCCAGGTCGGCGTCGGTCAGCTCGTCCGGGGCGAGCAGGCCGTTGGCCCACGCCTGCCCCTTGCCCGGGCCGGCGTGCGCCGAGAGGCCCGAGATGTCGTCGTCGGGGAACAGGTCAAGGCCTGCCTCCTCGCGGAGCATGTCCGCGACATCGCGCGCGACCCGAGCCAGGACGACCCGTTCCACCGGCTCGAACCTGGCCTCGTAACCCCGCCGCATGGCGCGGAACGGTGTCATGCGGCTCCCCGCGCGCCCGACTCCTGCAGCGTTGCCCACAGACCGAACCCGTGCATCGCCTGCACGTCCACCTCCATGCGCTCGCGCCCACCGCTGGACACGACTGCGCGACCGTTCTTGTGCACCTGAGTCATGAGCCGTTCTGCCTTGACGCGCGGGTACCCGAAGTAGCTCTCGAAGACGTACGTCACGTACGACATCAGGTTCACCGGGTCGTTCCAGACGATGGTCACCCACGGGTCCGCGACTCCCGCGAGGATGTCCGTCTCGGTGTCCTCCTCGACGGCCGTCCCGGCTGACCCCATGGGCGATAGCAGCGGCGGTGGGGAAGAAGTCACAGGTCTCACTCTAGGCGGTTTCGTCCCTCGGCTGGACACTCCTGTCCAAGATTTTCGCGAAGTTGTCGCCTGGCTGTGACCTCGCGCCTCGCGCTCAGTAGTGGAGGTCGTCCAGACGCAGGTCCACGGTCGGGATCGCGGGGTCGCCGTCGGACAGCCGGCGTGCGCTGCGGGGCAGCTCGGCACGCACCATGCCGTGGTTGATCGCCGCGTTCGAGACCCCGTACGGCCCCACCCAGCGCGAGTCGACGGCGCCGTCGACGACCATCGGGGCGAGCAGCGGTCGCAGGTCGTCGCTCTGCGGCGTCCACTCGGCCACCGCGGTGTCCGGGCCGGTCACCATGATCTCCTCGATGGCGTGCCCGTCGCGGCCGTAGCGCCGGGCGGCGGCCTTGCGCCCGCCCACCGACGCCTTGTTCGCGGACGCCTTGGCCACGGGCTGGAGCACGCCCGACGAGTCGGCGCGCGCCACGAGCTTGTAGACCATGCCGCAGGTCGGCGCGCCGGACCCGGTGACCACCGACGTCCCGACGCCGTACACGTCCACGGGCGCGGACGCCAGGGACGCGATCGCGTACTCGTCGAGGTCGGACGTCACGACGATCTTCGTGTCGCGGGCGCCGAGCTCGTCGAGCTGCCGGCGCACCTCCTGGGCCAGGCCGCCGAGGTCGCCGGAGTCCAGGCGCACGGCGCCCAGCCCGGTGCCCGCCACCTCGACGGCGGTCGCCACGCCCTGCTTCACGTCGTACGTGTCGACGAGCAGGGTGGTGCCGGGGCCCAGCGACGCGACCTGCGACGCGAACGCGTCCCGCTCGGTGTCGTGCAGCAGCATGAAGGAGTGCGCGGCGGTGCCGATGGTGTCCAGCCCGTACCGCATCCCGGCCTCGAGGTTGGACGTGCCGGCGAAACCGCCGATCACCGCGGCCCGCGCGGCCGCGACGGCAGCCTGCTCGCTCGCGCGCCGCGAGCCCATCTCCAGCACGGGACGCCCGCCCGCCGCGCTCGTCATGCGCGACGCCGCCGACGCCACCGCCGAGTCGTAGTTCAGGATCGACAGGATCAGGGTCTCCAGCAGCACCGCCTCCGCAAAGGTGCCCTCCACCTGCAGCACGGGCGATCCGGGGAAGAACACCTCGCCCTCGACGTACCCCTGGATGGTGCCGGAGAACCGGTAGCTCGCGAGGTAGTCGAGCGTCCGGCGGTCGACTATGCCGTTCTGCTCGAGGTACGCCAGCTCTGCGTCCTCGAAGACGAAGTGTGGCAGCGCTTCCAGAACGCGGCCGGTCCCCGCCAGGACGCCGTACCGGCGGCCTGCGGGCAGGCGTCGCGTGAACACCTCGAACACGCAGTGCCGGTGCGCGGTGCCGTCCGCGAGCGCCGCCTGGAGCATCGTCAGCTCGTAGCGGTCGGTCAGGAGCGCGACCGACGGACGCACCGACGGCAGGGGTGCTGCGGGCAGCGGCCGAGGCTCTTCGACACCGTTGTCGAAGGCAGGCCACGAGTCTGTGAGCGAGGCGCCGATGCCCCGAAGCTCGTCGGTCATGCACTCACGGTAGGCCAGCGAACCCGTCTGGGCGGCGCGAACAGGGCCAAGGCGGCATCTTGTCTCAACATGCGGATCGTGGCGCTCCCCACTACTTCTGTCCGACGAACCAGCGCCGGACCTGAGCCACGCGCGCGGCGAGCTGGTCGGCGGTCGCGAGCGGCACCTCAGGCCCTCCGCACGTGCGGCGCAGCTCGGCGTGCACCATGCCGTGCGGCTGCCCGCTGCGCTTGGCCCAGGCCGAGACGAGCTTGGACAGCTCCTTGCGCAGCTCGGCCGCGCGGCGGTGCTCCTGCTCCGACCGGTCGACCTCCGCCTGGCGGGCGGTCGGCGCACCCCCGCGGGCCTTGAGGTGGTCCGCCTGGCGCTGGCGCAGCAGGGTCGCCACCTGGTCCGGCTCCAGGAGCCCGGGCAGGCCGAGGAAGTCCTGCTCCTCGGCGGAACCGAGGTCGGCGCTCGTACCGAACTCGCCGCCGTCGAACAGGACCCGGTCGAACGAGGCCTGGGCCTCCAGCGCCTGGAACGAGCCCAGCAGCTCGCTCGACGCCTTCTCCTCCTTGTTCGCCTCCGCGACGAGCGCGGCCTCCGGGTCGTACTCGATGCCCTGTTCCTCGGCGGTACGCGGGCGGTCGAGCGCGTGGTCGCGCTCCTGCTCCATGGTGCCCGCGAGGTTCAGCAGGGGCGCCACGCTCGGCAGGAAGATCGACGCGGTCTCGCCGCGCTTCCGGGCACGCACGAACCGGCCGATCGCCTGCGCGAAGTACAGCGGTGTCGAGGCACTGGTGGCGTACACGCCGACGGCGAGGCGCGGCACGTCCACGCCCTCCGACACCATGCGCACGGCCACCATCCAGCGGTCGTCGCCCTGCGCGAACTCCTCGATGCGCCCGGACGCGCCCTCGTCGTCGGACAGGACGACGACCGGGCGCTTGCCGGTGATCTCGTGCAGGTGCTTCGCGTAGGCGCGCGCGTTGTCCTGGTCGGTGGCGATGACCAGGCCACCGGCGTCGGGCACCGTGCGGCGCACCTCGGTGAGCCGCTTCTCCGCGGCCGCGAGCACCGACGGGATCCACTGTCCCTCCGGGTCCAGGGCGGTACGCCACGCCTGGCCGGTCATGTCCTTGGTCATGGCCTCGCCGAGCCGGGCGCTGACCTCGTCGCCCATCTTGGTGCGCCAGCGCATGTCACCGGCATAGGACATGAACAGGACGGGGCGGACCACGTGGTCGCGCAGCGCCTCGCCGTAGCCGTAGGTGTAGTCGGCCTTCGAGCGGCGGATGCCCTCGCGGTCGGCCTCGTACTCCACGAACGGGATGGCGGAGGTGTCGCTGCGGAACGGGGTGCCGGTGAGCGCCAGTCGGCGGTCCGCCACCTCGAAGGCCTCGCGGACGGCGTCGCCCCAGCTCAGGGCGTCACCGCCGTGGTGCACCTCGTCCAGGATCACGAGCGTCGGCGCGGCCTCCGTGCGGGCACGGTGCAGCGCCGGCTTGGCCGCCACCTGAGCGTAGGTGAGGGCCACGCCGTCGTAGTGCGAGCCGTGCCGGCCCTGCGAGTTCTTGAAGTGCGGGTCGATGCGGATGCCGACACGTGCGGCGGCGTCGGCCCACTGGGTCTTCAGGTGCTCGGTGGGTGCGACGACGGTGACCCGCCGGACGATGCCCTGCTCGAGGAGCTCGGTGGCGATGCGGAGCGCGAACGTCGTCTTGCCCGCGCCGGGCGTGGCGACGGCCAGGAAGTCCCGCGGATTCTTCTCGCGGTAGAGCTCCAGGGCCTCCGCCTGCCAGGCGCGCAGACTCGACGCCGTGCCCCAGGGGGCACGACGCGGAAAGGCAGGGCTGAGCGACGATGCGGCCGCAGACGACGGTGTGTGGGGCAGCTGCTGCGGCTGGCTCGTCACTTGGTGGAGTCGCCCTCGCCGCCGTCCTGCGGGTCACGAAGACCCTCGTAGATCTCCTTGCACCGGGGACAGACCGGGAACTTGCCCGGATCCCGGCCCGGGACCCACACCTTTCCGCAGAGCGCGATCACTGGCTTGCCGCTCAGAGCGGACTGCATGATCTTCTCCTTGCGCACATAGTGCGCAAAGCGCTCGTGGTCTCCGGGTTCGGTCTCCTCCCGGGTCTCCTCGCGCTCGAGGACGCTCGTACCGCCCTGCGTGCGGGGGTCGTCCTGCGGGTTCGAGAGTGGTTCCGTCATGCCGAGAAGTCTACGCGGGACCACCGACAGCCACTCCAGCGGGACACGCTCAGGAGCAGGTCCGGGACCCCCTCGGAGTGATCGGGTCGCGGAAAGGCTTGCGGTGGTGTCGGTGACCACGGCTATAACTGTCTGCATGTCACATCTCCACCCCGAGAGGAGCCTCACCCTGCCCGACGACGGCGCCGCCTCCGACCTCGCCGACACCCTGGCCACCACGCTGACCGACGACCTCCCCGAACCCGACTGGCCGGACTTCGGCGACAACGACGAGGCCGCGCGCCGCGCGGTGGCCGCCGTGGCCGCCATGCTCGGCCGCCCCATCCCGGAACGCCCCAAGGACCCCCGCTCGTCGAGCGAGTGGCTCGCCCGCAGGTGGGACGTGGACGAGAGCGCGCTGGTCAACGTCTCGCGCGACATGTCGCGCACGCTGCAGCGCCTGCACGCCTACGCCCTCCAGCGCTGGGTGGAGCGCCACCCCGACGACGTCGCGGTGTTCGGCCCCGGCGGAGCGCCGCAGCGCGCCGCGCTCGACCTCGGCAACGGCACCTCCGTGAGCGTGCCCGCCGTGGCCACCGTCCTGTTCCCTGCCGGGTCCGCGTACGAGACACCCGTGGCCGTCGAGGTGGCCTACCGGTACGGAACCCCGACGGTCACCGCATTCGCCCCGCCCGGTGGCCTCGCCCTCGCCGAACGGGTGCTCGCCGACCTGACCCGCACGCTGGAGGACGAGCACCCCTACCGTGGCGGCGTGCTGTCGGCGCGGGCGTCGACCGGTGCGGTGGAGCTGACGCCGGTCAAGCACACCGTGCAGGTACGCGGCGACGTCGTGCTGCCCGCCGACCTCTGGCGCGAGGTGGACCTGTTCTGCTCGAGCGTCACCACCCGCCGCGACGCGCTGCGCGCCCTCGGCCACACGACCTCGCGCGGGCTCCTGCTGGCCGGCAAGCCCGGCGTCGGCAAGACCAAGCTCACGCGCGTGATCGCCACGGAGCTCGCCGGACCGCTCACGGTGGTGCTCGTCACCGCGGAGGTGCTGCGCACCTGGATGACCGAGCTGTACGAGGAGATCCGCGGTCTGGGCCCGTGCCTCGTGGTGCTGGAGGAGATCGACTCGGTGGCGTCCAAGGGCTCGCGCGGCGACACGTCGTTCGCCGAGTTCCTGGACGCCCTGGACGGCACGCGCAGCTCCGACGACGTGCTCACCGTCGCCACCA
Source organism: Promicromonospora alba (assembly GCF_042654905.1). Lineage (NCBI taxonomy): Bacteria > Bacillati > Actinomycetota > Actinomycetes > Micrococcales > Promicromonosporaceae > Promicromonospora > Promicromonospora alba. Next base: position 932,337 of record NZ_JBHSFI010000005.1, read on the forward strand.
CCAACGACCCCGAGGCGCTGGACCCGGCGGTCAAGCGCCCCGGACGCTTCGACACCATCATCGAGGTGCCGCCGCCGGACCAGGCCGGACGCACGGAGATCCTGCGGCTCTTCCTGCCGCCTCAGGCCCCGGTCGACATCGCCCTGGTGGCCTCGTACCTCGACGGCGCGACGGGTGCCGACCTGCGGGAGGTCGCCCGCCGTTCGATCCTCGAGCACGGACCCGACGGGCTGACCACCGACCGGGTCACCGACGTGGCGACGTCCGGCCGGTGGAAGCCAGCACCGGTGGCGGGCAACTACCTCTGACGGGCACCCACCTCTGACGGCCGGCGCCCCGGCTGACAGCGGCCCCGACGGTCAGAGGCCCTGCCAGTCGGGCTTGTCGGCGTACGTCTGCCGGTAGTAGTCGGCGAGCTGCAGGCGCGACGCCGCCGCGTCGTCGACCAGCACGGTGGCATGCGGGTGCAGCTGCATGATGGTCGCGGGCCACATCGCCGAGATCGGGCCCTCCACCAGCTGGTGCACCGCCTCTGCCTTGGCGCGCCCGGACGCCAGGAGCACGAGGTGCCGCGCCGACATGATGGTCGCGAGGCCCTGGGTGAGGCAGTGCCGGGGCACGTCGTCGACGGACCCGCCGAAGAACCGCGCGTTGTCCTCGCGGGTCTGCTTCGTCAGGGTCTTGATCCGCGTGCGGGACGCGAGCGACGAGCCGGGCTCGTTGAACGCGATGTGGCCGTCCGTGCCGATGCCGAGGATCTGCAGGTCGACACCGCCGGCGTCCGTGATGCTCGCCTCGTATGCGGCGCAGGCGGCCTGCAGGTCCGCCGCGAGGCCGTCCGGCCCCTGCACGGCCCCGGGCGCGAGGTCCACGCGGGACGCGAACTCCTTCTCGATGACGTTGCGGTACCGCTCGGGATGGTCGGCCGCCAGGCCCACGTACTCGTCGAGCATGTACGCCCGGGCGCGCGCGAACGAGAGGCCTTCCTTGTGCCGGCGCACCAGCTCGTCGTACACCACGAGCGGCGACGAGCCGGTGGCCAGCCCGAGCACCGCCTCGGGATTGGCCCGGACCAGCCGTTCGACGGCGTCCGCCGCCAGCCTCGCGAGCTCGCCCGGGGGCGCGATCACGACCTCCATCAGCTTCTCCTTCCCAGGACGGCGGCACCCACCGCCGCGACCGGAACGTGCGTCGGTGCGAGCTGGACCCGCTCCGCCAGTCTGAGCGACCCGAGGAACGGCGACACCTTGGCCTGCTCCCGCAGGGCGTCCTGCACTGCGTCCAGCAGCTCGGTGCCGAGCTGGGCCACACCCCCGCCGAGCACCACGTGGCGCACGTCGGTGGTCAGTACCAGCAGCCGCACGGCCGAGGCGGTAGCGGAGGCGAACCGGTCCTTGACCACTATCGCCTCCTGGTCGCCCGCGCGGGCCGCCTCGAACAGCTCCACCGGCGACGGCTTGCCGTGCCGCGACGGCCACGCCGCTTCCAGCGCCTTGCCCGACGCGAACCGTTCCAGGCAGCCGCGCTGCCCACAGGGGCACTCCGGCCCGAGCGGATCCACCGGGACGTGCCCGATCTCGCCGGCCGCCCCGCTCACGCCACGTCGCAGCTGCCCCTCGAGCACCAGCCCGGACGCGAGGCCCGTGCCCAGCGCGAGGAACGCGAGGTCCGCGTGGTCGTGCGCGCCGCCTGCCCGGTCCGCCGAGCGTTCGAGCACGTGCGCCGCACCGACGGCTGCCACGTTGAGGTCGTTCTCGACCACCACCGGCACACCGCCCAGCTCGGCGGACAGCAGCTCGGCGAGCGGGAGCTCGTCGTCGTGCACGCCGAGGTTGACCGCGTGCTTCACGGTGCCCGACCGGTGGTCGACGATGCCGGGGATCCCCAGCCCGACGCCCGCCACGTCCGCGAGCTCCACCCCACCCGACGCCACGACGTCGCGCACCGCCTGCGCCGCACCGGCGACGAGGCCGTCGGCGCCGTGCACGGTCGTCCGCCGCACGGTGCCGACCACCTCACCCTCGGGGTCGAGGAGCGCGCCGAGGATCTTCGTCCCGCCGATATCGAGGCCGACCGTGTACGCGGGCGCCCGCCCGGACCCCGTCCGGGCGCTCCCCTTCCGCTTGCCGACCTTTCCCATCCCAGCCTTTCGCTCGCTGGGCTCGCCCTGGACGGACGTGCCCGTACCGGACCTGCTACCCATCAGCCCTTCACCGCGCCGGAGACCAGACCACCGGTCATCCGGCCCTGCACGATCAGGAAGAAGATCACCGCGGGGATCGCGATGAGCACCGAGGCCGCCATGACCGCTCCCCAGTTGGTGGCCTGCGTGGCCTGCACGAACGTGCGCAGCCAGAGCGGCAGGGTCATCGCCTCGGGCCGCTGCATGATCACCAGCGCCGTGACGAACTCGTTCCACGCCTGGATGAAGGCGAACACGCCGGTGGCGACCAGACCCGGGGCGAGCAGCGGGAACGTGACCCGCCAGAACGCACCGGCCCGGGAGCACCCGTCGATCATCGCCGCCTCCTCCAGCTCCTTGGGTACACCGTTCACGAATCCGCGCAGCGTCCAGATGGTGAACGGCAGGACGCCGGCCGCGTACACGAGCGTCAGGCCGATGATCGTGTTGAGCAGCTGCCAGCCGTCGATGATCCGGAACAAGGAGATGATCATCGCCTCTCCGGGGATCATCTGGACCACCAGGATCAGCACGATGAACGTCCGGCGGCCCTTGAACTGGAACCGGGTCAGGGCGAGCGCGGCGACGAACCCGACGACCAGGGCGATCACGAGGGTCAGGAACGTGACCCCTATCGAGTTCAGCACGGCGGGCGCGAAGGGCGCTCGTGGGCTGAGGATCGCAGCGCGGTAGTTGTCCAGCGTGAACACGTCCGGTGTGGGGAAGAACGCGAGGTTCTCACCACGGATCCGGTTGTTCGGCAGGAACGAGGTGCTGACCATCCAGTACACGGGGAAGGCCGAGAGCCCGAAGACCATGAGGGCCAGGACGCCGAACCCGGTGTCGGCGAGTCGCTTGCGGATCTTGATCACAGCTCTTCCTCCCGCAGCGTGCGCCGCACATAGGGGTAGGCGATGGTCAGCATGACGATCACGAAGATGACGCCGATGGCGCTCGCCACGCCGTAGTGCCCCTGGGCCATACCCATCTGGTAGATGTAGACGCCGATGGTGCTGGTCAGCTCACGGTCACCGCCGATGTCCTGCAGCACGAAGACCTGCGTGAAGAGCTTCAGGTCCCAGATCATCGACAGGACCACGAGCACCGTGATGATGGTGCGCACGTACGGCAGCTGGATGAGCCGGAAGCGCTGGAACGCGTTCGCGCCGTCGAGCTGTGCGGCCTCGATGACCTCCTCCGGGATCTGCGTCAGGCCGGCGTAGAGCGTGAACGCGACGAACGGCACGGCCCCCCACACGACGATGCACGCCACGATCACGAAGAAGGACAGCGGGTCGAGCAGCCAGGAGTAGCCGAACCACCGGTCCCCGGTGATCGCGGTGAGGAGGTTGTTGACCACGCCGTACTGCGTGTCGAAGAGCCAGCCCCAGACGGTGGTCGCGGCCAGCGACGGCATGGCCCAGGCGAGCAGCAGGCCGACCGAGACCAGGAGCCGCATGGCCTTGCCGACCCGCATCATGAGCAGGGCCACGAGCATGCCGAGCACGATCGTGACGACCACCAGGACGACCATGAGCACGAAGCTGCGCGCCAGCACGGTCCAGAAGCCGTCGACGTCGGTCAGGATCGTCGTGTAGTTGTCGAACCCGACCCACTCGGCGGGCTGACCCATCAGCTGGGCCCGCTCGTACTCCTGGAACGACATCAGGACCAGGCGGACGAGGGGGAAGCCGGTCAGCACGCCGAGGATGACCATCGCGGCCGACAGCAGGAGCCAGGGCAGGTACGGGGGCCGGCGCTTTCTCTGCCGGATCTCTTGGCGCGGTGGCGCCGAAGGTTCGAGAAGTGTGGTGCTCATGTCCTGTCTTCCTCGGAGGCGGCCGACAACCTCTCCCTCGAAGAGCGGCCGCGAGCATCAGGCGGGCAGTGGTGTCCCGCCCCGCCCGGGTTTCTGGGGTCGCACCGGGCGGGGCGGGAAGTGGTGCTGACTCGGCGATCAGCTGTTGAGGATCTCCTCGATGTCCGCGTCGAGCTTCTCCGCGACGGTCTTCACGTCCTCGCCCGAGGCGATCTTGGTGAAGGCGCTCTGCAGCAGCATCTTGGACTCGACGTCGGCCCACTTCGGGGAGGCGGGGGTCAGCTTGGCGTTGGCGGCTGCCTCAGCGGCGGCCTTGCCGATCGACGTCGTCTGGTCGACCTGCTCGAAGAGCGAGGTCTTGGCCGGGAACAGGCCGATGCCGGCGAGGATCGTCTGGTACTCGTCGCTGAGCAGGATCTCGTAGGCGCTCATCGCGAGGTCCGGACGAGCCGACTTCTGCGCGATGGCGATGTTCGAGCCGCCGGCGAACACCTGCGCGGCGCCGCCGTCCTTGCCCGGCAGGGCGAGGCCCTCGAGGTCCTTGCCGTACGTGGAGGCGCAGCCGGGCACGCCCTCGGGCTCCTCCGGCTCCTCGGGGGCGTTGATGGACCACTGGATCCAGCTCGGCGCGGAGAGGAAGGCGACCTTGCCCTCGCAGAACGGCACCTGGAGGTCGGTCTCCTGGGCGTCGGACGGGGCGTTGTTGCCCTTGGTCATGATCTCCTGGACCTGCTCCAGGCCGGCGAGGCCGCCCTCGGAGGAGAAGCCGGCGTCCCACGTGCCGTCCTCGGCCTGCTCGGCGATGTAGCCGCCGTTCTCCCAGATGAAGGGCAGGGCGTTGTACCAGTCCTGGCCGGGCCAGTAGACGCCGGACAGGTCGTCAGTCTTCAGGTCGACGGCGGTCTCGACGTACTCGTCGAGCGTCGTCGGCACCGGGGTGTCACCGAGGACCTGCTTCGAGTAGAAGACCACGCGCGAGCCCGAGTAGTACGGCAGGGCGTAGTGCTTGCCCTCCCAGTCGCCGGCCTCGACGAAGCCCGGGATCAGGTCCGAGCCGCCCAGGGTCTCGAACTCGTCCGCGGTGATCTCGCGGAAGTAGCCCGCCGAGGTGAACGCGGCAGCCTGGGTGTTGCCGATCTCGACCACGTCGGGGGCGTCCGAGCCGGACAGCGCCGTCGTGTACTTGTCGACCAGCCCGTCCCAGGCCTGCTCCTCGATGACGAGGGTGCTGCCGGGGTTCTCCTCCTCGAAGGTCTTCTTGAGGTAGTCGCGGGCCTCGGGCGGCGTGTCGGTGCCGACGAGCCAGACCCGGACCTCGCCGGGGCCGGTCTCCTCGGGGGCCGCAGCGCCGCCCGCGTTAGCGCAGGCGCTGAGTGCGAGCGTCAGGGTGATCGCCGACGCCGCAGCGCCGACAAGACGGTTTCTGTTCACGTTTGTATTCCTCCCGGGATACGACTGTGTGTCGCGGTGCGTGGTGATGGCTCGAGTGGAAGCTCGATGTGACGCCTGCCGCCGACACGTGAACAGTGCTGTTCACGAGACCCCCAGCTGGGCGGAAAGCACGAGGACGGCGGCGCCCGCCAGCACCACGTCCTCGTCGAGTGCGGCCATCCGCAGCTGCAGGCCCGAGTTGATGGCCGGCATGGTGCGCTGACGGATGGTGTCCAGCGCGGCCTCGCGCAGGGGGCCGTCGAGCAGGTCGCGTGGACCGCTCAGCAGCACCTCCGTGAGGTTGAGCGCGCTGACGACCGGGGCGAGGGTCACACCCAGCACCCGGCCTGCCGACGCCAGTGCGGCGTCGGAATCTTCTGGGGTCTTGTCCGCGATCGCGCGCCGCAGCGCCGGTACGGACAGGACCGTCTCGAGGCAGCCCACCCGGCCGCAGGCGCACTCGCCGTGGTCGACCACCGTGACGTGGCCGATCTCGCCGGCGGCGTCGCCCTGGCCGTGCAGCCGCACGCCGTCGACCACTATGCCCGCGCCGACACCGGCGCCCACCGTGACCACGAGCATGCCGGAGCTGCCGCCGCCGTACGTGAACTCGCCGAGCGCCGCCGTGTTGGCGTCGTTCGCCACGTGCACGGGCAGGCCCATCCGGTCGCCGAGGATCTCGGCGAGCGGCACGTCGTACCAACCGCGGTTGGGCGCCTCGACCACTCGGCCGTCCAGGTCGATGATGCCGGGCGAGCCGACGCCGACGCCGATCACCGGGTGGACCGCCGCGGCTACCAGCCGGCGGACGAAGCGGGTGAGCAGGTCGACGAGCTCGTCACCGGTGCGCCCGTCGATGTCCAGCTGGCGGCGCACCATGATCTCGCCGGTGAGGCTGAGGACCGCGCCGCGCATGCGGCCGTACTCGGTGAGGTCGACGGCCACTATCTGGTAGGCGTCCGTACGGAGGCCGACCAGGATCGCGGGCTTGCCGACGCGCTGGCCGGGTCGCGTGCCGAGCTCCTCCACCAGGCCCTCGGTGATGAGCACCGAGACCAGGTCCGAGATCGTGACACGGGTGAGCGAGGTCGCTCGTGCGAGGTCGGCCCGGGACGTGGGCCCCTCGTGGAAGAGGTGCTGGAGCACCAGCGACCGGTTGTGCGCCCTGGCGTGCTCGGGGAGCACCTTGGACGTGGCGCGCAGGCGTGCGCCGAGCCCTCGCCCGGTGCCGTTCCGCTCTGTCGTCGTCGCCATGTTTGTTAGTAGACCTCCTTAACAGAGTCGCTGTCCATCACCCGGAGCGGCCCGTAACAAGACTGTTACTTGGGTCACGTTGCTCCTGGTCGCCGGACGCACTCCGTCACCGTGTGCGGATTACTTCACGTACTTGACGAATCCGAGCCTGCCGTACCTGGCGACGCCGAGCACGGCGTGACCGCAGCGTGATCAAAAGCAGGGCAAAACCCAAGAAAAATTGGGTCACCAGGCCCACAAGTTCACAAAGGGATCACAGTTCTCAGGTGGGACACGTTCCCGCCCTGTCTGGCTCCTACTCTCGTCACATGAAGCGCAACCGGTCAGCCAGGGGGTCCGTGGGCACGCCCGCGCGCCGACTCGCCCGCGCCCTCCTGGCAGCAGTCGTCGGAGGGGCCCTCGCGGTCTCTCTCGCCGCCTGCTCGGGAGGTGGCGCCGGCGAGTCCGGTGCCTCCGACGGCGGCGCCGACGCCGCGCGCTCCGAGGGGATCGCCCCCGATGCGGCAGAGGGCGACGTGGCCGCCGACGCGGCGGGCGCCGTCGGCCTCGCCGAGTCGCCCGAGCAAGCAGCGGACCGGGAGCTCATCACCACGGGCAATGCCACGCTCGCCGTGGACGACCCGTTCGACGCAGCAGAGCAGATCGCCGACCTCGTCGAGCAGGCCGGCGGCCGCGTCGAGGCGCGCGACGAGCGCGCGGCGACCGCGGACGAGCCGGGCAGCGCGTCGATGACGCTCCGCATCCCCGCCGACCGCGTCTCGGCCACGCTGGACGCCCTCGACGAGCTCGGCGAGGTGCGCGACCAACACGTCGAGACGATCGACGTCACGGGCACCGCGCAGGACCTCGACGCCCGGATCGCGGCGCTGCGCACCTCGACCGACCGGCTGCGCGAGCTCATGGCCGACGCCGACCGCACGTCCGACCTCATCGAGATCGAGGCCGAGCTCTCCACACGTCAGGCCGAGCTGGACTCCCGGGTCTCCGAGCGGAGCCGGCTCTCGGACGAGGTGGCGATGTCCACCCTGCACGTCGAGATCGTCGCCGAGAGCTCGCCGGCCGCCCAGGCGCGGCCGGGCGGTTTCCTCGGCGGTCTGTCGGCCGGGTGGAGCGCGCTGGTGACGACGTTCAACGTCGTCGTCCTGGTGCTCGGCGCCATCATCCCCTGGCTCGCGCTGGCGGGTGTGGTGCTGCTGGTGGTCGTCGCCGTCCGCAGGGAGATCGCCAAGCGCCGCCCCGCGGGCCCCACCCTGCTGGAGACCGCGACACCGGCGCCGGCCCCGACCGACTGACCCTCGCTCGGTCGGCGGCTCGGTCGGCGCTCGGCGGCCCGGCCGCTCAGCTCAGTCCGTGATGGCCAGGGCGTCGATCTCCACGAGCATCTCCTCGCGCGGCAGGCCCACCATCACGGTGGTCCGGCTCGGCAGCACGCCGCTCGGGCAGTACTTCGCGACGAACGCGCCGTACGCCTCGTTCATGGCCGCGAAGTCGTCGCGCGTGGTCAGGTAGACCCGGAGCATCACCACGTCCTCGAACGACGCGCCGCCCGCCTCGACGATCGCGCGCACGTTCTCCAGGGTGCGCGTGGTCTGCCCGGCGACGTCGTCGAGGTGGACGTACTCCCCCGTCGCCGGATCGGTGGGGCCCTGCCCCGAGACCTGCAGGAACGGTCCCTTGCGCACGCCCTGGTGGAACGTGAACGCGGGTGCGGGCGCGTCGGGGGTGGAGATGGCGGTCTTGGCGGTCATCGGGTTCTCCTCGTTCGGGTGGTGCGGCGTCCGGGTGGTGCGGCAGGTCAGAAGTCGAGAGTGATCCGCTCGGCGACCTCGTCGCCGCGGGTCACGAAGCCTGTCCGGTACTTGTCGAGAGTCGTGCACGGGTGCGAGATGCCGAAGCCGACGACGTCGCCCGGCTCCAGCACCCGCCCGGCCGCCGGGTCGACCGCGAGGTAGGCGTGCTGGTCGTTGAGCGCGGTCACCCGCGCGCCCGCCAGCGCGTCGGCGGCACCCAGCCGCCCTGCGGCGTCGGGCGTCCGCGCGACGAGCGGCGTCGGCAGGTCGATGTCGAACGACACGTCCCTGCGGCCCATGCCGCAGATGACCAGGCCCGGCTCCGGCGCGGACAGCACGGAGCCCCAGACCGTGATCGCCGGCCGCAGCGCCGCGGCGCCCAGGCGCGTCCACGGGTCGGCACGCAGGTAGTGGCCGTGGTCGTGCGTCACGTAGGCACCCGACCGCAGCACGACCCGGGTCCGCACGTCCACGCCCGCGGCGTCCCGGACCGGCACGGTCAGGCGGTGCGTGACGACGTCGGCGAACGCGCTGCCGCCCGCGCTCAGCACGGTCGGCCCGTCGACGAGGCCGCCGATCTGCGCGCCCACGGCGCGCAGGTCGTCGCACCACCGGCCGACGGCGGCGAGCTCCTCGTCGCTGGTGCCGCCCGCTACCGGTCCCTCGTAGCCCGCGACACCGGTCAGCCGGAGGCCGGCGTCGTGCACACGGACCGCGAGCACCACGGCGTCGGACACCGTGCGGACGCCCGTACGACCGCCCGGGACGCCGAGCTCCACGAGCACGCCCAGCCGGGCGGTCACCTCGGGTGCCGCGCCGGCGAAGCCGGCCGCGAGCAGGTCGACGCCGCGGCGGGAGTCCACGTACACCCACACCTCGTCGGCGGTACCGTCAGCGAGCGCCGTCCGCAGCCACGCGATGTCGCGGGGGTCGACGAGCTCGTTCGCGAGGAAGGCGCGGCGTCCCGCACCGGGGAGGCCCCAGCCGAGCGCCGTCCGGAGCTGTGCGGGCGTCGCCACCGTGGCTCCCCACGCCCCCGCGGCGACCTGCCGCGTCCAGATCTCGCGGGACATGTGCGTCTTGACGTGCGGCGCGTGCTCGACGCCAGCGGCGGCGAAGGCTGCGGCCACCGTCCCGATGTTGTGGTCCAGGGCCGCCTCGTCGATGGTCAGCAGCGGCCAGGTGAGCGTGGGGTCGTCGATGCGCAGCACACCCACATCCTGCCGTGTCCCGGGTGCTCCGCGCACGCGGCCTGGATCAGCTCACGGCCCGGGCCGCGGAGCCGGCAGCGGCCGGACGCAGCCCGTGGCCCGGCGTGGCGCCGGTGAGCTGCCCGGCCGCGAGCACGGGCACGCCGCCGACGAGCACGTCCTCGATACCCACGGCGGGGGTCCGCGGCGCCTCGTACGTCGCTTCGTCGCGGACGCGGCCGGGGTCGACGAGCGCGAGGTCGGCGACGGCGCCGGGCGCTATCCGGCCCCGGTCCGCCAGCCCGAACCGCCGTGCCGCCCGGGCCGACAGGTGCTCCGCCGCGTCCCACCAGCTCCAGGAGCCGCGCCGCACGTGCTCGTCGAGCAGCCGGGCGAACGCGCCCCAGCCGCGGGGATGCGGGCTGCCGCCCCAGTAGATGGCGTCCGACCCGGCGAGGTGCGCCTCGTGCCCCGCCAGCGTGCGGACCGACTCGGGCGAGTTGGTCGGCGGCTGCGCGAACACGCAGCTGGCGCGCAGCTCCGTAACCGTCAGTACCTCGACCACGGTGTCGGGGGCGGACCGCCCGAGCCGCGCGGCGACGTCGGGCAGGGTGAGGCCCTCCGCCCACTCCATGCCGGGGACGGACGCGAAGGTGATGCGGGGCCAGAGGTCGCTCAGGCCGGCGAAGTGCTCGGCGAGGCGGACGGCGGTCGCCGGGTCGCGCAGGGCGTCGATCGTCGCGCGAGCATCGGCCAGCGGGAGCCACGTGGGCAGCGCGACCATCGACAGGATCGAGCACCCGCGCAGGTAGGGGTAGGAGTCGTAGGTGACGTCGCGGCCCCCGGACCGCGCTCCCCCGACGTGCTCCAGGAGATCACGGGCGGGGCCGTGCAGATGGGACACGTGCGTCGCGACGTCGGACGCGCGGGCGATCCGCATCAGCTCGTCGAGCGCGGCGACACCCCTGTCCTCGTACCCGCGCATGTGGCTCACGTGCGGCAGCCCGCGCGCCGCGACGACCTTCGCGAGCGCGACGAGCTCCCGTTCGTCGGCATACGCGGCGGGTACGTACTCGAGACCGGTCGAGAGGCCGCAGGCGCCGTCGTCCATGGCCTGCTCCAGCAGGCCCACCATCGCGGCCACCTCCTCGTCGGACGCCGGCCGCTGCGCGGCCCCGAGCACCCGGTAGCGCAGCGTGCCGTGCGGGGCGAGGTACGCGACGTTCACCGGGACCGTGCGGTGGTAGGTGCCCAGCAGATCGCCGACGGACCCGCCGGCGAACGTGGGGTGCGCCCCGTTGATGGCGGCGAAGTACGTGCTCGCCCAGTCGTAGGTCGTGCGGTCGCCGGGAGCGAACGAGACGCCGTCCTGCCCCGTCACCACCGTGGTGATCCCCTGGCGCAGCATCGCGAGCTGCACGTCCTGCTCGAAGACCGCGGCCTCCGCATGCGTGTGCGCGTCCACGAAACCGGGCAGCACCACCCGGCCGTCGGCGTCGAGGACTTCCGTATCCGGTTCGGCACCCGGCTCGACGCCTCGCTCGACTCCAGGGCCCGCACCGTCCGGGGCGCCGGTACCGGAGATCGTCGCGATCCTGCCGCGCACCACGTGCAGGTCGACCGGCTCGGACAGGGTGCCGTCGCGCTGCGGCACCCGGGCGCCGCGGACCAGGATCGTGCCGGTCATCCGTCGCCCTCCGGGGTCTCGGGGGCTGGTCCGCCGACGGGCAGGTTCTCGGCCCCGCCGTCGTCCCGCCAGCCGCCCAGCCCTGCCCAGCCGCCGACGGCGGTCTCCGCCGCCAGGTCCCGCGGGTAGCCCTGGACGCCGGGCCGGGTCTGCCACGGGTGCGGCCCGGCGAGCGGCCGGTACTCGACGCCGTACGCGTCGAGACGGGGCAGGTGCCGCCGTTCGAGGCGGCCCAGGAACTCCTTCGACGCGGCGGAGCCCTGCGTCCGGTCGGCCCGCGGCGACCAGGCGACCTCGGCGAACGCCGCGAGCCGGGGGAAGGTCGCGTAGTCGATGCGCCGGGCGCTGTCGAGGTGCTCGGTCCAGACCTGGGCCTGCGTGCCCAGGAGCCTGCCCCTGCCGTTGGTCGCGCCGCCGCTGGTCGAGACCTGGGTCTCGACAAGCTCGACCAACGGCGCAGACCGCGGCGCGTCGGACGGCGCGACCAACTGCGCGGGCAGCGGCTCGAAGGCGTACACGTCCTCGACCGTCCGCAGGAAACCGACGGGGATCGGCTCGGCCGGATGCTCCCCGGCGCGGTGGTCGAGGTAGACGGCCTGCTCAGGTGCCATGACGACGTCATACCCGGCATCGAGCGCCGCCGCACCCTGGGCGTAACCGCGCCAGGAGGTCACGATCACGTCCCGCGGCAGCATCGGCGACATCGCCTCGTCCCAGACGACGGCGCGGCGGCCGGCGTCGGACACGTGCTCCGCGAGCCGGGCGACGAACCAGCCGTGCAGCTGGGCGACGTCGGGTCGGCCGTCGTCCCCGAGCAGGCCCAGCGCCTTGGCCCGCTCGACGATCCGTGGCGACTCGCGCCAGAGGGTGGGCGGCACCTCGTCGCCCCCGAGGCCTATCCAGGGTGCGTCGAAGACGTCGAGCACCTCGTCCAGCACGTGCCGGAAGAACGCGAGCGAGCCCTCGGACGGGTCGAGCACGTCCTGGCTGATGCCCCACGTGGTGCGGACCGCGCTGCGGTCCTTGCGCGTGCCGAGCTCCGGGTAGGCGGCGACGGCGGCCTCGACGTGGCCCGGCACGTCGATCTCCGGGACCACGGTGACGCCCCGGTCGCGGGCGTAGCCGACGATCTCGCGCAGGTCGTCCTGCGTGTAGAAACCGCCGTGCGGCCGGCCGTCCTTGGACCCGGTACGCCAGGTGCCGACCGTGGACTCGTGGCGCCACGCGCCGGTCCGCGTCAGCTCGGGGTAGCGGTGGATCTGCACGCGCCAGCCCTGGTCGTCCGTGAGGTGCAGCTGCAGCACGTTGAGCCGGTGGGCGGCGGCGAGGTCGATGAACCGCAGCACGTCGTGCTTGGGCAGGAAGTGGCGCGCGACGTCGAGCAGCACGCCGCGCCACTCGAAGCGGGGGTGGTCCACCATGCGCACCACCGGCAGCGCGAGCGGGCCGGTACCGCTGCGGCGGTAGGCGTCCGGACCGGCGAGCTGACGCAGCGTCTGCGCGGCCGAGTGGGCTCCCGCAAGGTCAGCGGCCTCGACCCTCACCAGGCCCGTCGGACGCACGTCTATGCCGTAACCGCCGGCCGGTAGACCTCGCGCGAGGGCGAAGACGACGGAGCTGCGATCGGTCGCCGAGGGCACCAGGTCGAGGCCGAACGCCTCCTCCGTGACGCGGCGCCACCAGCGCGCGGCGGGCCGCAGCGCGGGGTCGGTACCGATGCCCGCGCCGTCCGCCAGCAGCACCGATCCGCCCGGCACCTGCGTCGACGCAGGTTCCGGGACGAGGCCAAGGTCTCCGGGGCGTAGCACGCCGTCACCCTAGCGCGGCACCGGTGCCGGTGCTGGTGCCGACGGACGACGGGAGCGCACGATCCCGGAGGATCGCGCGCTCCCGCGTGCCCCGACCCGTCAGCCCGCCGGGCAGACGACGTCGCGCCTAGGCATCTTCCCCTCGACCAGGTAGGTCGTCCCGACGTTCAGGGCGCACGCGTTGTCGCCGAGCGCGTAGACGCCGTGACCGCTGCCGTCGACGGTCACCAGCCGGGACCGGTCGCCGAACTTCTCGTGCAGCCGCTGGCCACCCGCCAGCGGGGTGACCGGGTCACGGCGGTTCTGCAGGATCAGCACGTTGTGCGGGCCCTCGGCGGAGATCCGCACCGGCGGCTCGACCGGGTCGGACCAGTAGGCGCAGGGCAGGATGTTGGCCGACGCCGCGCCGAACAACGGGAACTTCTCGCGGTCCTCGGCCACCGCCCGGCGGTAGGACCTGACGTCCTCGGGCCAGTCGCTGTCGTTGCAGGTCGAGGCGGCGAACACGGACAGGGCGTTGGAGAGCGGCGACGCCTCGTCCCTGGTGGCGGCGCCGTCCGACAGGACACCGTCGAGGAGGTTGCTGTCGAGCAGGCTCCGCGCGGCGGCGGCGTCGCCGTCCCGCAGCGACTGCCAGGTCTGCGCCGTGCGACCGTAGCTCAGCGGGCTGTAGAGCCCGCCGAAGACGACCTGTCGGAACAGGGCGCCGTCGACACCCAGGACGGGGTCGCGGTCCAGCCGCTCGGCGGTCTCGAAGTAGGTGGCACGCACCTGCGCCGGCGTCCGGCCGAGCCCGTAGGCGGTGTGCCGCTTGGCCGCCCACTTCGCGAAGTCGGGGAACGTCTGCTCCATCCCCAGAGCGAACGTGCGCAGACGCTCCTGGTTCAGGTGCGTGTCGCCCACGTTGCTGTCGAGCACCACCCGGTCGGCCGTCTCGGGGAACATCGACGCGTACGCGGCGCCCAGCGCGGAGCCGTAGGAGTAGCCCAGGTAGCTGGCCTTCTCCTCGCGGAGCGCCGCCCGGATGCTGTCGAGGTCGCGGGCCATGTTCGCCGTCGACACGTGGCGCAGCAGCCCGTTCTCGTCGTTGGCGGCGCACTGCTCGGCCGCGGCCTTGACGACCTTCGCCTGCTCGACGACCGCCGCGTCGTCGACCGCGTACGGCGGGATGTTGCTGAAGTAGCCGGCGCCGGTGAACCCACAGTCGACACGGGTCGAGTGGCCGACTCCCCGGGTGTCCATGCCGATCAGGTCGTAGGCGTCCAGCACGCTGTCGGGCAGTCCCCGCGACATCAGGAGCGTGGACTGCGTGAGCCCGGAACCGCCAGGCCCGCCCGGGTTGAGCAGGAGCACGCCGCGGCGTGCCTCCGGGTTGTCGCTGGCCAGCCGGGAGATCTGGAGCTCTATCTGCTCGCCGCCGGGGTCGGCGTAGTCCAGCGGCACGGGCACCTTGGCGCAGGTCAGGACGTACGGGGCCGCCTCGTCCGTGACGTCGGCAGGGCACTCACCCCACTCGACCTGGGCCGCGGGCACGCCACCGGTCTCGGCGCCGTCCGGCCGGACGGCGGCCGCGGCGGGCACCGCGAGCGCACCGGCCAGGCCCACGGCCAGCAGGGCGACACCCCCGCCGCGCGCTCGTCGTGGTCGGACGCGCTGCTGCGCGTCGTCGGACGTGCCCTGGGACGGCGCGCCGGTCGGGTCCGGATGTGGGGGGCTGACGTGGTTTCGTCTCATGTACCCACCCTCGGACGACACGCGTGCGCCGGTAAGTGTCGCCGATCACGACCTTGCCCGGAGGAATGCCCGGCGACGCATGACAGATGTCATTGCCGCCGCAGCACCGGCTCCAGGGCCGTCAGGACCGCCGGGTCCTCGATGGTCGACGGCACGGCCGGGTGCTCGCCGTCGGCCAGCTGGCGCATGGTGCGCCGCAGGATCTTGCCCGAGCGGGTCTTCGGCAGCCCCGCGACGACCTCGACGTCCTTGAACGCCGCGACCGGGCCGATCTGGTCGCGCACCGCGGCGACGAGCTCCGCCGCGACACCGTCGGGGTCGGCGCCCGCCTTGAGCACCACGAACCCGCGCGGCACCTGGCCCTTGAGGGCGTCGGCGGCACCGATCACCGCGCACTCCGCCACGGCCGGATGGGCCGCGAGCACTTCCTCGATCGCCCCGGTGGACAGCCGGTGCCCTGCCACGTTGATGACGTCGTCGGTGCGGCCCATGACGTAGACGTACCCGTCGTCGTCGATGTAGCCGCCGTCGCCGGAGAGGTAGTAGCCGTCGTAGGCGGCGAGGTACGAGGCCACGTAGCGGGTGTCGTCGCGCCACAGCGTCTGGAGGGTCCCGGGCGGGAGCGGCAGCCTGATCGCGAGGCTGCCCTCCTGCCCCGGCCCCGCGACCGTTCCGTCAGGCAGCAGCACCCGCACGTCGAAGCCGGGCACCGGGACCGACGGCGACCCGGGCCGGGTCGGCATCGGATCGAGCCCCCGCAGGTTGGCGACCACCGCCCAGCCGGTCTCCGTCTGCCACCAGTGGTCGATCACCGGCACGCCGAGGACGCTCCCCGCCCACTCGTACGTGCCGGGGTCGAGCCGCTCCCCCGCGAGGAACAGGTGCCGCAGCGAGGAGGTGTCGTGGCTCGCCACGAGGATTCCCTCCGGGTCCTCCTTCTTGATCGCCCGGATCGCCGTCGGGGCGGTGAACAGGGCCTCGACGCCGTGCTCGGCCACGACCCGCCAGAACGCCCCGGCGTCCGGCGTCCCGACGGGCTTGCCCTCGTAGAGCACAGTGGTCGCGCCGGCGATCAGCGGCCCGTAGACGATGTAGGAGTGGCCGACGACCCAGCCGACGTCGGACGCCGTCCACCAGACCTGGCCGGCCCCGATGTCATAGATGTTGCGCATGGACCAGGCCAGGGCGACGGCGTGGCCGCCGTTGTCGCGCAGGATGCCCTTGGGCTTCCCCGTCGTTCCCGACGTGTACAGGATGTAGAGCGGGTCCGTCGCCGCGACCTCCGCGCACGGCGCGGGGTTGGTCCGGCCGGCGCGCATGGCGGTGGCCCAGTCCAGGTCTCGCCCCTCGACGAGCGTCGCGGTCGCCTGCGGCCGCTGCAGCACCACGCACGACGACGGCTCGTGGTCGGCCAGCTCCAGCGCCCGGTCCAGCAGCGGCTTGTACTCCACGACCCGGGTGGGCTCGATGCCGCACGACGCGGACACCACCACCTTCGGCTGCGCGTCGTCGATCCGCAGGGCCAGCTCGTTCGCCGCGAACCCGCCGAACACCACGGAGTGCACGGCGCCGAGCCGCGCGCAGGCCAGCATCGCGACCACGGCCTCCGGCACCATGGGCATGTAGATCACCACGCGGTCGCCCTGCTCGACGCCGAGGTCGCGCAGGGCGCCGGCGAACGCCGCGACGTCCTGCAGCAGCGTCGCGTACGTGATCGTCCGGGACGTGCCCGTGACCGGGCTGTCGTAGATCAGCGCCGCCTGGTCCCCGCGCCCCGCGATGACGTGCCGGTCCAGCGCGTTGTAGCAGGTGTTCAGCCTGCCGTCGGGGAACCAGCGGTAGAACGGCGGGCTGTCGGCGTCGAGCACGCGGGTGGGCCTGCGGAACCACGAGACCAGGCCCGCCTGCTCGCCCCAGAACCCCTCGGGGTCGGCGAGGCTGCGTCGGTGGACGTCCGCGTAGTCGGCCATGTGGTGCCCTTCCGTTCCGGCTGGCGGACCCCGGTGTCCGGCGCCGCTGCCAGTGTGCCCCGGACCTGGGACGCCGTCGACCCGCAGCGCGCCCGCGCGAACCTCAGACCACGCGGACGACGACGCGCACGACTCCCGGGGAGCCGCCGACGATGTACGCCCGGCTACCGCCCACGGCGTCGGTCCCCCCGAGGTAGGTGTAGTCCTCCCCGGGCTGGTAGCGAGCCGGGCCCGCCCCGCCGGTGCCGGGGCCGAACTCGACGGCGCTGTCCCCCACGCGGTAGCGCGCGGTACCCGAGTCGAGCCGCACCGCGCCGTCGGAGACCTCCGTCCCGCCCTCGAACGTTCCGCCGGCGCGGAAGGCGAGCTCGAGCGCCCAGGGCAGCTCGGGTCCGTCGGTGGTGATCTCGAGCTCGACGCCGTCCGCGGTCGGCCGCGCGGCGATCCGCGTGCGCAGCACCACGGTCTCGGTCTCCCGGTCCGCGAAGGACATCGCTGCCGAGAACCGGCTCTCGTCAGCCAGGTCGTATGCCCCGTCGGCGCGCCGGTCACCTTCCGCGAGGGGCTGGTAGTAACGCCCCTCCAGGCGCTCGACGAGTACCACCGCGTCGCCGTCGTGCTCGATCTCCGCCGCGCGGAACGGGCCCAGCCCGAAGAAGTCGCGTGACAGCCGCACCGAGTCGAGGACCACCTCTCCCGCGAACAGACGAAGGAAGGTCGGGTTGTTCGCCAGACCCGAGCGGATACGCCGCTGGCTGGGGTAGTCCGACCCGCCGTAGAGCACCACCGTTCGCGACGGGTTCGCGTCGACGACGAGCCGGGACGTCGCCCACTGCGTGCGGCGCGCTGCGGCGGGCGGTTCGGCGTCGGGAAGACGTTCCGCGAGGCGCGGGTCGAGCAGCAGCTCGGTCAGTACCGTCTGGGGCTCGACGATGCCCTGCGCGGCGGCGCGCTCCGCCGCCCAGGCGAGATCGCCGCGTGAACGCTCGATCGCGAACCGCCGGTACGCCACGAGGTACGGCGCGAGCGGGAACAGCTCGCCGCGCTGATCCTGGCGCCGCGAGTGCACCGTCTCGACGGTGCCGTCCGGGAGGATCAGCCCGAGGGTGGCCTCGAGGTTGCGCACCACGACGTCGTGCAGGTCCGGGCGGTCGAAGACGTCTCCGATCAGGGCGAGCGACGGGTTCGACACGAACACCGCGTAGACCGCGCTGCGCTCCGAGTACATCCCGTCGCTCTGCAGGTCGATACCCTCGGCGAGCCACTGCTCGGCCCGGGCGCGCACGGCGGGGTCCGCACGACGCCGGTGCAGCCTCGCGAGCACCGCCGTGAGCTCCCACCGGTGGTTGGGCGTGTGCACCCCGCCGGCGACCATGGCGGGCGCCGCCGCATCGGCGATCGCGCCGAGCAGCTCGTCGAGCGGCACCAGCGCCGACGCGGCGGCGCGGCGGATCAGCTCGAGCGTGTCGCACACGTCGTTGAGCGCGAAGGCGGTGTCCGGCGGCGACTCGACGTTGTCCCCGCCGACGAACAGGCCGGACGCCCCCTGCATACCCGCGAGCGCCTCCGCGTACGTGACGGCGCGCGTGACGAGCGCGGCGTCCCCGGTGTGGCGCCCGCCGTCGGCGAGGTATGCGGCGACGAGCAGCTTGATGTCGCGCATCGTGGCGCGGTACAGCCCGATGTGCCCCGTGTCGACGTCGGCCGGCGCCGTGGCGAGCACTGCGTCCACCGCCGCGTCCGCTGCCTCGATCACCGCGCGGCGAAACGCCTCGTCCACCTCGGTCATGTGTGGTTCCCTCTCACCCTCAGCGTCAGCACCTCGAACGGACGCAGCACGATGCCCGTGCCGTCGCCCCCGTCGTCCACCACGGCCGTCGTGCCGTCCGCGAGCGGCGTCTCGACGAGGTCGCACTCGCGCACCTCGGCGACCGCGAGGTCGGCACGCAGCGTCGCGCGGGTGCGCGCACCGCGGCTCTCGTAGACCCGCACGACCAGGTCGCCGGAGCGGTCGTCGGCGAGCTTGACCGCCGAGACGACGGCGGAGGTCGGCGCACCGTCGACGCCGGTGACCGTGACGACGGGGACCGGCGCCGCGGCACCCGTGATCCGGCGCAGCGGGGCGCCGAGCCGGGCGCCAGCGCGCAGCGCCTCGTCGGTCGTCGGGGCCGGCGCGAGCACCGTGGTGAAGGCGTGCCGCCCCTGGTCCGCGTCCGGGTCGGGGAACGTGGGCGCGCGCAGGAGCGACTGCCGGACGGTGGTGACGACCCGGCCGTCGATGCTGTCGCGCGTGACGTCGTGCCCGTAGACGCCGTCGTTGGCCACGGCGACGCCGAAGCCCGGCTCGCCCACGTGCACCCACCGGTGCGCGCACACCTCGTAGCGCGCGGCGTCCCACGACGTGTTGGCGTGCAGCGGGCGGCGCACGTACCCGAACTGCGTCTCGTACGCGGCGTCCTGCGCGTGGACGTCGAGCGGGAACGCGAGCTTGAGCATGCGGCGGCGCTCGTGCCAGTCGACCACTGTGCGGATGTGCACAGCGGAGTCGACGACCGTCACCGTCTGCGTCAGACGGCTGCTGCCGAACGCCCGCTCGATGCGCACGCTGCCGTCGGCGCGCAGGGTCACCGTGCCGTCGACGAGGTCGACGGCGTTCGCGCGATAGGAGCGGTCGAGATCCCACGCGTCCCACTTCGCCGGGGCGTCCACGTGCAGCTGCGGCAGGTTCGCGGCCAGGCCCGGCGGTACGAGATCGCGGCCGGACGCGAGGTCGACCACGTGGGCGATCAGCCCGTTCGCGGTGATCACTACCCGCAGACCGGGCGAGGCCAGCTCGACGCCGCCATCCGGCAGCGCGGTGGCGGCAACAGCCGCGGCCGCTGCCTCGTCCGCGGCCCCACCGAACGCGGGAACACCCGAAGCCGCGAACGGCGCCGCGTTGACCGCAAGGCTGCGCGTCCCCTCGCCCGCGAGCGCACGCAGCGCGGTCTCGATCAGACCTTCCAGCCGCTCGGTGACGCGCTCGTGCGAGGCCTCGGCCTCACGGTGCACCCACGCGATGGCGGTGCCGGGCAGGATGTCGTGGAACTGCAGCAGCAGGACCTCCTGCCACAGCTCGTCGAGCTCGTCGTACGGATACGGCGCGCCCGTGCGCAGCGTGGCACTGGCCGACCAGAGCTCGGCCTCCACGAGCAGCTGCTCGTTGCGCCGGTTGCCTCGTTTGGTCCGCGCCTGTGATGTGTAGATGCCCCGGTGGAACTCGAGGTACATCTCGCCCGACCAGACGGGCGGGCTCGCGTACTCGCGCTCGATGGTGCCGAACAGGGCGTCAGCGGTCCCGAACCGTACCCGCGGCGAGCCCTCGAGATCGGACTGCAGGCGCGCGTCCCACATCATCTCGCGCGTCGGTCCCCCGCCGCCGTCGCCGTACCCGAACGGCATGAGCGAGTGCGAGGCGCCCGCGTGATCGGCGAAGTTGCGCACGCTGCGGGCGAGCTCGGTGGGGCGCATGTCGCCGCTGTAGGTGTTGTTCGGCGGGAAGTGCGTGAGGATGCGCGTGCCGTCGATGCCTTCCCAGAGGAACGTGTGGTGCGGCATCGGGTTGCTGTCGTTCCAGCACATCTTCTGCGTGAAGAACCAGCGCAGCCCTGCCTTACGCAGCAGCTGCGGCAGCGCGCCCGGGTAGCCGAACGAGTCCGGCAGCCAGCCGACGTCGCTGCGCGAGCCGAACTCGCGCTCGAAGAAGCGTGTCCCCTGCAGCAGCTGACGCGCCAGCGACTCACCTGACGGCATGTTGACGTCGGACTCGACCCACATGTTGCCGACCGGGACGATGCGGCCCTCCGCGACGCGCTGCTTCACCCGCGAGTAGAGCTCAGGCTCCTGGCGCTTGAGCCAGGCGAAGTGCTGCGCGGACGAGCTCGTGAAGACCGCGTCGGGGTCGCGGTCCATGAGGTCGACGACGTTCGCGAAGGTCCGGGTGACCTTCCGTACCGTCTCTCGGCTGGGCCACAACCAGGCCGAGTCGATGTGCGCGTGGCCGGTCGCGACGATGCGGTGCGCCGAAGCGGCCGCCGGCGACGCGCGCAGGGGGGCGAGCACCGCCCGCGCGGCGGGCGCCGCTGCCGCGGGGTCGCCCGGGTCGAGCTCGTCGAGCGCGTGGTCTAGGCCCGCCAGCAGCGCGGCCCGGCGCGGCTCGTGCTCGCTCAGCTCCAGCGCGAGGCCGCGCAGCACCGTCACCTCGCGGACCAGACGTTCGACCTCTGTGTCGACCCGCCGGATCTCGAGCCGGCCCAGCCGGTACAGCGGCGCGTCGGGCGCGCTCCGCGGGTCGCCGAGCGGCGTCGGCGCATAGGCCCGTGCGCCCTTGAAGTCGTCGCCGCCCGACAGGTCCGGGTTGGCCGCGGCCTCGACGAGGAACGCGAACAGCTCGCCGGGACCCGCCTCGAGCGGCACATGATGGTTGCGGGGCTCGAGCCCCTTCACCACGCGTCCGGCAGGCGTTCGCACCAGCCCTTCGCACTGGAACCCCGGCTTGGCGCCGTCGAACCCGAGGTCCAGGGAGAGCTCGACGCGGTGCCTGTCGTCAGGAGCCCAACCTGCCGGTACGCGTCCGGACACCTGGAACCAGGTGGTGCCCCAGGGCCGCCCCCACTCGAACCCGGGGACGGCCGGCGCGAAGGTCGCGGGATCAGGGACGTCGGCGAACGCGACGGGTTCGCCGGCGCCGCCCGGCTCGCCCGGCACCGTCCATGCCGCGACGTCGAGCGGCGCGGAACCGGCGGTGACGGCGTCGGCCAGGTACTCGCCGAGCCACCGGTCGACCCTTCCCAGGATCGAGGACACCTGTACGTGCACTGCTCAGTCCTTGAGTCCGGCGTTGATGTTCGACGAGGTGATGTACTTCTGGAACACGAGGTAGAGCAGCACCAGCGGGATCATCGACAGCACCGAGGCCGACAGCAGCACGCTCCAGTTGATGTTCTCGGCGCCGACGAGCGCACGCAGGGCGATCTGCAGGGTGAACTGGTCGGGATCGCCCAGGATGATGAGCGGCAGGATGTAGTCGTTCCAGCGCCAGTGGAACGACACGATCGCGAGCGTGAGCATGATGGGCCGCGCCAGCGGCAGCATGATGCCCCAGAAGATGCGGTACTCGCTCGCGCCGTCGATGCGCGCGGCATCCAGGAGCTCGTCAGGAATGGTCACGAAGAACTGGCGGAACATGAACACGCCGGTCGGGGTGAGCACCGACGGCATGATGACGCCCAGCAGCGAGTTGTACATGCCGAGGTCGCGCACGACGATGAACAGCGGGTTGAGGATCACCTCGCCCGGCAGCATCGTCATCGACAGGATGCACAGGCCGAGCACGTGGAGCCACGGGTTCTTGTACTTGGCGAGCGCGTAGCCCGTCGACGCGCACAGGAACACCGTGATGGCCGTCGACACGGTCGCGACGACGAGCGTGTTGCTGAAGTAGCGCAGGAAGTCGACACGCTCGAAGGCGTCCTCGTATCCCGCGAGCGTCCATTCGCGCGGGAAGAACGACAGCGGGTAGGTGAACAGCTCCCCGCCCGGCTTGAACGACGACAGCAGGAACCACAGCAGGGGGAACGCCATGAGCACGGCGATGACCCACAGCATCGTGGTCGGAAGGAGGCTGCGGCGGATCTCGCCGAGCCGGCGCCCGCCCGGCTTCGCGTAGTTCTTCGGCGCCACCGTGCGCGTGTCCGTCGTCACCATGCGTTGTTCCTCTTGCTGATACGGAGCTGGATGATCGCGATGACCATGAGGATGACCAGCAGGACCATCGATGCGGCGGCCGCATATCCGACGAGCGAGCGTTCGAACCCGGTCTCGTAGATGTACTGCACGACCAGGCGGTTCTGGGTGCCGGGCCCACCGCCGTTGAGCGCCTGGATCATCGCGAACTCCTTCATCGACCCGAGCGACGACAGCAGGATGACGAGCACGGACGTCGGAGCGATGGACGGCAGCGTGATGTACCAGAACCGCTCCCAGCCGTTCGCGCCGTCGAGCTCCGCGGCCTCGTAGTAGGACTGCGGCACGTTGCTGATCGCCGCGATGAACAGCAGCATGTTGAAGGCTGCGCCGCCCCACGCCGAGGCGAGCACCGCGACGAACAGCGACAGGTCGGCGTTGCTCGCCCAGGGCACCGCCTCGCCGCCCAGCAGCTGGATGATGTAGTTGACGAACCCGAAGCTCTCGCCGAACATCCACCGCCAGATGACACCGGCGATGATCGGCGACACCAGCCACGGCATGAAGAAGATGATGCGGGCCGGCGTCTTGCCCCGCGCGCCCTTCGAGGTGAGGGCAACTGCCATGGCGAGCGCCAGGACGTAGCCGACGGGCACCGAGAACACGGCGTACACGAACGTGCGCCCGAGCGACTGGTAGAACTCGCTGTCCTGGAACAGCTCGAGGTAGTTGGCGAGCCCGACGAACTCGAGATCTCCCCACCCGCGGAAGTCCGTCAGCGAGTACGACAGGCCGAGCACGCCTGGCCACAGGAAGAACAGTCCGAACAGCACCGCCGTGCCGACCGTGAAGACGAAGGGCGCGAGGAGGTAGCGGCTGTGCCGGCGACGGCGGACGCGCCGCCCGTCCTCCTCCGCCACGGGGGCGGAGGAGGAGGACGGACCCGAGGTGGTGAGAGTCATGAGGAGCCTTTTTCGTGCGTCGCGATCAGTCGGCCATCTGCTCGGTAGAGGCCTTGTTGATGTTCTCGACGGTCTGCTCGAGCGTCTGCTCGTCGTTGATGAGCTTGACGGTCTCGTCGAAGAGGGGCTCGGAGTCGATCGCCTTGCCCTCGTAGCCGTTCAGGACGCCGTCGGTCGTCTGGACCGCCGAGATCGCCGGGGACTCGGCGATCTCGCCGTTGTACAGGTCGAACGCGTACGCGTCGTCCTTGTAGCTGACCTCGAGGCCGTCCAGCACGGGCAGGCAGCCCGAGATCTCGCAGTACTCGCGGTAGTTCTCCTCCGAGTACAGCCACTTGATGAAGGCGAGGGTCTCCTCCTCGACGCCGGTGCCGTCGAACGCCACGAGCCACGACGCCGCACCGTAGTTGGTCGCGCGCACCGGCTGCTGCGGCAGCGGCACGGACACCCACTCGAAGTCGGTGATGTTCGCCTGGAAGTCGGCGATCTGCCAGACCCCCGACATGTAGCCCGCGACACGGCCCGACTTGAACGTCGCGCTCGGGTCGTCGGCCGCACCCCACACGGCCTGCGGCATGACGCCGTCCTCGTGCAGCTTCTTGAAGTAGCCGAGCGCCTCGGCGCCCTTCTCGTCGAGCGCCCAGGTGCCGTCGGGCTGCTCGGTGACGCCTTCGCTGCCGAACTCGAACAGGAAGGAGCGCAGGCGGTGCGCGGAACCGTCCATGACGGCGCCGTACTCCGCGTCGGTCTTCTCGACGACCTCGCTCGACTTCTCGACGTACTCGTCCCACGTCCACTGCTCTTCGAGCGTCGTCGGGTACTCGACACCGGCCTCGTCCCACAGCGACTTGTTGAGGAACATACCCACGGCGGTGAGGGTGGTCGGCAGGGCCTTGACCTTGCCGTCGGCGGGGTCGGCGACCGAGAGCGTGTCGATGACGCCGACCTCGTCGAAGATGTCGGTCAGGTCGAGCAGACGCTCCGTCCAGGCCGGGTCGGTCGACGGCGACGCCGCCAGGGCCGGCAGGTCGTTCGCCTGCGCCGAGGTACGCAGCCGCGTGCGCAGGTCGTCGTTGGGCACCTCGACGACCTCGACGCGCACGCCGGTCTCCTCGAAGTACTTGTCCGCCAGCTTGGCGTAGCCGCCACCCTGGTTGACGTCGCCCGACTGCATGAGCTGGAGGACGACCTCGTCGTCGGAGCCACCGCTACCGCTCGAGCACGATGCGAGCACGAGCGCGCCGATCGTGATCGACGCCGTCGCGAGCGAGCGAGTCAGGTACTGACGCTTCATTGTGTCTCCTCGTCGGCGCTCAACCCTGAGCGCCTGTGCTGTGTAGCCGGGTGGTTGCTGTGTTGCCGGTGGATCGCTGAAGGCCGTTTGATCTTATGTCTTGACATATTCTTGTGTGGACACGCTAGCCCCGGACCCGCAGATTGGGCAAGCGTTTACCGAGAATCTGGCGCACGAGCGTGCAAGTGCGGTGGTCACGCCAACATATGCCGAGTATGAAGCCGCTACGAGCACCACGACGACTCCTCGGCACCGGCCTGGCCGGCGTGCTGCTCCTGAGCGCATGCGCCGCCCAGGGCGGTCCCGCCGGCTCGGCCCCGGACGACAACCAGCCCGATGACGCGCCGACGGCGACAGCGCCGCCCACCCCGGCGGCGTCGGGCCAGGTCACGACCGTCGACACCGTCCTCCAGGAGGGCGACGGCCCGCCCGAGCTCTGCCTGGGCATGATCCTCGAGTCGTACCCGCCCCAGTGCAGCGGCCTGGAGATCGCCGGCTGGGACTGGGACTCCGTCGAGGCCGAGTCCTCGCGGGATACCACCTGGGGCACGTACGAGGTGAAGGGCTCCTGGGACGGCGAGACCTTCCGCGTCACCGAGGCCACCGTCGCCCCGGCGGAGCGGCCGGCGCCTCCTGAGGACCCCCGGCTCGATCCCGCCGCCGCTGGTGCGATCGGATCGGAGATGTCCGAACCCGAGGCCCTCGAGCTCCAGAACGAGGTGCACGACCACCTCGGTGGACTCAGCGGCTGGATCGACAACGGCTACATCTGGGTGACCGTCGCCTACGACGACGGCAGCATCCAGCGCTACGCGGACGACAGGTACGGCGCCGACATGGTGGCCGTGCAGTCGGCACTACGCGATATCGGGTAGGTTTGCCCGAATTGCGAATAATAGATATGACCTTTGACCGGGTTAGAGAACTGCATAAATGGACGTTTGCTGAAAGGAAAATACACAGACAAAAATGAAGGCCCGACGCCATAAATCAACATTGCACATTCATCTTGACGCCGCACCAAACCGCTGGCAGGCTCATGCACCCACCGAGCTGAGCGATTGCCAGACGTACGTGCATTGATCGCCCTGGCCCGAAATGACTACAGAAAGAAGAAGGTTATGGGCGACGGGATCGCCACAGGCGTCATGGTGAGAGTCACCGGGGCGTCGAGCACCGAGCGCGGCACAGAGGGCATCGTGACGGCAGTCCGACGGGGCTGGGCCGGCAACGAGGCCGTGGTCCTGGTGACTGGCGCCCTGCGCTCGCGCGAGGTAGCCATCCCCGTTACGGACCTGTCGAGGCAGTAGCCCGCGCTGCTTCCTCGCGCGCCGACAACACAGCAGGCCCGCCTCCGATGGAGGCGGGCCTGCTGTCATAGGGGTGGAGCTGCCGGGAATCGAACCCGGGTCCGGTGACGCTTTTCGAGTACTTCTCCGGGCGCAGTCTGCTATGGATTTTCTCGGCCCCCGCACTCGCGCAGACACGTTCGCGGACAGGCCCAGTCATCTGAGTGTTCCCGCAGCCCCGATGACGAGAGCTACGAGCAGTGGCTTCCTAGATGACGCCGGCTACTGGGACGGAAGCATCTCCCAGGCCGACGGACTTCGGGCTCGCTCAGGCGGCGAGGGCGAAGTCGTTGCGCGAGTTATCGGCAACTATGTGTTTGCAGGCATCGTTTACGAGATAAGCCTGCATCCTCGGCCCGCTTCTCCTCGAAGCACGACCACCGTCGAAACCGATCAGCCCCTATGTTGTTTTCAACTGCCCGCCCGAGCTACGCCCGTGCGGAACATCTCCATCCTATGCGACAACGCCGCAGACGGGAACGTTATTTCCGTTACAGCCCGCAGACCCGTGGCCGCGACCGGTCAGCGGAGCTCCTTCTGCCGCATCGCCCGCTGCGCCTCGCGCATGTCCTGCTGCTCGCGCAGGGTCTGCCGCTTGTCGTACTCCTTCTTGCCTCGGGCCAGGGCGATCTCCACCTTGGCCCGGCCGTCCAGGAAGTACAGCGCCAGGGGGATCAGGGTGTGCCCCTTCTCGCGCGACTTCGACTCCAGCCGGAGGATCTCCTCGCGGTGCAGCAGCAGCTTGCGCCGGCGCCGCGGCGCGTGGTTGTTCCACGTGCCCTGGAAGTACGCGGGGATGTGCACGTTCTCGAGCCACGCCTCGCCACGGTCGACGGTGGCGTAGCCGTCCGTGAGGGAAGCCCGTCCCATCCGCAGTGCCTTGACCTCGGTACCCGAGAGCACGAGCCCGGCCTCGAAGACGTCCTCGATCACGTAGTCATGACGGGCTTTCTTGTTGTTCGCCACGATCTTGCGCGGATCGTCCTTCTTGGCCATGGTCTCCCTCCGGGATCTACTGGTGCGGCATGCCCCGTGCGGGCAGCGCGACGCCCCAGTTTACGCGTCCGACCTCGGTGGACCAGGCTTTTACAGCCAGCTCATCGGGTCCACCGTCGAACCGTTGATGTACACCTCGAAGTGCAGGTGGCAGGCCGTTGACGTACCCGTGGTGCCCGAGTACCCGATCACCTGGCCGCGCGAGACGTGCTGGCCCGACGACACGGCGAACGAGCTGAGGTGGTTGGAGCTGGTCATCACGCTGCTGCCGCCGGACGAGTAGCCGTGGTTGATCAGCACCTGGTTGCCCAGGCCGTCCAGGTAGCGCGCGTACAGCACCGTGCCGTCCGCGGGCACCAGGATCGGGGTACCGCAGTACGCCCGGAGGTCGGTTCCGGCGTGCAGGCGGTAGTACTGCAGCACCGGGTGGAACCGCATGCCGTACGAGGAGGTGACCACGGGGCTCGCCGTCGGATAGCTGAGGAACGACACGGTGCCGCCACCGCCGGACGATCCGCCGCCCGAGGAACCGCCACCCCCGGACCCGCCGCCCGAAGCGTTCCCGTCCCCCTCCCGCTCGGCCCGCTCCCTGGCCAGGCGCTCGTCCCGCTCCCGCTGCTCGCGGATGATCCCCTTGAGGTCGGACTCGATGGAGCTGAGCTCCTGCTCGGTGTCCTGCATGTTCTGCACCGCGACGTGCTTGCGCTGCTCGATACGGGACTTGAGCCGCTCCTGCTCGGCGATCAGCTCGACGATCTCGGCCTTGCGCTGGACCGCCGACTGCTTGGCCTGCTCCTTGGACCGCACGTTCTCGTCCGCCAGGCGCTTGAGCTCCGTGACGACCTCGCGGATCGCGGTCAGCCGCGCCTGCAGGTTGCGGGCGGTCGCCTCGGCGCTCTGCAGCTCGGCGAGCGTGCGCGCCCGGATCCGCGCGGCCGACGACGAGACGGAGTACCCGTCGATGAACTCCTCGGTGCTCTGCGCTCCGGTCACGAGGCCGATCGTCGAGGCGTTGCCCGCACCGCGGAACTCCTCGCGTGCCATCTGCGCGATGTCGTCGCGCGCCCCGTCGACCTTGCCGGAGCCTTCCTGCAGCAGCTGGGTGACCGTTGCCTCCTCCACCTGCGCGTCGGCCAGGCGCTGGGCGAGGATCGCCGCCTCCCGCTCCGCGCGTTCCAGCTCGGCCTCGGCCACGGCGAGCTCGGCCTCCGCGACGGGCAGCCGGCCTTCTACCTGGTTCAGCTCGAGCACGGCGTCGGCCAGCTGGGAGTCGGTGTGCTCCAGCTCGGCCTCGAGGTTCTCGCGCTCGTCCTCCTTGGCCTGCTGCTTCCGCTCGGCGGCGGCGCGGCGGTCGTCGAGGTCGTCCGCGTACCCGACGGTGGCACCACCCAGCAGGAGGACCGCCGCGAGCACCGCTGCGATCGGGCCGCGACCGACAGCTCTGGACCGAAGGCTTCGTGAAGTAGGCATCAGATCCTCGTGTACCGGTTCAGGGTGAAGAAGGACGAGAGCGCGGCCAGGGCGACGGCCATGATCACGAGCAGAGGCGCGACGCGGAGCACGTCGACCTCCGAGACGTAGGCCACCCAGTCGACAGACCGTTCGAGCCAGTCGCTGACCATGAACCGCACGGCGAGCCAGAGCCCACCTCCGGCCAGCAGCGAGCCCAGCACTGCCGCCAGCGCGCCCTCCAGCAGGAACGGCAGCTGGATGAACAGGTTGGACGCGCCCACCAGACGCATGATCTCGGTCTCCTTGCGCCGCGAGACGGCGCTCAGCCGGATCGTGGTGGTGATCAGCAGCACGGCGGCCAGGAGCATGACTCCGGCCAGCCCGGCCGCGAGCAGGGTAGCGACGTTGAGCGTCCGGAACAGCGGTTCGAAGACAGCCCGTTGGTCCTCCACGATCTCCACGCCGTCACGGCCGGAGAGCACGTCGCTGACGACGGCGAACTGCTCGGCGTCGGCCAGCTTGAGGCGGAGCGAGGCCTGCATGTCGTCGGCGGTGAGCTGCGTGCCCTGGTAACCGTCGGGGTAGCGCTCGCTGAACGCCTCGAACGCCTGCTCCTTCGACTCGAAGTAGACGGCGCTGACCTCGTCGGACAGCTCGGTGTCGATGATCTGGCGCACGGCGTCGACCTGGGCGCGGGTGGCCTCGCCGCCCGCGCACGTGGGCACGACGGAGCCCTGCGGGCAGAGGAACACGGAGACCTCGACGAGGTCGTACCAGTCGTCCTTCAGCTTGCCGATCTGTGCCTGGAGCAGGGCTGCCGCGCCGACGAACGTCAGCGACACGAACGTCACGAGCACGACGGCCACGACCATGGTGGTGTTGCGGCGCAGGCCCGAGAAGACCTCACCCAGCACGAACTGGAAGCGCACGGTCAGACCCCCCGCACCGTCTGGACCGGTGCACGGGTTCCGCTGCCCGGGGAGTCGAGCACGGGCGACGCGCCGACGTCGGGCAGGATCGCCTCGCGCTCGCCGTAGCCGCCGCGTGCCTCGTCGCGGACGACGACGCCGTCGGACAGCTCGACCACGCGGCGCCGCATCTCGTTGACTATCTCGTCGTCGTGCGTGGCCATGACCACTGTGGTGCCCGTCCGGTTGATGCGGTCCAGCAGGCGCATGATGCCCAGCGAGGTGGTGGGGTCGAGGTTTCCCGTGGGCTCGTCGGCCAGGAGGATCTGCGGCCGGTTCACGATGGCGCGGGCGATCGCCGCGCGCTGCTGCTCGCCGCCCGACAGCTCGGTCGGCATGCGTTTGCCCTTGCCCGACAGACCGACCATCTCCAGCACCTCGGGCACGGTGTCCCGGATGACGTGGCGCGGCTTGCCGATCACCTGCAGGGCGAAGGCCACGTTCTCGTGGACCGTCTTGTTCTGCAGCAGCCGGAAGTCCTGGAACACCACGCCGAGCTGACGGCGCAGCGTGGGCACGCGCCACCCGGAAAGGTTCGCGACGTCCCGCCCCGCTACGTAGACCCGCCCTCGCGTGGGCCGCTGCTCGCGCAGCACCAACGACAGGAACGTCGACTTGCCCGAGCCCGAGGCCCCCACGAGGAACACGAACTCACCACGCTCGACGTCCACGGAGACCTGGTCGAGGGCAGGCCGTGCGCCCCGCGCGTAGACCTTCGACACGTTCTCGAACCTGATCACGAGCCCGAGACTAGGGGGGTGAACCGGTGGCGTGTCGGGCAGACACGCCGACAGAACTCACCCGGTCCGCAAAGTCCGGGCGTTATATCGGTCAAAACGCCTGGCAAGCGGCAATTCGTCTGAGGCTAGGTGTCCCCCGCGCGACCGTCAGCTCTCGCCGCCGCCCCGGCGCCAGCGGATGCCGGCCTCGATGAAGTCGTCGATGGCGCCGTCGAACACGGCCTGCGGGTTGCCCGACTCGTGCTCCGTGCGCAGGTCCTTGACCATCTGGTACGGCTGCAGCACGTAGGAACGCATCTGGTCGCCCCAGCTGGCCTTGATGTCGCCGGCCATCTCCTTGCGCGTGGCCGCCTCCTCCGCCTTGCGCAGCAGGAGCAGACGGGACTGCAGCACCCGGTACGCGGCAGCGCGGTTCTGGATCTGCGACTTCTCGTTCTGCATGGCCACCACGACGCCGGTCGGGATGTGCGTCATGCGCACCGCGGAGTCGGTGGTGTTGACGGACTGGCCGCCCGGGCCCGAGGAGCGGTACACGTCGATCTTGAGCTCGGTGTCCGGGATGTCGATGTGGTCCGTCTGCTCGATGAGCGGGATCACCTCGACCGCCGCGAACGACGTCTGCCGGCGGCCCTGGTTGTCGAACGGCGAGATCCGCACCAGACGGTGGGTACCGGCCTCGACGGACAGGTTCCCGAAGGCGTACGGCACGTTGACCTCGAAGGTGGCCGACTTGAGACCTGCCTCCTCCGCGTACGAGGTGTCGCCGACCTTGGTGGGATAGCCGTGGCGCTCGGCCCAGCGCAGGTACATGCGCATCAGCATCTCCGCGAAGTCGGCGGCGTCGACGCCGCCCGCACCCGCGCGGATCGTCACGACCGCCTCGCGTGAGTCGTACTCACCGTTCAGCAGCGTGCGCACCTCGAGCGCCGCGAGGTCCTTACGGATCTTCGCGACCTCCTCCTCGGCCTCGGTGAGCGAGTCGGCGTCGTCCATCTCGTGACCGAGCTCGACGAGCGTCTCGACGTCGTCGATCCGGGCGCGAAGCTTCTCCACCCGGTCGAGCTCGGACTGCGCGGCCGAGAGCGCGGAGGAGACACGCTGGCCCTCGTCCGGGTCGTCCCACAGGTTGGGAGCCGACGCCTGCTCGGACAGCTCGGCGATCTTCGCCTGCAGGGCGGTCGGGTCGCTCACTGCCTCGATGGAATCGAGGGTGGCGCGGAGCGCCTTGATCTCTGCGGGAAAGTCGTTGGTTGCCACGATGTTCAAGGTTACCCGCGCATCGTCGTGCCCGACGCCGGAAGATCCGGCGCAGGCTCGAACGGCTGCTCAGCGAGCCCCGGGCGCCGGCAGCTCACGGCCGAACATCTGAGCGGTCGCCCGGGCGCTCGGGTTCCCGGCGTCGGGGTCCGCACCGTGCTCGACGAGCACCCTGATCACGTCCGCCTCGTTCTTGAAGATGGCACCCGCGAGCGGCGCCTGGTTCTTGCCGTTGAGCCGGTTCACGTCCGCGCCCCGCTCGGCCAGGCCCGCCGTCAGGTCCGCGTGCCCGTGGTAGGCCGCGAGCATCAGCAGCGTGTTGCCCGACTCGTCGGCCAGGTCGACGGGGAGCCCCGCGTCCACCAGGTCCAGGAGGACGTCGGCACCCTGCCGGGCGAGGTCGAAGATCTGCTGCGGCTCCAGGCGGGTGCCGGCCTCGGGGTCGTCCGTGCTGTACTCGTTTGCCTGATCGTTCACCTGATCGTTGACCTGCTGGTTGCCGTCGGGGTCGCTCATGGCCACAACCTAACCCGGCTCACCACGCGCGTGCCGTGGACGACGCCGTCACCGTGATCCCACCGCCGAACGCATCGGTGAACCACCGCAGCAGCGGCGGCCGGGACACCGTCGCGAGGGACACCCGGGCCGAGCGGCCGTCCGGCGACGACGCCCCGGTCACCGCCAGCGGGATGCCCGGCGGGTGCTCGGCCAGGTACTGGTCGACTGCGGTGCGCACGTCGGCGTCGGACAGGGTGAGCGGGGCGCCGTCGGCGGGAGTGCCCGCACCCGCGTAGAAGGCGTCGGGCGACATCGCGCTCGCGGCATCGGCGGCGGCGAGGTCCGCTACGTCGTAGAGCGTCTTGCGGTCCAGGTGGACCGCGCTCGCCGAGGCGACCACCGCGACGAGCATCAGGGCGAACGCGACGAACGCCGAGGTCAGCAGCATGATGCGGCCGCTCTCCCGGTCGGTCGGGCCCGCACCGGTACGGGCCGGGGCAGGGTTCGCCGCCGCGTCGCCGGAGCTGTGGCCGGCGTCGGCGGCATGGTCCGCGGGGCTCATTCCCTCATTGTCCGGCGGGTGGCCAACGCGTGCCGGGCGGGGGTCGCGGTTGTCCACAGCCCGCCGTGCCGAGCACCCCGGACGACCTAAACGTTTCACTTTCCCGGATCTTTGAAAACGTTTAGCAGAACCCCTTGACAGGCGGCACCGTCCATCGAAATCCTTTTCCACGTCCGACGGGCCAACGACGGCCCGTCCAGCACGAAGGGATCAACGATGACCCGAACGCTCACCCCATCGCCATCACGGCGCGGGTTGCGAGCCATCTCGCTCGCCACCCTGACCGCGGTGGTCCTCGCCGGCGGTGTCGCAGCCACCACCGCACAGGCTGCCGGCAGCACGCTGCAGGCCGCGGCCGCGGAGTCGGGCCGGTACTTCGGCACCGCCATCGCGGCGGGCAGGCTCAACGACTCGGTGTACACGACCATCGCGAACCGCGAGTTCAACATGATCACCGCCGAGAACGAGATGAAGATCGACGCGACCGAGCCGAACCAGAACCAGTTCAACTACACCAACGGCGACCGGATCGTGAGCTGGGCACGCAGCAACGGCAAGCAGGTGCGTGGCCACACGCTGGCGTGGCACTCGCAGCAGCCTGGCTGGATGCAGAACATGAGCGGCTCCGCCCTGCGGAACGCGATGCTCAACCACGTCACCCAGGTCGCCACCCACTACCGGGGCCAGATCCATTCCTGGGACGTGGTGAACGAGGCGTTCCAGGACGGCTCCTCGGGCGCACGCCGCGACTCGAACCTGCAGCGCACCGGGAACGACTGGATCGAGGCGGCGTTCCGCGCCGCCCGGGCCGCCGACCCGAACGCCAAGCTCTGCTACAACGACTACAACACCGACGACTGGTCGCACGCCAAGACGCAGGCCGTGTACAACCTGGTGCGCGACTTCAAGGCTCGTGGCGTGCCCATCGACTGCGTGGGCCTGCAGTCCCACTTCAACGCGCAGAGCCCCGTGCCGAGCAACTACCAGACCACGATCTCGAGCTTCGCGGCGCTGGGCGTCGACGTCCAGATCACCGAGCTCGACATCGAGGGCTCCGGCACCGCGCAGGCCGACAACTATCGGCGCGTCGTCCAGGCCTGCCTCGCCGTCTCGCGCTGCACCGGCATCAGCGTCTGGGGCGTCCGGGACACCGACTCGTGGCGCGCCAGCGGCACCCCGCTCCTCTTCGACGGCAGCGGCAACAAGAAGGCCGCCTACACCTCCACGCTCAACGCTCTCAACGGTGGCGGCACCGGCAACCCGGACCCGGGCACCGGCTGCACCGTGACCGTCAGCAGGGCGAACGAGTGGTCCGACCGGTTCAACGTCTCGCTGGCCGTGTCCGGCAGCTCGACGTGGCGGGTCTCCATCCAGACGCAGGGCGGGCAGACCCTGCAGAACTCGTGGAACGCGACGGTCTCCGGCACGAGCGGAACCCTGACGGCGACACCGAACGGGGCCGGGAACAACTTCGGCATCACGCTCTACAAGAACGGCAACAACAACAACCCGACGGCGACCTGCACGGTCCCCTGACCCGACCCTCTGACCCGCTGGTACCTGCCACTGGGGTGCAGGTACCAGCGAGAGCGGCTTGGTCGTGAGCGTGACCGTCGCGGCGTTGTGCCCCTCATCGGCGCAACGGTCACGCTCACGGCCGACTACGGGCGGGGCTGGGCGTAGCGGTCCGTCGTGCCCGTGCGGGTTGCCTCGACCGGGACGGACAGCGGTACCCAGCCGCGCACGACGTCGGGCAGGAGGGGCAGCGGCACCTCGACCCGCACGACGGCGCTGACCGCACCGCCCGGCGTCAGGCAGGGGGAGGCGGAGCACTCCAGGCTGAGCATGCCGCTCCCGCGGTCGAAGCCCTGGTCCGTCAGCGCGATCCCGACGGCGGCCTCGGCACGCGCCGCGCCCGCCGCAGACGACTCCGCGGTGACCATCGCGCGGACGGCGTCCTTGGCTGCTCCCTCGGCGGCGAACGCGGCGGCCTGGACCCGCCCCAGGGTCACCACCAGGTAGACGAGAGGGATCAGCAGGATCAGCGCGACGCCGAGGAACTCGACCATCGCCGAACCACGCTCCGGCTCCCCCGCCGTCATTGCGCCTCCTCCAGCGCGTGGCCCCGCACGGTGAGTGTCCCGCCGGGACCGAGCAGGCCGACGACGGGCAGCGGCGTGCGCACCGTCACCTCGGTCACCACGATGCCGTCGACCGTCGTACGGCCGGCGGTGACGTCGCGGGCATAGGCCCCGGTCAGGGCTCCGGCCAGCAGTGCACGCGTACGCGCGACGCCGTCGGCAGGACCCCGGTCGGCGCGGGCCGCCACCCGGGCGCCCTCCGCGGCCGCGTCGATGGCGAGGGACCGCACGTGCACAGCGAGCGCCACTTGGACCACGCCGAGCAGCAGGGCCAGGACCAGGACGGACACCAGGAGGAACTCGACCGCGGCGGAGCCGTGCTCCGGCCGGCCGGAGCTCACCCCTGGCCCGTGACGCTGCTGATCGCCTGCCGGAACGCGTTCTCCAGCAGCGGGCCGGCCATGGCCCAGAGCGCGACGACCAAGCCGGCCGTCATGAGAGTGATCAAGACCCAGCCGGGCACGTCGCCCCGTTCATCGTCCGGTTCGGAACCGGCCTCTGGGCCGGGATCATGGCCGTCGCGCATGTCATTTCCTTTCGTAGGGAGTCACTCGCAGGGTCATGTCAGAGCCCGATCCGCAGAGTGGCCAGGCTGGGGAAGACTGCGAAGACGACCGTGACCGGGAGCACGAGGAACACGACCGGGACCATCATCAGGATCTCCTTGCGTCCGCCCGCCTCCAGGAGGGAGCGGCGGCCGGCCTCGCGGACGTCGCGCGCCTGCGCGCGCAGCACGTCCGCCAAAGGTGTTCCTCGCTCCAGTGCCACGACCACCCCCTCGGCGAACCGCGACAGCGGCGGCAGGCCCGACCGGTCCGCGAGCGCCGTCAGGGCAGTGGTGACGGGCGCGCCT
Source organism: Promicromonospora alba (assembly GCF_042654905.1). Taxonomy (NCBI): domain Bacteria; kingdom Bacillati; phylum Actinomycetota; class Actinomycetes; order Micrococcales; family Promicromonosporaceae; genus Promicromonospora; species Promicromonospora alba. The sequence continues at coordinate 967,998 of NZ_JBHSFI010000005.1, forward strand.
GCACGCACCTCGGCGACCATGCGCCGGATCTCGGCGGCGAGCTCGCCGCGTGCCGTCGAGGCCACGCGTTCGAGGGCCGCGGGCGGGCTCTCCCCCGCGGCGACCGCGAGGGCCAGCAGCTCTGCGATGGTCGGGAGCTCGGCCAGCAGCCGTTCCTCGCGCCGTCGGACGCGGAGGGTGAGGGCATGGTCGCAGGCCACGTAGCCGCATGCGCCCGCGACGACGACGAGTGCGAGCAGCGGCACGACCGCCGCCCCTCGGGTCGCCGCGAGCAGCAGCGCGAGCCCGAGCCCTGCGGCCAGCCCGGCGACCGTCCACACGACCTGCCGCGCCCGGAAGTGGTCCACCGACTCGGCGGATCCTGCCCGGTCGAGCCTTCGCCGTACCTCCTCGCGGGGCGCGCCGAACCGCTCGAGCCGGGTGCCGACGTCGTGCAGGCCGAGCAGGCGGACCACCGCCGAGGTGCGGCTGATCTCTCTCAGGAGCGTCGAGGTCGCGTCACGCGGGCGGAGGTACGGCGCGAGGCGTTCGTCGAGGGTGACGGCACGCGACCGTAGTCGGGCGAGCACGATCAGGAGTCCCAGCGCGAATCCCAGACCGGCGAGTGCCCCTGCCACCCAGCCCGTCACCGCAGCACCCGGCGTTCGGCGGGCAGCCTGCCGATCCGGAGCATCATCCGGTAGGCGATCACGGCGCAGAGGCCGCCGATGACCAGCACCGCGACGCCGGTGGGCGAGTCGTAGGCGCGCGCCGTCTCGGGCCGGGTGGCCAGCAGCGCCAGCACGACCCACGGCCCGGCGACCGCCACCCGGGCGCCGTTCACCGTCCAGCTCTGCCGGGCCTCCAGCTCGCCGCGGGTCGCGGCGTCCTCCCGGAGGAAGCCGCTGAGCGTGCGGAGCAGCCGGCCCAGGTCCTGCCCACCGACCTCGCGCGTGAGGCGCAGGGCCTCCACTATGCGGTCGGCCACCGGGTCGGCGAGGCGTTCCTTGAGCGCGTCGAGCGCGTCCCCGAACCGACCGCCGGCCCGGTAGTCGTGCGCGAAGCGGCCGAACTGCTCACGCAGCTCGACCGGTCCGCGCTGCCCGAGCTGGGCCACCGCCTCCGGCAGGGACAACCCCGCGCGAACCCCGGATGCGAGGTGGTCCACGACCTCCGGCCAGACCTCCCGAAGCGCCCGACGGCGGCGGCGCGCCCGCGCCCGCACCAGCACCACCGGACCGGGTGCCGTCAGGACGGCGAAGCACGCGGCGATCGCGGGCGAACGGGTCAGGGCGAGGCCGAGCAGCAGCGTCACGAGGCAGAGCGTCGCGCAGGCGCCCACGAGCATCCCGGGCGTGACAGAAGGCGCACCGGCCTGCGTCAGCAGGTCGCGGGTCCGCATCTGCCACGTGACCCGGCCCGCGGGACGCGGTACCGGGGTCCAGAACGACCACCAGATGCAGAACGCGCCGACGCCCAGGAGGAGACCGACCACCACACCCATCAGCGCACCGCCCAGGGGCCGGCGCCCGCGCGCGGGTCCGCCTGGGCGTCCGCACCCGACCGGGTACCCGCGCCCGCCCACGGTCCGGCGACCACACCGGTGCCGGGACGCGTTCCGGCCGGAACGACCCGCGGGTCCGCGAGCAACGCCCGCACGTCGAACCCGGCGCGCTCGAACCGGTCCTCGCCGGGCGGCATGCCGTCGCCGCGCCGCAGCTCGCCGTCGGCATCCCTGTCGAAGATGCCCGCGGTCTCGATCCGGCCCTCCTCGACGCGCCCGGTGACGGCGACGATCTCGCGCACCTGGCGCCGGACCACGCCGTCCGCGGCACGGCTCAGGCCGAGGTGCACCACGAGGTCGACCGCCGAGGCGACGGTGGGCACGACGAACCGGTCGGACACGTTCTCGCCGGCGAGCAGGGGCAGCGTCGTCATCTTGGCGACCGCCTCGCGCGCGGTGTTGGCGTGGAGCGTGCACATCCCGGGGACGCCGCTGTTCAAGGCGATGAGCAGGTCGAACGCCTCTGCCTCACGCACCTCGCCGATCACTATCCGGTCGGGGCGCATCCGCAGCGCCTCCTTGACCAGACGTCGCAGCGGCACCTCTCCCGTGCCCTCGAGGCTCGCCGGACGCGTCTGCAGGGCCACGTGGTCGCGGACCGGGAGGCGCAGCTCCCAGACCTCCTCCGCCGAGATGACCCGCTCGGATCCGGGGATCGACCCCGCGAGGGCGTTCAGCATCGTCGTCTTGCCCGCCTGGGTCTGGCCGGACACGAGGATGTTCAGGCCGGCCCGGACCGCGGCGTCGAGAAAGGTAGCGGCCTGTCCGGTCAGCGACCCGAGACGCACCATGTCGGCGAGTGAGCGTGCCCGCACCACATGCTTGCGGATGTTCACGGCCATCCCGCCCCCGGTCATCTCGGGGAGAACCACGTGCAGCCGCTCCCCGCCGGGCAGCCGTGCGTCGACGAAGGGACTCGACAGGTCGAGCCGCCGGCCCGACGTCTTGAGCATCCGCTCCACCAGGTCACTGACCTGCTCGGTGGTCAGGACGGTGCTGGTCAGCTCCGGCACCCCGCGCCGCGCCACGTACACGTGGGTCGGCGCGTTGAGCCAGACCTCCTCGATCTCCGGGTCGTCGAGGTAGGGCTGCAGCGGGCCGAACCCGCCCACCGCGTTCGTGACCTCCCGAACTACCCGCTCCATGTCGGGCAGTCCGAGGAGAAGGCCGCGCGCAGCGCGGTCCGCATAGTCCGCCGCCGCCTCGCGCACCAGCTCGGCGAACCGTTCCGGTTCGGCCATCGGGTCCACGCCACGGCGCCGGACGAGCTCACGCACCTCGCTCTCCAGCAGAGCGACCCCGTCGACCAGTGCCACGCCCCGACCTTGGCCGGCCATGCCTGCATCCCCAGCATCGAGCGCAGCCACCTGGCGCATTCCCGTCCGTTCCACCGCAGCGGGCATGGCCCTCCCCCTGACCTCGTACTGACAATCCCCCGTGGGCGATCCCCATGGACCGCCGCCGAGCCCGACTTTAGGAGCATCCGTCCGGAGCCGCGCGCCACAACCGGGATGCCTGTGGATAACTCCTCGCCCGGCCCGAGATACCTACGCGAGAAGCAAGCTGGGCGCCGAGCAGCCTCAGGAGTGACAGTCACTCGCCGCTACGGTGGGCGTGTGCTCGTCCTGTCCTGCCTGCCCGATGCGCCGTGGCTGCCGCCTGGCGGCCGCGCTGACGTCGTCGTCCACGACCCCGACGACCCGGTACCCAGCCCGCTGGGGCTCGTGCGGCTGCTGGTGACCGACTCGGATGGCCGGATCTTCTGCAGGGCCCGTACCGGCGACCGACCGGGTTGGGATCTACCCACCGCCCCCGTGCCCGACGGTGGCCGACAGACCGCCGTCGAAAAGCTCACCACTGCGGTGTTCGGACAGGTCACGGCGACTGAGCTCGTCGGATATGTCCGTAACACGGTCCCAGCGGGCACCCGGTACGAATGGCCGGCACCGGTCGCGCACTTCGCCGTGTACCGGGTCCTCGATCACGCCGTACCCGTCCTCGACGGCACATGGCTCGACGACGATGCCGCCGCCGAGCACCTGGGCGAGCGGCACTGGTGGCCGCTCATCGCCGTCGGCCACGACAAAGGAAGCAGCTGTCGGCACTCGGCTACCCAAGGCTGACAACGACAGGGCCAAATGTTCACCTTCGCAGGGTCGCCCTGTGGATAACTTTCCCAGAGGCCTGGGGTTATCCACCACATCCACAGGGTTGTCCACAAACGCGCAGGTAAAGAGGGTTGTCCGCCATGCCCGAGATGAACTCGGGGTAGACGCGGGATGGATATCGTCGACCCCATGAGCTCCCTCCATTCACCTGGCCGCGGCCAGGACCGCTGGCAGGACACCGCGAGCGCGGCGGGCCTCCTCGCCGACGACGGCACCGTCGCCGCGACGATCTTCGCCGAGATGTCGGCCCTTGCCGTCCGCACCGGTGCGATCAACCTCGGCCAGGGTTTCCCCGACGTCGACGGCCCCGAGTACGTCAAGCGGGCGGCGATCCGGGCGATCGAGGAGGGTCGCAACCAGTACGCGCCGGGCGACGGCGTGCCGGAGCTGCGCCGCGCGATCGCGGACCACCAGAAGCGGCACTACGGGCTGGACGTCGACCCCGACACCGAGGTGCTCGTGACCACCGGCGCCACGGAGGCGCTGGCCGCCACCATCCTGGCGCTGACCCGTGCGGGCGACGAGGTGCTCACGCTGGAGCCGTTCTACGACTCGCACGCGGCGTCGATCGGCATGTCCGGCGCCACGCACGTGACCGCTCCCCTGGTCCCCGGGCCGGACGGCTTCCGGCTCGACGTCGAGGCGCTCCGCGCGGCCGCCTCCCCTCGCCTGCGGATGATCGTGCTCAACTCCCCGCACAACCCGACAGGGGCGGTGCTCACCAGGGACGAGCTGGCCGCCGTCGCCGCCGTGGCTCAGGAGCGCGACGCGATAGTCGTGACCGACGAGGTCTACGAGCACCTCACGTTCGGCGCCGAGCACATCCCGATCGCCACACTGCCGGGCATGGCGGAGCGGACGCTGACCATCTCGTCGTCGGGCAAGACGTTCTCGTTCACCGGCTGGAAGGTCGGCTGGCTGCACGGGCCTGCCGACCTGGTCACAGCCGTCCGGACGGTCAAGCAGTTCCTCACGTACACGTCCGGCGCACCGTTCCAGCCCGCCATCGCCCAGGCCCTTGCCGACGACGACACCCCCCGCGCCCTGGCCACGGCCCTCGCCGAACGCCGGGACCTCCTGTGCGCGGGACTGGAAGCAGCCGGTTTCACGGTGAACCGGCCGGCCGGCACGTACTTCGTGATGGCCGATGCGTCGAACCTGCTCGGTCGCCTCGGGCTGCGCGACGGCGTCGAGCTGTGCCGCCGTCTGCCCGAGCTCGCCGGCGTGGTGGCGATCCCGGCGGCGGCGTTCTGCCGGGCGGGCTCGCCGACGGCGAAGGCGCTCGCCTCGCACGTCAGATTTACCTTCGTCAAGAAGGAGTCCGTGTTGCGCGAGGCGGCGACCCGCCTGGCCGGACTGGGGGTCCCGCTGAGCTAGCCGGTCGCGCCAGGTCGGTCAGCCCGTCAGCGCGTCAGCCCGCGAGCAGCGAGACCGCCACGGCCAGCATGATCAGCGCGATCACGCCATCGACCACGCGCCACGCGCCCGGGCGCTTCAGCACCGGGGCGAGCAGGCGCGCGCCGTAGCCGAGGCCGCAGAACCAGAGGATGCTCGACACCATCGCCCCCGCGGTGAAGAGCCAGCGGTCGTCGCCGTAGGTGGCCGCAACCGAACCCTGCAGCAGCACGGTGTCGAGGTAGACGTGCGGGTTCAGCCAGGTGAGCGCGAGCGTCGTGAGGACCACCGGCCGCAGGCGCCGGCCCGGGCTGTCGCCCAGTGCGCCGTCCTCGGCCGCAGCGAGCTTTGTGTCGCCGCGCACGGCGCGCCAGGCGGCCATCGCCCCGTAGCCGAGCACGACGGCGGCGCCCAGCCAGCGCATGACCTCCACCGCGTCGGGCCAGCGCTCCACCAGCGGCCCGAACCCCGCGCCGCCCGCCGCGTAGAGCAACGCGTCGGAGATCGCGCAGATCGCCGCGACGACGGCCACGTGCTCACGACGCAGCCCCTGGCGCAGGACGAACGCGTTCTGGGCGCCGATGGCGACGATGAGCGAGAGACCGAATCCGAGTCCGGCGAGCAGGGTGAGCATGTCTTCCACGCTAGGCAGCGCGGCGCCTGAAGACCAGTTCATGTTTCTCAGGCAAGGTAAGCAGAACTGAAGATGCGGCAAACTGGTGGCATGCGATGGGACTCACGACAGCTCGAAGCACTGGCCGCCGTGGTGGCCGAGGGTTCGTTCGACGCGGCGGCACGGGCGCTGCACGTGACGCCGTCCGCCGTCAGCCAGCGCATCCGTGCGCTGGAGAACGCGGCGGGCAGCGTGCTCGTGCGGCGCGCCCGGCCGGTGGTGGCCACGGCGTCAGGCCAGGCGCTCCTGCGCCTCGCCCGCCAGACCGAGCTGCTCGGCGCGGAGGTCGCGGCCGAGCTCGGCGCGGACGATCCGCGCGAGCACCCGGACGGCCAGGAGGCGGACGACGCCAGGCCCGGCACCTTCGTGACCGTGCCCCTCGCCGTCAGCGCCGACTCGCTGGCCACCTGGGTGCTGCCGGCCCTCGCCCAGGTCGAGGGGGTCACGTTCGACCTGCACCGCGCGGACGACAGCCGCACCGCGGACCTGCTCCGCGAGGGCGTGGTCATGGCAGCGGTCACCTCCCAGACGGCGCAGGTCCAGGGCTGTCGCAGCACGCCTCTCGGCATCATGCGCTACCGGCCGGCCTGCACGCGCGCCTTCGCGCGGCGCTGGTTCCCCCACGGCCCGACGCCGGAGGCCCTGGCCGCCGCACCGGTGATCGTCTTCGACCGGACGGACGATCTGCAGGACATGTTCCTGCGCGAGCGGGCACCGGGGGCCAGGCCGCCGCGGCACCACGTACCGAGCACCGTCGAGTACGAGGAGACCATCTACCTCGGCCTCGGCTGGGGCATGCTCCTGGACACGCCTTCACTCGGCGGACGCGCCGCCCGAGACGACATCGCGCTGCTGGAGCCCGGCACGACGGTCGACGTCCCGCTCCACCTGCAGCAGTGGAAGCTCCGCTCGGCCGTGCTGGACAGGGTCACGGCAGCGCTGCGAAAAGAAGCAACACGGGAGCTACTACCTGCGTGAAATCTGGACGTACCCCCATCATTAACCGTGATTCAGTCTTCTGCACTTCCGAATCATGAACCGGACATCCCGCGCCCCGCTTCTTACCGTTCAGGCATGCTCTCCGCCCTCGCAGGCATGGCCTTCGGTCTATCGCTCATCGTCGCCGTCGGGGCGCAGAACATCTTCGTTCTTCGCCAGGGGCTGCGCCGTGAGCACGTAGGACTCGTGGCCGGGATCTGCGCCGTCAGCGACCTCTTGCTCATCTCGGCAGGGGTCGGCGGGCTGGGCTCCATGATCCAGAGCGCGCCGCTCGTCGTCGAGATCGCGCGCTGGGCCGGCGCCCTCGTCGTCCTCGTCTACGGGGGCATGGCCGGGTACCGCGCCGTCAAGGGGCAGCGGGTGGTCATGGGCCGGCACAGCGTCACGGACCGGACGGTGGGCGCCGCCGTCGCCACGACGCTCGCCCTGACCTGGCTGAACCCCCACGTCTACCTCGACACCGTGGTCCTCGTGGGCGGGCTCGCCGCGACGCACGGCGACGACCGCTGGTGGTTCGGGCTCGGCGCCTGCGTCGCCAGCACCGCCTGGTTCGTCGCGCTCGGCTACGGGGCGCGCTACCTCGCGCCGCTGCTGGAGAAGCCCGGCGCGTGGCGCGTCCTCGACAGCGTCGTCGCGCTGACCATGGTGGTCGTGGCGGCGTCGCTGATCCTCGGCGGGTCCTGAGCCGTCAGTCCCTTTCAGTCCCAGTCAGGCACAGACGCCGTCCAGCAGGACCTCGGGGCTCGGGCTGGGCTTCGGTGTCTCGGGCTTCGTAGTTCCCTCGGACGTGCCGGTCTCGGTGCCGTCACCGCCCGTCCCGGTCTCGCCACCGGTCTCGGTGCCCTCGTCGGTCTCGCCGGTTCCGGCGTCGCCGCCGCCGTCGCCCTCCGTGCCTCCCTCGGTCCCACCGGCGCTCGCGCTCGGCGAGCCGGACGGCTCCGCCTCGGGCAGCACCACGCTCTCGGGCGGGGTGTCCGCCGCCATGCGCTGGAAGATCTCGGCGGCCTCCGGCCCCCAGCCGATCCCGCTGGCGGTCCCCTCGGTGGTGTCGTAGACCGGGATCTTCGTCATCACGATGTTGCGCTTGTCGATCTCCCGGAGCGACCAGGCGAGGCCCGCGACCTTGCCGGGGTCGGCGATGTCCGGGTCGGCGCTCAGCGAGCCGAGCGCCGCGTTGATCAGGCGGAAGGTCTTGGTCGGGTCGGCCAGCGTCTCGGCGGACAGGATCTGCCGCAGGGTGGCGTTGATGAACGCCTGCTGCCGCTCGATGCGGGTCAGGTCGCTGCCCATCTCGAGCCCCATGCCGGTGCCCTTGCGCACCCGGAGGAACTGGATGGCGGTCTTGCCGTCGAGCCGGTTCTCGCCGGCGGGCAGATCGATCCGCGCCGACCTCGGGTCGCCGTGCAGCGCCTCGGGCAGGCACATCTTGACGCCGCCGAGCGCGTCGACCACGTCGATCACGCCGTTCATCTTCACGACGGCGTGGTTGGTGACGGTCACGCCGGTGATCGCGTTGACGGTGTTGATCGTGCAGGCGGCGGCATGCTTGAGCGACGTATGGCCGCTGCCGACCTCGAACGAGGCGTTGAACTTGTCCCGGTACGGCTGGCTCTGGCTGCCGTCCGGCAGCTGGCAGGACGGGATGTCCACGAACGTGTCGCGTGGCAACGACACGATCTCTATCCACTTCCGATCCGCCGAGATGTGCACCAGCATGGTGGTGTCGGACCGCATGCCGCTCACGGTGCCGCCGATGTCGGCGTTGCTCCCGTCGCGGATGTCGGTACCCATGAGCAGCAGGTTGACCGGCTCGTCCTTGAACGGGTCCGACGGGTCCTTGGGCTTGACCTGCTCGGCCACCAGGCCGTCCAGGTCCTGGACCTCGATCTGCGAGATCGCGTTGTGGTACGCCGTCGCCGCCGCAGCGGAACCGAACGCCATCACCCCCACGAGGCTCATCGTGACGCCTCGCACCACGAACATCTTGCGCCAGCTACGCACGTGCCGGGGCTGGCGTTCGCCCGATCGAGCGTGCCGGGGTACCCCTTGGATAATCTCGCCGACAGGTCGGACTGCCGTCCAGAAGTCACTCGCCACGCCCCAGAGACTATGGCCTCGGTGCAACAAACGTGTAAATAACCCTCGCCCTTCCCAGGCAGGTTCCAGCCCGTGACAAGGCGTCAGTCGGCGCAGACGCCGGGGAGCAGCGAGGGCGACGGAGACGGGTCCGGCCGGTTCGACGGCGTCGCCGAACTGCCTGAGCCACCCTCCGAGCCACCCCCTGAGCCGCCTTCCTCGCTCGCGTCCGGCGCGGGCGTCTCGTGCCCCGGCGGCGGTTCGTCGGCAGCCAGGCGCGCCCAGATCGCCGCGGCGTCCTCCGTCCAGACGACCCGGTTGGGATCCGTCGGGGCAGCCACGACGGGCAGCTCGGTGAACACGATGCTGGCCGGGTCGATGTCCCGGATGCTGAAGGCAAGGCCCGCCAGCGCCGCCGGATCCGCCAGGCTCGGGTCGGCCGAGATCGCACCGAGCACCGCCCGGATGGTGCGGTAGAGCTGCGGCGAGTTGGTCACGACGTTCTGGTCCAGGACCTGGCGTACCAGCGAGTCGACGAACGCCTGCTGCCGTGCGATCCGGGTGAGGTCGCTGCCCTGCTCCAGGCCGAGCCCCGTACCGTGGCGGGCGCGCAGGAAGCCGATGGCCTGGCGCCCGTCGAGGGTCTGCTCTCCGGCGGGCAGCTCGAAGCGCCCGTACGCCGGGTCCTGCACGAGCGGCTCCGGCAGGCACATGCGCACGCCGCCGAGCGCGTCGACGACGTCGACCACGCCGTCCATCTGCACGACCATGTGGTTGGTGACCGGAACGTCGGTGAGGCTCTGTACCGCGGAGATCGCGCAGGCCGCGGCGTACGTGAGGTCTTCCTCGGCACCGCCGCCGATGGTGAACGCGCTGTTGAACATGCCGTACGAGGCGCCGGACTCGCTGCCGTCGGGCAGCTCGCAGGAGGGGATCTCGACGAGCGAGTCACGCGGGATGGATACGACCTCGATCCGCGTCCGGTCCCCGGAGATGTGGACGAGCATCGTGGTGTCCGACCGCATGCCGCCGTCGCCGGCACCGGCTATCTCCGTGTTCTCGCCACCACGCAGGTCGGTGCCGAGCAGGAGGATGTTGAGGCTGCGCCCGGTGAACGGGTCGTCGGGATCCGCGGGCTCCGGTACGTCGACCAGGCCGGAGACGTCGCTGACGCCGATCTCGTCCTTCAGGTCCAGGTACACGGCCGCGCCGGCCGCGGCCACGAGGGTCACCGCACCGACGACGAAGAGCGTCACGACTCGCGCGACGCGGTGACTGCGCTGGTTGCTGAGGTGCCGGGGCACATGCGGAGCATAGGCATGTACCCCGGCACGGGGCCCGTTAAGTGGCGGGGCCGGTCAGCTCAGCGAGACCCGGCGTGGCTGCTCAGCTCACCGCGGCGACGCCGAGGTCCGGGTTGTCGGTGAAGAAGCCGTCCAGGCCCGCCTTCATGAAGACGCGGATCTCGGCCACGAGGTCGCCGATCCCGTTCGGGTCGGTCGAGGACCGGAACTCGGCGGACATGAACTGGTTCTCGCGCCGGAAGGTCCAGGTGTGCACCTCGAGCCCGACACGGTGCGCGTCGCGGATCACGGCGCTCGGGGCGCCGAGCGTGCCGTCCGCCTTACGCGGGATCAGTACGTTCTTCTCGGCGCCGATGCCGTCGGCGTAGGACGCGATCTCGCGCAGCCCGCTCTTGGTGACCATGTCCGCGTAGGTGCGCGGGTCGCCGTCGGCCACGAAGTCGTAGGGTGCGCCGCTGCTGCTGATGAGCTGGCCGAGGCGGACGTCGGTCATGTCGTCGAGGTCCTGCAGGTTACCGACCTCGAAGGACTGGACGATCACCGGGGCGTCGGCGCGGTCGAAGCCGCCCAGGCCCAGCTCGCGCACGAGCGGCTCCTCCAGCGACAGGCCGATCGAGTCGAAGTACGTCGGGTGCTTGGTCTCGGGGTAGACGCCGACGGGCGCGCCGTCGCAGGTACGGCTGTTGCGCGCCAGGTCGAGGACCTCGTCGAGGGTCGGCACCAGGTAGAGCCCGTCGAACGCGACGTTCTGCGGCCGGACCTGCGGCAGGCGCTCCTTGGCGCGCAGGGTGCGCAGCTCGGCGAGCGTGAAGTCCTCGGTGAACCAGCCCGTGATCGAGGTGCCGTCGATGGTCTTGGTGGTGCGCCGGTCCGCGAACTCCGGGTGGGCGGCGACGTCGGTCGTGCCGCTGATCTCGTTCTCGTGCCGCGCGACGAGGACGCCGTCCTTGGTGGAGACGACGTCGGGCTCGATGTAGTCGGCGCACTGGTTGATGGCGGTCTCGTACGCGGCGAGCGTGTGCTCGGGCCGGTAGCCGGAGGCTCCGCGGTGGCCGACGACGGTGACGCCGTCGTCCGTCACGCGCTTCTTCCTGAGGTCCACGAGCGCGATCTCGGTGTCGTCCGGCGTCCCGGTGACACGCGCGTCGTTGCCCGGGTAGTTGTTGTCGTTGCCGATCAGCAGCGTGTCGCGGTCCACGAACAGGACGGTCTCGAAGGACTGCACGGGCAGGCTGAAGGTCTCGCCGAGGCCGTAGCCCTCGCCCTTGTCGATGCCGCGTGGGTTCGCGATCCGCAGGGCGTCGACCACGAGCTCCTTCTTGACGAAGCCGTCGCGGTCCTTGCGACCCAGGTCGATCTCGTAGACGCGCTTGGTGACCGCCTGGTCACCCTCGAAGTCGTCGCGCTCGATGAGCAGCATGGTGTCGCGGCCAGTCGCGAACGCGTCGCCGATCACGTTGACCTGCTGGTCGGTCTGGTACGCCCAGCGCTTGCCGGTGTACTCGCCGCGGCGGGTGTCGAACTGGTAGATCCAGCGGCGGCGGACGTCGGCGTCGTCGGCCAGGGCGCCCTCGACCACCGGGTAGAGGTAGCGGCCGCTCGAGGCCATCGCCTCGAAGCCGCGGCTGCTGCCGACGTTCGGCTGCTCGCCGGGCTCCAGGTACGGGTTGCCGGGCGACTTGCCGTCCGGGAACTCGTAGGGGGCCTCCAGGAGCGTGCCGTCCTCGTCGAAGTGCAGCAGGAACGGGCCGAACTCCTCGCCCACCCAGAACGTGCCGTCCGCGGCGCGGACGAGGGACTCGATGTCGAAGTCGGCGCCCGTCAGCAGCCGCGCGTCGGTGTCCTCGTTGACGATGTCGAAGTCGAGGACGTCGTTGCGGTCGTTGTACTCGACGAAGTCGAGCACCTTGATCGCGCCGGAGCCCTTGCTGCCGGTGTTCCACTGGGGGCGCACCAGGTAGTTGCGCAGGAGGAAGTCGGCGGAGTTGCCCTTGGCCCCGAAGCCGTTGTCCGGCTGGGCCCAGAAGGTGCCGTCGTGGTTGTCGACCATCGCGGAGAAGCCGGGGATCACCTGGCCGTCCCAGGGGCCCTGCCGCCCGTTGCCGGGCGAGGCAGCGGCGCCCGACGGCGGGCCTTCGGCCAGGTAGTCGGCCGACAGCGTGGCGCGACCGGCGAGGGTGGCGGCGAGGTAGGTGCCGCCGTGGTGCTCAGAGCTCGGACCGGGGCCCTGCTGGGGCGCTGCGACGGCGGCGGCCGCGGGGAGCAGCAGCGAGGCGGCTGCGGCGGCGGCCACCGCGCGCGAGGCGCGGGTGCGCATGGGTGTACTCATGCGGGCGAGCCAAGACTGCGGAGCCGACGTCCTGGTGAATCCCGCCCGACCTCGGGATGAACACTCAGATCGGTGTGTGCCAGCCGCCCTTGCGGTATGCCGGGGTGGCGGTGGCCAGCACGACGAACGCGGCAAGACCCGCGCCGAGCATCACCGAGGACATGGCGACGGTGTCGCTGCCGAGCAGGCCGACGATCGGCGACACGATGCCGGCCAGCAGCGACTGGATTGCGCCGATCATCGCCGCCGACGTACCGGCGATCTCGCCGTGCCGGGACATGGCCAGGGCCGATGCGTTGGCCGGGATGAGGCCCTGGAACGCCAGCACCAGCCACAGGGCCACCAGCAGGCCGATCAGGCCGCCGAACTCCGTGATCGCGACCGTGAGCAGGACCAGGGACATCACGAGCTGCGCCACCAGGGCCGTGCGGAGCAGGCGAATAGGGGCGACCCGCCGCACCAGCGCCGCGTTGACCTGCGCGGAGAGCACCAGGCCGAGCCCGTTGACCGCGAACAGGAGCGAGAACTGCCCGTGCGTCAGGCCGTATCCCTGCTGGAACACGAAGGGTGAGCCCACCACGTAGCTCAGGAGCGCGCCCATCGCGAGCCCGGGGATGAGCGCCAGTGCCATGAAGTGCTTGTCGCGGAGCAGCGTGCGATAGCCGCGCACCACCGACGACGCGCCGCCGGTGGTGCGGCGGGCCACCGGGTTCGTCTCCGGCATCACGAAGAACACGATCACCGCGAGCGTGGCGCCGATCAGCGCGAGCACCACGAAGATCCAGCGCCACTCGAACGCCTCCAGGACGATCGAGCCCAGGGACGGCGCGAGCATCGGGGCCACGCCGATCACGAGCATGAGGCGCGACAGGATGCGGGCGGCCTCGGCGCCCACGAAGCGGTCCCGCACGGTGGCCATGGCCGCGACGCTCGCCGCCGAGTTGAAGAAGCCCTGCATCAGGCGCAGCCCGATGAGCATGTTGACGTCGTCCACGACGGCGCACGCCAGGGAGACCAGGACGTGCATGCCGATACCGATCATCAGCGGCAGACGACGTCCGAAGCGGTCGGTCAGCGGGCCGATGACCAGCTGGCCGAGCGCACCACCGACGAGCATGCAGGAGACGGTGAGCTGGGCGAGCGCGTCGGTGGTACGGAGGTCGGAGGCGACCTGCGGCAGCGCGGGGAGGTACATGTCGACGGTGAGGGCGGGCAGGCACGCCAGCGCACCGAGCATGATCACCCACTTGAGGGCCGATCGAGACGACGGAGCGCGGCGCGCGGGCATGACTGAGGGCACGCTCGACGGCGCTTCGGATGGCATGATCCCGATTCTATCGAATCGATACGACCGTGAACAGAGTGATCTCGATCTCCCGCCTCGCGTGCGCCTCGATCACCGGGCCCGCGAGTGTCAGTGGCTCAGGGCATGCTGGTCCTATGTGCGGACGCTTTGCCTCTTTCACGGACACCCAGGACCTCGCTGACGAGCTCGCGATCGCCGAGCTCGCCGAGGACGCGCGGCTCTTGCCGCCGTCCTGGAACGTGGCGCCCACCGACCCAGTGCGGATAGTGGTCGAGCGCGCCGCCAAGGGCTCGACGGAGGTGACGCGGTCGATGCGGCTGGCGCGCTGGGGGCTCGTGCCGTCGTGGGCCAAGGATCCCGGCGTGGGCGCCCGCATGATCAACGCACGGTCCGAGTCCCTGCTCGACAAGCCGGCGTTCGCCAAGCCGTTCGCCGCTCGGCGCTGCCTGGTGCTCGCCGACGGCTACTACGAGTGGCGCAAGCTGATGTCGCTCACGGCGCCCGGTTCGAAGAAGGTCCCGAAGCAGCCGTACTGGATCCACCCCGCGGACGCCGGCGTGGCCGCCTTCGCCGGCCTGTACGAGTTCTGGCGCAACCCCGCGGCGAGCGAGACCGACCCGGACCGCTGGCTGGTGTCGGCCACCGTCGTGACCCGGCCGGCCTCGGACGCCATGGCGGCGATCCACGACCGCATGCCGCTCGTGCTGCCGCAGGACGCCTGGGACACGTGGCTCGACCCGGCGGTACGCGATGCGTCCGAGCTGTTGACGGTGGACAACGCGCCGCTGACCACGCGGCCGGTGGGTGACGCCGTCGGGAAGGTGCAGAACAACGGGCCGTCACTGATCGAGGAGGACCCGGAGCCGAGGGACCCGGAGCCCGTGCTGGTCTGATGAGTCTCCAGGAGGCGCTTAGCACTTCTTCGTTGCACATATGCGGCGAGCGGGTCGGGTGGCGGTAGGGGCTCGGGGGCCGTCATCCGGGGACCTCTCGGTGGCGTGGCTATGACGAGAGTGTCATGTCCGGTCGCCCGGCCACCGTTACAGGGGTCTGCCGCCTACCCGGCCAGCGGCATCTCGTCCAGCGTCCGGATGCGGTCCGTGACCTCCGGGTACCGGTCGTGCCGGTCCAGCAGCACCGCGCCCATTCCGGCGTCGAGCGGACCCTGGAAGTCCTTCTCGACGTCGTTGCCGACCATCAGCACGTCACCCGGCGCGACGCCGAGGACGGCACACGTCGCGGCGTACGCGCGGGGATCGGGCTTGCCCGCCGGCATGTCGTCCGACGCGACGACGACGTCGAGGTGCTCCGCCAAGCCCGTCCGGTCGAGCTTGTGCCGCTGGTGGGTCGAGTCGCCGTTGGTGAGCAGCGCGACGACGAGGCCAGCGTCGCGCACCCGGCGCAGGGCGGGCACGGCGTCGTCGAACGCGACCCAGGCGCGCTCGTAGCGGGACAGGTAGCCCGAGAAGAGCTCGTCCGCCTCGGCGTCGGTGGCGTCAGCGCCCAGGAACTCGCGCACCCGGACGCGCCGCTGGTCCTGGAAGGTGATCTCGCGGCGCTGGTAGCGCGCGTAGGCCTCCTCCGCGATGGCGAGCCACGCGGCTGCCAGCTCTTCCACGTCGTCGAGGCCGAGCCCCAGCTCAGGGAGCCAGTCCAGGAGCGCCGTGCGCGAGGCGCCCTCCTGGTCCACGAGCGTGTCGTCGAGATCGAAGAGAACGACTTTCAGCACGTCCGCATCGTGTCATACAGCGACGCCCCGCCGAGCTGTGGGTTTGTACTGGGCTAATTTCCGATTAGGTTGCTGTGCCGAACGGAAACCACTGGACGGTGCGGGCGCAGGGCGCTCGGTTCCGCCTCTGACGGACCTGGAGTCATGACTACAACGACCGCCGCGCATTCCGCCGCCGCGCCACCCGCCGGAGCCTCCCCGGAGCCGACCAGAGAGAGGCGCGACACCGGGCCTCGGGACTCCGTCGGGACCGTGACCAGGCGCTTTCTGCCGGAGGTCCAGGCGCTCCGCGCCCTGGCTGTCGCGCTGGTCGTGATCTACCACCTCCGACCGGATGTCATCCCGGGCGGATACATCGGCGTGGACGTCTTCTTCGTCATCTCCGGATTCCTCATCACGGGGCACATGCTCCGTGAGGTCCGGGCGACGGGACGACTGCGACTCGGCCACTTCTGGGCCAACCGGGCGCGGCGGATCCTGCCCGCGAGCCTTCTGGTCGTGGCGGTGGTGCTGCTGACCACACCCATCTTCATGCCCATCACGGACTGGGCGGAGATCAGCCGGCAGGGCATCGCCTCGGTGCTCTACGTGCAGAACTGGGCGCTGGTGGGCAACGCTGTCGACTACCTCGCGTCGGACACCTCCGCCACGCCGTTCCAGCACTTCTGGTCCCTGGCCGTGGAAGAGCAGTTCTACATCTTGTGGCCGCTGGTCGTGCTGGCCGCCGCAGTCGTGGCGCACCGGTCACGCCGCGGCCCGCGCGCCCTGACAGCTGCTCTGCTGGTCGCGTTCGGCGTGCTCATCGCCGCCTCCTTCGCGTGGAACCTCATCTCCGTCAACAACCAGGACCCCGCCGCCTACTTCGCCACCACCACCCGGCTGTGGGAGCTCGGCGCCGGCGGCCTGCTGGCCGTCACGCTCCGCTACACGGAGCGGTTCCGGCTCGCGCGATCGGCGCTCGCTCTCGCCGGGTTCGGCGCGATCGCCGTGGGTGCGCTGGCCCTGACAGCCAAGACGCCGTTCCCTGGCACCGCCGCGCTGCTTCCCGTGCTCGGCACGATGGCCGTGATCGCGGCCGGCCGCACCGCCGGTCTCGGGTCGCTGTCCTGGATCGTGGACCGCGCTCCGGTGCAGTGGCTCGGGAACGTGTCGTACTCCCTCTACCTGTGGCACTTCCCGGCCATCGTGTGGTTCACCGAGTACGCGGACGGTGAGCCCACCAAGCTCGAGAGCCTCGGGCTCCTCGGCCTGATGCTCGTCGCGGCCAGTGCCAGCTACACGTTCGTCGAGCAGCCGCTGCGGTCCACCGCGTGGCTGAAGAACCATGACCCGCGCTCGCTGGGCCTCGCCGCCACGTCGATGGCACTCGCCTGCGCCCTCACGCTGGTCCCCACGATGCGCGCGGCGGGCGTGGAGCGGGAGTGGGACGCGCTCGCCGACACCATCGACGTGTCCACCGAGATGGGCGGCAGCTACGGCGCGGCCGCCGCAGCGGACGGCGAGCTCGACGTGCTCACCAACGGAGCCACCGCCATCCGGCCGAACCCGATCAACGCGGAGGACGACACGGAGATCGCACTCCGGTCGCCCTGCGAAGAACCGGAGTTCAGCACCGGATCGAGCAAGGTCTGCGAGTACGGTGACCCGACGTCGGACACCGTCGTCGCGCTGATCGGTGACTCCCACGCCAGGATGCTCTCCACGCCGCTCGTGAACCTCGCCGAGGAGCGTGGCTGGCGTCTTCTCGGCTTCTACCACAACTCGTGCCCCTTCTCCTACGAGCAGCGCGACCTGAAGGCGGACTCGTGCAAGCTGCTCAACGAGGAGACAATGGAGCAGCTCCGGGAGGTCCGGCCCGACGCGGTGGTCACCTCGTACCTGGGCAAGAGCCAGTTCCGTGACACGGGCACGGGCATGGAGCCCGGCGTCAAGGGCTTCGCCGACCTCTGGAACGACCTGTACGCCCTCGGGGCCGACGTCTACGTGGTGAAGGCGGTGCCGGATGCCAGGCCGAAGGCCGCGGCCTGCGTGGCGAGGAACTACGACCGCCCCGAGCGGTGCGCGATCGACCGCGACAAGGTGATGGTCAACCGCGAGCTCGTCGACAAGGCCGCCGAGCTCGCACCGCACACCTCGGTGATCGACCTCACCGACTTCTTCTGCGGGCCGGACAAGTGCGAGCAGGTCGTCGGGAACGTGCTCGTCTTCCGCGACACCAGCCACATCACCGACGCGTTCGCCCTTTCCCTCCAGCCCTACCTGGCGCAGGCGATCCCCGCCCGCTTCCCCTGAGCCGTCCCGGCCGTCCTGTCCGCCCCTCACGTGGGGCGGGCAGGACGGCCGACTCGTGTCACCACACGTGCGCCGAGGGGGTGAACTCGACCCGCCCGGGCAACGTTTCCGCAGGCCCGAGCGTCCATAGGTGCGACAGGTTCCTCTGTCCTCACCTCACCCCTGGGGGATTAATGACCGCTCGCAGCTTGTCCCGTCCATCGCCACGCCTGCTCACGATGGGCATCGCCGCGACACTCGCGCTCGGGCTGCTCGGAGAGGGAGCCGCGGCCAACGTCGTGTCCGCCTCCGCAGCCACGCCTCCGGTCGGCGCCGCAGTGCCGACCACCACCGACTCCACCGATACTGCCCAGTCGTCCGCTCAACGC
This sequence comes from Promicromonospora alba, assembly GCF_042654905.1. Classification (NCBI taxonomy): domain Bacteria; kingdom Bacillati; phylum Actinomycetota; class Actinomycetes; order Micrococcales; family Promicromonosporaceae; genus Promicromonospora; species Promicromonospora alba. Next base: position 986,180 of record NZ_JBHSFI010000005.1, read on the forward strand.
GGCCTCCGTATCGTCCCGACGGGCGACACCGTCCAGGGCTACACGTTCGACGGCTTCGTGTATGTCGACTCGCAGGTCTGGCTGGGCGCATACGGCGAGAGCCATGAGTTCCTGGCCAAGCGCGCGACGGCGTCGGCCCCCGCCGTGCTCACCAAGACGGTGATCCGCGGCAACAAGCGCACCACCACGAAGGTGCCCGCCGCTCTCGTCGACGGGCTCAACGGCCTCAAGAACGGCCTCACGGTCAAGATAGCCACGCCCAAGGGCAAGGTGCTGCTCGAGGAGACCCGCAGCCTCTGCCCCGGCGGGTGGGACCGCCAGCGGATCCAGCCGACCGGTCGCACGGAGCCGGTCTACCCGTCGCTCTGCGGCGGCAGCTGGTTCACGAAGTCGACGGTCTTCGGGATCGAGGAGGGCTGGGCGGCCCGGCTCGACGCCTTCTTCCAGGTGGAGACCAAGCGCACGGACCTGGTGATGACCACCACCGTCAATGACAAGGTCGCGAACCTCCTCGGCCTGCCCGCCAAGGGCCGTTCGGTGACGCAGAAGCTGAAGATCGTCGACGAGTGCGAGCTGTGGGGCTGCGAGGGTGTCGCGGACCAGCTCCTGGGCGAGTCGGCCGAGGGATTCAGCACCCTCGCGGGGCAGGACGCGCAGTCCACCCGGGCCGAGAGCCTGCGCGCCCAGGGTGGCGCCCACTCGGGCCACGCCGAGTCCTCGGGCACCGGCCACCCCGTGAACCTCTTCACCCTGGACAGCAGCCAGGCACACGGCGGCGACCACCCGTCGCTCGGCCAGGCCGGCACCACGCCGTCCACGAAGAAGCCTGCCAAGGACAGCCTCCCCGACCTCGTCTCCGTACCGGCGTGGCAGATCGGCAACGAGGTGGACGAGGCGGGTATCGACCGGCTCACCTTCAACGCCCACGAGTGGAACGCGGGACCCGGCCCCCTGGTCGTCGAGGGCTACCGCCGCGGCTCGGCCGAGGTCATGGACGCCTACCAGATGTTCTACCGGGACGGTAAGGAGGTCGGTAGCACGAAGACCGGCACCATGGAGTACCACGAGGCGCCGGAGCACGACCACTGGCACTTCCTCGACTTCGCGAGCTACGAGCTCGTGACCCCGAAGGGCAAGCTGGTGACGACCAGCGGCAAGCAGTCGTGGTGCCTGGTGCCCACCAACGCCGTGGACCTGTCCGTACCGGGTGCGGTCTGGCGGCCCGAGGCGACCGGCCTCGACAGCGCCTGCGGCGAACGGTCGGCCCTGTGGCTGCGCGAGGTCCTGCCCGTCGGCTGGGGCGACACCTACAGCCAGCACCAGACCCAGGCGTTCGACCTGACCGGTGTCCGCAACGGGACGTACCAGATCAAGATCACCGTGAACCCGAACGGCAACCTGCACGAGCGGACGACGTCGAACAACGTCAGCTACCGGACCGTCATCCTCGGCGGCACGCCCGGCGCACGCACCGTGAAGGTCCCGCCGTACGAGGGCGTCGACACGGAGGAGCCGGAGCTGGTGGAGAACTGACGCCGGCCCCGACCGCACGACCGCACCACTGATCGTGGGCGGTGCGTAGGCTGCGCCCCATGAGCGCCAGCACCACGCAGCCGACGGTCCCGTCCGGGAGCCGCATCACCTGCGGCATCTCGGACGGGATCGCCGACGTCCGCCTCGACAGGCCCGACAAGCTCAACGCGCTGTCGCTCGACATGCTCGGCGAGCTCAGGGCGACCGCGCGCAGGCTCGGGAAGACCCCGGGGCTGCGCGCCGTCGTCGTCTCGGGCAACGGCCGCTCGTTCTGCGCTGGGCTCGACCTCGGCGCCGCGGCCCGCAATCCGGCGGCGGTGGCGCGCGCCTTCGTGCCGACGCCCCGCGGCACCAACCTGTTCCAGGAGGCCTGCTGGGCGTGGCGGCGCCTGCCCGTACCGGTGATCGCCGCCGTGCACGGCCATGTGCTCGGGGCCGGCGTGCAGATCGCCCTCGCCGCCGACCTGCGCCTCACGACCCCGGACGCCCGGTGGTGCGTCAAGGAGGTCGAGCGCGGCCTCGTCCCGGACATGTCAGGGATCCGCGCGCTGACGCAGCTGGTGGGCATCGAGACGGCGAAGCGCCTCACCTTCACCGCCGAGGAGTTCACGGGGGCCGACGCCGGCCGGCTCGGCCTGGCCGGAACCGTCACCGGCTCGCCGCTGGACGAGGCCTTCGCGCTGGCCGGCCAGATCGCCGAGCGGCGCCCCGAGGCCGTCGCGGCCGCGAAGCGGCTGTTCGACCGCCGCTGGTCGTCGGGCGACCGGCGCACGTTCGCCGCAGAGCGCTGGGAGCAGCTCAAGCTGCTCCCGGGCGCGATGAGGGCGCTCCAGCGATCCGTGAAGTAGAGCGACTGTCCGGACGCGCGCTCTACCTCGGCACCCGAGCGCGCGCGAAGTAGAGGGTGCGTCCGGACAGGCGCTCTACTTCGCGGTCCGGGGTCAGCCCTGGTAGGCGCGCTGGAGGCGCACCGGCGCCATCGGACCGATGCCGGGGATCTCACGGACGGGCTGAGCCGTGAGCGCGTAGCGGGAGCTCGTCGCGAGCTTCGCCGCGGTCTCCTTGTCGACCAGGACCGTCGAGGGGTCCGACTGCTCGGTGAGGCGGGACGCGAGGTTGACCGTCGGACCGAAGATGTCGCCGAACCGGGACAGCACCCGCCCCCACACCAGCCCGACCCGCACCGGGATCTCCGGATCGCCGGGAGCCGCGGTGCCCAGGGCTACGCCGGAGGTCTCCGCCAGCCCGAGGGCCACCTCCGCGCCGGTGGAGATGTCGTCGGTCACGAAGAGGACCGCGTCGCCGATGGTCTTCACCACGCGGCCACCCGCGTTGACGATGATGTCGCGTGCGCCGGCCTCGAACCGCTGCACGAACTCCGCGAGCTCCTCCGAACCGAGCCCGGCCGTGCGTTTCGTGAACGAGACGATGTCCGCGAACCCGACGGCCCGCAGCAGGGGCAGCTGGTGGGTGTCGCTGCGGTCGTCCGAGTGCGCGCCCGCGAACTCGATGGCCATGCGCCCGGTGAGCGCCGCGAGCTGACGCCGCCACGCGTGCTCGAGCTGCCCCTGCAGCATCTCCGTCATCTCCGGGAGCTTGTCCAGGGCGAGCAGGCGGGCCGAGGTCTCGTCCAGCTCGTAGCGCCGCGCGAGATGCTCCACGAGCGCCTCGACCTGCCACAGCGCCAACCGGTCAGCCGTGTGGCCGACTGACCGGATGAACGTCATCTGGGCGCGCTCGTCCATCTGTTCCTCGTCGAACAGGCCCGCCGCGTCCTTGAGCGCCTCGACGTCGGCGTCGGTGAACCACGTCTCGGTCGGGTGGGTGACCGGCAGGCCGATCCAGCGCCAGTACCGGGTGACGAACTGCTCGTCGAGCCCCGTCAGCTCCACCACCTGCGACAGCGTGTACCGGCGGGCGCCGCCGAGCAGCGTCTCGTCGAGCCGGGCCGCGGTGTCAGCACCCGGTGCGTCGTGGTGGGTGTGAGAGGTTTCGGAATTGTGGAGCACGTCACCACTGTAGGCGGGCGGGGCTCATGCACCCGCATGGATCCGCGGGACGTCAGGCGCTGAGCGTCAGCCCACGAGCGTCAGCACGAGCGGGATACCCATGAGCACGAGCAGCATCCCGACGACGGTGACGACGTTCCACAGTCCCAGCCGCACACCGCGCACGCCGTCGTCGCGGGAGAGCAGGACCCAGACGACCAGGAGCCAGGCGATACCGGCCGCGACCAGACCCGCCGTCGGGGTTCCGTCGGTCTGGACGATCCCCCGGTCCAGGCGGACCGTGCTGATCAGGTACACCGCGACGATGGCCACCACACAGACGATCGCCTTGGCCACCCCGACCGTGGCTCGACCTGCCTCCATGGCGTCTCCTGCCGTCGCACGCCCGCTCTTGCCTGCCATCGCTCCGGCGGACATTACCGGAGGTGTCACGGCACGCGGCAGGGATTACCGCCCACTTCACCCCGTCTGACCGGCCAGTTCACCCGCAGGGTTACCGCAGGTGCCAGACGTCGCCTGCCGTCACCGTGCGCTCCTCGCCCGACTCCGTGCGGACCACCAGCGCCCCGGACCGGTCCAGACCGACCGCCTCGCCCGCCACCGTGCCCGCTCCCCCGGCGAGCTCGGCGCGGACGCGGGTGCCGAGCGTCGCGGACACCGCCGTGTACTCGTCCAGCAGACCGGCCGCCGCGGCGTCACCGCCCGCCTGCTCCCACCGCCGGACGACGGCGTGCACCTCGCCCAGCAGCCGCACCAGCACGTCGGTCCGGTCGGGCCGCGGGTAGCCCGCGAGCGCCAGCGACGTCGCAGTCGGCACGGGCAGCTCCTCGGCGGACTGCGAGACGTTGAGGCCGATCCCGAGCACCACGGCCAGCGCCTCCGACCCCGGCGTGCTCTCCGCCTCGGGGACCACCTGGGCGAGGATGCCCGCGACCTTGCGGTAGAGCCCCAGCCCGGCGATCGTGTCGACGGCGGGCAGCAGCACGTCGTTGGGCCACTTCACGGCGGCGGTGACCCCTCCGTCGGACACCGCGCGCACCACCGCGAGCCCAGCCAGCAGCGGGAGCCAGCCCAGTGCCTCGGCGGGGACCTGCGGGCGCAGCAGCACCGACACGGTGAGGCCGGCGCGCGCGGGCGTCTCCCAGGACCGTCCGGCGCGTCCCTTGCCCGCGGTCTGGTGCTCCGCGACGAGGGCCGACGGCGCCGGCCAACCGGCCGGGTCGGACCGGATCGCCGTGACGAGCTCGGCGTTGGTGGAGGGGGAGGTCTCGACGACCTCGACCCTCGCGAACCCCGGGACTGTCAGCTTGTCGCGATACTTGTCGCGAAACAAAGACTGGCGCATCCCTCCATACTCTCCCCTCGCCCCCGAACCTGCCCTTGGAGGAAACCCACAAGGGAGCAGCGTGACCCGCTGGATGCTCACGCATCGAGCGGGAGGCATCCGACAACTACGCTCGAACTGTGAACGACGCCATCACCACCCTTGCCGGCACGCGCGCCAAGCTCGACGACCTCGACGCCCGCCGGGCAGCCGCCATCGATGTCCCCGAGCAGACGGCCCAGGAGAAGCAGCACAAGCGGGGCAAGAAGACCGCCCGCGAGCGCATCGACGCCCTGCTGGACGAGGGCAGCTTCACCGAGCTGGACGCGCTCGCCAAGCACCGCAGCCGCAACTTCGGTCTGGAGAAGAAGCGGATAGCGGGCGACGGTGTGGTCACCGGCTACGGCACGATCGACGGCCGCCAGGTGTGCATCTACTCCCAGGACTTCACGGTGTTCGGCGGGAGCCTCGGTGAGGTGCACGGCCAGAAGATCACGAAGGTCCAGGACCTCGCGCTCCGCACGGGTGTGCCGCTCATCGGCATCAGCGACGGCGGTGGCGCCCGCATCCAGGAGGGTGTCGCGGCCCTGACCCAGTTCGCCGAGATGTTCCGGCGCAACGTGGCGGCGTCGGGCGTGATCCCGCAGATCTCCCTGATCCTGGGCCCGAGCGCGGGCGGCGCGGTGTACTCCCCCGCCCTGACCGACTTCATCGTGATGGCCGACCAGACGTCGAACATGTTCATCACCGGCCCGGACGTGATCCGCACGGTGACGGGCGAGGACGTCGACTTCGAGACCCTGGGCGGTGCCCGGACGCACAACTCGAAGTCGGGCGTGGCGCACTACATGGGCAGCGACGAGGACGACGCCATCGACTACGTGCGTCACCTGATCGGCTACCTGCCGCAGAACAACCTCTCCGACGCGCCGGCGTTCCCGCCGGAGGACGACGCTCCGCTGGAGGTCACCGACGACGACGAGGCGCTCGACGAGCTGATCCCGGACAGCGACAACCAGCCGTACGACATGCGCACGGCCATCGAGGCGGTGCTGGACCCGGAGTCGTTCCTCGAGGTCCAGCCGATGTTCGCGACCAACGTGCTGGTCGGGTTCGGGCACGTGGAGGGCCAGTCGGTAGGCATCGTCGCCAACCAGCCGCAGTCCATGGCGGGCACGCTCGACATCGACGCCGCGGAGAAGGCCGCGCGGTTCGTGCGGACGTGCGACGCGTTCAACATCCCGGTGCTGACGTTCGTGGACGTGCCGGGCTTCCTCCCCGGTGTCGGGCAGGAGCACCAGGGCATCATCCGCCGCGGCGCCAAGCTGATCTACGCGTACGCCGAGGCCACCGTGCCGCTGATCACCGTCATCACGCGCAAGGCGTACGGCGGCGCCTACATCGTCATGGGCTCCAAGCAGCTCGGCGCCGACGTGAACCTGGCCTGGCCGACCGCCCAGATCGCCGTCATGGGCGCGAGCGGCGCCGTGAACATCCTGCAGCGCGGCGCGCTGAAGACCGTCCAGGAGGCGGGCGGCGACGTCGAGGCCGAGCGCGCCCGGCTGACCGCCGAGTACGAGGACGCCATCGTCAACCCGTGGGACGCCGCCGAGCGCGGGTACGTCGACGCGGTCATCCGCCCGTCCGAGACCCGCGTGCAGGTGGTGCGTGCGCTTCGCGCGCTGCGCACCAAGCGATCTACGCTTCCTCCGAAGAAGCACGGCAACATCCCGCTCTGACCGATGCGCTGGTCGAGCTTGTCGAGACCCGGAGGAACTACATGACCCACGAGGACGCCACCCACGGCCCGGCGCCGATGGGCCGCGTCGACACGGAGCCGATGCACCGTGCCGTCGATGCGCTGGCGGCTGCGCTGCACGACTACGTGGGGACGGCTGTGGGCGTGCGCGCCGAGTTCGGCGCCGCGGAGGCGGACGAGGACCCGCGGGTGCTGGCCCTCGAGTCGAAGGTGGGGCACCTGAATGCCGCCCTCTTCGACACGCTGCACAGCTCGCTCGGCATGCACCCGGACCTCACGTCGTCGGTGTGGGAGCCGGAGGACGGCGCCGACCCCGACGAGATCATCGAGTCCGAGCTGCCCGAGGGCGGCGAGTCGTTCTACCTCGGCTTCGTCGTCGCGGCGCGCGGCGGTGACGCCAGCCTGGACGGCGTGATCGACCTGCTCGACGCGGCCGGCGAGTCCGTCGCGACGCACCTCACCGAGGGCGGCTACGACATCGCCGAGTGGGCCGCCTCGCGCGGCGAGGCCCCCGGTTTCGGTTTCTACGAGGAGGACGACGAGTGAGCTCCGAGGTACGTGTTGTCCGCGGCGAGCCCGACGACGTCGAGGTGGCCGCCCTGGTCGCGGGCCTCGCCGCCGTGGCCGCGGCGGGCCCCGAGCCCGACGACGCGGCGCCGCTGGACGAGTGGATCAACCATGCCCGGGTGCTGCGCGGGAACGGCGCGGCGACCGCCAAGAACTTCGGCGGACGGTCGGGACGGCACAACGCGGACGCCTGGCGCTGGAGCCTGCGCTCCTAGAGGGGGCCTGACCGAGCGGAGAATAACCTCTGCTCGGGAACCAGGGGGCCGCCGTAGGCTCGCCCCCATGACCTCCCCCACACGTACCCCTACAGCGATCGACGCCGTCGCCGACGACTACGTCACCCGCCGCACCGAGCTCTCCCCGATGTCCGCCACCGGCATGGGCCTGCCCGGCCACGACCACGAGATGGACGACCTGTCACCGGCCGGGCACGACGCCGCCGCCCAGGCGAACCGCGAGGTCCTCGCGAAGCTCGAAGGACTCGAGCCCGTGGACGACGTCGACCGGGTGACCCTCTCCGCGATGCGCGAGCGCGTGGGACTCGACCTGGAGCTGCACGACGCCGGTGAGTACCTCCGCAAGCTCAACAACATCGAGTCGCCCGTACAGGGACTGCGCGAGGTCTTCGACATCATGGCCACCGACTCGGTGGAGGCATGGGAGAACATCGCCTCCCGGATGAGCGGCCTCCCGGGCGCCGTCGACGGGTACATCGAGTCGCTCACCGCCGCCGCCGCCAAGGGTGACGTCGCCGCCGTCCGCCAGGTGCGTGAGTGCGTCACGCAGGCGCGAGGGCTGGCCGCCGGCGACTCGTTCTTCACGTCGTTCGTGACGGGTGAGGCCGCGAGCGCCACGCTCGGCGAGCGGCACGCGCTGTCGGGTGACCTGGTACGTGCGGCGCAGGGCGCACAGGCCGCGTACGGCAGGCTCGCCGACTTCCTGGAGCACGACCTCGCACCGCAGGCGCCGGAGGCGGACGCCGTGGGCCGGGACCGGTACACCCTCTGGTCGCGGTACTTCCTGGGCGCGAAGGTCGACCTCGACGAGACCTATCAGTGGGGCCTGGAGGAGCTCGCCCGGATCGTCGCCGAGCAGGAGTCGGTGGCGGCCCAGATCGCCGGCCGGGGCGCGACTGTCGAGGAGGCCGTCGCGGTGCTCGACGCCGACCCGTCGCGCAAGCTCATCGGCACGGCGGCCCTGAAGGCCTGGATGCAGGAGACCTCCGACGACGCGATCACCGCGCTGAACGGCACCCACTTCGACGTGCCGGAGCCCGTGCTGGACCTGGAGTGCATGATCGCGCCCACCCAGTCGGGCGGCATCTACTACACCCCGCCGAGCGACGACTGGTCCCGGCCCGGCCGCATGTGGTGGTCCGTGCCGTCCGACGTCACGGAGTTCAACACCTGGCGCGAGAAGACGACGGTCTACCACGAGGGTGTCCCGGGCCACCACCTGCAGTGCGGCCAGGCGGTGTTCGCGCGCGCGACGCTCAACAACTGGCGCCGGCTCGCCTGCTGGGTATCCGGCCACGGTGAGGGCTGGGCGCTCTACGCGGAGCGGCTCATGGCCGACCTGGGCTACATGGACGACCCCGGCGACCGTCTCGGCATGCTCGACGCCCAGCGGATGCGTGCCGCCCGGGTCGTGTTCGACATCGGTGTGCACCTGGGCCTCGAGGCGCCGGAGCAGTGGGGCGGCGGCACCTGGACCGCCGAGAAGGGCTGGCCGTTCCTCCTGGCCAACGTGAACATGCCCGAGTCGTTCATCCGCTTCGAGTTCAACCGGTACCTCGGCTGGCCGGGGCAGGCGCCGTCGTACAAGGTGGGCCAGCGGCTCTGGGAGCAGACGCGCGACGCCGCCAAGGCCGCCGCGGGCGAGAGCTTCGACGCCAAGGCATTCCACGCGCGGGCGCTCAACCTGGGCTCGGTGGGCCTGGACACCCTGCGCGAGGCCATGGCCTGACCTGCTCGTCGTGAGCGCGACCGTCGCGGCTGTGCGCCCGTTCCAGGCGCGACGGTCGCGCGCGCGACAAGAGGGTGACGTGGGTCACGCCGGGAGGTTTTGGAAATTGCCGTTTCGCGCGGCCAGTTTCTCGTTACTGTGGCGCGCGTGCCTCGCCTGGTCCTCGCCTCACAGTCCCCCGCCCGACTCGCGACGCTGAAGTCCGCCGGAGTCACCCCGGAAGTCGTCGTGTCCGGCGTGGACGAGGACAAGGTCCTCGCCGACGCCACCGAACGTTTCGGTGAGCTCGATCCCGCCGACGCCGTGCTCGTGCTGGCCCAGGCCAAGGCCGAGGAGGTGGCGTCCCGGCTGGAGGACGCCCGCGACAACGCCGAGTCCGGCGCGTCGGACGGCGACGACACCGACGGAACGCCGTCCGAGCCCGCCGAGAACCCCGCCGACGTCATCGTCGTCGGCTGCGACTCCATGCTGGAGTTCGACGGCGTCGTCGTGGGCAAGCCCGCCGACGCCGAGGCCGCGCGCGAGCGCTGGCGGTCGATGCGCGGCGGCAAGGGCGTGCTGCACTCGGGCCACTGGGTGGTCGACCTGCGCGACGACGACGCCGGGGGCACCGGCGGCACCCTCGGCTCCACGAGCTCGACCACTGTCTGGTTCGCCGACATCGACGACGACGAGATCGACGCCTACGTCGTCACGGGCGAGCCGCTGCACGTGGCGGGGGCGTTCACCATCGACGGCCTCGGCGGCCCGTACGTCGAGCGCATCGAGGGCGACCACCACGGCGTCGTCGGCCTCAGCCTGCCGCTGCTCCGCGAGCTGCTGGCCGAGCTGGGCGTCCCGTGGCGCTCCCTCCGCACATCGTGAACGTAGGCCTGGTCGCATTGGATCTTTCGAGCGTAGGAGTCGTCGCCGCATAGGAGCTCACCCAGCGACCACTCCTACGTTCGACGCCGGCGTGACGGCGGTGGGGTGGTCTAGGTGCACCCGTCCGGCTACCGGTGGGGTGGCCGGGCGCCAGCCGAGGCGGGTCAGGCGTTCTGCCATCTCGTTGCCGACGCTGCGTCCGGCGTCACCCAGGGCCCTGGCCGCCGGGAACCGGAAGACGATCAGCCTGCCGGTGGCTAGCAGCCCGTTCTGGCGTGCCGCGTCGTCGGCGAGCATCGCGTCCCCCGCGTGGAACGCACGCCCGTCGCTCTCGACCACCACGTACCGGCCGTCGGGCAAGGTCCAGACAAAGTCCACTCGCAACAGCGTCGGCACCGCCGCTGTGGTCGAACTCGCCGACCGATACCGCCGTCGGCCGCCCCCAGACGCCTGGAGGACTTCCAACCTCAGCGCAGTCTCCCCGGCCCGAACGTAGGCCCAGTCGCTCCAGTCCGCCGAACGTAGGCGTCGTCGTCCCAAAGTGGCCCATGCGGCGACCACCCCTACGTTCGACGACTACCCCTACATTGGGCAGCTCGCGGGGATCTGGGGGGTGTCCACAACCCCGCCCAGCCAATCCGACGGATCTGGCCGAACGCCATGTCTGAACCCTCCAAACGGCCCGCGTCGGGGTTGGTCTGCTCTCCAGACTTTTCGCCGCGTGGCCGGAGGCGGTACTTCGGTCGCTTATCACCGGGTTACGGTGAGCCGTGCCCAGTACCAGCCTGCCCCGAACCATCTCGAAGGTGCTCATCGCCAACCGCGGTGAGATCGCCGTCCGCGTGGCCCGTGGATGCGCCGACGCGGGGCTGACATCCGTCGCCGTCTACGCCGACCAGGACCGCGAGTCCCTGCACGTCCGCCTCGCCGACGAGGCCTTCGCGCTGGGCGGTGCCCGTGCCGCGGACACGTACCTGGACCCGGCCAAGCTGCTCGACGTCGCCCGCCGGTCCGGCGCCGACGCCGTGCACCCGGGCTACGGCTTCCTCTCGGAGAACGCCGAGTTCGCTCAGGCGGTCATCGATGCGGGGCTGACCTGGATCGGACCGCCGCCGTCGGCCATCAGGTCGCTCGGCGACAAGGTGAGCGCTCGCCACATCGCGCAGCGCGCGGGCGCCCCCCTGGTCCCCGGCACGCCGGACCCGGTCAAGGACAGCAGCGAGGTCAAGGCCTTCGCCGAGCAGTTCGGGCTACCCATCGCCATCAAGGCGGCGTTCGGCGGCGGCGGCCGCGGCCTGAAGGTCGCGCGCACGTTCGACGAGATCGACGAGATGTTCGACTCGGCGGTCCGCGAGGCGGTCGCGGCCTTCGGCCGGGGCGAGTGCTTCGTGGAGCGCTACCTGGACAAGCCGCGCCACGTCGAGACCCAGTGCCTCGCCGACACCCACGGCAACGTCGTCGTGGTGTCGACCCGGGACTGCTCCCTGCAGCGCCGCCACCAGAAGCTCGTCGAAGAGGCCCCCGCTCCGTTCCTCACGCCGGAGCAGGAGAAGTCGCTGTACGCGGCGTCGGAGGCGATCCTGCGCGAGGCCGGCTACGTCGGCGCGGGCACCTGCGAGTTCCTCGTCGGGGTCGACGGCACCATCTCCTTCCTCGAGGTGAACACGCGCCTCCAGGTCGAGCACCCCGTGACCGAGGAGGTCACGGGCATCGACCTGGTGCGCGAGCAGCTGCGCATCGCGGCCGGCGAGGCGCTCGGCTACCACTCCCCTGTGGTGCGCGGGCACTCCATCGAGTTCCGCATCAACGGTGAGGACCCTGCGAAGGGCTTCCTGCCGGCGCCGGGCCGCCTGAACACGATCGCCTGGCCGACCGGACCGGGCGTACGCGTCGACACGGGCGTCGTCGCCGGCGACTCGGTCTCGGGCGCGTTCGACTCCATGATCGCCAAGCTCATCGTCACGGGAGCCACGCGAACCGAGGCTGTCGAGCGGGCCCGCCGCGCCCTGCGCGAGCTCGTCGTCGAGGGCATCCCCACGGTGGTCCCGTTCCACAAGGCGGTGCTCGAGGCCGACGCGTTCGTGCCCGCCGACGGCTCGCCGTTCCGGGTACACACCCGCTGGATCGAGACGGAGTTCGCCGACACCCTCAAGACCCTGGCGCCGGCCCCTCCCGCACCCGTCGAGGAGGCGGAGGAGGTGACCGCCGAGCGCGTCGTCGTCGAGGTGGGCGGACGTCGGCTCGAGGTCGTGCTGCCCGCCGGTCTGGGTGTCGCCGCCGGTCGCGCGCGGACCGCGAACGCCGCCCGTCGTCCTGCCCGGCGAGTCGCCGGAGCCAAGACGTCGGGAAGCGCCGGGAACACGCTGGCCTCGCCCATGCAGGGCACCATCGTCAAGGTGGCCGTCGAGGACGGAGCGACGGTGGCCGAGGGCGACCTCGTCGTCGTGCTGGAGGCCATGAAGATGGAGCAGCCGATCCTGGCGCACCGCGCGGGGACCGTGCGATCGCTGACCGCCGAGCCCGGCGCAGGTGTGTCGGCGGGTGCTCCCATCTGCGAGATCGTCGACTGAAGCCGGGATTCGCCGCCTTCGCCGGGTGAATTCGCGAAGCGGGCAGGGTGAAAAAAGCCCAGCGGGTCGGTTTGCCTCCGGACCGCGGCCAGAATGTCGGTTCTGATCGGCTAAGTTCTGCGACGTGACACACGTCGTAGTACTGAGCCCCGAAGAGGCCATCGCCCTTGTCCGCCCGCGCAAGACGCTTCCGTCGTTCGTCAGTGACCTGACCTGCGACGAAGGGGTCATCTCGCTGACAGGTGACCTGCGTCGCCTGACCTATGCACCGCTGCCCGTCAAGATCGCGGCCAAGGCCGTCCCGGTCGTGCACGGCTCCGCCCGGATCACGTCGTTCGACCAGAACATCGCGGTGCTCCAGGTCGACGCCGACGCCGCCGGCCTGCCCGCCACGAAGCTGCTCCCGCTCGCTTCCGGGACCATCGCGAAGATGGCCCGCAAGAACGGGCTGCCGGAGAACGCCGTGCAGCTCCGCAAGGACGGCACCATCTCCCTCGACGTGCGCGCCCTGATGCGCGGCTCGTTCGCCGAGGTGACGGACTTCCGTTTCGAGGACGGCAAGGTCGTCGTCGAGGGTGTAGCTGCCTGAGCCCGAAGCGGAACCGCAGGCTCAGGCGGTACCGGTAGAGCCTGACACGCACCGCCCCGACCTGACAGACTGACGCAGTGCCGAACGCGACCGTACCCCCGACCGATCTGCACCGGCATGGCGGAGACGGCTGGGTGACCTGCGGGGACCACCGGCACTGGGGTCTGTTCGGGGCGGCCGGGCTGCTGCTCGTCCGCCGGGGCGCGGACGGGGCGCCGTCGGACGTGGTGCTCCAGCACCGTGCCCTGTGGTCGCACATGGGCGGCACCTGGGGCATCCCCGGCGGCGCCCTGGCGCCGGACGAGAAGCCGGCGGCCGGCGCCCTGCGCGAGGCTGCCGAGGAGGCGGCGATCGACCCGGCCGCCGTGCACGTCGTCGGCACGCACGTGCTGGAGCACCCTGCGTGGACGTACACGACGGTCGTGGCCGACGTCGCCCCCGGCTACCGCATCGAGCCGCGCGCGGCCGATCCGGAGAGCCTCGAGGTCCGCTGGGTCGGCCTGGCGGACCTCGGCTCGCTGACGCTGCTGCCGGCGTTCGGCGAGGCTCTGCCGCGGCTGCTCACGATGCTGGGTTAAGGTCGATTCGTGCACATCCGGATCGCGCCCGAAGAGGTGCTCGGCCTGGCGAGGATCGCCAAGCAGGCCCCGCCCGTCATCACCTCCGTCGTCGGCGACGGGGACGTGATCCGCGTGGTCGCGGACCTGCGCCGGCTCGAGGACCTGCCGGGCCCGCTCAAGCTGGCCGTAAAGATCGCGCCGATCGTGCGGGCCGACGTCAAGCTGGCCGCCTTCGAGCGCGGCGTAGCGACGCTCACCGTCGAGGTGAACGCCGCAGGGCTGCCGGCACACCGGCTGCTCAGTCTCGCCGCCGCGCCGATCGAGCACGAGGTCGCGAAGCAGGGCCTGCCGCCGGGCGTCGTGGACGTGCAGCCGGACGCCCGGATCGCCGTCGACGTCGAACGCCTGCTCGAGGCCAAGGTCCCGGGCCTGACGGTCTCGCACGTGAAGATCGAGGACGGCCGCATCATCCTCGACGCGAGCGTCGCCTGAGCCGGAGGTGCAGCGCAGGGTGAGGGCCGCAGAGCCTGAGCTCTACTTGCCTACTCGCGCGTCCAGGACGCGGGCGCCCTCGGCGATCGAGCCCGACAGCGACGGGTAGATCGTGAACGCTGAGGCCACGTCCTCCACCGTCAGCCGGTGCTGCACGGCCAGCGTGATCGGGAAGATCAGCTCGGACGCGCGCGGCGCCACCACGACACCGCCGAGCACCACGCCCGCCTCGGGGTGCGCGAAGAGCTTCACGAACCCGTCCTTGATGCCCAGCATCTTGGCGCGCGGGTTGCGCGCGAGCGGCAGCGTCGTCGTGATGAACTTGGAGTTCTGCGCGCGCAGCTTCTCCTCGCTGTAGCCGACGGTGGCGATCTCGGGCGCGGTGAAGATGTTGGACGCGACGGTGCGCAGCGCGAGCGGCTGGACGGCGTCGCCCAGGGCGTGCGCGACGGCGATCCGTCCCTGCATCGCGGCCACCGAGGCGAGCGGCAGCACACCCGTGCAGTCGCCGGACGCGTAGACGCCGCGTACCGAGGTGCGCGAGACGCGGTCCACGACGACGTGCCCCGACTCCGAGAGCCGGACTCCCGCCTCCTCGAGCCCGAGGCCCGACGTCGAGGGCACTCCACCGACCGCGACGAGCACGTGCGAGCCGTGCACCACGCGACCGTCGGACAGCGTCACCTCGACGCCGTCGTCCGTCCGCACGGCGCCCGCGGCGCGCGAGCGGGACAGCACCGTCATGCCGCGCGAGCGGAACACGCCCTCGAGCAGCTCGGCGGCGTCCTCGTCCTCGCCGGGCAGCACGCGGTCGCGGCTGGAGACCAGCACCACGTCCGACCCGAGCGCGTTGTACGCACCCGCGAACTCGGCGCCCGTCACACCGGAGCCCACGACGATCAGCCGCTCGGGCAGCTCGCGCAGGTTGTACATCTGCGTCCAGGTGAGGATCCGCTCGCCGTCCGGTACCGCGGTGGGCAGCGTGCGCGGGGTCGCGCCGAGCGCGAGGAGGATCGAGTCCGCCTCCAGCACCTCGGTGGCGCCGTCGGCCAGCTCGGCGACCACGCGCGCCGGCCCGTCCAGGCGCCCCTTGCCGTGGACGATCCGGATGCCCTCACGCTCCAGCCGGCCACGGATGTCGGCGCTCTGCGCCTTCGCGAGCGCGAGCACGCGCTTGTTCACGGCCTGGAGGTCCACAAAGTGCTTGCGCTTCTCCTCGGCCGTCCCGGCGGCGGACGCGGCCGCCTGCACGCCCGCGCCGCCCAGCGCCTGCGCGGGAGCCGCGTACGCGGACACCACGGGGATGCCGCCGGTCGCCAGCGAGACGTTGACGTCGGACAGCGGGTCCACCACGTCGTCGGGCATGCGGATGCCGAGCTCCGGGGCACGGTCGGCGATCGTCATCCACTCGGCGGTGGCGATGAGGGTCTTGGAGGGGACGACGTCGGTCAGGACCGCCGCACCGCCCATGCCCTGCTGCTCGACCACGGTGACCTGCGCGCCGTGGCTGCGTGCCACGAGCGCCGCCTCGTAACCGCCGGGTCCACCTCCCACGACGACGACGTGGGGCGGGACAACGGTGGGATCGAGGGGGGTCACGGTCTCATTCTCGCATCGTCCACGGCTGCCGAGGATTCCCAGGGGGGTGTGCGCGCGTGCCACGGTGAAAGTGGCGTTAACCTCGGACCATGAGCACGGACCTGGATCTTGACGACCCGACGACCGACCCGTTCGACGTCGCTGCGGCGGCCGCTGAGTACATCGCGGCCAAGACGGGGGTGCCAGGGCACGACGTCGCGCTCGTCCTCGGCTCCGGCTGGGGCGGTGCGGCCGAGCTGATCGGTGATGTCGTCGCCGAGATCCCCACCGCCGAGATCCCCGGCTTCCGGGGGCCCGCGGTCAAGGGCCACCTGGCCACCACGCGGTCCATCCGCTTCGAGCGGCCCGACGGCGCGGTACGGCACGCGCTCGTCCTCGGCTCCCGCACCCACCTCTACGAGGGCCTCGGGCCCCGTCGCGTGGTGCACGGCGTCCGCACCGCCGCGGCCGCCGGCTGCGAGACCGTGATCCTCACCAACGGCTGCGGCAGCGTGCACATCGGCTGGCGTCCCGGCCAGCCCGTCCTCATCAAGGACCACCTGAACCTCACCGGGCAGACGCCGCTCGAGGGCGCCAAGTTCGCCGACATGACCGACGTGTACACGCCGCGCCTGCGCGACGTCGCCCGCAGCGTGGACCCGGACCTGCCCGAGGGCGTGTACGCGCAGTTCCACGGCCCGCAGTACGAGACGCCCGCCGAGGTCAAGATGGCCTCCCTGATGGGCGCCGACCTCGTCGGCATGTCGACGGCGCTGGAGGCCATCGCCGCCCGGCACTGCCGCATGGACGTGCTCGGCATCTCGCTGGCCACGAACCTGGCGGCCGGGATCAGCCCCCACCCGCTCTCGCACGAGGAGGTGCTGGAGGCGGGCCGGGAAGCCGGGCCGCGGATCAGCGACCTGCTCGCTCGGGTGATCAAGCAGGTCTGACGCCCGTGTCCGCCAACCTGCCTACCACCACCGAGGCGTCCTCCACGCCTGATCTCGTCACGCGCGCCGAGGCCTGGATGGCCGCCGACGTCGACCCGGCCGACGTCGCCGACCTGCGCAACCTGGTCGCCCGCACCACCGACGCCCACGTGGGCGAGCAGGCCGTCGCCGAGCTCGCCGACCGGTTCTCCGGCCTCCTGCAGTTCGGCACGGCCGGCCTGCGCGGCGCCATGGCCGCCGGCCCGAACCGGATGAACCGCGCGGTGGTGATCACCGCCGCCGCCGGCCTCGCCGCCTTCCTCACCAAGGAGTTCGGCCGCGGCACCCCCCGCGTGGTGGTCGGGTTCGACGCCCGGCACCGCTCGGCAGAGTTCGCCCGCGACACCGCGGCGGTACTCGTCGCTGCCGGTGCCGAGGTGCTGCTCATGCCCGCACCGGGCCCCACGCCCGTCCTCGCGTTCGCGGTGCGGCACCTGTCCGCCGACGCCGGCGTCATGGTCACCGCGAGCCACAACCCCGCCGCCGACAACGGCTACAAGGTGTACCTCGGCGGTCGCGTCGTCACCGACGCCGGCCAGGGCGCGCAGATCGTCCCGCCGTACGACGCCCTGATCGCCGGTGAGATCGCGCTCGTACGCGCCGCCAAGGACGTGCCGCGCGCCGAGTCCGGCTGGACCGTGCTCGGCAGCGAGATCACCGAGGACTACCACGCGGCGGTGGCCTCCCTGCACGACGGCGAGCCGCGCAACAAGCTCCGTATCGTCACCACGTCGCTGCACGGGGTGGGCGGCGCGGCCCTCGCGCGGGCGCTGGCCGAGGCCGGCTTCACCGACGTCGTACCGGTCGAGGAGCAGGCCGAGCCCGACCCGGACTTCCCCACCGTGGCGTTCCCCAACCCGGAGGAGCCCGGCGCCATCGACATGGCGCTCGCCCTCGCCCAGGACGCCCACGCGCAGCTCGTCATCGCGAACGACCCGGACGCCGACCGCTGCGCCGTCGCCGTCCTCGACCCGCAGTACGGGACGTACCAGGGTGCGGAGACAGCGTCCTCGCAGGGCTGGCGGATGCTGCACGGCGACGAGGTGGGCATGCTGCTCGGCTGGGACGCGGCCGAGCGCGCGGCGCAGGGTGGGCAAGGCGGCACGCTGGCCTGCTCGATCGTGTCGTCGCGCGCGCTGGCGGCGATCGCCGCCCGGCACGGCCTGGCGCACGCCACGACGCTCACCGGCTTCAAGTGGATCTCACGCACCCCGGGCCTCGTGTTCGGGTACGAGGAGGCGCTCGGCTACTGCGTCGACCCCGAGCACGTGCGGGACAAGGACGGGCTCTCGGCGGCGGTCGCCGTCGCCCAGCTGGCCAACCGCCTCGCCGCGGAGGGCCGCACGCTCCTGGACCGCCTCGACGACGTCGCCCGCGCCTGCGGGCTGCACGTCACCGGCCAGGTGTCTGCCCGGTTCGAGGACCTCGCGCTGATCGAGTCGACGATGGCGGCGCTCCGCACGTCGCCGCCGTCCGTCCTGGCGGGTTCGCCCGTGGACTCCGTGCGCGACCTCGCGGAAGGCCTCGACGGCCTGCCGCCCACCGACGGCGTCGTACTGCTGACCGCCGACGACACCCGCGTGATCGTGCGGCCCAGCGGCACCGAGCCCAAGGTCAAGTGCTACATCGAGGTGGTGTCGCCGGTCGACCCGGACGCCTCGGCCAACACCCTGTCCGCGGCGCGGGTGGCCGCGCGCGACCGCCTGGCCCGGGTCCAGGCAGACATCCGAACGGCGCTGGGCCTCTAACCCGAGGGCGACTGCCGAAGTAGAGCGCCTGTCCCCTTCCGCGTGAGGCGAGCCTCAAGAGGAACGGGGACAGGCGCTCTACTTCGGCGTCCCGGGACGGGCTGGTCGAGCTACTGGACGACCGCAGGAAGGACGTCCATGGCGTCCGGGTTGGCCTCCACGAACTCCGGCACCTCGTCCTTGGCCACCGCCTCCATGAGCGGGTCGAACACCGCCCGGTCGAGCACGACGATGGACTGCCCGTCGGCGCTGCGCCCGGTGCCGGAGTAGGGCGCGGTCATGAACGTGATGTCGTTCGTGGCCATGTCCTGGGCGCCCATGACGAGATCCTGGATCTTGTCGAACGTGAGGCCCTCGTCGACGGCCACCGAGCTGGTGATGGCCTCGAGGAAGCTGCCCATCTTCAGGGGATCGCTCATGCTGTTCTTCGCCTTGGCCACGATCGCCCGCATCCAGGCCTGCTGCCGCTGCACGCGGCCGAAGTCGCCGTTCGCCAATGCGTACCGCTCACGCGCGAACTCGAGTGCTTCCTCGCCGGTCATCGCCTGCCGCACGGAGCCGCCGTTGCCGTCGGGCACCGTGATCTCGACGCCGTCCAAGGAGTCGGTGAGAGCCTCGAACGACTCGAAGTCGGTCACCGCGAAGTGGTCGATCCGGACGCCCGTCAGGTCCTCGACCGTCCGGATCATGAGGGCTGGGCCGCCGTAGGAGAACGCGGCGTTGATCTTGGCCTCGCCGTAGCCGGGGATGGGTACCCAGGAGTCACGGGGGATGGAGATCGCCGCCGCCGACTTCCGGTCCGCCGCCAGGTGCACGAGCATGATCGCGTCGGTGCGCTGCGCACCGGCTTCCCACTGGGTCGGGTCGCCGGCCGAGATCCGGCTGTCGGAGCCGAGCACCAGGATGTTCACGGGTGCCGTCGGGCCCTCGACCGCGGGGGCGCTGGGCCGCGTCGAGGGATCGACGTCGGCGAACGGGTCGATCCGCTCCAGATTGTCGTCGAGCGACATCCGGTAGGCGTAGTAGGCCGCGACACCTCCCCCGCCCACGAGCAGCAGGGCGCCGACCACGAGGCCGGCGACAAATCCGCGGCTCCGACGTGCGCGCCGGGCGTGACGTAGATCCCCGTCCACCGGGTTGGGCGGGGCGAGAAGATCGCTCATTCGATCAGGTGCGGCCATAGATATTGATCATAGTGGCGAACGCGACTACTACTCTTGAGCCTGGCCCGCAACCGGAGCGTCGTTTCAGGGGTGAACCTCGGTGCCCGCCCAGGTGGCACCGAACAGTGAGGGGAGTCGCAGTGAACGCTGGCGCGAGACAGCCACAGGACCGCTCGATCCTCCTGGTCACGCACCATTTCGCACCCGAGACGGGAGCACCCCAGCGACGCTGGGGAGCACTCATCGAACACCTGGTCACCGTGGGTTTTCCGGTGACCGTCCTGGCGCCTCCGCCACACTACCCGTCGGGAAAGATCACCCACTCTTCACCTTCATACCTGCCTGGTTCCGTGCAGACGGGCACCAACGGCGAGAAGATCATCCGGGTGAATTTCCGCGAGCATTCTCACGGGCTCGGATCTCGGGCCGCGGACCAGACGGTCGCCGCGATCAGCTCGGTCCTGTACGGCATCCGGCCTTCCGCCGGCCGGCCTGCCGTCGTGATCGCGACGGTCCCCGGGATCCCGAGCGTCGTCGCCGGCTGGGCGCTCGCCCGCTGGCACCGCGCCCGGTTCGTCGTCGAGATGCGTGACGCCTGGCCCGACCTCATCCAGCCCAGCGGCATCCTCCTGCGCCGGGACCGGCCCGGCGGCCTGCGCCGTCGGCTCCGTGATCTCGCGGCGCGCGTGGTGCACCGCACCGTCACGCGCCTCCAGACCCGGGCGGATCTCGTGGTCACGACCACCGCCGCGTTCGCCGAGGTCCTGCGCGCACGCGGCGTCCGCAACGTGGCAGTGGTCCGCAACGGGACGGCGTTCGAACCGGTGCGTGAGAACGCTCCCGTGCGCCTCGCGGGCCGCCCCCTGCGGGTCGTCTACGCGGGCACGGTCGGCCGGTCGCAGGGGCTCGACGTCGCCGTGCGCGCCGCCGCCCTGGTCCAGGAGCGCGGTCACGCGCTGGACGTCCGCATAGTGGGGCACGGCAACGAGCTGGAACCGCTCCGGCAGCTGGCCACCGAGCTCGGCGCGCCGGTACGCGTCGAGCCCTCCGTGCCGTCCACCCAGGTGCGCGAGCTGTACGCCTGGGCGGACACCGTCGTCGTCTCCCTGCGGGACTGGGAGCCGTTCGAGTGGACGGTCCCGTCCAAGCTGTACGAGGTGATGGCGTCCGGTGTCCTCGCCTCGGCGAGCCTGGCCGGTGAGGCAGCGAACCTGGTCACGATCAACGGCGCGGGCGCCGTCGTGCGCCCCGGCGACGTCGAGGGGCTCGCCGACCTGTGGTGCGGCTGGCTGTCCGACGGCGTGGTGCCCGCGGCGTCGGCCGACGCCGCGGCCTGGGTCGCCGAGCACGCGAGCGACGGGGTGCTGGGCCACCGGTACGCCGAGCTCCTCGACGCCCTGCTCCCGAGCCCGGTGCCGGACGCCCCGCTCGACCGGAGGGCCCGGGTCTGATGGCGCTGCCGTTCCAGCGCGCGAGCGAGCTCGCGCGCAATCTCCGTTTCACCACGTCGTTCGTGGCGCGCACGCTCGTCGAGGATCCGCTCTGGCTCGCCGTCCAGGCGACCCGGCGGGCTCCGGAGCCGCTGCGCCGGCCCCTGGTGCGCGCCCTCGGGTTCGCTCCGGCTCCGTCGGCCTCGCACGCGCTGGGGCGGATGCTGGCCGGCGACGCGACCCGCGCGGCGGACGAGGCGGAACAGCTCCTGGCACGGCACGACGGCCGGGGCCGCCGGGTCGCGGCCGAGGTAGCCGTCGCGGTGGGCAGGCCCGAGCTGCTCGACGACGTCGACGGGGCAGGACCCGCGCGCTACCGGGCTGCCTGGCTGCTGGGCGACGCCGACTCCATCGGACCGGACGCACCCGCCGGGCTCCGCGCCCAGGTGGCCGTGCTGCAGCCGGAGCCGGCGGACGACGCGGCCACCCGGGCGCCCGACGCCGCCCCGGGGCCACCGGGCCCGGGCGGCATCACGGTGCTGCACCACCTGACCAACTCCCTGCCGCACACGCAGAGCGGCTACACGCTCCGCTCGCACGCGATCCTGATGGCGCAGCGCGCCGCGGGGACGCCCGCGGTCGCGACCACGCGCCCCGGCTACCCGTTGACCATCGGGTCGCTCACGGCCCGCGGGACCGACGTCGTCGACGGCGTCACCTACCACCGGCTGGTCCCGGACCGCATGGCGTCCGACGTCGCGCGCCGGATCGCGCAGGAGACCGACCTGCTCACCGAGGCCGCGCGGGACGCGGGCGCCGACGTCCTGCACACGACCACGCCGTCGACCAACGGGAGCCTGGCGCGCGCCGCCGCGCGGCGGCTCGGGATCCCGTGGGTCTACGAGGTGCGCGGGCTGCCCGAGGAGACCTGGGTGGCGTCGCACGGCACGCCCGCTGCGCGCGCCCGGGCGGCGTCGTCCCGCCGTCGGGCGCTGATGCAGGCCAAGGAGACCGAGCTCGCGCTCGCGGCCGACGCCGTGGTGACGCTCAGCGGAACCATGCGCGACGCGCTGGTGGCGCGCGGCGTCCCCGCCGACCACATCACCGTGGTGCCGAACGCGGTACCGGACAGCCTGATCGCAGCGCAGCACCCGACGCCGGAGGCGGCGCGGGCCGCGCTCGGCCTGGCGGCCGGGCCCGCGATCGGGACGGTGAGCAGCCTCGTCGACTACGAGGGCCTGGAGACGGTGGTCCGCACGGTGGCCACGCTGCGCGCCCGCGGGCACGACGTCACGGGCCTGCTGGTGGGCGACGGCGTCTCGCGGCCCGGGCTGGCGCGCCTCGCGGACGAGCTGGGCGTCGCCGACCACGTGGTGCTCCCGGGACGGGTACCGCCGGCCGTGGCGCAGACCTGGCTGGCCGCGCTCGACGTCGTGCTGGTGCCGCGTCGCGACCACGAGGTCACGCGCCTCGTGACCCCGCTCAAGCCCGTCGAGGCGATGGCGGTGGGCCGCCCGGTGGTCGCCAGCGACCTGCCCGCCCTGGTGGAGGCCGTGGGCGGCGCGGGGCTGCACGTCGGCGCGGATGATCTGGCCGGCTGGGCCGATGCGGTCGCTACCCTCTTGGACGACGCCGGACGGCGTGCCGAGCTGGTCGAGCTGGGCCGGGCGGTGGCCATCGAGAGGACATGGGTGAGGAACGCGGAGACGTATCTGGGGATCTACCGGGAGTGTCTGGGGGTGAAGGCATGAGCTCGGGCCCGGAGACCTCGTCGTACGCGGCCCTGTTCGACGCGTCGCCGACGACCACCAAGCTCGTGACGCTCGGCAACCTGTCGCGCGTCGGCGCACGGCCCCCGCTGGGGCAGTACATCAGCCTGCTCTGGGCACGCCGGCACTTCCTGTGGGCGGACGCGCGGGCCAAGGTCACCAGCGGTACGCGGCAGAGCCTGCTGGGCCAGGCCTGGCTGATCCTGGACCCGCTGATCAACGGCGCCGTGTACTACCTGGTGTTCGGCCTGCTGATGAAGAACGCGCGGGGCATCGAGAACTTCCTGGGTTACCTGCTGATCGGCGTGTTCCTGTTCCAGTTCACCACCGCATCGATCAACGGTGGGGCGCGCTCTGTACAGACCGGCAAGAACCTGATCCGGGCGTTCACGTTCCCACGGGCGGCGCTGCCGATCTCGGTGGTGCTGCGCAACCTGCTCAACCTGGGCCCCACGCTCGTGGTGCTCGGTGCGCTGATCTACTTCATCCCCCCGGTCGAGGAGTACACCTGGCGCATCGCCCTGGTGCCCGCCGTCCTGGCGCTCCAGGTCATGTTCACCACGGGGCTGTCTCTCCTGGTGGCCCGGTGGGCGGCCGCGCTGCCCGACGTCGCGAACCTCATCAGGATGTCGATGCGCATCTGGCTGTACGCGTCCGCGGTGTTCTTCTCGTTCGACGACCTGCTCAAGGACCGGCCCGACATCCAGATGGTGCTCGAGGCGAACCCGATGTTCATCGTGCTGGACATCGTGCGCGACTGCGTCCTGTACGCGACCACTCCCGACCCGATGCGCTGGGTGTGGCTCGGCGGCTGGGCCGTCGGCATGCTGCTGATCGGGTTCATCACCTTCTGGCAGGCGGAGGAGAGCTATGGCCGCTGACCTCGACTACCCGATGCCGCCGCCGCAGCTCAGCCAGGGCCGTCCCGCATCGATGCCGGTGCCGGTGCAGCGGCCGCTGACGGGAGCGATCCCGATGTCGGTGCAGGCCCCGCCGCACACGGGCCAGCTCGCCGCCGTCGCGCCACGGTCCGGGAGCACTCCCGTGCTGTGGCCCACGGTCGCCGTCCAGGGCCTGCGCATGTTCTACCGGACGCCGTCGACCGACACGTCCAGCGGCCGCCGCGCCAGGCTCAAGCGGACGGTGCTCAACGCGCTGGGCCAGGAGCCCAAGGTGACGGTGCGCGCGCTGACGGACATCTCGTTCGTGGCCAACTCCGGCGAGCAGATCGGCATCGTCGGCCAGAACGGCTCCGGCAAGAGCACGCTCCTGCGGATCATCGCGGGCCTGGAGAAGCCGACCAAGGGCCAGGTGCTGGCCGAGAGCACGCCGGTGCTCATCGGCGTGAACGCCGCGCTGGTCCCCGACCTGCCCGGCGAGGAGAACGTACGGCTCGGCTGCCTGGCGATGGGCCTGTCCCCCGCCGAGGCGCAGGCCGCCATCCCCGACGTCATCGAGCTGGCCGGCCTCGGCAAGTCCATCTACCTGCCCATGCGCACCTACTCCTCGGGTATGGCCGCACGCCTGCGCTTCGCCATCGCGACGGCGGCACGCCCCCACATCCTGCTCATCGACGAGGCCCTGGCCACCGGTGACGCCGCGTTCAAGGAACGCAGCGAGGTCCGCATGGAGCGCCTACGGAAAGAAGCGGGAACGGTGTTCCTCGTGAGCCATGCGGCACAGACCATCGAGGAGTCGTGCACCCGCGCCATCTGGCTGCACCACGGCCGCCTCGTGCTCGACGGCGAGGCCCAGGACGTCGCCGTCCGGTACCGCAAGTGGGCGTGGGCCCATGCGAAGGACAAGCCGGACGACGCCAAGCAGATTCTCGAAGAAGCCTTCGCCGAACGACGGGAGACAGAGGTGCGGTTCGACACGCCCGAGCCGGTCAAGGGACCGGTCCGCGAGCGGCATGCCCGCCCCACGGGACGCGACGCCAAGCAGGCGAGGGCCAGGGCAGCGCGTGTCGCGGCGCTCCAGGCCGAGGCGGGCGACCTGTGAACCGGCCCCTCGTCATGACCGTCTACGGGACACGCCCCGAGGCCATCAAGGTCGCCCCGGTCATCGCTGCCCTCGAGGCCGACGACCGGTTCGAGTCGATGACCGTCGTCACCGGCCAGCACCGGGAGATGCTCGACCAGGTCAACGAGGTCTTCGGCATCGTGCCGGACCACGACCTCGACATCATGAGCCACGGCCAGACGCTCGGGCAGATCTTCGCCCGGGTCATGAGCCGGCTCGACCCGATCCTCGCGGAGCACCGGCCCGACGCCGTCATCGTCCAGGGCGACACATCGACGTCGGCGGCCGCCGCGCTCGCCGCGTTCTACCGGCAGATCCCGGTGGTGCACCTGGAGGCGGGGCTGCGCAGCGGCGACATCATGTCGCCGTTCCCGGAGGAGGCGAACCGCAAGATCACCTCGCAGATCGCCGCGCTGCACCTGGCACCGACCCTGCGGAGCCTCGCCAACCTCGTCGCCGAGGGCGTCCAGCTGGAGAACATCGTGGTGACCGGCAACACGGTCATCGACGCCCTGTACCTCGCGGTGCAGCGCCGGACGGCGTTCACCGACCCGGCGGTCGCCCGGGTGGCGTCGTCGGGCCGTCGCCTGGTGCTGGTGACCACCCACCGCCGGGAGAACTGGGGCGACGCCATGGAGGGTGTCGGCCGGGCTCTGGCGCGGATCGCCGGACGGTTCCCCGACGTCGAGGTGGTGCTGCCCGTGCACCGCAACCCCGTGGTGCGTGACGCCGTGCTGCCGCACCTCGCCGGGCTGTCGAACGTCACGGTGACCGAGCCGCTGGGCTACGGCGAGTTCACCCATCTGCTGTCGCTCTCCACGCTGGTGCTCACCGATTCCGGCGGCCTCCAGGAGGAGGCGCCGAGCCTCGGCAAGCCGGTGCTGGTGATGCGGGACAACACCGAACGCCCCGAGGCCGTCGAAGCAGGCACCGCCCGCCTGATCGGGACCGCCGAGGAGCGTGTGGTGGCCGAGGTGAACCGGCTGCTGACGAACGAGGCCGCCTACGCCGCCATGGCGCAGGCCGTCAACCCGTACGGGGACGGGCACAGCGCGCAGCGGGTGCTGGACGCGACGGCGCGCGTGCTCGCGCCGGTGCTGCCCGACGTGCTGCCCGACTTCGACCTGGTGGACGAGCAGTTCACCGCCGTTTCCGCAGAGGCAGTTTCCGCAGAGGGTGGGGTATGAGCAAGAGCAAGACCAGGGTCTTCATCTACGGCTCGTGCGTGTCGCGGGACACGTTCGAACACCTGGATCCCGAGCAGTTCGAGCTCGTCGCGTACGTGGCGCGCCAGTCGGCGCTGAGCGCGTACACCCGCCCGGTCGAGCTCATGGCGCCGCCGACCCTCGAGTCGCAGTTCCAGCAGCGGATGATCTCCGGTGACTTCGCGTCGAGCCTGCGGCCGCAGATCGCCTCGTCCGCTGCCGGCACCGACCTCGTGCTGGTCGACCTCGTCGACGAGCGCCTGGGCGCCTACCTGCTGCCCGACGGGTCGGTGATCACCCGGTCGCTGGAGCTCATCCAGTCCGGCGCCGAGCAGTACCTGCCCCAGGGTGCCCAGTACCTCGCGTTCGGCACGCAGCAGCACTTCGAGTACTGGCAGACGGCGATCAGCTACATCGGGGAACGCCTGCGGCACTACATGCCGCAGGCCACCGTGGTGCTGCTCGACATCCCGTGGGCGGAGTGGTCCGAGACCGGCGAGAAGACGCCGGACTCCTTCGGCGTCTCGGCCGGGGACGCGAACCCGGTGTTCCAGTCGTACGCACAGTTCGCGGCGCAGTCGCTGGCCACGCAGGTGATCTCGCTGGACCCGTCCGAGGTCGTGTCCAGCGCTACCCACCCGTGGGGCGACGCGCCGTTCCACTACGCGGAGAACGTGTACCTGAACATCGTGCAGCGGCTCACGGGTGCCGAGGGCCGGGTGATCTGGGGGGCGGGCGCGACCCGGACGATGACCGCGGACCTGCCGGTGCAGCAGGACGCCGGGAGCGCGGCCGGCGCGAGCGGCACCGTGCCCGAGCGCGCGAGCGTCCAGCAGCGGCTGGCCGGTGCCGTGCAGGACGCACAGGCCCCCGCCGCGCCGCTCCGGCGGCTGGAGGGCGGTCCGAACTTCCTCATCGCGGGCACCCAGCAGGGTGGGACGCAGTGGCTGCAGCACCAGCTCAGCCGTCATCCGCACGTCGACGTGGTCAAGGACGCCGCTCCGTTCTTCAGCCGGCCCGGTCGGCTCACGAAGGACGAGGAGATCCAGAAGTTCCTCGAGCCCTTCGCGGACGGCAGCAAGCCGCTGCGTGGCCACCGCTCACCCGGATACTTCTGGGTGGCCGACCCCCGGAGCGAGTTCTCCCCGCCACGGAAGCACGACACGGCCGCCGCGATCCGGGACATGCTGGACCCGAACGCGCCCGTCCTGCTCAGCCTGCGCAACCCCGTCGAACGAGCGATCTCGGCGTACTGGCGGCACTTCTCGAACGCCGAGATCGAGCTGGGCGCCGGCATCTTCCAGACCCCGGCCCGGCTGGGGATCGTCGACCGCGGCTTCTACCGGCGGCACTACGAGGACTGGGCCCGCACGCTCGGCCCGGAACGCCTGCGGGTGCTCGTCTTCGACGACCTCGTCGAGCGTCCGCGCGTCTACCTGCAGGAGGCGCTCAGCGCCCTGCGGGTCGGCGACTCGCCGGAGTTCTGGGATTCCCTCAAGCCCAAGGTAAAGGTCGGTAACGTCGGCTGGCTCCCGCAGTTCAAGAAGCAGAGCCCCATCACCGCTCAGGAGATCGCGGCGCTTCACGCGCTCTATGCCGACGACATCCGGTTCATGGAAGAACTGCTCGGCCGCGAGCTGCCGAGATGGCACAACGTCGGGCGCCTCGTCAAGCAGTACACCGCCGAAGGAAAGTAGAACCGTGTACGACTCAGCCGCCGCACGCGACCCCCTCGGTTGCGTATTCATCGTCACCTACGGGCGATCCGGCTCGACCCTGCTCCAGGGCATCCTCAACTCGATCCCTGGCTACGTGATCCGCGGCGAGAACGGCGACTCCCTGTACAGCCTGTTCGCGTACTTCAACACGCTCGACAAGGCGAGCCGCGAGCACACCGACCCGGCCAAGAAGTCGCCGGACACGCCGTCGCACCCCTGGTTCGGGATCAACCAGTTCTCGCCCGAGACGACTCTCGCGCTGCTGCGCTCGCTCGTGCTCGCCTCTCTGCTGCAGCCTCCGGCGGGAACCCGCGTGACGGGGTTCAAGGAGATCCGCTGGGTGCACTCCAACTGGCGCCCCTACGCCGACTTCCTGGTCCGCCTCTTCCCCCGGGCACGGTTCGTCATCAACACCCGGGACCACGCCGACGTGCTGGCGAGCAAGTGGTGGAAGGACCGGGAGAACGGCGCCGCCATCCTCGAGCGCGCGGAAGCCCAGTTCAACGAGCTGGAGGCCGCGTACCCGAACCGGACCTACCGGCTGCACTACAACGATTATGTCGCCGACCCCGAAACCCTCAAGGGGCTCTTCGAGTGGCTCGGCGAACCGTTCGACAAGGAAAGAGTGAATGACGTCTTCACGCGCAAGCACTCTTACTGAGAGAGCAGCGATCACGCCCGACGCGTGAGCGCTCGGCCCTCCGTCATCGATTCCCCAGAAGAAAGTTGACATGCATCCCTATCAGGACCTCCCAAGTCGCGCCTTCTGGAAGCAGGCTGTTGCGCAGCGCAACCCGATGGAGTTCGCGGACGTGTACATCCCGCGCTTCGAGATCGCACGAACGACTCGGATCACCGCAGCCGGAAGCTGCTTCGCGCAGCACATCGGCAGGCAGTTCAAGAGCCGGGGTTACGGTTTCGTCGACGTGGAGCCGGCCCCCGCATCCCTGCCCGAGGAGGCGCACAGCAAGTTCGGCTTCGGGATCTACTCCGCTCGATACGGGAACATCTACAGCGCGCGACAGCTCGTGCAGACCTTCGCGCGGGCGCGCGGCGAGCACACACCCGTCGACGAGTACTGGACCGACGGCGAGCGTTTCTACGACCCGTACCGACCTTCGATCGAGCCCCGTGGGTACTCGAGCCTCGAGGAGCTTCGCATCCACCGCGACGCACACCTGAGAGCCGTGGACTCGCTCCTCGCCCGGACCGACCTGTTCGTCTTCACGTTCGGACTCACCGAGGCGTGGGAGAACCTGGAGGACGGGACGATCTATCCGACGTGCCCAGGCACGGTCCACGGGGACTTCGACGAGACCAAGCACGGATTCGTCAACTTCACGTTCCGACAGGTGCTTGAGGACTTCGAGTCCTTCATCGCCTACGCGCGGTCGATCAACCCGGCGATGCGATTCCTGATCACGGTGTCACCGGTTCCACTGACGGCTACGGCGTCCGGTGCCCACGTCCTTCCCGCCACGGTCGCTTCGAAGTCGATCCTTCGTGCTGTGTGCAGCGAGCTGTACGACACGTACGACTTCGTCGACTACTTCCCCTCCTACGAGCTCGTTTCCTCGCACCCGATGCGAGCCCTGGCCTACGAGCCCAACTTGCGGTCGGTCTCCGCCGCAGGCGTTGCACAGGTGATGGATGTCTTCTTCTCGGCGCACGGCGACACCGGCGAGCCGAAACCTGTTCGAGCAGCGGATACGACCGCGGCCCCGACGACGCCTGAGCGAACTGCGGACGACGTCGTCTGCGACGAGCTGATCCTCGAGGCTTTCGGACGATGACGACGGTGACGACATACATTGCGGGCAACTCCCACGTCATCTGCCTCATCGGCGCGGCCCGGCAGTCCGTCGCCGGCCAGGCGAAGCACCTCGACGCCAAGCGGGTCGCACCACGCCACTTCGCGGTCGGTGACGCAGGAATCTTCTTCACCGGCCTCACGAAGGACCTGCTCACACCGGGCATCTTCGGCGCTGTCGATCAGGGGTCGCTCACGTTCACCGACCAACGCTTCCAGCAGGACCTTGCCGAATGGACCGGTGACAAGACGGTCCCCGCGACGAGCCCGTGGGGCTTCTGCAACGTCGCGAACACCTCGCGGCGGCTCTACCGTGACGCGATGTGGCGCACCTTCGCGCCGACTCATCTGGCGCAGGGCGGACTGACCCCACTGACGGACGACGCGATCAGAGCCATGCTCGAGTGGGATCACCGAGGCACACGGATGGTCTACGAACGGCTCGCCGTTCTCGGCGTTCCCGCCTTCGCGATCTCCGGGCCACCGCCCCGACGCAATCACCCAGCCATGACCGAGGACGGTTACCGACCCGAGCTCCTGCAGCATCTTGACTCGCTCTCGCGGGAGGTGTGGCGCGACTGGCTCGCCGGCCGAGATCTCGCGCTGATCGAGCCTCCCGTCGAAGCGGCCGACGCCGACGGCTTCCTGCGACCCGAGTTCGAGAACGTGCGGGAAGAGGGCGAGGCCGACCGCATCCACGCGAACGAGCTGTACGGGGAGCTCATGGTTGCCCGTATCGCCGAACATGTAGTCCGCATCGGGCCTGAGAAGTCATGATTCCTGCGCCCATGGCCGCCGAGACGGTCGATCCCGTCCCGCCTGGTGCTCGCCTGCTGCACATCGGCCTGCCGAAGACCGGGTCGACCGCGCTGCAGTACGCGGCCTCACGACTCAAGAAGAGGCTCCGCAACGAGGGTGTCATCTACCCGGGCCGGGGCGAGAACCACCACAAGGCGACCTCGTGGCTCGCCGGGCTGCGGGTCGGGTATCTCTCCGACCCGACACCGCAGGAGCAGTGGTGGCTGAACCTCAAGCAGGAGCTCGACCGGCACGAGGCCAGGCGCGGTCTCGTCTCCTTCGAGATGATCTGCACGACGAACCTGGACGGGGCGCGCCGCACCGTCGACGCCCTCGGGGACGGCGGGCGGGTCCCCGTGCACGTGACGCTGGTCCTGCGTAACTTCGGCACGTTCGTGCCGTCCTACTGGCAGGAGAGCCTCAAGCGGGGCAACACGGAGTCGCTCGACACGTACCTTCGTCGGGTGCTCAAGGATCCCGCCACCGTCGAGGCGTCCGGCGCCTTCCACCGGCGTGACGGCTACGGCCTGCTCGAACGGTGGTCCGCTGCGGTAGGCCCGGAGAACATCACGGTCATCGTCCTCGAGAAGGACCGTCCCACGCGCCTGCTCGACACCTTCGAGTCGATGCTGGCCCTCCCGGCGGGGATCCTGCACTCCGAGCCCCCGGTCGGCACCGGCGCCAACCGGAGCATGTCCGCAGCGGAAGCGGCACTCGTCCACCGGCTCAACCAGCAGGTCATCGGCGAGTGGCAGGCTTCGTCGCGCGAGCACCGGAACCTCGTGCACCACGGCGTCGTCCACCGCCTGCTGTCCAGCCGCGAGCCCGAGGCGTCCGAGGGCAAGCTGCGGATCCCGGTGTGGGCCGCCGAGTCGTGCGTCGAGGCGGGGCGCATCCTGGCCGACAGCGTGCGGTCGACGGGTGTACGGGTCGTCGGAGATCTGGCAGAGCTGGAGCGTCCGGTACCCACCGCCGACTCCGCTGCGCTGGCGGACCCCGACGTCGTCCCCTTCGACTTCGCGGTCCAGGCGCTGCTGGGCATGTTCGCCCGCTCCACGGGCTGGTCGGCCGACCACACGACGCCGCTCAAGCAGTAGAAGGCTTGGCCTGTTCAGGTCAGCTCAGGCGCTGTGCGCCCTCGTAGACGCCTATGACGGCACGCAGCGCGAGCTCGCTCGGGATCCGCTCCGGCACGCCGGCCGGAGCCGTTCCCGGAAGCGGTGCGGCGGCCAGGTCCGCGACGTCGCCGTCCGTCCGCGCGCCGCCGACTTCCTGTACGGCGGACGCGCGCAGCCGGTGCGCGTCGGCCTCGTCCAGCATCCCGAGCTGGACGGCGCGTCGCGCCAGTCCACCGGCCGCGATCAGAGCGAGGTCGCTCGTCACCTCCCCCGGGAGGGGCGCTGGGTCACCGACCCGTCCCGCCGCCGCGAGATCGGAGAGGTCACCGACGACGCGGACGCCGGCGGACTCGATCTGCTCGGCGATCCGGATCGCCGCGGTCGCCGCATGTCTGGTCACCCGTTCAGGCACCCGCAGCGAAGGCTCGTCCGTCCGCCGCGGCCGCTCAGCGATGACGGTGTTCACCGCACCGCCGTGGAAGAGGTCTCTGCGGGCGCGGGACCCTGTCTCCAGGAAGATCCGCTCAGCGGCCTGCCTGAAGAACTCTGTCTCGACCGCGCTCATGCCCGAGTTGGCGGTGACCCGCTCCAGCGTCCCGCGGCGCTGTCCGAGCAAGTCCTCGAAGACCCGGAAGATGTGGTCGCGGTCCGTGGGATCGAGCACGACGACCGTCATGTTCTCCGGGCCGAACGCGTCCGCCCACCGTCCCACGAGGTTGGTGCCGTCGCGCTCCTTGAAGACGTCGCCGCCGGGCATGCGCAGCATCGGCAGCTCACGGAACGCCTCGTCCAGCCACGCGTCGAAGGGCCGGAACTCCGCGTTCTTGACGCACTGTTGCCACGTGGACAGGAGCATCCCTGGCAGCGGCCGAAGCGTCAGCACCACGTGGGTAGGCATGGTGAATGCCGCCCGGACCCGCGCGACGTCGCGCGCGTCGGCAGTCGAGAAGGTCTCGCTGCTCACCAGCGCGTAGTCGCGTTCGTCGTTCACGAGCTGCTTGAGGATGCCCGTCGACCAGTGGGCCGGTGCGCGCCCCGTGAGCCAGGGTTCCTTGGGGTAGCCGAGCAACGACCTCGCGAACCGGCGGTGGTTCTCGTACCGGCCCGGGTACATCACCCCGCCTGCACGGAGCCGCTGACGCGATCCGGCCGCCGACTGCTGCAGCGACGTCGTGCCGGTCTTGGGCGCGCCGATGTGGAGCACCGTGGTGCCCCGGGGCAGTGCGGCTACCTCGGTCACGACGTCCTCCGGCTCTCGAGCTTCGACGGTCATCTCGGCAGCAGCTCCGCGAAGTCCACCGACATGTCGTGCATCGTGTAGGACGCCGCGAACTGCTCCGCGGCCTGCGCCCGTGCACCGTTCTGCCGGTCCAGACCGCGTTCGATCGCCTCGGCCAGCGCATCCACCCGGGACGCGGCCTCGACGTCGAAGAACTCGACCCACTGCTCGTCGCCGTACTCCGCGCGCAGGTGCGGTTCGCCCGGAACCACGCACGGGACACCGAGGGTCGCGGCCAGCAGCATGCTCCCCGAGTTCAGGATCCGCGTGTACGGCAGCGCGAACAGGTCGCACGCGGAGGCCCAGGTGACCACCTCCTCGTCCGTGAGCTGTCCGTGACGCCGGTGCACCGTGACGTTCCCCGGCATCGCCGCCTCGATCTCCGCCATCGCCTCGGCGGTGGTGCCGCCGGCGAGCAGCATCGAGACGCGGGGGTTGCGCTCGGCGAGGAGGCCCGCGGCCCGCAGCAGGTCACCGAGACCCTTGTACGGGCGGATCCCGCCCACTATCCCGATGACCAGGTCACCGGGAGGGATGGTGCCGATCCGCCGCCGTGCCGCTCGACGCCCCGGCGACGGCTCGTAGACGCCCTGGTAGCTCGCGTGCCGGACACGGGACACCTTCTCGGCCGGGAGCTCGTAGTACTCCGAGACCACCTCGGCGGTCTGCGAGTTGAGCACGATGATCCGGGACGACCGGCGGGCGAGCACCTTCGCGAGCTCGACCTCCTCGGCGTCGTAGTCCGTGTCGTGGGAGATGGTGTTGTGCACGGTCCAGAAGACCTCCACGCCACGGGACCGGGCGCCGGACAGCGCGCCGTCGAGCCGCGCGATGCGCGACCGGAGCTCTGCCACGTCCTTGACGTTCTCGGCGACCGGGCTCGTCCAGTGGATGTGCAGGATGTCACCGGCCTCGAGCACCTGGAGCTCGTTCAGCAGCTCGTGGTAGCGCCACTTGCCGTCGACCCGCCAGCCCTGCGAACGAGCCTCCATGTAGAGCATGTTCAGATAGGGGTTCGTGGTCCAGTAGGGGAACACACTGATCCTGGCCACGTCATCGCTCCTGTTCCTGGGCGCCGACCAAGGTCGACGGCCCCGCGGGCACCGGTTCGGGCTCGAGCCGGGGCAGGTCCTCGGACCAGGCCAGCTCCGTCGTCCGGACCGTCCCGTCGTCGTACCGCACGGAGACCAG
>NZ_JBHSFI010000005.1:1020320-1034664 GCF_042654905.1 Promicromonospora alba
GCGGCCCTGGGCGGCAGCACGTGGTGCGGCAGGCTGACGTGGTCACCGAGCGCCTCGTTCGTCAGTCGCACCTCGCCGATCGGGGTCTGCGTGTCGGCCAGCAGCAGCGCGAGGCTCAGCACGGTCCCCCGCGGCCGGGAGACCGCCGCGTACGCCACGGCGCGCAGCCCGTCCCGGACCCGCCGGGCGGCCTCCTCGATCCGCGCGACGGAGCACGTGCGTACCGCTGCGTCGACGCTCCGGAGATCGGCCGGCAGGGAGTCCGGCGCGACCTCGGCGTAGTGCCACTGCCGCAGGTCCGCGAGCTCGGCCGCGCCGGTGGTGCGGCCGGCGGCGTCGGTGAGGCCGCGCAGGAGCCCCTCGTACTCTGCGCGTTCACGGTCGAGCGCAGCGCCGTGCGAGCCCTCGATGGCGGCGATCCATACCCGGTCCCGGTCGTCAGGGCTCGTTCGCTCTCGTTCCGGAGCCGCCCAGGGCGTCTCGTCGCCCGAGGACCACAGCTCCCAGGGGAACGCCTCCAGCAGGGCGTCGGCGTCGAACCTCGGCTCGGGCTGGCCGCCCAGCACGAACGCCTCCTCGACGGTCTCGGCGATCGGCTCGAACGCCCTGCCCGTGCCCGCGAGGTAGTCGCGGTACTTGAACGGGTGCTCGTGCGGGGACCGCACGAAGCGCGCGGGGACGCCGAGCGCCTCCGCGACGATGACGGCGTGCAGCGACGTGCTGATCACGAACCGGCTCGAGGCGATCTGCAGGAGCACCGAGTCCACGTGGTCCTGGGAGTCGAGCGTCTCCAGCTCGTGCTCGCCGGCCACCGCGGAGACGTCGTCCTTGTCGTTGAAGTTGGGCACGAAGAGCACGTCCCGCACCGGAGCGCGGCTCACCCGGAGCAGCTCCGGCATGACGTCGGCGAGGAGCAGGACCGGGTCGCCGTAGACCTCAGGCACGTCGAACCCGTGGCCCGACAGGAAACGCCTGGTCAGCGGGCCACGAACGGCCCGGAAGGCCACCCCGTCCGGGATGTCCTTGGTCGCCGCGAGCATCTTGCCGTTCACCCCGGACCCCCAGACGACGGATCGCTCCGGCGCGAGGTGCAGGATCGAGCCGACCGACAGCAGCGCCGGTCCGTCGGGCGCGACGGTACGTGGGGAGGATCCGACCAGGCGGGACACGATCGCCGGGCCCAGGACGTCGCCGAAGTTCGCCACCGGCGCACCGGACCGGATCGGGTTCCAGTGCACCACCGGTACCCCTGCGACCCGGGTGACGGCCCGGTCTCCCCCGAGCGCACCGGCCGTGGCGGCAGCAGCGGGCACAGCGGCGCCCGGCTCCGCGAGCAGGCTGCTCACCTCAGGCATCGTTCCTCCGTGCCGCACTCTGAAGCTCAGCCTTCTTCCGGTTCCTGCGGTTCTTGGCGGCTCGCTGGATCCGCCACTCGACGGCGCGGTAGGCCCGCAGCTTTCTGGCGCGCCGGCCGACCCGGATACCGCGCCAGCGAACCGCGGTAGCGACCCGTGCCGTCCCTGAGGCAAACGTGCGCAGGCCGAGCTCGTCGCCGTCCGCCAGCCGCATGGGCCGCACCACGCTCAGCGACGAGGCTCCACCCGGCCACGCGATACGGACCGGGAGCTCGAGCTCGCCGAACGCGTCCTCGACGATCACTCGGAGTCGCCAGTCGTACCCCGGCTCGAGCGCCGTCAGGTCGGCGTCGACCGACCAGCCCTTCTCGTTCACGGAGACGCGGCCGAAGAGCCGTTGGCTCTGCACGTCCCGCTGCTTGCCCACGGAGCCGAGCGCGAGGAGCCGGAGCACCCGCACGCCCGGGCGGACCGGTCCGCTGCCCCGCAGGTGCACCACGCGGCCCTGGACCCCCGTGATGGAGGCGGCGAACTTCGGCCGGTACTTGTACGGGTTGTACTGGGACTCGCGCCAGACGTCGTTCAGCTCCCCGTGCAGCAGAGCCTCCGCGACGCGGACCTCCCTGGTGGCCGGGGTCGCCGTCGACCGCACCGAGACCTCCGGGTCGATCTTGCTCGCGAAGACCATCATCCGTTCGCCGAGCTCGTCGTCCCAGGCATGGGACACGTCGATGAACGGGCGCATCACGTCGTTGCGCCAGACCTTCCCGGCCAGACGGCGGTCGAACCCGTCGGCCATGGCGGTCGAGAGCGCCTCGGCGAACGTCGTGATCGTGTCCGAACCACCGGCGAACCTCTTGCCCACCTCGCGTTCCCACACGGCGCGCGCGAGGTCGAGGTGACCGTGTGCGGCGAGGTGGAAGACGAGCGCGCGTCGCGCGCCGATCCGCTCCAGCGCCTCGAAGGGCGCGAGCGAGACCAGTCCGGCGACGGCGGCCGAGACCGCCACGCGGTCTTCCTTCTCCAGGTGGTCGAACCCGTCCTGCAGCAGCTTCCCGAGCGTCGCCCACGCGTCGGAGCCG
Organism: Promicromonospora alba; assembly: GCF_042654905.1. Lineage (NCBI taxonomy): Bacteria > Bacillati > Actinomycetota > Actinomycetes > Micrococcales > Promicromonosporaceae > Promicromonospora > Promicromonospora alba. The sequence goes on from NZ_JBHSFI010000005.1 coordinate 1,022,758, forward strand.
AGCGCCATGTGCCAGTACTCGCGCGCGAGCTCGCTCCGGTCGTCCTCCGCCACCAGCACCGCGCAGAGGCGTTCCTGCACGAAGTAGCCGATCAGCGACCGCACGTCGCCGAGGCGTGCGGTCATCGAGCTCGCACCGGGGCGTGCACGGTAGTGATAGACCACCTCGGGCGTCACGGCGATGCTCCGCGCGAACCGCATGGCTGCGGTCATGGGAAGCATGTCGTTGCCACGGGGCGTGGTCGGGAAGTGCAGCCTGTGCTCCACCCAGAAGTCCCTGCGGACGAGCCGGTTCCAGCAGGTCCGGTTCCGGATCAGGCGGGGGTTGAGGTCGAGCGTCGTCCGTTCGAGCCGCGTCTCCAGCCCGTACTTCTTGGGGTCGCTCCACGTGGTCGAGGTCCACACCCGCTGGAAGCCGCCGACGGTGACGTCGGCCGCGCTGCTCTCCGCGAGGTCGAGGAGCGTCCGGTACGCGTGCCGCGGTACGAGGTCGTCGCCGTCGCAGAAGATGACGTACCTGCCGGCGGCCAGCTCGAGCCCCGCGTTCCTGGCCTGCGCGCCTCCGCTGCCGGGGTTGCGCACCGGTACGACCCGGGCGTCCCGGCTCGCCCAGTCGAGCACCTTCTCCCACGTGCCGTCCGTCGAGTGGTCGTCGACGACGATCAGCTCGAGGTCGCCCATCGTCTGCTCCAGCACGGAGCGGACGCACGCGTCGATCCACGGGTCCACGTCGAACGTGGGCATGACCACCGAGACCATCGGCCCCGTGTGCGCGGCCGGGGCGGAGCCCGGGCCGTCGGCGGTCAGGCTGAGCGCCTCGAGCAGCGCCGCGGGCAGCCCGTCGTGCCGTGCCTCCGGTTCGGGCCCGGCCAGGAGACCGAGGACGGCCGTGAGCGTCGGCGTCGGCACCCGGCGCAGCGTCGCGGCCTCGCTCGCCTCCAGCAGCTCCGTCACCAAGGTCGTGGCCGTCAGCCGCGTCTCGTCGTCGACGTCGCCGAGCGACTTGATGCGCGAGGCGACCTCGTAGCGCATCGCCTTCTCCACGAAGAACTGGACGGCTTCCGGGACGCCCACACCTTCGACCACGCGGAAGGCTTCCCGGACCTGGACCGCCCAGTCCAGGATGGTCCTGGACGACGTCAGCGCGGTAGTGATGGAGCCCGGCCGGCGCCGGTACAGGTACATGCAGAGGGGCACGACGTCGAAGGCCGACGCCGCCGCGTAGGCGCGCATCGACGGTACGACGTCCTCGCACTTGGTGGTCTCCGGCCAGCGGATGTCCTCGTGCACCAGGAACTCGCGCCGGAACACCTTGGTCCAAGCCGTGTGGTCGTACACGAGCTCCGGGAGGTCGGCCAGGGTCGCACCCTCCGCCCCCGTGGCGTACACCGAGGGGCGCGTGGTCCAGTACCGCTGCCGGCCCGACGACGTGCCGAACTCGTCCGCGTAGGCCGTGGCGAAGTCCGAGCCGGACCGCTCGAGCGAGGCCACCAGCGCCGCGTACGCACCCGGCACGACCATGTCGTCGCTGTCCGGGAAGGTCACGTACTTCCCCCGTGCGTGGCCGAGGCCGACGTTACGAGCGGCGCCCAGCCCGATGTTCACGGGATTCTCCACCACGCGGACCTGGTCGTACGCGGCCTCGAACTCACGCGCGATCGCTACCGAGCGGTCCGGCGACGCGTCGATGACGACGATGATCTCCTGCGAGACGTCCTGGTCGACGAGGCTGTTCAGACAGTCGTCCAGGTATCTCTCCACCCCGTAGACCGGCACCACGACCGACAGGAGCGGTATCTGCTCGTCCCGTATCCCGGGAGTCCCCGTCAAGATCTTCTGCTCCCCTTCGTGATCCAGCTTCCGGCGTGGAAAATCACAGTTTCAAGATGCGTCATCGGTCGGCCCATGCTAGCGGCTGACCAACACGAAAATGTGTCCAACCGGCCAAAGGGGCCAACTCCCCATGAGGTGAAGATGCGCGCCGCGATCCGAACCTTCCCTGCACGGGTACCCTCGCACGTTGATGACCTCCACCGACGGCGCACAGCCGAACCGCCGCCTGATCATCGGCCGCCGCCAGCTCCTGCTCGTGGGCGGCCTGGCCGTGGCCGGGGCCGGTATCGGCGTCACGTACCTGCGCCGGAGCGAGCCTGACCCGACGAGCAGTCCGACACCACCTGCCGAGGCTACTGCGACTACCCCGTACGCGCGGTTGCGGGCGCGCTGGTACACCCAGCTCACGGGCGGCGACGTCGATCTGTCGGTCCCGGAGATCGCCCAGGCCGTCGAAGGCGTCGACGGCGCTGCCCGGAGGGCCCTCGCCGACATGTCCCCCCGCGGGGACAGCGCAGGCGTCTGGCCGGACCTTCCGCTCGACGGCACCGGCCGCACCCGCGCCGTGGCGCTGCGCCACACGTCGGGCCGCCTCAGCTCCATGGCGGTCGCGTACGGGACGGCGGGCGGCTCGCTGTACCGGGACCCCGAGCTGCGGGCCCGCCTCATCGACGGGCTCGACCTCCTGCACGAACGCTACGCGGGCTACGAGACCACGCTCGAGGAGCCCTGGTTCGACCGGGAGATCAGTGTCCCGCTCGCGCTCACCTCGATCTGCCTGCTGCTGCGTGACGACCTGACCACGGACCGTCTCGAGCGGTACCTGGCACCCGTCGACTCGTTCACGCCGGAGCCCACGAAGGAGGGAGCCAACCTGGTCTGGACCTCTCAGGTCGTCGCCGAACGCGCGATGCTCCTCGACGACGGCGCCAAGCTCGACGCGGCCCGCGAGGGCCTGCAGCGCGCGCTCCGCACCGTGACGTCGGGCGACGGCGTCTATCCCGACGGCTCGTTCATCCAGCACCAGCGTCACCCGTACACCGGTGGATACGGGACCGCGTTCCTCAGGAGCTCGGTACGGCTCGTGGAGCTGCTGCACGGCTCCCGCTGGCAGATCGACGACGCGCAGCTCGACTTCCTCCTGGACTTCGCCGTCGACGGCGTGGCGCCGTGGCTGCACAAGGGCGCTCTCCTCAGCCCCGTGCGCGGCCGCGAGATCTCGCGCCGGCCGGCCACCGACGACAACGCCGGCCACATCGCGATGGGCGCGTTCCTCGCGCTGAGCGAGCTGGCCGGGCCGGAACGCCGGGACGAGATGGCGGGCATCACCCGCCTCGTGATCGAGCAGGACACGCTCACGCCGTTCACCGGGACGAACAACGTGCCCGCGGTCGCGGCAGCCCATCGCCTGCTGAGCTCCGGGGTGCCCGCAGCGGCTCCCGAGGAGGGCACCAGGGTCTTCGCGGGCATGGATCGCGTGGTGCACCGGCGTCCCGGATTCACGTTCGCGATAGCCATGTCGTCCTCCCGGATCGCCACCTACGAGGCGATCAACGGCGAGAACCAGCGCGGCTGGTGGACTGGTAGCGGCGCGACCTACCTGTACGACGACGACCTCGCCCAGTTCGACGACGGCTACTGGCCGACGGTGGACGCGACCCGCATCCCCGGCACGACGGTCCCCACGGGAGAGCCGGCGCCCGGGAGCGGGGCGGATGCGCTCAGCGAGGCCGCGCTGGCGGGTGGTGTCTCGCTCGGTTCGCACGGACTCGCCACCATGTCGTTCCGCACCCCCGCCGACTCCCCCGCTGCCGTGACGGGACGCAAGACCTGGTTCCTGCTCGGGGACGAGATAGTGGCGCTCGGCGCCGGGATCACCGGTCCCGGCGGTCGCCCCGTCGAGACCGTCATCGAGAACCGCAAGCTCTCCGCCGGCGCTGCCCAGCCGTTCGTCGTCGACGGGACCTACCTCGGGACGGCCCCGACGGACCGGTCGTTCGACAACCCCGGCTGGGCGCACCTCACGGGCCCCGCCGGAGGGTCCGACATCGGCTACGTCCTGCTGTCGGACGCGCAGGTCCGCGCGTCGCGGGAGTCGCGGACCGGGCGCTGGTCCGACATCAACCGGAGCACGGCGTTCGACTTCGACGAAGAGATCCGGAACGACTACGTGACGCTCCGCATCGACCACGGGCACGGGCCGCAGGGCGGTCGGTACGCGTACGTCCTGCTGCCCGGTGCCTCCCGTGAGGCGGTCCGCGCCTACGCGGCGAGCCCGCTGGTGACGGTGCTCTCCAACACGCTCGGGCTGCAGGCCGTCCGCAGGGGAAACGCGGTCGGGGCCAGCTTCGGGTCCACCGGCGAGCAGTCGGTCGCCGGCATCACCGCCCGCACCAGGGTGTCCGTGGTGGTCGTCCAGGACGGGAAGACGCTGTCGGTGGCCGTGAGCGACCCGAGCCAGACCGTGCAGGGCAGGGCAAGGATCGGTCTCGACCACCGCATCCTCCAGGTGGTCAGCGCCGACCCGCGGATCGAGGTACAGGCCGGAGGGGCTGCCGCGACGCTGCTCGTCGACCTGTCCGACGCGCGCGGGCAGACGTGCACAGCGGTCCTCGAGACCGCCTGACCACCAGCGGTGGTCAGGCGCGCCTGACCACCGTCATGCCCCGCGTGTCCACGAGCCGCTTGGTCGTCAGCCTCTCGGCCAGGGCGCGGAACACCGTGTGGTCCACGAGCAGCGCGTGCGCGTCGGCGCGCGCGAGCGCCTCCTCGGCGTCGACGAGCCGCACGTTGGGCAGGTCCGCCAGGGCGGCGGGCAGCTCGTCGATGTGCGGCTCGACGGCGAGCACCGTCATGTCCGGGGACGTCGTCGCCAGCTCACGCACGATCTCGGCGGCCGGCGACTCGCGCAGGTCGTCGATGTTCGGCTTGAAGGCCAGGCCGTAGGCGGCGACGACGGGGGCCTCGACCCCGGCGACGGCGTCGAGCACCTTGTCCAGCACCCAGCGGGGCTTCGCGTCGTTCACCTCGCGGGCCGTCCGTATCAGCCGGGCCTCCTGCGGCGCGGCGTCGACGAGGAACCAGGGGTCGACGGCGATACAGTGCCCGCCCACGCCGGGCCCGGGCTGCAGGATGTTGACGCGCGGGTGGTGGTTCGCGAGCCTGATGAGCTCCCAGACGTCGATGCCCAGCCGGTCCGCGACGAGGGACAGCTCGTTGGCGAAGGCGATGTTCACGTCGCGGAACGAGTTCTCGACGAGCTTGGCCGCCTCGGCGGTCGCGGCGTCGGTCAGCAGGATCTCGCCCTGGCAGAAGACCTGGTACAGGTCGCGCGAACGCTGCGCGGCCTCCGGCGTGATCCCGCCGACGATCCGGTCGTTCGTGACCAGCTCGACCATGATCTTCCCCGGCAGCACCCGCTCCGGGCAGTGCGCGACGTAGATCCGTGGCCGGCCGTCGGAACCGTCGAGACTGAGGTCGGGGCGCTGGGCGAGGATCCAGTCCGCCATGCGCTGCGTGGTGCCCGGCGGCGAGGTGGACTCGAGGATCACCAGCTCACCGCCGCGCAGCGTGGGCGCCAGCGCCTCGGCGGCCGACCTGATGTAGGAGAGGTCCGGCTTGTGGTCGTCCATGAACGGCGTGGGCACGGCGACGATGTACGCGTCGGCCGGCTCGGGCGTCGGCACCGCACGGAGCTTGCCCGCGGACACCGCCTCCGCGACGTATCCCGCCAGGTCCGGCTCCACGAACGGCACGCTCCCGCGGTTCACCGCGGTGACCGTCGCGGGACTGACGTCCACGCCCGTGACCGATACGCCGTTCGCGGCCAGGATCGCCGCCGTCGGGAGCCCGATGTATCCCAGCCCGATCACACTGACGCTACTGATCCCCATGTTTCCCGTCTCAGAAGACGACGTGCGTCGCCGCACGCCCGTAGTGCCTGACCTCGCCGCTCGCGAGCAGCTCGGCATCTGTCACGTCCCAGGAGTGCCCGCCGACGGCGGACCGCACCTGGACGAAGTTGAACCGGTCGGCGGAGTAGATGACCCCGCCGGCCGTCGTGACGTCCTCGAGGAACGCCGTGTCCTCGCCGCGGGCCAGCTCGCGGAAGCGCACGTCGGCAGCGACCGCACGCGCGGCGACGATCGTCGGCCCCATCACGCGGTCGGTGTACCGGTGCTCACGGTCCGCGAACCGCATGATCGTCGCGTCCGGCCCTTCGAGGTACATGTAGTGCGCCTGCTTGCCGACCACGTCCGCGCCCGAGTAGCCCAGGGCGTACAGCTGGTCCGACAGGTACTGCGGGCCGTACAGGTCGTCGTCGTCGATCTTGGCCACGACGTCGCCGTCCGCGGCGTCCAGCAGCAGGTTCAGGCAGGCGCCCAGCGGGAGGTCGGACGGCGCCGACAGGAGCTCGAACGTCTCGACGCCGGCTTCCTTCGCCCGCGCCCGCAGGTCGCCGTCGTCCGCCTCGAAGCCGTGCGTCAGCAGGGCGACCTGGAGGTCCACACCCTCCTGGGCCCCGAGCGTGGCCAGGACATGGTCGAGCTGGTGCGGGCGGTTCGTCGAGACCATGGCCGTCACGCGGGGTCGTGGCACTGCCTCCGACGCAGCGAGGCCCATGTCGTGCAGCACCCGCTGGGACCGCGCGGCATAGGTGTGCTCGCGCCAGATGCGGCGCTGCCCCTTGTGCACCGCCCGGTCGCGCAGCTCCGGAGAGCGCACCAGCGCGCGGATGGTGTGCGCCGCGTGCTCGCGGGTGGCCGCGACGAAGACCTCGTCGGCGGGGAAGTACTCCCCCACCGCGGCGCTCGGCGTGGAGACGACCGGCGTGCCGCTGGCCGTGATCTCGAAGATCCGGCGCGCGCACATCGACGGCGAGCCGACCACCGAGTTCACGTTGAGGAAGACCTTGTACTCGCGGTAGGCGGTCAGCATGCGGTCGTAGTCCAGCGAGCCGACGACGCGACCGTCCAGCGGCGCGGGGAACTGGTACTTCTGGTCCTTGCCGCGGAACCGGCTGAAGATCTCCAGGCCGTGCTCCATCTTGGGCGACACGTCCAGGGCCGCGCCGAGCAGCAGGTCCATCTGCTCGCGACGCTCCGGGTACTTGTGCGCGAAGTACATGCCGGCGAACGCGACGTCGCGTTCCGGGCCCCGGCCGTGCAGCCGGACGGGGTTGTGGATCGCCGGCTGCGCGGCGAACTCCAGCACGCCCACCCGCTCGTGCCCCAGGGCCGCTACATAGGCGGGCACGCGGTCGACGTCGGTCGTGTAGACGCGGTCGAACAACCGGGCGGTGTCGAGGAAGTCCTCGAAGTGGACCGGGTCCTCCTTGTTCCAGAAGACCGTCGGCACCCCCGCGGCCCGGCAGGCCTCGACGAGAGAGACAAATGCCGGGCGCGGGGCCGACGTGCCGGTCAGGTGGTACTGCCAGGCGCCGTCGTTGCCGTTCCACGCCGACTCCACGAACAGCAGGTCCAGGCCCGCGGCGAGCTCGTCACGCCAGGTTGCCGGCGTCAGCGCCACCTGGTTCCACTCGGGCGCGAACGCCAGCCGCGAGAAGTCGTCGAGGACGACGCCGACACGCAGGTCCCGCCGGTCGGGTGCGACAGCTGTCGTGGCCCTCGCGCCGGACGCGGGGCGTGCGGGCCACGGGTCGAACGTCAGGCCGTCCTTCGTCCGGCGTGCTCCACCGGTCTGCGCGGCCATCGGTACCCGCTGCCTGCGGAGATAGGTCCGCAGCTGGGTAGGTCCTCCGTGCCGGAGGTGCCACAGCGCGCGGCGAAGCCTGCCCACCATGCCCGGCGCGCGATCGTTCACGGCAAGAATGTCCCTGTCTGCTCGGATGGCTGCTTGCAAGCAACAAGCCAGAAAGAGCACCCCGCCAGGCGCTGGATGAAGGTGCCAGAAGTCCAGGATGCGCCATTGGTGGCCTCATGCTACAAGCGGAGAACGCCCAGATCACCGATAGTGGGCGTGCGGCACTCAGGTTCACCCGGCAACTCTCAGGCAGCTGTCCGGCAGCTCTGGCGGCGTTCCCCCGGACATCCTGGCACGCCGGCCCCCGGCGTCAGCGGACGCGCTCGATGCCCCCGGCCTTCTCGTCGAGCGAGATCCGGTGGCCGAAGTAGGCGACGGCACCGTTGGCACACAGGAGCACCACGGCGCCGGCTACGAGTGCCGCGACGAATCCTTTGCCGCGCCGAGCGCGGCGCGCGGGGTGTGGCGCCGGGTCGGAGGGCTCGGGCCGGGCGAGGGTGCCTGTGCCGCCATAGGTTTCATGCATACCCATCTAACTACAGGCTGCGGGACTGCCTCCGCATCAATAGCGGCAGGAGATCACCCGCTCTTCACCCTCGCCGACCCCGGTAGGAGGCCGGCTGTCCGCCCCTGGAAAGACCCCGGCGTGGGAGGATCCGGCACATGCGCGGAATCATTCTCGCCGGCGGTTCAGGCACTCGCCTCCACCCGATCACCCAGGGCATCAGCAAGCAGCTCGTCCCGGTCTACGACAAGCCGATGATCTACTACCCGCTGTCCACCCTGATCCTGGCGGGGATCCGCGACATCCTGGTCATCACGACGCCGCACGACGCCGACCAGTTCCACCGGCTCCTCGGCGACGGCTCGCAGTTCGGCGTCTCGATCAGCTACACGACGCAGCCCTCGCCGGACGGGCTCGCACAGGCCTTCGTACTCGGCGCCGAGTTCATCGGCGACGACTCGGTGGCACTCGTGCTCGGCGACAACATCTTCTACGGCCCCGGCCTGGGCCACCAGCTCACCCGCTTCGCCGACATCGACGGCGGCGCCGTCTTCGCCTATCGCGTCGCCGACCCCACCGCGTACGGTGTCGTCGAGTTCGACGCCGACGGCAAGGCGCTGTCCCTGGAGGAGAAGCCGGTGCGGCCCAAGTCCAGCTATGCCGTACCCGGCCTGTACTTCTACGACAACGACGTCGTCGCGATCGCCGAGGCGCTGGAGCCGTCGGCTCGCGGCGAGTACGAGATCACCGACGTCAACGCCGAGTACCTGCGCCAGGGGCGGCTCCAGGTCGAGGTGCTTCCCCGTGGCACCGCCTGGCTCGACACGGGGACGTTCGACTCGCTGCTGGAGGCCTCCGACTACGTCCGCACCATCGAACGACGGCAGGGTCTGAAGATCGGCGCCCCGGAGGAGGTCGCCTGGCGGCGTGGCTTCCTGTCCGACGACGAGCTGCGCGCCCGCGCGGAGAAGCTCACCAAGTCCGGCTACGGCAGCTACCTGCTGAGCCTGCTGGACGAGTAGCCCGCCCCCGCTAGAGCCCCGCCAGAACCGTAGGCGCGGCCGCGTCCCAGCGTTCGGCCCAGTCGCCGATCGGTTCGACGCCGAGCTCGTGGAGCTGGTCGTGGCCGAGCACCGAGTACGCGGGCCGCGGCGCGGGCAGCTGGTAGGCGGCACTCGTCGTGGCGTCGACGGGGGTGGGGTGGCCGGACGCCGCCACCACCTGGCGCGCGAAGCCGCACCAGGTCACCTGCCCCGACGACGTACCGTGGTAGATCCCGCCCGGGACCCGGGCAGCCACCAGCCGCACGATGAGGTCGGCCAGGTCGGCCGTCCACGTGGGCTGCCCCGTCTGGTCGTCGACGACGCTCAGCCGGTCCCGCTCCCCGGCGGCACGTGCGATGGTCCGGGGAAAGCAGCGTCCGCCGGCCCCGTACAGCCAGGCGGTCCGGACCACGACGGCGTCGGCAGTCTCCGCGCGGACCGCCCACTCGCCGGCGGCCTTGGTGCGCCCGTACGCGGAGCGCGGCGACATCGGCGCGTCCTCCGGGTAGGGCTCGGTCCCGTCGCCGTCGAACACGTAGTCCGTCGAGACGTGGACCAGGCGGGCTCCTGCCGCCGCAGCGGCCCGGGCGAGGTTGGCGGCGCCCGTCGCGTTCACGGCGAAGGCCTCGGCCTCGTGCGTCTCGGCGTCGTCCACGGCCGTCCAGGCGGCGCAGCTGACGACGACGTCGTAGCCCACTACCGCAGCCAGGGCCGCCGCGGCGTCGGTGACATCCAGTCCGTCCCGGCCGACCCCGGTCACCTGGTGGCCGGCACCCGCCGCCGCCTCCACGACGTCCCGGCCGAGCATTCCGGCGGCGCCCACGACCAGCCACCGCTGCGCCACGCCCTGCGTCCTGGTCACTTCGGGATCCTGAGCCACCCTAGGATCCTATGGCCACTACCGATCCCCGCGAGGAGCCCCATGAAGTACCGCGAGCTGACCGTGCCGGGCGCGTTCGAGATCACCCCCAAGCAGTTCGGCGATCCGCGCGGAGTCTTCCTCGAGGCGTTCAAGGCGAGCCCGTTCGCCGACGCCGTCGGGCACTCGTTCGACCTGCAGCAGGTCAACACCTCCGTGTCGGCCGCCGGCGTCCTGCGCGGGATCCACTTCGCTGACGTGCCGCCCAGCCAGGCCAAGTACGTCATGTGCGCCAAGGGCGCGGTGCTGGACGTCGTGGTGGACATCCGCGTCGGCTCCCCCACCTTCGGCACCTGGGACACGGTCCTGCTGGACGACGTCGACCGAAAGGCGATCTACCTGTCGGAGGGCCTGGGCCACGCCTTCATGTCCCTCGAGGACGGCTCCACCGTCGTGTACCTCTGCTCGACCGGCTACGCGCCGGGCCGCGAGCACGGCATCCACCCCCTCGACCCGGCCCTGGACATCCAGTGGCCGACGACGGCACGCGACGGCACCCCGATCACCCCGCAGCTCTCCGAAAAGGACGAGGCGGCCCCGACCCTCGCCGAAGCAAGGGCCCAAGGCCTCCTCCCCACGATGGAAGCGGTCACCGCCCACCTGACCACCCTCCAGCGTCGTTGAGTGCTGGGTATTTGCCCTTCTCTGTGCACCAGAGGGGCAAATACCCAGCACTCAACGGGGGCTACTGGCCTGAGGCCGCGTACTTGGCCTCCGTGGCCGCCTTTGCCGGGCGCCACCACGAGTCGTTCGAGCGGTACCACTCGACCGTCGCCTGCAGCCCCGCACGGAAGTCCGTGTAGCGGGGCGACCAGCCCAGCTCGGTCCGCAGCCGGCTCGCGTCGATCGCGTAGCGCAGGTCGTGCCCCGGCCGGTCGGTCACGTGGTCGAAGTCGTCGGCGTCGCGCCCGAAGATCTCCAGCAGCGTCCGCACGACGTCGAGGTTGCTGGTCTCGCCGTCCGCCCCGATCAGGTACGTCTCGCCGACCTGGCCCTTCTCGATGATGGTCCACACGGCCGAGTTGTGGTCCTCGACGTGGATCCAGTCGCGCACGTTCAGGCCCGCGCCGTACAGGCGGGGGCGCACGCCGTCGATCAGGTTGGTGATCTGGCGCGGGATGAACTTCTCGATGTGCTGGTACGGGCCGTAGTTGTTGGAGCAGTTCGAGATCGTGGCCTGCACCCCGAAGGACCGCACCCACGCCCGGACCAGCAGGTCGGACCCCGCCTTGGTCGCCGAGTACGGCGACGACGGGTTGTAGGGCGTCTCCGGCGTGAACCGGTCGGGGGTGTCCAGCGACAGGTCCCCGTACACCTCGTCGGTGGAGATGTGGTGGAACCGCACCGCATGCCTGCGCACCGCCTCGAGCAGCGTGAACGTGCCCACGAGGTTGGTCTGCACGAACGGCGAGGGGTCGTCCAGCGAGTTGTCGTTGTGCGACTCCGCCGCGAAGTGCACGACCAGGTCCGACTCCCCCACGAGCCGGTCGACGAGCGGCGCGTCGGCGATCGAGCCCTCGACCAGCTCGATGCGGCCGGCGACACCGTCGAGCGAGGACCGGTCGCCCGCGTAGGTCAGGGCGTCGAGCACGGTGACCTGCGCGTCCGGACGCTCCCGCACCGTCTGGTGGACGAAGTTGGCGCCGATGAAGCCCGCGCCGCCGGTGACCAGTACCTTCACGGGTCAGTCCCGCCCGTAGATGTCGCGGGTGTAGACCTTGTCGGCGACGTCGTCGAGGGCCTCGGTGCGGCGGTTGGCGATGATGACGTCGGCGCGGGTCTTGAACGCGTCCAGGTCACGGACGACCTCGGAGGCGAAGAACTCGCTCTCGTCGAGGGCGGGTT
>NZ_JBHSFI010000006.1:0-114793 GCF_042654905.1 Promicromonospora alba
GGGTGCTCGGTGCGGACGCGTTCGGTGAACCCGACGGGGATCGTGGACTTGACCACGATCGTCGCCTCGGGCGCGACCTGTAGTACCTGGGTGATCACGGACTCGACCGAGGACGTGTCGAAGAAGTTGGTGACCTCGTCGTAGTTCGTCGGGGTCGCGATGACCACCACCTGCGCACCGGTGTACGCCAGGTCCTTGTCGAGGGTCGCGGTCAGGTTCAGGGGCTTGTCCCGGAGGTATTCCTCGAGCTCTGCGTCAGCGATCGGCGAGATCCGGTCGTTGACCTGTGCCACCTTGACCGGGTCGACGTCCAGGGCCCAGACCTCGTGGTTCTGGGCGAGCAGCACCGAGTTGGACAGGCCGACATACCCGGTGCCGACAACAGCGATCTTCACGACTGAGCTCCTGACAGGAAAGGTCGATGACGCACCCATGCTATGGCGCGCTCCCCGGCCGTCCCAGCCGCCCGGTGATGGCCCAGACCTTTCATCCGTGACGCACGCCACACCGGCGCTCGTCCGGCGCGGAGGTTAGGCTTACCTCACAATGACTACGCAGACCACGAACGCACCGACAGGCAAGCCCCGCAAGGCAGCCCGCACCACGGCGACCGTGACTGCGGTCCGGCACCTGACACCGCACATGATCCGGGTGACGATCGGCGGAGAGTCCCTGGCCGCCGTCGACCCGACGTCGCAGACGGACCGCTACATCAAGCTCGTCATGGCCGAGTCCCCCGAACCCGAGGGCCGTCCGGTGCTGCGTACCTACACGATCCGCAACGTCGCCGAGTCGAGCTGGGACATCGACATCGTGACCCACGGCGACGTCGGCTACGGCGGTCCCTGGGCGCAGCGCGTGCAGCCCGGCGAAGAGGTCTCGTTCGTGGGGCCGGGCGGCGACTACGCGCCGTCTCCTGACGCCCCGTGGCACCTGATGGTCGGGGACGAGTCAGCCCTGCCCGCCATCGCGGCCGCGTGCGAGGCCCTGCCCGACGGCGCCGTGGCCCACGTCTTCGTCGAGGTCTCCGACGCGTCCGAGGAGCAGACGATCACGAGCGCCGGGGACCTGCACCTCACGTGGGTGCACCGGTCCACGGGGGCGAGCGTCGCCGACGTCGTACAGGCCGCCGAGCTCCCCGAGGGTGTGCCCCACACGTTCCTGCACGGCGAGGCAGGGTGCGTGCGCGACCTGCGCCGGTGGGCGCGCGCGACGCTGGGCGTGCCGCGCGACCTGCTGTCGGCGTCGGGCTACTGGCGCCGGGGCCGTGACGACGAGCACTGGCGTGCCGAGAAGGCCGAGTGGCGCGCAGCGGTGGAGCAGGACGATCTGGCGCTCAGCGCGCACTGAGGTGCGCCGCGGGACCTGTGCGCGGACGCGGAGGCTTCCCGCGTCCGCTCACAGGGCGTCGAGCACCGCCAGCCAGCGCTTCGCTGTCGTGCCGTCGTAGGGCGGCTCCCCCGCTCGGACGGCGGCGAGCAGGGCGTCGGCGTCCGCGCGGACGCGGGCAACGACGTCCGCCGGGTAGCCGTACTTCACGGTGTGCTCGGCGAACTCGTCCTCGTCGTCGATGGAGTACTGCTCGCCTCTCTTGCCGTCCACGTGCCCGTCCCTCATCGCGACGACGTCGAGGTCCATGTCGACGCTGGTCACCTCCCAGGCCGGAGCGCCACCGGCGCGCCCGCCGTCGTACCGCCACTCCGGCACGGTGGCCAGGTCGATGTAGATGGCTGTGTCGTGGGGGTGCCCGTTGAACGACGGGATCCAGCCGAAGTCGCCGACCAGCACCACTCCCGGCGACTTCGAGCGGTACCGCAGACCCGGCCGCGCATGGAGCGTCCGGGTCGGATAGCCCAGCCACGCACCGTGCTCGTCCGAGCCCAGATAGGCGCAGTCCAGGACCCAGTGCGGGGTACCGTCCCACTTGCGGAAGCGCATCCGGACAGGGGTACCCGGCACGGTCGGCAGCGATACCGAAAAGCCCTGGTCAGCAGGTTGTTGCGCAGACATGTCCAGGAGCCTACCGAGACGTCGTCGGGCCGTAACCCAGGGGCACTACGCTCTGGCCACCGTCGCTGTTCGCGCGGGCCCCGATGCCCTGTCGCGAGGCGCGCGACGACGCACGCGCCGCGACGGTACCCGCCACTGCCCACTGCCCCACGAGGAGCCTTCATGTCCCCTGCAAGCCGCCGTCTCGCCGCGTCCGGTGAGACTGCGCACCAGGTCCCGTCCGCTGACGAGATGATCGCCGAGGCGCTGTTGGACGTCGCCGCGATTCCCCTCCACAACCCGCATCCCGATCGGCCCGACCCGATACCCGATGCCCGCCCCCTGCCGCTGCCCGACCAGGAGACCTGGGCGTCCGCCAAGGAAGCGAACCGTCAGCCGCGAGAGGTGTGGTCCGCCCCGGACCGTGCCGCGGACCGCCCCTTCCAGGAACGGCCGGAGCCGCTCTCCGGCGACGCGGTGCTCACCGCTGCCCTCCGGCGTGGCCTCCCCATCGACGAGGCGGTCACCACCTCCATCCGTGGCACCCGCAGCCTGGACACCGCTCAGTGGCGGTCGCTGTGCCACTCGCTGATGGCGCATCCGGAGACGCGCCGTGCCGGTGTCGCCGGCGCCGCGCTCATCGCGCAGCGCGTCGGCCTGCGTGAGCTCGCCTGGGACCTGCTGCGCCAGCTCGGGCCCGACGACGCCGCGCGCCTCGCCCCCGCGGAGTACCTCCGGGCGGGCATCGCCATGGCCAACCCCGACGTCGCCCGGACGGCGGCCACCTGGGTGCGCCACGGATTCGTGACCGACGCGGCGGTGCTGCTCGAGATCGCGAAGCTCCTGTTCATCGGGGACGAGCCCGAGGCGTCGGCGGAGGTGCTCGAGGCCGCCCGGCTCGGCACGGGCCGCACCGAGCAGGTCGGCGCGTCCATCGACTACCTGGCCCCCTGGGTCGAGAAGGCACTCAGGCCCGCCAAGCCCGCACGAGTACCGACCGGCCATGTCTCGTTCGCCGTCATCGACTACAAGGCACCCGACGAGAACGTCTCGTCCAGCAACATCGGCGACGCCGTGCAGACCATCGCGAGCCTTGGTCACCTGCTGCGGCACGAGGGCCTGCGCCTGCACGGCGACGACGCCGTCGCGGACCCCGTACGGTTCCTCGCCGATCGCGTGCGCCCCGATCAGAGGGTGGCCGGACCGGGTGCCGACGTGCAGCTGACGCTGGTGCAGCGCGACATGTCCCGCCTGGACGCCGTCCCGGAGAACACGTGGATGCTCGCGTTCGGCTGGTACATGCACAGCCAGTTCGACCTGCGCTTCGACTTCCCGTTCCACGAGAACCTGCAGCCGCTGTTCGTCTCGTTCCACGTCAACAAGCACGCCATCCTCACGCCCACCGCCGTCGACTACCTCAAGGCGCACGGGCCCATCGGCTGCCGCGACTGGACCACCGTGCACCTGCTGCTCAACGCGGGTGTCCCGGCGTTCTTCAGCGGCTGCCTCACGACGACCATCGACACGGTCTTCCCGGCGGACTTCACGCGCGCGCCCGCCAGCGCCCCTGCCGTGTACGTGGACACCCCCGTCCCGGAGCACGACGCCGGGAGCGAGCTCGTCACCCACCTGCATCCCTCGGTGCGCTCCAACGATTTCGGCAGCAACCTGCACACCGCCGTCGACCTGCTCGATGCGTACCGCGGCCGGTACTCCCGGGTCGTCACCTCGCGCCTGCACGCCTTCCTGCCGTCGTGGGCCATCGGGGCCGACGTCGACTTCCGGCCCCGGAACGACGCCGACATCCGGTTCGCCGGGCTGCTCGACGCCGACGAGGGCGGGCGTCGTGCCATGCAGGAACGGATCCGGGCCGTCGTCGCACCGGCGATGGCCAAGATCCTCGCCGGGGCCTCTCGCGACGAGGTCTACGCCACGTGGCGCGCGTCCGTGGCGGACGAGGTCGAGCACGCGCTGGCGGTGCACGAGGCGCCGGTGCCCGCGCCGTCCGGCAGCTGCTCGGTGGACGACGTGGTCGCGGGTGTTCGGGCCACGCGCGTCGTCGTGGAGGCTGCACGGCCGCGCAGGCTCCCGGCGTCGGGCGAAGCCGGGACCCTCAACGTTGCAGTGGCCCTGGACGGGAACCTGCGTTCGCAGATGGAGGTGGTGGTCGCCGGAGTGGTGCGGCACACCGACCGGCCGGTGCGGGTGGTCGCGCTCACACGCGACCACACCTCGGCGGACCACGACCGGCTCGCGGGGATCTTCCCCGAGGTCACGTTTGAGTGGTACGCGTGCGACGGGATCGACTACGGGACCGTGCTCGGCATGCTCAAGCACATCACGGTCGCCACGATGGACCGGCTGCTGCTGCCCGAGCTGCTGCCGCACCTGGACCGCGTGATCTACCACGACCTGGACGCACTGTCCGTGGTGGACCTGGCCGAGCTGTACGACGCCGACCTCGGCGGGGCACCCCTGGCGGCCCGCCCGTCGATCTCGTACAACTACCGGCACGGCATCGGGAACGTCATCCGGTCCACCCGGCTGCTCGGGCACGACCCGGGCGCCGCACGTGACCTGGTGCGCACCATGACCCAGCGGCACCGGTACGGGTACCGCGGGTTCAACGCGGGCATCCTGCTGCTCGACCTGGCGGTCATGCGCGCCGACCGGTTCACTCACGAGTTCGTGCCGTACGCCGAGCGGTACGGGCTGAACGACCAGGACGTGCTCAACGCCTACGCGGGTTCGCGCTACCGGCAGCTGGACGCGCGCTGGAACGCGTGGCCCACGCAGGAGGTGGTCACCGAACCCGCGCTGATCCACTGGGCGGGACCGGTGAAGCCGTGGCACGACGACCGGTACATCCTCCTGAAGGAGCACTGGACGGCCACGGAGGCCTGGCTGGCCCCCCGCCGGGCCTGACTTGATCGCTGGTCGGGCCCACATCGTTGGTCGAGCTTGTCGAGACCTGGGTCTCGACAAGCTCGACCAGCGATGGCTCGACCAGCGGTCGGGGTCAGTAGGTGTCGGTCGACGGGGTCGGCGTGGCAGCGTTCGCGTCGAAGCCGTCCAGGACCGACGCCGTGCCCGACAGCCCGAGCCGGGTCGCGCCCGCCTCGATCATCGAGAGTGCAGCGGAGAGGTCCCGGATCCCGCCCGAGGCCTTGACCCCGAGCCGGCCGCCACCCGCCGCACCGACGGTGCGGGCCATGAGCGACACCGCGTGCACCGAGGCGCCGCCGGCGGGGTGGAAGCCCGTCGACGTCTTCACGAAGTCCGCGCCGGCGGCCTGCGCCGCCTTGCACGCGCCCACGATCTGCTCGTCGGTGAGTGCCGCCGACTCGATGATCACCTTGAGGATGCGGTCGTTCGGGACCGCGGCGCGCACGGCCGCGATGTCGGCCTGCACGGCGTCGAACCGGCCGGTCCGCGCGATGCCGACGTCGATCACCATGTCGATCTCGTCCGCGTCGTCCGACACGGCACGGGCAGCCTCGAAGGCCTTCACGTCGCTCATGTGCTTGCCCGACGGGAACCCGCAGACCGTCGCGACGGCGAGCCGTCCAGCGGCCACCTCTACCGCGAGGGACACGAACGACGGGGACACGCACACCGAGAACACGCCGAGCGCGGCGCCCTCCTCGACGAGCGTGGTGATGTCACCCGCGGTGGCCTCCGGCTTGAGCAGCGTGTGGTCGACGTACGCGGCGAGCGCCGCCCTGTCGTGCGGCACGGCGGGGGTCCGGGGCGCTTCGGGCTGAGCGGTCATACGAGTGCACCTTCAACTTTCTGGATTCCGGGCAGGATTACCTGCTCCACGAGGTCACGCCGCTCGTCGTGGTGCATGAAAGCACCCCAGGCGGCGGTGACCGTCACGTCGACGAGGTCGTCGAGCGTCCAGCCCGCCTCGTCGACGAGCAGCTTCATCTCGTGCGTCATCGACGTGCGAGACATCAGGCGATTGTCCGTGTTGAGCGTCACGGCGAAGTCCAGCTCCTTGAGCCGGGTGATCGGATGCTTCGCGATGGACTCGGCGGCTCCGGTCTGCAGGTTCGAGACCGGGCACAGCTCGAGCGGGATCTGGTGGTCGCGCACCCAGTGCGCGAGGCGGCCGAGGTCGGCGGCTCCCCCGCGCCCGTCGCCCGTGAGGCCGCTCTCAGCGGGATCGCCGGGTACGAAGGCGATGTCCTCGATGATCCGGGCGCCATGGCCCAGCCGGTCGGCGTGCCCGAGGTGCACCGCCTGCCCGATGGAGTCGAGGCCCTCGGCCTCGCCCGCGTGGATGGTCACGGGCACGTCATGCTCCGCGAGGTAGCGCCAGATCCCGAGGTGGCGCGACGGCGGGAACCCCGACTCGGGCCCCGCGATGTCGAACCCGGCCACGCCGTGGTCCCGGTACGCGACGGCGAGCTCCGCGATCTCCTGCCAGCGGTCCAGGTGGCGCATGGCCGTGACCAGCTGCCCCACCCGGATGATGTGCCCGTCCGCGGCCGCCAGGGCGATGCCGTCGTCGATCCCGGACTGGACGGCCTCGACAGTCTCCTCGAGCGACAGCCCGCCGGCCAGGTGCTGCTCCGGCGCCCAGCGCTGCTCTGCGTAGACCACGCCGTCCGCGGCGAGGTCGAGCACCGCCTCGCGGGCGACGCGCGCCAGGTTGTCCGCCGTCTGCATGACGGCGATGGTGTGCTCGAAAGTCTCCAGGTACCGGACGAGCGAACCGGAGTCGGCGGATTCGCGGAACCATTCGGCGAGGGACTCGGCGTCGGCCGCGGGCAGGGTGTGCCCTGCGGCGTCCGCGAGCTCGAGGACGGTCTGCGGTCGCAGCCCTCCGTCGAGGTGGTCGTGCAGGACAACCTTGGGCAGGGCGCGTAGCAGCGCCTCACCGGGGCGCGCCCCGGGGTCTTGCGTGGTCATGCTGACAACCTACCGTCCGGCACCGACAGCCGGCCGTCAGCCGACCTCGGGGCTCTCTTCGTCGGAGGGGTCGGCGGGCACGTCCAGCGCCTGCTCGACGACGTCCGCCTCGGCGGCGGCGCCGTCGCTGTCGGGACGCGGCGCATCGGGGACGTACTCGTCCGGGTCGTGCGTGGCGTCCACCTCGGTGTCCTCGAGCGGATCCAGGCCGGCGTCGCGCCAGGAGTCGGGACCAGGGAGTGTGCTCATCGGGCCTCCTCGTCGGGTGCTTCCATCGTCACCCGGGACTCGTCACCGTGCCACCGCCCGGCGCGCTCGGGCAGCAGCACCCAGGCGACGTGCGGCCAGCCGCCGAGCGCCGCGGTCAGCGCCTTGCGCACGCGTGCGGCCGTCCGGTCGCCGGTCGACTGCGAGATGTCCGCCCTGCCCGACGGCGCCGGGGGCGGGTCGAGCAGGGCGGCGACGGGAACCGTGTGCAGCCCGGCGCCTGACGGCTCGTACAGGACCGCGCTACCGTCCGCGCCCTCGCCGTCGGCGAGCGTGAGCAGCACCACGTGGCGCGGGACCGCGGAGTCCCAGCCACCCGTGACGTCGCCACCCGTGTACAGCGGCACCGGGACACCCGCACGCGCGCTCGCCACCGCCGCCTCCAGCAGGGCCCGAGACCCGGCCACCCGGTGGGTGTAGCGCACGCCGCCGTAGGTAGCGAACCGCGCGGCGCCCCACGGCGGCGTGCCGTAGGTGCGTGGCCAGCCCGCGACGACGAGTCCGCGCCGGTTGGTCGCGGCCTGGACGGCATGCTGCAGCCGCACGAACTGCTCGGCCGGGTCGCCGCTCGCGAGCCGCAGGGCCGCCCGCGGGTCGCCTGCCAGCCCGAGCATCGCAAGCACCGCCGACCCGCACGTCCGCTCGTCGACCTGCACGGCCGCAGCGGTGGTCCCGTCGAGCGACGGCAGGTTCAGCCGCCGTGGAAAGCCGACCGTCCCGGTGCCACGCTCCCGCGCCAGCGGGTCCAGGACGGAACGCCGCGCGCGGGACGTCACCGACTCGAGGCGCTGCTCGACGTCCTCGGGCACGGCAGGCCGGGCGAAGCGGCCCGGCGGCGGCGGGGCCGGTACCGGCCCGCCGAATGCACGCACGGCGCCGAGCATGGACGAAAGGTGCAATGTCGACGGCACGTCCACAGGCTAAGCCGGGCCGGAGCGACTCGCCGGTTCGCCACGCTGGGGTGCGCGGGCGATCCCGCGCACCCCAGAAGGTGCAGGTCAGCCCGCGAAACGGGCCCGCAAGGTCAGACGATCCGGTCCAGGACCACCGACTCGTCGGACGCCAGCGTGGCTCCGACCAGTGCTCCGGCGCCCACGTCTACCATCGACAACGCGTTCGCCGCGCCGGCCAGGGCGCCACCGAGCCCGCCGACGCCCGCGCTCTCCGGCTCCACCGTCCAGCCGCCCTGGAGCGCCTCGCGCGCCCGGGCGAACCGCTCGGGGGTGTCGGTGTGCAGGGTGAACAGCGGCTGGCCTGCGGCCACGGTCTCCCCCGGCTTCACGTGGATCTCGATGCCCGCGGCGGCCTGGACGGCGTCTTCCTTGCGCACCCGGCCCGCACCCAGCCGGTGCACGGCCACCCCGACGGCGTACGCGTCGAGCGAGGTCAGCACGCCCGACTCGGGGGCCACCACCGTCTCGGACTCCTTCGCGACCGGTAGTGGAGCGGAGACGTCGCCGCCCTGCGCCGCGATCATGGCCCGCCACTTGTCCATGGCCCGGCCGTCGGCCAGGGCCTCGCGCACGTCCGCCTCAGAGGCGGGGCGGTCGGCCGCTGCGAGCATCTCGACGGCGAGCGCGACGGTCAGGTCGACGACGTCGGACGGCCCCCCGCCCGCGAGGACCTCCAGGGACTCGCGCACCTCCAGGGCGTTGCCCGCCGTCCGCCCCAGCGGCACCGACATGTCGGTGACCAGGGCCACGGTGCGCACGCCGGCGTCGGTCCCGAGGTCCACCATGGTGCGGGCGAGCTCGCGCGCGCTCTCCAGGGTCTTCATGAACGCGCCAGAGCCGACCTTCACGTCGAGGACCAGGGCCCCGGTGCCCTCGGCGATCTTCTTCGACATGATCGAGCTCGCGATGAGCGGGATCGCCTCGACGGTGCCGGTGACGTCGCGCAGCGCGTACAGCTTGCGGTCGGCAGGAGCGAGGCCCGCCCCTGCGGCACAGATGACGGCGCCCACGGACTCGAGCTGCGCCATCATCTCGTCGTTCGACAGGGACGCGCGCCAGCCGGGGATGGACTCCAGCTTGTCGAGGGTGCCGCCCGTGTGGCCCAGCCCGCGGCCCGAGAGCTGCGGTACCGCCACGTCGAACGCCGCGACGAGCGGCGCCAGGGGCAGCGTGATCTTGTCGCCCACGCCGCCGGTGGAGTGCTTGTCCGCCGTCGGCCGGGAGAGGTCGGCGAACGACATGCGCTCGCCGGACGCGATCATCGCGTGGGTCCACCGGGAGATCTCCGCGCGGGACATGCCGTTCAGCAGGATCGCCATGGTCATCGCGGACATCTGCTCGTCGGCCACCACACCACGGGTGTAGGCGTCGACGAGCCAGTCGATCTGCTCGTCGGTGAGGGGCTCGGCGTTGTCGCGCTTCGTCCGGATGATGTCGACTGCGTCGAACTGCTCGGTCATCGGCTTGCCTCTCGCACATGGTCCAGGTCGCCCGGCCCGAAGGCCTGGGGCAGTACTTCGGTCATCGGCACCACGCCCTGCGGGGTGTCGACGAGCAGCTCCGGCCCGCCGTGCTCCCACAGGATCTGCCGGCACCGGCCGCACGGCATGATCGTCTCGCCGAGCGCGTTCACGCACGTGAACGCGGTGAACCGGCCGCCGCCCGACATCACCAGGGCGCTGACCAGCGAGCACTCGGCGCAGAGCGTCACACCGTACGCGGCGTTCTCGACGTTGGCGCCGACGAGCAGGCGGCCGTCGTCGGCGAAGGCCGCCGCGCCGACCGGGAAGCCCGAGTACGGCGCGTACGCCTTGTCCACCGCTTCCCGGGCGGCGGCCCGCAGGCCGTCCCAGTCCACCGCGCCTGCCGCATCCACAGAGCTCACGTCCACCACTCTCATCCCTTGACGTACGGCTCGCCCGACGCGGCCGGGGGACGGGACCGTCCCACCAGGCCCGCGACGGCGAGCAGCGTGACCACGTACGGAATCATGAGCATGAACTGGCTGGGCACCGGCGAGCCCACCACGGACAGCACGTTCTGCAGGTTCGACGCGAAGCCGAACAGCAGGCCCGCGAACGCGGCGCGCACCGGGTCCCACTTGCCGAAGATGACGGCGGCCAGCGCGATGTAGCCCGCGCCGCTCGTCATGTTCTCTCCGAACTGGCTCAGGTTCACGGTGGTGTAGAAAGCGCCGCCGAGCCCGGCCACGGCGCCCGCCACGAGCACCGCGTTGTACCGCGTGCGCACCACATTGATGCCGACCGTGTCCGCGGCCTTCGGGTGCTCGCCCACGGCCCGCAGCCGCAGGCCCCAGCGGGTCCGGTTCAGCGCGTACCAGACGGCGGGGACCGCGAGGAACATCAGGTAGATGAGGAGCGGCTGGCGGAACAGGACCGGGCCGAGCACCGGGATGTCCGACAGCAGCGGGATCGGGATCGCCGAGAACCGAGTGGTGGAGTTCAGCTGCTCCGCATTGGGCACGAGCACCTGCGAGTACAGGAAGCTCGTCAGCCCCACGACGAGCACGTTGAGCACCACACCCACGATCACCTGGTTCACGTGGTACGTGATGGCGAACAGGCCGAGCACGAGCGCCACGAGCGCGCCCGCGAGGACCGCCGCGACCAGCCCGGCGAGCGGGCTGTTCGTGATCGACGAGACGACGGCCGCGGTGAACGCGGCGCCGAGCAGCTGCGCCTCGATCGCGATGTTGACGACGCCCGCGCGCTCACCGATCACGCCGCCGAGCGCGCCGTAGACGAACGGCACGGACCACAGCACGGCGCCGCCGATCAGGCCGACGATCGACAGGTCGCGGGGGCTGCCGGCGCCGGCCCAGGCCAGGAAGCCGATCAGGCCGGCGAGGGCGAACAGCGCCACCGGCCACAGCGGCGTCCTGCTCCCCCGGGCCGTCCGCACTGTCGCGAACGCGGTCACCGCGAGCATGACGGCTCCGCACACCCAGGCCAGCGTCGCCGAGGGCAGCACGATCACCGGGATCTGGAAGGCGTCGCTGCGCTGCGACAGCAAGAACCGCGTGTCGCCCGAGCGCGGGACCGCTACCAGCAGCAGCGCGTACAGCGCGGTCACGGCGAGCAGCACACCCGCCGTCTTCCACGTCACGACCGTCACCGTGCGCGCCGTCTCCGACAGCGGAACGTCCAGCTGGGTGGTCTTGTGGTCGGCGCTCACGCGGCCGCCTCCTTTCGGGTCGCCTTGGTGTTCTTCGAGGCCCGACGCCGACTCGGGTCCGGCAGCCGGAAGATCGCCCGCACCAGCGGCGGTGCCGCGATGAACAGCACGATCAGGGACTGGACCACGAGCACGATGTCGCTGGGGACGCCTTCGGCGGCCTGCATGGTGGACCCGCCGGCCTTGAACGCGCCGAACAGGATGCCCGCCGCGAGCACACCCCACGGGTTGGACCCGCCGAGCAGAGCGACGGTGATGGCATCGAACCCGATGCCCGCGTCGATGTCGGAGCCGAACCCGGTAGTGACCCCGCCCAGCACCTGTGACGCGCCGGCCAGGCCGACGAGCCCGCCGGCCACGAGCATCGAGCTCACCGTTGCGCGGCCGGTGTCGATGCCGGCCACGCGCGCGGCGCTCGGGTTCTCCCCGACGGCGCGGAACGCGAAGCCCGCCGACGACCGGTTGAGCAGCCACCACACGCCGACGACGGCGAGCAGCGACAGGACGAAGCCCCAGGTCAGGTTGAACCGGTCACCCAGCAGGCCGGGCAGCTGCGCCGACGGCGGCGTCGGCGGCGTCGTCGGGTTGGACGAACCGGGCGCCTGCAGCAGCCCGGGCGTCGCCAGGAGATAGGCGATCAGGTAGAACGCCACGTAGTTGAGCATGATCGTGACGATCACCTCGTGCGCCCCGGTGCGGGCCTTGAGGAGCCCGGCGATCCCGGCCCAGAGCGCGCCCGCCGCGATGCCCGCCATCAGCGCCATCAGCAGGTGCAGCGGGAACGGCACGCCGCTGACGCCGAAGCCCACCCAGCCTGCCGCGGCGGCCGCCACGAGCATCTGCCCCTGGCCACCGATGTTGAACAGCCCGGCCCGGAACGCGAGCGCCACGCCGAGGCCCGCTGCGATGAGCGGAGTCGCGTAGCTGAGCGTCTCGGTGAGCGGCCGGATCGCGGTGACGAAGTCCGGCGCCTGCAGGTTCACCACCGAGCCGCGGAACAGCGCCGCGTACGCGCCGCCGATCGCCTGGCCCAGCGCGACGAAGGTGTCGGCAGGCCGAGAGAAGAAGTACGCCGAGGCGGCCTGCACCTCCTCGTTCGTGAAGGCGATCATGATCGAGCCCGCCACCACGGCCAGCAGCACGGCGCCGACGGACACCGTCCAGGAGCTGCTCATCGTCTGCTGCAGCGCCTTCGCCAGGCGGCTCTCCGTGTCGTCGCCGACCGTTTCGCCGGCCGTACGGGCCCGCTCCTGCTCCAACTCCTCGGCGGTGCCGGGGTCAAGCTCCGGCTCGGGGTTCGACCCCGAGCTCGATCCGGGCGCGCTCACGCTGCGTCCCCCTTCGCGTTCTCGGCGGAGATGCCCGCCATCATCAGACCCAGCACGTCGCGCGGGGTGTCGGCGGGCACGATGCCCACCACGGTGCCGCGGTACATCACCATGATCCGGTCGGCCAGCGCCACGGCCTCGTCCAGCTCGGTGGAGACCACGACGACCGGCACGCCGGCGTCACGCGTGGCGACGATCCGCTTGTGGATGAACTCGATGGAGCCCACGTCCACGCCACGCGTCGGCTGTGCCGCGACGAACAGGCGCAGCTCGCGTGACAGCTCGCGCGCGAGCACCACCTTCTGCTGGTTGCCACCCGACAGGCGCCCCACCGGGGTGGTGATGCCCTGCGTGCGGACGTCGAACTCGGCGACCTTCTCGCCCGCGAACTGGTCGCGGTAGGCGAGCTGCAGGGCGCCCCGCTTCACGAACGGCGGCCCGTCGGAGCGGTCGAGCATGAGGTTCTCGGCGACGGTGAACTCCCCGATCAGGCCGTCCAGGTTGCGGTCCTCGGGCACGAAGCCCACCCCCGCGTCGAGGATCTGCCGCACGGATCGGCCCACCAGCTCCTGGCCGTCGAGCGTGATGCTGCCCGACACGTCACCCTGCAGCCCGATGAGGGCCTCGGTGAGCTCGGTCTGCCCGTTGCCCTGCACCCCCGCGATGACGAGCACCTCGCCGCCGCGCACCTCGAAGCTGACGTCGTCCACCACTACCGTGCCGGACTCGCTGGTGACGACCAGGTCGGCCACCTTCAGGCTGTTGTCGTGCAGGGTGGGCGCTTCCTTGTGCACTGTCAGCTCGACGGAGCGGCCCACCATCAGCGAGGCGAGCTCGCCGTCCGACGCCGTCGGCCTGGCCTCGCCCACCACCTTGCCGTGCCGGATCACCGTGATGCGGTCCGCCACCTCACGCACCTCACGCAGCTTGTGGGTGATGAACACGATCGCGGAGCCCTCGTCGCGGAGTTGGCGCATGATCACCATCAGCTCGTCGGTCTCCTGCGGGGTGAGTACCGCCGTCGGCTCGTCGAAGATCAGCACGTCGGCGTTCCGGGAGAGGGCCTTGATGATCTCGACGCGCTGCTGCACGCCCACCGGCAGGTCCTCCACAAGGGCGTCCGGGTCCACGTGAAACCCGAACCGCGCGGAGATCTCGCGCACCTGTGCGCGGGCCGCCTCCAGGTCCAGGCGTCCGCCGCCCCTCGTCTGCTCGTGGCCCAGCATGACGTTCTCGGCCACGGTGAAGACGGGCACAAGCATGAAGTGCTGGTGCACCATGCCGATGCCCGCGCCCATCGCGTCGCCGGGACCGGAGAAGTTCTGGACGACGTCGTCCAGCAGGATCTCGCCCTCGTCCGCCTGGTACAGGCCGTAGAGCACGTTCATCAGGGTGGACTTACCCGCCCCGTTCTCGCCCAGGAGCGAGTGGATCTCGCCTGGCTGAACGACCAGGTCGATGTGATCGTTCGCGACGAGCGCGCCGAAGCGCTTGGTGATACCGCGCAGCTCGAGCCGCATAGGAATCCTTCCCGAAAGGGGTCCTGCTCATGACAGGTCCCGGGGTACACGGCGTGAACCGTGCCCCCCGGGACCATCTTGCGTCAACTTGTCGACAGCTACCGATCAGCCGTCACAGGCCGTCACTCGGCGAGGTAGGACTTCACCTCGACGTCGCCCGAGATGATGGACTCCTTGAGAGTCTGCACCTCTTCCCAGAGGGCCGGGTCCACCTTGTCCTCGAAGTTGTGCAGGGGCGCGAGGTCCACGCCGCCGTTCTCAAGGGTGCCCACGTACGGCGTCGGGTCGAACTCGTCGTTGCCCGAGGCGATGACCGCCTCCTTCGTCGAGACGTCCATCCCCTTCAGGATGGAGGTGAGCACGATGTCCTGCGTGGTCTCGTCCGACTCGTAGAAGTCGGCGTCCACACCGATCAGGGCGACGTCCTCGCCCGAGTCCGCGATGGCGTCGATCGCCGACTGGTAGATCGGGCCGCCCACCGGCAGGATCACGTCGACGCCCTGGTCGAGAACGTTCTGCGCGGTCTGCTTCGCCTCCGGGTTGGCCTCGAAGCCGCCGGTGAACGAGCCCTTCTTGCCGTCCCAGCCGACCAGCTCGACCTCGGTGCCGTTGGTCTCGTTGTAGTACTCGATGCCCTGGCGGAAGCCGTCCATGAAGATCGTCACGGTCGGGAAGTCCATGCCACCGAACGTGCCGACCTTGCCGGCCTCCGAATAGCCCGCGGCGAGGTAGCCCGCGAGGAACGCGCCCTGCGCTGTGTCGTACAGCAGGGGCTTGATGTTCTCGGCGTCGGCCTTGCCGTCGAAGTCGGCGTCCGCGGCGTCGTCGATGATGATGTAGTCGATGTCCGGGTTGGCCGTCGCCGACTCGATGGTCGCGGCCGACAGCGCGAAGCCGACGGTGACGATGGCGTTGCAGTCCTCGGCCACGAGCGACTCGATGTTGCCCTTGTAGTCGCTCGCAGACGCCGACTGGACGTCGGTCAGCTCGGTGCCGAGCTCGTCGGCAGCGGCCGTGGCGCCCTCGAAACCGAGCTGGTTGAAGCTCTTGTCGTCGAAGCCACCGGCGTCCGACACGATGCAGGGCTTGAAGTCGCTGGTGGCCTCGCCACCGGTGGTCTCTTCAGGGGCGGCGCCGCACGCCGAGAGCGCGAGCGCCGCTGCTCCCGCGAGGGCGGTAAGCCGAACAGCCTTCTTCACTGGTGCTCCTTCGATGGTCCAGACGGGCCTGATCCAAACGAGTCTGGGGCCCTATACCGCACCGAGGGTAGCCAGCGCATCCCGCATTTCGCGTTTCGAGACGGTAACCGGAGGAAGTCGTTACCGAAGCGTCATCGACAGGAACATCCAGCGGTCAGCTCGCCGCAAACTGGGCAAGGGCCCGCACGCCGACGCCGATCGCGCGCTCGTCGACCACGAGGTCGCCCTGGTGCAGGTCGTAGGTGCGGCCGCCGGGGGTCCGCACGCCGAGCCGGGCCATGGTGCCGGGCACCTTGCGGAGGAACCAGGCGAAGTCCTCGCCACCCATCGACTGCTCGGTCAGCTGCACCGCGTTCGGACCGACGGCCTCGCGGACCGCGTTCTCGAGGTCGCCCGTCGCCTCGGTCTGGTTCTCGACCGGCGGCACGCCGTGTGTCACGGTCACCGCGACGCTGACCTGGTACGGAGCCACTATCTGCTCCACCGCCTCGCGTACCAGCTCGCCCGCCTTCTCCCAGGCGCGCACGTCGAGGCAGCGCAGCGTGCCCTTGACGATGCCGGTGGACGGGATCGCGTTGGGCGTCGAGCCCGCCTGCACGGCGCCCCACGTCAGGTTGACGCCGGAGCGCGGGTCGAGCCGGCGGCCGAGCACGCCCGGGGTCTGGGTGATGACCTGGCCCAGCGCGAACACGACGTCGCCCGTGAGGTGCGGGCGCGAGGTGTGGCCGCCGGGTGACGAGATGGTCACCATCACGGAGTCGCTGGCCGACGTGATCGGGCCGATCCGGGTGCCCACGTGCCCGACGTCGAACTTGGGGTCGCAGTGCAGCGCCGCCATCCGGTCGACGCCGTCGAGCTCGGAGGTCTTGTTGATGATGTCCTCGGCACCGCCGGGGAAGACCTCCTCGGCGGGCTGGAAGAACAGCCGGACGCCGCGTCGCAGCCGCCCCTCCTCCGCCAGGCGGGCGAGCACGAGGCCCGCGCCGAGCACGACGGTGGTGTGCACGTCGTGCCCGCAGGCGTGCGCGACACCCGGCTCGGTCGAGGCGAACTCCACCCCGCTGGTCTCCTGCAGCGGGAGGGCGTCGAGGTCGGCGCGCAGGCCGACCCTGCCCTCGCCGTTGGGCCCGCGGTCAGGGCCGATGTCGCAGACCAGGCCTGAGCCGATCGGCAGCAGGCGCGGCTCCAGACCCGCCGCGCGCAGGCGGTCGGCGACGACCTGGGTGGTGCGGGTCTCCTTGCGGGACAGCTCCGGGTGCGCGTGCACGTCGCGGCGGAACGCGATCAGCTCGGCGTCAAAGGCATCGGTGAGCTCGCCCACACGGGCGGCCAGCGCCGCGACGACGTCCGTCGCGTTCCCTCCGGGCACGTCACCCACCGGCATCTGATCGCCCGAAACGATCTGATCGAAGTCGGCGAGACTGACGGGCTGGGTGGGGTTCACCTGACCCACGGTAGCGCTGTCCGCCCCGCGAGACACGGCCGGGGCGTATCCGTCTCACGATGCGGGCATTGTTGAGATCGGTGGCCTGCCGGGTCTCGACGAGCTCGACCGACGACGGGTCAGAGCAGGTCCTCGCGACCGCGGGCGCGCACCGCCGCCACCACCTCTTTCACCTGCTGGGCGCGTGCCCGCGTGGTGACGAGCAGCGCGTCGGGCGTGTCGACGACGACCACGTCGTCCAGCCCCAGCACCGTCACCAGGCGGCCCGACGCCGGGACCACCACGGAGCCGGCGCTGTCGATCCGCAGCACGTCGGCCGGGTCACCGAGCACCTTGGCGCCGCTGTCGTCGTCCGACGGGAGGAGGACGGCGAGCGAGTTGTAGTCGCCGACGTCGTCCCAGCCGAACGTCCCCGGCACGACGGCGACACCGCCCGCCTCCGCGACGGGCTCGGCCACCGCGTGGTCGATCGCGATCTTCTCCAGGCCCGGCCACACGTCCGCGAGCACCGCGGCGCGGCGCGGGGTGTCCCAGGCGTCGGCGACGAGGCGCAGGGAGTCGTGCAGCTCCGGACGCTGCTCGGCGAGGTGCCCGAGGAGCACCGAGGTGCGCGAGACGAACATGCCCGCGTTCCACCGGTACTCGCCCGAGGCGAGGTACCGCCGCGCCGTGGCCGCGTCGGGCTTCTCCGTGAAGCCGCGCACGTGGAGCGTGTGCGGGGCGTCCTCGATCCCGAGCGGTTCGCCCGAGCGCACGTATCCGAAGGCCGTCGACGGCCGGGAGGCGGCGATCCCGACGGTCGTCACGTAGCCGGCGCGCGCCGCGGCCACCGCCTCCCGGATCGCGAGCTGGAACGCACGCGTGCCGTGGATCACGTGGTCCGCGGCGAACGAGCCGATGACCACGTCGCCGTGCCGCTTCTCCAGCACGGCCGCTGCCAGGCCGATCGCCGCCATCGACTCGCGCGGGGACGGCTCGGCGAGCACCGCGTCGTCGGACAGGCCGGGCAGCTGCGCGCGGCAGGCCGCGACGTGCTGCTCACCGGTGACCAGGATCAAGCCGTCCGGCCCGACCAGCGGACGGAGCCGGTGCTCGGTCGCCTGGAGCAGCGACATGCCGGAGCCCACCAGGTCGTGCAGGAACTTGGGCTCCCCTCCACGCGAGAGAGGCCAGAGCCGGGTGCCCGACCCACCGGCTGGTACCACTGCGAAGAAGTCGTCGATCGGGGACGATAGGGCGGCGGCCGAAGTCATGCCCCGCAGGATGTCAGCCGGACAGCGTTCCCGCAGCCAAAACTCGCCGATCTCCGGGCGAACCCTGGCTGATCCCAGGGTCGGGTCCGGGTAGCAACGCACGGGCTACCTGACGGGTGCCCGAAGCGACGACATCTCCCCTGTGGGATCAGTCACAAATGCCGTGTCTTGATGCCTGTGAGGGCTGCCGGGCGGCGATCGAGGCGACCAGTTGTCATTACAGTGGGGACCAGCCACCCCCAGCCGGACAGCCATTGGAGGCTCCCGAAGTGCCCACCGCACCAGCAGGCACGTTGTACCGCGGCCGTGAAGGCATGTGGTCATGGGTCGCGCACCGCGTGACCGGCGTGCTGATCTTCTTCTTCTTGCTCGTGCACGTGCTCGACACAGCGCTGGTGCGCGTGTCCCCCGAGGCGTACAACGCCGCGATCAGCACGTACCAGACCCCGATCATGGGCCTCGGCGAGGCCGGGCTCGTGGCCGCGATCGTCTTCCACGCCTTCAACGGCATCCGCATCCTCCTGGTGGACTTCTGGGCCAAGGGCCCCAAGTACCAGAAGGTCATGCTCTGGGTGGTCGTCGGTCTCTTCGTCGTAACGATGGCGGGCTTCCTGCCGCGGCACCTCATCAACGTCTTCACCGGGGGTCACTGATGGCACACGGAACCGCAGCGGTGGCGAAGCTCGACTCGCCGCGCTCCCCGTACGCGCGGCGCAAGACGACGCGCGGCAACTACGAGCTGTACTCCTGGGTCTTCATGCGGGCGTCCGGCGTCGTGCTGCTCGTCCTGATCTTCGGTCACCTGTTCGTGAACCTGATGATCGGCGAGGGCGTGCACGCCATCGACTTCGCCTTCGTGGGCGGCAAGTGGTCGAACCCCATGTGGCAGGTCTGGGACCTCCTCATGCTGTGGCTCGCCATGATCCACGGCACCAACGGCGTGCGCACGATCATCAACGACTACGCCACGCGGGACCTGACGCGCGGCATCCTCAAGGGCCTGCTCCTCCTGGCGTTCACCGTCGTGGTCGTGCTCGGCACCCTGGTGATCTTCACGTTCGACGCGTGCCCGGCCGACGCTCCCGCGGAGCTGCTGGCCTCCTTCTGCACGGCCTAGCACCTCCAGCACGGCCTAGCACGGCGCAACACCGGCAAGTCCCCCCAGCCCCACCCTCCGAAACTCTTCAGCAGGAGGCATCGAGCCCGATGCAGACCCATCAGTACGACGTAGTCATCGTCGGCGCCGGCGGCGCAGGCATGCGCGCCGCCCTCGAGTCGTCGAAGGAGGCCCGCACCGCGGTGATCTCCAAGCTGTACCCCACTCGCTCCCACACCGGTGCCGCCCAGGGCGGTATGGCGGCAGCCCTCGCGAACGTCGAGGACGACAACTGGGAGTGGCACACGTTCGACACCGTCAAGGGCGGTGACTACCTCGTCGACCAGGACGCGGCCGAGATCCTCGCCAAGGAGGCGATCGAGTCGGTCCTCGACCTGGAGCGGATGGGCCTCCCGTTCAACCGCACCCCCGAGGGCAAGATCGACCAGCGCCGCTTCGGCGGGCACACCCGCGACCACGGCCAGTCCGCCGTGCGCCGCGCGTGCTACGCGGCCGACCGCACCGGCCACATGATCCTCCAGACGCTCTACCAGAACTGCGTCAAGCAGGAGGTGGAGTTCTTCAACGAGTTCTACGTGCTGGACCTCATCACCGACCACGACCTCACCACCGAGGAGATCGCGGACGGCGAGGAGGTCAACGCGACCGGCGTCGTCGCCTACGACCTCGCCACCGGCGAGATCCACGTGTTCCAGGCCAAGGCGATCATCTTCGCCACCGGCGGTGCCGGGAAGATCTTCAAGACGACCTCGAACGCGCACACCCTGACCGGTGACGGCATGGCGCTGGCGTACCGCCGCGGCCTGCCGCTGGAGGACATGGAGTTCTTCCAGTTCCACCCGACAGGCCTCGCGGGCCTGGGCATCCTCCTGTCGGAGGCCGCCCGCGGCGAGGGCGGCATCCTGCGCAACTCCGAGGGTGAGCGCTTCATGGAGCGCTATGCCCCCACCATCAAGGACCTCGCGCCGCGCGACATCGTCGCCCGGTCGATGGCGAACGAGGTGCGTGAGGGGCGCGGCGCAGGGCCGAACAAGGACTACGTGCTGCTCGACCTGACGCACCTGGAGCCGGCGCACATCGACGCCAAGCTCCCGGACATCACCGAGTTCGCGCGCACCTACCTCGGCATCGAGCCCTACACCGAGCCCGTACCCGTCTACCCCACGGCGCACTACGCCATGGGCGGCGTGCCGACCAACATCAAGGGCGAGGTGCTCCGCGACGGCGTCAACGTCGTCAAGGGCCTCTACGCCGCCGGTGAGGTCGCCTGCGTGTCCGTGCACGGCTCGAACCGGCTGGGCACCAACTCGCTGCTCGACATCAACGTGTTCGGCAAGCGTTCCGGACGGGCGGCCGCCGAGTACGCCAAGACGGCGTCGTTCCACGAGCTTCCCGAGGACCCGACGGTCCGCGTGGTGGCGCAGCTCGACGAGATGCGCAACCGGCCCGACGGCGAGCGCGTGGCGGACATCCGCAAGGCGCTGCAGGAGAGCATGGACCTCAACGCCCAGGTGTTCCGCACCGGCGAGTCGCTGAACGACGCCCTCGCCGACATCCGCGAGCTGCAGAAGCGGTACCGCAACGCCTCGGTGCAGGACAAGGGCAAGCTCTTCAACACGGACCTCCTCGAGGCCATCGAGCTGGGCTTCCTGCTCGACATCGCCGAGGTCACCGTCGTCGCGGCCATCAACCGCAAGGAGTCGCGCGGCGGTCACTACCGCGAGGACTACCCGAACCGCGACGACGCGCACTACATGCTGCACACGATGGCTTACCGTCGTCCGCCCGAGGCCTCGAACCAGGCCGAGGGCCACGTCGAGGGCTACTTCGACCACGTCGAGGAATTCGACGGCTACAAGGTCGTCCTGGGCTCGAAGCCCGTCATCCAGACCCGGTACGAGCCGATGGAGCGAAAGTACTGATGACTGCCACTCTCGAAGCCGCCGCACCGTCACCCGCTGGCGAGATCCCCTCGTTCACGGTCACGATGCGGATCCGGCGGTTCAACCCCGAGGTGTCCGACGAGCCGACGTGGGAGGACTTCACGGTCGAGGCCCACGGCACCGACCGCGTGCTCGACGCCCTCCACAAGATCAAGTGGGACATGGACGGCTCGCTCACGTTCCGCCGGTCCTGTGCGCACGGGGTCTGCGGGTCCGACGCGATGCGGATCAACGGCCGCAACCGGCTGGCCTGCAAGACGCTCCTCAAGGACGTCAACCCGGACAAGCCGATCCTGGTCGAGCCCATCAAGGGCCTGCCGGTCGTGAAGGACCTCGTCGTCGACATGGAGCCGTTCTTCGCCTCCTACCGCGAGATCATGCCGTTCCTCATCACCAAGGGGAACGAGCCGTCCAAGGAGCGCTACCAGTCCCCCGAGGACCGCGCGCGGTTCGACGACACCACCAAGTGCATCCTGTGCGCCGCGTGCACGTCGTCCTGCCCGGTGTTCTGGACGGACGGGCAGTACTTCGGGCCGGCCGCGATCGTGAACGCGCACCGGTTCATCTTCGACAGCCGTGACGAGGGTGGGTCGCAGCGACTGGAGATCCTGAACGACAAGGAGGGGGTGTGGCGCTGCCGCACCACCTTCAACTGCACTGAGGCCTGCCCTCGTGGGATTGAGGTCACGAAGGCTATTCAGGAAGTTAAGCGGGCGATGATTACCCGGGCTTTCTGAGTTTCTCGCTTGCTTCCGCCAAGACGGGCGGCTGACTTCGGTCGGTTGCTCTGCGCGGGCGGCTGACTTCGGTCGGTTGCTCTGAGATCGGTCGTTTGATTGACCGATCTCAGAGCAACCGACCGAAGTCACATGAGCCACTATGCAACCGACCACCGCTCTCGTCAGGTGGAGAGGTGGTAGACGGCGGCGGTGGCACTGTCGGCCCAGTGGTAGGCCGGCATTGCCGCCTCCCTGCATCGTTTGCCTGGTCGGGCGGGCTCGTCGTCCGGCACCCATTGGTAGGTGTGGTGGGTGGCCTCTGTCGCGACCCGCCGGAGCGTCACCGGGCGCCCGCAGTTCGCGCAGGTGCCGCGCAGCGTCGTCGGCGGTGTCGACCACGGTGAAGCCGGGGAGGTCGGCGCTGGTGGGGTGACGGTGGTGATGGCTTCGGCGGCAAAGTCTTCGTGCTCCACCTGGTGTCCGACGACGGCGGGGCTCACCTGGCGACCGCTATCGACCGCAGCACCGCGGCGGCGCCGTGCTCGTGGAGCGTTCCGGTGATCTCGTCGGCGACGGCACGGACGTGGTCAGGCGCACCGCCCATGGCGACGCCGCGGGCGGCCCAGGTCAACGCCTCGATGTCGTTGACGGAGTCGCCCACGGCCACGGTGCGTTCCGCCGGGACGCCGAGCCGGCGCCGGACGGTCTCCAGCGCCACCGCCTTGGACAGGTTGGGTCCGGTGACGTCGATCCAGTCGACGTCGGCTGGTGTGGCGGTGAGCCCGACTGCTCGCAACGGGTCGATCAGGGTGTGCACTCCGGGCGCGCGCAGCACGATCCGCGGTGAGGCCAGGGCCTGCAGCTCGTGGACTGGTAGCAGCATCTGCTGGCCTCGGAGCAGGCCGGTGGGAAAGACGGTGTCGACGTAGTAGCCGACGCCGATCTCCTCGACGGCGATCTGTAGGCCGGACAGGCGCGCGTTCAGGGCTGTGGTGATCACCAGGCGCGCATCGAGGATCTGGACGTCGGTGCTGACGTCGAGCTCGTACCCGTCCGAGCCCGGGTTCAGGAACGCGATCACGGCGCCGTTCGAGGCGACTGCCCAGCCATTGGTGATGCCCAGCGCCCGGACGATCGGCATCACCCCGGCCAGGGACCGGCCCGAAGCAAGAACCACGTGATGGCCAGCCATTCGGGATGCCCGGACGGCCGCAGCCGTCTCGGCAGACACCTCCAGGCTGCCGCTGGTCGTCAATGTCCCATCGATGTCCAGCGCGATCAGGTGCGCCTCGTCCTTCGACGCGTGAGCAACGTTCCTCCGTCGGATTACATCCGTCGTTTCCGTCAGTGCTGTTTCCATGTCGGACCTCCCCATGCCTATTGGCTCTGGGAATGATCCTGAGGTTGTTTTCGAACTCCGCCTAGCGGGTTTCCTGTTCCCGCAAGAAGTCGTCTCGAACAGCACCGACCATGGCTCGCATCTCGTCACCCGACAAGGCGGCTCGCTCGAATCCGTCGAACTTTTGCCGGTAGAGCGCCACGTCACGGGGATCGGTGACAACCAGTTCGGCGTGGACCGTCTCCACCGTCACTACGCGATCATCTCGGATAACGAAGGAATGCGCTGGAACGTCTGCCTGCTGCATGCCGAGCGGAACTATCCGGATCTCTACGTTCGGTAATCGGGACACAGAGATGAGGCGGTCCAACTGACCGGCCATCATCGGAGCCGGAAGCAGTCGCCACCGAATGACTGATTCAGTAATGATGAACCTAAGGATCTTGGTGGCGTCGTAAAGGACTTCTTGTCGGTCCAGTCTCGCCGCAATCGCGCGGACCAGCGCGTCGTTCCCAAGTTCCTTCCGGGACAGCACCGCTCGTACGTATTCAGGGGTCTGCAAGAGGCCGGGGATGAGAGAAGGCTGGAAAAGTTTAAGAGCACCCATCGACTGTTCTAGTGCCCGGATCTGCTGCTGCTTTCGATGAAGGCCCAGACGCCGGTACAGGCGCCAGGCCGTAGCCTCGGTCGCCTGAGCCCGGGCCGCAGCCATGTACCTGGCCTTGATCTCCTCCGAGACGCCTATGGTCGTGAGGATGCGTTCCACGTCCGCGACAGTGGCCGGAGCCTTGCCAGTCTCGATCTTGCTCAGCTTGCTCGGAGACATGAGCGCGCCACGGGAGACTGCTTTGGCTTCCTTTCCGGATGCCTCTCGCAGTTCCCGCAGCGCAGCCCCAATGTCTGTATTGTTCACTCGCCGTGCTTTGCCCACCATTCGGCGAACGGCTCAGCATGTGCCAGCGCCGTGTCACGGTAGGCCAGGAACTCAGATAGCCGATCAGGTCCGGGAAATTCAGCCCCGAGATACTTCCCCTGACCGTCGTAGTTCATGGCCCCGGCGGTCTGTCCGTCGAACAGCCAGAAGTCGGGTGCGTCGGGGATCGGGTTCTCCCGGTCGGTTGTGTCGAGAATGAAGAACTCTTCACCGGCAGCAGCGTTTCGGTGGTAACCCCAGCCGAGCTCGAACCGCAGATACGGCGTGAGCGGCCGCGAGAGGACGTGGACCCGGTATATTCGCTTACCCGCCCGCGTGATATTTCGGACGGTATCGACCCAGTCGGCGGACTTGTACGACTCCGGCTGCGGTTCACCAGCAAGGAATGCCTGGTAAGCGTCAACTCCGCCGGACTGGCTGTAGTCATCCAGCGTCTCCAGTCGGAAGGCTTCCCGGTCGAATGCCTCGAACCACTCTCCAAGCGTCCTGCTAGATGAGGTTGTCACGGATGGCCTTCCGGATGAGTTCCATCGGAATCTCGACCACGGTCTCGTGACCAGGCAGCGTCAGGCCGTGGCCAAGCGGTGTCTCACCCTGAACGAGCAGAGTCTCCCGGTCGGTCGCGTACAGCGTTGGACAGTCGCCTTCCTCGCACGAACTCACGAGCTTGCGAACCAGCATGGTGCCCCCTAGGTCGTTCCCGGTATCGGGTCCGATCCTCCCTGCCACGATCAGCAAGCCGCAAGAGATTCGGGTTTCCGTTACTGGAAACTGGTCCGCGAGCTTCTGGTTCATGTCGCCCGGCTCGTAGACGGAGGTGTCGATGGTCGCGTCCACGGTCCAGCTTCAGCCAGTCGGCGAAGATCATCCGCGCTGCGGCGGTCGCCGGTGACGTACCCAGGCAAAGGAAAGTCGGGTTGTTCACCGCCGCTGAGGTTGCTCGGCTGGCCGCGCCTAAGGGCTGCCGTCGATCCATCGCGACCTGGCTCGAACTGACGGCCCTCGACGTGCGATGACCGGCTAGGCCGCTCAGGGGAGTACGTCAAGGCCCTTCACGTACTCATGGAAGGGGACCGCGCGCTCCAATGCGATCCTCTTCCATTCCAGGTAGGGCGCGAGGTCACCCTCGTACGCCTCTCGGTTTATCTGTGTACCGTCCGAGCGGAAGTTCAGGTGAGCGATCCGCTGTTCATCGAACATCCACCAGTCGCGACCGGTAAGGGGCAAGTTGTAGTCGTCGTGCGTCACGTCCAGCACTCGGATGTCCTCGCCGGCTTGGATGTTCCCCGGAATGCCCCACGCAAATTGGTAGCGCTGATAGTCGGTAAGGGGCCGGCGCACAACACGAACACGGCCGATGCTGCGCCCGGCCTCGACGTAGCTCCGGACCCGTTCGTGCCAGCGAACATTGTGCTCACTCGGTTTTGGCTCCCCGCGAAGGAAGCGAGTCACACTCTCACGCTCTTTGGGCATCGTGTAGGTGGGCTGCGCCTCGAATCGCCATGCCTCACGGCCGAATGCGTCAAAGAATTTGTCCCAGGAGTCACCGTCCAAGATCACGCAAACCCCCCTGTGTGGCCCTGGTTGGGCCTGTTGAGCCGACCGTACGAGCATCCGTCCTCGGCGTGGATGCTACCGATCCGGGGACCCCTCCGACATCCACGCGCTGGCCAGCAGCAGGATCCTGGCCAGGAGGTTGACCAGGACGAGGAGGGTCACGACGACCGCGAAGGACGCCAGCAGGGCGTTGCGGGTGGCCGTGGAAGCGATCACCTCGGTGCCGAGGAGACGCAGCCCGCCGGCCACGATGCCGACGGCCAGGGATCCCAGCAGCAAGTCTCGTCTGGCGGGGCGCACGCCGCCCACGAAGCGGATCGCGGCGGCGACTACTGCGGCGTCGAGCACCACGGTCAACAGGAAGCCGACGGCGCGCACCGCCCAGCCCGCGCCCTCTCCCAGGCCTACCCGGTCCAATGTCCAGGGAACTGCCGCCGACACGACCACGCTCGCGGCCGCCGTGACCAGCACGCCGACACCCAGCAGGACAAAACCCAGGAGCTGCCGCAGCCGCTCAGTCACCGGGTTGGCGCCGTTTTCGGTCAGCCCGAACATCGCGCGGACCGACGTGCGCAGCGCACCCATGAAGTTGGTGGCGGACCAGAGCAGCACCGCTATGGCGACCACCGACGTCCAGCTCAGGCCCGTGGAGAGCACCAGGTCCGACGGCGTCAGGACGCCACCGCTGCCGGTGTCCACGAGGCCCGGTATCCAGGTGTCCACCTGGGTGAGGACAGCTGCGCGCAGGTCGGCGTTGCCGCCGAGCACCCGGACGAACAGCGTGTAGCCGAGGGTCAGGGCGGCGAACAGGGAGAACAGAGCGG
Organism: Promicromonospora alba; assembly: GCF_042654905.1. NCBI lineage: Bacteria > Bacillati > Actinomycetota > Actinomycetes > Micrococcales > Promicromonosporaceae > Promicromonospora > Promicromonospora alba. The sequence continues at coordinate 26,499 of NZ_JBHSFI010000006.1, forward strand.
CGTACGCCATGCCGCCGCAGAGCACCGAACCGTTCGCGAGGTCGTACTGTGCCAGCGTGCGACCGGCACGAGTTTCCTGCCAGCGCGTCCACGCCGCCTGTCCGATCTCGATCAGCCGCTTCATCGCGACGAGCCTATGCGCAACGGCACCACACGGGCAGGTCAGGCTCTATCTCTATCGGCTGAGCCTGCGGTTCCGCTCCGGCTCAGGCTCTATGGGTGTCGGCTGAGCCTGCGGTTCCGCTCCGGCTCAGGCTCTATGGGTGTCGGCTGAGCCTGCGGTTCCGCTTCGGGCGCGTGCCTCGCTCCTCGGCCCACACCCTGCGCTGCACCTCCGGCTCAGCCGAGGGGGAAGGCCGCCTGGGGGCGCCAGATGCCGTCGTCGCCGTGCTCGTACTGGTAGAAGCGGTCGACGTCGAACTCGGCGGAGTAGTCCGCCATCGCCTCGAACGCCTTGTCGAGCGACGAGTCCGGCACCTCGTGCGCGATGGTCACGTGCGGGTGGTAGTTGAACCGGAGCTCTCCGTCGAGGATCCCGGTCCGTACGCTCGCCTCGAGCTGCTCGCACTCGGAGATCCCCTGCGCCAGCGCCACGAACACGACCGGCGAGACCGGCCGGAACGTCGCCGTGCCTCGAAGCTGCACCGTGAACGGTGGCGCCGCGGCGGCCACGGCCGCCAGGTGCTCCCGCGCCTGGTCGAGCTGCTCGACGTCGAGCAGGGTCGGGCCCAGGAGCGTGATGTGCGGGGGGATGAAGTGGGCGAGCGGGTCCTCGGCGGCGACCCGCGCCGCGCTCAGCTCGGCGGCGTAGGGCTCCGGGATCTCGATGGCGATCCCGATGCGGATCTGACCGGGGCCCCGCTCGGGCAGGTTCACCGGATGCCTCGTGCGGGGAGCAGCCCGAACCGTTCGTACATCCGGTCCAGCACCGGGCCCGCGATCGCACGCGCCCGGTCCGCGCCGTCGGCCAGCACCCGGTCCAGCTCGGCCGGGTCCGCGAGGTAGGTGTCGGCCCGGGCCTGGAACGGCTCGAGGAAGGCGACGACGGCGTCAGCCAGGTCCACCTTGAGGTAGCCGTAGCCGCGACCGTCGTACTCCTTGGCGATCTCGTCGATGTCCCGGTCCGTCACTGCCGAGAAGATCGTCAGGAGGTTCGAGATGCCCGGCTTCTCCGCCGGGTCGAACCGCACGCCGTACGACTCGTCCGCGTCGGTCACCGCCGACTTGATGGCCTTGACGGCCTTCTTCGGGTCCTCCAGCAGCCAGACGACGCCCTTGCCGCCCGTGCTGGACTTGCTCATCTTGGCGCTCGGGTCCTGCAGGTCCTGGATCTTCGCGACAGCCTTGACGATGTGCGCGTCCGGCACGACGGCGGTCTCCGCGCCGAACCGCGTGTTCAGCCGCTCGGCGAGGTCGCGGGTGAGCTCCAGGTGCTGGCGCTGGTCCTCACCCACGGGGACGAGCGCCGCGTCGTACAGGAGGATGTCAGCGGCCATCAGCACCGGGTAGGTGAAGAGCCCGACGGTGGTGCCCTCGCTGCCCTGCTTCGCCGACTTGTCCTTGAACTGCGTCATCCGCCCGGCCTCGCCGAACCCGGTCTGGCAGCTCAGGAGCCACGCCAGCTCGGCGTGCGCGGCCACGTGGGACTGCACGAACAGGATGGACCGCTCGGGGTCGACGCCCCCCGCGAGGTACTGCGCCGCGGTCCGTCGCGTGCGCTCGCGCAGCAACGCCGGGTCGGGGCTCACCGTGAGGGCGTGCAGGTCCACCACGCAGTAGAGCGCGTCGTAGGAGTCCTGCAGCGCGACCCACTGGGCCAGCGCCCCGATGTAGTTGCCCAGGTGGAGCGACCCGTCGGTGGGCTGCATCCCGGAGAAGATGCGCTTCCGGCCGGGGCGGTGGGCAGCGGCGCCAGCGCCCGCCGGGCTAGTGGTTTCGGACGACATGGCGAACATTCTGGCAGGTCCATGCGCGCTCACCGAATCGTCAGGTCGCTTCGTCGTCGTACGGCGCCTTCCCGGGTTCCGCGACCGCCCCGGCCGGAGCCGGGGGCGTGCCGTACCGGTCCGCCGCGCGCGACGCGGCAAGCGAGCCGGCGCCCGCCGGCCCCGCGTACGGGGTGTCGTCGAGCAGCGCGTCCCGGACGATCTTGCGCGGGTCGTACTGGCGCGGGTCCAGCTTCGACCAGTCGACGTCGTTGAACTCCGGTCCGAGCTCGTCGTCCACCCGCGCCTTCGCGGTCTGGAGCAGGTCCCGGCCGCGACGCACGAGCGAGCCGAGCTGCTCCGCATAGACGGGCAGCCGTTCCGGGCCGATCACGAGCATCGCGACCACCAGAATGATCACGAGCTCCCAGCCATTGATGCCGAACACGCTCAGAGCCTACTCGCGTCGCGGGACCAGCCGGAGAACGCCAGATGAACCTGGTTCACTGACCACTCGACCGTTCTTCGAGGACCACGCGGACCTCGCGCTCGTCGCCGTCGGAACGCACCTGGAGCGTGACCGGATCGCCTGGCGCCTTGGCCCGGATGGCGACGATGAGCTCGTCGGCCACCGATACGGGCCGGCCGTCGATCGAGAGGATCACGTCGCCGGGCTTCAGGCCCGCCTGGTCGGCAGGACCGTCCGGCGTCACGGCCGGCGTGCCCTGCTGCGGCTCCTGGGAGACCTGCACGCCCTCCCCCTGGTAGCTGGGGTCGAGCAGCACGCCGATGATCGGGAACGTAGCGGTACCCGTCTCGATGAGCTGTTCGGCGGTGTGCCGCGCCTGGTTGGACGGGATGGCGAACCCGAGGCCGATGTTGCCGGTGGCCGCCGTGGTGCCCGGCCCCTGCGCGATCGCCGAGTTGATGCCGATGACCTCGCCCGCAGAGTTCACGAGCGGCCCCCCGGAGTTGCCGGGGTTGATGGCGGCGTCCGTCTGGATGGCGTCGATGAACGCGGCCTCGGCGGCCTCGCCCGCCTTCACGGGACGGTGCAGCGCACTGACGATCCCGGTCGTGACGGTGGCCTCCAGGCCCAGCGGGGAGCCGACGGCGAGCACCGCGTCGCCGACCACCACCTCGTCGGAGTCGCCGAGGACGAGCGGCTCCAGGCCCTTCTCCTTGACGCGGATCACCGCGAGGTCGTAGTCGGGGGTCGCGCCCACGAGCTCGGCGGGCTGCTCGTGGCCGTCCGAGAACGTCACCGTGACGTCCGCGCCGGAAGCCGCCTCGGCGACCACGTGGTTGTTGGTGAGGATGTAGCCGTCGGCCTTGAGGATCATGCCCGACCCGGTCGCGACGCCCTGCTGGGCACGCACCTCGATCGAGACCACGCTCGGCAGTGCCGCGGCGGCGATGGCGGCCACCGAACCCTCGGGACGCTCCACCTGGGTGGCACCTGCCGCGGGCTTCGGGAGTGCGGCGTCGGCGGGGCGGGCGGACTCCTGCGACTCCAGCAGCGCGTAGGCGGCCGCGCCGCCGCCCGCGCCGGCGAGCAGACCCAGCGCGACGACGGCGGACACGGCCCGCCCGCCGAGCTTGCCGCGCCGGGACCTGGTGCCCTGCGTCGGGGCGTGCTGATCGGTCCCGTGCGAGGCCTGATGCGGGGTCTCCCCCGGAGCCAGGTCCCGGGCCTGCTGCGGTGCGTGCGGGTCGCCGGTGCCCGTCCCGCCGAACGCGGGGGCCGCCACGGTGGTCAGGAACCCGGCCGCCGGGAGCTGCGTGGTGGGCTGCTCACCAGGGCCCCCGGCCGGCGGTGCCGGGGGCGGAAGCTGCTCGGTGACCTGCTCGGGCGCGGTGGGCGGCGCGGGCACGGGTGTGGGATCCGCGGCCGGAGTCCTCGACTCGTTCGCGGAAGGCACTGCTGCACGCGGCGTGGGCGGCGCGAACGGGTTCTCGTCGGTCATGGGCTTTCGATGACTCCTGTCACGGTGTGCCACCCGCGGGCGATGCGGGGCAGGACCCCGGCATCGTAGCCATGCTCACCGAACGACGCCACGAGCTGGGTCAATACCTCGTCCGGCGCGTCTGCCACGACATCGACCACCATGTCTTCCGACTGCCACGCCACGTGGGCCGGTTCCGACGCGAGAACCTGGACTCCCCCGGCGCCGACGGCGCCGTCCTGAGCGAGCTGGCCCGGGCGTTCGCGGACCACGGCGTGGCCGGACGGCCCGACGAGATCGATCTCGAGCGTCTGCCCCTGGTCGCCCACCAGCCGCATCGCGGAGACCGTGTATCCATCGGGCAGCTCGGTGGGCGCCGCCCAGCCGTTGTCCGCCGCCCAGTCGAGCGCGGCGGGCGTGAGCTGGTCGGGTGCGACGTCGAGCGTGGCGAGCACGTCCTGGCCGGCCGCCGTCGTGTCCGGGCCCGTGCGACCCAGCATGGTCATGCTGGTCTGCGCGGAGAGCTGCGGGGACACGACGGGAACGTCGCCGAGCGTGAACAGGGCGAGGCCCAGGACGCCGACGCCGCCCACCCCGAGCGCGGTGATCCGCGCGGCACGACGGCGTCGCGCCGGACGGTCGACCCTGCCGTCGAACCCGGCACCGACGTCGAACGCGGACGTCTGCCACATCGGCACCGACAGCGGGTCGGGGCCGAGGAAGGGCCGGCGCAGCGGGTCGTCGTCGGTGGGCGGGATGCTCGCCTGGAGCGCCATCAGGCGCGCGGTGAGGGCCGGGTCGGGCACCACGTCGGCGGCCGACGAGAGCGCACGCCGGGCCGCGCGAGCCGAGTCCAGCTCGCGCGCGCACAGGCGGCACATCGTCACGTGGGACAGGGCTCGCTCGGTCTCGGCGGGTGAGAGCTGTCCGTCCGCGAGCGCGCTGATCAGGTCCCCGAGGTGGCTCATCGCACGCCCCCGCGCGTGGGCGCCAGGTGCTCCAGTGCGTCGCGGAGCTGGGCGCGTGCCCGGTGGATCCGGGAACGCACCGTCCCGAGCTTGACCCCGAGCGTCACGGCGATCTCCTCATAGCTCAGGCCCTCGATGTCGCACAGCACGACGGCAGCGCGGTACTCGGGGCGCAGGGCGTCGAGCGCCTTCTGCACGTCCTGGTCCAGGTTGGCGTGCTCGTACCCGCGCTCGGGGCGGCCGAAGTCGCCCGTGTCGGCGACGTGGCCGTCGTCGTCGCCCATCGCCTCCATGCGGATGCGCTTCTTGCGGCGCGCGCCGTCGAGGAACAGGTTGGTGGTGATGCGGTGCAGCCAGCCCTCGAACGTGCCGGGCGTGTAGCTGGACAGCGAGCGGAACACCCGGATGAAGGTCTCCTGGGTGAGATCCTCGGCATCCTGCTTGTTGCCGGTCAGCCGGTAGGCGAGCCGATAGACGCGTGCGGAGTGCTCGCGGACTATCTCTTCCCAGGTAGGCGGCTGCCATGGCATGTCGACGGCGCCGGCCCCGGAAGGTGCCGACGCGCTCAGGTCCGCTGCGCGAGTGCTCACAGAAGTCATCGTCCTCTCAACGTACGTCAAAGCCCAGGCGTTCCCACGGGCTGTACCCTGACGCCGCACGTGATGTACACAACTGTCCGACTCCAGCGGAGGAAGCCATCAGCACAGCGGAGCCGTCAGGCCACGGCAAGGTCGCGGCATGGGTCTACAGCGAGGCCTTCGTCCCCGAGGACGAGGTGCTCCTGCGCGCCCGCGAACGCGCCTCCGAGCTGGGTTGCCCGGCCGTGCTGCCCGGTGTCGGCGCGGTGCTCCGGGTGCTCGCCGCCGCGACGAGGGCGCATGCGGTGGTGGAGGTGGGCACGGGTGCCGGTGTGGCGGCGCTCTGGCTGCTCCGGGGTATGCCGTACGACGGCCAGCTCACCACGATCGACCGTGAGGTCGAGCACCAGCGGGCGGCGCGGGCGGCGTTCGCCGAGGACGGCGTCGCCCCCCAGCGCACGCGGATCATCCCCGGCCGGCCGGGCGATGTGCTGCCGCGCCTGGCGGACGGCGCCTACGACCTCGTGCTCGTGGCGAGCGACCCGCTCGGCTACCCCGAGTACGTCGAGGAGGCCCTGCGGCTGCTCCGCCCGGGCGGCGTGCTCGCGATCGACGGTGCGCTGCTGCGGGACCGGGTCGCGGATCCTGCCCGTCGCGACGAGCTCACCACCGTGGTGCGCGAGGTGGGCCGGACCCTGCGGAACGACGAGCGGGTGCTGCCTGCCATGCTGCCGAGCGGAGACGGGTTGCTGCTGGCCGTCCGACGCTGACCCGCCGGGAGGGCCGGTTTCCACGGCGGACGGCCAGGCGAATGATCAGGCGCTGGGCGTGACGACTGTCTGGAGAGCGTCGCCGAGCTCACTTGCCTCGGTCGCGTTGAGCTCGACGACGAGCCGACCGCCGCCCTCGAGCGGCACACGCATGACGATGCCGCGCCCCTCCTTGGTGACCTCGAGCGGTCCGTCACCCGTTCGCGGCTTCATCGCAGCCATGTGTGGCTCTCCCATTCCGTTGTCCGGTGTGTAGCAGCATTCATGTTCTCGGCGAACGCCGAGGGCACAGAACCATTCTAGTTCAATTGGCGCCCCTTACTTTCCACGCGCCAATTCGTCGCCCCTCGTCGGACGGGGTTCGGATCGGGGTCGGATCAGGCTCGGATCAGGCGAGACCGCGCAGCGCGACGGCCGGTGGTGCCTCGTCCCGGACCGCCGCCACGAGGTCGAGAACACGTCGGGTGGCGACCACGTCGTGGGCGCGGAAGACGCGGGCACCGAGCCACGCCGCCACCGCCGTCGCGCCAAGGGTCCCCTCCAGTCGTTCCTCGGGCGGGAGGTCGAGCGTCTCCCCCACGAAGTCCTTGCGGGAGAGCGCCATCAGCAGCGGGAAGCCGAGCCCCGCCAGCACGCCGGTGCGGCGCAGGAGGTGGAGGGAGTGCCAGGTGTTCTTGCCGAAGTCGTGGGTCGGGTCGACGAGCACCGACTCACGCGGGACGCCGCACTCCACCGCCCGCTCCGCGGCGGCCCGGAGGGTCGACACGACGTCGGTCAGCAGACCGTCCCGCCCGTCACCCCCCGACGTGTCAGACGCGTGGGTCACCGCAGTGACCTGTGCGTCTGACAGGTCGGGGTACTCGACGCGGTACGGGTCCGTGCGCGGCGTCGCCCCGCCCGTGTGGGAGCAGACGACGCCGACGCCGGCGGCCCCCGCCACCTCGACCAGGGCCGGGTCGTGCCCGGCCCAGGTGTCGTTGATGAGGTCGGCGCCGGCGTCGATCGCCGCGCGGGCCACGCCCGCACGCCAGGTGTCGACGGAGACGAGCAGGTCCGGCACCGCGCGGCGCACCGCCGCCACGAACGGGACGACGCGGCGGATCTCCTCGGCCTCGTCGACCGGCGACCCGTGGCCGGCCCGGACACCACCGACGTCGAGGATCTCCGCGCCGTCCTCGTACGCCCGCTCCGCCGCGGCCAGCGCGGCGTCGTCGTCGGGCAGCCGGGCTGGGGCGTAGAACGAGTCAGTGGTGCGGTTCAGGACCGCCATCACGACGGGTCGCACGGCGCGCCCGTCGCGCCCCACCTCGCGTCCGCGCAGCACCAGCGGCGCGGACGCGCGCGGAACCGCCGCGGCGGGGTCGTCCGAACCCTCCACCTATGCGCCGCCCACGGTGCTCGGCAGGCCGGGACCCTCGAGCGCTGCCTCCTCGGTGGCGCGCCCCGCGGCGGCGGCCGCCGCCAGTGCGGCGTGCTCCGCCTCGATCTGGTGCACCCGCTCGACGACGTGGTCCACCGCCTCGGCAGGGTCGTCGGTGAGGTAGATGATGTCGAGGTCGGCCTGGCTGATGGTGCCGTGCGTCAGCGCCGTGGACCGGATCCATTCCAGCAGCCCGCCCCAGTACTCCTTGCCCACCAGGACGAGGGGGAACTGCGTCACCTTGTGCGTCTGAACAAGGGTGACCGCCTCGAAGAGCTCGTCGAAGGTGCCGAATCCTCCGGGCATCACGATGAATCCCTGCGCGTACTTCAGGAACATCGTCTTTCGCGCGAAGAAGTACCGGAAGTTGATGCCCAGATTCACGTACTCGTTGACGCCCTGTTCGAAGGGCAGCTCGATACCGAGACCCACGGACGTGCCGCCCGCCTCGGCTGCCCCCTTGTTCGCGGCCTCCATCACACCCGGTCCGCCGCCCGTGATGACGGCGTACCCGGCCTCCACGAGCAGCCTGCCCACGGTCTCCCCGGCGAGGTAGTCCTCGTGATCCGGTTTGGTGCGCGCCGAGCCGAACACCGACACCGCCGGGCCGAGCTCCGCGAGCGCGCCGAAGCCCTCGACGAACTCGCTCTGGATGCGCATCACGCGCCACGGGTCGCCGTGCAGCCAGTCGCTGCCCTGGTCGGAGGCCAGGAGTCGCTGGTCAGTGGTGGTCTGCGGGATCTGGTTCCCGCGGAGCAGTACCGGGCCGCGGCGGTAACCGCGGCCGGACTGTGGAATGCCGTCGTCGCTCATGCGCCCAAACTATCCGCCGAGCAGCCACGCCCGCAGCGCGTCACGGCACTGAGCGAGCTGCGCCACCGGAAGGTGCTCGTCGTCCTTGTGCGCGAGCAGGGGGTCGCCAGGGCCGAAGTTGACCGCCGGCACGCCCAGCTCGGAGAACCTGGCGACGTCGGTCCACCCGTACTTCGGCGCGGGCACACCGCCGGTCGTGGCGAGCACCGACCGCACGAACTCGGCGGCCAGCGGGTCGTCGAGGCCCGGCCGGGCGCCCCCGGCGGCGTCGGTCACGACCACGTCGAAGCCCTCGAAGACCTCCCGCAGGTGGGCCTCGGCCTCCTCGACGGAACGGGACGGCGCGAAGCGGTAGTTCACCTCGACCACGCAAGCGTCGGGGATCACGTTGCCCGCGATGCCGCCCTCGATCCGCACCGCGTTGAGGCCCTCGCGGTAGACGAGGCCGTCGACCTCCACCTCGCGCGGCTCGTAGGCGGCGAGCCGGGCGAGCGCCGGGGCCACGGCGTGTATCGCGTTCTCGCCGATCCAGGCCCGCGCCGAGTGCGCCGCGACGCCGCGGGTGCGCAGCTCGATTCGCATGGTGCCGTTGCAGCCGCCCTCGATCCCGGCGTCGGTCGGCTCGCCGAGGATCGCGAAGTCGCCCCGCAGGAGCTCCGGGTGGTTGCGCGCGAGGCGGCCCAGGCCGTTCAGCGCCGAGTCGACCTCCTCGTGGTCGTAGAAGATCCAGGTGAGGTCGTGCGCGGGCTCACTGCCCGGCGCACCCAGCTCGACGGCCAGCGCGAGCGCCACGGCCACCCCGCCCAGCATGTCGACGGTCCCGCGGCCCCACAGCACGGCGTCGTCCCCCGCACCCGCCAGGCGCGTGGGCAGGTTGTCCGCGATCGGCACGGTGTCGATGTGCCCGGCCACGACGACGCGCCGGTCCCGGCCCAGGTTCGTCCGGGCGACCAGGGCATCGCCGTCGCGCAGCACCTCGAGGTGCGCACAGCCGCGCAGCAGAACCTCTATCGCGTCCGCGAGGGCCTTCTCGTCCCCGCTGACGGACGGGATGTCGCAGATGGCCCTGGTCAGGGCGACAAGGTCGGACCCCTTGCCGTTCGAGTTGCCGGTCGGGTCGAGCAGAGCGGGGTCGATCACGGTGTCCACAGGCCAACACTAGGTGCTGGTCAGGGCCGTTAGGCTGAAGCCATGACGACCGCATGGGGTTTCGGCCTTGCCACGATCGCCGACGACGGCACCACCCTCGACACCTGGTACCCGGAGCCCGCCCTCGGCGAGGCCCCTGCCGGCGCCACCGCGCCCGAGGCCCTCGCGGCGCTCGTCGGCACGGACGAGACCCGTCGCGTGCGGCTCGAGGTCGTGACCACGCAGATCGACCTCGCGGACCCGCCCAAGGACGCCTCCGACGCCTACCTGCGGCTCCACCTGCTCTCGGCCCGCGTCGTGCGCCCACACGGGCTCAACCTGGACGGGATCTTCGGCGTGCTGACGAACGTCGTCTGGACCAGCGCCGGCCCGTGCGCCGTCGAGGGCTTCGAGGAGACCCGCCTGCGGCTGCGCAGCCGCGGCCACGTCACGGTGTTCGGCGTCGACAAGTTCCCGCGCATGGTCGACTACCTGGTCCCGTCGGGCGTGCGCATCGCCGACGCCGACCGGGTCCGCCTGGGCGCGTACCTCGCGCCGGGCACCACCGTGATGCACGAGGGCTTCGTGAACTACAACGCCGGCACCCTCGGCTCGTCGATGGTCGAGGGCCGCATCTCGGCCGGCGTCACCGTCGGAGACGGGTCCGACGTCGGCGGTGGTGCCTCGATCATGGGCACCCTGTCCGGCGGGGGCAAGGAAGTCGTCTCGCTCGGCGAGCGGTGCCTCCTGGGCGCCAACGCGGGTCTCGGTATCCCGCTCGGCGACGACTGCGTGGTCGAGGCGGGCCTGTACCTCACCGCGGGGAGCAAGGTCACCGTGCTGGGCGCCGCCGTCGACCCGACCGGTGACGGCACCGCCGCGGTCAAGGCGCGCGACCTCGCGGGCCGCAGCAACCTCCTGTTCCGGCGGAACTCCACGAACGGCGCCGTCGAGGTCCTCGACCGGACCGGTGTCGGGATCGAGCTCAACGAGGCTCTGCACGCCAACTGACCAGCACGGACAACAGGGAGCACGCATGGCACTCCTGGCCGAGGCCGGTCCGCCGGCCCCGCCGCCCGTAGTCGGTCCACGGTCGCACCGGCCGCTGAGACGCGCCCTCAAGTACGTGCTGGCCGTCGGGTCGGTGTGCGCCGTCGCGACGGTGGGCGTGGTCGTGGGGCTGAACAGCCTGACCGGCGCCGGCCCGGTCACCGAACGGTGCGCCGCCCGGCTGAACGGCTCGGACTGGTACCTGTCGCCCGACCAGGCGGACAACGCGGCGCTCGTGGCCGGCACCTCCGTCGCCCGCGGGCTGCCCGCACGGGCTGCGACGATCGGGCTGGCCACCGCGCTGCAGGAGTCGAAGCTCATCAACATCGACTACGGCGACCGCGACTCGGTGGGCCTCTTCCAGCAGCGCCCCTCGCAGCAGTGGGGCACCGTCGAGGAGATCATGGACCCCGTGTACTCGACCAACGCGTTCTACGACGTGCTGGTGGAGGTCGACGGGTACAAGGACATGGCGGTGACCGAGGCGGCGCAGAAGGTGCAGCGCTCGGCGTACCCCGACGCGTACGCCCAGCACGAGACACGGTCGCGCGCCTGGGCGTCGGCCCTCACCGGCAACTCGCCCGAGGCCCTGTCGTGCGAGCTGGGTCCTGTCGCCGAGGGCGACCAGCTCGCGCCCGACGCCGCCCGCGACGTGGTCGTGGGACGCCTGGGCCGCGATCTGGGCCTCGCTCCCGCGACCGGCAACGCGGACCCGAACCGCCAGGACCCGGCGTCGTCCACGGTGACCGTGGACGCGACGCCGCTCACCCCGGACGACCCCCAGCGCGGCGGCTGGGCGACCGGCCAGTGGGCCGTCGCGACGGCCCATGCCACGCGGGCCGTCGAGGTGCACGTGGCCGACCGCGTATGGCTCCGCGAGGAGGCCGCCTGGGTGGGCGCCGAGACCCGGCTCGCTCCGGGCGAGGTCCGCATCACGGTCGACGCGGCCGAGTAGCGGGGTCTCGACAGGCTCGACCAGCGGTGGTCGAGCCTGCCGAGACCTACGTCAGTTGCTGCCGTCGAAGCCGGCGTCACCGGCGAAACCGGTGAAGCCCGAGGGGTTGCCGCCCTCGTCGTGCCGCGGCCGGGGACGCTCGTAGTCCTCGTCCACGCGCAGCTCCGCGACGTCCTCGCCGAACTTGGCCAGCAGAGCGTGCCGGGCCTCGCGGCGTCGGCGCTGCTCCAGGGGCTCAGGCACCGGCGCAGCCGCGATGAGGCGCTGCGTGTACTCCTCGCGGGGGTGGTGCAGCACCTCCTCGCGCGGACCCTGCTCCACGATCTTGCCGTTCTGCAGCACCACCACGCGGTGGGCGAGCAGGTCGATCACCGCGAGGTCGTGGCTCACGAAGAGGCAGGCGAACTTGTAGCGCTCCTGCAGCGCCGTGAACATCTTCAGCACGTTGGCCTGCACGGAGACGTCGAGCGCCGACGTCGGCTCGTCCGCGACCAGGAGCTCCGGATCGAGCGTGAGCGCGCGAGCGATGCTCACGCGCTGGCGCTGGCCGCCGGAGAGCTCGTGCGGGTAGCGGTTGTAGACGCTGCGGGGCAGCTCGACGGCGTCGAGCAGCTCCAGCACGCGGCGCCGCCGCGACTTGTCGTCGCCCTCCTTGTGCACCACCAGCGGCTCCGCGATCACGTCGCCGATCGGCAGGCGCGGGTTCAGGGACGACGCCGGGTCCTGGAACACGACGCCGATGCGCCGGCGCAGAGCCTTGAGCTCCTTGCCCCGCGTCTTCGTGAAGTCGCTGCCGAGGATGGACACCGAACCGGACGCGGCGGGGATCAGCCCGAGCGCGCACTTGGCGATGGTGGACTTGCCGGAGCCCGACTCGCCCACCAGCCCGACGATCTCGCCCTGCGCCACGGACAGCGACACGTCGTCGACCGCCCGGAAGGTGGGCTTGCCCAGCCGGCGGTACTCGATGACCAGGTTGTCCAGGTCGAGCGCCGGCAGGTCCTCGGGAGCCGCGACCACCGGGGCGACGTCACCGAACTGGCCCGGCCCGGACCCCAGGTGGGGCACGGCGGCCAGCAGGCGCTTCGTGTACTCGTGGCGGGGGTGGTTGAGCACCTGGTCGGCGGTGCCGGTCTCCACGAGGTCACCCTTGAGCATGACGGCGACGCGGTCCGCCATGTCCGCCACGACACCCATGTTGTGGGTGATCAGGAGGATGCCGGTGTCCAGCTTGTCCTTGAGCGAGCGCAGCAGGTCGAGGATGTCGGCCTGCACGGTCACGTCGAGGGCCGTGGTCGGCTCGTCGGCGATGATCACCTTGGGGTCGCACGCGATCGCCATGGCGATGACCACGCGCTGACGCTGACCACCGGAGAGCTCGTGCGGGTACTGCTTGAGCCGGCGCTCCGGCTCGGGGATGCCGACCATGGCGAGCAGCTCCGCGGCGCGTGCCGTGGCCTGCTTGCCGAACGCGATGCCGTGCAGCTGGAGGCCTTCGGTGAGCTGGTCCCCGATGGTGAGCACGGGGTTGAGCGCGGTCATGGGCTCCTGGAAGACCATCGCCACGTCGTTGCCGCGCATGTTGCGCAGCCCCCGGCCGTCGAGGCCGCCCACCACCTTGTCGCCCACGCGGATGGTGCCGCTGACCCGTGCGTTGCGGGGCAGCAGGCCCAGCGCCGTCATCGAGGTGACGGACTTGCCCGAGCCGGACTCGCCCACGAGCGCCACGACCTCGCCGGGGCGCACCTCCAGGTCGATCCCCTTGACCGCGTGGACGTCGCCGAACTCCGTCTTGAACGTGACGCTGAGGCCCTCGAAGGAGAGGACGGCGTCGCCGGCCGCCGCGACGGGACCGGGAGAGCTGATGTCGAGAGTGGTCATGCTCAGTCCTTGGTCCGGTTCTGGCGGGGGTCGAACGCGTCACGCAGGCCGTCGCCGATGAAGTTCACGCACAGGGCGATGGTCAGGATCATCAGGCCGGGCCACCAGAACAGCCACGGCCGGGTCGCGAAGGCGGACTGGTAGTCGTTGATCAGGGTGCCGAGCGACGTGTCCGGCGCCTGCACGCCGAACCCGAGGTAGCTCAGCGACGTCTCCAGCAGGATCGCGCTGGAGATCGAGAGCGTCGCCGACACGATGATGACGCCGACGGCGTTGGGCAGCACGTGCCGGCTGATGATGCGCCACGGGCTCGTGCCCACGGCCCGCGCGGCGAACACGAAGTCACGCTCCCGCAGGGAGAGCACCTCACCGCGCACCAGACGGGCCAGACCGGTCCACGTGACCAGGCCGAGCACGAGCGCGAGGCCCAGGATGCCCGACCCGCCCGCCATCTGGCCGAGCACCGCGGCGACCGCGAGCAGCGGGATGACGATGAAGACGTCGGTCATCCGCATGAGGACCGACTCGAGCCAGCCGCGGTAGAAGCCGGCCAGGGCCCCGATCAGCGTGCCGACGACCGTGGAGATGATGCCGACGGCGAACGCGATGATCAGCGAGAACTGCGTGCCGCGCATGACCAGGGCGAAGTAGTCCTTGCCGCCCGTGTCCTGACCGAACGGGTACGTCCAGGTGGGCGCGCCGTCGCCGATCTTGTCGTACTGGAGCGTGTAGTCCTTGGGCCACCAGCCCGGGATGGGCCCGACGCCGATGGAGGTGAACGACACGACGATGACGATGCCGAGCACGATCATCGAGGTGAGCGCGGCCTTGTGCCGGAAGAAGCGGCGCGCCACGAGCTGGCCCTGGCTGTACGACTTGTCCTCGCCAGGCAGGGGGTCGGCGGAGCCGCCGGACGAGAGGCCCACCGCGTCGGTTCCGGTGACCGACACCTGAGGCTCGTAGTCCTCGCCGCCGGGATTGCTGTTCCTGATGTCACTCATGTCTGTGTCTCCTGCCTAGACCCGCGCTCAGCGCCGGATCCGAGGGTCGAGGGCCGCGTACGCGATGTCTGCCACCAGGTTCATCAGCACGGCGGCGATGCCCGTGACGAGGAAGAACGCCATGACCGGTGCTGGGTCCACGGCTGCCAGGCCGTCCTGGAACAGGGCGCCCATGCCCTTCCAGCCGAACACCTGCTCGGTGATGATCGCGCCGCCGATGAGGCCCGCGAAGTCGAAGGCGATGATCGTCGTGATCGGGATCAGCGCGTTGCGGAACGCGTGCTTGACGATGACCTCGCGCTCGGACAGACCCTTCGACCGGGCGGTACGCACGTAGTCCTGGTTCAGCGTCTCGAGCATCGAGGACCGCGTGTACCGGGAGTGCGTGGCCACGGAGACCAGGGTGAGCAGGATCGTCGGCAGGAGGATCTGCGTGCCGACGTCGAGCGTCCGCTCCCAGAACTCGCCGGTGAAGTTCGGCGTCTGCGACCCGATGGTCGAGATCGGACGCGACTTGAGGCTCAGGAAGCTGGCCCAGTGCGAGATGAGGATGTCCGCCACGACCATGATGCTGGTGATGGTGCCCGTGATGCCGGTGACCAGCATCGCCTGCTTGCGGGCGTAACCGCCCCAGGCGGCGCCGATCGCCACCGAGACCACCAGGGTGACCACGAACAGGCCGATGAGCAGCGGCCAGGACGGGGCCCGCAGCAGCGGGGCGAGCGCGAGGTAGGCGATCACGCCGACGACGGCGGTGGTGAGCGCCGCATAGAGCGCCCGCCGGTTGCGGAGCCCGGCGACCAGCGCCGTGACGAGCACGCCCGCGGCGGCCGAGACGAGCAGCACACCGCCGACACCGAACATCGGGTTGCGCCACCAGTCGAGCGCGTTGAAGACGAAGAGCAGCACCGTGACGAACGCGAACACCGTCGCGGCCGTGATCAGCCGGCGCTTCCTGGTCCCGCCGAGCACTGCCTGGATCAGGAACGCCGCCACGATCGCGGCGATCACTATGGTCCATGGCGCGTACTGCCCCACTGCCATCCAGTTGTTGTACTGGATCGCCGCGTACTCCTTCAGCAGGGTCGCGGCCCAGAACACCGGCAGCGAGAAGAAGAGGAACGCGCTGAACGTCACCGTGTAGTCGAGGCCGGAGTACTGACGGATCGCCGTGAGGATCCCGAGCGCGATGCCGACGACTATGGCGAGCAGCGTGGCCAGGGTGACGAGCCGCAGCGTCGAGGACGCCGCCTGCTGGGTAAGGCCCAGCACGTCGACGCCGTTGACGTTGACGCCGAGGTCACAGTTGCCGGTGAAGCAGCCGCTGACACCCTTGAGCCAGTCCCAGTACCTCTCCCAGCTTGAATCGTCGAGCCGCATGCGTTCGGTGCGCTCGGCCATGAGCGCGTCGCGGTTCGGGTCGTTGGACTCACGCAGGTCCTTGAGGGGGTCACCAGAGTTGATGGTGAGCATGAACATGAGCAATGAGGCGCCGAGCAGGACGAGCGCCGAGACGCTGATGCGCCGGAGGATGAACTTGAGCACGGGTTGGCCCTTCGAGGCGGACGCAGCACGGCGTCTGCTGGGGAAAGCGATCAGCGTGTCACTATAGGACACCGGTTGAAAAGTGCCGTCATCGCACCAGGTCAGGCCCGGAAATTATCCGGCGGTACTCCTTACCGGCAGCGGACAGCCCTGCGGGGAAGGGAACAGGCGTTCCCTTCCCCGCAGGTATGTCAGGCTCGCGTCAGGAGGCGGCGCGTGCCCACTGGTCTGCGTTCCACAGCACGCCGGTCTGGGCGGCCGAGTTGTGCACGTTCTCCAGGTTGGCGTTGCTGGCGATCACACCGGGGTGCGCGAACAGCGGGATACCGAAGAGCGTGTCCCAGAGCTGCTTCTCGATGATCGGCAGCTGCGCCGCGTGCACCTCTTCGTCGACGGACGATGCGAGCGTCTTCCACGCCTCGTCGACGATCGGGTCGGAGTACCCGCCGTAGTTCTGCGTGCCGGGCGTCGAGTAGATGTTCTCGCCCGAGGCGATCTGGCCCGAACCGGCCCAGGCGAACAGCGCTACCTCGTAGTCACCGTTCGGCAGGGACTTGTCGAAGAAGTCCGGCGCGGCGGAGTCGACGATCTCGAAGCCGACCTGGTCGCACGAGGACTTGATGGCCTCGACCTCAGCGGCACGGCGCGGGTTCGGTGCGGCGTAGCCGATGCGGACCTTCTCGCCCTGCTTGAGGCCGGCGGCCTCGAACTTCTCCTTGGCGGCGTCGAGGTCGACCTCGTCGTACTGGCCGCCGTAGGTCTCCGAGACCAGCTCGTCGTAGCTGTCCTGGAACGGGAAGACCTCGCGGGCGTTCATGACCACGGCGTCGGGGGCGATCGGCTTGATCAGGTCGTCCACGATCTTCTGGCGCGGCACGCAGAGCGCGAACGCCTCACGCGCCTCAAGGCTGTCGGCGAAGATGCCGGACTTGAAGTTGAAGTCGAGGTGCTCCCAGGTCAGGGTCTGGTTGGTGTCGACGTTGATGGTGTCACCGAGCTGCTCGAGCTGCGTCGTCGTGTCGACCGTCGGGCCGCTCGGCTGGATCACGTCGAGGTCGCCGTTGGCCAGCGCCTGGATCTGCGCGTCAGCGCCGATGAAGCGGAACGTGAGCTCCTTCGTGGCGGCCGGCGTGGCCCAGTACTCGGAGTTCGCCTCGAGGGTGATGTACTGCCCGCTCTCCCAGCCGTTGGCCTTGAAGTCGTACGGGCCGGTGACGGGGGCGAGCGCCGGGTCCGGGACCTCGCCCGGCTGCGTGGACCAGCCCTTGTTCCAGAACTCGGCGGCCTTCTTCAGGACCGGCAGGTCGAGCTCCTCGATGGCGGTGACGAGCTCCTCGGTGGAGACGCCGATCTGCTCGGCGACGACGTGCGCCGGGAGCGGCGGGTAGGCCTGGATCTTCCAGTCGGCGTACACGCGCTCGTAGTCGTACGTGAAGGTCTTGGCGTCAGCGGAGTCCGCCTGCGGGCCCTCGGGCACGTAGTCACCGAACGTCAGGCCGTCGATGTGGTTGAAGAGGGCCTTCTCCGTCGCGTCCTTCGTCACCTTGCCGTCTTCGGTGATCGCCCGGGCCGCCCAGTCGAGCGCGTAGTCCGCATAGGTGACCGGCGTGCCGTCCGACCATGCAGCCTCGTCGTTGAGGGTGTACTGGACCTGCAGCGGGTCCTCGGAGATGGCCTCGTAGGTGCCGTAGGCCTCGTCGGTGCAGATCGTGCCGTCGGTGCCGAAGTACCAGAAGTTGCTGAACAGCTGGCCGTCGACCGCGCTGTTGTACACGGAGTAGGTCTCAGGGGTCAGCCCGTTGTAGCTGAGGAACTCGTCCTCGATCGACATCTTGATCTCGCCGTCGGCGGTCTCGATGTCGCCGAGGTCGGGCTTGCACGTCACGTCGGCAGCCGGGGCCGCAGTGGACTCGCCGTCCGCCGGATTGTCGCCGCCCGCCGGGCTGGTGCACGCAGAGAACAGCAACGCGCTCGTGGCGGTCACCGCCACAGCGGCGCTCAGTCGCCTGATCTTCAATGTTCCTCCTCAAGGGGATGCCGGTATCGGACTTCCTGGCGGCGCGCCGCAGCGCGCGCCGGGGGTGAGACGTCCGTCACCGTCATGGTTTCCGCTCACGCTACTCACGCGATGGGAGGGTTTGCCCTACTTCACCGTTTGCCGGACTTGATCGTTACCGACCTGATATCGCCCCGTAGCGGTACCGTCTCCGCGCATCAGAGCAGGAAACAGGGCGTTAACACCCCGAAGCGGAATCAGACCCAGCCGTGCGAGCGCGCCACAGCGACGAAGGCACCCCGGGTGGCGAGGACCTGCTCGGCAGTGAGGGTCGGCACCCCCGCGAGGAGAACTTCGGTGACCTCGACGGCGAGCTCCCGCTCGGACGGCGCCTCGCCGTCGGCCCGGGAGGCGGCGTCGGGCAGCGGCGGGAGGAATGCCGGGGCGGGCGCGACCTGGGTTATCGCGGAGACGGTGGATGTCGCCAGCGCCGGGGCGGGCGCGACCAGGGTGACGGTCGAGGCCTTCAGGCCCCGGTCGCCGTCCTCCACCGCGAAGTCCACCACTGCGCCGACCGCGAGGTGGCGCTTGTCGAACTCGAGATCGTTGACGTGGATGAACACGTCGTCGCCGCCCGTGTCCGGCGCCACGAACCCGTAGCCGCGAACCTCATCGAACCTGATGACCTTGCCTTGAACCACGACACACACTCCGCCTCGTAAGAATCCCTGCACGCCCGAGTCTAGGACGCTTGTCCAACTCGGGCTGTCAAACGCATGCCGTGTCGGCCAGGTTCCGGCACGAGCGGGTGAATCAGGACGGCGAGGTCGCGGCCTACCTGGCCACCGTGCTCCCCCGCGACGGCCTTCCCGCGACGAGACCCGCTCGCCGGCGTTAGCGTGCCGACATGACGATCCGCACCCTGGAGACCTCGGAGGTGCTGCGGCGCTCGGACGAGATCGCCGGCATCTTCCAGCGGGCGTTCGGCTACCCCGACGAACGCCGCGACCACTTCCGGGACACCCGGCTCGCCTACCTCCCGCTGTACGACGGAGCGCTGACCCTCGGGGCGTTCGAGGGCGCCGACCTCGTGGGGTTCGTGTACGGGTTCGACTACCAGCCCGAGCACTGGTGGCCGCAGCAGGTGGGCCCGGCGCTGGTGCGGGCGGGCCATGCGGCCTGGACGGAGGACGCGTTCGAGCTCAACGAGCTCGAGATCCTGCCGGAGCACCAGGGCCGAGGGCTCGGGACGGCGCTGCTGCGCGGGCTGTTCGACCGGATCCCCCACCGGCACACCCTGCTGTCCACGACCGCCGACCCCGCCGACCGCGCCAAGGTGCTCTACGGCCGGCTCGGATTCGTCGACCTGGTACCCGGGTTCCGGTACGCAGGCGTCACCGAGCCGGCCAACATCATGGGCCGACGGCGGCCGCCGCACACCGCGCCCTGAACAGCGCCCGTCAGAGGCTCGCCACGATCAGGCTGTGCCTCGCCCACGAGTACTTCTGCACGAAGCCCAGCTCACGATAGGACACCGCCATGGGGCCTCCGCGAGTACCTACGCTCAACGACACGAACCCGTTGGCACGAGCGGTACTCCGCAGGGTGTCGACAAGGTACCGGCCCACCTCCGGCTCGGGATCGGCGACACAGACGGACTCCAGCCACAGGTCTTCCGGCTCGTCCGGCCAGACCAGGACGATCGCGAACCCTGACACCTTTCCTGCGTCGTCGGTCACCAGGCGCGACAGGTCGGTGCGTAGGTGGCCGGTACGGCGCCAGCGATCGGCGACCGTCATACCGTCCGGCGTGCCGGCCAGCCCGGTATACGTGGCCGCGTAGAGCTTCCCGAGGTCATCGATCTCGTCCGCGGCTATCGCACGTGCCCGGAGCGCGCGCGGCAGAGGACGCACCGTGTCCTCGGTCCGGCGAGCAGACACTCCGCACGTCAGCTCGTCGAAGCGCTCGGCCTCAAAACCTCGTACCTCGAGAAGCCGGTCGAGGTGCGGACTCGTGGAGTCGACCCAGACCTCGACGAGCCCCGCGGCCGTGACGGCTCCGACCTGGTCGAGCATCGCGTCGACGAGCAGGCCGCCCAGTCCGCGCCGTTCGTATCCGTCGAACACCCCGCCGAGGGTGGTGACAAGAGTCGGCCGCCCTGGCTCCGGCTGGACGAAGAGCCGGCAGGCGCCGGCAAGCCGGCCGTCCTGCCGCGCCAGAACGACCTCGCCCCGTGCCGCGGCGCGCTCGAGGTCGGCGAAGAAACGCGTCCCGTCGGCGACGTAGTCGGCGTGAAACGCCCCGTCGGCGTGGAGGGTCCTCAGCTCGGCGACATCGGCGGGGGTCGCCACCAGCACATCAGGCATCTCGCGTCCTTCTCTGGAGCGCTGCGTGGACGGTCCGGAGGAGCAGGTCGCACGCGGACACGACGGGCCCGTCCCCTCCGTCCGGGAGGAGTTCCACGACGTCGACGCCTACGACGTCCAGCCTGCTCACGAGATCCGCCAGCAGCCTTGCCGCCTCGCGATGCGTCCACCCTCCTGGCAGGAGCGTCCCTGTGGACGGCATCACGGCAGGGTCCAGGACGTCGACATCGATCGTGACGTGCCAGCGGAGCCTGGGCGGCAGCGCCGCCACGATCTCGTCGACGTCGCAGGACAGTGCTGACTCGCCGGGCCACCGGAGGAGCTTGGGGTCTGCCTGAGGCGCGTGCGCGGTCAGCTGGCGCTGACCTAGCTGAGCGACGCACGCGACGTGCGGGTTCGCGACCACCCAGCCAAGAAAGTTCCCGTGGTGCACGTGCTCCCGGGAGTCCTGGCGCGGCTCCGCGTAGTCATGGTGCGCGTCGATGTGCAGCACGCCGACCGGACCGCCGGAGCCGCACAACGCGTCGACGACACGCAGCGTCAGCGAATGGTCTCCGCCAAGGACCACAGGCAGAGCTCCCGACGTCGCGACCACGCCGACCGTGCTCTCCAACATGTTGAGCATGCTCCGACCGCCGTCCGAAGCCGTGCTCGTGGCAAGGTCCCCCAGGTCGACGACCCGCATCCCCTCGAGCAGCCGGCTTCCCGTCCGCGGATCGAGAGCTCCCGCGGACCATCCATCGGCATCGGTAGCAAGCAGTGCGGGACTGACTCGGCGCAGGGCTCCGGGGCCGAAGCGCGCGCCTGGCCGATAGGTCACCTTGGCATCGAGAGGGACACCTACGACGACGACATCCGCGTTCGTCCTGGACGCCTCCGAGAGCGTGACGACGGGTGCCCCGAACAGCCCGCGCTGCCTGGTGACTCCGCTTCCCGCGAGTACGTCCACGAGGATCTCCTGCTCCACCAGGCTTGCCAACGCCTCCTCCAGGCCGCCCCCGGCCGCCCCTGCCGACCGGCCGAGGTCGGCCAGCACCTCGGATGCCGCCGCCGGTACCGCGAACTGCTGGACCAGCCGGTATGCCGAGCGCGACAACGTCGCTCTCCGGCCGGTGGCCGGCCATTCCAGGACCACCACATCATCGGCGGTGCCGAAGATCCGTGACAGGAGCGGATTGACGACCAACCGCGTGCTCGCTGCCGTCACGGTCCCTGCAGCTCTGTCGTCAACGCCCGATCTTCCGCACGGGCAGCCCAGAGCGACACATACGGTCCTGATCCCCGCAGAAGCTCGGCGTGGCTGCCGTCCTGGACCACCGCCCCCTCGGCCATCACCAGAACTCGGTCGGCGTGCTGCGCCGTGGCAAGGTCGTGCGCGATCTGGACGACCGTCCTTGATCCGCGTCCGGACGCCAGGGCACCCCGGAGGGCCTCCCCTGCTTCCGCGGACAAGGCAGCGGTCACCTCGTCCAGAACCAGCACACGCGGGGCGAGGAGCAGAACACGAGCCAGGGCCACCTGACGCGTCTGCTCGGGTGTCAGCGCGTGCCCGTCAGCCCCGAGCTCGGTCGCCAGCCCCTCGTCGAGCTCACCGACCCATCCCGCCGCGCCCACGCCCTCGAGGGCCTCGAGGATCTCAGCGTCGTTCGCAGCGGGTGCGGCGAGGGCCAGGTTCTCGCGCAGGGTGCAGTCGAACACGTGGTCCTCCTGCGAGACCATCGCGATCGACCGGGGAAGTCCTTCGCCGTGGGCCTCGGTCGGGATCCCCCCGATCCTGACGACGCCCTCCTCCGGGTCGAGCAGGCCGGCCATGAGCATGGCGAGCGTGGTCTTTCCCGCGCCGGAAGCACCGACGATCGCAATGTGCTGTCCCGCTGGGACCCGGAAGCTCACGTCGTCAAGGACTCGCCCCTTGCCCGGGTACGCGAAGGCGACCCCCGCGACCTCGACGGATCCGTCCGCGGCCTGCTCACGCGTCAGGCGCCGCGAGGGACGGGGGCGAACCCCGAGGATGCGCGCGAGGGCGACCTGAGCCGACTGCACCTCACCGAACCAGTAGATGAGGTCATCGAGCGGGGTAAGGATCAGCTGCATGTAGAGCGCGAGCGCGGCCACCTCTCCGATCGAGGCGCCGCCGTTCGCGACCAGGATCGAGCCAAGGACCAGCACCGCCAGGAGCGGCAGGTGATAGCCCACCTGCACGGCGGGAAACCACCACGAGTCCAGGCGCACCGGCTCGAGCTGCGCCTCACGAGCGGCCCGTGCGCTCGCCGTCATGACCCGACGGCGACGGTCGCGCAGGTTGAGTGTCGTCACGATGTCGGCGGCACGGACGGTCTCGGAGATCTCGGTGGTCGTGTGGGCGACAGCCGAGAGCTCGCGGGCCGCGGCGGCCGGCGCCTGCCGCACGTAACGTCGTGTGGCCAGGAAGATCCACGGCAAGCCCACCAGCGACGCGAGCGCCAGGACCGGGTTGATGAGGAAGGCCGCGACGATCGTGAGTGTCGTCGACAGGATGCCCACAACGGTCTCGGGCAGGCCGATCCGCACTACATCGTGCACAGCGTCCATGTCGGAGGTCGAGCGACTCAGGATCTCTCCGGAGGCTACGCCCTCGATGTCCTGGTGCGGCTGGTCCAGCAGCGCGCGGACATAGTCCTCTCTCAGCCCGGCAAAGATCCGCTCCCCCAGCACGAAGGCCGCCCTGGCCGCGAGGTACCCGACGGTCGCGTTGCCGACCAGGGCCGCCAGGATCAGGGCCACCTGCAGACCGAGCTGTGTCAACGAGCCGTCGACCAGGCCGTCGACCACCCGCCCGAGCAGGTAGGCAGGCAACAGCCCGAGGCTCGTCGCGAGTATCTGTACGAGGCAGATGAGCCCGAGCCGCCACCTGTGCGTCGCCAACAGGCGTCGCACGTGGGAAGCCACCTCGGGTCGAGTCGCAACCGGTAGCTCCGTCATGTACTGGCTCCGCTCTTGTCCGGCTCGTCCCAGACGTCCGCAACCGCGCCGACAGCCTGACTCCTTGTCACGACCGCAGTCGTCCTTCCTTGCCGGTTGGCCCTCAAGCGGCGAGCGACCTCGCTCTCCGTCATCGCGTCCAGGGCTGTCAACGGGTCCTCGAGGACCAGGTAGTCCGGGGCCGCGACCAGGCTCCGCGCCAGGGCGATCCGTTGTCGCTGCCCACCTGAGAGGGACCTTCCGTCCGCCTGGACCTCATGGTCGAGGCCGTTCGGAAGCCGGTCGACGACGTCCTCGGCGCCTGCGACGCGCAGCGCCTCCCAGATCTCCGCATCCGTCGCGGTCCCGTGGGGGTCGACGACGTCCCGGATCGTTCCCGGCAGGAGTGTCGCTCGGCTCGGCTGAAGTCTGAGCGTCTTCCGAAGGGCACCGTGGGACAACCGGTCCAGGCGGTGCCCGCCGATCTCGACCTCGTCGAGCGCCTCGAGACCTCCGAGGCGGGCTGCCGTCGCCGAACCAGGGCGAACACGGGAGAGCTTGCCCTCCCGCACGACGGTCCCGGTTCCGAGGTCCACGAGGTCCCCGCCGATCACGAGGTCCGCGTCGTCAGGCTCCGGTTCGCCGGTGCTCACCTCGTTCACGGAGCCGTTGTCCGTGCCCGTGCCCGTGCCCGTGCCCGTGCCCAGGATCTCCTGGAGCCGTGTTGCGGCGGCCGCGCCGCTCGCACGGGAGCCGACGTAAGCGACGAAGGCCTCGATCGGCGCGACCAGGTACAGGGAAGCCGCGTAGAACATCACGAGCGCCGGCGGATCCAGGTCCCCGCTCAGCGTCATGGACCCGCCGAGCCAGACGAGGAGCGCCATGAGCACACCCGGAAGCAGGATGCCGAGCGAGAGCAACATCGCCTGGATGCTGGCCACCCGCACTCCTGCTTGCTCGGCCGCCGCCGACCGCTGCGCGAAGCGACTGACAAAGGCCTGTCCCCCGCCGACCCCACGCAGGACCCGCAGGCCCAGGCCGAGGTCGGCGCACATCGAGCTCAGCACGCCCGACAGCTCTCGGTGTTCGTCCTCTCGCGACTCCAGGGGCGCCGATATCCGTCCCGTCACGAACATCAGCACCGGGACTGCCGCTATGACGACCGCGGCAAGCACGGGAGATGCGGCGAACAGGTAGATCGCGACGACCACGAAGGAGACCAAGGAGGCGATCACCCTGATCCGGCGCGTCGCCACCTCTGCGACTCGGCCGATATCCGAACCGACAGCGGTCGCCATGTCACCCGGGCTGATCGCCGCGGCGACGCTCCGAGCGTTCTCGGCGACATGGTCGGCGAGGCGCAGACGGAGGTCCAGGACGATGTCGATCCGGAGCCTGGCCGCGGCGACGTACTGGGTCACGTTCAGCGCGATCGAGGCAGCCAGCGTCGCAGACGCAAGGACGAGATCGGGCGTGGGCAGCCCGTCGCTCCCAGCCCCCAGGCCGCCGAGAATCCGGCCGATCCAGAACGGCACGAGTGCGTCCGCGACGGCGCCCACCATCGCAACGAGGAAGAGCACCGTCACCCGGCCACGCCGCGGCCCCAGGACCACGGCGAGCAGGCGACGCAGGCCGTCTCGCGATGCCGATCGGTTCATCGCAGAGGCACAGGGGTCAGCGCACCGTAACGGCGGCGCAGCGATTTCATTGAGTCCATTCCTCCGATGTCTTGCAGGACTTCGATCAGGCCTTCGAGTGATGGGCCGGCACGCGAGCCCGCGGCAACCTTGAACAGTCCCGTTCCGCTGTCCGCTCGGGGGAGGATCGTCTCGAACCTGGTGTGCCGGAATCCGAAGCTGGAGCCGTGCACCGCCACAAGGCCCCGCTCACGTATCGCCTCTCGGATCACCGCCAGTACCAGCCCGTGATCAGCGACCGCGTCGCCGCCTTCGATCCGCCCGATGACGAACGGGGCGTGACGTACCGTGCCGCTGACTCCGAGACTCGGGTGCACGACCTCCCTGAACAGCCCCTTTGTCGACGCGAGTATCTCAGCGACCCGGGCGTTGTTCGCCATGACCTGCCCCGCATGGATCCTCGTCCAGGCCTCGGTGAGCAAGAACGGCGCGTCCAGCGCGGCCAGCGAGGAGACCGACAGCCCTGCCCCCAAGGTGCCCCGCATCAACCGGAGCGTTGTCCCCAGCTGCTCGGGCGACGGCGTACCCGGGGCACCCTGGTCGTGCGCGAAGACGTCGATGACCCCGAGGTTCGCCACCTCGAGTCCCTGCTGGTCGAGCTTCAGCCCGGAACGCACCTCGATGACCATCGGAGCCCCCGGCCCGCGGCCGAGAGCGGCGAGCACCTTTGCCGTCGGCCAGGCGGCCGAGCTCAGCGTCGTGTCGATGACGACGATGCGGGGGCGTCGCCTCCGCTCGGACCAGGTACGCAGCAACGCCTGGACGTCGATCGGTCGCAGGCCCCAGTCGTACCGGACCGGCTCGAGGACCAGCACCTCCGGGACCCCTGCCGCACCCGCTCCGGCGTCTGACCAGCTCGACTGATCATCCCCGAGCCACGTCACCTGCAGCACCGGCGAGCTGAGGTACTCCAGCAAGGTAGTGGTCTCGAAGTACGACCCGGCGAACCCGATCCGGAGGGGACGGTCAGGCGTCGGCTGCAGCATGTGACCAAGAGACGTGAGGACCAGGTGCAACGCCGCCATGGCCGACCTGGTCGCGACGGTAGTGCTCGTCCAGCCTGTGTCCGCCAGACCGACGCGCGCAGCCAGACGCCTCTCGAGCGCCTCGGCCGGAACGCTGCGCTCGTAGGCGTGATGGAGCGGTTCTCCGTTCGGCATCAGACGGTCGCTCTGGGAGTCCGGTGACCGCATGTGCTCGACGTCGAACCAGTGTCCGCGCCGGAGCAGCGCACGCCGGATCTTGTCCGCCTGGCCGTCCAGACGATTCTCGATCTCACGCGGGGACAGCGATCGAGGAATTCGTCCGAGCTCGCGGCGCAGCTCGGACCAGTCCTCGCGGTCTTTCCATCCCTGCTGCTCAGCCTGCTCGGCGAACGAGACCAACAGGTCGTGCTCGGTCTCCAGGGCGGCCGACCGTTCGAGCGGAAGAGTCACGTGAGCTTCCTCAGCCCTTCCCCCGTGTGCAGGAACTCCGAGGGGACGGGGAGCCTGTTGAAGCGACGCGCGTTCGTCATGGTGTACGCGCCGGAGGCCGACATGAGCAGCCGGTCCCCGACCCGGCACTCCGGCAGGTCGAAGGTTCGCCGCTGTACCAGCAGGCTCGTCCCGAAGAAGTCGTTCTCGTACAGGGTGTTTCCCGCGATGAGCGTCGGGCGGGGCGCACCTTCCCGCCGGTGCGGGTCGACATGAAGCACGTTCGGGATGTGCCAGGGCGCGTAGTTCCACGCTGAGGCATCGACCGTCACGATGTCCGCCTCGAACTCGGGATGAGAGTGCTCGACGGCCAGTGCCTCGACGACGAGGTAACCGTGCGCCCCCAGGATCCCTCCGCCCGGTTCGAACTGGAGCCTCATCGGTCGGCCGGTCTCCGCGCGCCACTGGACGAGGAGCTCGTCGAGCTGCGACATCGCGGCCACGGCACGAGAACGGCTCGCGTACAAGCTGTAGAACCCGCCGCCCATGTCGATGCACGTCACGTCCGGGAGGTGGCTGGCCAGCGCGAGCAGGTACCTGGCCTTGTACACGAGGTGCTCGGGAGTCATCTGGCCCGTGTGCGTGTGCAACCGCGTCAGGCGTCCGCGCGCTCGTGTCACGAGTGCGTGGAACTCGGGATCCGTCGGGAGCACTCCGAACCGGCTGCCTGCTCCGAAGGTGGTGGCGCCGTCCTCGATCGACGGCGGGAGCGGAACCCGGACCCGGACCCCGAAGTCATGATCCGGCCAGCTCTGCCACAGAGCTCGGAGCTGGTCGAGCGAGTTGGCGTCAAGGGTCACGCCGTGCGCTTCCAGCAGAGGGACGTCGTCGACCGTGAACGCCGGCCCCGTCGCGGTGATCTCCGAGAACCCCGCCTCGACCGCCAGCTCGAGCTCACCCGTCGAGGCGACGTCGGCTCCGAGCCCCCGGGCTGCCAGCTCCCGCAGCAGGCCCGGTGTGTGACAGGCCTTGAGCGCCAGGTTGAGCTGCGCGCCCCCGATCCCGCTCACGTCTTCCTGGATGATCTTGATCGAACGTGCGAGGTTCAGCAGGTCATAGACGATGCTCGGGCTGGGCACGCTGGCCAGGTCGGCGACCAGACGCTCGGACGGGGGCGCCACCATCGGCTCCACGGACAGCACACGTTCCTGAGTCATCGCATCCACTTCGTCGTGCGTACGGGCTACCAGCGGATGGTGCCGCGGCCCGTAGGCCGCGGCACCGCCACTCAGCCCTTGCCCGACGGGCGGGTCATCGCCGTCGCGGCGAGGTCCGTACGGATCTCCCGGACTCCGTCGGTGATGTCGATGTCGACCGGGCTACCGGCCCCGTCGACCTCGAAGTTGTCGCCGGCAAAGATCTCCGCCAGCTGGCTCTCGAGCTGCGCAATGGAACTCATGACAGTCCTCCCCTTGTAAACAGGTGTCGTTCGCTGGCCCGCGACAGATGTCGCAGACTTCTCAGACCGTCTCGGGCATATGCCTGTCGTAGACGGCACCCCTGCGAGAACTGAGCTGCTCCCCGGGGTAGATCTCGAATTCACCTAGCCGCGCGACGAGCGCGGAGAGCCACTGGATCAGTCGTCTGCCGTCAGCTCCCAGCTCCGCCTGGATGTCTTCCGCCTGGCTGGGAAGGTCGAAGTGCGCCGCGCGAGCCCAGGAGACCGACAGCAGCTCGACAGCGGCCTCGGCCTCCTCGCCGTCCTTGGCACACGCCAGCATGCCGAGATGCAGGAGGGCCTGGTGGCTGTACACGTGGAAGGCGGCAAACGTGCGGTCAGCGCTGAAATGCCGTGGGAGCGGTGTGCCGGGTCGCCCCCACGGGACCGTGATCTTCGCGCTGAGGTCGTCGTCGTAGTCGGCTCGGAAGAGAGAACGAGCGATACCGATGTCGTTCAGCTTCTGGTGGAGGCACTCGTGCTGCATCATCTCCGCGCCTTCGACCGGATCGTCGAACGTCTTCCGGTTGACGAACACGAACAGCGGCGTCGCGGCGCTGTAGCCGCTGACGAGAGGCCCGTCGAACAGGGCAAGGGCGGGGACCGCGGCAAGGACGTCTGCCGTCAGCCGGGGAACCGCTCTACGCATCAGGCCGAGTCCCACGTCGAAGGTCTCGCGTTCCTCCGGCGTCGGGTCGACCGGCACGACCGCCGAGCCGTCCTTGTGCTGGGCCATACCGTCGTTGAACGTGGTGATGATCCGGTCCGCCAAGGGGTCCGCGACCCAGGCCGACATGAACGTCGGCTCGCCCTCCGCGGTCCAGGCCGCGGCATCCGCCTGCGCGTCCGGCGATCCGGCCAGCTGATGAAGAGGCGTGTAGGCGGCGATCTCCTCGGCAGCAGCCGCCTTGTCACCCGCGAAGACAGAGCTGAGTGCACGATCGATCATCGAGCGTCGAAGGCTCTCGACGTGCGGAACCGGGTGTGGGGCGATCTGGTCACCGTCGATGCCGAGCACCGAGGCGAGCATCCGAGCGCTGCCCGCGTAGTAGACCGCCGCCGTCGCCGCGATCGCGGCACCGTCGCCGAACATCCCGGTCGTGGCCACGGTCTCGAGCTCATCGGCCAGCCGACGCGCTCTGGTCTGCAGGGACAGATCGGCTGACACGGAACTCATGCGGCCCCCTCACCGATCGTGACCAGGCCACGCTCCTCAAGGGTCCGCAGCCGTGCACGAGCCACGGTCCGAGCGTCCCTGAGTCCCTGCGCCACCCCTGCGACACGGTCCTCGATCTGCGTGATCGGAGAACCGTCGCACAGTTCGAGGACGTACCAGGTCAGCCGGTCGAGCACGCTGATCCCCGGCGGCTCGGTCGCGAACACGAACGCTGCCGACCCGTCCGCAAAGGGTTCGAGCTCCCAGCCGGAGGTCCTGCGCACAGCAATGCCCACGCTGTCGTCTTCATCTGAACCGCTACCCACCACTCAACGCCTCCCGGTCCGGACGCTTCGCGCCCACCGTGGATTCGGCGGGCGCGCTCAACGTAACCGCACCATGGACGTTCCTCCACTAAAAGGGCGAAATACGTCCTCTAGCCTTATGGAACGGCAACAGGCGAACCACGATCAGGTAAGGGTCAGCGCTCCCAGGCGTAAGGCGTCGTCGTGGAGACCTTGACGAAGCCGTAGCGCTCGAGGATCGGGCGCGAGTACTCGGTCGAGTCGCTGTGGATCAAGGTCTTGCCCAGCGCGAGGGCAGAGCGAGCACGGGCCGCCGTCAGCGCGCGGTAGATGCCGCGCCCCCGCCACTCGGGCCGGGTGCTGCCGCCCCAGATTCCCGCGACCTCGGTGTCCGCCACCGGCTCCAGCCGGCCGGCGGTGACGATCTGCCCGTCGGCCTCCGCGACCCACAGCTCCATGCCGTCGCCCAGCGCCTGCCTGCGCAGGATCGCGTTCGCTGTCTCGTCGGACACGGGGGCGCCGAACACCTCGTCCTGCATGGCGCACATCGCGCGGACGTCGGGCTCCTCGGTGACCTGGCGCAGGGTGACGCCGTCGGGCAGCGGGACGTCCGCCGCGAGCGCTGCCGCCTCGCCGATCATGATCGACTCCGGGTCCTCCGGGACGAACCCGTGCTCGAGCAGCGCGTCGTGCAGGCCCGGGGCGTGGTCGTGGCCGCGGGTCTTCCACTCGACCTTCGTGATGCCGCCGTCGGCGCGGAAGTGGGCGATGGCGTCGGCGACGAGCTTGCGCACCTCGGGCTCGTCGGCCCCGCCGAGATCGCGGTAGGTGACGAAACCACGTCCGCCCAGGAAGGTCACGAGGCGCAGCGGTCCCAGGCGGGTCACCGAGATGGCGCTGGGCGTCTCGGCGTCGGTACGGAGCTGCTCGTCGTACGCCTGGAGCAAGCGGGAGGTGTCGGTCATGGGCCCACAGTCGTGTGCCGGGGCCGTCCGGGGCAACGGATTAAGTGTCAGACACCCAGGTCACCGGAGTGACCTGGGTGTCTGACAACGGGTGGTGCGGGTCAGTCCTTCGCGACCACGCCGCCCTCGGTCACAGCCGGCACTCCGTTCTCCGGGGTGATCGGGGTGTCGTCCGGGTCCGCCTCGGCGGGGGACGCGGAGGTAGCGAGCTCGAACGGCTCGCCGTCGTGCTTCTCGACGCCGGTGTCCACGGTCTCGGCCAGCACCTGGACCGCCAGCTCCCGCTTGAGGACCAGCGGGTCGCGCGAGAGGTCCTTCCACAGGGCGACGCAGAGCACGAGCATCACCACGACGAACGGCAGCGCCGAGACGATGGTGATGTTCTTCAGCCCGTTCAGGGCGCTCGCCGGGTCGTCACCGCCTGCCAGCAGCATCGCGGCGGCCACCGCACCGGTGCTCACGCCCCAGAACACCACCGACCTGCGGCTGGGGTGCTCGGCGCCGTTCTCGGAGAGGCCGCCCATGATGATCGACGCGGAGTCGGCACCGGTGACGAAGAAGATGGCGACGAGCACCACCGCCAGCCCCATCAGGGCCAGCCCCACCCAGCCGGGCACCGGCAGGGCGCCGAGCGTCTGGAACAGGATGAGGTCGAAGTTGATGTCGGCCCCGGCCTCGCCGATGGCGGCGAGCGCCGAGCCGGCGTCCTGTGCCTGCTCGGCCCGCTCCTGCAGGCCGATGGCGCCGCCGCCGAAGACCGCGAACCACAGGGTCGAGACGATGGACGGCACGAGCAGCACGCCGACGACGAACTGGCGCACCGTGCGGCCGCGCGAGATGCGCGCGATGAACGGGCCGACGAACGGCGTCCAGGACACCCACCAGGCCCAGTAGAAGATCGTCCAGGTGCCCATCCAGTCGGACAGGGACTGGTCGCCGGAGGCCGCGGTACGCGAGGCCATCTCGGGCAGGTTGCCGACGAACGCGCCGAGCGACGCGGGCAGCACGTTCAGGATGAAGAGCGTGGGGCCACCGATGAAGACGATGATCGCGAGCACCAGCGCGAGCCACATGTTGGCGTTGGACAGCCACTGGATGCCGCGCTCGATGCCGGAGACGGCCGAGAGGACGAACAGCGCTGTCAGGATCGCGATGACGACCACGAGCGTCGCGGTGCCGACCGTCCCGAGGAAGCCGGAGTGCTGCAGGCCGCCGCCGATCTGCAGGGCGCCGAGGCCCAGCGAGCAGGCGGAGCCGAACAGCGTCGCGAGGATCGCGAGGATGTTGATGACCCGGCCGCCGACCCCGTTGACCGCCTTGCGGCCGAACAGCGACGTGAACATCGAGCTGAACAGCTGGGCGCGGCCCAGGCGGTAGGTGCCGTAGGCCATGCCGAGGCCGACGATCGCGTACATGGCCCACGGGTACAGGGTCCAGTGGAACAGCGTGGTGCCCATCGCGGTGGCCGCGGCCTCCGGGGTGGAGCCCTCGACGGTGCCGGGCGGCGGAGCCATGTAGAAGTACAGGGGCTCGCCCACGCCGTAGAACATGAGGCCGATGCCCATCCCGGTCGCGAACATCATCGCGATCCAGGAGGAGGTCTTGTACTGCGGCTTCTCGCCGTCCTGGCCCAGGGTGATCTTGCCGAACCGGCCCCCCGCGACGACGAGCACGAAGATGGTGAAGACGGTGGCGGCGATCACGAACAGCCAGCCGAAGTTCTGCAGCACCCCGGCGAGGGCGGCGTCCGCCACCGTGCCGAGGCTGTCGGGGCTCGCGAAGCCCCAGACGATGAAGGCGACGGCGATCAGGCCCGCGACGCCGAAGACGACCTTGTCGATGCCGACACGCTGCTCGGCGGGACCGCGCCCCGCGCGCTCGACCCGGCGAGCGGCGCGTTGGACCTGACCCAGCAGGGACTTTGTGGATTCTGAAGTACTCATCACAGCGGCTCCCCTCCCGCCCGGTCTACCGGGCCGTCACACCGGGGCGCCAGAACTCCTTTACATATGACGCGGCGAATACAGAGCGCTTCACGCTAGCACCACATCGAAATTTCACCCCCGCCACGGGTGGGCGCCAGGGGGCGCATCCGGCGCTCCCTCCTTCAAAGATCGCTCCGGAACCACGCGTCGGCCACCCGGGCCGGGTGCTCAGCCCTTGAGCCCGCTGTGCGCCAGCCCCTGGACGAACTGCTTCTGCGCCACGAGGAACACGGCGAGGACGGGCAGCACGGTGAGCGTCGTCGCGGCGAGCTGGACGTTCCACATGGGGCCGCCGTACGCGTCGACGTACTGCGTCAGGGCCTGCGGCAGCGTGAAGCTCTCCTTGCTGGACAGGTAGACGATGGGCTCCAGGTAGAGGTTCCAGGACTTGAGGAACGTGAAGATCGCGACGGCGCCGAGGGCCGACCGCGCCAGCGGCAGGGCGATGCGCCAGAAGATCCCCCACCGCCCGAGCCCGTCGATCCGGCCCGCCTCCTCGAGCTCGGTCGGGAGCGCCAGGAAGAACTGCCGCATGATGAACACGGCGAGGACCGCCGGTGCCCCGAGGACCGGGATGACGATCAGCGGCCAGTGCGTGTTGATCAGCCCGAGGGTGTTGACGATCCGGAACAGCGGGACGATCGTCACCTCGGACGGTACGAGCAGACCGACGAGCACCAGCACGAACAGGGCGTTCGCCCCCGGGAACCGGATGCGCGCGAACGCGTAGCCGGCCATCGCGGCCACGAGCATCGTGCCGATGGTGACCAGCGCCGCGATGTACAGGGAGTTCCAGTACTGCTGCGCGAACGGCTGCAGCGTGAACACCTTGCCGTAGGCGTCCAGCGACGGGTCCTGCGGCCAGATCGTCGGCACGCGGCGCAGGATCTCGCTCATCGGCTTGAGACTGGACGTCGCCATCCACCAGGTGGGGAAGACGAACGGCACGCTCAGCACGGTCAGCAGCACCACGAGCAGCCACCGGGTCCAGCGCCGGCGGAGTCGGGCGGGCAGCACTTCAGACTTCATGGAAGACCCACCTCTTGCGCGACTGCCACTGCAGGAGCGTCAGTACGAGGACGATGACGAACAGGAGCACCG
The DNA here is from genome assembly GCF_042654905.1 of Promicromonospora alba. Classification (NCBI taxonomy): domain Bacteria; kingdom Bacillati; phylum Actinomycetota; class Actinomycetes; order Micrococcales; family Promicromonosporaceae; genus Promicromonospora; species Promicromonospora alba. The sequence continues at coordinate 59,903 of NZ_JBHSFI010000006.1, forward strand.
CGATGGCGCTGGCGTACCCGAACTCGTTGAACTGGAAGGCCTGCTGGTACAGGTAGTAGACGAGCACCGTGGTCGAGTTGCCGGGACCGCCGCCCGTCAGCACGTCGATCTGCGCGAAGACCTCCAGCGAGCCGACGATGGTGATGATCGAGACGAGCAGGATCGTCGGGCTGATCAGCGGCAGCGTGATCGACCGGAACCGGCGCCACGCGCCGGCGCCGTCCAGCCGGGCCGCCTCCTGCAGCTCCTCGGGCACGCCCTGCAGCGCCGCGAGGAACAGGATCATGTTGAGCCCGACGTTCTTGAACACCTGGACGACGATCACGGACACCATCGCCGTCGTCGGGTGGCGCAGCCAGTTCGGGCCGTCGATGCCGAGCAGCGCCAGGAACCCGTTGATGCCGCCGTCGGCCTGCAGCAGGAAGCTCCAGACGATCGTCCACGCGACCAGCGACACGACGACCGGCGAGAAGAAGAACGTCCGGAACGTGGTGGTGCCGGGCAGGCGCTGGTTGAGCAGGACGGCGAGCAGCAGGGCCAGCACGATGTTCAGCACGACGAGCCCCACCGAGAACCACAGGCTCGCCAGGAGCGCGTCGGTGAGCCCGCCGTCCGCGGCCATGCGCTCGTAGTTCTCGGTGCCGACGAACGTGAACGTGTTCGCCAGGACGTTCCACTCGTGCAGGGAGTACCAGACCACCATGCACAGCGGGAGGACGACGAACGCGAGCGCCCCGAGGACCACTGGCGCCACCATGGCGTACCCGACGAGCCAGTCCCGGCGTACCGCCGCTGAGACACTTCCCGCGGACAGAGCTGCCACCGTCACTCCTCCAGCAGCGGCGCGACGGCCGCGCAGGTGTCGGTGAGGACCGCCTCGACGTCGGCATCCGCCGTCCACAGCGCGTCGAGCTCCGCGCGCACGGTGCCCGACAGCTTGGCGAAGTTCTTGTGCGCGGGCTTGGTCACCGCGTCCTCGACGCCCTCCACGACCACCGCCTGCAGCTGCTCGGCGCTCAGGTTCGGGTTGGCCTCGGCGAGTCCCTCCGCGTCGAGCAGGGACGCGCGGGGCGGCGGGAAGTAGGCGCTGAGCTTCGCGGCGTTCTCGGGATTGGTGAAGTGGGCGAGGAAGTCAGCGGCGACGTCGGGGTGCTCGCCGGCGGCGAAGACGCCGACCCCAGCCTGGCCGATGACGTTCTGCTGGCCCGCCGGGCCGGCGGGCAGCGGCACGACGTCCCACTCGAACGAGCCGTCGAGCGACGAGGCCCGGCTGATCTGGGTGATCGTCATCGCGGCGTCGCCGGCGAAGAAGTCGGCGGTGGTGCCCGGGCCCGGCATGGCGCCGTCCTCGAAGGCGGCGTCGTGGATCCAGGTCATGGCGTCGACCATCTCCGGCTCGGCGAAGGTGCACTGCGTGCCGTCCGCGCTCCACGGGGCCGCGCCCCAGCCGGACCAGACGGTGGCGAGGTTCTCCCACGCCTGGTACTCGAAGTCCCGCACGACCAGGCCCTGCTTGCCCGAGTCCTCGGCCGTGGCGGCGGCGATGTCCCGCGCGGCGTCGAAGGTCCACTCGCCGGACTCGACGAGCTCTGCCGGGTCGGGCTGCCCCGACGCGGCGATCTGGTCGGTGTTGACGAACATCGCGAACGGGCTGTTGGAGAAGGGGTAGGCGTACAGGCCGTCGCCGTCCTCCCACAGCTCCAGGGCGCTCGGCACCATGTCGTCCAGCGCGTAGCCCTCGGTGGAATCCAGCAGCGGGCGCAGGTCGACGAGCGCCCCGCTGGAGACGAACTCGGGGGCGTTGCTCTCGAAGACCCAGGCCAGGTCAGGGGCGTTGCCCCCGGCGAGCTGGGTGGTCAGGGCGGTCGTGTAGTCCTCGAACGGGATGGTCTCGAACGTCACGCCGGAGACCAGGTCCGGGTTCTGGGCGACGTAGTCGTCGGCGATGCTCTGGAAGAGCTCGAGCTGCGCCTCGTCGGCGGTCCATACGGTCATCCGCAGGTCGACGGGCTCGGTCGGAGCCTCGGGCTCCCCTACCGGCGCGTCGGTTCCGCCGCCGCAGGCGGTGAGGGCGAGTGCCGCGCTCATGGCGGTCGCGGCGACGGCGGCCCGACGGCGCGGCCGGGCCCCTCGGTTCGGGCGGCGGGGGGTGTGCTGTGCAGACATCAGTTCTCCTTTGGACTGATCCGCGACGAGGTGTCGCTGGGCGTGTCAGTACGGGATGTCGCTGGGGTGTCAGTACGGGTGGGCGCCGTCCGGCCAGCGCAGCTCGACCCCGGCCGCCACCAGCTCGGCCTGGTAGTCGGCGAGCAGGTCGGGCTTGGCCTGGACCGCGTGGGGGGTGCGTCCGGTGGCGAGGCAGTGCGCGGCCAGGTGGCCGGCGGCCTCGCCCACGTTCCACTCGACGGGGTGCAGGCGGTAGCACCCGTTGGTGATGTGTGTGGTGCCGATGTTCTTGTTGCCCGCGAGCAGGTTCGTCGTGCGCCGCGGGAGCAGGGCGCCGAGCGGGATCTCGAACGGCGTCGACGGCACGTCGATGTAGGTGTCGCCGCCCGTGGAGGGGTGCAGGTCGATTCGGTACATGCCCACGCCGACCGAGTCGTCGTACCGGGTGGCGCCCCGGGCGCCGCGGACGGCGTAGGAGACGTCGTTCTCCGTAACCGTCGTGACCGCCTGGATCCGGCGGGACTCGCGGTGGTACGCGGCCTGGGCGAGCCCGTCCGGGTTGCCCATGACGTCGGGGCGGAGCCGCAGGCCGGGGAACCCGGTGCCGCCGTCGGGCCGTGGAGCCTCGGTCTGCATCCAGTAGAGCATCGACAGGCTGAGCTGCCGGGCGTCGGCGATCCGGGCCTCCTCGACGTCGCGGGGCACGTCGAGAACGTGGCCGAGGAAGTAGTCGATGCTCGGCCAGTTCACCAGGCACAGGTCGCCCGCGTAGAAGCCCGGCTCGTGGAGGTCGCGCGCGGCGATGCGCCGGAACAGCCACAGGTTCTCGTCGCCGGCGTTCTTCGACTGGTCCGCGTCGACCGCCAGCGGGTCGTCGCCGGGGTTCGGCGTGAACGACCGCCGCTCCAGCGCGAGGGTGCGCGGGTTGGGCGCGGTCCACGAGAGCAGCCGCTCGCCGCCCCAGGCGCCGGGCGCGTACGAACGCCAGAAGTCGTAGCGGTCCGGCTTGTCGATGGTGTGGTCACCGTCCGCGTGCTCGACGACGAAACACACGCTGAACGCCTGGACGTTGTCCGGCTGGGCCTCGTCCGGGGCGCTCGGCTCGCCGGTATCGCGTGCCGACTCGAACCCCGTGACGTACTCCGTGCCGGTCAGCGGCAGCAGCTCACCGGTCTCGGTCGCGTCGATCGTGTAGGCGGCGCTCACCGTCACCTCCGGACCGCCGACGACGGAGGCGAGCGTCACCGACGTCACCCGGTCGCCGTCCGTCGTTGCGGCCGTCGGGCGCACCCGCTCCAGGAGCGTGATCCGGCCGGCGGAGCGGTAGGGCGCGAGCATCTCCTCGAGCACGCCGACGGCGACCCGGGGCTCGTGGCACAGCTTCGAGACCCACCCGGCGCCCGGGTTGAGCTCCGGCCAGGCCCGCGCGGCGGCGGTCAGGGGGTAGCGACGGCGGTAGACGTCGCGGATCCCGTCGCGCAGCGCCCGGTAGCGCGCGGTCACGCCGAACCGCTCGACCCAGGGGTGCTCGTCGGGCGGCACCGCCTGCGAGGTCAGCTGCCCTCCGATCCACCGGTGCTCCTCGGTGAGGACGACGCGAGCGCCACGGTCGGCGGCCGCGAGCGCCGCGGCGATACCGCCGAGGCCCGCGCCCACCACGAGCACGTCGGTCTGCAGGTCTTGATGGGTCACGCGGGGTCCGTCCTGTCGTCGGTCGCTGGTTCGTCGTTGCCTGGTTCGTCGGTCGCTGGTTCGTCGGTGCGGGCCGGTGCGGCGGTGCCGCCCTCCACGTCGGGGCACACGAGGATCTGGTGGAGCTCGGCCTCGGTCAGCGCCGAGGTGCGGCCCGTCTCGCGGTCCCGCTTGGGGCTGTCGTCGGAGACCAGGCGGGAGAGCAGGTACAGCGCCCGGGCGCCCATCTCCTCGCGGGGGACGGAGAAGCCCGACCAGTTCCTGCCGCCGCGGCGGGGATGGTGCGGCTGTCCGAGCAGCAGCACCGACACGTCGTCCGGCACCTGCTTGCCGCGGCGTTCGAGCTCGTCGGCGAGCTCCTCCGGATGGTTCTCGGGGGCGACGACGACGGCGGTGAAGCGCTGGTCGACGATCTCGGCGGCGGTGGCGGCGACGTCGTCGAGCTCGACGAACCGGGTGGTGAGCCCGTGCGCCTTCATGGCGCTGCGGTACCCGTCGACCCGGTCTAGCGTCGGCTGGTCGGTGCCGCGCATGCCCACGTAGCCGATGCGCCGGTGGCCGAGGGCGACGAGGCGCTCGACCTGCCGGACGGTTCCTCCGACGTAGTCGGCGCCCACGTAGGGCAGCCGGCCGCCGTCGCTGCCGCGCTTGCCGATGAAGACGAAGGGGTAGTTGGTGTCGAGGAGGTGCTGCAGCTCCCCGCGGTGCTCGTGCTGCCCGAGCAGCAGGCAGCCGTCGGCCACGCCGAGCCGCTGCCAGCCGTCGCGGGTGAGCCTGCGGCGCCCGTCCGTGACGGGTGCGCTGGTGAACAGCAGCAGGTCGACGCCGAGCCGCTCGGCGGCGTGCTCGATCCCGACGAGGAACGGGCCGTAGAAGTCGCGGCTGGCCCGGGGGAAGGTCGCCTCGTAGGTGAAGACGCCGAGGATCTGGGCGAGCCCACCCGCGAGGCGCTGGGCGGCGGGGTTCGCGGTGTAGCCCGTGATGCGGATGGCGTCCAGGACGCGCTGGCGGGTCTCCTCGCTGATGCGTACGCCGGTCGGCGTGCTGCCGTTGAGCACGAACGAGACGGTGGCCTGGCTGACGCCGGCCATCGCGGCGACGTCCGTCTGGGTGATGCGGCGACGTGGCACGGCTCCTCCTTGAACCCAGCTCCGACCCGGCGGCTGACTTCAGGAGTCTCACCGTCCGCGGAGCGGACGGTCAATCTGATGATGCGCATTATTAGCAGTTGCCGGGCGCGGGCCAGGCGCTGCGGAATGGGCGGTCCGCACCGTCGAGCAGGGCCGGATGGCGCGCATTATCAAAGGAGAAGGCGGTCTGCCCTCGGCGGGCCCGGTGGTGCGGGCGCGGGGTCGGTCAGTGGAGGTTGAGGCAGAACGGGTGGCCCGCCGGGTCGGCGTAGACCCGCCAGTTGGCCCCTGGGCGTAGCTGGTCGGTGCGCTCCAGCACCGTCGCGCCCAGCTCCAGCACGCGCCGCTCGTCCGCCTCGAGGTCGTCGACGTCGAAGTCGAGGTGCATCTGCTGCGGCAACTCCTGCCCGGGCCACTGCGGCGGCCGGTAGCCCTCCACCCGCTGGAAGGCCAGCGGAGTGCCGTCGAACCCGCGCAGCTCCACCCAGTCCGGGTCCGCCGCGTCGACCTCGACCTGCCCGCCCAGCAGCTCGGCGTAGAACTCGGCGAGGCGGACCGGGTCCGGGCAGTCGATCGCGACGGCCTGCAGCTTGCGGATCATCTCTGGTTGCCCCTCGCCCTCGGTGCGTGTGCCGGTCCCATGCCCTGCGATGCCCAACCTATCGGCGGCCGGAACATGTAGGTTGTACACGACCGCGACACCGTCGAAGGAGGTGAGACCCATGAACGCAGGACCGATCTGGGTGCTCCCCCTTCCGCGAGGATCGGGCGACTGACGTAGGCGTCGCCGGGAGTGCCCCCAAGCTGGGCATCCCGAAAGGCAACACCTATGCACTCCTCAGTGATCTCCGACGCCGGCCACCCGGCGCCCCTCACGTTCGACGTCATCATCGCCGGGTGCGGGCCGACCGGCGCGCTGCTTGCCGCCGAGCTCCGGCTGCACGGCGTGCGGGTGCTCGTCCTGGAGAAGGACACCGAGCCCGCGTCGTTCGTCCGCATCGTCGGTCTGCACATCCGCAGCCTCGAACAGCTGGCGATGCGCGGGCTGCTGGACCGGCTGCTCGAGCACGGGCGACGGCGTCCGGCCGCCGGCTTCTTCGCCGCCATCGACAAGCCGGTGCCCGAGGGCCTGGACAGCGCGCACGCCTTCCTGCTGGGCATCCAGCAGCCGGTGATCGTCCGCCTGCTCGAAGAGCACGCGACCAGCCTGGGTGCGCAGGTCCGGCGCGGTTCCGCGATAGCGGGCCTCGTGCAGGACGACGACGGCGTGACCATCGAGCTGTCCGGCGGCGAACGGCTTCGCACGCGCTACCTCGTCGGCTGTGACGGCGCGCGCAGCAGCGTGCGCAAGCTGCTCGGCGTCGGCTTTCCCGGCGAACCCGCACGGACCGAGACCCTGATGGGCGAGATGCAGGTCGGTGCGCCACAGGAGGAGATCGCCGCCGCGGTGGCCGAGGTCAGCGCCACCACCAGGCAGTTCTGGCTCAGGCCCTTCGGGGAAGGGGCCTATCAGGTGGTCGTCCCCGCCGCGGGAGTCAGCCCGGACCGGACGGAACCGCCCACCCTCGAGGACTTCAGGCAACAGCTGCGCGCCGTCGCCGGGACCGACTTCGGCGTCCACTCGCCGCGCTGGTTGTCCCGGTTCGGGGACGCGACAAGGCTGGCCGAGCACTACCGGGTCGGTCGGGTGCTGCTGGCCGGCGACGCCGCGCACATCCATCCGCCCATCGGCGGGCAGGGGCTCAACCTCGGCCTCCAGGACGCGTTCAACCTCGGCTGGAAGCTGGCGGCACAGGTTCGCGGCTGGGCACCGGAAGCCCTGCTGGACACGTACGAGGCGGAGCGCCGTCCGGTCGCCGAGGACGTGCTGGACAACACGCGCGCCCAGCTGGCGCTGCAGTCCACCGAACCAGGCCCGCGGGCGATGCGGAAGCTGCTCGCCGAGCTGATGGACCTCAACGAGGTGAACCGGCGCCTGATCGGGAAGATCGCCGCGATCGACCTCCGGTACGACCTGGGTTCGGGGGCTGACCTGGTCGGCCGCCGCCTGCGCGACCTCGACGTGAAGCAGGGCCGGCTCTACGAGCTGCTGCGGAGCGGCCGCGGCCTGCTGCTGGACCGCACCGGACATCTGACGGCCGGCGGCTGGTCCGACCGGGTCGACCGCGTCGCGGATCCGACCGTGGCGCTGGACGCCCCGTGCCTCCTGCTCCGACCCGACGGCTACGTCGCCTGGGTCGGCGACGACCAACGAGACCTGGACGCCCACCTCGCACGCTGGTTCGGTGTGGCGGCCGGCTGACCGGGCGGCTCTGACCCGGCACCCGTTGACGTGCGCCGACACGGCTAACTAGCCTCCGGATGGCTGGTGCTGCGCTCGCGCAGGCCGGCCACTTGGCCCCGAACAAAGGAGTTCCGCCATGCGTACAGAGATGACCCGCCGCACCCTGATCGTCTCCGGTGCGACCATCGGCGCCTCGGCGCTGCTGGGCGCACCGGCCGCGAGCGCCGACGTGAGCACTTCTGGGCGTGGGCGTCGCGAAGCGCTGGTGACCCCGATCGCCGAGGTTCTCGACGGCGGCGAGCAGGTGACGTCGGTCGCCATCTCCTCCCCCGCCCTGCACCGCGCGGAGCGGTCCTCGCTGACCTCGTCGACGTTCGCCGTGCACGTCACCGCCACCAACCCGCTCACGGGCGAGGTCGCCTACGCGCAGGACCGTGTGGTCACCGGGGCGACGTGGACCCGCCGCGGCGAGATCATGCTGGAGCTCGAGCACGGGTGGGGGGTCGACGGCGGCGGCACGCTGCAGTACATGGGCGCCTACGGCCGCAACGTCCTCCTAGATCTCGACTACGCGATCACGCAGGTCGAGCCGCTGCGAGGGCGGGGTCCGGGCGGCGCGGTGGTGCTCGACTCCTTCCGTCAGGGCCGGCTGTCCGACCCGGAGGTCGACGCGTTCGCCCACCATGCGACGGCGTCGGGCCTGAACTACCGGTTGTTCTCCCCCAAGCGCCGGAGCGGTCGGCGCGGCGCGGCGCTCGTCGTCTGGCTGCACGGCGGTGGCGAGGGCGGCCTGCGGACCGGCGGGTTCGACTACTACGACAACGAGGCGCAACTGCGGGCCAACCGGGGAGCGCTCGGTTTCGCCACCCCGGAGGCGCAGGACATCTTCGACGGCGCCTACGTGCTCGCGCCCCAGGCGACGTCGGCCTGGATGCTCGACGGCGACGGTTTCGCGCCGCTCATCCTGGAGGCGATCGAGGAGGTCGCGCGCTCACACCGGATCGACCCGAGCCGGATCCACGTCGTCGGCTGCTCCAACGGTGGGTACATGTCGCTGAAGATGGTCGCCGAGCACCCCGAGACGTTCGCGACCTCCGTACCGATCTGCTGCGGCATCGGCGCTCGCGACGGCTCCGACGTGTACTTCATCTCGGACGACGAGCTCGCGGCGATGACGACGCCGACGTGGCTCGTGCACTCGGCCGACGACACGACGCTGGACGCCCAGGCCAACACCGTCTACGCCCACAAGCGCATCGAGGGCTCGATCATGAGCCTGTACGACAACGTCACCTGGGACGGGATCACCTATCCCGGGCACTGGTCGTGGATCTACGTCGCGCGCAACGACCCGCACCACGACGGCGCGAGCGTCTGGGAGTGGATGGCGGCAGCGAAGCGCTGAGCTGCGGCTCGGGGCTCAGGGGCCGACGGGCGAGTCCTGGCTGAACGTGTTCCACCAGCGGCCGTCCCGCTCGACCCAGAGCGAGCTGATGTACATCGTCTCCGTCTGGTCCTGACCGGAAGGCTGGTGGTCGGCGCGATAGCAGAGCAGCACCGAGTTCTCGGAGACCTCGATCAGCCGCGCGTCCGCGATGGAGTAGGACGCGGTGATCGGGCCGTCCGAGAGCTGTTCGGCGTGCTCGTCCCTGGTCGCGAACCCGGAGGGGTACACGCCGAGGAAGTCCGCGGACAGCAGCTCGCGCTGCGCGTGCGGGTCGCCGCTGACCTGCGTGTCCCAGACCCCTGACTCGAGATCGACGAAGAACTGTGTGGTGTGCGCCGGCATCCGGTCATCCTCGCATCGCTCCTGGGCCTCAGCCCTCCCGCAGGACCACCTCGACGACCAGCAGGTCACCGCTGTCGGCACCGTCCACCGCCTCGACGCGGAACACTGTCTCGCCCGGGGCGCCCGCCTCGCGTACGGCGTCCGTGAGGTCGTACTCGCGCTCGGCCAGACCCTCGCCGTCGGCCGGCGCCGTCAGCGTCCGCGACGGGCCGACCTCGAGGCCGTTGAGGAGGATCCGGCGCCGGCTGGCGGCGCGGTCGACGAAGCGTGTCCGCACCAGAGCCGCGGCGTCCGGGCAGCGGAGGCGGTACTCGAACCACCCCGTCGTGCTGCGCCAGTGCACCCCGTCCGCGCCGCCCGCCCGGGTCCGCTCCCCCGCGAACCCGTGGTCCACCTCGGGCTGCTGCTCGCCGGCCGTCACCTTGTCGAAGACGTCCGCTGCGGTGTCGGCGTCGTCGAGGGTCCGGAGCGTGTCGAGTGCGTGGGACGGATCGGTGTCGGCCGCGAAGTAGATGCTGTAGCGCTCGTCGTGGATACCGGTGAAGGGTTCGAGCAGGACGACGCCGGGGACGAGCTCGCCGGACCGCTCCCGGAGCACCGCGAGCTCGAACGTCAGCATCGACTTGTCGCCGGGCGCCACCGCCGACTCCGGAGGCTCGGCGACGACGACGGGACTCTGCCGCATCGGCACCATCGGGCCGTGGGCGACGTGCGCCATCCGGTCCGGCCCCGCGATGAGCCCTGTGAGCTTGCCGGCGCCCGCGCGCGACGCGAGCACGACGGGGCCGTAGCGGAACGCGACCCAGCCGGACCCGTCGGGCAGCGGCTCGGCGACGAGCCGGGGTGCGAGGCGGATGGTGACCGCCGTCGTCCCGCTCCAGGTCCGGGCGATCACTGCATAACCGTCGACGACGGCGGCGACTACCGGCTCGTCGTCGACCGTCAGGTCCACGAGCTCCGCCCAGGACGGCACGCGGAGGCGCAGCGTGCGCGGCCGGGGCGCCTCAGAGGTGACCACGATCCTGGCCTCGTCGCGGAACGGCAGCTCGGTCGACAGCTCGACCCGCAGGCCCTCCTCCGTCCAGTCGAGGACGGACGGCGTGTAGAGCTCGACGCGGAGGTCAGGCCCGTCGTGGGTGTAGATCAGCTCGTTGTACCGCGTATGGCCCTCGAGGCCCGAGCCGACGCAGCACCACATGGACAGGTGCGGCCGCGAGTACACCCGGTAGTGCGCCGGCCGCATCGGCGTGAAGTACACGAAGCCGCCGCGCTCGGGGTGGACGGACGAGACCACGTGGTTGAAGAGCGCGCGCTCGGCGAGCTCGACGGCGGAGCCGTCGTGCCCGCGGTCGAGACGCAGGCGCGCCAGCTCGAGCATGTTGTGGGTGTTGCAGGTCTCCGGCCCCTCGCGGTCCGTCATCACCTCGGTGAAGTCCGACGACGGATGGAAGTGCTCGCGGACGCTGTTCCCACCGATCGCCAGCGTGCGGTGCTCGACCACCGAGGACCAGAAGGCGTCGGCCGCGGCGGCGAACCGCTCAGCGGCGGGGTCGCCGTCCGGGGTTGTGCCGGTGGTGTCGGCCGGCGCCAGGTTGGCCAGGCGCTGGTAGCCCACCACCTTGGGGATCTGCGTGTTGGCGTGGAGCCCGTCCAGCGGGTCGCCGCCGTCGGCCAGCGGGTCCAGCAGCTTGCGGTGGGCCAGCCGCCGCCCCTCGGCCACGAGGTCCTCGCGGCCGGTGAGCACGCCGAGCTCCACGAACGCCTCGTTGAGCCCGCCGAACTCGGCGGTGAGGATCTGCTCGACCTGCTCGTCGGTGAGAGCCTTCGTGACCGACAGCCACCAGTCGGCCCAGCGCAGCGCCATGGCCAGCGCGCGCTCGGACCGCCCGTGGGTCGCCGCGTCGATGAGGCCGGCGAGCGTCTTGTGCAGGTTGTAGACCGGGACCCACCGGCCGTTGAGGCTGAACAGGTCGGCGTCGATGCGGCCGGCGGCGAGCTCCTCGCCCAAGGCCGGCCCGTTCGGCACCCCGCCGACGTAGCCGGTGCCTACCGCGTCCTGGCAGCGCTCCAGCCCGTCGAGCAGGTGCTCCATGCGGTCGTGCAGCACGTCCTGACCCGTCACCGCCCACAGCTTCGCGTGCGCGGACAGGGCGTGACCGCCGATGTGGCCGTCGAGCCCCGCGCTCTCCCAGTCGCCGTACGGCTCGGCCCGGCTGTCGAGTCCCGCCGCGACAAGGAACGGCGCGAGGAGCCGGTCCAGGTCGAGGTCGAGCACCGCCTCCAGAGCCCGCTGCTGGGCGATAGCGAACGGTCCGGGGCCGAGCCGGACGGCCCCCAGCGGGAAGGTGCGGCCGGTGGTCGCGGGCCGTTCGGTACTCGTGGACAACGTGGCTCCTTGGAAGATCGCACGGCTCCGTCACCGTGCTGGGGCGCAGGTCCGCTGAAGTTACCTCAAACCGGTCCGCTCATGGATCCAGGCGAGGTGCTCCCGCAGTTCCTGCGGCCCGTGCACCACGAAACGGCAGTCGAGCGCGAGCAGGCGCCTCGCCAACCACTCGACGGTGTCGGCCGAGCTCCGCCACCGGGTGCCATCTCCTTCCGGCGCGATCTCGCCGTCGCCGAGATGATCGCGCAACCGTGCCCGGGCCTCGTCGAACGGCAGTCGTAGGGTCACGTCCGCGCGGTACGTCGGTGCCATCGCGCGCTCGGCGTGCTCAAGATGCGCGAGCACGTCCTCATCCGGCATGAGCGCCCGCGCTCTCGCGCCGGTGCCACGAGGGGCCGAGATCCGATCCGCCCGGAAGTGGCGCCAGTCGTCGCGGTCGAGGTCGAACGCGACGAGATACCACCGCTGACGCACGACGATCAGGCGCTGAGGTTCGACGTGCCGGTCGCTGACCGCACCGCTGCGATCCTCGTACGCCATGCGCACGCGTTCCCGGTTCGCGGTGGCCGCGGCGAGAACCGTGAGGACGTCGGGATCCACCGACATCTCAGGCCCTGGCCTGCGGGTCATCGCGGCAGTACCCAGCGTGCGCACCCGATGCCGCAGCCGGGACGGAAGAGACTGGCTCAGCTTGGTGAGCGCGCGGATGCCGGCATCCTCGAGCTCCGGCAGCCCCTGGACGGCGACCGTCCGCAGACCGAGCGCGACGGCGATGGCCTCGTCGTCCTCCAGGAGCAGCGGCGGCATCGAGGTGCCTGCCACCAGGCGGTAGCCCCCGTGGGCACCGAGGTCGGCGTCGATGGGATAGCCCATCTCCCGCAGCCTGTCGATGTCGCGGCGCACAGTGCGATGCGTGACGTCCAACCGCTCGGCGAGCTCGCTGCCCGACCAGGTACGGGAGGTCTGCAACAGCGAGAGCAGGGTGAGCAAGCGCGAGGTGGGTCCGGCCATCTTCACATTCTCTCCCGATCTAGGACCGGAACCGTCCTATTTGGCTTCTAGCGTTGCCGACATCAGCTAGAAGAGCCCGAGAGGAACCGAACATGTCCCAGCAGCAGACCTCCACCCCGGCCGGCTACACGAGCGTCGCCCCCTGGGTCGTCACCGACGACACCGGAGCCTTCCTTGACTTCGTCACCGAGGTGCTCGACGGCGAGGAGCTCGCCCGCGTGGCGACCGAGAGCGGAGCGATCGGCCACGGCGAGATCAGGATCGGCGACACGGTCGTGCTGGCCTTCGACCGCGCCCCGGAGTGGCCAGAGATGCCGAGCCTCCTGCGCGTGTGGGTGCCGGACGCGGACGCCGTCTTCGACAAGGCCGTCGCTGCGGGCGCGAAGATCGTGACCGCGCTCGCCGACAGCGCCTTCGGTCAGCGTGGCGGACGGATCAGGGACCCGTTCGGCAACATCTGGTGGATCGTGACCCAGGTCGAAGACGTTCCGGAGGACGTGATGTGGGCGCGGCTGCAGGATCCGGTCTATGCCGAGCAGATGCGGGTGGCACAGGAGACGTTCGACGCGGAGATGACTGGGCGGGCTCAGGGGCGGAGCAGTGCGCCGGTGCGCTGAACGTCGTTCGTGCGCGCGTCCCGTGCGGGACTGGTCCGCGCGGGACGCGGGCACGCCTGGGTCGGCCTACGGGCATAGAGAACACATGTCACATGTCTCTTGTGTTCGAGCCGGAGGTCGGATGTACTACGCATAACGGCTGAAGCGAGTGAGCCCGAGGGCACCCCCAAACAACGACGTTCGGAGGAACTCAGATGAATCGCACGCCTCGGGGTCTCATGACCACGCTCGCGGCCATGGCGCTGGTATGGGCATCGGCGCTCGTGAGTCCGACTCCCGCATCCGCCGCAACCACCACCTACTACGCCTCGCCCAGCGGCAGCGGAACCGGCTGCACCTCAAGCGCGCCGTGCTCGATCTCGCAGGTCAAGACCGCGGTCAGGCAGAACCAGGGCTCCGCGTCCCCGACCGATGTGGTGGTCGTGCTCGCAGGGGGCCGCTACGAGCTCTCCTCGCCGTTGAGCTTCACGGCCGCCGACGGCGGGCGCACCACGACGACCGTGCGCTGGACGGCGGCCCCGGGCGCGACCCCCGTCCTGACGGGCTCGACGCCCGTCACCGGGTGGAGCTCGCACGACTCGGCGAAGAACATCTGGGTCGCCTCGACGCCCGTCGGGCAGGACACCCGTGACCTCTTCGTCAACGGCGTCGCGTCGCCCCGCGCGTCGGTGAACATCGCTCGCAGCGACATCCAGATGACTGCCACCGGATTCAACATCAGGAACTCGGCGCTCAACTACCTCTCGAACCTGCCGCAGAAGAACCGGCTCGAGCTGCGCTCCATCGGGCACTTCACCGATCGTTACTCGCCGGTCTCGACCATCAACGGCACCACGGCGACGATGACCCAGCCTGCGTGGAACAACAACCTCTGGGGATACGACACCATGCAGGCCCCGATCTTCGGCGGACACGGGCTGAGCATCGAGAACTCTCTCGCGTTCATCTCCCAGCCGGGTCACTGGTACATCGATCCCTCAGCCGGACGCCTGTATCTCAAGCCCGCGAACGGCGTGAACCCGTCGTCGCTGGATGTGCAGCTTCCGCGGCTCGAGAGGCTCGTCGACATCAGCGGCAGCTACTCCAGCCCGGTGCGAAACCTCAGCTTCGAGGGCCTCCAGCTCTCGGGAACCAGCTGGTTGGCGCCCTCGGGACCGAACGGCTACGCAGTGCAGCAGACCGGGACCTACCTCGCCGGGTCCTATTCGTACTACCCGTCCGACGCCATCACGAGCTGCTCCCAGGGCTGCGCCGCGTTCGAGCGAGCCCGTACGACATGGAACCAGTCGCCGGCGGCCGTCCAGGTCTCTGCGGCGACGGGAGTCTCGTTCATCGGCAACAGGTTCGTGAACCTCGGCCAGACCGCGCTCGGAATCGGCAACGACTCCAACGCTCACGCGAGCGGTGTGGGTCTGGGCGCGTCCGACATCGACGTCGTCGGGAACGTGTTCACCCAGCTCGGCGGAGGAGCCGTCGTCGCGGGCGGGGTCCGGGCCGATGCCCACCACCCCAGCGATCCGGCCATGACCAACTCGGACATCCTCATCCAGGCCAACACCGTCACGAAGACCTCCTTCACCTACCGGGAGAACTCCGGCCTCCTCTCGACCTACGTCGACAATGCGCGCATCCTGCAGAACGAGGTGTTCGACCTCCCCTACGACGCGATCGACATCGGGTTCGGCTGGGGCACGAACGACGCGGGCGGATCCCAGGACTACGTCGACCGCGGTTACTACCAGCACAACCCCAGGTACTCGACCCCGACGACGTTCCGGAACAACGTCGTGGCGAACAACATGGTGCACGACACCAAGAAGATCTTCAGTGACGGTGGCGGCATCTACTCGCTCTCCGCGTCGCCGGGCACGGTGATCCGCGAGAACTACATGTACAACCTGCGGAACACGGTCGGGTTGTACCTGGACGAAGGGTCGCGGTACATCACCGCGACGAACAACGTGATCCGCGACTCCAGCCCCTGGGTCTTCGCCAACACGGGCGGAACGCGGAACACGAAGGACAACACCGTCGACAACACCTGGCACATGGGTGGGGCCGTGCAGGGCGACTTCTCCACGGCAACGAACAACCGCATCACGAACGACCACCCCGTGACCGGTTCGACCTGGCCCGCGGCGGCGCAGACAATCATCTGCGGCGCCGGTGTGCCCCCTGAGTACCGCACGCCGCTCAACGCACCCGGATGCGCGACGCAGGGCGGCACGCAGATCGTCGGAGTGCCGTCCGGGCGTTGCATGGAGGTCCCAGGTTCGAGCACCAACAACGGCGCGCAGACGCAGCTGTGGGACTGCACCGGCGGAACCAACCAGGGCTGGACCTACACCGCGAACAAGCAGCTGGTGGTGTACGGCAACAAGTGTCTGGACGCGAGCGGTCAGGGCACCAGCAACGGTACGGCCACGGTGATCTGGGACTGCAACGGCCAGACCAACCAGCAGTGGAACCTCAACACGAACGGCACGATCACCGGCGTCCAGTCCGGGCTGTGCCTCGACGCCAGCGGACAAGGCACCGCCAACGGCACCAAGCTCCACTTGTGGGCCTGCCACGGCGGAACCAACCAGCAATGGACTCGCAGGTGAGGCGGTTCTGAGGTCGTCAGCGTCGCAGTCGGGTCGGCTCGCCCGGCACGGCTGCGACGCGCTCGGACACTGAAGCGTGTCATGTGGCCCTGACCTCCGGCGTTCAGTTGCGCGCTACATCGATGACTGTCAACATAGAGACTCATCGATGCACCAGGAGGAGGTCGACGATGACTGCTCTCACTCCGTCGAACACCGGCGGGCAGGAGTCCCATGCCATCGGCATGGACGCCGCGACCACCGTGGCTCTGACGCTCAAGGCCCTGGCCGAGCCCCTCCGCCTGCGGATGCTGTCGGCGATCGCCTCCAGCCCCGAGGGCGAGGTGACGGTCGGTGAGCTCGCAACCCTCACCGACGTCTCCCAGCCCACCGTGTCCCACCACCTCAAGGTCTTGCGGGACGTCGGCCTCCTCACCGCCGACCGGCGCGGCACCTCGGTCTGGTACCGGATCAAGCCCGCCTACCGCGGTGCCGTGAACACGCTCCTCGACAAGTTCGCGCCGGCGGCCATCGACGTGATGGAGACCCCGCACCTGACCGGGCTGGAGAGCGTGGAGCCGGCGCTCGACCGGATGGCCGCGTCCCTGGCCGAGCGGTTCCCCGGCACACCGCCCCGCGAGTGCGTCCGGGTGGTCCGCGAGTCGTACGCCGCCCTGGTACGCCGCGGCGGCGAAGCCGCCTACCTGGTCCCGCTCACGGAGCACTTCGCGCGGCAGCGGATCATCGACGCGGAGAAGGCCCACGCCCAGGAGACCGCGGCGGGTGGGGCGCACCGGCCACAGGTCCTGTTCGTGTGCGTGGCCAACGCCGGACGCTCGCAGCTCGCCGCGGCCCTGATGCGGCACTACGCGGGCGATCGCGTCGTCGTCCGCTCCGCCGGCTCGGCACCCGCCGCGGACGTGCACGCCGGTGTACGCGCGCTGCTGGAGGAGCTCGGCGACACCACCGCCGCCGACGAGGTGGACGACGTGACCCGCTTCTACCCCAAGCCCCTGACCGACGACGCCGTCCGCGCCGCCGACGTCGTGGTCACCATGGGCTGCGGAGACGCGTGCCCGATCCTGCCCGGCAAGCGGTACGAGGACTGGATGGTCGGCGACCCGGCCCTGGCCTCGCCCGCCGGCGTCGCGGCGATCCGCGACGACCTGGACCAGCGGGTCCGCGCCCTGCTCGCCGACCTGGTACCCGAGACCACCTGACCCCCCAACCACCGGAGAACCTGATGAGCACCACCGATCCCACCACCGCGTCCAAGCCCTCTGCACTGTTCGTCTGCGTGCACAACGCGGGCCGCTCCCAGATGGCCGCCGGGTTCCTGCGGACGCTGTCCGGCGGCGCCGTCGAGGTGCGTTCGGCCGGGTCGATGCCCGCCGAGATGATCAACCCGACAGCGGTGGAGGCCATGCTCGAGAAGGGCATCGACATCCGCGCCGAGAAGCCCAAGGTGCTGACCGACGAGGCCGTGGAGGCCTCTGACGTGGTGATCACCATGGGCTGCGGAGACGCCTGCCCGTTCTACCCCGGCAAGCGGTACGAGGACTGGGAGCTGGAGGACCCGGCCGGTCAGGGCATCGAGTCGGTCCGCCCGATCCGCGACGACATCGAGAAGCGCGTCCGGAAGCTGCTGGCCGAGCTGGGCGTGGAGCCCACCGCGTGACGTCCCCCGAGGTGGCCGCTCTCGACACGCAAGCCGCCCCAGGGACACCGGCACACGCCCCGGCACTGCCGGCCCTGTGGCGTCGCGCGGTCGCCGAGGCCCTTGGCACGGGTCTGCTGGTCGCGATAGTGGTCGGGTCCGGGATCGCGGCGCAGAGCCTGTCGCCGGACGACGTCGGGCTACAGCTGCTGCAGAACAGCCTCGCCACGACCCTGGGGCTGGCCGTGCTGATCGCGGTGCTCGGTCCGGTCAGCGGCGCGCACTTCAACCCCGTGGTGACGCTCGTCGACTGGTTCACCGGCCGCCGCGACGGCACCGGGGTGCGCGCAGCCGACGGCGGTGTCTACGTCGCGGTGCAGATCGCGGGCGCGATCGGTGGCGCACTGCTGGCCAACGCCATGTTCGGCATCCCGGCAGGCCTGGCCACCACGGTGCGCGCCACCGGGCCGCACCTGCTGGCCGAGGTCGTCGCCACAGCCGGGCTCGTCCTGGTGATCCTGGGTCTGCTGCGATCCGGGCGAGCCGCCTGGATCCCGGCTTCCGTCGGCGCGTACATCGGGGCGGCCTACTGGTTCACCTCGTCGACGTCGTTCGCGAACCCGGCAGTGACGATCGGGCGCGTGTTCAGCGACACCTTCGCCGGGATCGCACCGCAGTCGGTGCTGCCGTTCCTCGCCGCACAGGTCGTGGGCGGGGTGCTGGCCGTCCTGCTCGCCACGGCGCTGTACCCGCGTACAGACGCCTGACCACAGATCGTCGACCACCGCGTACGACCCGATCCACACACCCGAAGGAACCTGATGAGCACCTCGTCGCCACTCAAGATCGTCGTCGTCGGCTCGGTAGCGGCGGGCACCTCGGCCGCTGCCAAGGCCCGGCGCAACACCGAGACCGCCCGCATCACCGTGTACGAGCGCGATCACGACATCTCCTACTCCGGGTGCGGGCTGCCGTACTTCGTCGGCGGCGAGGTCGAGACCATCGACGAGCTCACCCCGCGCAACGCCTCATGGTTCAAGGCTCGGTATGACGTCGACGTCCGCACGGGCCACGAGGTCACCGCCGTGGACTCGACGGCCCGGACCGTCACAGTGCGCGACCTGGCCACCGGAGACACGTTCGAGGACAGCTACGACGAGCTGATCCTGGCCACCGGGGTGCGCAGCGTGGTCCCGCCGCTGCCCGGCGTGGACCTGCCCGGGGTCTTCGCCGTCCGCAATCCGTCCGACGCACGCGCGATCCGCGAATGGGTGGAGAAGCGCGAGGTGCGCCGTGCGGTCGTGGTCGGCGCCGGGTACATCGGGCTGGAGATGACCGAGCAGCTCACCGAACGCGGCATCGAGGTGACCGTGGTCGAGGCGCTCGAGCACGCGATGCCCCGGATGGACGCGGACATGTCCGCGCGGGTGGACGCCGAGCTGCGCAAGCACGACGTCGACTTGCTGTTGAGCGAGCGCGTGGCCGCGATCGAGGGCGGCGATGCAGGGGTGACCGGCGTGCGCGTCGGCTCGGCGGACGACGGCGACACCGTGCCCGCCGACCTGGTGATCGTCTCGGTGGGCGTGCGACCCAATCTGGAGCTCGCGACCCAGGCCGGGGTCACGATCGGCCAGACGGGCGCGATCGCCGTCGATCGCCAGGGCCGCACCGACGTGCCGCACGTCTGGGCGGTCGGCGATGTCGCCGAGTCGTTCAACCTGATCACCGGCGAGCCCGCCTGGGTCCCGCTGGGATCGACGGCGAACAAGATGGGCCGCATCACCGGCGACGCGATCACGGGCGGCGCCCTGGAACATCGCGGCATCCTCGGCACTTCGATCGTGCGGGTCTTCGACGTGGCCGTGGCCCAGACCGGGCTCACGGAGGACCAGGCCCGGGCGGCCGGTTACGACGTCGAGGTGCTGCACAACATCAAGCCCGACCGGCCCGAGTACCTGGGCGGCAAGTCGCTGCTCATCAAGGCTGTCGCGGACCGCGCCTCAGGCCGACTGCTCGGCGCGCAGGCGATCGGGGCTTCAGGCGCGGACAAGCGGATCGACGTCCTGGCTACTGCGATCACCTACGGGGCCGACGTCGCCGACCTGTTCCACCTGGACCTGGCCTACTCCCCCACCTACGCCACGACCAAGGACCCGGTGCACTACACCGGCATGGCGCTGGACAACGCGATCCGCGGAAGTGCGCCGCTGATCACGCCCGTGGAGCTGGAGCGGCGCCGGGCCGACGGCGAGAAGGTCCAGATCGTGGACGTGCGCTCGGCCAAGGACCGGGCCAAGGGCTTCGTGGAGGGGTCCGTCCACATCCCGCTGGCCGAGCTGCGCGCCCGGGCCGGCGAGCTGGACCCGGCCGCGCTGACCGTGACGTATTGCAACAAGGGCGTCACCGGGAACGCCGGGCAGAACGTGCTGCGCAACCTCGGGTTCGAGCAGGTCTTCAACCTCTCGGGCGGCAACAAGAACTACCAGGCCTGGGCTGCGGGTCACTAGCCGAAGCGACCATGACCAGGGGGGCGTGAGTCCGGGCAGGTGCCCGGACTCACGCCCCCTTTGTTGCGGTCCGGTCGTCAGTCGCTGGAGCGACCGTGCTCGACGCCGGTCGCGAACCCGACCTTGACCGGCTCGGGCTCAGCCGTCCCGCATCCAGAGGCCGACTCGGCCGTGCTACCGCAGCCGGACGCCGCCTCGGCGGGTGCGCCCAGTCCGAGCGTGACCGTCTGCGGGCCTGACGGCGCCGCGCAGCATCCGCCGCTGGTCGCACCGGCCAGAGCCTCGGCGGAGACCACGCCGTCCGCGTCGGCGGCGAACGCCAGGTCCGAGGAGCAGACGCCGGTCTGCGGCAGGTTCAGCTCAACGGCGTCGGCCGCCGCCCGGTCGCCGGCGAGGGCCGCGACCACGGACCGCACCTGCTCGTACCCGGTGGCCAGCAGGAACGTGGGCGCCCGGCCGTAGGACTTCATGCCGACCAGGTAGAACCCGTCGTCCGGGTGCTTCAGCTCGGTCTCGCCGTGCGCGGGCACGGTGCCGCAGGAGTGGTGATTGGGGTCGATGAGCGAAGCGATCTGGCGCGGCGCCTCGACGACGGGGTCCAGGTCGAGGCGGACCTCGCGCAGCATGTTCAGGTCGGGCCGGAAGCCGGTCGCGTTGACGATCGTGTCGACGGCCAGGTCGAGTCCGCCGTCGGTGCCGTCCTTGCGTGCCGTGCCCAGCACACGCACGGTGCCCGAGGCCTCGGGCTCCAGCCGTTCGATCGCGACGCGCGTGAGCAGCTCGACCTGCCCGGCCTCGACGGCGTCGCGCAGGCGCGTGCCGAGCAGACCGCGGGCGGGCAGTTCGTCGTCGCTACCGCCGCCGTACAGGCGGCGCGCCGAGCCCCCGCGGATGGCCCAGACGATGCGTGTGGTCGGCTCGTCCTTGGCCAGCTCGACCAGGCTCAGCAGGGTGTTCGCCGCGGAGTGGCCCATGCCCACCACCAGGGTGGTGCGGCCGGCGAACCGCTCCCGGTCGGAACCCAGCACGTCCGGCAGGGCGCCGGTCAGGTGCCCGGCGGCGTGCTCCTCGCCGATCGCGGGCAGTCCCGAGAGCCCGAGCGGGTTGGGCATGCCGTACGTGCCCGAGGCGTCGATCACCGCGCTGGCACGGGTCTCGTGCACCTCGTTGCCGGCGGTGTACCGCACCAGGTACGGCCGACGCTCGCGGCCGAGGGACCGGGACCGGTCAGCCCCGTCCCTGGCGACGTCGGAGACGCGCGCACCGTAGCGGACGTGGTCGCCCAGGACTCCGGCCAGCGGTGCCAGGTAGTTCTCGACCAGGTCGCTGCCGGTGGGCAGCGCGTCCAGGTTCGGCTCGACCCAGCCGGTCCCGGCGAGCAGACGGCGGGCAGCGGCATCGATGTCGTACTGCCACGGGGAGAACAGTCGGACGTGCCCCCAGGAGGCGACGGCAGCGGCCGGGCCGTTCCCGGCTTCCAGCACCAGGGGCTCGAGGCCGCGTTCCAGCAGGTGCGCCGCGGCGGCAAGGCCGACCGGCCCGGCGCCGATGACGACGACGGGCAGGTTCTCGCGGGACGTCTCGGTCATGACCAACTCCTCAGATCGAAGGTTCTCGATGGATCAACGAGAGCAACATATCCATATTCTTCAATGCGTGGCAAGATGGAGTCCATGACCACGACCCTCGCCCTGGCCGACCCGCCGCACACCGTCCCGGTGCCGGCGTCTGGTGCCTGCTGTGCACCGCTGGTCCGTGAGGCGGCCGATCCGCAGACCGCCATCGAGATCGCTCATGTGTTCAAGGCGCTGAGCGACCCCACCCGCGTGCGGCTGCTCTCGATCGTCGCCGCGCACGACGGTGGCGAGGCCTGCGTGTGCGACCTCACCGAACCCGTCGGCCTGTCCCAGCCCACGGTGAGCCACCACCTCAAGCTGCTTGTCGAGGCCGGCCTGCTCACCCGCGAGCAGCGCGGGAAGTGGGGCTACTACTCGGTGGTGCCGGGTGCGTTGAACCGGCTCGGGGTGCTGCTCACCGACGCGACAAGCTGACAGCCGGCGGATTCCCGCTGGGTCAGCTAGGCGTATCCGCGGGCCGACCGGTGCCGTACCTCGACGACGGCCGGATCAGTCCGTCCTGTCGGAGTGCCCCAGAGATCTGCCCGGAGCGATGATGTCCCGTACGCGGCGCTTCAGCTCCGTGATCTCAGGAAACCCGCCGTCGCGCTTGCGGTTCCACACCCGTTCGTCTCCGACCTCGATCCGGAACACCCCACCCGTGGATGGCACGATCGCTACCTCGCCGATCTCGTCCGAGAACGTCTGCAACAGCTCCCCGGCGTACCACTGGGCGCGCAGCTGCCAGCGGCACTGGGTGCAGTAGGTGATCACGATGCGTGGCGTGGGCATGCGGCCACCGTGCCACGCGCCGTCGTACGACCTGGACCGCGTAGCTAGACGCTGGATCGGAACGCGAGTCGACGTGGTCGCTCAGGTGGTGAACCAGACGATGAGTGGCTGCCTCACGTGGGGGCGGTGGCCAGGTCGGTGCCGGTGGGGCACGCGCACCGGTCGCGGGCTGCGACCCGACCACCCCCGGTCAGTCCACGTTGATCGAGACGGTCTGCCAGCCCGACGCCCCGTCGGGAGCCGGCGGCGCCTTGGTCTCGGTCTGGACCTGCCCGTCCGAGTCCGTGGCCCGCACCGCCAGGCTGTGGTAGCCGGACTCCAGATCGATCGACACGTGCCACTGGCGCCACGCGTCGGGGCCTACCGTCTCGGCCAGCTCGGCGGTGACCCAGTCGCCGCCGTCGGCCCGGACCTCGACCTTGCTGATGCCGGTGTGCTGCGCCCAGGCCACGCCGGCCACGGTCACGGCGCCGGCGGACACGGACGTGGACAAGCGCGGCACGTCGATGCGCGAAGCGATCTTGATCGGCCCCAGTGCGGACCAGCCTCGCGGGGTCCAGTAACCCTGATCGGTGTCGAAGGTGGTCACCTCCAGCGAGGTCACCCACTTGGTCGCCGAGACGTACCCGTACAGCCCGGGCACCACCAGCCGCGCGGGGAAGCCGTGCTCCAGGGGCAGAGGCTCGCCGTTCATGCCGATCGCGAGCAGGCTCTGCCGGTCCGGGTCCTGGAGCACCTCCAGCGGCGTGCCGGCGCTGAACCCGTCGTCGCTGCGAGAGAGCACCATGTCGGCGCCGGCCTGAGGCTTGGCCCGTTCCAGAAGTGCGCGGATCGGGTAGCCGAGCCAGAGGGCGTTGCCGACCAGGTCGCCGCCCACGGCGTTGCTCACGCACGAGAGAGTGACGTAGTGCTCCTCCATCGGCAGCTCCATGAGCTCGTCCCAGGTGAGCGTGAACGGCTCGTCCACCAGACCACGGACCTCCAGCGACCAGTCCTGCGGGTTCAGCTGCGGCACGATCAGGGCGGTGTCGATGCGGTAGAAGTCCGAGTTCGGGGTGACGTACGGCGCCAGGTCGTCGAGCTTCAGGTCGGCCCCGGCAGGCACCGGCGGCGCCGGCATGCGCGCAGCGGGCAGGCGGAGCTTCTCCCGCACGGCGCTGATCGCGGTCGAGCCCATCGACAGCACGCGCGAGCCAGCCAGCGCGAGCACAGCGACACCCAAGGTGATGCCAGATACGGTCAGGAAGCCGCGCCGGTCCACGGCGCCGCCCGGAGTCTCGCCCGCCGAGACCTCGCTCCGGCCCGGCACAGGCCGCAGCCGCGCCACGACGGCACGCAGCAGGAGCACCGCGGCGCCCAGCCCGATGGCGCTGGGCAGTGCCCACAGCGGCGTCGCGCTCGGGCGCAGCAACGCCACCACGACCCCGACGACGCCGACGACTCCCACCAGGACCGCGCCCACCGGCGGGCGGCGCAGCTCCAGCCAGCCCGCGAGAGCCGCCCCCAGGGCCAGCACCGCGCCCATCGTGGCGAGCAGCACGACCTTGTCGTTGGTGCCGAACCACTCCACGGCAACATCCTTGAGCCATGGGGGCACGGCGTCGACCACGGCGGCGCCGCCTGCGAACAGCGTGCTGGCACCGGGTGCGACGACCGCGGCAACGAGCTCCGCGACGGCCAGCCCGGCGGCACCGGCGAGCGCGCCCCCGAGCGCGGCCCAGCCCACGCCGCCCGGAGAGCGTTCGGCCGAGGGCGCGGCGGGGCTCTCAGTTGCCTGTGTCATGGGCTTGGCGTGAGCTCGTTGCTCTCTGCCGCGCCGGCCGGCGCGGCTACCACTGGCAGGCCCACCAGGGCCGCTGTGGCAGCGAAGAGAGCGAGTCTTGGAGTACGCATATCCGATCCTCCTTTGTGCTGGCGGCAAGCTGCCGCCTGAGCAGGACCTAGAAGGTTCGGAGCGGTAGACGATCAGGATGGGTCAGGGCGAGTTGCCCAGCTTCATGCGCTGGCCCCACGGCCTTATTGTGAATGGCCCGGCCACAGGGCCACCGGGCCGGTCGGCTTGCAGTAGAAGGACCACGCGGCCCATCGGCTGCGTCGATTCCGGGGATCTTGCTGAGCGCCAGCGCATACCCCGGCAAGAACTGAACGTCTCCGACGTCACGCCAATCCGTCATGTCGCCTCCATTGGTCGTGCGCCTGCGCTCGTCGTCGATGGCCGCCATGCCGCACGGCGGCACTTCCGCTACCCTGAGATTGGTCCCATGTTTGGGACTACCAATCTTGGGACTTCCACTCTCGGGCGTTTGGCTCACATCCATGGAGGGCACTTGTCGTTCGTCGGACGCACGCGCGAACTCGCGATACTCCACAAGCACCTGGACCGGATCCAACGCGGGAGTCGCCTCGACCGCGGTACGGCAATGATGATCCGTGGGCGGCGCCGTGTCGGCAAGTCCAGGCTTGCCGGCGAGTTCGTCCGCCGTGCTGGCCTACCTTTCGTCCACTTCCAGGCATCACGCAACTCCCCGCCCGCCGAAGACCTGCACCACCTCCGCGACACGATTGCCGCCTCCACCCTCCCCAACGCCGCTCGCGCCCAAGACCTCGACCCCACGACTCTGTCGGCAGCCTTCCAGATCCTCGCTCTCACCCTGCCCGACGACGCTCCGTCGATCGTCGTGATCGACGAACTTCCGTGGCTGTTAGAGGGATTCCCTGGCGGCGCGGGCGAACTGCAACGCGCATGGGACATGGAACTGTCGCGCAAGCCTGTGCTTCTGCTACTTCTCGGCAGCGACCTCTCAATGATGGAAAGCCTCACCCACCACGATCAGCCGTTCCACGGACGCGCCACCGAAATGGTGCTGCGCGCACTCAACCCCCACGACGTCGCCGAGCTGACCGGCACTTCTGGAGTCGACGCGTTCGACGCTCACCTGGTCACGGGAGGCCAGCCTCTCGTCGCCGAGTCCTGGGAACCAGGAATGACCCTCGACGATTTCCTCCGTGCCGAACTCGAGGACTCCACCACGCCACTCGTGGTCAACGGCCAGCGCATCCTGGAATCGGAGTTCAGCGAGACCTCCCTGTCCCGACGAGTTCTGACGGCGATCGGCGGCCGCGGCGAGCGCACGTTCACCTCCGTCCAACATGCAGCCGCCAACATCGAAGCGATCCCATCGACATCCCTGACCCGGACACTGGGCATGCTCCGCGAGAGACGCGTGGTGGCCTTCGACGAGCCCCTCTCGATGAAGCGCGCAGCCAAAGACCGCCGCTACCGGATCGCTGACCCCGCACTACGCTTCTGGCTCGCGTTCGTCGAACCCCACCTCGGCGAAATCGACGCCGGACGAGGGGACATCGCCCACACACGAATCGTCGATGGATACTCGGCCTGGCGCGGACGCGCCATCGAGCCGGTCGTCCGGGAAGCTGTCTGGCGACTCACGCCCACAAGCCCATGGCCCGGGGCGAAAGCCGTCGGAAACTGGTGGCCCCGAAACAACAACCCCGAGATCGACCTTGTTGGGGCCGACGACCGACCCGCTAGCACCATCTACTTCGTCGGAACGATCAAATGGCGCACTGGCAGACCCATAACCTCTCGCGAAGCCGCTCAGCTCGTCGCCGACGCCGCATCCGTCCCCGGCGCGCCGCCCGACGTCGCCACTGTCGGTGTCTGCCCTGCAGGCATGGCCGACGGCGCACCGCTCGACGTCATCTGGACAGCAGACGACCTCCTCCAAGCCTGGCAATGAACCGAGATTGCACAGGGCCTTTGCTTACACCCTGAACTGTGTGGATGCATCCCGCATCAGACGTTGAAGCGGAACTCCACCGCATTCCGGTACATACAAACCTCTGGATCGACAGATGGCGCGTCCGTAGTGGATGCCCCGCAGATGTGGATCAGCTGCGCAGTGCCTCTTCGAGCTCAGCCTCGGAGTAGCCGAAGGTGTAGTCCTCATCCTTCCCGTTGGACGCCCAGATGTTTGCAGCCTCGTACACGCTCAAAGACTCACCACTCTGGTCGTCGCCCTCATCGTCAAGCCCGTACTTGCAGTTGTCGCAGTACATCTCGGAGTACACGTAGCGCTTGGTCAGAGACGTACCGCAGCGCGGACACGGTGGCGTGTCGCCGTGGTAGGCATCCTCGTCTTCCCAGGTCTTCTTGCGGAAGGCGTCAAACAGTCCCATGGCAACTCCAATCACTTCGACGGGTCGGCCCATCCCCAGGCGGTACGACTGAATCGAGCATAGGCGGCGAGGTTCGCTGAGTACGCCGATAGCGCCGCGCTCGTTCGTCGCGCAGAGCGACCGCACGATGCCGGGGACCGCCAGCTAGTGCATCTCGAAGTTGAGACACTCACGTAACTGAGGACTCCCGTGGTGCACGTGTCAAACTTAGTACTCTAGGGACATGTTTCGAATGCCGTCCTGGCGCGGTGGACGACTGGTCACTGAGGGCCGTCCGGACGACTCGCCCACGCCCGTCAGCTCTCCCGAGCCGAACCCGGACCATGCATGGAAGACACTCGCATTGATGAACGAGTGGATCCGCCACTCGGATGCGAAGGCCGGAGTGACGCTGGCCTTCACCGGGGTGATGGCAACGACGACGTTCAACCTCGCAAAGGACTTCACACATCGGAGTGCTGTGTTCGACAGTCTGGTTGTCATCGTCTGCCTCTTGCTCATCACCACGGGCGCTTTCTGTGGATGGACTCTGACGCCGCGGGTGAAGGACAAAGATGTGGCTCGGGACGCGATCAACAGGCTTTTTTTTGCCAGCATCGATCGAAACTTCAGGGGCAAGCGGCAGGAGTACAGCGAAGTGCTCCACACGCTGACCTCTGATCCTGTCGAGCTGACGAAGGATCTCGCAGATCAGATCCATGTCAATGCGCGGATTGCCACGGTGAAAGCAACCGCCGTGAAGTGGGCCATCCGGTGTGCACTCGCTGCCAGTGCCACGATAGCTGCACTGGCCCTCGTAATCGGCATCACGAACAGCTAGGGCGCAAATGGACGGCAACTACAGACCATACGACTGGACTGCCAGCTCAGCCCGGATCAAAGCGATCCTGGATCAGCCGGCGGGGGCATACGAGGAGGTGGACGGGCTCCCTGACCGGGACAAGCTCACGTTCGCGAACGGCTTCTATGGCATGTGCTCGGCGATCTTCATTGACATCCGAGACTCCTCTGGCCTGACGTCGAAGCACAAGCGGCCCGTTCTTGCGAAGATCTATCGGTCATTCATCTCTGAGATGGTCGCAGTTCTCAACTCCGACTCCTACGTGCGCGAGGTGAATATCGTCGGCGACTGCGTGTGGGCCTCCTACAAGACGACGCAGGTCAACCACATCGACGATGTGTTCGCTATCGCTGCACAGGCCAGCACCCTCCTGAAGCTCCTCAACCACCACTACGAGAAGGCAGGGATCACCCAGCTCGGCATCGGCATCGGCGTCGAGTACGGGCGAGTCCTCATGATCAAGGCCGGGTATAGCGGAAGCACGATCAACGACGTCGTGTACATGGGGGACGTCGTGAACCGAGCAGCCCATCTGGCGCACCTGGCAGGACGTGGCTGGGGATCGAACCCGATCTTCGTCGGTGATGTCTTCTACTCGAACTTGAATGACAACAACCAGGGTCTGCTCCGACCGCAGTGGACGTCCGGCATCGGAACCGTCTACCAGGGGAATCCCATCATCCCGGCGATGGACGAGTGGATCAGCGCCCTCGGTTGAGATCCGACGTCAGATCGACCACGAGAATGTCGACCCGTAGATCTGATAGCCCATGTCGGAGGTTCCTAGGTCAGTCCACATGTCCCGCTTCGGGTCGCCCCCGAGCTTCGAGGCCTCGCTCAGCCTGCTGTAGACGTCGGCGGTGATGTAGGTCGGGTAGCGAGGGTCCAGAGCGGCCAGCTTCGCCGCATTGTTCGCCGCGTTCCCGACCCAGACCAAGTCGTTGCTTCCTCGGATGCCTGTTCTGGCGACGAAAAGCTTCGAGGTGTCGATGCCGACCCGTTGCTTGAGCTCGAAGGTGCTCTTCGGGTACTTCTTGGCGATCTTCGCTGCCACGATGTTTTTGGACGCCCAACTGATCTGCAGCCCGCACTTCGCGGCGTCGGAGTTCTTCGAGTCCCCGATGAACACACCCATGACACGGTCCCCGTCATAGGCGGTGACGGTGCCACCTCGCGCCCGAATGATCTTCGCAGCACAGTAGAGGTAGCTCTTGTAGACCTCGGCGGCGAACCAGTCCTTGTACCCCTTGACCATCTTCGTGGACGACGCAAGATCAGCGTAGAGGACCGTTGCGTCGAGCTCGACAGCAAGGTTCTTCAGGGGAAGGTCATCGGTGTCGGGCACCTTCTGACCTGCGCGACGATCCCACTGCTCGTCGACGGCCTTCTGGACGTACTCATCCAGTTCATCTTTCAGGCTCATGTCGAGGCTCCTCTCCTTCCACGCTCGGCTCGTGCGATGGCTTGGTCAGCCTGGCCACGGCTCCCTGCGGCAGTCCCGATGGCGCCTGGTTTTACGCGTGTCCAGCACCGCCGTCAGAACCTGGGAGAAGTTTTGGCCGCGACGCTCGCAGAAGTGTTGATTTACCAGGCGATTCTCAAATATTGAACCTAAATTCGACCGCATTCAGGCACGTAGAACCATCAGCGTGCATCGCAATTCGCCCACTCGCAACGATCCGCCCACCCCCGACGATACTGCCGGGTGCTGTGGCAGCTCGCATCACTGGGGAAGACTGGTCAGATCGACTAGCGATCTCCGGAGGTACGAGCATGACAAGGGTGAAGCCACGACGCTCGACGTGACCCACTGGGGAGGTGCGCTGGCCTATCGCCAGCCGCGAGTTGCGCGCCATCAACGTCGGCGGCCCCGGCACGCGCGCACGTTGGCGCGTCGACCCGGAGGACCTGCGCGTGTTCCTGGTGCGCCAGCAGAACCCCGCCCGCGATCGGACCGTGTGACCTGGCGCGGTTGCGGTCGCACGATCGGTTCAGTCCGACGGCGGCGTGGTCAGCGTCTCCCTGGCCTTTCGAGCGGTCATGCTCAGCTGCGGATGCTCCCGCACGATCTTCTGCTGGCGCTCGGCGGGGAGCCCCAGCTCCTGCAGCAGGTTCAGGGTCACGACCGCGGCGGTGACATCGACAACGGCGACCAGTTCCTCGATCGAGTGTCGGGGCGTGTCGCCCTCGTGCGCGAGGTCATTGCGTGCGTTGACGGTCCTCCCAGCCCACCGCTCGACGTCGGGCACGAGCGCGGCCATCGCCTCCTGGTCAGGTCGCGTGGCGAGAGCGCGCAGTCGATCCCGGAGGGTCATGTCGTTGCGGATGGCGTTCTGGAGCCGCTCGCGCTGGTCCTCCGGTGCGAGCTCCAGCATCGCACTCCTCATGGCCCTAAACTCCGACTTCGGCATCTGCAGCGCGTCGATGCCGAGCCTGCGATGCAGAGCCTCGGCCGCACCCGTAGCCATCAGGAGCCGGCTCTCGAGGTACTGCTTCGGCGCGTAGCGCAAACCGAGGACGAGGTTCATCGCGGGCAGTAGACGCTCGCGGACCTCGCACCACCGAGGGAGGACCTCCTCGAAGGCGAGGTCATCGCAGGTGAAGAACACCCGCCGGGAGTCGATCGCCTTGCCGGCAGCCTCGCCGATCACCGCGGGCGAGTAGAGCACCTCGACCCGTGGCATGCGCTCCTCCCCCGCGAGCCTCAGCCGCAGCCAATTCACGCCCGCGGCACGGTGCGTCGCGAGCGAGACCAGATCTTGGATAGAGCGGGCGGCCGAGATCGCGTCCTGCAGCGAGCACGGCTCTGCAGGAGCGATGCGGACGTAGGTCGTGTCGCGGATGTGACCGGTGGTCCCGCCGCGCCGGTGATCGAACGACGGCGCGAAGCGCCGATGCGCGAGCGTGTACACGGTGCTGTCGAAGTCCACCGATGACTCCTCCATGGGTTTCGCGGAGATGGAGCCGCTTCCGTCCATCCGGCCTCCTGGAGCGCCGATGAAGCCGTTCTCGAACGGAGACCGGGCTGCCCAGGTCCCGAGGTCTTCGACAGACACCTCCGTTGCGCAGAAGACGGGGTCATGGTTCCCGTCGGCATGCACGCCGACGAGCGCGGTGAGCGCCACGACCGTCTGCTTGTCGGGACTCTGCACCTGGCCGCCGAACTTCCTGTGGGTGCCGTTCGGGAAGCAGTCCAGCAGCGTGATCGCGAGCTGATCTGCAGCGCCGTGGATGACGCTCCAGTCGAGGCTATCCTCGTGGACCGCGACGAGGCCCGACTCAAGCGTCGACATCTGCCGATCCTCGAACGCACCGATGAGGGTGAGCGTCAACCCCTTCTCACGCTCGTAACGGAGCACACCTGGAACTCGGTCGTCGGGATAAGCGGGCAGCCACCACACGCCAGCCCACTCGTGCGGCTCGTCAAGGCTCAGCGGATCGTTCGCCATGGACTCAAGCCTCCCACCCACCGCTGGTCAGCCGCCAGGCCATAGTGGTGCTCGAGCACGCGGGCGAACTCGACGTCGAAGGAATCCAGGGGTGCCGATCGAGTTTATCCCGAAATGCCGTCGGCTCTGCATCGTCGCCCGTGACGTTGAAGCGGAACTCGACCACGGTGAACTGCGCACTCCAAGATCAGCTCTGATCAGGCAATTTATACGTTAAATCTGAATTCGACCACGTCGCCGTCCTGCATGACGTAGTCCTTGCCCTCGATGCGGGCCTTGCCCGCAGCCTTCACCGCGGCGGACGAACCGGCCTCGACCAGGTCCTCGAACGAGGTGACCTCGGCCTTGATGAAGCCGCGCTCGAAGTCGGTGTGGATCACGCCGGCCGCCTGCGGAGCAGTCCAGCCCTTGTGGATGGTCCAGGCGCGCGCTTCCTTCGGGCCCGCCGTGAGGTAGGTCTGCAGGCCGAGCGTCTCGAAGCCGACCTTCGCGAGCTGGTCCAGGCCGGACTCCGGCTGGCCGGACTCGGCGAGCATCTCGGCGGCCTCCTCGGGCTCGAGCTCCACGAGCTCGGACTCGAACTTCGCGTCCAGGAAGATCGCCTGGGCCGGGGCGACGACCTTGCGCAGGGCCTCCTGGGAGGCGGTGTCCGCCAGACCGGCGTCGTCGGTGTTGAAGACGTAGATGAACGGCTTGGCGGTCATCAGCTGGAGGCTCGCGATCTCGGCCAGGTCGAGACCGGCGTCGGCGGCGCCCTGGTACAGGGTCACGCCCTGGTTCAGGATCTCCTCCGCCTTCTTCGCGGCGGCATACAGGACGGGGTCGCCGCGCTTGATCTTGACCTCCTTCTCCATCCTCGGCAGAGCCTTCTCGAGGGTCTGGAGGTCGGCGAGGATCAGCTCGGTGGAGATGGTCTCGATGTCGCCGGGAGCGTCCATCGAGCCGTCCACGCGCACCACGTCCGGGTCGTCGAACGCGCGGGTGACCTGGCAGATCGCGTCAGCCTCGCGGATGTTGGCGAGGAACTTGTTGCCCAGGCCCTCGCCCTCGGACGCGCCCTTGACGATGCCCGCGATGTCCACGAACGACACCGTCGCCGGCAGGATCTTCTGGCTCCCGAAGATCTCAGCGAGCTTGTTGAGCCGCTCGTCGGGCAGCGAGACCACGCCGACGTTGGGCTCGATCGTCGCGAACGGGTAGTTCGCCGCGAGCACCTGGTTGCGGGTCAGAGCGTTGAAGAGGGTGGACTTGCCGACGTTGGGCAGGCCGACGATGCCGATAGTAAGAGCCACGTCGCGAAATTCTACGTGCCGAGCGCCAATCGCCGACAGCCGCGTCGTCGCGGGCTTCGGCAGGCCCGTCTACCGGGCGTCGCGCCTGCGCTCCAGCTCGTCGAGATCACGCGCTGCGAATCGGTGATGCTCCCAGGCTTCGTTGGCGATCACCCCCAGGCAGCGCCACACCGGAAGGCTGCGCGTCTCCGGTTCCCATGGCGGCAGCCGGCGAGCCGGCGCCTCGAAGTCCTCCTGCGTGAGGGCGTCGTACTGCGCGCGCACCTGGGCCATGCGATCGGTGTAGGCCGCCTGCACCTCCTGGAACGACGGCGTGGCCGTGACGTCGACGCCGAGCGCACCCGCTTCGTCGTCGTACTCGGAGAACGGGAGGCCTATCGGGCTGAAGGCGCCGTCGAGGCGCTGGATCCCGTGTCGTACCCAGCCGTCGACGGCGAACACCAGGTGCCGCAGGGTCTGGGCGACCGACCACTCGCCGTCGACCTGCTGGTCCACCGTCCCTGCTGGCATGGCCGCCACCCGGTCGAGCGTGGCCGACCAGGTCCGCTGCGCTGCCTCGAACGACTCACGCTGCTCCGCGAGGACCTGGGAGCGAGCCAGCTCTCGCCCGGGATGCCTGCGGTTCAGCTCGGCCTCGATCAGCGGCAGCACCTCGACGCCGTTGATCTTGAGGCCGCCGATCTGCCCGTCGATGTCCGCGCCGGTGAGATCGACTCCGCGCATCACGACGCGGGGCAGGTACGACTGGTCGAACGCCGCACCTTCCAGGTCGGTGAAACGGAATCGGGCGCTGGTCAGGTTCGCCGCGACGAACTCGGCGTGCCGCAGGTCGTCGTCTGCCGTGAATCGCGTCATCACCCCAGGCTAGGCCGGGTCACTGACACGACCGCTGACCTGGGGCGACGACGCTTCGAGGTCACGGGAAGGACTGCACCTGCTGGAGCAGCTCGGGCAGGCGCCTGTCGTACACACGAGCTCCGAACCGCACGGCCAGCACCAGGATCAACGTGCCGTACAGGATTCCCACGAGGATCGCGGCAAGGCCCCACAGGACGCCACCCAACATCAACGCCGGGATACCCACCGCGAAGACCGGCAGGGCCAGCGCTGCCGTGACGGCGAACCCGATGCCCTGCGAGACTAGCGTGGCCATCGCCGCGCCCTGCGGCGACTTCAGCGGGCTCTCGCCCGGCTTCGCGACCGGGTAGACGAGCCGTGCCGAGACCGCGCAGGACACAGCGGTACTGACCAGCAGGGCACCAAACGCCAGCCCCAGCAGGGGCAGGGTCAGGTGCCAGGAGTCGGCGACCCAGACCGACGCCACCACCGTGGCCGCGGCGACCAGAGGGCCGGCAATCAGCATCGGGATCGCGCGGCCCCACCGGTCGGCGCGGCCGTCGACACCCGACGAGACGTGGAGGGCGAACGCGGTGTTGTCGTAGCCGATGTCGTTGGAGATGCTGAAGCCGAGCATCCAGCCCACGAACGGCCCGGTCGCCAGGAGCAGGAAGAAGCTGCCGGTGCTCTGGGACGTGAAGTACATGATGACCGGCAGCAGCGGGATGACGGCGATGGACCCCGAGTAGCGCGGGTCCCGCAGCCAGTAGGTGGCGGTCCGGGCGGTGACAGCCCAGGTGGGCGAGAACGGCACGCGGCCGAACATCCCGAGGCCCTTGGCCTTGCCACCGCTGCCGTCGCCGACGGGCGGGCGCACCAGGGCGCGGCCCAGTGCCCGGTCCCAGACCAGCCACGCCAGCCCGACGGTGCCGAGCGCGACCGCGAGGCGACCCGCCAGGCCCGCCCAGTCGCCGTCGTACGCAGTGCTGCCGAGCGACCACGCCGCGCCGAACGGCGTCCAGCCGACGACGGCGGCCGCCTGCTCGAACAACGGGAGGAGCTGCATCCCGGTACTGCTGTCGGAGCCCGGCTCGACCGAGACCTCGACGCCGTTGGCGAGCCAGCCGACGAGCGGGCCGATCGTCATGAAGAGCACCAGCGCCAGGATCGTCACGACCTCGCGGTAGCGGCGCGACTCCAGGACGGGCGCGAGCAGCGTGGTGATCGCCCGGGAGCCGAGGACACACGTGGCGACGCCGAGCACCGCGCCGACGAGCGAGACGAGCAGCACTCCCGGCTGCAGCAGCCACGCGAAGGAGACCCCCAGCGCGAGCAGCACCGTCGCGATACCGGGTACCGAGACCAGTCCCGCCACCGCCAGCCCCGCGAGAAGCGTGCGCCGGGGGATCGCGAACGTCGTGAACCGATGGGGATCCAGCGTGGCGTCCACGCCGAAGGCGAAGATCGGGATGACCCACCAGCCCAGGACGGCCAGCGCCCCGCCGAGGGTGATCGCGAGGCCGGCCCAGGCCGGGTCGCCAACGAGACCCAGACCCACTACCGCCGCGATCAGGAGGCCGACGGCGCCGAGGGCGTAGAGGGCCGCGACGATCATGCCGATGGTCTGCCACACGCTCCTGCGGAACGTGTTGCCCATCAGCGTCAGCTTGAGGCTCAGGAACCGCGCAACCATGAGAGCCCCTCCGAGTGCTGACGGCCACCGACGAGGTCCACGAACCGGTCTTCCAGGCTCTGCTCGCCGCGCACCTCGTCCACCGTGCCCGCCGCGAGGACGTGCCCCGCCGCCATCACCGCGACGTGGTCGCACATGCGCTGCACCAGGTCCATGACGTGGCTGGAGACGATGACGGTGCCACCGCCCGCCACATAGCTCTTGAGGATGTCGCGGATGTTCGCGGCGCTCACCGGGTCGACGGCCTCGAACGGCTCGTCCAGCACCAGGGTGCGCGGCGCATGGATCATCGCGCTGCCCAGCGCGATCTTCTTGGTCATGCCGGCGGAGTAGTCGACGACGAACGTGTCCGCGTCCGCGACCAGGTCGAACGCCTTCAGGAGGTCGTTCGTCCGATCCACCACGGTGTCCTTGTCCATACCGCGCAGCATCCCGGCGTACGTGAGCAGCTGGCGGCCGGTCAGCCGGTCGAACAGGCGCACGCCATCGGGCAGGACGCCAAGGGTCGCCTTGGCCTCGTCGGGCCGCGCCCACAGGTCCACACCGTGCACCCAGGCACTGCCGAAGTCAGGCCGCAGCAGGCCGGTGGCCATCGACAGCATGGTCGTCTTGCCGGCCCCGTTCGGACCGACCAGACCGTAGAACGAGCCCGCCGGCACGTCCAGGTCGACGCCCGAGACCGCGATCTTCTGCCCGAACCGCTTCCAGAGTCCGCGCACGCTGAGCGCCGCCGACGGGTCGTGCGGGGGCGGCTCCTGGGCACCTGCGGTCCCGGGGCTGCCTGGAGGGCTCGGGTCGACTGGGGTCGTCATGGCACCCAACGTAGTCGCGCCGTCCGACACTACGGATCCGACGCGAGGATGAGTGCCGGGCGAAGGAGATCCGTCGCCGGGCGGAGAAACCGCCCGTCCGGTCGTACCAGACGCATACCGGACGATTTCGACCATGCGGGGTGTCATCGTGCCGGAGTGTCAGTGGCCCATGGCAGCCTGTCGCCCATGGACATCGTCGCAACGATTCTGCTGGCCCTCGGCGCTCTCGTCGTCGGCGTGCTGCTGGGGTGGCTCGGTCACGCGCAGCGTGTTGCGCCCGCGCAGCGTGACACGGACATGGAGGTCGCCCGCCTGCGCGCCCAGGCCGAGTCGGCCGAGCAGCGGATCGCCGCCGCACAGCATCGCGCGGACGAGCAGATCGACGCGGCACGGGAGCGCGCCGCCGAGCAGATCGCCGCAGCCCGCTCCGAGCAGGAGCACGCCCGCCGCCAGTTCCAGGCGCTCGCGGGCGACGCGCTGGACGCCAACAGCAAGCGTTTCCTCGAGCTCGCGGAGGAGCGGCTCAAGCGGTCCACGTCGGACGGCGAGCAGGCGCTCGCCAAGCGTGAGGAGGCCGTCAAGTCTCTGGTCGACCCGCTGACCAAGGCTGTCGAGCTGGTGCGCAGCGAGGTGCTCCAGGCGGAGAAGGCCCGCATCGAGGGCCAGGGCGCGCTCGTGGAGCAGATGCGCAACGTCGCCGAGGTGTCGACCGACCTGCGCAACGGCACGGCGGACCTCGTCACGGCGCTGCGTTCGTCGCAGACGCGCGGCGCGTGGGGCGAGCTGCAGCTGCGCAAGGTCGTCGAGTCCGCTGGCATGATCAACCGGGTCGACTTCACCGAGCAGGCGCAGGTCACCACGGAGGACGGCGAGGTGCAGCGCCCCGACATGGTCATCAACCTCGCCGGCGGCAAGAGCGTGGTCGTGGACTCCAAGGTCGCGTTCCTCGGCTTCCTGGAGGCCCAGCAGTCCGACGACGCCGCGTACCGCGAGCAGCGCCTCGACGCGCATGTGCGCCACATGCGCAAGCACGTGGACGACCTGGCCGGCAAGAAGTACTGGAACCAGTTCGAGCCCGCACCCGAGTTCGTCGTGATGTTCGTGCCCGCCGAGGCGTTCCTTTCGGCGGCCCTGGAACGCGCGCCGGAGCTGCTGGAGTACGCGGTGCAGAAGAACGTCATCATCGCGACGCCCACCACGATGCTCGCCCTGCTGCGGACGGTCGCGTACGCGTGGCGCCAGGAGTCCCTGGCGGAGAACGCTCAGAAGGTGCTCACCGTCGGCAAGGAGCTGTACGCGCGGCTGGTCACCATGACGCAGCACGTCACGAAGATGGGACGCTCCCTGGAGTCGGCCACCAAGGACTACAACAGGCTCATCGGGTCGCTGGAGCGCAACGTGCTCACGTCGGCCCGCCGCATGGTGGAGCTCGACGTGATCGACGAGAAGGACCGCATCGCGGAGCCGAGGGGCATCGAGGAGGTCCCGCGCCCCATCACGAAGGCCGAGCTGCTGGCTGCGGACGACGGCGACGTCGTCGCGTTCGACCGAGCACAGGACACCGACACCATCCTGGTGCAGGCGCTGGAGGTCACCGAGCTCGCGACCACCGACAAGCGCGCGTTCGAGGCGGTCGAGAAGAAGTCGTCCGACGACGAGAACACCGCCGCCGTCGGACAGGCGGGCTGACAGCGCCGGACGGCCGAGAACCGGACCGTCGAGAACCGAACAGTCGAGAACCGAACAGTCGAGAACGGGGTTGTGTTCACCGCAGGCCTCCTGCGGAACACAACCCCGTTCTCATGACGGTGGGACACCAGCCAGCGGCCCGGCAGCGCGACGCACGCCAGCAGCGTGCCGCGCGGGCCTCAGGCCTGCGGCAGCTCCGGGCGAGCCTCGCGACGCGGACGCTTGGGCTCCGTGCCCGCGGCCTTGAGCCCCGCACGCAGCTCGCGCGGCAGCGAGAACATCAGGTCCTCGGTCGCGGTCCGGACCTCGTCGACCGTGCCGAAGCCGTGGTCGGCGAGGTGCGCGATGACGTCCTCCACGAGGATCTCGGGAACCGAGGCACCCGAGGTCACGCCCACCGTGGTGACGCCCTCGAGCCACTCGTCCTTGATCTCGGTCTTGCGGTCCACGCGGTACGAGGCCTTGGCCCCGGCCTTGAGCGCCACCTCGACGAGCCGCACCGAGTTGGACGAGTTGGCTGAGCCGACGACGATGACAAGATCGCACTCCGGCGCCAGCTTCTTCACGGCCACCTGGCGGTTCTGGGTGGCGTAGCAGATGTCGTCGCTGGGCGGGTCCTGCAGGGACGGGAACTTCTCGCGCAGCCGGCGCACCGTCTCCATGGTCTCGTCGACCGACAGCGTCGTCTGCGAGATCCAGACGACCTTGGCGGGGTCACGGACGACCACCTGGTCCACCTCGTCCGGCGAGTTCACGATCTGCACGTGATCGGGTGCCTCGCCGGCGGTGCCCTCGACCTCTTCGTGACCGGTGTGCCCGATCAGCAGGATGTCGTAGTCGTCGTTCGCGAACCGCACGGCTTCCTTGTGCACCTTGGTGACCAGTGGGCAGGTCGCGTCGATCGTGTCCAGGCTCCGCGCCACGGCCGAGGCGCGCACCGCGGGCGACACCCCGTGCGCGGAGAAGACGAGCCGGCTGCCCTCGGGCACCTCGTCGGTCTCGTTGACGAAGATGGCGCCACGTTCCCGCAGCGTCTCCACCACGTGCTTGTTGTGGACGATCTCCTTGCGCACGTAGACCGGTGCGCCATAGGTCTCCAGTGCCTTCTCGACGGCGACGACCGCACGGTCGACGCCCGCGCAATAGCCGCGGGGCGCAGCCAGCAGGACGCGCTTGGTCTGGGTCTCAACAGGACGCTCAGGGCTCGTGACACTCACAGGTGCAGTCTAGGGGCGGCGTGCGGAGGGCTTGTGTCGGTGGTGGGTGGCAGGGTTGGACACGTGACGGAACCCACCCAGCGACCACTCCCCGCAGAGATCCCTCTGAAGGCGCTCGACACCACGCCCTCCACCCCCTGGCCGGTGCGTGTGCTCTCGGAGAAGATCAAGGGTTACATCGACAAGATGCCGCCGGTCTGGGTCGAGGGGCAGGTGGTGCAGTTCAACCAGCGCCCCGGTTCCGGGATGCAATGGCTCACACTCCGTGACACCGAGGCCGACGCCTCCCTGCCGGTGACGATCTTCTCGCGTGTCCTCCTCACACTGCCCCAGCCGCCGGCGGAGGGCGACCACGTAGTGGTGCATGCCAAGCCCGTGTTCTGGACCAAGCGCGGCACGCTGCAGATGCAGGCGAACGAGATCAAGGCCGTCGGCGTCGGCGAGCTGCTCGCGCGGATCGAGTCCCTCAAGAAGGTGCTCGCGGCGGAGGGCCTGTTCGACCTGTCCCGCAAGCGAAAGCTCCCCTTCCTGCCCGCGGTCGTCGGGCTCGTGTGCGGACGCGAGTCCAAGGCCGAGCACGACGTGGTGGTGAACGCCCGGGCCCGCTGGCCTCAGGTGCGGTTCGAGATCCGCGAGGTGGCGGTACAGGGCGTCAACGCGGTGCGCGAGGTGTCGAACGCGATCGCCGAGCTCGATCAGGACCCCCGGGTCGACGTGATAGTCGTCGCGCGGGGCGGCGGCTCCGTCGAGGACCTGCTGCCGTTCAGCAACGAGTCCCTGGTCCGCGCCGTGGCGCAGGCCCGCACTCCCCTGGTCAGCGCGATCGGCCACGAGACCGACGCACCGCTGCTCGACCTCGTTGCCGACTACCGCGCCTCAACGCCGACCGACGCCGCCAAGCGGATAGTGCCCGACGTGTCGGAGGAGCGCCTCCGCCTCACCCAGGCCCGCAGCCGGATGCGCGGCGCCGTCACGGCCATGATCGACCGTGAGCAGCACGGGCTCGACGGCGTCCGCTCCCGCCCCGTCCTCGCCGTGCCGCACACGATGCTGGAGGCCCGGGAGCGCGACATCGTCCAGTCGCTCCGGCACAGCCGGCACGCACTGAATACGCTCCTGCTGCGCGCGAGCGGTGAGATCGGGCGGCTCGGCGCCCAGGTGCGGGCGTTGTCGCCGGCATCGACGCTGGAGCGCGGCTACGCCGTCGTCCAGCGTGCCGACGGCCACGTGGTGCGGCGGCCCGACGACGTCGAGGTCGGCGCCGGCATACATATCCGCCTCGCGGAGGGTGCGCTGGACGCCGAGGTGACCGCCACGGCCTCCTAGCGCCGACGGCGCAGACACGAGCGGCGAAAAAACTTGAGGCCACCGGCCAGTAGAGGACAGAACCTGTCCTCTACGGCTGGCACTGTAGGTCACATGAACCAGGACAGCGCACTCACCCCGTTCCGCATCGACATCCCACAGGCCGACCTTGACGACCTCCAGGACCGGCTCGCACGGACCCGCCGTCCGCTCCCCGTGCCGGGCCGCGACGACCGCACCGACTTCAGCCGCGGCATCCCGCAGGCCTACCTGACCGAGCTCGCCGAGTACTGGCGCGACGGGTTCGACTGGCGCGCGCAGGAGGCGAAGCTTAACGAGTACGAGCAATTCACCACCGTCGTCGACGGGCAGACCTTCCACATCGTGCACGTGCCCTCGGCCAACCCCGAGGCGACCCCGCTCATCCTGAACCACGGCTGGCCCGGCTCGTTCGTCGAGTACCAGCGCCTCATCCCGCTGCTGACCGACGAGTTCCACCTGGTCATCCCCTCGCTGCCGGGCTTCGGCTTCTCGACGCCGCTGTCGGGGACCGGCTGGGAGCTGGCGCGCACCGCCGAGGCGTACGCCGAGATCATGACGCGGCTCGGCTACGAGCGGTTCGCGGCCCACGGCACCGACATCGGCGCGGGCGTCACCGGGCGGCTCGCTGCCGTCTACCCGGAGCGTGTCATCGGCACCCACGCCGGGAGCGACGGCCGGATGCTCGGCATGGTCGGCGACAAGTTCCCCTACCCCGACGGGCTGACCGAGGACGAGATCGCCCAGATCGAGGCGATCCGCGCGGCGGACGTCGCCGAGCGTGGCTACTTCGAGATGCAGAACCACCGTCCGGACACCATTGCCGCGGCCCTCACCGACTCACCCGTCGGCCAGCTCGCGTGGATCGCCGAGAAGTTCCAGACCTGGACCAACCCTCAGCACGCGACCCCCGACGAGGCCGTGGACCGCGACCAGCTCCTCACCAACGTCAGCCTGTACTGGTTCACCCGTGCCGGCGCGTCGAGCGCGCAGTTCTACTACGAGTCCGAGCACTCGGACCTCGGCTGGGCCGGGGCCTCCGGGGTGCCCGCCGCCTGGGTCGTGTTCGACACCCACCCCCTCATGCGCCGCGCGCTCGACCCGTGGAACGCGACAACCCGCTGGACCGACTTCACGGAGGGCGGCCACTTCCCCGCGATGGAGGAGCCCGAGCTGCTCGCGAACGACATCCGGGACTTCTTCAGCACACTCCGCTGATCAGCTCGGCCTTTTTCTCCGGCTCATCTTGCTGACCCGCTGAGCCTGCTTCTCCGTCCAGCCGTCCCATCCGTTCTGCCAGTCGAACGAACGGACCAGGGCCAGCAGAGCGGCCCCCGCTCGCTCGTCCAGCTCCGGGTCGTGCAGGTAGACCTCGTTCCACATCACCTTGAACTCCAGGAGCGCCCGGCCGCGTGTGCGCCAGACGATGCGGCCGGGCGAGCGTGGCACGTCGGACATGTTGAACACGGCAACGACCCAGACAAAGGGCAGCAGCGGAGAGAACAGCCACCACGTGCACCACCAGATGAGCCGGCCCTTGTACCCCACCAGGTCAGGCTCGCCGGGCCGGCTCACCGTCCACCGGGTGCGAAGGCCCTTGCTGAATGCCTTGGCACGCTCGATCGTGCACAGGAGCTCGCCCTGCGGGCCGAGCACCTGGTAGACGGTGACACCGTTCCCGCAGGAGACGGTGACGACGGTGGCGGCCCGCGCCCCACGGTGCTCGTCCGCCCACAGCACGAAGGACCGTGCGCCCGTGCGGCGCGCCGCGAGGTAGGCGGGTATGCCGCCCGGCGGCAGCTCCCGCTCCAGGTGGGCGATCGTGCGGATCTCTCCCGGTGTGAAGACGTCGACCTGGTGCCAGACCTCCCCGGTGCCGTCGAGCGGGGCCTGCTCCCCCTGATAGACGGGTTTCCCCTGCAGCTTGAGCTTGCGCGTCGTGCTGTGTCCCACGTGGTGCCCCCTCGTGTCGTGCCTCCTCGTCGGCACGAGGACTGATGGATCGTACTCACTCGTGACGGCCGCCTGGCGAACGGGGTTGATCAGGCCCGACGCGCCACGAACACCCACTCCAGCCCCGGCCGGTCGGGCGCGTCCAGCACCTCGTCGACCTCGAATCCGGCGGCAGCCAGCATCGCCTCGGTCTCGTCCCGCTCGCGGAACCGCAGGGTCGAGACCGAGGTGACCACGTCGCCGTCGGGCAGCACGCCGGGCGGGAAGCGGTAGGACTGCTGGAAGGTGACCAGCGGCAGCTCCACCTTCAGCAGGTCGTTCCACATCTCCACCTCGCCCACCCCGGGGATGTCGCGACGGACAGACCGGAGCTCGCGGGTCCACCCGAGCCAGGCCTGGCGCGCCGGCACGCGGGTCTCGAACACGAGCACACCGCCGGGGCGGAGCGCCGAGTGGACCGCCGCGAGCGCCCCGGACCACTCGGCGTCGGTGGTGAACACCTGCGCGACGTTGCCGGTCATCGTCGCGAGGTCGGCGTCGAGGCTCAGGCCGGCGACGGCTTCGGCCCCGCCCTCGACCCAGGTGACGGCGTCGGCGCCGGGCTTGCCGCGGGCGACCTCGAGCGAGGCGGCGGCGGGGTCGACGCCGGTCACGCGCAGGCCGCGCTCGGCCAGCAGGAGGGCGAGCACCCCGGTCCCGCAGCCGACGTCGAGCACCGTGCGGGCGCCGAACCGTTCGGCGAGGTCGACGTACAGGTCGAGGTCGCTGCGGTCGTCGTCGAAGGAGTCGTAGAGCCGCGCGAGCCGAGGATCCACGAAGATCGGGTCGGGTGTGGTCATGCCAACATGTTTACCCGCCGCGCGACCGAGCCCAAGGACATTCGGTCGGTTACGGTCGATACGGCACCAGAAGGAGAGCACGATGACAGGTGACGTTGACACCACGCTCGACGACGCGGCAGCAGTATTCGCCACCGCCCGCAGGCGACTTTTCGGCATCGCGTACCGGATGCTCGGCTCGGCGGCCGAGGCCGAGGACGTCGTGCAGGAGACGTGGGTGCGGTGGCAGACGACCGATCGTTCGGTGGTGGTGAATCCGCAGGCGTTCCTCACCACCGCCGCGACGCGGTTGGCGATCAACGTGCTGCAGAGCGCTCGGTCGCGCCGCGAGACCTATGTGGGGCCGTGGCTCCCCGAGCCCGTCGACACGAGCGAGGACCCGACGCTCGGTGCGGAACGGGCGGAGGCCCTGGACGTCGCGCTGCTGGTGCTGCTCGAACGCCTGTCCCCCACGGAACGGGCCGCCTACGTGCTGCGTGAGGCGTTCGACTACGCGTATCCGGAGATCGCGCGGATCGTGGGCGTGTCGCCCGCCGCCACGCGCCAGCTGGTGAGCCGGGCGCGCAAGCACATCGCGTCGGAGCCGCGGAACACGGTCACGAGCACGGAGCGCCGCGCGCTCCTGGAGGCGTTCCTCGCCGCTGCCCGGGTGGGCGACGTCGAGCGGCTGGAGCGGCTGTTCGCCGAGAACGTCGTCACGCGGGCCGACAGCAACGGGACCGCGAAGCATGTCGCACGCGTCGCGGTGCAGGGCAGGCACAAGGTGGCGCGGGTCCTGTCCTCGTTCGCGGAGATCTTCTGGGCCGGTATCACCACCCGGCCGATCGAGGTCAACGGCGAGGAGGGCATGGCGATGGAGCGGGACGGCGAGCTGGTGGGCATCCTTGCGGTCACCGCGTCGTCCGAGGGCCTGCACGAGCTCATGTGGCAGCTGAACCCGGAGAAGATCGACCCCTTCCGGCGGGCCCGGGCAGGCCGGGCCGCGCCGGAGGGTTCGAGCTGACCGTCAGGCCTGAGCCTTCCGCCACTGCTCGTAGCTGACCTCACCCAGCAGGGCCTCGCCGTGCGGTACGAGCTCACCGTCCTCGAGCGGCGCGCCGAAGTACGTGGCGCTCGGGTCGGTGCGGACCTCGCGCGGGTCGTCCTTCGACGCCAGGTACGTGCGCACGATCTCGTCGAAGCCGAAGACCTCCGGTCCGGCGATATCGATCGTGCCGTTCAGCGGGGTGCCGA
Source organism: Promicromonospora alba (assembly GCF_042654905.1). Lineage (NCBI taxonomy): Bacteria > Bacillati > Actinomycetota > Actinomycetes > Micrococcales > Promicromonosporaceae > Promicromonospora > Promicromonospora alba. Next base: position 103,534 of record NZ_JBHSFI010000006.1, read on the forward strand.
CGGCAGTCCGGGCGACGAAGCGGGCGACGTCGGCGGAGGCGATGGGCTGGAAGCGAACTGGCGCCATGTGGACCACGCCGTCGACGGTTGCCGTGTCGGCGATCGAGCTGAGGAACTCGAGGAACTGCGTGGACCGCACGATCGACCAGCCGGCGCCGGAAGCCTTGACGAGGTCCTCCTGCACGATCTTGGCGCGCATGTAGCCGGCGTCGACGCCCTCCGCCCCCACGATCGAGAGGATCACGTGGTGCTGCACACCGGCCTTCGCCTCGGCCTCGAGCAGGTTGGTGGTCGAGGTCCGGAAGAAGCTGGTGACGTCCTCCTCCGCGAACGAGGGCGAGTTGCTGAGGTCGATCAGCACCTGTGCGCCCTCGAGCACCTCCGGCAGGCCCTCGCCGGTCAGGGTGTTCACGCCGGTCTGCGGCGAGGCTGCCACCGCTTCGTGCCCGTGCTCCCGCAGGTTGTTCACGACCTGGCTGCCTACGAGGCCGGTGCCGCCGATGACCACGATCTTCATGGTGGTTCCCCATTCATGTCCGGGACGTTCTCGACGAGCCGGACGGCCCGTCATGAGTTCGACCGGGAGACCCCAGGATCTGTGACAGGCGGCACGGGGCGTGGTGCGGCGCGCGCCTCGGCTACGTGGCGCGGGACCGTTACGGTTCGCTGGTGACGACCATCCGACACGTACTCTTCGACGCCGACGGCGTGCTCCAGGAGATCCGAGACGGTTTCTACGCCTCGGCCACGCCGCTGCTCGGCGAGCGCGCCCCCGAGATCCTGACCCTCGCCTCGGCCTACGAGCGGCCGCTCCTCGGGGGCGACGAGGACTTCCTGCCGGTTCTCGCGGACGTCCTGCGGCAGTACGACGTCGATGTGCCGGCCGCCGACCTGTTCGCGGCCGTCTGGCTGAACATCGCCACGTCACCGGCCTCGCTGGACCTCGTCCGCGGGCTGCGCGACGCCGGGTACGGCGTGCACCTCGGCACCAACCAGGTCCGGCGCCGGGCCGAGTACATGAAGGCCACGCTGCCCTACGACGAGCTGTTCGACGTCAAGCTCTACTCCTGCGACCTCGGGGCCGCCAAGCCGGACGCCGCGTTCTTCCAGAAGGCCGCGACCCGGATCGGGGCCGAGCCGGCGGAGATCCTCTTCATCGACGACCACTCCCCCAACGTCACCGGCGCCCGGTCGACCGGGATGCCCGCGGTGCAGTGGCGCCTCAAGGACGGGCACGACGCCCTGCTCGAACGGCTCGCCGAGCACGGCGTCGCGCCCGCCTGAACCCGCCTACCGCTCGCGCTCCACCCGCCGCTCGTCCCACACGGGCTCCGAGGTCTCGCGCACCACGCCGTCGGACCCGAAGACCAGGTACCGGTCGAACGAGCGCGCGAACCAGCGGTCGTGCGTCACGGCCAGCACCGTCCCGTCGAACGACTCCAGCCCGTCCTGGAGCGCCTCGGCCGACTCCAGGTCGAGGTTGTCGGTGGGCTCGTCGAGCAGGAGCGCCGTCGATCCGGCGAGCTCGAGCAGCAGGATCTGGAACCGCGCCTGCTGGCCGCCGGACAGCCTGTCGAAGGGCCGGTCCGCCGCCTCGGTGAGCTCGTAGCGCCGCAGCCGGGCCATCGCCTTGCCCTTGTCCTGCGCGTGGTCCTCCCACAGGATGTCGAGCAGCGCGCGGCCGAACAGCTCCGGGTGCGCGTGCGTCTGCGCGAAGTGGCCGGCGACCACTCGTGCACCGAGCTTCCACGAGCCGGTGTGCGCGACGTCGCCGCCCGCGAGCAGCCGCAGGAAGTGCGACTTGCCGGAGCCGTTCGAGCCCAGCACGGCTACCCGCTCGCCGTAGAAGACCTCCAGGTCGAACGGTTTCATGAGCCCGGTGAGCTCCAGCCCCTCGCAGGTCACGGCCCGCAGACCCGTGCGCCCGCCCCGCAGGTTCATGGTGATGTCCTGCTCGCGCGGCGGCTCGGGCGGCGGGCCGACCTCCTCGAACTTCCGCAGCCTCGTCTGCGCCGCGTGGTAGCGCGAGGCCATGTCGGGGCTGCTCGCCGCCTGGTTGCGCAGCGTCAGGACCAGCTTCTTGAGCTGGGCGTGCTTCTCGTCCCAGCGCCGGCGCAGCTCCTCGAACCGCGCGAACCGCTCGCGCCGGGCGTCATGGAACGTCGAGAACCCGCCGCCGTGCACCCAGGCGTCGGCGCCCGCGGGGCTCGGCTCCAGCGACACGATCCGGTCCGCCGAGCGCGACAGCAGCTCCCGGTCGTGCGACACGAACAGGATGGTCTTCTTGGTGGCCTTGAGCTGCTCCTCGAGCCAGCGCTTGCCCGGGACGTCCAGGTAGTTGTCCGGCTCGTCGAGCAGCAGCACCTCGTCGGTGCCGCGCAGCAGCGCCTCCAGCACGAGCCGCTTCTGCTCACCGCCCGACATCGTCCGCACCTCGCGGAACTGCACCCGGTCGTACGGCATGCCGAGCGCGGCCATGGTGCAGACGTCCCACAGCGTCTCCGCCTCGTAGCCGCGCACCTCAGCCCAGTCCGAGAGCGCCTGCGCGTACGCCATCTGCGCGGCCTCGTCGTCGACCGTCAGCATCCGGTGCTCGGCCTCGTCGACGGCGCGCGCCACCTCGCGCAGCCGGGGTGCGGACACGGACACCAGCAGATCGCGCACGGTGGTCTCGTCCCGCACGGAGCCGACGAACTGGCGCATGACGCCGAGCCCGCCGCTCACGGCCACGGAACCGGCGTGCGGCGCCAGCTCACCAGTGATGATGCGCAGCAGAGTGGTCTTGCCCGCACCGTTCGGCCCGACGATCGCCGTCGCGCTCCGCTCACCCACGCGGAACGAGACGTCCCCCAGCAGCGTCCGGCCATCCGGCAGGTGGTATTCGACGTGCGCGACTTCGAGATGGCCCATGGGTCACCATGGTCCGACGTCGGACCGGCCAGAGCCAAACTCATTCCTGTGGACGGACTCCGCAGATGTCGGTGGCGTGCTGTTGACTGTCTCCCGTGAGTACAGATGCGGTGACCGGAACCGATCCGGTGAGGAACGCTCCCGACGTCGCGACGCTCAGCTATGAGCAGGCACGCGACGAGCTCGTGCAGGTGGTCGGCCGCCTGGAGACCGGCGGCGAGCCGCTGGAGGCGTCGCTCGCGCTCTGGGAGCGCGGCGAGGCCCTGGCCGCACGCTGCCAGGAATGGCTCGACGGCGCTCGCGAGCGCCTCGCCGCCGCGCAGCAGGGGTCTCTCTCGTCGGCCGAGTCGCCGGAGGAGGCCGAGTGAGCCCGTACGTCCTCGCCGTGGGCGAGGCGCTCGTGGACGAGGTGCACCGGCCCGACGGCTCCTCTGCCGAGCATCCCGGTGGAAGCATCGCCAACGTCGCGCTCACGCTGGGCCGCCTGAGCCGGGAGGTCCGGCTCGCGACCTGGCTCGGCGCCGACGCACGGGGCGACCTGGTGCGCGCGTGGCTCGCCGACTCCGATGTCGCGCTCGTGCCGGGCAGCGACGGGGCGGAACGCACCAGCGTCGCGGTCGCCACGCTGGACGAGAGCGGCTCCGCCACCTACGACTTCGATCTGGCGTGGCGCGTCCCCGCCGAGGCGCTGCCGGGCGCTGACACCAGCGCCGAGGCGAGCGCTCAGGTCGGCGGCAGCGCTGCCCTCGCGGTCCACACCGGTTCGATCGCGGCGATCCTCGAGCCGGGTGCCACCGAGGTGCGGCAGGTCCTCGAGGCGGCGCGGACGACGTCGACCACCACGTACGACCCGAACGCGCGGCCCGCGATCATGGGCCCCGCCGAGGAGGTGCGGCCGCGCGTCGAGGCGCTCGTGCAGCTCTCCGACGTGGTGAAGGTCAGCGACGAGGACCTGGGCTGGCTCTACCCCGGCGCCGACCCCGTGTCCGTGGCACGCGACTGGCAGCGAGGCACGCCCGCGCTGGTGGTGGTCACGTTCGGCGGCAAGGGCGCGGTAGCGGTGTCCGACGCCGGTGCGGTCGAGGCGGTCGCCCCGCGGGTCGAGGTGGTCGACACCGTGGGTGCCGGCGACTCGTTCATGGGTGCGCTCATCGACGGCCTGTGGGAGCACGACCTGCTCGGCGCTGACCGGCGCGAAGCACTCAACGCCGTCGACGCCGCGACCGTGCAGCAGATCCTGGACCGCTGCTGCGCCGTCGCGGCCATCACCGTGTCCCGGGCGGGGGCCAACCCGCCTCGTCGTGAGGAGGTAAGCCGATGAGCGCGGTACCAGAGCGGCTCAGCCCGCGTGACGCCTGGGAGCTGCTGCGCTCCGGCAACGACCGCTTCGTCGCGGACGCTCCGGCCCACCCGTCCCAGGGCGCGGCCCGGCGCCGGGAGCTGCAGGCCGCGCAGCACCCGCACACGGTGATCTTCGGCTGCTCGGACTCCCGCGTCGCCGCGGAGATCATCTTCGACCAGGGACTGGGCGACGTGTTCGTGGTGCGCACCGCCGGACACGTCCTGGACACCACGGTGATCGGCTCCATCGAGTACGGGGTCGACGTCCTCGGCGCGTCGCTCGTCATCGTGCTGGGCCACGACTCGTGCGGTGCCGTCGCTGCCGCGGCGCACACGCTCGCCACGGGTGAGCAGCCCGGCGGGTTCGTGCGTGCGGTGGTGGACCGCGTCATCCCGTCGATCGTCAGCATCACCTCGGGCGACCCGGCCAAGGCGATGGCCGCGCTCGCCGACCAGAACGTGCTGCGCCGCGAGCACGTCAAGCACACCGTCGGGATGCTGCACAGCTACTCGGCGGGCCTGGCCAAGGCGGTCGAGGAGGGCAGGTGCGCGGTGGTCGGTCTCGAGTACGACCTCGCGGAGGGCAGCGCGCGCATGGTCAACGTGATCGGGGACGTCGGCGAGCAGCCCGCGGCCCTGCCCCAGGCCGACTGACCGGCGCGGCGGGGACGGGGTGATACGAGTCACGCGCTCAGGTGCGTCGGCGGGGCGCGGCTGCGGCACGATAGATCCATGACTGCTGACACCGTCGTCCCGTCCGGCGACACCGAGTTCCGTATCGAGCACGACACCATGGGCGAGGTGCGCGTCCCGAAGAACGCCCTCTACCGCGCCCAGACGCAGCGCGCCGTCGAGAACTTCCCGATCTCCGGCACGCCCCTCGAGCGTTCGCACATCGAGGCCCTGGCCCGCGTGAAGAAGGCCGCCGCCACCGCGAACGCGGAGCTCGGCGTGCTCGACAAGGACATCGCCGAGGCGATCGTCGCCGCCGCGGACGAAGTCGCCTCCGGCAAGTACGACGGCCACTTCCCGATCGACGTCTTCCAGACCGGCTCGGGCACGTCGTCGAACATGAACACCAACGAGGTCCTCGCGACGCTCGCCACCGCCGCGCTCGGCAAGGACGTGCACCCGAACGACCACGTCAACGCGTCGCAGTCGTCGAACGACGTCTTCCCGACCTCCGTGCACGTCGCCGCCACCTCGGGCGTCGTGAACGACCTGGTCCCGGCGCTCACCCACCTGGCAGAGGCGCTCCAGGCGAAGTCCGTGGAGTACGCGGAGGTCGTGAAGTCAGGGCGCACGCACCTCATGGACGCCACCCCGGTCACACTGGGCCAGGAGTTCGGCGGGTACGCCGCCGCCGTCCGCTACGGCGTCGAGCGCCTGCAGTCGGCGCTCCCGCGTGCCGCTGAGGTGCCGCTGGGCGGAACCGCCGTCGGCACCGGTATCAACACCCCGGCGGGCTTCCCGCAGCGGGTCATCGCGCTGCTCGCCGAGGACACCGGCCTGCCGCTGACCGAGGCCCGCGACCACTTCGAGGCGCAGTCGGCCCGCGACGGACTGGTCGAGCTCTCGGGTGCGCTGCGCACCATCGCGGTCTCGCTGACGAAGATCTGCAACGACCTGCGCTGGATGGGCTCCGGCCCCAACACGGGCCTGGGCGAGATCGCGCTGCCCGACCTGCAGCCGGGCTCCTCGATCATGCCGGGCAAGGTCAACCCCGTCATCCCCGAGGCTGTGCTCATGGTGTGCGCGCGTGTCATCGGCAACGACGCGACCGTGGCGTGGGCAGGTGCCTCCGGCTCGTTCGAGCTCAACGTGCAGATCCCGGTGATCGCCCAGGGCGTGCTGGAGTCGATCCGTCTGCTTTCGAACTCATCACGGGTGCTGGCGGACAAGACCATCGTCGGCATCACCGCGAACGTCGAGCGCGCCCGTGCGCTCGCCGAGTCGTCCCCGTCGATCGTGACGCCGCTGAACCGCGTGATCGGCTACGAGGCCGCCGCGAAGGTCGCGAAGACCGCGGTCAAGGAGGGCATCACCGTGCGGCAGGCAGTGATCGACCTCGGGTTCGTCGAGCGTGGCGAGGTCACCGAGGCACAGCTCGACACCGCGCTCGACGTCCTCTCGATGACGCGCCCGCCGCAGGCCTGACGCTGACCGCGACGGCGCCGAAGTAGAGCGGGTGTCCGGCTGTACGCGCGATAGCCCGCGTACAGCCGGACACCCGCTCTACTTCGGCGCCGTCGTGGTTTCGAGCAGCAGGTCAGGCAACCGGTGCTTCGACGGGCTCGGCGGCCGGCGCGGCCGCGTCAGCGGTCTTGTCGGCGTCGTTCGACAGCAGGATGAACGCCGCAGCGGCGACACCGACCGTGGCGACGGTGGCTACCGTGGCCGCGATGGCGACCTGGGTCGCAACAGTCGCGACGCCCCACTCGCTGCCGGCGATCTCCTCGGCGCGGTCCTGGGCGGCCTTGCGCTGCTCCTTGCCGACCAGGCCACCGATCAGGCCCGAGCCGTGCAGCAGCGAGATCAGGGTGGCGGTGCGCTCGTCGGGCTCAGCGCCGTCGACGAGAACCTTCGTGAGGTTGGCGCGCAGCGCGGTCTCGTGGCTCGAGTCAGCGGCCGGCCAGCGGGTGATCGGGAGCATGCGGAAGAGCTTGGTCTCTTCCTTCTCGAGGACCCCACGCTCGACGAGAGCGGTCAGGAGGTTCTCCTCCGCCTTCTCGGAGATGGCCTCGACGATCTTGCGCGCGGGAGCGTCGGGCGCGTCGAGCGCGGCCTGCAGGGCGGCGTCGAGGGCCACGTGGCCGGTGGGCGCGTTGTCGGTGACGAGGATCGTGGCGTCCCCGGCCTTCTCGCGCTCCTCCTTGGTCGCGCCGGCCTCCGGCGCGCCCCGCATGAGGGTCTTGTTCGCGGCGGCAAGGTCCGCGAGGAGCGCGCCGGCGAGGCGAACACCCAGGTTGTCGACGTTGGCGGTCTTGCCCGTCTCGTCGTCGACGGCGAGCAGCAGGAAGTCTTCAGCAATCAGCATGGCCCTGATGCTATATCCGACAAGCGAGACAACGCCCGTATTGAGACGGTCACCCTGGAAACAGGCCACAAACGGTTCGCAAGATCCTTTGGTTAGCCTTACCTAAGTCTGCTACTGTCGCTCATGCACTCGAAGAGGCGTACCGCCGGACTGCGGGGCTGGGGGGTTCCGTCCGGCGGCACGCCTCTTCCGTGCCAGGAGTCACGAAAAGTCAGACGCTCAGGTCACTGGAGTGACCTGAGCGTCTGACATCGTGCAACGGGTAGGAAGGGTCAGACCTCCAGCCGCTCCAGCATGTCGGTCACCAGCGCCGCCACCGGCGAACGCTCGGACCGGGTGAGGGTCACGTGCGCGAAGAGCGGGTGGCCCTTGAGCGCCTCGATGACCGCCGCGACGCCGTCGTGCCGCCCCACCCGCAGGTTGTCCCGCTGCGCGACGTCGTGGGTGAGCACCACGCGCGAGCCCTGGCCGATCCGCGAGAGCACCGTGAGCAGGACGTTCCGCTCCAGGGACTGCGCCTCGTCCACGATGACGAACGCGTCGTGCAGGGATCGTCCGCGGATGTGCGTGAGCGGCAGCACCTCGAGCATGTCGCGCTCGATGACCTCCTCCACCACCGCGGGCGAGACCAGCGCCCCCAGAGTGTCGAAGACGGCCTGCGCCCACGGGTTCATCTTCTCGGACTCCGACCCGGGGAGGTAGCCCAGGTCCTGCCCGCCCACCGCGTAGAGCGGCCGGAACACGACCACCTTGCGGTGCTTCTGCCGCTCCAGCACGGACTCCAGGCCGGCGCACAGGGCGAGCGCCGACTTACCCGTGCCGGCCCGGCCGCCGAGCGAGACGATCCCGATGTCCGGGTCGAGCAGCAGGTCGATGGCCACGCGCTGCTCCGCCGAGCGCCCGTGGACCCCGAACACCTCCTGGTCACCGCGGACGAGCTGCACCCGCTTGTCCGCCGTCACACGGCCGAGCGCGGAACCGCCCGGCGAGTGCACCACCATCCCCGTGTGCACCAGCAGCGGCGAGGCGGCCTCGACCGTCGCCGGGTCCAGCGCCGCGATCTCGACCGAGTCGTTGTCCCAGAGAGCGCCCATCTGCTCGTCGGACAGGTCGATCTCGCGCATCCCGGTCCAGCCCGAGTCCACCGCGAGCTCGGCCTTGTACTCCTCGGCCTGCAGGCCGACGGAGGATGCCTTCACCCGCATCGGCAGGTCCTTGGAGACCACCGTGACACTGTTGCCCTCGGCCGCGAGGTTGGCGGCCACCGCGAGGATGCGGGTGTCGTTGTCGCCCAGCCGGAACCCGGCGGGCAGGACCGTCGGGTCCACGTGGTTGAGCTCCACCCGCAGCGTGCCGCCCGCGTCCCCCACGGGGACCGGCGCGTCGAGGCGGCCGTGCTGGACGCGCAGCTCGTCCAGCATCCGCAGGGCGCTCCGGGCGAAGTACCCGAGCTCGGCGTGGTGGCGCTTGGCCTCCAGCTCCGTGATCACGACGATGGGGAGAACGACATCGTGCTCCGCGAACCGCAACATCGCCTTGGGATCACTCAACAGCACAGACGTGTCGATGACGAAGGTCCTACGATCGTCACCTGCCGCGCCGGAAGCGGCGTCGGCACTCTGGTCGGACGGACGGGGGGTGTGTGCGGATTGGCTCACTGCGGTTCTCCCTCCGGCGCCGAAGCGCCGTGACAGCCTCGTCACTACCTGGCGAGTACCGCCTGTCGGCGGAACCGACCCGGACGAACCGGGGCTGGTGGATGGGCCGGATGACCGACTCGGAACGCCGCGTCGTGGCGCAGAGCCGGGACCGGCCCTTCTCCACGGAGCGAGCACTCCATAGGTTGGCCTCCCGAAGGGGCGACTGGGTGCCGTCCCTGAAATGGAAACTACGCGCACTGCCATCCCATGACCAGACCCGCGCCCCGGCGGGTCGCAAGTTGTCACGAACTGTTCACACGCTGGTAATAACTTGACGGTTACCCCAAGGAATCGCAAAACTCGCTGGAAGGCTCGCCGAAGCGCCAGGATGGGACGCATGGATTCCTTCGCCGTCCTCCTCCGGGCCGTCAACGTCGGACCCGGCCTGCGCGTCACGTCAGCCGACCTGATCGGCGCAGCCGCCGACGCCGGCCTCGGAGCGGCCCGCGCCCTCCTCAACAGCGGCAACCTCGTGGTCACGCCGGGCACCTCTGGTGCCCGCACGCCCGCCGACGTCGGAGACCTGGTGCAGCGCTGCCTCACCGAGCGGCTCGGTCAGGACGTGGCCGCCGTCGCCCTGAGCGCCGGGCAGCTGGAGGCGATAGCCCGAGCCAACCCCTTCGCCGCCGCCGCGCGGGATCATCCCGCGCAGCTCCAGGTGCACGTCCCGTTCGGCGACCTGGTCGAGGCGGGCATCGCCCGCCTCGACCTGGCCAACGCGGGCCGCGAGCTGCTCGCGACCGGCGCGGGAGTGCTGTACGTGCACTACGTGGACGGGATCGGCCGGTCGAAGCTCACACCGAAGGTCGTCGACCAGGCAGCGGGCGTGCCGACCACCGCCCGGAACTGGAACACCATCACCAGGCTGCGCACGGCCTGCGCGGAACTGGCCTCCGAGTAGGGTGAAGTGCAGGGTGTGCCGGGAAGTCTGGTCGGCGTGGGCCGGGTCGACCGGTCCTGCTCCGACGATCCGCAAAACCGAGAGGACCAGCGTTGAGCTCTGACGCCGTCGCCCGCACCCGAATCCAGCGTCTCCGGACCTGGGCCTCCCGCGAGACCACTGGCGGTGCGCTCCTCATCGGGGCCGCGTTCCTCGCCCTGCTCTGGGCGAACTCGCCCTGGCGGGACGCCTACCAGGCACTGTCCGCGACGGTGGTCGGTCCAGCCGCGATCGGGCCGCTGCCGCTCCACCTGGACCTGTCCCTCAGCACCTGGGCCGCGGACGGCCTGCTCGCGATCTTCTTCTTCGTGGTCGGCGTGGAGCTCAAGCAGGAGTTCGTCGCCGGCAGCCTCCGCAACCCGAAGGAAGCGGGCGTCCCGATGATCGCGGCGGTCGGCGGTATGGCCGTCCCCGCCCTGATCTACGCCGCCGTCGTCCTGAGCCTCGGCGATCCCGCCGCCCTGCACGGCTGGGCCATCCCCACCGCCACGGACATCGCGTTCGCGGTGGGCGTGCTCGCCATCTTCGGCCGCGGCCTGCCGACGGCGATCCGGACCTTCCTGCTCACGCTGGCCGTCGTGGACGACCTGCTCGCGATCGTCGTCATCGCGATCTTCTACACCAGCCAGATCCACTGGTTCTCTCTGCTCGGCACGTTCGTCTGCGTCGCACTCTTCCTGTGGCACGTTCGGTCGCGCAAGCCGCGCTGGTTCGTGCTGCTGCCGCTCGCCGCGGTCGCGTGGGCGCTGATGCACGCGTCCGGCGTCCACGCGACCATCTCGGGTGTGCTGCTGGGCTTCACCGTCCCGGCGCTCGCCCTGCACGGCGAGGCGACGTCGCGCACCACCCAGTACGAACACCGGCTCAAGCCGCTCTCCTCCGGCATCGCGCTGCCCGTGTTCGCCTTCTTCGCCGCGGGCGTGTCGCTGGTCGACGGCGACGGGCCGGGCGCCGTGATCAGCCAGCCGGTCGTCGCCGCGATAGCCGCCGGCCTGGTGCTGGGCAAGCTCCTCGGCGTGCTCGGGACGACGGCTCTGATCACCCGGATCACGCCACTGCGCCTGCCTGACGGCATCGGCGTGCGCGACCTGCTGCCCGTCGGGCTCTTGGCCGGCATCGGGTTCACCGTGTCGCTGCTGATCAGCGAGCTGTCCTTCGGGGACTCGGAGCACACCGACGGGGCGAAGATCGCGATCCTCGGCGCCTCGGTGCTCGCCGCGATCCTCGGTGCGATCTCCCTGCGCTGGGACGCCCGCCGGGCCCGCACGGCCGACATGAACCTCGACGGCCGGCCGGACGACGTCCGCAGCTACATCGGCGACACCAGGGACC
>NZ_JBHSFI010000006.1:114875-431847 GCF_042654905.1 Promicromonospora alba
CGCACAGGCCGACGGCGGCCCGTCCGCCCCCACGCCGCGCGAGCTCGTGCGCCGCGTGCACCGCGATGCGGGCCCCGGACGCCCCGACGGGGTGACCCAGCGCGATCCCGCCGCCGTGCACGTTGACGCGGTCCAGCGGAACTCCCAGCGCCTTCGCCGAGACCCCGACCACCACGGCGAACGCCTCGTTGATCTCCACGACGTCGAGGTCCTCGGCCGTCCAGCCCTCCCGCCCCAGGGCCTGGGTGATCGCCCGGGCCGGCTGGGAGTGCAGGGAGTTGTCCGGGCCTGCCACCTGCCCGTGCGCGCGAACCGTCGCGAGCACCGGCACCCCCGCCGCCTCCGCGCGGCCGCGGGTGGTGAGCACGAGCGCCGAGGCGCCGTCGGAGATCTGTGACGAGTTGCCCGCCGTGAGCGTTCCCTCGCCCGCGAACGCGGGGCGCAGCTTCGCCAGAGACTCAGGAGTGGTGTCGGGCCGGACGCCCTCGTCGGTGCGCACCTCTACCGGCTCGCCGCGGCGCTGCGGCACCGAGACCGGTGCGAGCTCCGCCTCGAAGACCCCGTCCTTCCACGCGGCCGCGGCCCGCTGGTGCGAGGCCGCCGCGATGGCGTCCTGCTCCTCGCGCGACACGAACACCGAGCCGGTGTTGTGGTCCTCGGTCGAGATGCCCATGGAGACGCCGTCGAACGCGTCGGTCAGGGCGTCGTGCGCCGTCGCGTCCAGCAGCTCGGCCGAGCCGTAGCCGAACCCGAACCGCGAGCCGGGCAGCAGGTGGGGAGCGTTCGTCATCGACTCCTGCCCACCCACCAGCACCACTGCCGCCTCGCCGGTCCGCAGCAGCCGGGCGCCGTCGATGATCGCCGTCAGCCCCGAGAGGCACACCTTGTTGACCGTGACCGCCTGGACGTCCCAGGAGACGCCCGCGGCGACCGCCGTCTGCCGGGCCGGGTTCTGCCCGGCACCCGCCTGGATCACCTGGCCGAAAATGACCTTGTCGACGTCGGCGGCGAGCGGGCCGGCGCCCTCCAGGGCGCGTCGCGCGGCTACCGCGCCGAGCTCGACCGCGCTCAGCGTGGCCAGCGAGCCCTTCAGCCGTCCCTGCGGCGTCCGCGCCGCCGAGACGATCACCACGTCGTCAGCGCTGTTGTTCTGAGCAGTGTTCTGAGCGCTGGTCTTGTCAGCGCGGTTCTCCGCACCCGGGGCCGCGCTTGTGGCGTTTGCCGGAGTGTTGATCGGGTCAGTCATGAGACCTCCTTTGGCCGTCGTTCTTCAGCGTATCGCCCGGTGCCGCGCACCCGTAGCCGTCACACCATCGGCTCGACGAGCTCCACGGTGAGCTCCGGCTCCGTCTTCTCCACGACCTCGTCAGCGGTGACCCCGGGTGCGAGCTCGCGCAGCACCAGACCGGACGGCGTCACGTCGAGCACCGCCAGGTCGGTGATGATCCGGTTCACCACACCCTTGCCGGTCAGCGGCAGCGAGCAGGCGCGCAAGATCTTCGGCGACCCGTCGCGCGCCACGTGCTCCATGAGGACGATCACGCGCCCCGCGCCGTGCACCAGGTCCATGGCGCCGCCCATGCCCTTGACCATCTTGCCGGGGATCATCCAGTTGGCCAGGTCGCCCGTGGCGGAGACCTGCATGCCGCCAAGGATCGCGGCGTCGATCTTGCCGCCGCGGATCATGCCGAACGACATCGCGGAGTCGAAGATCGACGAGCCAGGCAGGAGCGTCACCGTCTCCTTGCCCGCGTTGATCAGGTCGGGGTCCACCTTGTCCTCGGTCGGGTACGGCCCCACGCCGAGGATCCCGTTCTCGGACTGCAGCACCAGGTGCCGGCCCTCCGGCACGTAGTTGGGCACGAGCGTCGGCAGCCCGATGCCCAGGTTCACGTACATGCCGTCGGTCAGCTCGCGCGCGGCGCGCGCGGCCATCTCCTGTCGGGTCAGTGCCATGGTTCAGGCCCCCTTCGTGTCGGACGACGACGGCGCGGTGACCGTGCGCCGCTCGATCCGCTTCTCGATGTCGGTGCCGACGTGCACCACGCGGTGCACGTAGACCCCGGGCAGGTGCACGGTGTCCGGATCGATCTCCCCCGGTTCGACGAGCTCCTCGACCTGGGCGATGCACACCCGCCCCGCCATCGCGGCGAGCGGCGAGAAGTTGCGGGCCGACTTGTTGAACACGAGGTTCCCGTGCCGGTCCCCACGCAGCGCGTGCACCAGCGCGTAGTCGGTGCTGATCGACTCCTCCAGCACGTACTCGGCGCCGTCGTCCCCGAACGTGCGCACCTCCTTGGCCGGCGACGCGATGGCGATGCCACCGGCGCCGTCGTACTTGCGCGGGAGGCCGCCGTCCGCCACCTGGGTGCCCACGCCCGTCCGCGTGAAGAACGCGGCGATGCCGGCACCGCCGGCGCGGAGCTTCTCGGCGAGCGTGCCCTGCGGGGTGAGCTCCAGCTCGAGCTCCCCGGACAGGAACTGCCGCTCGAACTCCTTGTTCTCCCCCACGTACGAGCTGGTCATCTTCGCGATGCGGTGGGCGTTCAGCAGTACGCCGAGCCCCCAGTCGTCGACGCCGCAGTTGTTGCTCACGACGGACAGGCCGGCGGTGCCCTGCGCGAGCAGGGCCTCGATCAGCGCGATCGGGTTGCCGCAGAGGCCGAACCCACCCACGGCGAGCGACGCGCCGTCCGGTATGTCGGCGACCGCCTCGGCCGCGCTCGCGACCACCTTGTCGAACCCCGTGCTACCCACTTCAGTCATCGTTGACTCCTCCATCGGGCCAGTGCCGGCAGGTCGTGCCATGTGCCAGTGTCACACCCGGTCAGCGCGCGCTCCATCCGCCGTCGATGGTCCACGACGCACCGGACACCATGGCGGCCTCCGGGCCCGTGAGCCACCCGACCAGTGCGGCCACCTCCTCGGGCTCCACCAGCCGTTTCACCGCGGCCTGTTCGAGCATGACCTTCGCCAGCACCTCCGACTCGGGGATCCCGTGCGCCTTCGCCTGCTGGGCGACCTGCTTCTCGATCAGCGGCGTGCGGACGTAGCCGGGGTTCACGCAGACGCTCGTGACGCCGCGCTCGCCGCCCTCCAGCGCCGTCACCTTGGACAGCCCTTCGAGCCCGTGCTTGGCCGCCACGTACGCCGCCTTGTACGGCGACGCGACCAGTCCGTGCACCGACGAGATGTTGACGACCCTGCCCCAGCCCCGCTCGTACATGCCGGGCAGCGCTGCCCGGACCAGCAGGAACGGGGCCTCCAGCATGATCCGCTGGACCAGCCGGAAGTCGTCGGGCGCGAAGTCCTGGATGGCGCTGATCCGCTGGATGCCCGCGTTGTTCACGAGCACGTCCGTGTCCAGCCGGAGGGAGTCCAGCGCCCGGGTGTCGGACAGGTCCACCACCCAGGCCTCGCCGCCCACCTCCTCGGCGACGGTCTTGGCGCCGTCGCCGTCGACGTCCGCCACGGTCACGTGCGCGCCCCGGGCCGCCAGCTCCCGGGCGCACGCCGCGCCGATGCCGCTCGCGCCGCCGGTCACGAGGGCTCGGCGGCCGTCCAACGTGGGGCTCAGGTCAGTGGAGCTCAAGACCGGCCCTCCGCGAGCGCCCGTTCGCGTGCCTGGTCCTCGGCGTCGAGGGCGTGCAGCGACGCGCCCTTGGTCTCGCGCAGCGCGAGCGCGGCGACCAGCGTGATCGCTGCCGCGACCAGCATGTAGACCGCGGTGGGCCACCAGGAGCCGGTGTTCTTGAGCCAGGTGGTGGCGAGGATCGGGGCGAGGGAGCCCGCCACGATGGACGTGACCTGGTAGCTGATCGACACGCCGGAGTAGCGCATCCGGGTGGGGAACATCTCCGACATGATGGCGGGCTGGACCGCGTACATCATGGCGTGGAAGAGCAGTCCGGCCATGAGGACGGCGAGGATCACCCAGGTGTTCCGGGTGTCCATCGCGGGGAACGCGAACCAGCACCAGGTGGCGCCGAGGATCGCGCCGGCGATGTACAGGGGCCTGCGGCCGATGCTGTCCGCGATGCGACCGACGGCCAGGATCATGACGAAGTGGAACGCGTGCGCCGCAGCGACGACGCCGAGGATCCGTGTCGTGTCCATGCCGAGCGCGGTGCCGAGATAGACGATCGAGAAGCTCACCACCAGGTAGTACAGGATGTTCTCCGCGAACCGCAGGCCCATGCCGGTCAGCACGCCGCGCGGGTAGCGCCGGATCACCTCGAAGACGCCGTAGCCCTTGGCGCCCTCGTCGATCTCGGCCTTCGCCTCCTCGTAGATGGGCGCGTCCGAGACCCGGGTGCGCACGTAGTAGCCGATGACGATGACCACGGCGGAGAGCCAGAACGCGACGCGCCAGCCCCAGGAGAGGAACGCGGCGTCGGTGAGGCTGGCGGACATCGTGTAGAGCACGACGGTGGCGAGCAGGTTGCCCGCCGGAACGCCCGCCTGCGGCCAGGCCGTCCAGCGAGCCCGCTCGTCGTCCCGGCTGTGCTCCGCCACGAGCAGGACGGCGCCGCCCCACTCGCCGCCGAGCGCGACGCCCTGCACGAAGCGCAGGATCACCAGGAGCGCCGGGGCGAGGAAGCCGACCTGCTGGAACGTGGGCAGGCAGCCCATGAGCACGGTGGCGACGCCGATGAGCAGGATCGTGAACTGGAGGGTGTGCTTGCGCCCCAGCTTGTCGCCGATGTGGCCGAAGATCACGCCGCCGAGCGGCCGGGCCAGGAAGCCCACCGCGTAGGTGACGAAGGCCGCGATGATCGCGTCGTACTCGTTGCCAGTCTCAGGCATGAGGACCTTGTTGAACACGAGCGCCGAGGCAGTCGCGTAGAGGAAGAAGTCGTACCACTCGACGACGGTGCCGGCCATCGAGGCGGCGACGATGCGCCTGATCAGCGACCGGTCGTCCGGTGCGCGGGTGCTCTGCTGTGCAGACATGCTGCTCCTAGGTGTCGACTCTGACACGGGTACTGGCCGGCCGGTGCGATCCGCACGGCCTGCCACGTGTGACTCGCCAGAGTTTTCCCGGGAAGCGCTGTGCGGAGCAATGACGAAGTGGGCAGACCAGGTGTGCACGGATGCACACTTGGTACGGTCGCCGCATGCCAGCCCGCAACGACCCGCCGGCCAGCCAGATCGCCGACCAGCTCCTCGTGCTGCTGCAGGTGGCGCGCACGGGCCGGTACACGACGGCGGCGCAGGCCCTCGGCGTCAACCACACCACTGTCGCCCGCAACATCACCGCGCTCGAGCGTTCCCTCGGTGGCCGCCTCCTGGTGCGCGGCGCCGACGGCTGGGAGCTCACCTCGCTCGGCCGCCGGGCGGCACGCGCGGGCGAGGCGGTGTCCGACGCCGTCGACCGCCTCGTGGCCGGCGATACCGAGGCCGACCCCGTCACCGGCGTCGTGCGGATGACGGCGACCGACGGGTTCAGCGCCTACATCGCCTCCCCCGCGATCGCCAGGCTGCGCGGCGAGCACCCGGAGCTGTCCGTCGAGCTCGTCACCGTCACCCGCGTGGCGACCCACCATCGTTCCGGCGTGGACATCGACGTCGTCGTCGGAGAGCCGAGCGTGCAGCGGGCCAAAGCCGTGTGCCTCGGCGACTATGTGCTCGGGATGTACGGCTCGCGCGACTACCTGGCGCGGCACGGCACACCGGCCACCGTCGACGAGATGTCCCGGCACGGGCTCGTCTACTTCATCGACTCCATGCTCCAGGTCAACCACCTCGACGCGCCGCGCCGCCTCGTGCCGGGCATGCGGGACGCGCTGGCCTCGACGAACGTGTTCGTGCACGTCGAGGCCACGCGCGCCGGGGCGGGCCTCGGGTTCCTGCCCTGCTTCATGGCCGACCGGCACGACGACCTCGTCCGGCTCCTGCCCGACGAGGTGACCGAACGCCTGCCCTACTGGGCGGTGGTCCGCAGCGAGTCCTGGCGGCGGCCCGCGGTGGCCGCCGTCGTGCAGGCATTGCTCGCGGAGATGGCGGAGCAGCGGGAGCGCATGTTGGGGCAGTGAGCCGCGCTCAGTCTTCGGGCGCGTGCCGCTCCAGGAACCGGTACACCTCCGTCGTCTCCACCCCCGGGTACGCGCCCGAGGGCATCGCCGCCAGCATCGACGCATGGGGCCGCGCCGAGGGCCAGGCGAAGTCGCCCCACTTCGCGGAGAGGTCCTCGGGCGGACGCCGGCAGCACGACTCGTCGGGGCAGCGCGAAGCCGTCCGCTCCGTCGTGTCCCGCCCCTCGAACCATTTGACGTCCGCGAACGGCACGCCGACCGACACCGAGAACGCGCCGTCCGACGTGTTCTCCACGCGTGAGGTGCACCAGTAGGTGCCCGACGTCGTGTCGGTGTACTGCGCGTACGGGTTGAACCGGTCCTCGACGTCGAACACGCGCCGCGCCGTCCACTGCTTGCACACGTGCTGCCCCTCCACCGCGCCCAGCGCGTCCGAGGGGAACCGCACGCCGTCGTTCTCGTACGCCTTGTGCAGGATCCCGGACTCGTGGACCTTCATGAAGTGCACGGGGATGCCGAGGTGCCTGGTCGCGAGGTTGGTGAACCGATGCGCAGCGGTCTCGAACGAGACCCCGAAGGCGTCACGCAGGTCCTCGATGGCGATGGCGCGCTCGTCCTTCGCGTCCCGCAGGAACTTCACGCCCGGCTTCTCCGGGACCATGAGGGCCGCCGCCAGGTAGTTCGCCTCGACGCGCTGGCGCAGGAACTCGCCGTAGTCGCCGGGTTCGGTGTGGTCGAGCACGTGCGAGGCCAGCGCCTGCAGCAGCGCCGACCGGGTGTTGGACCGACCGCGGAAACCCTTGGACGGCAGGTAGAGGCGCCGGTTCCGGGTGTCGATCACCGAACGTGTCGAGTGCGGCAGGTCGCTCACGTAGTGCAGCGTGAAGCCGAGGTGCGCGGCAATCTCGGCCGCCATGCGCTGCGGCAGCGGCCCTGACGTGTGCCCGACGTCGGCGAGCAGCTCCTTCGCGACCTGCTCCAGCTCGGGCAGGTAGTTGTCCTTGGCGCGCATGTCGTCGCGGAGCTCACCGTTCGCCCGGCGCGCCTCCTCCGGCGTGGCCGCACGCTCGGTGTGGAGGCGCTCGAGCTCGCGGTGCAGCGCCAGGATGGTCGTGAGCGCGTCGTGGGGCAGCGACTTGCCGATGCGTACGCCCTCGATGCCGAGCGATGCGAACAGCGGGCCGCGCTGCACCCGCTCCAGCTCGATCTCCAGCCCGTCCCGCTCCGACGGCGCCTCGGCCGAGAGCAGGTCGTCCACGCCGACGCCGAGCGCCCGTGCAATGGTCTGCAGCTGCGAGAACTTGGGCTCCCGCTTGCCGTTCTCCAGCGTGCTGACCTGGGACGGCGCCCGGTCGATCGCCGACGCGAGGTCGTCGAGCGTCATGCCCTTGCTGGTCCGCAGGTGCCGGATGCGCCGTCCGATGGTGAGGGCGTCCGGCTCGGCCTCGGCCTGGCCTGCCTCCGGCGTCGCGGCCTGGCTGGGGACCCGGCCGAGGGCCTGACCTGGCACCCGGACGCGCGTCTGGCCTACCGCCCTGCCTGCGCCGTTCTGCGTAGGAAGCGAAGAAGTGACGTTTCGCGCGGTTCTGCGATTGCCGGGTGTAACTGCCATGCCCGAGGGTGACATACGAGGAGCCTTCCGTTCAACAGAAGAACTGGAGTTCTTCTACGCAGATCTCCTTGTGAAGGGAGTTGCGCAGGGCAGAAGGTCGTAACACGTCACCCGGCAGGCGGTGACGACGTTCCACGAGAAGGAGACCCGCCATGAGCGCACCCACCATCGATTCCCCGTCAGAGGCGACTGTGTCCGCGACGACCGCGTCGACTCCCGTGCGCACCGGCGACCAGGTGCAGACCGCTGCGGAGCTGCAGCAGTCCTGGGAGTCCGACCCTCGCTGGGCCGGCATCGAGCGCACCTACACTCCCGAGGACGTCGTCGCGCTGCGCGGCTCGGTCGGCGAGGAGAACACCCTCGCCCGCCGCGGCGCCGAGCGCCTGTGGCGCCAGCTGCACGAGGAGGACTACATCAACGCCCTCGGGGCGCTGACCGGAAACCAGGCGGTGCAGCAGGTCAAGGCCGGTCTGCAGGCCATCTACCTGTCCGGCTGGCAGGTCGCCGGTGACGCGAACCTCTCGGGGCAGACCTACCCCGACCAGTCGCTGTACCCGGCCAACTCGGTGCCCGCCGTGGTCCGTCGCATCAACAACGCGCTCCTGCGCGCCGACCAGATCGACGTCTCGGAGAACGGCACGCCGACCCGCGACTGGCTGGCCCCGATCGTGGCCGACGCCGAGGCCGGCTTCGGCGGCCCGCTCAACGCGTACGAGCTGATGAAGTCGATGATCACCTCTGGCGCGGCCGGCGTGCACTGGGAGGACCAGCTCGCCTCGGAGAAGAAGTGCGGCCACCTCGGTGGCAAGGTGCTCATCCCGACGCAGCAGCACGTGCGCACGCTGAACGCGGCGCGCCTCGCGGCCGACGTCTCCGACGTGCCGTCCATCGTCATCGCCCGGACCGACGCCGAGGCCGCGACCCTCATCACGTCCGACGTCGACGAGCGCGACCTGCCGTTCATCACCGGCGAGCGCACCGCCGAGGGCTTCTACAAGGTGACCAACGGCATCGAGCCGTGCATCGCCCGCGCCAAGGCCTACGCGCCGTACTCCGACCTGATCTGGATGGAGACCGGCACGCCCGACCTCGAGCTCGCCCGCAAGTTCGCCGAGGCAGTGAAGGCGGACTTCCCGGACCAGATGCTGAGCTACAACTGCTCGCCGTCGTTCAACTGGAAGAAGCACCTGGACGACGACACGATCGCGAAGTTCCAGCGCGAGCTGGGCGCGATGGGCTTCAAGTTCCAGTTCATCACCCTGGCCGGCTTCCACGCCCTGAACTACTCGATGTTCGACCTGGCCCACGGGTACGCCCGCAAGCAGATGACCGCGTACGTCGAGCTGCAGGAGAAGGAGTTCGCCGCCGAGTCGCGCGGCTACACCGCCACCAAGCACCAGCGCGAGGTCGGCACCGGTTACTTCGACCGCGTGGCGACTGCGCTGAACCCCAACTCGTCCACCACGGCTCTGGCCGGTTCTACCGAGGCGGCGCAGTTCTGATGACCGCGACCATCGACACGCGCCCGCAGGGCGCCAACCCGTTCGACCCGGACGCCGGTCTCGCCGGGATCGGCACGCCGCCCGCCGCACGCACGGGCTCCACGCCGACGTTGGCCGCACGTCCGGCCACTGCACACCCGGCCCCAGCACGCCCGGCCTCCGCACCGACGCCCAGGAGCTCCGCGCCGAGCTCGCTGCCGAACGGTGGGGTGGGGGCCTCGCGAACCGGCTCGCGCCGGGGCGTCATCACGGTCACCGGATCGGTCGGCCCGCGCTACGGCGAGATCCTGAGCGCTGACGCGCTCCAGTTCCTCGCACTGCTCCACGACCGGTTCGACGCCGCCCGCGACGAGCTGATCGCGCAGCGCCAGTTGCGCCGTCAGGACATCGCCGACGGCAGCGACCCCGACTTCCGGGCCTCGACGCGCCCCGTGCGCGACGACCCGCACTGGCGGGTCGCGGGTTCGCGGAACGCGCCCGGCCTGGAGGACCGCCGGGTCGAGATCACGGGTCCCACCGACCCGAAGATGACCATCAACGCGCTCAACTCCGGTGCCCGGTGCTGGCTGGCCGACGCCGAGGACGCGTCCAGCCCGACATGGCCCAACGTGGTCGAGGGGCAGCTCGCGCTGCACGACGCGATCCGCGGGTCGCTGAGCTTCACCAACGAGGCCGGCAAGGAGTACACGCTGCGGTCGGCCGACATCGTCGACCTCCCGACGATCGTGTTCCGCCCGCGTGGCTGGCACCTCGACGAGGCGCACCTGCGCTACACGGACGCGAACGGCATCACGAGCAGCGCCCTGGGCAGCCTCGTGGACTTCGGGCTCTACTTCTTCCACAACGCCGCCGAGCTGATCGCCCGCGGCAGGGGCCCGTACTTCTACCTGCCCAAGCTGGAGGGGTACAAGGAGGCGCGGCTGTGGAACGAGGTGTTCGAGGTCGCGCAGGACGCGCTGGGCATCCCCCGCGGCACGATCCGCGCCACCGTGCTGATCGAGACGCTGCCCGCGGCGTTCGAGATGGAGGAGATCCTCTACGAGCTGCGCGACCACTGCGCGGGGCTCAACGCGGGTCGCTGGGACTACCTGTTCTCGATCATCAAGTGCTTCCGCACGCGCGGTGACTCGTACGTGCTGCCGGACCGCGCGCAGGTCACCATGACCGCACCGTTCATGCGCGCCTACACCGAGCTGCTCGTCGCCACCTGCCACAAGCGGGGGGCGCACGCCATCGGCGGGATGAGCGCGTTCATCCCGGACCGCCGCAACCCGGAGGTCACCCGGCAGGCGTTCCAGCAGGTCGCGGCGGACAAGAAGCGCGAGGCCGGCGACGGCTTCGACGGCACGTGGGTGGCTCACCCCGACCTGATCCCGGTGGCCGAGGCCGAGTTCGACGCCGTCCTCGGGGACGCGCCGAACCAGGTGTCGCGGCAGCGGCCGGACGTCGCCGTGGGGCAGCACGAGCTCCTCGACATCGCCTCCGCACGGCGTGCCGGGGCGACCGTGACCTCCGCCGGACTGCGGTCGAACGTCTCGGTCGCCGTCCGCTACATCGACGCCTGGCTGCGCGGTACCGGAGCCGCGGCGCTCGACAACCTGATGGAGGACGCCGCCACCGCCGAGATCTCCCGGTCCCAGGTGTGGCAGTGGATCGCCTCGGGCACGGTGACCCACGACGACCAGCTCCCGATCACGCGGGAGCGGGTCGAGACGATCCTGCTCGACGTCGTCGCCTCGCTGCCGCAGGATTCTGGCAGCCGGCTCGACGACGCGGCGGCGATCTTCCGTCAGGTCGCCCTCCAGGACGACTTCCCGGCGTTCCTGACGAACCCCGCCTACCAGGGACACCTGGTGGACTCGCCGGCCGACCAGGTCTGAGTCCCGCTCCCCCAAGCTGCCCGACGCCGTGCCGGTTGCCGTCTCTCTCCGCCCCACCACCCCGGGGCTACCGGCCGGCGTCGGGTCTCGAGGCTGTCGTCAGGCGCCGGACGTCTCAAGTTCACCCCCGGGCCTTCGAACGGCGCAACCCTGTGGCGTTACCAAGAACCGCCGCAGGAGGAACCATGCCCCACCCGTTCCGTGCCACCGATCTGCCCGCCTGGGCCGATCCGTCGGTCCCGGCCTCGTCCCTGGACCCGCAAGGAGCCTCCCGCCGCACGTTCCTGCGCCTCGGGATGGCCGGCGGGCTCGCGCTCGCCACCGGCGCGCACGCCGGGACCGCCGCCGCAGCGGGCGGGCACGGGGACCCTCAGCTCGCCTGGCTCGTCGGCGACCACCACATTCACTCCCGGTACAGCCACGACGCCAAGTACGACTTCGACCAGCTCGCCCGGAGGGGCGCGGAGCTCGGCCTGGACTGGATGGTCTTCACGGAGCACAGCAACTTCGGGCACCGCGACAAGGGTGCCGCCGCCGAGCACGAGGAGATCATGGCCGCGCGGGCGCGCAACCCGCGCCAGCTGATCTTCCAGGGCCTGGAGTGGTACATCCCCGCTGCCGAGCACGGCACCGTGTTCACCGCACCCGGCCGGCACGAGGTCGAGCTGCTGCGCGAGTTCGAGCGGCGGTGGGACGGCAAGCTCAACGGCTGGACCGCGGACCTGCCCGAGAACGAGCAGCGCGCGGTGGACGCGCTGCGGTGGCTCGCCGCCCAGAAGTCGAGCGGCTCCGTCGACGACGTCCTCGTGCTGGCCAACCACCCGTCCCGGCTCGGCATCGACTCCCCGCACGAGATCCGGGCCTGGCGCGACGCCGCGAGCGGGATCTGCATCGGCATGGAGGGCGCGCCCGGCGCCCAGGGCGACGCCGACCCGGACTGGGTCGCGTACCGCGGCAGCACGCGGGCCCAGCGCGGCGAGTACAACAACGCGCCGCGCCCGGACTCCTACCCCGGCTACCCGGCCGAGGCGTACCGCACCTTCGGCGGCTTCGACTGGATGACGGCGACCGTCGGGGGCCTGTGGGACGCGATGCTGGCGGAGGGCACCCTGTTCTCGATCACCTCCAACTCCGACAACCACCGCACCATCTGGGACACCTGGCGCGACGGCGACATGCCTCCCGGCGAGAGCTTCGACTCGCTCGGCTGGAAGCCGTCTCCCGTCGACACCGGGACACCCCAGCCCGGCAGCGACTTCTGGCCCGGCGAGTTCAGCCGGACTCACGTCGGCGTGACCCGGCACGGCTACCTCGACGTCATGGACGGCCTGCGCCGTGGCCGGGTCTGGGTGGACCACGGGCACCTCGTCGACGGGCTCGACGTCCGCCTCGTCGGCGCCCGCGGCCGGAGCAGCACGCTCGGCGGACGGCTCACCGTGGAGCGCGGAACCGCCGTCGAGCTCACGGTCAAGGTGCGCAGCGCACACCGCCCCAACCCGCACGGGGTGCTCCCCCGGCTCGCCCACCTGGACGTGATCCGGGGTGCCGTGACCGGGCCGGCGACGGACCGCGACAGCTGGCAGGCACCCGACACTCGCGTGGTGGAGCAGATCGACACGAGCCGCCGGTTCGGCACCTATCACCTGCGCATCCCGCTCGGCCGCATCACGCAGTCCTGCTACATCCGGCTGCGCGGCAGCGACGGAAACCGGCACGGTGCCGGATACCTCGGAGCGTCGATCGACCCCGCCGGCCCGGTGCCCCACGACGACAACAACGGTGACCCGTGGGCGGACACCTGGCTCTACACCAACCCGATCCACATCGACGTGCGCTGACACCCCACCGGAAAATCACCCGGCTTGCCCTCCGCGTCTTCCCCGCGCAGAAGTGCTCCTCTAAAGTCACCCGAGTCACGCTTTCTTCACATAAGGGCCACCGGGGTAGTAAGTGGTGGCCACCCGAACGGGGAGCACGAATGAATCGCAGCAGGTACCTCGGAGCGCTCGCCGCGCTCGCGCTGGCTGCCGGGGGTGTCACCGCACAGGGCCTCGCCGCCCAGGGTGCGACGGTCGATGGCGCCATCGACCCGATAGCGCCGGTCCACGAGATCCCGGCTTCCGTCGACACCAGCCTGGTCAACGAGACCAAGGGCTCATGGTTCGTCGAGCTGGAGAGCGAGCCGGCGTCAGCGGGCACCGACAGCAAGACCCTCACCGCCGAACGCCAGGAGTTCCGCGCGGCCGCGAAGGACGCCGACGTCGACTACTCGGTCCGGCGCACGTTCCACACCCTGTTCAACGGCTACTCCATCGACATGGACTCGGCCCAGCTCGGGAAGCTGCAGCGCACCGAGGGCGTCAAGGCGATCTACCCCATGACGCAGATCGAGATGCCGGAGACCGTCCCCGGCAACGAGCCGGACATGGCGACGGCGCTCGGCATGACGGGTGCGGACATCGCGCAGAACGAGCTCGGCCTGACCGGCGAGGGCGTGAAGGTCGCCGTCATGGACACGGGCATCGACATCGACCACCCGGACCTGGGCGGCCCCGGCTTCCCGAACAGCCGCGTGGTGGCCGGCTACGACCTGGTCGGCGACGACTACAACGAGGCTTCGAGCGACGCGGACCGGCGTGTCCCGCACCCCGACGCCGTCCCGGACGACTGCCAGGGCCACGGCACCCACGTGGCGGGCATCGTCGGCGCGAACGGCGAGGGCCGGGCCGACGGGATCACCGGCGTGGCGCCCGGCGTCACCTTCGGGGCGTACCGCGTGTTCGGCTGCGAGGGTTCCACCTCCGCCGACATCATGATCGCGGCCATGGAGCGCGCCCTGGCCGACGACATGGACGTGCTGAACATGTCGATCGGCTCCTCCTACTCCTGGCCGTCCTACCCGACGGCCACCGCGAGCAACCTGCTCGTCGACCGCGGCATGGTCGTCGTCGCCTCGATCGGTAACTCGGGTGCGTCGGGCCTGTACTCGGCGGGTGCGCCCGGCCTGGGCGAGAAGGTCATCGGCGTCGCGTCATTCGACAACACGCACGTCACCGCAAGCTCCGTCGTCGCGAACCCGTCGGGCACGGCAGTGCCCTACCTGGGGCTCGGCGACGTCGCGGACCCGCCCACCGAGGGCACCACCGACCCGCTGGTCGACGCCGGAACCGTCTGCCCCAGCGTCGACATACCGCTGGAGGCCGACGTCGCTGGCAAGACCGCGCTCATCGCACGCGGTTCGTGCTCCTTCGAGGAGAAGTACTCGACGGCGCACGCCGCGGGTGCGACGGCAGTCGTGATCTACAACTCGAGCCCCGGTCTGTTCTCCGGCGGTGGCGTCGTGGACCGCGACATCCCGGGTATCGGCATCCCGCAGGCCGAGGGCAAGGCCCTCGTCGCCGAGCTCGCCGCCGGCACCGAGGTGACGCTCACCTGGTCTGCCGGCGAGGTGTCCACGCCCAGCCCGACCGGCGGCCTGATCAGCTCCTTCAGCTCGTACGGCCTGTCTCCGGACCTGGCCCTCAAGCCCGACATCGGCGCCCCCGGCGGCAACATCAACTCGACCCTGCCGCTGGAGCAGGGCGGGCACGGCGTCAACTCCGGCACGTCGATGGCGTCGCCGCACGTCGCGGGCGCCGTCGCCCTGCTGCTGGAGGCGCAGCCGCGCCTGCGCGCCTCGCAGGTCCGGAGCATGCTGCAGAACAGCGCCGACCCGGCCGCATGGTCCGGCGCCCCGGCTGCCGGCTACCTCGACAACGCGCACCGGCAGGGTGCGGGCATGCTCGACATCCCCGGTGTCGTCCAGGCCGGCGCCAGCGTGCGGCCCGCGAAGCTCTCGCTCGGCGAGAGCACCAAGACCGGAACCATCACCAGGTCGGTGACGGTCCGCAACACGACCAAGAAGACGGTCACCTACACCGTGTCGCACGCCCCGGCACTCGCGACGTACGGCAACACCTTCGCGCCGTCGTTCGCCGACACGTACGCGGACGTGTCGTTCAGCAGCGAGTCGGTCAAGCTGAAGCCGGGCAAGTCCGAGGTGATCCGCGTGACGGTCACCGCACCCGAGGCGACGGACGCCGACCAGCTCATCTACGGCGGGTACGTGGTGGTCACGGCCGGCGACGGCACCAAGTACTCGGTGCCGTACGCCGGGTACGCGGGCGACTACCAGGCGATCGACCCGATCACGCCGGTCATGTCCGGCGGCGAGGTCGTGGCCGACCTGCCGTCGGTCGGGAGCATCACGACGTGCACCGAGTTCATCAACCTCGACTGCATCGACCCGCAGGGCGACTACGAGCTGAAGCCTGAGGGCGCCGCGTACTCGCTCGGCACCGTGAACGGCCTGCCCGACATCCCGTACACGCTCGTCCACTTCCAGCACCAGGTGGAGACGCTGCAGGTCACGGTGCTCGACGCCGAGACCCGCCGCCCGGTGGACCGCCGCGGCGCGTTCGCCGTCGACGTGACGGGCGTGGAGCGGAACGAGACGGCCGGCGGGCTCACCGCCTACGCGTGGGACGGCTCGTACACCACGCTCCGCGGGGTCACGAAGAGCGTGCCCGACGGCGACTACGTGCTCTCCCTCAAGGCACTGAAGGCCGACGGCGACACCTGGAACCCGAAGCACTGGGAGACCTGGACCTCCCCAACGATCACGATCGACCGCCCGTAGCGGTCAGCCATCGTTGAGTGCTGGATATTTGCGCCTCCCGGGCCGTTCGAAGCGCAAATATCCAGCACTCAACGGGCGGGTGATCTTTCTGCGATCTGTTGTTTTTCGGGCTTTTCGCCAGTTTTCAGCCAGTACGTTGCCCGCATGTCCGACGACGAGCGCGCGCGTCCCGCCGCTGAGCTGAACCCCACCTCTGAGCCCGACCCGGCGCCCGCCGTGCCGGAGGGCGACCTCCCGGCCGGCGCCGAGCCCGCACCTGCGACCGAGCCCGCGACAGCGCCTGAGCCCGCGCCTGTGTCTGCTGCGGAGCCGGAGCCGGAGACCACATCTGCAGCTGCACCTGCTGCCGAGCCGGAGCCCGCACCTGCATCTTTGTCTGCTGCGGAGCCCGCGCCCGAGCCCGCACCCACATCGGAACCCGCACCGCCGAAGGCCCTCGACAAGGCCGTGGCCTTCGTCAGGGCCAACGTCGCGGTGGTCGTGCTCGCGGTGCTGCTCGTCGGTGCCATCGTGTGGGGAGCGCTCGGTACGGTCTCGGCCGGCGACTGGGAGTCACGCGCCACGTCGCTCTCGGCCGAGCTGATGAGCGCCGAGAAGAGCCTCGCCGACGCCGAGGCGACGATAGACGGCCTGGAGACCGCCAGGTCGCGCGCCGAGAGCACCGCGTCGGCCTGCATCGGCGCGATCGGCGACGCGGACGCGATGCTCGAGGTCTCCGCGAAGCTGGGCGAGAAGAACGTCACGTACCTGGAGGGGCTGAACGACTTCATGGCCGCCATCACCGCCCGCGACATCGCGGCGGTCGAGTCGATCGGCACGGAGATGGACAAGCTCACCGTGCAGATCGAGGACCTGTCCGCGGATCTCGAGGAGCACATCGACGCGTACGGCGACTCCGCCGAGGGCTGCCACGTCGATGACGCCCAGGACGTCTGACCCGGGCGCCTGAACGGTCCTCTCGGCTCCGGGCAGACGCCCGGAGCCGAGCGGGTCAGCCCTGGTCGAGACCCAGCAGGTCGTCCTCGGTCTCGCGGCGGACGAGCACCCGCGAGGCGCCGTCGGACACCGCGACGACCGGAGGACGCGGCAGCATGTTGTAGTTCGACGCCATGGACCGCCCGTAGGCGCCGGTCGCGGCGACCGCGAGCAGGTCCCCGGCCCGCACGTCCGCGGGGAGCCGTACCTCGTGGACGACGATGTCGCCCGACTCGCAGTGCTTGCCCACGACGCGCGCCAGCACCATCTCCGCGGCGGACGAACGGCCGACGACCTCCGCGTGGTACGCCGCCCCGTACAGGGCGGGGCGGATGTTGTCGCTCATGCCGCCGTCGATGGACACGTAGGTGCGCGTGAAGTCGGCACCGCCGTCGTCCGACACGGTGACCGGCTTGACCGTGCCGACCGTGTAGAGCGTGAGACCCGCCGGGCCGACGATCGCCCTGCCGGGCTCGATCGAGAACCGGGGCAGGTTCGTGCCGAGCTCCGTGCACACCCCGGCCACCGACTGCGCGATGTCCTTCGCCACGCGCTCCGGGTCGAGCGCGACCTCACCGGGCAGGTAGGCGATGCCGTAGCCGCCGCCGAGGTCGACCTCGTCGACGAGCAGGCCGGACCGTTCCGCCAGGTCGGCCCGCAGCCGCAGCACGACGCGTGCGGCGGCCTCGAAGCCGTCGGGGTCGAGGATCTGGGAGCCGATGTGCGAGTGGATGCCCAGCAGCTTCAGCTCGGGATGCTTCAGCACCGCGAGCAGCGCGGCCATCGCCGGGCTCGTCGCCCCGGACCCGGCGTTGACCGACAGCCCGAACTTCTGGTCCTCGTGCGCCGTCGCGATGTACTCGTGTCCGCCGGCGTGCACGCCGGTGGTCACCCGGACCATCACGGGTGCCACGACCCCGCGCTCGCGGGCGAGCCGAGCGACCCGTTCGATCTCGACCAGCGAGTCCACGATGATGCGGCCCACGCCGGCGTCGAGCGCCCGCAGGATCTCGATGTCGGACTTGTTGTTGCCGTGCAGGCCGATCTCGGCGCCGGGAACCTCGGCCCGGAGCGCGATGGCCAGCTCGCCGCCCGACGCCGTGTCGACCCGCAGGCCTTCCTCGCGCGCCCAGCGCGCGACGGCCACGGTGAGCAGCGCCTTGCCCGCGTAGTACACGTCCACGCCCGTGCCGACGGCGCCGAACGCCGCCTCGAACGCCGTGCGGTACGCGCGGGCCCGCATGCGGAAGTCGGCCTCGTCCAGCACGTAGGCCGGTGTTCCGTGCTGAGCGGCGAGCTCGCGCACGTCGACTCCACCGACGGCCACCGCACCGTCCGGCAGGCGGCTGACGCCGCTCGACCAGGGAGCGCCGGTCACGTCAGCCCCCATCACGTACCCGCCCATCACATCCGCTCCGGAGCGCTCACGCCCAGCAGGTCCAGGCCGTTGGCGAGGACCGTGCGGACGGCGTCGTTCAGCCACAGGCGCGCGCGGTGCGCGTCCGTGACCTCCTCGTCCGGGTACGGCGTGACGCGCAGCTTGTCCTCGTCGTTGTACCAGGCGTGGAAGTCGCCGGCGAGCGCCTCCAGGTAGCGCGCGACGCGGTGCGGCTCGCGCAGCTCGGCGGCCTGCGCCACGATCCGCGGGAACTCGGTGAGGCGGCCGATCAGCGCCGTCTCGGAGGCGTGCGAGAGCTGCGCCGGGTCGAACCCGTCGGCGCGGCTTACGCCACGCTCGACGGCCTTGATCCCGATCTGGACCGTGCGGCTGTGCGCGTACTGCACGTAGAACACGGGGTTGTCGTTGGACTGCTTGATCATGTCCTCGCCCTGCAGCTCCAGCGGCGAGTCCGCGGGGTAGCGGGCCAGGGAGTAGCGGACGGCGTCCTTGCCGATCCAGTCGACCAGGTCGCGCAGCTCGATGATGTTGCCGGCGCGCTTGGACAGCTTGGCGCCGCCGACGTTGACGAGCTGCCCGATCAGCACCTCGATGTTCGTCTCCGGGTCGTCCCCCGCGCAGGCCGCGATGGCCTTGAGGCGGTTGACGTACCCGTGGTGGTCGGCACCGAGCAGGTAGATCTTGCCCGGGAACCCCCGGTCCTTCTTCGACAGGTAGTAGGCGGCGTCGGCGGCGAAGTACGTGGGCTCGCCGTTCGCCCGGATCATCACGCGATCCTTGTCGTCGGTGAAGTCCGTGGTGCGCAGCCAGACGGCGCCGTCCTTGTCGTCGACGTGCCCCTGCTCGCGCAGGCGGGCCACTGCCTTCTCGACGGCGCCCGAGGCATGCAGCTCGCGCTCCGAGAACCAGACGTCGAAGTGCACGCCGAAGTTCTCCAGCACCTCGCGGATCTCGGCGAGCTGGTGCTTGTAGCCGGCCTCGCGGGCGACGGCGATCGCCTCGTCGCGGGGCAGCTCCGGCAGGTCGGGGTGGTCCGCGAGCACCTTGGCGGCGAGCTCCTTGACGTACTCGCCGCGGTAGCCGCCCTCGGGCACCTCGGTGTCCGTCGCGCGCGCCAGGACGGACTCGCCGAAGCGGTCCATCTGCGCGCCGGCGTCGTTGATGTAGTACTCGGCGGCCACCTCGGCACCGGCGAAGCGGAGGATGCGCCCCAGCGAGTCGCCGAGCGCTGCCCAGCGGGTGTGCCCGATGTGCAGCGGGCCGGTCGGGTTGGCGCTGATGAACTCCAGGTTGATGACCTGGCCGGTCAGGGCCTCGCCCCGGCCGTACGCGGCGCCCGCCTCGACGATGGTGCGCGCGAGCTCGCCCGCCGCCCCGGCGTCGAGCGTGATGTTGAGGAAGCCCGGGCCGGCAACGCCCACGGACTTGATGCCGGGCGTCGCTCCGAGGCGAGCGGCCAGGTCCTCGGCCAGCGCGCGCGGCGTCGTGCCCGCCTTCTTCGCGAGCTGCAGGGCCACGTTCGTGGCCCAGTCCCCGTGCTCTCGCTGCCTGGGTCGCTCCACGTGGACCGACGCCGGGACGGCGTCGGCGGGCAGGGCGAGTGTGCCGTCGGCGACAGCCGCGGCAAGGGCAGCACTGAGTGCTTCGGAGAGCTGGGTAGGTGTCACTCGACGATTCTACGGGCGAGCGCCCATACGACGCCCACGCTTTCCACAGGCCGGGAACGTGCTGCCCGGCGGCGGTGGCGCCCCCCCCCCGCTCGGGGAGCGCGCCACCGGCGTCGGACACGGGTTCTCAGTCCGTGGTGATCTCGAGGCTGCCGAGGATCTGCCAGAAGCGTTCCTCGAACTCGGGATCGGCCCCGCCGTCGTAGCCCACCATCAGGTGGCTGCCGTCGGCCAGACGGATCTCGGCATGAGCGCTGAACAGGTCGGTCTCCCCGTACTCCGTGTAGTCGCCCATCCTGATGGTCGCCTGGTCGGCGCCCGGGATCTCGAGGCGATACCCGCCGACAGGGATCTCGTCGAAGCCGGTGACGCCGGGTTCCATCAGCGTCGCGTCCACGCTCTCGTCCGGCCCGCCGTCCGACGGGGCGTTGAGCATGATCTGGCCCTCCTGGGTAGCGCCCGGGTCGGCCCAGGACGGCGGCACGCGCAGGCTGAAGCCGGAGCCCTCCACGACCACCCAGTCCTCGGGGATCTCCGGTGCGTCATCGATCAGGGGCTGGGCGTCCGCAAGGTCGGCATAGGAGGGCACGTCGTCGGCCTCGGCCGTGAACTCCAGGCTCCCGGCGACCGTGCTCACCAGGCGTTCGCCGTCCTCGCCCTCCGGGACCCGCATGTTGATCGAGTAGGTGCGGCCTCCTGCCTTGCGCACCTCGAGCCAGGCGGTGAGCGTCCCGCCGTCCGGGGTCAGCTCGGCGCCTGCCCGGTCGGCCCCCGGCGGTCGCTCGAAGACGTACATGTAGCTGTGGTCCTCGTCCGAGTCGAACGTGGACGAGAGAACGGTGACCTTCAGCCGGAACTCCCCCGCGGCGTCGTTCATCGACACGGCCGGCCAGCGGGCGCCCCGGGCGGCGGAGGCGTCGTCCTCCACCCAGTCCTCCGGCACGGCGAACGTCAGGCCCTGGTGCTCCTGAGTCTCCCACCCGGACGGAAGGTCTTCCACGACATCGAGAACGGGCTGCTCGTCCTCGGGCATCGCCAGCGTGCTCTCGTCGAAGGACGGGTCGACCTGTACGGTCCCCACGAGCTGCTCGAACATCTCCTCGGGGTCTGGCACGCCGGCCAGGATGATCATGAGCCGAACCGTCCTGCCGGACTCCAGCTCGACGTCCAGCGCGCCCTCGAGGTCGCCCAGCCCGTCCGCCGTCCAGGCGTACTCGGCCGAGGCCGCGCCTGGCACGTCCGCCTCGACCGCATCTCCGTATGTCTCGGGCATCGGGCTCTCGTCCGAGAGCGGCCAGGGCTGGACGAACACCGCGGAGTACTCGCCGAACTCCTCGTCCTGCTCCGGTTCGACGGCCCAGCCGACACCCATCTCCTCGAACCGCTCGAAGCCCTGCGGGACCGCCAGCGTCAGTCCGGCTTCGGACACCTCGGTCCAGCTGTCCGGCGCGTCTCCGGACGTCCCCCAACCAGCCGGCAGGAGCTGCTTTCCACCGGCGACAAGGGCGACGACGGTCACGAGGGCCAGGACAACGAGAACCACCACGCCCCCGAGCACACCGCGCCGGGCGCGCTGACGGCGGATCATCCGCGCTTCCAGCGCAGCGCCGTCGGCGTCTTCCACGGAGCCCACCTGGCCTGCGACGTCTTCACTCGCCATGGCTACCACCTCTTTCGTCGATGACCGCGCACGCGCTCGCACGCCGATCGGGTCGGGCTCTTCGTAGATTCACGGCACACAGACGCACGCAGGCTCAGGAAGGTTGCCTGTCAGGACACGCTCAGATCGGCCGCGTCCAGGGACGTGAGGATCTGCCACCACCGTTCCTCGGTCGCACCCGAACCCTCATACCGGACCTCGAACGACTTGCGCCCGTCAGCCGTCAGCCGGAAGGTGGCCTGCCCCAGGAAGGTCGGCTCGCCGGTCTCGGTGCTTGTCCCTACGGTCACGACCCCGCGTGTCGTGCCGGGCGGCTCGTACCGGTACCCGCTCTCATCGAGGCCGAAGGGCTGCTCGTACGCCTCCAGATCCCAGAGCGAGATCGACACGTCCTCCCAGGAGTCCGGGGAGTCGCTGCTCCAGATTCCCCACGTCCCTTCGTCGCTCCTGAGCTCCTGCGGCAGGCTCATCTCAAGGCCCTCGAACTTGACCGGTTCCCAGTCCGGCGGCGTGTCCTGCAGCAGCGGGTCAGCCGGGTCCAGGTCGTCGTAGGCAGTGGCTCCGTCCTTCGACGCCGCGGTCAAGCCGAGGCTGCCGAGGAGCGCCGAGAGGTCGTCGTCGAGGTCCCCGGCGCCGGGGCGACCGAAGAAGTTCACCATGTAGCCTCTGCCGCCGGCGCGACGCACCTCGATATAGGCCTGGTACTCGCCGTCGAAACGCTCGATCCGGACCTGCGCCACGTCCGAGCCCGCCAGGTCGAAGCGGTAGTAGTCCCCGAACTCTTCGCCGAGCTCGGCGTACTCAGCGGCCATCTGGGCGTTGTCGAGGTACATCAAGTGGTCGGTCAGCTCCATCCGGAGCTCCACCTTGCCGTCCGGCCGCTCGAGGACCTGCGTCTCGCCAACGTTCTCCGCGCTCGGACCGGTGCCCCAGTCCCCGGGCAGCGCGTACTGAAGACCGTGGAACTCTGCCTCTTGCCATGACGCGGGCACTTCACCCGCCTCGAGAACCGGCAGGTCCTCCTGCGGAATCATCGGCAATGTCTCTGGGCCCTCGTACTCCTCGTCGATCCGGACCGTGTCGACCAGCCGCTCGAAGGTGGCCTGCGGCGTGGCGTCGTCGTGGAGCTTCATGGTGATCCGGACGACCGTCCCGTCGGCGAGCTCCACGTCCAGCTCACCCACGAAGTCGCCCGCGTCCGCCGTGAGCTCATCGGCCATCGGGCTGTCGTCGCCGTCCACGATGTACCAGGAGTACGTCGCGGCCACCGCCCCCGGCACCTCGGTGTCGACCACCGGATTGCCGAT
Source organism: Promicromonospora alba (assembly GCF_042654905.1). Lineage (NCBI taxonomy): Bacteria > Bacillati > Actinomycetota > Actinomycetes > Micrococcales > Promicromonosporaceae > Promicromonospora > Promicromonospora alba. The sequence continues at coordinate 137,591 of NZ_JBHSFI010000006.1, forward strand.
CTGCCTGCCCACGAGCGGCACACCGTCCACCGGGTCGACGGCGACCCACGACTCGGCCGACGGAAGGGACTCCATATCCAGCTCGCCCGGGATCACCGGATCGAGTCCCCACATCGGGTCCCCCGTGGGACTGAACTCCTCGTAGCCGTCCGGCACCTCGAAGACCAGGCCGTCCGAGCAAGTCTCGCCCGAGTCCGAGAACCACGGCAGAAGCGCAGGAAGCGCCGGTCGCTCGACGAACCAGATCGTCCCTGCCGTGCCCAGGGCTACCAGTGCGAAGGCCACCGCGCCCCCGATCACGCCTCGACGCGTGCGCTCATGGCGGATCGCGCGTCGTGCCATCGCCTCTCCATCGATCCCGTCCAGGGGCCCGACCTGACCCGCGGCGTCGTGGATCAGCTTCACCAGGGTGTCGCTCTGCTCCTTCATCACTTCGCCTCCTGCCGCGTGGTCGTGTCGTTCGTCGCCGGTCGTGGGATTCCCTTGCCGAGGATCTGCCGCAGCTGGTCGAGGCCGCGCGACGCGCCCGACTTCACCGCACCCACGGAGATCCCCAGGTCCTCGGCGGTCTGCTTCTCCGTGCGGTCCAGCAGGTACCGCAGGACGACGACGCGCCGCTGTCCGGCCGGGAGCTGACGCAGTGCCCGCACCAGCTCGTCGCGGTCGACGACGTGCTGTGTGCCGTCCGACGCCGAACCCGGGCGCAGGTCGGTGGGAGCAACGAGGACGTCGTGCTTGGTCCGCCGCCAGGAATCGATCCGGGCCGTGGCGATCACCCTCCGGGCGTAGGCGAACGGATCACCGTCGCCCACCCTGTTCCAGGCCCGGTACGTCCGCTCCAGTGCGAGCTGCACCAGGTCGGCGGCCCGATGCACGTCGCCGCACAGCAGATAGGCGATGCGGGACAGCTCGGGTGACCGGTCCCTCGCGAAGCTCGTGAACTGCTCGGCCGGAGTGCCCGTGGTCACCACGATGACACCGGGACCGTCCGGGACGACCGCGTCGTCACTCACCATGTCCACCACCTCGTTCGTCATCGCCCGCGTACGTCAGTACGCCGGTGGGATCGGGCTCCTCGTCGATTCATGGGACACAGACGCAGGCGAGCGACGGAAGGTTGCCAGACGAGTGTCACAGGTATCGATGCACGCCTCACGTCGGTCACCTGGTAGTCTCGTTTCGGCCGATACGGTGAGCGACAGCTCATGGATCTCGGCCACGCGCCTGTAGCTCAGTGGATAGAGCGTCTGCCTCCGGAGCAGAAGGTCGGGGGTTCGAATCCCTTCAGGCGCACAGACAAAAACAGGCTGTGACCAGCGCAAACGCTGGTCACAGCCTGTTGTTTTTCCCGCTCTCGCGACCTCCACTCGGCTACTGCTGGCCTAACTGCTGGCCTACGGGTCGCTGAGTACGCTGTCCATCGCCCGCGCGCCGTTCTGGAGCACGGGGCGCAACTCGTGCCGGTAGACGTTCTCCGTCGTTCCGATGTCGCTGTGCCCGACGAGCCGCGAGACCTCCTCGATGGGAACCTCGCCCTGGGAGAGCAGCGACACGAACGTGTGCCTCATGTCGCGCGGGGTCCACTGCTCCGGGTCGATGCCTGGCACGTCACGGAGCAGGATGCGGAAGTCTCGGCGGACGTTGTCGGGCCGGAGCTCCGTCCCCGAACCCGTCGTGAAGACCAGGTCCGGGCTCGGCCACGCCTCCCCCATCGCTCGCCGCCGGTCGTCCTGCCATGCCCACTGCCGGTTGAGCGCCCGCACAGCGACGCTGGGTAGCGCCAGCGTGCGCCGGGACTTCTCTGTCTTGGTGTCGCCGTCCTCGCGCACGGAGCGCCAGACCCACACGTGCGGCACCGGAGAGAGGTGGACGTGGTCCCAGCGCAGTGCCCGCGCTTCCTCGGTCCGCAGACCGACCGTGAGCGACACGACGACGTACGGGTACAGCCAGTGCGCGCTGGCCGAGGGGCTGTTCAGGATCGCGCGCACCTGGTCCAGCGTGAACGACCTCGACTTGCGGCCCGCGCGGCCCTTTGGGAGCTGGGCCAGGGTCGTGACGTTCCGCTCCGCGAGGCCAAGCACCACGGCGCGGTCGATCGACCTCCGGAGCACTGAGAGCACCTGTTTCAGCGCGGAGCGTCCCAGGGACGGCGCGAGGCCGTGCATCCACTTCTCGACCTCGACCGGCCGCAGGTCCTTGATCCGCCGTCCGCCCAGGTGCGGCTTGATGTGGTGCTCGAAGAAGTCGCGGTTACCTCGCACGGTCTTCGCCCCGACCTCGGTCCGGCTGTACGTCAGCCAGTCCTCGACGGCCTGGCTGACGGTGTACCGGTCCGCGCCCTTGACGATGCCAGCCTCGTACTGCCGGACGCGCTCATTGACCGCCTTCAACGCCAGTGCCTCAGTTTTCCCCGAACCGGTCTTGCGGATCTCGTCCCCCTTGCCGTCGAACCCGACGACCTTCTCCGCGATGTACCGGTTCCGCTTCTCGTTGAAGTAGACGCCGCCCTCGCCCCGTGCGCGGCGCGCCTTCTCCGTGGATGGGGCGCTCATGCCGCAGCTCCGAGGTTCACGACGTACTCCGCGACGGCGGCGACCGGCACACGCCGGCTACCGCCGATCTTGACCGTACGGAGCGCGCCGCTGCGGATGAGTGCATAGACCTGGGTCCTAGAGATGCGGAGCGCCTCGGCGGCTTCCTCGACGCGATAGAGCAGGGGCGTGACGGCGGTGATGGTGGGTGTGGTCTCGGTGTAGACCGGCGGTGTGGCGGTAGCCATGACAGGTCTCCTTCAACGGGGTTGGGCGGGGGTTGCCGTACCATCCGTCCCAGCCGTCCCACAGGGGCGTTTGCGCTGGTCAGGTGGCATTTTGGGGTGGGAATCGTGCTTCGTTTTTTGCCGTACCGTGCCGTCCCATGCCGTACCTGGTACGGGTTGGTACGGCATGGGACGGCAGGTTTTCGGCCTGCCATCACGGCCTAAAACATGGTCTGACCTGGGCTTTCACCGCCATGGGACGGCTGGGACGGCTGGGACGGCAACCCGGCCTGCCCGGGTGCGGCCTCGGTGGGGCAGTACCGCTCCCAGGCGTCCGCGAAGTCGGCCCGCGTGTACGCCTTGGCCTGCCCGGTGTCCAGGCGCATGGTGCGGCTGGTGATGTCGAACTCGCGCAGCAGCTCGGCCAGGCGACGCGGGTTCAGACCGGTGTTCCCGTAGGTCGCCCAGGGAGCCTCTGAGTCCTCCTTGAGGCGGTCCAGCAGCACCGACGACGGCAGCGCGTTCGCGTCGCCGAACGCGGTGCGGCAGTCGGCCAGGAGGCGGGACTGCACCGACTGGCGGGCGTTGGCCTCGCGGTCCTCAGAGAGCACCAGGGCGGCCTCTCGGGCGTCCTCCGGCCAGTGCCCGCCGGCGAGGTCCGCGATGGCTATCAGGGGCTCCCAGAGGTCGGCGGCGCGGTCCTCGATCGGCATTTCCGGGACGGCGAGCTCCAGGTCTCGCAGGTTGGCCCGGACCCACCTGTTCAGGTGGACTTTGAGGCCGTCCATCCCGGGCCGGTCGCGACGCATCCGGTACGGGGCGACGCTCTCTCCAGGTGCGCGGCGGCGCATCCGGATCACGACGGCGCGGTCCTCGATGGTGTCGGGCATGGTGCCGATGCCCGCGAGGGCCGCCATGGCGAACGTGGACAGTGCCTCGACCTGGCGGATACCCGCGTCGTAGCGCAGCGTGTACGCGTCGCGGTCGAACCCGCCGTTGAGCAGGCCGCGCAGGTCCTCGTTGTCTCCGGCCTTGGGACCGAACACGGTATCTGCCTCGTCCATCAGGATCGTGGGCGGGTCGTTCTCGGCCATCGCGATCGACCGGTACATCGCCGACGAGCTGACATTGATGGACATGAGCGGCTGATGAGACAGCGCCTGGATCAGCTGCAGCAGGCGCGACTTGCCACAGCGCTTCTCGGGGGCGCGGATGACCAGGCGGGTGGCGTGTGCCCATGCCGGGACGGCGTGCGTGGCCGCGACCCAGAGCACGACGCCGGTCATGGCGTGCTCGTCAGGCAGGATCACATACCGGGCGATTGCGGCGCGCACCTGGTCCAGCAGGGCGGCACCATCTGCGGCGGGCTCGGGCTGGACCAGAGGGGCGTCGGGCGTGGTAGTCGTCATGGTGGGTTCCTTCCGTCAGGCCGCGAGGGCGATGGGCTGGGCGGTGGTGGTGTGATGCTCGCCCGTGATCGCGGCGGCGAGGGTGGCGATCAGGTCGCGAGCGGCCGGAGGGGTGACGGCGTTTCCGGCCAGGCGGACCTGTTCGCGGCGGTTGCCGACCATGACGTAGTCGCCGGGGAAGGCCATGCCTTGCTTGACCTCGAAGGGCTCCAGCATCCGGAAGGTGCAGTCATCCACCCGGGCCTCAGCGGCGGCCAGTTCGCCCGGCGTGATGACGGACTGATGCCCCGCGGTGGTCAGCGTGCGCAGGGGCTCCCCGGCCGGGGTGGTCATCTCCGCTCCCCCGGAGTTGTTCCGCATGACCAGCGCGTAGGCGTCGCGGGTGTGCAGGGTCCGCAGCGCCTCGCCGGCGTGCCGGGCGTCGTCGTTCCAGGTCCCGCCGGCGGGCGTCACCAGGCCGTGGTGGTTGCCCGACGCCGTGACCGTCGCGAGCGGGTCGCCCGTGGACCGCGCGGTGGAGCCGCCGCCGCGCAGCTCGGCGATGAACGGGGCGACCATGGCCGTCTCGAGACGCGTCGTCTGGGTCCGCAGCGGCTGCCCCATGGCCTGGGCGTGCTTGCCGTCGCGGCCCTCGACCGGGATCGCGAGGGCCTTGGACTCGATGGTGTGCAGGGTCTTGAGCACATCGGCGGTGGACCAGGCGCGGTAGTACCCGTTCGGGTCACCGTGGGAGACGTGCTTGGGGTCGGCGGCGTCGTACGTGTTGCCGCCCGCTTCCAGGTGGAACGGGGACCAGTAGCGGGCGATCCCGGCGGCGATGCGGCGACGGGTCTTGTCGGCCAGCGGCTTGAGCCCCAGGGACTCGCGCTCCCCGATCCGGATACCCGGGAGGGTCCAGTCGATGACCGACGCGGCGGGCATCCAGGCAGGCTCGACGATGGCGTTGCGGCACCTCGTGTTCGGGCACCGGTAGAGGTACTGCGAGCGGTACCGGCCGGGCCGGTCGCCGTTGCCGCGCTTCCACCACTGCCGGGCCTGGACCACCTCGTCACAGGTCGGGCAGTACGCCGCAGGGCGGAGCATGTGCTCGAAGTCCGGGGCGCGCTCCCCCGCCCGCCAGAACGCGATGTAGACGCGGTCACGGGACTGCGGTGCGGGCAGCCCTCCAGCCTGGGCGTGCATGCTGTTGAGCGAGATGATCCGGTGCCGGTAGCCCATCGAGTGCATGGCGGCGAGCCAGGCGTCGAACAGGCCGCCGCGGATGCCGGTCGGGCTGGACCAGTCGGCGACCTCGACGACGTTCTCGACGATGACGGCGCGGTAGTTGTGGGTCTCGGTGAACCGCACGACGTCCCACATCGTCGCCCTCGACCGCTGGGTGGCTTCGTCGGGCAGGACGTCGCCGAACAGGTCGGGCTGGGTGTGCAGCTTGCGACCCTTGGCCCGGGAGTGGTTCGTGCACTCCGGCGAGGCCCACAGCAGGTCCGTCGTCGGCACGTAGCGCGGGTCGGTGTTGGAGATGTCGGCCTGGAGGTGGTCGGTGGTGGGGTGGTTCTCGTTGTGCGTGGCGATGGCCTTGTCCCAGTGGTTCGCCGCCAGCCGCACCGTGACGCCGGGCACGGACACGGCTCCGGTCGAGCTGCCGCCGGCCCCGCAGAACAGGTCGGTCATGGTCAGGTTGCTCATGAGCGGTCTCCCATCGGTTCGGGTGTCATGCAGGACTGGCAGAGGTTGAGGACCCACCAGGCGGTGTTGCCCAGGTCGCTGTCGTGCGGGGTCGCCGCGTGGCGCTGGTAGCGCTCGCCCGGCTCGATGTGGTGCCGCACTCCCCACGCGCCGGGCCCGTCGCAGACGCGTCGGATGCGAGCCGTGCGGTAGGCGCCGATGACGGCCATCACGACGCCTCGACGTCGAGGCGACGCCAGGTGGCAAGGGGCGTGCCGTCGTCGTCGGTCATCGCGGCCATGCCGTCGGCTACCTCGTCGGCGCTCCAAGCGACGTCGGACACCGTGCGGGCGTAGGGCCGCTCGATCCGGGGGAAGATCCACCACCAGGTGGTGCGGCGTGTGACGAGCGTGTGCAGGTCAACGACGGCGAGCTGTTCGCCGTCGGGGCTGGTCTCGGCGCGCACGGGGTAGGTCCCGGCCTGGGCCTCGGAGTCCTCCAACCGTTCGCGCTGTCCGGGCTGGGCGGGCCAGTAGCACCAGCTCGTGTGCGTGCGGTGTACCTCGAGAACGAACGCCTCGACGTGATGGGCGGGCAGTGCCGGCAGAGCGGTCAGGTGGCGGGTGGTGTGCTTCATGGTCGTGTCTCCCTCGGGGTCAGGCGGCGTCGCGGACGGAGTGCAGGGCGGGCGTCACAGGCCAGGTCGCCAGGCACTCGACAGGCGTCGGCAGTGGCTTGGCCTCGCCCCACGGGCGGGGGCGGGCGAGGTTGGGGCGGACGGCGTCGGACATGGCGCGGTACGCGCGCCACTTCTCGGATGCCTCGTCATCGGCCAGGCGGCGGCCTACGGGGATGCCGTCGGCGTGCCCGGCGTCGTACCCGTCGCCGAACCCGGCGACGCGGCCGTCGTGGCGGCCGTCGTTGTGGCCGGTGGTGTAGCCGTGCAGCCACGCGGCGATGACCTGACGGGAGTAGGCGCGACCGGCGGGCGGTGTGCTGGTCATGGCGGGTCTCCGTTCCTGTTCTGCGGCCTGTTTTTGGCATGGGTGGGGTAGGGGCACGGCGGGTAGCGGTAGCGGCCCGCCGTGCCCTCAGCAGTGCGTGAGGTGGGGGTTTCGGGGTGCGCCAGACAGGGGCGCTACCCCGCTACTTCGTTGGAATCACGCCGTTTTCGGTGGTAGCGGGGCCGCTACCGGTAGCGGGGCCTGCGCTACCGTTCGCCGGTTGCTCGACGAGCTCGGCGGGGGTGGTGGTGGCTACCTCGGCGGGTGCGGGACCGAGGGCGAGGCGGGCCATGAGGAGGATCAGGCCGCCGCCGAGGGCGCCGACGGCGATCACGGAGGTGATCGTGGCGACCGGGTCCAGGTCGAGCAGTGACGCGGCGATGGTCAGGCCCAGTGCGACGGCGAACACGACTTCGCTGCGGTGGATGCCGAGTTCGACGGCGGCGACGAGCTTGCGGGCGGCGTGTACGAGCTCGGCGTACTCGGCGGGGCTGAGGTTGTCGTTGCGGTTCATGGTCAGTCCTCCGTGGTCTCGTCGAGCGCGACCTCGATCACTCCAGCGGCGATGAACGCGCGGCTCAGCCGGTTGACCATCGGGGCGGGGAGGTGGTGGCTGATGACCAGGGCGGCGGCCGTGTGGGAGGCGGCGTTCTCCCACACGTGGTCCCACCGCTCGAAGTCGGGGCGCTTCGCGGCGTGCTCCCACGCGGCGTCGATCGCGGCGTCGAGCTGGGGGTACAGGCCGAACAGCCTGGCGAGGCTGGTGGCGCTGTCCCAGGAACGGTCCCAGGTCCAGTCGCTGGTGTCCGAGGCGGCTTCGGCGCGGGTGAGCTGGTCGGTCGTCAGGGTCTCGATGGCGGACAGGAACCGGGCGACCTCGGCGGTCTGCGGGCCGAACTCGGTGGTGTACTCGCTGGCGCTGGTCATGGCGGGTTCCTCTCGGTCAGGCAGCGGTGGCGTCGGCGGTGCCCGTGCGGGCGTCGGACAGCAGGCGACGCGCGGTCCGGTCGGTCACCTGGTGGCCCTCGGCCGCGAGGGCGGACAGAGCGTCGCGGGCAGTGGCGTCCGGGTTGGCGGACAGCAGCCCGGACACGATGCCCAGGCGGACAGCCCGGTCAGCGGTGGCGGGCCCGGCCGGGCGGACGGTCCGACGCGGCCGGGGCCGGACAGCGGCCCGGACAGTGGACGTGGTCTGTCCGGCCGCCGGGGTGACGGACAGGCGGACACTGTCCGCCTCGCTGTCCGGGTCGGTGTCCGCGAGGATGTCCGTCAGCTCGGCGGTGACCGCGTCGGCGGCGAGGTCGGCGTAGTCCGGCCCGGACACGAACCCGGCGACGCGGTTGTTGGCCTCGACGTGCAGACGGGCGACGTCGGTCACGGCGTCGGCCACGGCGGACAGCGAGTCCATCCACTCCAGTGTCCGGACACGCATCTCGGCCGGAGGAACGGACTTGAGCGCGACCGCACGGGCGGCTCGGCGGCGAGCCTCGGCCCGGACAATGGCGCGGCGGGCGGACGGTGTGCCGTCGTCGGCGGCGTGTGCCCGGACGGCGTCCTCGGTGGTGAGGAACAGGGCGTGCATCCGCATGGACTGCCGGATGCCGGACCAGGACGTCCCGGACGCGAGGTGGCGGTCACCAATGAGGGCGAGGTGCCACATCAGGGCCGCGAGCAGCGGCACGATGAACCGGAACAGAACCGCGCCGGCCGGGTGGCCCATGTACAGCTCGTGCCACGCGGCGAACACCCCGGACGCGGACGACAGCACCCACGTGAGCGTGAGCAGGGTGCCGCCGGGCCGGTTGTCCCGTGCGGCCTCACGGGCCAGCAGCGCGACGGTGATGAGCGAGAGCTCGAACACTCCGGCCGTGGTGTACGCGGTGCCCTGGTCCATGCCCAGGACGTCGATGCCGAACGAGACCATCGCGAGGTAGGCGGAGCCGGTCGAGATGACGGCGACGGAGACGGCCCCGCCGAGGACCAGGCGGCGTGAGCCGCCGGGTCGGGTGTGGTCGGTGGTGCTCATGGTGGTGCTCCTCTCGGGTTGTACGGGTCGGGTCGTGCGGGGAGGTGCGGTCACCACCAGCCGTCGCGCTTGGCGCGCTCGTCGGCGCTCTTGCGGATCGAGTCGTCGGCCTTGCGGCCCCACGCCTCGCCGCGCTTGCCGGCGACCTTCTTGCCCAGGCCGCCCCAGGTGGAGGCGGTGTCGCCCCACTGCTTCGTCTCCTGCCAGCTCTTGCTGTTCTTGTTGTCCTTGTTGTTCTTGGCCATGTGTCAGTCCTCCGTGGTGGGTTCGGGCAGTGCGATGACGTCACCGGCGGCGTTGACGACGTCGGTGCGGACCAGGCCGGTGCGGACGTTCTTGGCACCGGTGCCGTGCTTGACGGACTTGGAGCCGACGCCGTGGCGCTTGGCGGCGGCGTTGACCTGGGCGGCGGTCCAGCCCGCGTAGAGGGTCGGCTTGGACTCGGCCAGGCGGGCGGCGAGCTCGTCGGACCAGACCTTGCCGTTGGCCCACTCCGGGTCGTTCTCGGGCCACACCGCGAGCAGGTGGTCCAGGATCGTGGAGTGGTCCGTGTCGGCGGGCTCGTCCCCGGCGGCCATGCCCGTGAGCAGGCCCTTGGCTTCACGGATGGCGCGGGCGCGCTCGACGATCTTGTCGGCCATGGAGCCGTCGATGAACGCGCCCCGGACGAGCTGCGGGTCGGACTTCTCACCGGCGAGCAGGGCGATGCCCTTGTCTTCCTGGGAGAAGATCGTGGCCCGGTGCCCGGCCTTGTACATGCTCGTGCCGAGGACCATGTCGTTGGTGGTCTGGTCCCCCACGCGCAGGCACATGCGCAGCGACAGCAGCGCGGAGATGCCGGTCGGGATGGCGTCCTTGTTGGGGCGCTGCGTGGCGAGCCACATCATGATCCCGAGCGCGCGGCCGCGGCGGGTGATGTCCTCGACGGCGGCGGTGATCTCGTCGCCGTAGTCGCCGTCGGTGAACGCGAGCTGCGACTCGTCGATGACGAACAGCAGCGGCTTGAACCCGTACGGGTTGCCCACCGCGGCGAGCTCGTCGGTGACCTTGGACTCCACAGCCACGTCACGGGGCAGCTCGCGGATGATCCGTGCCCGACGGCGCATCTCGGCCTTGACCGCGAGCAGGTCAGCCCGCAGCGCCTGGAGGTCTTCCAGGTCGTCTCCGGCGCGGCACACGTGGGCGATGGGTGCGAACGGCATGAGGTCGCCGGTGCCCTTGAGCTCGTGGATGTGCAGCTCGGTACGCGGGTCCAGGGCCGCGCCCAGGATCAGCACGCGGAGCAGGAACGTCTTGCCCATACCCGGCAGGCCGCCAACGATCCCGTTGTTGTACATGAGGTTCGTCGAGACGTGCCGCCCGCGCTGGTCCTCGCCGATCACGAACGGCTCGAACACGTTGACCGTGCCCTTGTTGCGGTACTTCCACTGGGCAACGTCCCGCTCGGACAGGCCCTTGTCCGCGATGAACAGGTTCAGCCGCGACGGGTGAGCCTTAGGGTTGCCCTCGGGCCACACCGTGTCCTCCGGACGGCGCAGCGCAGACGCGAGGCGGTCCTTGCGCTCGATCACGTCCGCAGCGGTCGCGCCGGGCGGGAGGTCGATGTGGATCTCGACGCCGCCCGTGGTCGGGAAGATCCGCAGCACCTTGATCTCGGCGTTGCCGCGCTTGGCCTCACCCATCGAACCCAGACCAAGCGTGAGCAGCGCGTCCGTGACGACGTCCACGGTGAGCTTGGGGACGTCGCTCTTGTGGGACGCGGCGATCGGCGTGGCAGCGTGGCGGGTGCCGACGACGCCGAACGCGGTGAGCGCTGCGGCACCGGTGGCGATGGCGGCGGCCGCCAGGCCCTCGGGGCCCGTGTAGGCGTGCAGGGTGACCCCGGCGACGCCGGAGGTGAACCCGGCGGCGGCCAGGCCACCGAGGCGGGCGCGGACGCCGTCGGCGTGCTCCTTGCGGAGCGTCTTCCACTCAGTAGTGCCCTTGACGCCGAGCATGAGCGCGGCTCGGGTGGTCTTGTTCTCGGCGTCAGTCACCCACCGCGACAGGCCACGCACGCACAGCCCGAACCCGAGCCCGGCACGAGCCAGGAACTTGGGCAGGTACACGAACGGAAGCCGGATGCCGTGGTGGCCGACCCAGGAGGCCACGAACTTGGCCTCACGGTAGGCGGCGGCGAGGAACACCTCGGGCGACTTGGCCCACTCGGGCAGGATCGTCAGCGGGTCGTGGTCGCCGCGGTGCTCGACGACGCGCGGCGCACGCTCCGTGAGCTCGGGCTCCGGGGCGGGCGGGGCGTCGATGACCTCGCCCGAGAGCGAGTTGTCCTCGTCGGCCTGGACCGGGCTCTGGTCCGGTCCGCCGACACGGACCGTGAGGTCCGCGCCGGGCCGGTCGAACATGGCCTGTAGCTCGGCGTCGTCGGGCACGTAGTCGCCCGGCGTGGTCTCGTCGTTCGGCGTCGTCATCAGGCACCTGCCACAGACGAGACGCCGGACACCAGGCCGTTGAGGAGGGACTGGAACGCGTCCAGGACCGGGCCACCGAACGTCGTGGCGGCCAGGGCGAGGCCGAACAGGATCCCCAGGATCAGGGACCCGTTGGACAGCTTCTTGAACGCGATACCCACGACGACGATGACCAGCAGGACGAAGAACAGAGACATGGTGACCATGGCGGTTACTCCCTTTTTCAGGCGGTGCGGGTGGCGGGACGGATGACGACCCGGCGGGCCGTCGTAAGCGGGCTACTCAGCGCGTACGCGGGGGCCGTGAACGTGGCGGCGCGGTTGGTGCTGGTCTCGACGGCCGTGCGGAGCGCGACGCCGAGAGCGACGACGGCGCGGCGGTGACGGCGGATCGTGACCTCGTCGGGCGACATGGCGAGAGCGCACTCGGCGTCCACCACGGCGACCTCGGCAGCGATCACGGGCTCCTCAGCGGCGATGGCCGCGAGCTCGCTCGGCGTCGGCTCGTCGTCGAACGCGGCAAGAGCGGTGTAGGTGCTCATCGGTTGCTCCCGGCGTTCTCGTCGTCCTGGGCCTCGGCGCCGAGTGCCGCGCCGTGAGCCGTGCGGACGGTCTCCTTCATCTCCTCGACGCGGACCGACATGTCCAGCGCCTCCTTACCGATGGCGGCGGTGCCGTCGTGCTGGCGCCCGTGGCCGTCCGTGACGAGCGTGCGGGCGGCGCCGGCCAGGGCCAGTGCCGCCTCAAACAGGTAGCGGCGCGCTTCGCTCAGCGCCCCGGTGCGGTAGATCGACATGGCGTGCTCCTCGATGGCTCAGCCTCGGACCGCTTGTCGATCCGAGAGCGTGACGCCCCGTCGTCAACCCCTATGAACCGGGTTGCTTCTTGGGCATGACACACACCACACCACGCCCTAGCGAGGCTGTCAACCCCTATGAACACAGCAGTGCAACTGGGGTCACGACATCGCGCTACCCATCCCCCCTTGACACGGGTAGCCTGGTGTAAGCCCCGTTAACTAGGTGGAGGACCACTCATGCCGGACCTCAAGTCCGTTACCGCGATCAGCGACCCCGAACAACGCGCGAAAGCCCTGTCTGCCCTGATCGACGAAAACCAAACAATGGGGCAGGAGCTCGCTCGGTTACGTCGCGAGGCACTCGACGAGCTGTTGGCCAAGGGGAAGACTCAAACCCAGTTGGCCGAACTACTAGGAATCTCTCGTTCGCGAATTTCCATGATGCTTTCTGCCGGGCTACGGCCGGAGCGAGCATTCTTCGGCTCAGGCCACCTGACATTCGCCATCGGCAGCAAGCAGGAAGTCGGGCGCAAAGACCCCGGGAACATGGTTTCCGTCGAGACCTTCGCGGCTTACCAAACACTCGCGAGCCTCGCGAAAGCTAGCGGACTCGACTCCGACCATGAGGTCGTTCCGCAGCCCGGATTCGTTGACCTCAACCGTCCCAACCTTGTCGTACTGGGCGGGGCCAGGATCCTGCCGTTCGTTGGCCAAGTCCTAGGTGCGGACCCTCACCTTCGCTTCGCCAACGATGAGAACGGCTGGTACGTCAAGGACCTGACGACGGGCACCGAGTACCGGTCCCCTCGTGACAAGGGTGAGGCCACTGACTACGCCTACATCGGACGACTTCCACGCCCGGACGGGAAAGGAACGTTCCTCTACCTCGCAGGCGTCCACGCGCAAGGAACCCTGGGTGCCGCACAGTTCGTCGCGGACAACCTCAAGGAGCTATACCGAGAACTAAAGGCACGAAAGTTCTCTACCGTCATCGCGTGTAATTTTGACCCCGATAAGGACCGCGAAATCATCTCAACAGAGCGAATCACACCGCTCTATCGGCATGAGGGATCCTGACAATGGAGATCTCAATCGCCACTCAGGCAGGTGCTTCTGATAGGGCCAACGAAGACAGCACTGCAATCGGCCCTGACCTTCTTGTAGTACTCGACGGCGCCACAGCCAGGACAGACACAGGCTGCATCCATGGGGTGGCGTGGTTCACCAAGCACCTGGCCCAGAAGATCAAGAACCACGCCGCATTGGGTCCGGCGGCGGCACTCGCTGAAGCGATTGGCCGGACCGCCGATCTCCACCGAGGCACGTGCGATCTGTCGCACCCGGGAACTCCCTCAGCGGCCGTCGCTATCGTCCAGACAGAGCAGGGCACCTTGCGCTACCTGGTGCTTGGCGACGTCACCGTGGTCATTGCAGCGGAAGGCGGGATGCACGTCGTCAGCGACCAACGGGTGAGCAGCACCGCAGCACCCGAGCGAGCGGAAGCAGACGCCATGGAAGCAACCGATCCCAAGAAAGCGGCAGCCCTTGTGCGCATGAAGCGTGCTGAACTAGCAGCCCGCAACGTGCCAGGAGGGTATTGGGTGGCGGCAGCTGACCCAACCGCAGCGAAGCACGCGCTGACTGGCGACATTCCGATCTCCGAGGTCCGTCAGGTGGCGGTTCTCAGCGACGGCGCCGCGCGAGCCGTGGAGTTCGGCCTGTACGACTGGCCCAGCGTTCTCGACATCCTCCGCGAGTCTGGACCAGACGCGCTAATCCGCCAGGTGAGAGGTGCCGAGGCGAGCGATCCCGAGGCGACCCGATGGCCACGGAACAAGATCTCCGACGACGCGACTGCTGCGTACATCACCGCGCTGTAGATGCCTGCCGCGCAAACCCGGACTGCTGGGCTATCTGCTGGCCTAACTGCTGGCCCACAGGGGTGACCAGTCCCAGACAGCCCTGTACGAATCCGAACAGTTCCGCGCCGAGCCGACCTCGAAGAGCCAGGCGGACAGCCGACCGTTTTTGGCTCCGGAGCAGAAGGTCGGGGGTTCGAATCCCTTCAGGCGCACCACCCGAAAAGGGGCCCCTCACCAGGCATCACGCCAGATGAGGGGCCTTCTTTCTGCCCGGGGTCGGAGGCCGTCCCCCGCCAATCTCCCCACCGCAGTCAGCGGCCCGCGTACTTGTCCATAGCCGCAGCAGCCGGGTCTCAGGTCTCCCGGGAGAACTCGGCTGCAAGAACGCCGGCCAGGTGCCGATAGTCCTCCATGAGTGGTCCCACGAGCTGTGGCTGCACTTCGAAGTGATCTCGTAGTCCCTTGGCAAGGTCCTCAGCCCTTGCGTCGAGATCGTCTGAGCGCTTGGCACTACGTCGCTCGAATGATCGCCAGCGCCGGGCCGCGATCGCGATCACTTCGTCGACGGTCTCGTTGCAGACGACGGGCGAGCCGCCCCGGCACAGCTCGAGAAGAGCGGTCCGAGCGGCATCCTGAACGACCTGATCCACACCTGCAGGATCGCACGTACCCAGCGCCTGCCGCTCAGGCCGGTGCAACGACCTCTGCTCCGCAGGAGAGGCACATCAACGTGTACTCGACTACTTCGCCGTGCTCGAACCGCACGCCCATCTCGACGGAGTACTCGTCGCACTCCGGGCACGTCCAGATCCAGACGCCGTCCTCGTCATCCTCATCGCCCTGCTTCGCCGATCGGACGATTTCAGCCCATTCGTCGCTTTTCATGGCCTGGGACCCTACCGCCTCCTTTGCGAGCGACCGAGCTCAGGGCCGGAAGTCCCCAACAGCCCGTCCCCATCGCCGGCGCCACATGCCGTACGTTCGGCCGCAGGACCCACGACGCACCAGGCGTGCAGGGCGAAGAGGGGAACGCAGATGGCGCTCGGGACTTACTACTACGTCGTCGAAGGCACCGGCGACAGCCAGTACCTCGCCCAGGTGAAGAACCCCGGGGCTTTCGCGGAGACCGGCACGCGAGTTCTGCGGGTCATCCTGCCCACGGGGGGCACTCACCTGATCAACTCCGGTGCGGACGGCTTCGAGGACGTCGAGTACGGCGTTCTCTCGGTCCGGTCCCGCGCGGAGGGACCGGTGCTGCGGGCCTACCACGAATGGACCCTCTCCGAGCGGGTGCCGTTCGACGGCAAGTAAGGACCGAGCGCTCAGGACCGCCCCGGCAAGTAGGCCGGAACCCGGAACCCCAGCGTCCGCAGCACCCGCCAGAAATACGCGGCGACCTCCTCGGCCGACACGTCGTCGGGATAGTTCGTGAGGTGGACCGCCACGGCACCAGTGAGCATCGCCTGGACCATCTCGACGTCGGCATCCGCCGCCAGCTGGCCTTCCGCCCGTGCGCGGATCACCAGGTCGTGGACGCTCTGGTCGCGCGAGCCGGCGCTCGCCGCGCGGAAGGCCGCCCACAGCTCCGGGTGCTCGCGCGGCACCGACATCATGCGGCGCAGCAGTACCCGTGACCGCTGCTCGCTCAGCCCGGCCGACCACGTGGCGACCAGGTCGGCCAGGCTCGGCTGGTCGGGCACCTGGAAGGAGACGAGCACCGCCGCCTCGTTCGCGACGAGGGCTGCGACGGCCAGGTCGTCGCGCGTCGCGTACCGGCGGTAGACGGTGGTGCGAGCGACGCCCGCGCGCTTCGCCGCCTGATCGATGCTCACGCCCTCGACGCCGGCCTCGGCGATCAGGTCGAGGGCTGCTGCCAGCACGGCGTCGTCCGCCCTCTGGTCGCGCGGCCTGCCCGGCGGCCGGCGCTGTTCGCTCCTCACCCCGAAACGATACGTGCGTGTAGCGAATCAGGACGGGTGAGCGGAGAACCCGTCCGGCGACCCCGCTACCGCTCGGACCACGGTGCAGCTACTGTCCCGGTATGCCCGACGAGTCCGTGGACTTCTATCCGTCCCGTGCGCACGTTCTCACGCTCGCCCTGACCATCCTCGCGCTGGTGGTGCTGTGTGCGGTGGCCGCCCGTCTCGGCTTCGACGCCGCGCAGACGAGCGCCGCGCCGGCCGCGCTCGCCGTCGTCTCGCTGAGCGCCATCGGCGTCCTGGTCTTCACCGGCCTGGGGCTCATCGTCCTGCGCCGCCTGCTGCTGCCCACCTGGCCCGTGCTCACCCTCGACGGCGAGGGGCTGACCGACTGGCTGCCCAACCTCGGCGTCGAGCAGGTGCTCTGGACCGAGGTCACGGGCGTCCGCGAGACCCGGCTGGCCTTCCGGCGGGTGCTCGCCGTGGACGTCACGGACCCGAAGGCGGTGGTCACGCGTCAGCGGACGTTCGTCCGGCGCATCGCCGCCTCGGCCAACATCGCCCTGGTCGGCACGCCGGTCGTGCTGAAGCCCGGGAGCATCGACAGCCGCCCCGAGGTGATCGCCGCGGCGCTGAGCACGTTCGTGAGCAGCCGGGCGCCCCGCACCGAGCCGGTTGCGTAGACTTCTTGAATCATCCGCAGACAACCATCTGCGGAACGGTACGTACGAGAAGCACCTACCGAGCATCAGCTGCCGAGCATGGCGAGGGACCTCACATGAGCGATGATCGCTTCGACGAGCCCGCCCCGGCCGACGCCGACCGCGGCTACGCCGACTTCGAGTTCGAGCGCCGGTTCTTCGTGCGCGACCTCCCGGCCGAGCTCCGGGACGCGCCGGCCCTCATCGTCCAGTCCTACTTCCTGGCGGACGACGGTTACGCCCTCCGGGTCCGCGTCCAGGCCGGTGACATCGACGCCGACCTGACCGGCGACACCGACCCGGCGGAGATCCTGCGCGCGCACGTCGCGGACATCGACTTCGCGGCGGTCACGGTGAAGGGGCCGGCGGTGGGTGGCACCCGCTACGAGGCGGAGCGAGAGCTGGACCCCAGCATCGGCGTCGAGCTGGTCCGCCGCGGCGGGGCACCGATCGTCAAGGTCCGGTACGCCGTCTGGCTCGGGGCGGACGGCTGGTCGATCGACGTCTTCGGTGGCGCCAACCACCCGCTGGTGGTGGCCGAGTGCGAGCGCTCTGGCCCGGTCACGGGCCTGCAGATCCCGGACTTCTGCGTCACCGAGATCACCGACGACCGCCGGTTCTCCAACGAGTCGCTCGCCATGGAGCCCTACAGCGCGTGGGCACCCTCGTTCGCCGCAGAGCTCGCGAGCGACGGTCCGGTGTTCCGCCAGGACTTCGGGCCGAACACCCACCTGCGCTTCTGAGGTCTTACCCCTGCCACTCGCCCTTCTCGGCGACGCCCGACACGAATTCCCAGTGCCACGGCTCGTACTTGCTGCCGCCGAGCTGGGCCCACGAGGGGTTCTGCCAGCCGTAGGACGGCGCGTTGGCCCAGAGCCACGAGAAGACCTCGCTGTCCCCGGTCTCCTTCGAGCAGAGGTCGATCGCGAGACCCCAGCCGTGCATGGACGTGCCCGGCGAGGCGGCGAAGTACCCCCTGGCGGCCTTGATCTCGTACTGCGTGTCCAGGTCGCGGTAGCTCGCCACGAGGCACATCTCCCGGCCGAACGACGCGCGGAACGCCTCGTTGAGCGCGCTGAGCGACATCGCGGCGTCGGGCCGCAGGTACTCCCCCGCCTGCCACAGCTCGCACAGGGAGTGGTCCGCGAGCGCACCGTTGGTGCCCTCCACGGGAGCGCTGACGTCGCAGTCCGGCAGCGGGCTGCGGTCGAGCGACCGGCTGGCGGCCGACTCGGGCCGGGTGATCGCCTCGGCCCGGACGAGGGCCCCGGAGGTCTTCGGGCGTTCGACGGGCTGTGTCACGAGGTCCAGCACGTTCGGCCCGGTGTGCGGCGCCTCGACGTCGAACGGCGATTCGCCGGACTCCGCGGTGCCCTGCACGAACGGTGCGGCGATAGTCGCCGCGGCCAGGGTGCCGATCACGGCAGCCCGGGAGACCATCCGCTGCGCGGCAGGCACGGACGACGTCGCTCTGACGGGCCGGGTGGCGGGCCGGGCGATAGCCCCGGTGACCACCTGGTCGAACGCCGTGGCGCTCCGGGTCGCCACCGGGTGGCTCGCCCGCGCCGGCGTCGGCTGGACCTGCGGACGCTGGACCTGCGGACGCCGGTCCCGCGCTCCCTGGGCCCGCAGCACGTGTGCGCGCAGGGCCTGGGCCTGCTGCTCCTCCGCCTCGCGCCGGGCGCGGCGCGTCATGGGCGCAGGCTGCAGGCTCGTCACAGCCGTGGACTCCACTGATCCCCCGTCGTCGAGTGTCCGCGGCCCCTCGCGGTGTCGATGTCGCACGAGACACTAACCGGGGCCGGGCCGCATGCCAAGCCCCGCCTGCACATCGCCCGACCTGCACATGACGTGATCACTACCCGTCCATGCCTTCCCGACACCCTCGTCTCAACGGCGCCGGACCTCAACGGCGCTGCATCGCATCGCGCACCTCGCCCACGAGCTCCTCCAGGATGTCCTCGAGGAAGACGACGCCAAGCACCTGGCCTTCGGTTCCCTCGACGCGAGCGAGGTGCGACCCGGAGCGCTGCATGACCCGCAGCGCGTCCTCGACCTCGTCGTGGGGCCCGACGGCGGCCAGCGCGCGGACCCGCCACGCGGCCACCGGCTCGAACCGGGCGGGCCCCGTCGCGTACAGGACGTCCTTGAGGTGCAGGTAGCCGACCAGCTCGTCGCCGTCCTCGCCGTGCGTCACGACGGGGAACCGGCTGAAGCCGTGCTTCGACACCAGCCGTTCGACGTCGTCGGGCGTGCTGTTCTCGTCGACGGCCACCAGGCCGCTGACGGGCACCATGACGTCGCTCGCCGTGCGGTTGGAGAACTCGATCGCGCCGGTCAGGAGGCCCTGCTCGTCGCGCAGGACACCCTCCGCCTGCGAGTGCTCGACGATGGACTGCACCTCCTCCGCGGTGAACGCGGAGGCGACCTCGTCCTTGGGCTCGACGCCCGCCAGCCGCACGGCGTGGTTGGCGATCCAGTTCAGGCCGCCGATGACGGGACGCAGCACGCGGGCGAGGAGCACCAGCGGCGGCCCGAACCACATGACCGCCCGGTCCGGGCCGGACACCGCGAGGTTCTTCGGCACCATCTCGCCGAGCACCACGTGCAGGTACACGACCAGGGACAGCGCGATCACGAGGGATATCGGGTGGGTGAGGTCGTCGCTCACCCCGAGGCTGTGCAGCGGCCCCTCGAGGAGGTGCGCCAGCGCGGGTTCCGCGACGATGCCGAGGCCGGTGGAGCAGACCGTCACGCCCAGCTGCGCGCAGGCCAGCATGAGCGACACGTGCTCCATCGCCCACAGGACGGTGATGGCCCGCCGGTCCCCCGCCGCGGCGAGCGGCTCGATGGCGCTGCGGCGCGCGGAGATGACGGCGAACTCCGCGCCCACGAAGAAGGCGTTGCCCGCGAGCAGCACCAGGCCGATGATCAGTGCGGTGGTCGTGCTCATCGGCTCGTCCCCTTCTCGCTGCGCGTTCGGTCGGTCCTGACCCGGTCCCCGCGAGTCCGGTCGTTCCGGGCTCGGTCACCGTCGGCCCGGTCGTCGGGCAGCGAGCGAACCCGCACCCGCTCGACGCGGCGCCCGTCCATGGCCTCCACGCGCAGGGTCACGCGGGCGGCCGCGGTCCCCACCGTGACCTCGTCACCGACCGTGGGCATGCGACCGAGCTCGGCCATGACGAGGCCGCCGAGCGTCTCGTACGCGGCCCCCTCCGGCACCTCGATCGCGGTGTACTCGACGAGCTCGTCCGGGCGCAGCACGCCCGGCACTATCCACGACCCGTCGGCGGCACGGGCCGCGCCCGCCCGTCGGGGGTCGTGCTCGTCCGCGACGTCGCCCACCAGCTCCTCGACGACGTCCTCCAGCGTGACGACGCCGGAGGTGCCGCCGTACTCGTCGACGACCACCGCCATCTGCATACCGAACCCGCGCAGCTCAACGAGCAGCGGGCCCAGGCGCACCGTCTCCGGGACGCGGGGCGCGTCCACCATGAGGGCGGCCGCCGGCACCTCGCTCCGGCGGTCGTGCGGCACGCCGACCGCACGCCGCAGGTGCACGAGGCCGACGACGTCGTCCCGGTCCTCCCCGATCACCGGGAACCGCGAGTGCCCGGTGCGGCGGGCGAGCGCGACGACGTCGTCCGCCGTCGCCGTCCGGTCCAGCACCGACATGCGCAGGCGGTCGGTCATGACGTCACGTGCGCTCAGCGTGTCCAGCTCGATCGAGTTGGTGAGCAGTGTCGCGACGGACTCCTGGAGCGTGCCCTCCTCTGCCGAGCGGCGCACCAGGGAGGCCAGCTCGGACGCGGACCGGGCCCCGGACAGCTCCTCACGCGGCTCGACGCCCATGCGCCGCAACAGGGCGTTCGCGGAGCCGTTGAGCACGGCGATCAGCGGCTTGAAGGTGATGGTGAACACCCGCTGCACCGGCACGACGATGCGTGCGGTGGCCAGGGGCGCCGAGAGCGCGAAGTTCTTGGGGATCAGCTCGCCGCACACCATGGAGAACACGTTGACCAGCACGACGGCCAGGACGCCGGCGAGGCCGGCGGAAACGGCGGTCGGCACGGACGTCGCACCGAATGCCGCCGAGAGCAGGGAGTTCAGCGCCGGCTGGGCCGTGTAGCCGAGCAGGATGGTGGTCAGCGTGATGCCGACCTGGGCCGAGCTCAGCTCGGTCGAGAGGTGGCGCAGCGCGGTGCGTACGCTGCGGTCCCGCATGCTCTGGCCCAGTGCGGGCCGGGCAGCGTGGGTGGACCGAGGGCTGGACGCGGAGGACTGGGGATCGGACCGGGTCCGACCGGGTCTGTCCCCCTCCGAGTCGTCGGTGTCACCGATCACCGCGGGGTCGATGGTGACGAGGGAGAACTCCCCGGCCACGAAGACAGCAGTACCTGCTGTGAGAAGGACGCCGACGGCGACCAAGATCCAGTCGCCGGTCATCTCGTGCTCCGGAGGGCGTTCGGGGGGTCTGGATTCTTCCAGGATCTTCGGTCGGGATATCGCTCGATCATCGTGCGATAGATCGTAGCGGGAACACTCCGGAAGGGCTGCGCGCACTCGCGACCGAGCGCGCGGACACGCAGTCAGGCCGTTATCAGGGTCTTATCAGGTAGGTACGGGCATGATTGACCTATGTCATCTGGTAACCCCCAGCCGTCTGGGGCCTCGCAGCAGCCCGGTCCGGCGTCGGCCGCAGCCACTACCGGTCAGCAGAGCGCGACCGTGCTCGTAGTGGAGGACGAGCCGACGATCGCGACGGCCATCGCTCAGCGGCTGTCCGCCGAGGGCTGGCGGGTCGAGGTCGCACGCGACGGCTTGTCCGGCGTCGACGCCGCCTCACGGCTGCGCCCCGACCTCGTCGTGCTCGACGTGATGCTCCCAGGCATCGACGGGCTCGAGGTCACGCGGCGCATCCAGGCCGAGCACCCCACGCCGATCCTCATGCTCACGGCACGGGACGACGAGACCGACATGCTGGTCGGTCTCGGCGTCGGCGCGGACGACTACATGACCAAGCCGTTCTCGATGCGCGAGCTCGTGGCCCGGATCAAGGCGCTCCTGCGCCGCGTGGACCGGGCGGCGCAGGCCGCGGCCACGACGCCGGCCGACCCGCCCATGATGATGGGCGACGTCACGGTGGACCGCGCCCAGCGCCGCGTCTACCGCGGCGGCGAGGAGGTCCACCTGACCCCGACCGAGTTCGAGCTGCTCGTCATGCTCGCCGGGTCGCCCAAGACCGTGCTCACGCGCGAACGCCTGCTCGCCGAGGTCTGGGACTGGGCGGACGCCAGCGGCACACGCACCGTGGACTCCCACATCAAGGCGCTGCGCCGCAAGCTCGGACCCGACCTGATCCGTACCGTGCACGGCGTCGGGTACGCGTTCGAGCCGCCCGCCAACCAGTAACCCGGTGATCCGATGAGACCGCACGTACCCCGCGTCCCCGACGTGCGGCCGCTGGACCCGCTGCGCTCGCTCAAGATCAAGCTGGGCGTGCTGGTGGCGGTGACGGTCTCGGCGGCGGTGCTGATCACGTGGCTCGGCCTGCAGGCGTCCCTGGGGCCGAGCCGCACCTTCCCCCTGGCGATCATCCTGTCGCTGCTGGTCACGCAGGTCCTGGCCCGCGGTATGACGTCGCCGCTGCGCGAGATCACCGAGGCCGTCGAGGCCATGGCGGACGGCGACTACACCCGCCGGGTCCGTGCGACGAGCAGCGACGAGGTCGGGCAGCTCGCGCACGCCTTCAACCGCATGGCCGAGGACCTGGCCTCGGTCGAGCAGACCCGCCGCGACCTGATCGCCAACGTGTCGCACGAGCTGCGCACCCCGGTCGCCGCGCTCAAGGCGCAGCTGGAGAACATGGTCGACGGCGTCGTCGAGCCCACCCCGGCCGCGCTGGAGCAGGCGCACGCCCAGACGGACCGGCTCACCCGGCTCGTCACCTACCTGCTCGATCTCTCGCGCATCGAGGCGGGTGCCTCGGCGCTCAACGTGGGCAAGATCGCCGTCGGCGACTTCCTCGAGGACTGCGCCGAGGACCTCTCGATGGTCGACGCCGCCAAGGACCTCCACTACGTCGTCGACGTCACGCCGGAGGACCTCTCCATAGAGGGCGACGCCGAACGCCTCCACCAGGTGGTCATGAACCTGCTGCAGAACGCGATCCGGCACTCGCCGCCGGGCGGTGTCGTCCGCCTGGACGCCTACCCCGTGGACAGCACCGAGGGCGCCGACGTCGTCCTGGAGGTCAGCGACGAGGGTCCCGGTATCGCCGCGGCCGACCGCGAGCGGATCTTCCAGCGGTTCGTGCGTGGCACCGGGTCGACGGCGGATCGGACCGACGGCCGGGGACGGAACGGGTCCTCGGGCGACACGTTCGGCGGCAGCATGGTCGGGAGTACCGTCGGGTCGAGCGGCGGCACCGGGATCGGCCTGGCCATCGTCCGCTGGGCGGTCGAGCTGCACGGCGGGCACGTCCAGGTGGTCGACTCCGACCGGGGGGCGACGATGCGGGTCACCCTCCCGGCGCGGGCGCACCCGGCACCGGGTGTCTCGACCACGCACACGGACTGATCGCATACGGACTGATCGGGTAGTTTCCGGTGAGAAACCGAGAAGCCTAGGGGCGCGAGCGGTCAGAGCGTGAGACGGAGTCGCGTGATTTCTGTCACACGCGCCAAAGATTGTCTGCCTCACACGGAGCCCCGTAACGCCGCGTTGGGGACTTCCAGGCCGAATGTTGCCCGGGTTTTGCTCAGCGTGCGATAAACATGACGAACCAACTTCTTTGGCGTCGTCGCGCCCCGCAGGGCCCACGCGGCCAAGCCCACCGGCGGGCCAGAAGGGCCTACCCTTGGAGGGTCCGAAAACATTCGGGCTTCGCGTGCTGCGACAAGGGCGGCGCGCGACGAACGCAACTGTGGTGAAGGTGGGCGATCCGCGCGTGTCCCCTAAGGCTGGTTCAGAGTCGATCAGCGTGGCGAGCTCGTCATTCGGAGCCAACGAATGGCTTGTCGACGAGCTCTACCAGCAGTACCTCAAGGACAAGAACGCGGTAGACCCCGCGTGGTGGGACTTCTTCGCCGACTACACCCCCGGCGAGAACGGCTCCACCAAGGACGGCGCACCGGCGGCAGCTCCGAAGGCTCCGGCCGACGCAGCGCCGGCCGACGGGGCTCCAGCCGGCGCAGGTGCGACCCAGGCAAGCCCGGCAGCCGCTCCGGCGGCCCCCGCCCCGGCTCCCGCCCGGCAGTCGGCCACCCCGGTGACCGGCGGCACCGCCGCCTCGGAGGCGGCGCAGAAGGTGCGCAAGAAGCGCCTGCCGGCGGACCCCAAGGTCAACCCGGCGAACCCGATCGCCACCCCACCCACCACGCACTACGCGGACACGTTCGAGCGCCCCGTGGCGCACCCGGACGCCGTCGACGACGTCCAGAAGCTGCGCGGCCCCGCCGCGCGCGTGGTCACGAACATGGAGGCCTCGCTCGAGGTCCCCACCGCCACCTCGGTGCGCGCCGTGCCCGCCAAGCTGATGGTCGACAACCGCATAGTCATCAACAACCACCTCAAGCGTGGTCGCGGCGGCAAGATCTCCTTCACGCACCTCATCGGCTTCGCGCTGGTCGAGGCGCTTGCCGACATGCCGGTCATGAACGCGCACTACGAGCCGGTGGACGGCAAGCCGGGCGTGAACCAGCCCGCGCACGTGGGCTTCGGTCTCGCGATCGACCTCGCCAAGCCGGACGGTTCGCGCCAGCTCCTGGTGCCGAGCATCAAGAAGGCCGAGGAGCTCGACTTCGCCGAGTTCTGGGCGGCCTACGAGGAGCTCGTGCGCAAGGCCCGCGGCAACAAGCTCGCCGTGCCGGACTTCCAGGGCACCACGATCTCGCTGACCAACCCGGGCGGCATCGGCACCGTGCACTCGGTGCCGCGCCTGATGCAGGGTCAGGGCACCATCATCGGCGTCGGCGCCATGGACTACCCGGCGGAGTTCGCCGGCGCGTCCGAGGAGCAGCTCGCCCGGATGGGCATCTCGAAGGTCATGACGGTCACCTCGACCTACGACCACCGGATCATCCAGGGTGCGCAGTCCGGCGAGTTCCTGAAGATCATCTCGAACAAGCTGCTCGGCCTGGACGGCTTCTACGACCGCGTCTTCGCCGCTCTGCGCGTCCCGTACGAGCCCGTCCGCTGGGTCCGCGACAACACGGTCGACGCCGACGTCGAGGCCGCCAAGCCGGCCAAGATCGCCGAGGTCGTCCAGTCGTACCGCTCGCGCGGCCACCTCATGGCCGACACGGACCCGCTGGCCTACCGCCAGCGCAAGCACCCCGACCTGGACATCCAGAACCACGGCCTCACGCTCTGGGACCTGGACCGCACCTTCCCGACGGCGGGCTTCGGCACCAAGCCCAAGGCGACGCTGCGCGAGATCCTCGGCCTGCTGCGCGACTCGTACTGCCGCACCATCGGCATCGAGTACATGCACATCGCCGACCCGGGTCAGCGCAAGTGGCTCCAGGAGCGCCTGGAGGCGGGCTACGCCAAGACGCCGCGCGAGGACCAGCTGCGCATCCTGCGCCGCCTGAACTCCGCCGAGGCGTTCGAGACGTTCCTGCAGACCAAGTTCGTCGGGCAGAAGCGCTTCTCCCTCGAGGGCGGCGAGTCCCTGATCCCGCTGCTCGACGCGATCCTCTCGCGGGCAGCCGAGGGCGGCCTCGACGAGGTCGGCATCGGCATGGCCCACCGTGGCCGCCTCAACGTGCTGGCGAACATCGCGGGCAAGAGCTACGGCCAGATCTTCAAGGAGTTCGAGGGCCAGCTCGACCCCAAGAGCGTCCAGGGCTCGGGTGACGTGAAGTACCACCTCGGTACCGAGGGCACCTTCACGTCGGAGTCCGGCGCCACGACGCGCGTCTACCTCGCGGCCAACCCGTCGCACCTCGAGGCCGTCGACCCGGTGCTCGAGGGCATCGTGCGCGCCAAGCAGGACCGCATCGACCTCGGCGGCGACGGCTTCTCCGTGCTGCCGATCCTGGTGCACGGCGACGCGGCCTTCGCGGGCCAGGGCGTCGTGCCCGAGGTGCTGAACCTGTCGCAGCTGCGCGGGTACCGCACCGGCGGCACGATCCACGTCGTCGTCAACAACCAGGTCGGCTTCACCACCGGCCCGACGGCGTCCCGCTCCACCACGTACGCGACCGACGTCGCCAAGGGCTACCAGGTCCCGGTCATGCACGTGAACGGCGACGACCCCGAGGCCGTCGTGCGGACCGCCGAGCTCGCCTTCGCGTTCCGCGAGCAGTTCGGCCAGGACGTCATCATCGACCTCATCTGCTACCGCCGCCGCGGGCACAACGAGGGCGACGACCCGTCGATGACGCAGCCGCTCATGTACAACCTCATCGAGACCAAGCGTTCCGTGCGCAAGCTGTACACCGAGAACCTGGTCGCCCGCGGTGACATCACCGTCGAAGAGGCCGAGGGCGCGCTGCAGGACTACCAGTCGCAGCTCGAGCGGGTCTTCACCGAGACCAAGTCGGGCTTCACGCCCGCCCCGCAGACGGAGCACCTCGCCGGCCTGGAGCGCCCCGAGTCCCAGCGTGAGGACGCCGGGACGATGGTGGGCTGGCAGACGGCGATCTCGCCGGAGATGCTGCAGCGGGTCGGCGACGTGCACACCACGCCGCCCGAGGGCTTCACGATCCACCCGAAGCTCGCGCAGATGCTGGAGAAGCGCCAGCTCATGGCGAAGGAAGGCGGCATCGACTGGGGCTTCGGCGAGCTCGTCGCCTTCGGCTCGCTGCTCGTCGAGGGCACCCCGGTGCGCCTCGCCGGGCAGGACTCCCGCCGCGGCACCTTCGTGCAGCGGCACGCGGTGCTGCACGACCGGGAGACCGGTGCCGAGTGGACGCCGCTGCTGTACATGTCGGGCGACCAGGCCAAGTTCTGGGTCTACGACTCCTCGCTGTCGGAGTACGCCGCACTCGGCTTCGAGTACGGCTACTCGGTGGAGCGCCCGGACGCCCTGGTGCTCTGGGAGGCGCAGTTCGGCGACTTCGTCAACGGCGCCCAGACGGTGATCGACGAGTTCATCTCGTCCGCCGAGCAGAAGTGGGGCCAGTCGTCGTCGGTCGTCATGCTGCTGCCGCACGGCTACGAGGGCCAGGGGCCGGACCACTCGTCCGCCCGCATCGAGCGGTTCCTGCAGCTCGGCGCGGAGAACAACCTGACGATCGCGCAGCCGTCCACCCCGGCGTCGTACTTCCACCTGCTACGCCGCCAGGCGTACGCCCGTCCGCGCCGTCCGCTCGTGGTGTTCACGCCGAAGCAGCTGCTGCGGCTCAAGGCGGCGGCCTCCTCGGTGGAGGACTTCACGTCGGGCACGTTCCAGGAGGTCATCGCGGACTCGGTGGCCGACCCGGCCAAAGTGAACCGTGTGCTCCTGTGCACGGGCCGCGTGTACTACGACCTGCTCGCCGAGCGCACCAAGCGCGGCGACGAGGGTGTGGCCATCGTGCGCCTCGAGCAGCTGTACCCGTTCCCGGAGGCACAGATCCGCGCGGAGCTCGCCAAGTACGACGGCGCCGAGCTGGTCTGGGTGCAGGACGAGCCGCAGAACCAGGGTGCGTGGGGCTTCATCCACCTGGCCCTGCCGCTGGACATGCCGTACGTCAAGGTGGTCTCCCGCCCGGCGTCGGCATCGACGGCCGCCGGCACCGCCAAGCTGCACCAGGCGCAGCAGAAGACGCTCCTCGAGCAGGCCTTCACGCGCGGCTGACAGTTAGCTCTAGAGAGAGGCGGGCATCCCTTCGGGGATGCCCGCCTCTCGTGCTCTCCCGGGCCGACGTCGGTCGCCGT
This sequence comes from Promicromonospora alba, assembly GCF_042654905.1. Taxonomy (NCBI): domain Bacteria; kingdom Bacillati; phylum Actinomycetota; class Actinomycetes; order Micrococcales; family Promicromonosporaceae; genus Promicromonospora; species Promicromonospora alba. The sequence continues at coordinate 165,067 of NZ_JBHSFI010000006.1, forward strand.
ACGCTGGCGTGATGGTAGACGCAGCCCTCAAGGACCTGGTGATCGACGCCACGGACGGGCCGACGCTCGCCGCCTTCTGGTCAGCGGCCCTGGGGCTCCGGTCGCGGCCGGCCGGCGACTCCGCGGCCGACCTCGTGCTCGAGGACGACGTCCCGGAGCACACGGTCTGGATCAACCAGGTCCCCGAGCCGCGCACCGTGAAGCAGCGGGTGCACCTGGACCTGCACGCCACCGTCGACGAGCTCCGGGCGCTCGGCGCCACGCCGGAGGTCCCGCGCGAGGACTGGACGGTCATGCGCGACCCCGAGGGCGGCGAGCTCTGCGCGTTCCCGCGCCGGGCGGCGACGGTGGGCGACTATCGTCTCTACGCGCTGGTCGTGGACTGCGCCGACCCGGCGGCGGCGAGCAGCTGGTGGGGAGAGCGGTTCGGCCTGGAGCCGAAGCGGTACTCCGACCGGCCGTGGTACCAGCTGGAACCAGGCAGGGGGCTGCCCTGGCTGATGCTCTTCATCCCCGTCCCCGAGCCGAAGACCGTGAAGAACCGCATCCACTGGGACGTGTGGGGCGAGACCGAGAACTTTCTCGACGCCGGAGCCACGCTGCTCATGGCGCGTGCGGACTCCCCGGACCCGCATGTGTTCTGGGACGTGCTCGCTGACCCGGAGGGCAACGAGTTCTGCGTCTTCCGTCCGGACCAGACCGCGAAGTAGAGCGCCTGTCCCACTTCCCACGAGGCTCACCTCGTGCGGGAGCGGGACAGGCGCTCTACTTCGCGGTCCTACGCGTCACCACTTGTCGTGGACGTGCTCCTTGATCATCTCGTCGTAGATCTCCCGCACGCCGGACATGAAGAGCGGGCCCAGCGTCTCCGCGTGACCGGCCGCGGCGTTGGCGCGGGCCTGCTCGACGTTGCGCGCCCCCGGGATCACGGAGGAGACGCCCGGACGCTGCCAGGCCCAGGCGATCGCCGCCTGCGCGGGGGTCAGGCTCTCGCCGACCAACTCCTTCGCCAGCTCGGTGAACCGGGCGGCGGCCTCAAGCCCCACCTCGTAGGGCACGCCGGAGAACGTCTCGCCGACGTCGAACGCGGCGCCGTCGCGGTTGTAGGTGCGGTGGTCGTTCTCGGCGAACACCGTGTCCTTGGTGTACTTGCCGGAGAGCAGGCCGGACGCGAGCGGCACGCGCGCGATGATGCCGACGCCCGCGGCGGAGGCCGCCGGCAGCACCTCGTCGAGCGGCTTGAGCCGGAACGCGTTGAGGATGATCTGCACGCTGGCGACGTTCGGCCGCGCGATGGCCTCGAGCGCCTCCGTGGTCTTCTCGACGCTCACACCGTAGGCGGCGATCGCGCCGTCGGACACGAGCTGGTCGAGCGCGTCGTAGACCGCGTCCGAGGAGTAGACGGGCGTGGGCGGGCAGTGGAGCTGCACCAGGTCCAGCCGCTCGACGCCGAGGTTCCGGCGGGACCGGTCGGTCCACTCCCGGAAGTTCTGGAGCACGTAGTTCTCCGGCACCTGGTCCATCCGTCGGCCCATCTTCGTGGCGACGGTGATGCCGGCGTCGGGGTGGTCCTTCAAGAAGGAGCCGATCGCCTGCTCGCTGCGGCCGTCACCATAGACGTCCGCGGTGTCGAAGAAGGTCACCCCGGCCTCGAGCGAGGCCTCGAGGACGGCGCGGGCGTCGCCCTCGCTGACCTCACCCCAGTCAGCACCGAGCTGCCAGGTGCCCAGGCCCACAGCCGACACGAGCCGACCGGTCCGTCCGAGTACCTGCTGTTCCATCGTTCCTCCTTGCTGGGGCGGGCAGGCGTGCCCGCGTGGACCCGACGTCAGGTCCTGTTCGTAGCGGGGTCGTGTGAACATCACAGAACCCGACCCCCTAGTCTGCTGTCTCACGCTACGTGGCGCAGGCATAAATTGCCCTACGGTTACGGTGTGAGTGTGACGACAGAAATTCCTCCCGTTGCTGCGGCCAGGCCCCATCCTTCCGGGGACCAGTTCCGGATCAGCCACGAAGGCCACCGTGCGACGGTCACCCAGGTGGGTGCGGCGCTGCGAGAGTACTCGGTCGACGGCCGCGACGTCGTGGTGCCCTTCAGAGCGGACGAGATCAGCCCGGTGTTCAACTGCGCCGTGCTGATTCCGTGGCCGAACCGGCTCCGCGACGGCTCGTACGAGTACGGCGGCACGACGCACCAGCTGCCCGTCACGGAGCCCGCGCGCAACACCGCGCTGCACGGGCTCGCGGCGTGGGACCGCTGGTCGGTGATCGAGCACACCGGCTCCGCCGTGACCCTCGGGCTCGAGCTAGTCGCCCGGCCGGGCTACCCGTTCCAGCTGGTCGCGCAGATCCGCTACGCCCTGTCCGACGCGGGTCTCGAGGTCACCCTCGACGTCACGAACGTCGGAGCGAGCACGGCGCCCTACGGGTGCGGGTTCCACCCGTGGCTCTCGACGGGCGGCGCCAACCTGGACGAGTGCACGGTCCGCCTCGACGCGGCCACCCGCGTCACGACCGACGAGCGGCTGCTCCCGACCGGGACCGAACCGGCGTCGGGCACCTTTGACCTGCGTGAGCCGCGCAGCGCGGCCGGCCTGGACCTCGACGACGCGTACGTGGACGTCATCAGGGACGCCGACGGCCTCTCCTGGGCCCACCTGTCCGCACCGGACGGCCGCACCGCGGCGGTCTGGATGGACGAGTCGCAGGACGTCTGGCAGGTCTGCTCCGGCGACCACATCGACCCCGACCGTCGCCGGATGGGCCTCGCCGCCGAGCCGATGACGTGCGTCGCCGACGCGTTCCGCACGGGCGAACGGCTCGTGCACCTCGCTCCGGGCGAGCGGCACGCCGTCCGCTGGGGGATGACGCTGCTCTGACGGCGCCACGTCGACGTCGCTGGACCGACGGCGCCGTTCCGACGTCGCCGCGCTGACGACGCCGCGAAAGTGTCGCTTCGTTCTGACGTGGGCGCACACGCGTCGGCGCGTTGGCACTGTTCGGCCACTGTCCGTGCACCACAATGAGGAACCGGCCGTCCGCCAGGCTGCCGGGAACAGGCAAGGAGAGTCCGTTGCAGGATCGCGAGGTGCGCATCTGCGTCGTCGGTGACGAGCTGGCCACGGGTGTCGGAGACGCTCGTGCGCTCGGCTGGACCGGTCGCGTCCTCGCACGCACCCATTTCTCCCGGCCCGCCATGCTCTTCACCCTCGCCGTGCCCGGCGAGACGAGCACGCAGCTCGGCGCCCGCTGGGAGGCGGAGACCGCCACGCGGTTCGGCTCGGACTCCGAGGTCGAGAACCGCCTGGTGGTGGCCCTGGGGCGGCACGACGTCGCCTCCGGGCTCACCGTCGCGCGCTCACGGCTGAACCTGGCGAACATCCTGGATGTCGCGGACGCGAACCGGACGGCGGCGTTCGTCGTCGGGCCGCCGCCCGGGCTGCCCGCGGAGGGGAGCCGGATCGCAGAGCTGTCGGACGCGTTCGCCGACGTCGCCAACCGGCGCCGGGTGCCGTACGTCGACACGTACACGCCGCTCGCGCAGCACGAGCAGTGGCTCGCCGACCTGGCGCAGGGTGGGGGCGTCTACCCCGGCCAGGCGGGCTACGGCCTGATGGCGTGGCTGGTGCTGCACACGGGCTGGCACAACTGGCTGGGCCTCCCCCAGGACGAGGTCGCCTGAGCCGGAGGTGCAGCGCAGGCTCAGGCGATACAGGCAGTGCCTGTGCGAGTTCGGCGAAGTAGAGCGCCTGTCCGAGTTTCCCTCGGACAGGCGCTCTACTTCGCCGACCTACTTCAGCCGCGGGTGATCGTGGCCGTTCCCGAGACGGTGTTGGTCGAGATGTACGCCGCCGCGCCAGGCTCCGCGTGGTCGACGACGACGGTGCGCTGCGCGCTGGACGTCGCCTGCGCCCCGTCGATGACCACCTTGCCCGTGACGCTGCGCGCACGGAGGTTGACCGGGGACCCGGCGTCGAGCTGCACCGCTGCCGGGCCGGAGACCGTCTTGGCGTTGACGAGCGGCGTGGTGCCGATGGCGGTGACGTCCACCGCGCCCGACACCGTCTGGACGGACACCCGGCCCAGAGCGCCCACCACGGACGCCGCGCCGGAGACCGTCGAGACCGATACGTCGCCCGAGTGCTCGGCGACGGTGACCGCTCCCGTGCCCGACTTGGTGGTCACGGACCCGGTGGTGCCGGTCACGGTGATGGCGCCGCCGGCGGTCTTCACGTTGACCCCGGCCCGCGACCCGGTCACCACGACCTCGGCGCCGACCGTGGCGACGTCCACCACCGACGTGGCGGGCACGGTCACCCTGACAACCGCTGCGTCCTGGTCCTTGAGGCCGCGGAAGCGGTCCACGAAGCCCTCGAGCCCCGGGAAGTCGTAGGCGACCCGGAGGTTGCCGTGCTCGGCGAGGATCTGCAGCGGCCGCGCCGACACCTCGATGACTTCGACGAGGGCGCCGGACGTGCGGTTCGGGTCTGCCACGATCTCCGCGCGGCCGTTCGTCAGGCGGACGATCAGGGTCGAGGCGCCGCCGACCTCGATGGTCTGCGGGGCGGCCACGCTCCAGGACTCGGTGGTCATCGCTGTGCTCCGTTCATTGGGGAAAGCTGCTGGGGGTTCGGACAGATTCATGGGTTTCGGTCCGCACGACGCGGCGGAGAGGTCGTGCTGTGCGGCAGCGTCCCACGGATCGCGGAACGTGCCGAGTCGAGAACTGTGCGGAGCGTCTCCACGGTCAGCGCGGACACGGTACCGGCGACGTCCGCCTCCCGCAGATCGGCCAGGACGTCGTTACGGAACCGCTGCAGGACCACCTCGGCGTCGTGCCGCAGGGAGTTGGACTGCGTACGCCGCGGGTCGGGAGCGGCACCCGGACGCGGCCGTGTGCGGACCTCTTGCGCGGCCGCCGCCAGCTCGGCCCGCAGGCCGCGCATCGTGTCGCGGACGTCGGCCCGCACCTCGTCCGCCAGGCTGCGCACCGTCTCGGCCACGCTGCGCTCCAGCCGCCTGACGTCGTCGAGACGTGCGTCGATCTCCGCGCGACCGGCCGGGGTGAGCTCGTAGGTGGCCTTGCGGCCGGCCCCCGGTGAGCCCGGCGACCCGTGCAGGCCCTGCCCGCCCGCCGTCCCGGCACCGGACCCCGGGACGGACCGGCGCACCAGGCCCTCCTCCTCGAGCCGGGCAAGGCGCGGATAGATGGTCCCGGCACTGGGGCGGTAGGTGCCGCCGAAGCGCCGGGTGAGCTCGGTGATGAGCTCGTACCCGTGCCGGGGCCCGTCCAGGAGCAGCACCAGGAGGTACAGGCGCAGCTCCCCGTGGGCGAACACCGGGGGCACTACAGCTCCACGGGCGACTGGTCCGCGGGCACGGCGCCGGACGGTGCGTCGGCGACCGCGTCCTGCGGCCCGCCGATCACCGTGACGTCACCGGAGACGCCGGTCACCCGCAGGTGCATGACGCCGGGGCCCGCCGACCGGTCGCCGCCGACGACCTTCGAGCCACCACCGCCGGTGAACTGCAGGCCGCCCAGGGTCACCCGCCCGCTGACGCTCTGCACGGAGACCTCGACGGCCCGCTCGTCCGGCACCCGCAGGAGCATGTTCCCGGACACGGTGTTGACCCGGACGGTGTGCGGCTGGTTCACCAGGTCGAACGTCACGTCCCCGGACACCGAGGACGACGTGACCGAGTCGGCGGAAGCGCTCACCACGACGTCGGCGGACACGGTGTTGCTCGTGACGTCGCCGACGTGGTCGCGGACCGTCACCTCGCCGGAGACCGTGTTCAGCTTGAGGTCGCCGGCCGTACGAGAGACCAGCAGCGAGCCGGAGACGGTGGACGCCGACGCACCCGCCGTCGTGCCGGCGAGGAGGCCTTCGCCGCGGACCGTGCCGAGCCGGACGGCGGTTCCGGCCGGTACCGCTACGTGGATGTCGGCGCGGGCCTTTCCGCCGAAGTCGGCGAACCGCTTCATGAACGAGCCCCAGCCGGACAGGCCGCTCTCGTGCTCGATCACCAGGCGTCCCGCCTCGAGACGCACCTCGAGCGACCGCCCTTCCACCGAGTGCACCTCGACCCGGACCACCGGCTCGTCGTGCGCCACGATGTCGAGGCGTCCGTCCACGACATGGGCGTCGACGCTGGTCACACCGTCCAGCTCGATGGTCTGCGGACCGGTGACGGTCCAGCTGTCTGCGCTCATGGGTTCCTCCGGTGCTCGTGACTGGCTCGGACCGTCGATGCCTCAACGAGATATATCGCGTTGGCCTCAGTCACGATATATCGCGTTCAACCGTCCGGCAACCCCTTTGCGGCCGGACAACCTCGCGATCTGTGGGATCATGGACCCATTCAGTCCGTCACCTGTCAGGAGACACCCATGAGCAAGCGCGGTCGTAAGCGCCGTAGCCGCAAGGGCTCGGCCGCCAACCACGGCAAGCGTCCCAACGCCTGAGCCGGCTCAAGCGTCCGTCAGGACCATGAGCCGCCCAGCTGGGCACGCGAAAGGGCCGGAACCCATTGGGTCCCGGCCCTTCGTCATGCCCGCCTGCGGTCAGCCCGACAGGTCACGGACAGGTCACTCGACGACGGTCATGACCGTCAGCTGCTCGTGGATGCGTACGCGCAGCGTGTCCGGCGCGCGCTCGCTGCAGGAGCGGCGCACCAGCTGCTTCACGAGGTCCTCGACGCTCAGCTCCGCCAGGCACGGCGAGCAGTGGGCGACGTGCGCGCGCATGCGCGTCTCGTCCTCCGGCGTCATCTCGGAGTCCAGGTACTCGTAGAGGTGTTTCAGTGCGTGCTCGCACTCGGACTCCCCCGCGGTGTCGTGCGGGATGGGTTGGATGTTGTTCACTGCGCACCTCCGGGCGCCTGGCTGACGAGTCCTCGCTGAGCGGCATAGTCGGCGAGGAGCTCACGCAGCTGCCGTCGTCCGCGGTGGAGCCGGGACATCACCGTCCCGATCGGAGTTCCCATGATCTCGGCGATCTCCTTGTAGGGGAAGCCCTCGACGTCGGCGTAGTACACGACCATCCGTCGATCCTCCGGGAGCTCGGCGAGCGCCCGCTTCACATCGCTGTCCGGCAGCCGGTCCAGCGCCTCGACCTCCGCCGAGCGCAGGCCGCGCGACGTGTGCGACGCCGCGCGCGCGATCTGCCAGTCCTCGACGTCCTCCGCCTGGGACTGCTGCGGCTCGCGCTGCTTCTTGCGATAGCTGTTGATGAACGTGTTCGTGAGGATGCGGTACAGCCAGGCCTTCAGGTTGGTGCCCGGCCGGTACTGGTGGAACGCCGCGAACGCCTTGGCGAACGTCTCCTGCACCAGGTCCTCGGCGTCCGCGGGGTTGCGCGTCATGCGCAGCGCCGCGGAGTACAGCTGGTCGAGGTACTGGAGCGCGTCCCGCTCGAACCGCGCGGCGCGAGCCGCGGCGTCCTCCTCCTGCGGGGAGCGCTCGGTGCTCTCGTCGTCGCCGGCGGTCCCCGGGCTGGTCACGGCGCTGGGCTCAGTGGTGCTCTCGGCCGCGGTCGCTTCCGTGGATCCGACAACACCCTCGCTCGCGCTCTTGTCGGGGCGCGCCCCGACATCGGTGCCGATCTCGTCGGCACCCTGGTTCTGCTCGCGGGAAGTGTCAGTCATCGCACTTGAGCCTAGCCTCGTCGGCCAACCCGTGTTCGCCAGGGCCGCCGACAGAGCGTCTGCCGTGGCCTTCGCCGAGGACAGCACCTGGTCCACGTCCGTGCCGAGCAGGTGCGGCGGGACCGCACCGAACATCACGGGCGGCACCTGCGCACCCGACGTCGAACCAGCGGTCACGCCCGACATCGGGTTCGTCCCCGCGCCGATCGCTCCGCTCGCCACCATGCTGGTCGCCGTATCTGCCACCGTGCCGATCACCCTGCTCTCCACCGGATCCTTCTCGAGGCATCGCTCCACGACGGGTTCAACCCTCGCCCCCGGCGTCGAATTCCCGGTGTGTCCTGGACCATCCCCGCCCCGGGCCGCGCGCCGAACCGCACACGGAACCGCAAAGGTTTCCGTGCCGCCATCCTGCTGCATTCGTCGCCCTCATCTGCCAAGGTGGAGGCATGCTGCTTCGACACATCGCGCGACCCCTGCTGGCATCGTCGTTCATCTACGACGGAGTGCAGGCTGCCCGGAACCCGAGCGAGCACGTGACCGCGGCCAGGTCCGGGTCCACCCTGGCCACCCAGGCGCTGGGCGCCGAGCCACTCAGCGAGAAGCAGGTCACCACGCTCGTCCGCGCGCACGGGATCGCCACCGCGGCCGCGGGCACGCTGCTCGCACTCGGCAAGGCGCCACGCGCCTCCGCGCTCGCGCTGGCCCTGCTCACGCTGCCGCTCGCCGTGGTGAACCAGCCCTTCACCGCCCCGAAGGAAGAGCGCCCCGTGCGCACCGACCGGTTCCTGCACAACCTCGCCTCCGTGGGTGCGGCCCTCATCGCGGGTGCCGACCTCGAAGGCCGGCCGGGGCTGTCCTGGCGGGTCCAGCAGGCGCGTGCCGCACGCGCGGAGGCAAAGGCAGCCGTCGTCAAGGCCTGACGCACGGCGACACAGAGCCGCTGCTCCGGCACGGTCCGCGATAATCTCGGCACATGACTTCCTCCACCACCGCGCCCGCACCGACATGGGAGGCGCCGCTGGCCGGCGCCCCGCTGGACGCGACGGTCGAGATACCCGGCAGCAAGTCGCTCACCAACCGGCTCCTGGTGCTCGCGGCACTCGCGGAAGGGCCCGGCACCCTGCGCGGCGCCCTGCGCAGCCGGGACGCCGACCTGATGATCCGCGCCCTGCGCACCCTGGGCGCCCGCATCGAGGTGGGCGACCACCCGAGCACCCTTCACGTGACGCCCGGCCCCGTGGCCGGCGGCACCGAGGTGGACACCGGCCTGGCCGGCACCGTCATGCGATTCCTGCCCCCGTTCGCGGCGCTCGCCGACGGCCCGGTCCGGTTCGACGGCGACCCGGAGGCCCGCGTCCGCCCGATGCTGCCCGTGCTGGCGGCCCTGCGCACCCTCGGCGTCACCGTGCACGACCCCGGGTCGAGCTCCGCCGAGCTGCCCACCCACCTCCCGTTCACCGTGGAGGGCCGGGGCAGCGTGCCGGGCGGCGCCGTCGACGTCGACGCCTCGGAGTCCTCGCAGTTCGTCTCCGGCCTCCTGCTCGCGGCCGCGCGTTTCGAGCGCGGCCTGACCCTGCGGCACATCGGTGCCACGCTGCCGAGCCTGCCGCACATCGAGATGACGGTCGCCACGCTGCGCGACGCCGGCGTCGTGGTCGACGACTCGCGCGACGGCATGTGGGGCGTCGCCCCCGGGCCGATCGCCGCCCGCGACGTCCGCGTCGAGCCCGACCTGTCCAACGCGGCGCCGTTCCTGGCCTCCGCACTGGTGGCCGGCGGCACCGTCCGCATCCCCGGCTGGCCGACGCTGACCACGCAGCCCGGCGCCATGGTTCCCGAGCTGCTGGAACGCATGGGCGGCACCTACACCCTTGCCGACGGCGTCCTCTCCGTGACGGGGACCGGCAAGATCCACGGGATCGACGTCGACCTGCGTGCGGGCGGCGAGCTCGCACCCACCTTCGCGGCGCTGGCCGCGCTGGCGGACTCCCCCTCCAGGCTCCGGGGCATCGCGCACCTGCGTGGCCACGAGACCGACCGCCTGGCGGCGCTGGCCCGCGAGATCACGCGGCTCGGCGGACAGGCCGAGGAGACCCGCGACGGCCTGGTGATCACCCCCCGGCCGCTGCGTGGCGACGTCGTGCGCACCTACGCGGATCACCGCATGGCGACGTCCGCCGCGCTGCTCGGGCTGGGTGTGCCCGGCGTGCGGGTGGAGAACGTCGGCACGACGGCGAAGACGCTGCCCGACTTCACCGGTATGTGGCTCCGCATGCTCGGCTCGGCCTCCTGATGGGCGTCTGCTGATGGGCGTCTGGCTCATGGGGCCCGCCTGATGGGCCGCCGCGGCATCGACGAGTCGGACTTCCACTCCCGCCCGTCCAAGCGCGGCTCGCGCCCCCGCACCAAGCAGCGCCCCGAACACTCCGACGCCGTGACCGGCCTGGTCACCGGCGTGGACCGCGGGCGGTACACGCTCCTGGTCAAGGACGCCGACGCGGGCGCGGCCGGGACGTCCGGCGAGAAGATCGTGACCGCGATGAAGGCCCGGGAGCTGACCCGCACCCGCGTGGTCGTCGGCGACCGGGTGGACGTCGTGGGCGACGTGTCGGGCGGCGAGGGCTCGCTCGCCCGGATCGTGCGCATCCAGGAGCGGACCTCGACGCTGCGCCGCACCGCCGACGACACCGACCCGTACGAACGGATAGTCGTCGCCAACGCGGACCAGCTGGTCATCGTCACGGCACTGGCCCAGCCCGAGCCCCGGACCGGCATGATCGACCGCTGCGTCGTCGCCGCCTACGACGCTGGCATGTCGGTCCTGCTCTGCCTGACCAAGGCTGACCTGGCCTCCCCCGACGCGCTGCGCGAGCTCTACGAGCCGCTCGGCGTCGAGGTGGTCGTGACCCGCCGGGAGGCGTCCAGCGACGAGGCCGACCGGGCGAACGTCGCAGGCCAGTCAGCCGGGGGCATGGTCCTGGCACCCGAGTCCGTCGAGGAGGTCCGCGGCAGGCTGCGCGGCCTCGTGTCCGTGCTGGTCGGCCACTCCGGCGTCGGCAAGTCCACGCTGATCAACGCCCTGGTGCCGGACGCCAAGCGGGCGACCGGTGTGGTCAACGACGTGACGGGCCGCGGCCGGCACACCTCGACGTCCGCGGTCGCGCTCGCCCTGCCCGTGTCGCCGTCGGACGGCGAGCCCTCCGACGCCTTCGACGGCTGGGTGATCGACACCCCGGGTGTCCGCTCCTTCGGCCTCGCCCACGTCGAGGTGTCGCACCTGCTGCGGGCGTTCGACGACCTCGACGACGTGGCCCAGGAGTGCCCGCGCGGCTGCACGCACCTCGCGGACGCGCCGGACTGCGCGCTCGACGACTGGATCAAGGCGTCCCCGGAGGAAGAACGGCCGGCCCGCGAGGCCCGGCTCACCTCGTTCCGCCGCCTGCTCTCGTCACGGACCGGCTCGGACGCCTGACCGTGACCGGCAGCTCGCGCTACGGCGCGGTGGACGTGCAGTACCTGGACGACGGCGGGGCGCGGGCGGCGCTGGTCGTCTCCGAGGACGCGTCGTTCGCCACGCTGGTCGAGGAGTACACCGTGCTCGTCGAGGGGGTCGCCGCGTACCGGCCCGGACACTTCTACGAGCGTGAGCTGCCCGCGCTGAAGCAGGTCCTGTCCGGCGTCGCGCCGGTGGACCTGCTGATCGTCGACGGGTACGTGGACCTCGACCCCGCGGGGAGCCTCGGGCTGGGCGCCCACGTGGCCGACGCCGGCCTCGCTCCCGTCGTCGTCGGAGTCGCCAAGACCCGGTTCCGCACGGCGACACATGCCGCCGAGGTGCTGCGCGGCCTGTCGGCCAAGCCGCTGTACGTCACGGCGTCCGGCATGCCGGTCGACGCCGCCGCGGCCCTGGTGCACGCCATGGCCGGCGACGCGCGGTTCCCGGACGCACTGCGCCGCGTGGACCGGCTGGCGCGTGGGGCAGTTCCCGTCGCCTGACGCCTGCCACTGAACTCCCGGCTGGACCCGCCGGCGAACTCACGACTGCAGGAACATCCAGCGGTGACCCTCCACGTCCTCGGCGCGATACAGCCTGCCGTACGGGGCCTCCTCGATCTGGGAGAGCAGTCCGGCACCGGCCGCCTGCGCACGCGCGAAGTGGGCATCGATGTCGGCCACGCGGACCAGCACGCCGTCGATCACCCAGGGTGTGGACAGCCACGCGTCCGCCGCCGTGCAGTGCTTGCGGTGCACCGTCGGGCCCTCGTAGGACGCGAGCTCCGACAGCATCAGGCGCCCGCCGCCGGCGTCGAGCTCACCATGGGAGAGATGGCCGTCGTCGTCCAGCCAGCGTTCCGCCTCGGTGAAGCCGAAGGCCTCGATGAGCCAGTCCATGGCGGTGACGCCGTCCTGGTAGGACAGCATGGGGATGACTGCGGGTTCGGCAACGGGTGTGGGTTCGGACATGACAGACCTCCTCGCTCTCGAACAAATGTACGAGTCTTTCGACGATCTGTCGAGCGAGACCTGTCCCGTGCCCGCGGCTACACGACCTGGAAGCCGAACAGCTCGACGGCCCACGGGTCCAGCCGGCCGGCGGACGGGCCGCCGTCGTCGGACCCGTCGCCGCTGAATCCGAAGAACTCCTGCAACGCGTGCTCCCCGAGGACCAGCGGGTGGAAGGGGAACGGGTACGCGGTGCCGCCCGGGGCCGGATGCCTGCCCGCCCAGAACGGCTCCTCGAACGCGAGCCGGTCCCCGGTGTCCTCGAGCACCCCGTCGTCGGGCGACAAGCTCAGGGAACGCACCAGGGCGCCGTCCTGCCACACCGCGAAGGCGAACCAGTCGACGGCGCTGTGCATGGCGTGCAGGTAGAGCGTGCGGCCCAGGCTCGCGTCGACCAGGTGCGCGGGCAGCTGCGAGGGCCGGTCGAGCATGAGCGCCTGGTCGCACAGGACGTCCACCGCCGGCGTCGACAGCGCGCACGCCCGCCCCTGCGGCGGGAACACCGCGTCACCAAGCTCCCACGGCTCCTCACCGTCCGGCTGGATCCGCGCCGGTGGCCACAGCAGGCCGAGCAGCTCGGCGGCGCCCGCCTCGTCGGCGAACTCCGCGGCGTCCGCCAGCCCCTCCGCCACGTCGCCGTCCGCGTACACGAGCATCGCTGTCTTGGCGCCCATCATCGTCTCCTGCCCTCGGCTGCCGTGCCTGCCCCGACGCCCCCGCCCCGGCGCCGCACACGAGAGTACGGGCACCTGGTGACACCGCCACTCCACTCGCGCAGAGTGGACCGGCGACAGTCGTCCGTCGTCGATCAGACACGGTCAGGCGAAATGGCCGCTGGCCGCTGGGATCGCGAGCAGCACGACAACGGTCGCCGAACCGACCGTCGCGAGCGCGAAGCGCGCCGCGATGGCGAGCAGGAGCCACGAGGGGAACTGTCCGGCCGCGGCATTGACGAATGCGGCGACGTCCATCCCCTCCAGGCGCGGATCATCGGACTTCCGGAACACCGCGGTGACGTATCGGGTGGTGAAGACCTCGCCGGGCATGATGACCAGGCCCAGGAGGAGCATGACCGCCATGGCAACCCACGTCGCGATCCGGCCAGGGCCGCTGCCCGCCAGGACGAGCACAGCCAGGATCGTGAGCACGACGCCGATCGAGCAGGCAATCGCGATGCTGGCGCGGCTCGCCGTGAAGTCGATCCCGTGATCGGACAGGAGATCGACGGGACGGCCCTGCCGACCCAGGTCAGCCTCGGCCGCCCGCTGCGCGGCGACGCCATAGCGGGCGCCGCCGAGCGGCACGATCACGAACGTCGCGGCGAGCAGGAGCTGTAGAACGCCGGCGATGAGGACAACAGTCATGTGGTGCTCCAGTTCAGCCGAGGGTGAGGAGGATGAGCACGGCAGCCGAATCGCCGAAGGCGATCGCGTGGCGAGCACCCTCCGGTTCTTGCACTAAGTAAAAGTGAACTTATCAGGCGACTTGGACTAAGTGCAAGCGCCGCTTCGAACTTTGTTCAACCCAGCGATAGGCTGGAGCGATGCCAAAGCCCACCCTGACTGCCGGGCAGATCGTCGACGTCACCATCGGCCTGCTGGATGAGGAGGGCCTGGACGGGCTGAACATGCGGGAGCTCGGCAGACGCCTCGACTCGGCACCGACAGCCGTCTACTGGCATGTCAAGGACAAGGACAACCTCATCCGGCTCGCCGCGGACGAGGTCTGGAACGAGATCGCGCTGCCCGCACCCAACAGCGCCGACTGGCGGACTGCCGCCGAGCATCTGGCCTCCGGGCTGCGCGCGATGGTCCTCCGGCATCCCTGGATCACCCAGGCCCTGAGCGGCTACCTGCTCTACGGCCCGGGCAAGTCGCGTTTCGACGACTGCAACCTCGGCGTGTACGAGCAGGCCGGGTTCCATGAGAGCCAGGCCGATCAGGCCGCCGCCACCGTGTTCGTCTTCGTCCTCGGCAGTGCCATCGGCGACGCGGCCAACGTCTCGCTGACACGCAGGCTCGACCGTAAGGGCGGCGACGCGCAGCAGCAGCTACAGGAGGCGATACAGCGAGCCACGGACATCGCCGTCCAGTTTCCCCGCCTGCGCGCGCGCCTCGAAGCGGACGCCGCCGGCACTGGCTACAACGACGCCCCAGACCACACCTTTGAGTTCGGCCTCAAAGCCATCCTCGACGGCTTCCAGGAACGCCTCGACGCCGACTGACCTGGTCCTGGTGGCCGAGGTAAGCCTGCCCGGCGCCGGTCGGCGCACGACGGCAATACCGCCGCGGCTACCACACCGCCGTCTGATCACCGGCAGACTGTGCACATGCGCATCTACGTGCCCGCAACGCTCGACGAGCTCGACGCCGTCACCCACACCTCCGGGGCTGCCCGCTGGACCGTCGCCCCGCGCCGTGTGCACGCCGTCACGAAGGACCTCGAGGCAGGCCTCCCCGACGAGGACGCCGAGGGGCTCGAGTACATCGCCGCGCTGAACGCCGCAGACGACTCCCTCGCCCTGATCGCGGGTCGCCCCGACGCCGCGCACCAGCGCGTGGTCATCACGGTAGAGGTACCGGACACGGCAGTCGGCCCGGTCCGAGGCTCTACCTCCGGCGATCCTGACGACGACGAGGCGGTCGCCTCGGAGATCGAGGTCGTCAGCACCGTCGAGAACGTGGCGATCGTCTGCGTGCACGTCGACGAGCTGGAGGCCGCCGCCGACATCGCGGACGTGCTCGCGGCGGCTGACGAGGAGAGCGACGCCGAGGCGACCGCCGACGTCGGCGCGGAGTCGGAGACCGCGCTGGACGCGGCGCTGCAGCGCGTCACCGACCGCGACCTGCTCTGGTACGACTGGAGCGAGATCAAGAACATCCCCCGCGCCTGAAGCACCCGCCTGCCTCCCGCGACCCACCCGCCTGACCCGACCAACCACCCTGCCGGCGTGCCTGACCCGACCCTGCCTGCCTGCCTGCCGCAACCTGACGACGAAGGCCGCGGGGTCCGAGATACCGCGGCCGCCCCAGCCAAAGGATCAGGACCCCCGCCAAAGGGCGCTCAAGCCAGGTAGTCGAGCGCTTCCTTGTGCAGCTTGCCGTTCGTCGCGATCGCGTTGCCACCCCACGGCCCGGCCTTGCCCTCGAGCGACGTGAACGTCCCGCCGGCCTCGGTGACGATGGGCACGAGGGCCGCCATGTCGTACACCTCGAGCTCGGGCTCCGCGGCGATGTCGACCGCGCCGTCGGCCACCAGCATGTACGACCAGAAGTCACCGTACCCACGCGTACGCGCGCAGGCCCGCGTCAGGTTGAGGAATCCGTCGAGTGAGCCGCGCTCCTCCCAGCCGCCGAGGGACGCGTAGCTGAAGGACGCGTCGGCGATCCGGGACACACCGGAGACCGACATCCGCGAGGCGGCGGCCAGGGACTTGCCCGTCCACGCGCCCGAACCCTTCGCCGCCCACCAGCGGCGGCCCAGCGCCGGTGCGCTGACCAGGCCGACGACCACGTCCTCGCCGTCGGCGAGGGCGATCAGCGTCGCCCATACGGGAACGCCGCGCACGAAGTTCTTGGTGCCGTCGATCGGGTCGACGATCCAGCGCCGCGCGCCGTTGCCGGCGGAGCCGTACTCCTCACCGACTATCGCGTCGCGCGTGCGGGCACGGGCGAGCTGCCCGCGGATGAAGTCCTCGGCCGCCCGGTCGGCGTCGGTGACCGGCGTCAGGTCCGGCTTGGTCTCGACCTTGAGGTCCAGCGCCTTGAACCGAGACATGGTGATGGAGTCGACCTGGTCGGCGATCACGTGCGCCAGACGCAGGTCGTCGGCGTAGTTGTCCTTCGTCATGGCGGCCACGCCCACAACCTAGCGCCGGATGCCACTTTTCCGCCGCCGAGCCGCGCCGATCGGGCTGATTGTTACGCGGGAGCCCCGAGCGGTCGCAGCCAGGGTCGTCACACGCCAGCGGGCACGAGCTCCCGGACCCGGCTCGCGAGCCCCACGAACGCGGCCCGCGCCGGGGAGCCAGGGGCGCACTCGGCGAGCACCCGTCCCGCCAGCAGCGCGGCGTCCAGGCCCGCCGGGTCGTCGGGCACGAGGTGCACGTCGTCGACCCCCGCGTACCGCGCGAGCGCGTCGCGGACCTGGGACTCGGCCCGCCGCCCGACGGCGGAGTCCCGTACCCGGTTCACCACCACGAGCCGTGGCGCGGGCACGGGCACGGCCGCGTCGCGCAGGTCCTCCAGGCCCCGCACCAGGCGCTGCATGCCGACCGGATCCGCGCCGCCGACCACCACCACGACGTCGGCCGCCTGCAGCGCACTCAGGGTCGCACCGTTGCGCTGGGGCGCACGCGTGTCGTACATGAGGAGCTCGTCGGTCTCGAGGACCGGGCCGCAGTCGACGACGGTCCACGCGGCGAGCTCGCGGCACCGCTGGAACACCATGTCGAGCGAGGCGGCAGGCAGCTCGGGCCAGCGGGACGCCCTGGTGATGCCGGTCAGCACCCGCACACCAGGCAGCACCACCGGGCTGTGCCCGGCGAGCGTCACGACGTCGAGCACACCCTGCCCGGCCGCTCGGGCCGCCGCGGCGAGGCCCGGTGCGTCGTCGAGCAGCCCGAGGCGAGAGGTCACGGACGACGCGTACGTGTCGGCGTCGGCCAGCAGGACGGTGCGCGTGCCGTTCGGCGGTGCCGCTGGACGCGTCCGGCGCAGCAGGCCGGTGCGGCGCGTAGCTGCGGTCCCGACCCCGGCGAGGGCCGCGGCGAGCTCGATGGCGGTGGTGGTCCGGCCGGGCGACCCGACGGGGCCCCAGACCGCGATGATCGTGCCGGGTCTGCCTCCGAGGTCGGGGAGGGCTGCGACGGGTGCCGCCACCTCGGGGGCGTCGCCACGCACGGCGGCGACGAGGTTCTCCGCGTCCCCCTCGGCCACCACGACGTCGCACCCCAGCCCCGCGAGGCGTCCGGCCGGGGCGGCCCGGTCCTCGAGGGCCACGACCCGCAGGCCCGCGCCGCGCAGCCGCGCCACCGCCTCCCGGTCCAGGCCCGGCAGGTCCCCGGAGACGACCGCGGCCGTCCCCGCCCCTGCCTCGGCCGCCGCAAGGAGCTCTGCCAGCTCCGCGCACCGGCGCGCCACGGTCACCCGCGGCTGCGCGCCGAGCACGGTGACGGCGTCCGCCTCCACCCCGGGCGCATGCACCGCCACGAGCACGGTGACCGTCCGCTCGTCGCTCATCGGACGTCACCCGCCACCGGTACGACGGCGACCGTGCCGGCGTCCGACAGCGCGCTCAGCACCGTCGGGAGCGAGTCGGCAGGGACCAGGACGTGCAGCGTCACGGTGCCGTCCACGATCATCCCGCCCTCGCCGGTATCCACCTGCTCGACGACGACGTTCCGCGCGAGCGTGCTCGGCGCCGGCTTGTCGTCGGCGGCGTCCGGCGCGATCGGGGCCTCGGGCACGAACCACAGGTCCACCACCGCGCCGGCACGGATCCGGTCCGAGAGGCCGGAGGTGACCGGCACCGCCACGGATCGGACGTCGGCGTCGGCGCCGAGTGCGGTGAGCGGGACCAGCTCGCCGTCGTCCACCACACGCAGCACCACGAGGTCGGCGGGCAGCGGCTCGTCCGCGGGAAGATATCGGCCCGTCCCGGCACCGAGCCGGACGTCCACGGCACGGAGCCCGTCGGCCGTGAGGGGCTCACCGGGTGTCAGCGCACCGTCCGCGACGAACGCCGGTACGGTGCGGCTCGCCGACGACACCACCCACGAGCCGAGCGCCACCGACACCGCGACGATGACGACGCCGGTCAGCAGGCGCGGATCACGCCAACGAGGGCGGCGCAGCCGCGTGGCCACCGGCTCGGGGAGTGCCTGACCCGAGCCCGAGGGTGCCGGGGCATACGTCATCTCGAACCTTCCGCGTACTTTGGTGGACTTTGGTTAGACCTTCGCGTACAACTTCGCGTACGAGTCGAAGCGACGATCCGGACAGAATGGCGCACAGCGTAGGCAGAGCGCCGGAACCATAGTGATCGAACGTCGCCGATCCGGCATCAGATAGACACTTCTTGTGGATAACCCCCTCATGTCGGTGTCTCGTGCCACACTGTTCCCATGGAAAAGCGCTTTCTCTCTCTGGCCGACGTGGTCGAGACACTGAACATCTCGATGGCCCAGGGCTATGCACTGGTTCGGACCGGCGACCTTCCCGCCATCCAGGTGGGCCCCAAGAAGGTCTGGCGCGTCGAAGCCGCAGAGCTCGAGGCATACATCGAGCGCATGTATGCAAAGAGCCGCGAACGACTCAAGGGCTCGGCGACCACGGACGCCTGAAAGCCCTCAGCTGTACACCGACGGGACCGGACGCACTCGATGCGGAGCGACACCGGTCCCGTTCTCCATTTACGGCATTCCTGAAGGATCCTGAACGATTCAGGGCGCCTCGCTGACGACCAGCAAGGCACTGAACGGAACCAGGCGAGTTCCACGGTCATCGAGCACATCGATGTCCAGATGGTCCCGCCCGACCCGCGCGATCCGGCCGCCCACGATGCCGCTCAGCGTGCGCACGGTGACCCGTGCCCGGTCGCGCTGCAGCGCCCGCAGGACCGGACCCAGCCCCAGCGCGGCACGCCGCGACGTCGCGGGCGCCGCCTGACGGGCAAGCCCGTGCACACCGGTGAGCGCCGCCAGCGGTACGAGGTGCTGAACCACTGGTTCGGGCCGGACGCCCTGGACCAGCGCCCACTCGTCCGCGGCCTCCCGGACGACGCCGCGCAGCGGAGCGCCGGCGAGCAGCTCCAGCGTCACCACCGCCCCGACGACGGCGCGGAACCGGTCCGCGAGCGTCATCGTCGCGTGCTCGGCGCGCGTCATCTCGGAGACCAGCGCATCGGACTCGGCCGCCGACTGCGCGCGGGCCTGCGCCTCGAGGTCCCCGAAGAGCGCCTCCCAGCGAGTGGGACCACCCGGGTGCATGAATGCCATGGGACCACCCTGCGTCATCCACAGCTATCCCGCTCTCCGGTAGACACCCCAGTGGCACCGAGGTTGAATATCGACCACCGGACAGCATCAACCACTATCAATGAGATCTGAGGGGTCCGATCAGATCAGTAGCCGACCATCGCAGGGGGAACCATGTCGAACAACGCCCTCCCAGGCACTCCGTCGGCGCACCGCGCCAGGCTCCGTCCCGGCGATCGCACGGCGAGCCCGGCGCCATCGACGAGCGCTCGGCGCGGCCTGGCCGGCCTGGTCGT
The DNA here is from genome assembly GCF_042654905.1 of Promicromonospora alba. Lineage (NCBI taxonomy): Bacteria > Bacillati > Actinomycetota > Actinomycetes > Micrococcales > Promicromonosporaceae > Promicromonospora > Promicromonospora alba. The sequence goes on from NZ_JBHSFI010000006.1 coordinate 184,492, forward strand.
CCTCGCCGTCGCGTTCACCGGCGCCGCCGGTGCACTTGGCGTACGCACCTGGCAGGTCGGATCGGACCTAGGTGCGGCGCTCTTCCCGGTCGAGGACATCGTCGAGCTCGCGACCGTCGCAGCTGGCACGGTGATGGCCGGCTGGGTCGGCCTGCACGCGTTCCTGGCTCTGGCCTGTGTCGTCGCGGGCCGCTGGGGTCCGCGCTGGGCGGCAGGCGAACGAGCGGTAGCACTGCACGGGCCGACCTTCGTACGCCGCCTCGCCCGTGCTGCCGCAGGGGCGAGCGTGGGCCTCGCCCTCACGGTGCCCACGGCCATGGCGTCCGACCTGGCCTCCAGGACGGATCCGTCCGCGGACGGCGGCGCTGCCGTCGTGGTCGACCTCGGCTGGCAGCCGACCGAGCGCCTGGCGGCGGACCGCACAGATACCCGTCCGGCGGACCGATCGACGTCATCGACCCAGCGGCCGAGACCTGAACGGTTGTCGCTGGTCAACCGGGGCCAGCGCACCGGGACCGGACGCGAGCCGCTGGTCGTCGTCGAACCTGGTGACACGCTCTGGGCGATCGCGGCCAGCAGGCTCGCCGCCGATCAGGCCGGCACGCCTCTGGCCGACGCCGAGATCGCTGCCGCCGTCACGCAGTGGCACCACGCCAACCGTCAGGCGCTGGGCGCGAACCCCGACCTGATCCACCCCGGCATGGTGCTGCGCCAGCCCTGACCGGCCACCGGCCGGCTCGTCACCCGGCCGCCCGCGCTCGCCTCCCCTCCCATCTCACCCCAGGAGACCCCATGACCGCACTCCCGCAGGACCCACCACCACAGGGCGCACGCCGCTCCCCCTGGCAGGTGCCGCCGACCACGCCCGCCCGCCGGGCGCCGGTGCCGCGTGCGGCGGCCACGGCCCCGGCCGCGCCGATCCGTCGGCCCGTCACACCACCGGTCGGGCCGGTCACCGGGCCCGGGATCGGCCGGCGGCTGCGGCGCATGCGGATCGGCGGGACACCGTACTCGGAACTGCAGAACGCGGCAGCGGCCCTCGAGGCGGTGACCGGTCGGCCGAGCCCCGAGCCGGACCCGGCCCTCCCCGACCCGACCGCGCAGGTGTGCCGCGTGGTCCGTGCGGCCGTCGAGGTACTGCGCGGTGAACGGCCCGCGGCACAGCTCGCACGCTGGGTCACCCCGCAGGTCTACGACCAGCTCCTGGAACGCGGAAGGCTGATGCGTGAGGCGCAGCAGAGCCGGCCGCCGCGGCCCAAGGCGCACGCGGCGACGGTCCGGCGCGTACGGATGGTGCGGCTCGGCACCTCGTCCGCCGAGGCGACGGTGATCCTGCACGACGAGGGCCGCGTCCGGGCGGCGGCGGTCCGGCTGGAAGCGCGGCGCGGGGTCTGGCGGGTGGCAGTCCTCGAGATCGGCTGAGCCGGAGGTGCAGCGCAGGGTGCGGGCCGAGGAACGAGGCACGCGCCCGAAGCGGAACCGCAGGCTCGGCCGACATTCATAAAGCCTGACCCGGTCAGACCCACTCGACGATCAGGTCCGCCTCGTCCCGGGTCGCCGCTATGAGGTCCGCGTTGCGCTGGTCGGTGCCGCCCGCCCAGGCCTCGGCGTCGGGCAGCGGCTTGCCGTAGGCCTGGTGCCGGGCGACGAGGCGCCGCAGGCGCTCGGCGTCGGGCAGGTCGACGTACCAGACCTCCGCCATGTGGGCGCGAGCCGCCGGCCAGGCGCCGCCGGGGGCGAGCAGATAGTTGCCCTCGGTGATCACCAGCGGCTCGTCGGCGACCACGGTGCCCGCGGCTATCGGTTCCTCGATCTCGCGGCGAAACTCAGGCGCGTAGACGGGCGGGTCGCCCGGGAGCCGGTCCGCGAGCCTGCGGATCAGGGCCGCGTACCCGGCGTCGTCGAACGTGTCGACGGCGCCCTTGCGGTCGCGGCGGCCGAGCGCCTCCAGGACGGCGTTCGAGAGGTGGAAGCCGTCCATCCCGACCACGACGGCGGTACCGGGTGCCAGGCCGTCGACCAGCGCGGCAGCCAGCGTCGACTTTCCGGCACCGGGCGGTCCGGTGATACCGAGGACCCGCGCCCGGCCGGCGCGGGCGGCCTGTGCCGCCAGCTCTGCCGCCCTCTTGACGAGCTCGGCGGTGGTCAGGCGCACGACAGGTTCTCCAGCCAGGAACGGGGCCCGACGTACTGCACGCGGAGGGACGCCACCCGTACGGCTTCCTCGACGGCCGCCTCCAGGTCCGCACCGCGAGCGAGCGCCACTGCCAGTGCGCCGTGGAACGCGTCCCCGGCGCCGAGCGTGTCCCGCACGTCGACCTTCGGCACGCCGGTGGTGCCGTGCCGTCCGTCGGCGTCGCACCAGGTCACGGGATCCGGCCCGTGCGTGGCGACCGTGGCCCGGGAGGGTGCGACGGAGTCCGGCGCGCGGAAGTCCGCCGACCGGGCAGTGACGTCGGCGTGCCCCATCAGATCGGCGAAGACGGGCCGCCAGCGGCCTGCGTCGAGCACGATCAGAGGGCGCGGCTCCAGGGCGTTCGCGTACGCGAGGACGCTCCGCGCGAGATCCGGGTGATGCCCGTCGAGCAGGACCACGGCGGGCCGCGGCAGTGCGTCGAGACTGCCCGGCGTGACGTCGACCCTGTCGGTGAGCATGGCGTCGGGCGAGACCACCGACCGGTCGCCCGTCGCGTCGTCGACCATCACCGCCGAGACCGCCATGGGGATCTCGTGCCCCTCGGCGGCGTCGTAGATCTCGACGCCGTGCCGCTCGAGGTCACCGCGTGCTGCCGAACCGACCGGACCCGAGCCCAGAGCACTGATCAGGAGGGCCCGTACGCCCAGCGTCGCGGCGGTGACCGCGGCGTTCGCGGCCGGGCCGCCGGCGGAGACGTCCTGGCGAACGGCGGTGATCTTCTGGTTCGGGCCCGGCCGAACGGCGCTGCGGTGGATCACATCGAGCGTCGTCAGACCGGCAAACCAGCAGGTCACGGGGGTATTTTGGTTGACATTGGCTGGCACGTCGGGCATGTGCAGAGGCTACCTGTGAAACTGAGTGTCAGTGACCGAGGATATGGTCCGAAAATGACCACTGCCGGGCCGACGCCGTCCCCCACCGCGCCCTCCACGACGTGGCGCGATGTCCTGCTGGAACAACTGAGCTTCTACTGGGACTTCCACCTCTGGCCGCGACTGGAAGGCCTTGCCGACGACGAGTACCTCTGGGAGCCCGCTGCACCGGCCTGGAGCGTTCGCCGCGGCCCCGACGGCGTGCCGCGGCTCGAGCAGGAGATGCCCGAACCGGAGGTCCCGCCGGTCACCACCATCGCGTGGCGGATGGTGCACGTGGGCCGGGACGTCTTCGGCCGGCGCGCCCGGGCCCTGTTCGGACCCACGGACGCGCCGGCCGACGCCGACATGTTCGACCAGCGGCACTGGCCCGATGCCCCGATCACGGCCGAGGGTGGCCTCGCCATGCTCGAGGAGGGCTACCGGTCGTGGCGGGCAGGTATCGAGCGCCTGGACGACGAGGGCCTGCTCCGGCCGATCGGGCCGAAGGGTGCAGGGTTCGCCGAGTTCCCGATGGCTGCTCTGGTCACTCACCTGAGCCGCGAGGCGATGGCGCACGGTGGCGAGATCTGCCTCCTGCGCGACCTGTACCGGGCTCAGACCTCGCCCTCCGGGTAGGCGCGCTCGGCGTAGACGCGCAGCGCGTCACGGACGAACGTGGCCCCCTCGGTGCCGCCGTAGTTCGCGGCGAACCGGTCGTCCGCCACGTACATGTCGCCCAGCCCCAGCAGGTAGCCCTTGTCGGGGCGGCCCTGCTCGTGACCTGGCGTGCCCGGGACGGCGACGAGCCACGCGGCGTGCCTGGCGGCGATCGCCTGGGCCTCGTCCGATGCCGGGTCCAGGCCGGCTTCGGTGGCCTCGATCCAGGCGGCGTTCAGGGCCTGCACCTCCACCTTGAACCGGTCCTGCCCCTCCTTGCCGAGCCCGCGCCACCACGCGTCGCTCTTCGCGTACGCGTCGCGGCCCCAGCGCTCGGTCACTTCCTGCTCGTGCTGGGTGTGGTCGAATCCGTCGAGCATGTCCTTCGCCATGATGTCCTCCTTCGCTTCGGGGTCCTTCTCGAGAGCGGCGACCGTCCGTTCGACCGACGCGATCTGCCGCGCCAGCCGGTGCTGCTCCGCCCGCAGCGAGTCGAGGTGCCGGCGTAACGCCTTCGCCTCGTCCTGTTCGCTGTCGAGCACCTCGGCGATGTCGCCGAGGCCGAGCCCGAGATCGCGCAGCAGCAGGATCCGCTGCAGCCGCACCAGGGCGGTGCGGTCGTAGCGGCGCGGGCCGCTCGCCGTCGTCCGGACGGCGGGCAGGAGCCCTACCGCGTCGTAGTGCCGCAGCGTCCGGCTGGTGACGCCGGTCAGCCGCGCGATCTCTTGGATGGACCAGTGCATGTCTCTCACCGTAGAGGTTGACGTTGCGTCAACTTCAAGCCCCAATCCCAAGAAGTTCCGCGAAGACGCCATGGCTGCCTGTGGATAACTCGGATCACCTCAGCGCCCGCCGATCAATACTGATGTCCATGACCACGTCAAGCGACATCATTCCGGATCAACCGCTAGCCGACGACGCAGCCCTGCTCGCGTTCGTGAGGTTCCTGCACGACGGCGTCACACCCCGCCGCCGCACGCTGTGGTTCGTCATGCTGGACCACCGACGCCGCCCGCTGCCGGTGATCGTGCCGATCGACCACGTACCGGACGAGCCCGACGTGCTCATGGTGAGCAACCTGGGTCAGGCCTGGCACGAGATCCTGCGGGACGAGCCGGGCTCCTCGGTGGTGCTGATGCTCGAGCGGCCGGGTCCGGCGGTCGCCTCGTTCGACGACCTCGCCTGGCGCGCGGCCCTCCGCTCGGCCGCGGCGGAGCACGGCATCACGCTCGCCGGATTCTTCCTTGCGACGGCGCACGGGGTCCGTCCCCTCACGCCGGACTGACGGGTGCACTCCGGCCCCGGGTCAGTCCCGGAGCAGCTCCCACTCCTCGTCGGTGAACAGCCGGGACCGGATGAGGAAGCGCACACCCTCGGGCGCCTCCACGCTGAACCCCGCACCCCGGCCGGGAACCACGTCGATCGTGAGGTGGGTGTGCTTCCAGTACTCGAACTGGTTACGGCTCATCCAGACCGGGACGGTGAACGCGGCGCCGTCCGGCCCGATCGCGAGGTCGCCGAGGTGCACGTCGGCGTCACCGGTGATGAAGTCGCCGTCCGGGAAGCACATGGGCGACGAGCCGTCGCAGCAGCCGCCGGACTGATGGAACATGAGCTCGCCGTGCTTGTCGCGCAGGCGCACGAGCAGCGCTGCCGCTTCGCCGGTCACACCAACCCGCGCGGGCCGCGCGCCGACCGCACGGGACGAGCGAACGTCGTCGGACATGAAGAACCCCCTCGCATCGGTGACGGTGTCAGACGTACAGGTCACCCAGGTGACCTGTACGTCTGACACCTCGGGTCTAGAAGAAGCCCTGCTTGCCCTGTGCGTAGCTCACCAGCAGGTTCTTCGTCTGCTGGTAGTGGTCGAGCATCATCTTGTGGTTCTCGCGCCCCACGCCCGAGCCCTTGTAGCCGCCGAACGCCGCCGCGGCCGGGTAGGCGTGGTAGCAGTTCGTCCACACGCGGCCGGCCTCGATCGCCCGGCCCGCGCGGTAGGCGTCCGCACCGGACCGGGTCCACACGCCCGCGCCCAGCCCGTACAGGGTGTCGTTGGCCACCTTGATGGCGTCGTCGAAGTCGCCGAACTCCGTCACCGCCACGACCGGCCCGAAGATCTCCTCCTGGAAGATCCGCATGGAGTTCTTGCCCTCGAAGATCGTGGGCGTCACGTAGTACCCGCCCGCGAGGTCGCCGTCCAGCTCCGCCCGGAACCCGCCGGTGAGCACCTTGGCGCCCTCCGCCTTGCCGATATCGAAGTAGCTGAGGATCTTCTCCAGCTGGTCGTTGCTGGCCTGCGCCCCGATCATCGTGTCGGTGTCGAGCGGGTTGCCCTGCTTGATCGCCTCGGTCCGCACGACGGCGTCGGCCAGGAACGACTCGTAGATGTCCGCCTGGATGAGCGCACGCGACGGGCAGGTGCACACCTCGCCCTGGTTGAGGGCGAACATCGTGAAGCCCTCCAGTGCCTTGTCGTAGAACTCGTCCTTCGCCGCCGCGACGTCGCTGAAGAAGATGTTCGGCGACTTGCCGCCGAGCTCCAGCGTCACCGGGATGATGTTCTGCGACGCGTACTGCATGATCAGGCGGCCCGTCGTGGTCTCGCCCGTGAACGCGATCTTGCGGATCCGCGGGGAGCTCGCCAGGGGCTTGCCCGCCTCCGCGCCGAACCCGTTGACGACGTTCACGACCCCCGGCGGCAGCAGGTCCGCGATGAGCTCCATCAGGTACAGGATCGACGTCGGTGTCTGCTCGGCGGGCTTGAGCACCACCGCGTTGCCCGCCGCGATGGCCGGCGCCAGCTTCCACACGGCCATCAGGATCGGGAAGTTCCACGGGATGATCTGCCCGACCACGCCCAGCGGCTCGTGGAAGTGGTAGGCGATGGTGTCGCCGTCGATCTCGCTGATCGACCCCTCCTGCGCCCGGATGGCGCCCGCGAAGTAGCGGAAGTGGTCGATCGCCAGCGGGAGGTCGGCGGCCAGCGTCTCGCGGACCGGCTTGCCGTTCTCCCAGGTCTCGGCGACCGCCAGCTCCTCGAGGTGTTCCTCGATGCGGTCGGCGATCTTGTTCAGCACCTGCGCCCGTTCCGTTGCCGACGTCCGGCCCCAGGCGGGCGCCGCGCCGTGCGCGGCGTCGAGGGCCCGGTCGATGTCGTCGGCGTCGCCGCGTGCGACCTCGGTGAACGTCCGCCCGTTCACGGGGCTGGGGTTCTCGAAGTACTGGCCGTTCGCCGGGGCCACGTACTCGCCCCCGATCCAGTGGTCGTACCTGGGCCGGAACGTGGCGATGGCACCTTCGGTACCCGGGGCTGCGTACACGGTCATGGTCTGCCTCCTCGCAGGTTCTCTCGTGCCCGCCATCGGCTGCCCGACCGCGGGGTCACGCCCGGATGCGGCGGTGCAGCCGGGTGGGCCGAGGTTAGGCAGCGGGGCGTTGCATCGGGGTTGCAACCGGACCGTGACCTGGACCGGGCAAGCCGGGTCGATGGCGGAACAAATGACATCAGAGGACGGATCACCCGGACGAGAGGCCTACCACCATGACTTTCGCACCCCGCACGACCCGCGCGTCCTTGTCCGCCGCGGCAGTGCTGCTGACCGCGGCGCTCGCGCTCACGGGCTGCACGGCCGACGCCGGCGGCGAGGCCGTGCCCATCGACGTGCCGGTCCCGGCGGCTCCCGACCTGTCGGGCGACGAGGCTCTGAGCAGTGAGTCACTGGAGAGCCAGGCGACGGACGGAACGATGAGCAGGGATGTGGCGCCGCCCCTCCTCCCCGAACCGCGGACACCCGATACCGAGGAGTACGACGACTCCCCCGAGACACCGTTCCAGGACGTCGCTACGAGCCCCCTGTCCACGTTCTCGGCGGACGTCGACACGGCGTCGTACTCGAACCTGCGCCGCCAGGTGAACCAGGGCGTCGCGCCGGAGGGCGTCCGCATCGAGGAGCTCGTCAACTACTTCGACTACGACTATCCGGCACCCGCCCCGGGCGCTGAGCACCCGTTCTCGATGACGGCCCAGGTGGCGACCGCGCCCTGGAACCCGGAGCACCAGCTCGCCATGGTGGGCGTCCAGGCCACGGAGGCGATACCGACGTCGGAGGGGAACAACATCGTGTTCCTGCTCGACGTGTCCGGGTCGATGGACGAGCCGAACAAGCTGCCGCTGCTCGCCGAGTCGTTCGCACTGCTCGTGGAGCAGCTCGACGAGGACGACCGCGTGTCGATAGTGACCTACGCGGGCGACAACCAGGTGGTGGCGGACTCGGTGCCCGGTTCGGAGCACGGCGTGCTGGTGGACCACCTGCGGTCGCTGGAGGCCGGCGGATCCACCGGCGGCGCGGACGGCCTGCGGACCGCGTACGAGCTGGCCGAGGAGAACTTCGTCGAGGGCGGCAACAACCGGGTGATCCTCGCGACGGACGGCGACTTCAACGTGGGCCCGTCCACCCCCGAAGAGCTCACGGACCTGATCGAGGCCGAGCGGGAGTCCGGGATCTACGTGTCCGTGCTCGGCTTCGGCATGTACAACCTCAAGGACAGCACGATGGAGGCCATCGCCGACCACGGGAACGGCAACTACGCCTACATCGACACCCTGGCGGAGGCGCGCAAGGTCCTGGTGGACGAGTTCGACTCCACCATGTTCGTGGTGGCCAAGGACCTGAAGCTGCAGGTGGAGCTCAACCCGGCGACCGTCTCCGAGTACCGGCTGATCGGGTACGACAACCGGCGGCTGGAGGACGAGGAGTTCGACGACGACACCAAGGACGCCGGCGACGTCGGTGCGGGACACGCGGTGACCGCGTTCTACGAGCTCGTCCCGGCCGGCGCAGGCCCGGGCGCGGAACCCGGCTCCGACGTCGGCGACCTGAAGTACACCGAACGTGAGGTCGGCACCAGCGACGACTTCATGACCGTGCACGTCCGGTACAAGGCACCGGAGGGTGACGACCCCGGCACGAGCACGGAGGTCGAGCTTCCCGTCGGCGCGGACGCGTTCACGTCGGCGCCGACGGCGGACTTCGCCTTCGCCTCCGCCGTGGCGGAGCTCGGGCTGATCGCCACCGCGTCGGAGTACGGGGCCGAGGCGAGCCTCGACGCCGTCAGGGAACGTGCGTCGAGCGCTCTGGGCGAAGACCCGTACGGCCTGCGGGCGGAGTTCGTCGATCTGGTGGACGCTTACCGCCGGGTCGCATGATCGCCGCTACGCATCAAATGCACCGCCGTGGGCATAGCCGCTCAATGCATTGGGCTGACCGGAAAGCCCGGTCGAGAGCGGTGCTCGGTGACAAAGAGAGCCGGAAATCGTGGAAAGAGGTTTCCGTGCATGAAGAGCGCCGGAAGTTTAGGCCGTCGGCAAATGCCGACGAATACGCCTCAGGAACCTTCGAGAGACGTCAGGATCGTCCGGTCACCAACGGGGTCGCGGGAATCCAGGACGCGCTGCGCACCCTGCGACTGCTGGACCATGTCGACGGCGACACGCAGGTCCTCGGTGGCCCAGTCCAGGGAGGTCTCCATGTGGGTCGCCTGGGCCAGCAGCGTCTGGGCCTGCGTCACGGAGGACGGCGGGGCGTCCGTCACGCGCTGCGCCGCGGCCGACCGGGCGTCGGCGATGGCCTGGGCGAGGACGTCACGGGTGGCCGGGTCCGCGACCTGGCCGTCGGAGTGCTCGTAGACCCGCTCGGCCATGGCCAGCACCGCCGTCAGGTCGTGCGACCGGGCCGACGTGGTGCTGACCTGGATGTCAATCTGAGAGCTGAGGGCCACGAGGTGGCTGGCCTTCTCGGCGTGCGCCGAGGCCGCCCAGAGAGTGATGGCGACGGCCATACCCGTGATGATCGCGGCACCGAACACCCAGGGGCGCCGCCCGCGAGCGCCGGCCAGATCGGCAAGCACCGGTTCGGGTTCCGGCTTCGGCTGCGGCGAGTCGAGCGGCGGCAGCTTGGCGGTGTCGAGCGCGGGAAGTCGGAGCGGTCTGTCGCTCGGCTGTTCGTCGCTGTCGGATATCGCAGGTTCCGCCTTCACCAGGGCGATGGTGTTCAACTCTTCCCCCAAAGAGAGATCCCATGAAAACAACGTGTCGGGCTCGAAGCCCTATTAACTACCGATGAGAATGACGCTAGAACTACTTCTTGAGTAGCGCGCGGCGAGACCGTAATACACCTGTGATCTGTGGAAAGTCGTTCGGCCCGGTGGATGACCGACGTCCCGGGCGGGCAGCCTGTCAATGGCGAGGCCGGGCGCCTAGACTGGCGGGGTTCGACGACGGCGTCCGAACGAGGTCTGGGGCAGCATGGCGAAGGTGCCACACCGGGACGCGCAGTGGGTACGCGCGGCATACGAGAGCTTCGTCGGTTCCGCCGGCTCGCAGGAGCCCGCGGGGATCGACCCCGTCGTCGCGGCCTCGTGGCGCAGGAGCCTCCGTAACGGTGTGGACCCGGACCAGCCGAGCGAGGTGGCCGTCGCGGCGTCGGGCGATCTCGAGGACTACCGCCGCAAGCATCCCCTGGCGGTCGCGATGCCCATGGTCCGGGACCTGGTGGGCGGCGCGACGGGTGACGACCTGGTGGTCGCGGTGTCGGACGACGTCGGCCGGCTGCTCTGGGTGGAGGGCCGCGGACCGGTGCGCTCCGCTGTCGACCACGTCGGGTTCGTCGAGGGCGCGGTGTGGCGCGAGGAGTCGGTCGGTACCAACGCGCCCGGCACGGCCCTGGCGACGCGGCGTCCGGTCCAGGTGCTCGGCGCCGAGCACTTCATGCGTCCGGCCCAGCGGCTGAGCTGCACCGCGGCACCGGTGCGCGATGCGGCGGGCGGGATCGTCGGCGTCCTCGACCTCACGGGCGGCAGCGTCGCCGGGAGCCACGTCGCCCTCGCGCTGGTCCGGGCCACCGTCGCGATGGTCGAGCGCGAGCTCGCCACCCGCTCTGCCGCGCGCGCCGCCGGCCCTGGCACGACCGACCAGCCGCCGGACCTCCGGCTGCTCGGGCCGCCCGCGCTGCGCGGGCGCCGGCTGTCGCTGCGGCACGCCGAGATCCTGCTCCTGCTCACCGAGCATCCGCGCGGTCTCGGCGCCGAGGAGCTCGCGGTGCTGCTGCATCCCGGCGACCTGTCCCTGGTCGCGGTGCGTGCGGAGATCTCCCGCCTGCGCCGGGTCGCGGACGCCGTCCTCGGCGGTCCCCTGCTCGCTGGCTCCCGCCCCTACCGGCTCGCCCGGCCGCTGCGGTCCGACGTCGGCACGGTGCGCTCCCGGCTCCGGCGCGGCGACGTGCGCGGCGCGCTCTCGGCCTATCCCGAGTCCCTGCTGCGGCGTTCGGTCGCGCCGGGGGTCGAACGGCTGCGCGAGGAGCTCGAGGCCGAGGTGCGCGAGGCGGTGCACGCCTGCGACGACGCGGCCGCCGTCGAGCAGTGGACCGCCCGCGACGAGGGGGCGGACGACCACGCGGCCTGGACGCGGCTGGCCCGGCTCGCGCCGCCCGGCGGGCCGCAGTCGGTGCGGGCCTGGGCGCACCTGCGCGTACTGGAGCGACGCCTGTCCTGAGCCGGGATCTTTTCGGCAGGGCCGGGTGTTGCCTTGACTGTCAGTGCACGTGCTCTACGAGGAGGCCCCATGCCCGCGCCCATCGACACTTCGGACAAGATCGCGCAGTACGCCCACCCGGAACGACTGGTGAGCACCGCGTGGCTGGCCGAACACCTCAAGGACCCGGGGATCGTCGTGGTGGAGTCCGACGAGGACGTGCTGCTCTACGAGACCGGCCACATCCCGGGCGCCGTAAAGGTCGACTGGCACACCGAGCTGCAGCACCCCGAGATCCGCGACTACCTGGACGGCGCGGCGTTCGCCGCACTCATGGGCGCCAAGGGCATCACGCGCGACACGACGATCGTCCTGTACGGCGACAAGAACAACTGGTGGGCCGCGTACACGGCCTGGGTGTTCACGCTGTTCGGGCACTCCGACGTCCGCCTGCTCGACGGCGGCCGCGGCCTGTGGAGCGCCGAGGGCCGCGAGCTCACCACGGACGTCCCGGCGCCCGCGCCCGTCGAGTACCCAGTGGTCGAGCGGGACGACACCGCGATCCGCGCCTTCCGCGAGGACGTCCTGGGCCATCTCGGCAACGGCCCGCTGGTCGACATCCGCTCCCCGCAGGAGTACACGGGCGAGCGCATCGCCATCCCGGACTACCCGGAGGAGGGCGTGCTGCGCGGCGGCCACATCCCGACCGCGCGCAACGTCCCGTGGGCGACGGCGGTCGCCGAGGACGGCACGTACAAGACGCGCGAGGAGCTCGAGGCCATCTACACCGCGGGCCTCGGCATGAGCCCCGACGACGCCGTCGTCACGTACTGCCGGATCGGCGAGCGTTCGAGCCACACCTGGTTCGCGCTCACCCACCTGCTCGGCTACACGAACGTGCGCAACTACGACGGCTCCTGGACCGAGTGGGGCAACGCGGTACGCGTGCCGGTCGCCACGGGCACGGAACCGGGCACCGTCTGACCTGTCAGAACCCGCCGGACGTGTCAGACGTACGGGTCACCCGGGTGACCTGTACGTCTGACACGTCCGGCGGGTTCTGACAGGTCACCCGCGGCCGAACGCCTTGCGCAGCTCGTCCTTCGCGCGTTCCAGGACCTCGCGCTGGTCCGCGTCCAGCTCCTTGCCCGCTCGGTTCACGTAGAACGTGAGCATCGACATCGCCGAGCGGTACGGGGAGCTCTTGCGCCGGTCGCTCGACTCCGCGGAGCGTTTCAGCGAGCGGGCGATCCGCGCGGGGTCCCGCCACGTGAAGACGCCCTCTTCGAGGTCCAGGGCGTCACTGCCCTCGGTGACGTCCTGGGACCAGCGTTCGCGGTCCTTCTTCGACCGCTTCTTCTCGGCCATACGTCAACCGTACGACGCCGCCCGGTCGCTCGCCCGAGCCTCCGCGGCGGTGGGAGGATGAACAGATGAGCACCAACGACGTCGACCTGCCCGAGGCCCTCGCCGAGCTGCGGGACGCCTTTCTGGAGACGCCCGAGCGCGACCGGCTCCAGCTCCTGCTGGAGGTCTCCCGCGAGCTTCCGCCGCTGCCCGCCAGGTACGCGGACGCACCCGAGCGGCTCGAACGGGTCCAGGAGTGCCAGTCCCCCGTCTACGCCTTCGCAGAGGTGGACGACGCCGGGGTGGTCGCCTTCCACGCGAGCGCGCCGGAGGAGGCGCCCACCACGCGCGGCTTCGCGTCGATCCTCGCGCAGGGCCTCACCGGTCTGACGGCGCAGCAGGTGCTCGACGTGCCGGAGGACTTCCCGCTCCAGCTCGGCCTGACCAAGGTCGTCAGCCTGCTGCGCCTCAACGGCATGGCGGGCATGCTGACCCGCGCCAAGCGCCAGGTCCGCGAACAGCTCGCGGCCGCCCAGATCTGACCCTGTCGGCTGCGCCCGGCGAGAACGGGGTTATGTGTCGTTCCGGCCCGCGCAGACACATAACCCCGTTCCGCCGCGCTCCTTCTTCTAGCGGAGGCGGGCGCGGAGCCACGGGATACAGGACTCCGCCTGGATCCGCTGGAACGCGCGCACGTGCGGGATCCCGGGCGGCGGGTCCTGCAGCGAGGTGTACACGAAGTAGGCGGTCTGCACCGCTGTCCATACAGTGACGGCCTCCGGGTCCACGCCTGCCGGGAGCGGTGCCCGCTCCAGGGCCTCCTCCGGAGCCGGCCCGCCCGTGGCATGCACGGCCGGGAGCATGGCGGTCCGGTCCAGGTACGCCGCGCCGCGCACGGCGTGCGGCCAGTCCACGGCCACCGCCGCCTCCACCCCGTCAGCCCGGCGGACGACGAGGGCGTTGTCCGCGCGCAGGTCGCCGTGCACCAGGTGCGAACCGGCGAACGCCTCGGCCTGCCGCTCGGGTGACGCGATCTCGGCGATGCGGTCGAGGTTCGCCGCGAGCCACGGGTCGTAGGTCGCGAGGCCCGCGGGACGTTCGGCGGCGAGCTGAGCCGACTCCGGCCAGACGTGGTCGCTGAAGGTGGGGAAGGCGCCGCCGTCCGGCACCTCGTGCTCGCCGATGCGCCGGGCGAGGTACTGCAGGCGGTCGAGGTCGTCCAGGTCCCACGGCTCGGTCCGGGGTGCCCGCCCGTCGACCACGTCCGACGCGACGACCACCCAGGCGGGCTCCGTCTCCCCGGGTTCGGGCAGCTCCATGACCCAGCGGAAGGCCGGCGCGGGGACGCCGTCGGGCAGCGCCGCCGCACGCACCGCCTCCCGGCGGTGCAGGCTCGCGGCGACCTCGTGCTCCGTCGAGGCGACCTTCACGAAGGCGCTGCCGGCGGCGGACTCGAGCGTGAGCGCCCAGCCGGGCGAGTAGCCGCCGTCGTGCGAGGTCCAGCCCGTGACCGGGCCACCGAGCCGCGCGGCGACGGCGTCGCGCACGTGCGTCGGGAGGTCGGGCCAGGTCGGTCGGACACGTGTCATGCGGCGATCATGCCAACCACCCACGACGCTCGACGAGGGCATTTCGGCTTCGCCGGTCGCGGACGCACCGTGAGACGATACGAGCGCATACTCCGGTTCGAAGCGTCGCGGACTCCGGCACCTTCGACCCGTTCGGGAGCACGTCATGGCAGCTGTCCACTGGACCGAGGGCGGGGCCTCCTACGCCGCACGCTGGCGTTCCGAGAACGATGCGCCCGCGCCGGGCGGGGTAATAGTCGTCGACGACCGCACCACCGCCAAGGCCGCCTACCGCATGGTGCGCGGCGGGGCCGGGCTCCTGTGGCGGGGCGACTTCCACAATGCCCGGCAGCTGCTTCGCGCCATGGACCGCCTGCACGAACGGTCAGGCTCCCGCCGGACCGGAGCAGGCACCGGACCTGGCACAGCGGGCCGCGCGACCGGCGACGGACTCGCAGCGCTCTTCCACGGCCACCGAGCGGCACGCGCCGAACGCGCAAGGCTCCTCGGCAGCCTGCTGGTACTGCTCCAACCGGACCACACCCTGAAGCTGGGCCGTGCGCCCGACGTCCGGGCTGCGTGCGACCACGCCTACGGCCCGGCGGACGCCGCCGGCAGCGCACCCGGCGTCGAACCGCGCGGGACCTGCGTGGCGCTCACCGAGCTCGCCGGTGTGCTCAGCGCCTACCAGTGGCACCAGCAGGGCGTCGAGATCGAGGCGCTGGGGGAACGCATCCACCCCGCGTACGGCGTCTTCTCGCCGGTGCGCGGCGAGTACGTCGACCTGGTCGCGACCATGCCGTTCGCCGGCGACGCCGCGCCGTCCGTGGCCTTCGACCTCGGCACCGGCACCGGCGTGCTGACGGCGCTCCTCGCCCGGCGCGGGGCGCGCACGGTCATCGCCACCGACATCAACCCACGAGCGGTGGCCTGCGCCCGCTCGAACGTGCGTCGGCTCGGGCTGGCCGATCAGGTGCAGGTCGTCGAGGCCGACCTGTGGCCCAGCGGCCGGGCCGACCTGATCGTCTGCAACCCGCCGTGGCTCCCCGCGCGCCCGACCTCTGCGCTCGAGCTCGGTATCTACGACGCCGGCTCCGACCTGCTCCACCGGTTCCTCGACGGGCTGAGCGAGCACCTCATGCCCAAAGGCGAGGGCTGGCTCGTCCTCTCGGACCTCGCGGAGCATCTTGGGCTGCGAACGCGCGACGAGCTCCTCACCCGGATCGCCGATGCCGGGCTGCGGGTCGCCGGGCGGCACGACACGAGCCCGCGGCACCCCCGGGCGAACGACGCCGCGGACCTGCTGCACGAGGCGCGACGACGCGAGGTCACCTCGCTGTGGCGCCTGATTCCTGGCGCTTGATTCCTGCGCGCGACACCGGATACCTGATCTGGACGACCGTCCTGTATCACCACTGTGATGTCTGGGTTACGGGCTTTTCCTATCACTCCTCCGCCGGGTTCGATCCTGGATTGTCTCGTTTCATTCCGTGCGCGCCTCAATGCGTTCCGATTGACAGGGTGAAAAGTGCGTCTGACTCTTTCCCATGGAACACACGAGTGTGCTCCACCGCTGTTTCGACGGAGCTATTCGAGGGGAAACACCATGATCCGAGGATTCCGTGCAGTCAGTCGAGCTGTCCTTACCGTGGCCGTCTCGGCGGGCATGGTCTGCGCAGCCACGACAGGGGCAAGCGCCCTGGTGACGGCCGAGGGCGATGCGCCTGCGGCCGCGGTCACCGCAACCGATCCGGTGCCGGAGGTCGCGGCTGAGCCCGAGGCCGCTCCGGAGGCCGCTCCGGAGGTCGAGGCAGTGCCGGAGGCCGCGACCGAGGTCGAGGCAGTGCCGGACGCCGCGGCCGAGACCGAGGCGGTGCCCGACGTCGCGACCGAGGTCGAGGCAGTGCCGGACGTCGCGACCGAGACCGAGGCGGTACCTGACGTCGCGACCGAAGCCGTGGCTGTCCCGGAGGCCGCGACTGCGGTCGAGGCAGTTCCTGACGCCCCGGCCGACCTCCCGGTGCCGGACGTCCCCGTCCCGGACCTCCCGGTCCCGGACCTCCCGGTGCCGCTGCCGGTTCCTGACCTCGGCCTGCTGGACGGCCTGCTCGCCACGCTCGGCGACCTGCTCGGCTCGCTCCTCGGCAGCCTCGGCCTTCCGCTCCCCCTTCCCCTGCCCCTCCCCCTTCCGGGGATGTGACGAACTCGCCGGACGTCGCCAGCACGGCCGGTATCTGACGTCTTTTCCGCCAGCTGTTCGCGAACGGTGGGGCTGGTGCAAAAGACTACCGGTGAGGCCCTTTCCCGAATTTCGGGAAAGGGCCTCACTGGTTTGTGAACGCATATTTCGGCACCGCACGTTGAACGCCGTTCTTGTTTACTCGAGAACCTGTGCGATCCGGTGCACCGCCTCGTGGAGCTGGTCGGGGGTGCTCGCGGCATAGCCGATCACCAGGCCTGATGGTCCCTCGCCCAGCCGGTGCGCCGAGAGGGGCTGCATGCGGACCCCGGCACCGCCCGCACGCCGGACGACTGCGGCGTCGTCGATGCCCGGCACCGTCACGAGCAGGTGCAGACCGGCGGCCACCCCGTGGGCGGTGCTGCCGGGCAGATGGGTCGCGAGCGCCGCGAGCAGTGCGTCGCGGCGGGCGCGATGCCGCCGTCGGACCTGGCGGAGGTGCCGTTCGAACCCACCAGTGGTGATGAAGTGGGCGAGCGCGAGCTGGGACAGCGCGGGACCGGCGAGGTCGGACCAGTAGCGGGCCTCGACCAGCTCGGCCTGGAGCGCGGCGGGGGCGAGGAGCCAGCCGATCCGGATGGCCGGGGCGAGCGACTTGGAGACGCTGCCGAGGTGGACCACGTGGTCGGTCGCGAGCGCGCGCAGCGCGGGCACTGGCGGGCGGTCGTAGCGGTGCTCGGCGTCGTAGTCGTCCTCGATGACCAGCCGGCCGGGCAGGCCGGGGCCCGACGACGGTGCGGCGCGCGCCCAGGCGACCAGCTCCCGGCGTCGGTCCGGGGCGAGCACCACTCCGGTGGGGAACTGGTGCGCGGGGGTGACCACTACCGCGTCGACGCCGGTCCTGCCGAGCGCCGCGACGTCCAGGCCGTCCTGGTCGACGGGGACGGGAACGGGTTCCAGGTCCCACCGCCGGAGGTGCTCGCGGGCGCCGAAGGATCCCGGGTCCTCGAACCCGATCCGGCGCAGTCCTCGCGCACCGAGCGTCCGGGCGAGCAGGGTGAGGCCCTGCGAGACGCCGTTGACCACGAGGATGTCGTCCGGGTGCGCGCGGAGCCCCCTGGTGCGCGCGAGCCAGCCGGCCAGCGCCGTGCGGAGGGCGGGCAGGCCGCGCGGGTCGCCGTAGCCGAGCTCGCTCGACGTCAGTCCGGACAGTGCCGCGCGTTCCGCGCGGGCCCAGGCGGCACGGGGGAACGCCGAGAGGTCGGGCAGGCCCGGCGACAGGTCGATCAGATCGGTTGCCGAGGTGGCCGGGCCGGTCAGCTCCGGCGGCATCACGCCGGCGAGGCCCGACGGCGGCGTGGGGCGGCTGCTGACGCCAACTAGCCCTGCTCCGGTGCCGGCGGGTCGCGTTCCGGCGCCGGCGGGTCGCGTTCCGGCGCCGGCGGGTCGCGTTCCGGCGTCGGCGGGTCGCGTTCCGGCGTCGGCGGGTCGCGTTCCGGCGTCGGCTGGCCCTGCTCCGCGAACCGGCCACGGCTCCGGGGCCGACGACTGCGCCCAGGCAGCGCGGACCGTCGTACCGCCCCCGTGCCGGCCGGACAGCAGGCCCTCGTCCGTGAGTCGGCGGTAGGCGTCGACCACGACACCGCGGGAGCAACCGAGCTGGTCGGCGAGAACGCGCGTCGCGGGCAGCCGGTCGCCCGGGGCGAGCCGGCCGTCGGACACAGCGTCCCGCACCGTCTCGACCAGCCATGCGGTGAGGTTCCCCCGGCCGGCTCGCGCGGGGTCGAGCTGGAGGAAGTCTGCCCCGGGCATCTTGGTCCTATGGATCGTCGTGGGTTTGGCACTGTCAGATATACCAAAGTTCGAGCAGGCTCGCGGACATGACGACCAGGACACCACCGGACGTGCGGGCCCAGGAGCCCACAGGCAATGAGTCCGGCACTGAATCCGGCACCGAGCACCACACCCGCCCGCACGTGAGGCAATGGTCCGGGCCGCTGTACGCGAGTATCGGGATGACGCTGGTCGGCAGCCAGGTGGCGGTCTCGGGCGTGCTCGCCGACGCCCCGCTGTTCGCGGTGCAGGCGCTCCGGTACACGCTGGCCGCGCTGGTGCTGTTCCTGGTCCTGCGGTTCACGGGGCGCTCCGTCCCGGTGCCGCGGGGCCGGGAGTGGGCGTGGCTCGCGGGTGTGGCACTGACCGGGCTGGTGCTGTTCAACGTGGGTGTCGTGCGGGGCGTAGCGCATGCCGAGCCCGCGGTGATCGGGGTCGCGGTGGCGGCGGTGCCCATCCTGCTGGCGCTGGTGGGGCCGCTGCTCGGGCAGACCCGGCCGACGCCGATGGTGGTGGTCGCCGCGATAGTGGTGACCCTGGGCGCCGTCCTGGTGACCGGTGGCGGGCGCGCCGACGCCGCCGGACTGGGCTACGCGCTGCTGACCCTGGTCTGCGAGGCGGGGTTCACGCTGCTGGCGATCCCGGTGCTGCGCCGGCTCGGGCCGCACGGCGTGTCGCTGCACGCGGTGTGGATCGCGGCGGTGGCGCTGTGGGCGCTCAGCCTGACGACGGAGGGACCCGGCGCCGTCGGGACCCTGCGAGCCGAGCACGTGCCCGCGATCCTGCACCTCGCCCTGGGCGTCACGGTCGTGGCGTTCCTGCTCTGGTACACGGCGGTCGGGCGGATCGGACCCGGGCGCGCCGGGCTGTTCACCGGGATCGTGCCTGTCGCGTCGGCCGTAGGCGGGGTGCTGCTCGGCGGTCCGGTTCCCGGGTTGGTCGTGTGGCTGGGCGTCGCGGTGGTCGTGGTCGGCGTCGTGCTGGGGATGCGCACCGGCCCCACACCTCCTTCGAGGATGCGGACGCGGACCCCTGCGATGTCCCGGATCAGGGAGTCGACGCGGCGGCGCTGATGATGTCCCGAGCGCCCTGCTTGACCAGCGCGAGTGCCACGCTCATGCCCAGGTCTGCCGGGGTGAACGCGCCGGAGTCCTCCGCAGCGGTCAGGGCGGTCTTCCCGTCGAGCGAGTAGACCGCACCGCTCAGGACCAGCTCGTCGTCGACATGCGCCGCATAGCCGGCGATCGGGCTGTTGCAGTGGCCCTGCAGCACGTGCAGGAACATTCGCTCGGCAGCGGCTTC
This sequence comes from Promicromonospora alba, assembly GCF_042654905.1. NCBI lineage: Bacteria > Bacillati > Actinomycetota > Actinomycetes > Micrococcales > Promicromonosporaceae > Promicromonospora > Promicromonospora alba. The sequence continues at coordinate 203,957 of NZ_JBHSFI010000006.1, forward strand.
GCGCCACGTCGTGGGGTCGTTGAGCGGAGCCAAGATGTCGAGGGTGGCGTCGTCGTCGGCGCGGCACTGCAGAGCCAGGATGCCCGCTCCGACCGGCGGGAGCATGACCTCGGGCTCAAAGATCTCGGTGATCGCGTCGCTACGGCCGATCCGGTCCAGCCCACTGACGGCCAGGATCGCCGCGTCCACCTCTCCGCCGGCCAGCTTCTCGAGCCGCTTGTTGGCGTTGCCGCGGAACAGCACGAAGTCCAGGTCGGGGCGGACGGCGGCGAGCTGAGCCCGACGGCGCACCGAGGAGGTGCCGACCCTCGCTCCGGCAGGCAGCTCGGCCAGCTGGAGTCCGGCCGGGCTGACGAGGCAGTCGCGCACGTCGTCGCGCACGAGGTAGCCCGCGATCGTCATGCCCGGCGGGAGCGGCTTCTCGCCGGGCATGTCCTTGAGGCAGTGCACCGCAACGTCCGCGGCTCCAGCGGCCAGGACCGCATCGACCTCGCGGACGAAGTTCTCCTTGCCGCCCAGGGCGCTCAGGCTGCCGGTCCACCGGTCCGCGGTGGTCGTGACCGGGACGACCTCGACCTCCAGGTCCGGTGAGGTCTGGGCGAGGAGGCTGCGGACGCGCTCGACCTGGGCTCGCGCCATCGGCGACGACCGGGTCACGATCCGCAGGACGGGAGAAGACATGAGGCCTACGGTATCCGCGCCGGGGCCTTCTTCGCCGCGACAAGGAACGGGTGCAGGGCATGTTGCTCTCAGGTCGGAAGGTGCGCTACACAGGTCGGGAAATCGGCTCCAACACAGTGCACGCTGTCGTCGGCGTGTCGCGTGCATCGGGCAGGGGTCGTTCTGGCTTCTTCGGACCTGGAGTGGATCGAAACCCAGCCGACCGCCAGCTCTGCCAGGGCTGGTCAGGCCCCGACCGGTCGCGGGTCTCGGCCCAGGAGGCGCAGGGCGTCGAGCCAGGGGTCGGCACCGGTCTCGGCCAGCGGCTCGCCGAAGACGCCGGGCGATCCGCCGGGCCGGCTCGCGATCTGCCGGGCGAAGTCGAGGACCAGCTCGGTGACGGCGTCGTCGGGCCGGTAGGTGTCGCCGAGCGCCGCGGCGACATCCCAGGCGTGGACCGCGGTGTCGAGGAGCTGCATGCTGAGCGCGACGGCGGGGGTCACCTGGATGTCGAACTCGGCGAGACGGACGACGGCGGCCTCGTCGGCCGGCCCGAACGCTGCCCGAAGGGCCTCGGCGGACGCGTCCCACTGGCCGACGGCGTTCGCCGGGGCGACGTCCGGTCCCGCGTACGCCGCCTCGTCGGCGTCGCCGGTGGCGACCGCGGCCGCGAACCCGAGGTTCTGGCCGATCATGTGGGACAGCAGGTCCGCGAGGTCCCAGCCTTCGCACGGTGTGGCGATCCCGAGGTCGCCGCGGGCCGCGCGCTCGACCAGAGCCGTGGTGTCGGCGAGGGCGGCGTCATGCAGGGTGAGCATCTCCGAATAAGTAAGCATGAGTAGACGGTACACCACCGTAGATCATAAGAAGGTGGTTAGGATCGCCAGGTGGAGCGACCCGAGCTTGGCTACCTGCTGTCCCGGCTGATGCGGGTGACGATCGCCCGCGAGGAGCCGATCCTCGAGCGCGCCGGACTGCGGATGTGGGACTACGCGGTCCTCAGCGCTCTGACGGAGCAGGCCGCCCCGACCCAGGCCCAGCTGGCGGCCGCCGCCGGACGCGACAAGACGCGGCTGATCGGCAATCTCGACCGGCTGGAGGAGCTCGGCTTCGTCACCCGGGAACCGGATCCCGCGGACCGGCGCAACCGGGTGGTCTCTCTCACCGCTGAGGGCCGGCGGGTCCTCGACCGGTGCAGGGCGGAGATCCTTGAGATGGAGCGAGAGCTGCTCCATGGCATCCCGGCGGGCGACCGGGAGGTCTTCGAGCGGGCGCTCACCGGGCTGGTCGAGTCGTTGGACGACACCCGCGACCGTTGAGGGGGACCGCGGTCTGCCTTGTCCGCCTCGCGACTTCGGTCGGTTGCACGGCTGCTGATCGCGACTTCGGTCGGTTGCACGGCTGCTGATCGCGACTTCGGTACGTTGCACGGCTCTTGATCGTGACTTCGGTCGGTTGCCCTGAGATCGGTCAGTCAAACGACCGATCTCAGGGCAAGCGACCGAAGTCACCGGATGGTCTTGTGCAAGGGACCGAACCAGCCCGCACCCGGCTCACTCCTCGAACCGGTAACCAGCCCCCGGGTGCGTGAGGATGTGCCGCGGTTGCGACGGGTCCTTCTCCAGCTTGCGCCGCAGCTGCGCCGTGTAGACGCGCAGGTAGTTGGTCTCGGTCGAGTACGCCGGTCCCCAGACCTCGTGCAACAGCAGCTTGCGGTCCACGAGCCGGCCGCGGTTGCGCACCAGCACCTCCAGCAGCGCCCACTCCGTGGGGCTCAGCCGCACGTCGGAGCCGTTGCGGGAGACCTGCCGCCGCGCCAGGTCGATCCGCAGCTCCCCCGCGACGACCACCGGCTCCTCCGGGTGGGCGGGCTCCGCCCGGCGGACGGCGGCGCGCAGCCGCGCGAGCAGCTCGTTCATGGCGAACGGCTTGGTCACGTAGTCGTCGGCGCCGGCGTCGAGGGCGTCCACCTTGTCGTCGCCGAGCTGCCGCGCGGACAGCACGACGATCGGGACCCGCGTCCAGCCGCGGATCCCCGCGATCACGTCGAGGCCCGGCATGTCGGGCAGCCCCAGGTCGAGCAGCACCACGTCCGGCCGGGCGGACGCCGCCGCGTCCAGGCCCGCCGCACCGGTCGGCGCGACCGTCACGTCCCAGCCGTGCGCCCGCAGGTTGATAGCCAGGGCACGGGCGAGCGCGCCGTCGTCGTCCACCACGAGGACGCGGTTGCCCGTCACGCCGCCCGACTCCCCCGTCACGAGACCATCCCATCATCCTGACCAGAATTCGGCGCCGGTTCGCGCGGAACGGTGAGCACCATCGTCAGGCCCCCGCCGGGTGTGTCCTCCGCCGCGATCCGGGCGCCGACGGCGTCCGCGAGCCCCGACGCGACCGCCAGCCCGAGGCCGAGGCCGTTGACGCTCGTGTCGTCGAGCCGCTGGAAGGGCTCGAACATGGTGGCCTTGCGGTCGTCGGGCACGCCGGGCCCGGCGTCGGCGATCCGCAGCTCCACGGACGCGCGCGTCGCGGAGGCCGTGAACAGCACCTTCGCACCGGGCGGGGAGTGCCGCACCGCGTTGGAGACCACGTTCGCCACCACCCGCTCGAACAGGCCCGGGTCCGTGTGCACGAGCGGGAGGTCCTCGGGCACGTCGAGTGCGAGGTCGGAGAGCCACGGCTCGACGGCGATCGGCACCACCTCCTCCAGGGACGCGGCGCGCAGGACTGGCCGGACGGCGCCGGTCTGCAGCCGCGACAGGTCCAGGAGGTTGCCGATGAGCCGCTCGAGCCGGTAGGTCGAGTCAGCGATGGTGCCCGTGAGGATGTCCCGGTCCTCGCGGTCGAGCTCGACGTCGGGCGACGCGAGGCCGTCCACCGCCGTGCGGATGACCGCGAGCGGGGTGCGCAGGTCGTGCGAGACGGCGGCGAGCAGCGCGGTGCGGGTGCTCTCGGTCCGCTCCAGCACCTCCGCCTGGGCCGCCTGCTCCCGCAGCCGCCGGTGTTCCAGCACGATGCCGGCCTGCGCGCCGAACGCCTCGACCACCTGCCGGTCGCTCGCCGGGAGGACACGGCCGGCCAGCAGGAGCCGGTGCCTGTCGTCGATCGCCACCTCGGTGACGGACCCGTCGTCCGTGGCGCCGGACCCGCCGGACCCAGCACCGGACCCAGCGCCCGACCCCGCCTCCGCGGTGGCCCACCTCTCGTGCGCCACCACCGTCCACGGCGCGCGGTCGTCGGCACGTTCCTCGAGCCGCACCTCGGCCATCGCGAACGTCTGGGCGAGGCGTTCCACTATCGCCTGCGCCGTGTCCTGCCCCGACAGCACCGAACGCGACAGCGCGGCGAGCGTCGACGCCTCGGCCCGCGCCCGGTACGCCTGGGTGGTGCGCCGCGCCGCGAGGTCGACCACCGAGGCGACGGCGACGGCGACCACCACGAACACGGCGAGGGCGAGGACGTTCTCTCCCTGGGCGATCGTCCATCTGCCCACCGGCGGCGTGAAGAACCAGTTCAGGCACAAGTTGGACACGACGGCGGCCACGACCGCCGGCCACAGCCCACCGATCATGGCCACCCCCACCACCACTGCCAGGAGCAGCATGGCGTCCGTCGCCAAGGCGAGGTCGTCCCGCCCGATCAGCAGCAGCACCGCGGTCAGGGCCGCCGGCAGCACCAGCGACGATCCCCAGCCCGCCGCCCGGCGCTTCGGGGACAGCGACGAGTACCGGGACCCGACGCCCGTCCCGACGTGTGCCCGTTCGTGCGTCACCAGGTGCACGTCGATGGCGCCCGAAAGGCGTGCGATCTCCGCACTGGAGGATCCGAGCAGGGCCTGCCGCCACACGCTGTGCCGGGAGACGCCCACGACGATCATCGTCGCGTTGACCCCGCGCGCGAAGTCCACGACGGCGGTCGGCACGTCCTCCCCCACCACCGTGTGGAACACGCCGCCGAGCGACTCGGCGAGCCCGCGGTGCGCCGCGATGGTGGCCGACGGCGTCGACGGCAGGCCGTCGGTCGGCAGCACGTGCACCGCCAGCAGCTCGGTCCCGGCCGCCCGCTGCGCGATCCGGGCCGCCCGGCGCAGCAGCGTCTCCGTCTCCGGGCCACCGGTCACTGCCACGACTATGCGCTCGCGGGCGGGCCACGTACCGCCGATCGCGTGGTCGGCGCGGTACCTGGTCAGGGCGTCGTCCACCCGGTCGGCGAGCCAGAGCAGGGCGAGCTCGCGCAGCGCCGTCAGGTTACCGATGCGGAAGAACGACGACATCGAGGCGTCGATCTGGTCCGCCCGGTAGACGTTGCCGTGCGCGAGCCGACGCCGCAGCTGCTCGGGCGAGAGGTCCACGAGCTGGATCTGGTCGGCCTCGCGCACCACCTTGTCGGGCACGGTCTCGCGCTGCCGGACGCCGGTGATGGCCTCGACGTCGTCCGTCAGGGAGGCGAGGTGCTGCACGTTGACCGTGGTGACCACGTCGATGCCGGCGTCCAGCAGGTCGTGCACGTCCTGCCAGCGCTTGGGGTGCTCCGAGCCGGGGGCGTTGGTGTGCGCGAGCTCGTCCACCAGGGCCACCTCGGGCGCCCGTTCCAGCACCGCCGGGACGTCGAGCTCGGTGAGCGTCGTGCCCCGATGCTCGACGAGCCGCCGCGGGAGCATCTCGAGGTCGCCGATCCGCTCGACCGTCGCCGTCCGGCCGTGCGTCTCGACGAGGCCGATCACGACGTCGGTGCCCCGTGCGCGACGGCGGTGCGCCTCGTCGAGCATGGCGTAGGTCTTTCCTACGCCCGGGGCCGCCCCCAGATAGACGGTGAGGCGGCCCCGGCGTCCGGTGGTCATGGCCTCAGTTTGCGTCATCGAGGGCGAGATTGAGCTCCAGCACGTTCACGCGCGGGTCGCCCAGGACGCCCAGGCCGCGGCCGGCGGTGTGCTCGGCCACCGCCTGCTCGACGTCGGCAACGGACAGGCCGCGCGCCTCCGCGACCCGGGCCACCTGGATCGCGGCGTACGCAGGACTGATGTGCGGGTCCAGGCCAGAGCCGGACGCCGTGACGGCGTCGGCCGGGACGTCTGCCGGGTCAACGCCCTCCAGGGCCGCCATCGCGTCCTTGCGCTCCTCGATCGTCGCGACCAGGTCGGGGTTGAGCGGACCCAGGTTGGACCCGCCCGAGGCGAGGGTGTCGTATCCGTCCCCGGCCGCAGACGGGCGGGGGTGGAAGTACTCCGGCCCGGTGAAGCCCTGCGCGACGAGCGCGGACCCCACGGCGTCGGAGCGCTCGGTGGTGTGGGCGCCGTCGGACCGGACGAGCGAGCCGTTCGCCTGCCAGGGGAATGCGACCTGCCCGACGGCGGTCATCGCGAGCGGGTACGCCAGCCCGGTGACGAGAGTGAAGACGAGCAGCATGCGCAGCCCGGCCAGCGAGTGCCGGGTCAGCGTCGCGAGGTCGCTCGCCACTGTTGTGGTTGCCATCTGAGTTCCTTCGTGTTTCTGGGCTTCGGGATCGGGCTTCAGGATCGGGCTACAGGCCCGGGAGCAGCGAGACGACCAGGTCGATGAGCTTGATCCCGATGAACGGGGCCACCAGCCCGCCGAGGCCGTAGATCAGCAGGTTTCGCGTCAGCAGCGACGACGCCGACGCCGGCCGGTACCGCACCCCGCGCAGCGACAGCGGGATCAGCGCGAGGATGATCAGCGCGTTGAAGATGACGGCCGACAGGATCGCCGAGGCGGAGCTCTCCAGCCGCATGATGTTCAGCACCTCGAGCTGCGGGAACACCGTGACGAACATGGCCGGCAGGATCGCGAAGTACTTCGCGACGTCGTTCGCCACGGAGAACGTGGTCAGCGCCCCGCGCGTGATGAGCAGCTGCTTGCCGATCTCCACGATCTCGATGAGCTTGGTGGGGTCGGAGTCGAGGTCCACCATGTTGCCCGCCTCCTTGGCGGCGGACGTGCCGGTGTTCATCGCGACGCCGACGTCGGACTGGGCGAGCGCGGGGGCGTCGTTCGTGCCGTCCCCGGCCATGGCGACGAGCTTGCCGCCCTCCTGCTCGCGGCGGATCAGCTCGAGCTTGTCCTCGGGCGTGGCCTCGGCCAGCACGCCGTCCACGCCGGCCTCCTCCGCGATCGCCCGCGCGGTCACCTGGTTGTCGCCCGTGACCATGACGGACCGGATGCCCATGGCGCGCAGCTCGTCGAACCGCTCGCGCATGCCCTCCTTGACCACGTCCTTCAGCCGGACGACGCCGAGCACACGGGCGGGCGCGTCACCCACCTGCTCCGCGACGACCAGCGGCGTGCCGCCCGCGCGCGAGACGGCGTCGACGTGCCCCTCCAGCTGGGCGGCCTCCTGCTCGGAGACCTGCGCGCCGGTGCTCTGCACCCAGCGCTGGATGGCGCTGCCGGCGCCCTTCCGGATGCGGACGACCGCGCTGGTCGAGCCTGTCGAGACCCCGGTTTCGACAAGCTCGACCCGCGTACGAGTCAGGTCCACCCCCGACATCCGCGTCTGCGCCGCGAACGGCACCAGCTCGGCGTCCGCCGGCAGCTCCTCGCCCGCACCGTACGTCTGGTCCACCAGCTCGACAATGCTGCGGCCCTCCGGGGTCTCGTCCGCCAGGGAGGCCAGCCGAGCCGCTACCGCCAGCTCCTCCGGCGTCACCCCGCCGACCGGCAGCACCTCCGTCGCACGCCGGTTGCCGTAGGTGATGGTGCCCGTCTTGTCGAGCAGCAGGACGTCGACGTCGCCCGCGGCCTCCACCGCGCGGCCCGACATCGCCAGCACGTTGCGCTGCACCAGCCGGTCCATCCCCGCGATTCCGATCGCGCTGAGCAGCGCGCCGATCGTCGTCGGGATCAGGCAGACCAGCAGCGCCACCAGGACCAGCAGCGACTGCCGCGAGCCCGAGTACACGGCGAACGGCTGCAGCGTGGCGACCGCCAGGAGGAAGACGATGGTCAGCGACGTGAGCAGGATGTTCAGCGCCACCTCGTTCGGCGTCTTCTGGCGCTCGCTGCCCTCGACCAGAGCGATCATCCGGTCCACGAACGTGGACCCGGCGGGCGCGGTGATGCGCACGACGATCTGGTCGGACAGCACCACCGTGCCGCCCGTGACCGCTGAGCGGTCGCCGCCGGACTCCCGGATCACGGGGGCGGACTCGCCGGTGATCGCCGACTCGTCCACGGACGCGACGCCCTCGATGACGTCGCCGTCGCCGGGGATGGTCTCGCCCGCCACGACCACCACGACGTCGCCCACCTGGAGGGTCGAGGACGGGACCTCTACCGTCGGCAGCAGGTTCAGCCCGGTGCGGGTCGCCAGGGTCTCCCGCGGGGCGTCCACCTTGCGCGCCGTCGTCTGCTTCTGGGTGGCGCGCAGGGTGGAGGCCTGCGCCTTGCCGCGGGACTCGGCGATGGACTCCGCGAGGGTCGCGAAGAGCACCGTCGCCCACAGCCACACCGTGATCCACCAGGCGAAGACGCCCGGCTCGATGATCGCCAGCACGGTGGTGACGAACGCGCCCACCTCGACGACGAACATGACGGGCGAGGTGTACAGGACGCGCGGGTCGAGCTTGCGCAGCGCACCGGGGAGCGAGGCGCGTACCTGTGCCCAGGTCAGGGCACGGGGCGTCGTGCGCTTCGAGTGGTGCCGGCTCTCGGCGTCTGTCGCCGGCTCGTGGGTGGGGACGTCCGGGATGTTCCGGGTGTCGATGGTCATGACAGGGACTCCACAACGGGACCGAGGGAAAGAACAGGGATGAACGTGAGCCCCACGACGACGATCGCCACCGTGGCCACGAGGCCCACGAACAGCGGGCGGTGCGTCGGCAGGGTGCCCGCCGTCGCCGGGACCGCCGTCTGGCTCGCGAGGCGACCGGCGAGCCCCAGCACGAGCGCTATCGGGATGAACCGGCCGGCGAGCATCGCCAGGCCCTGCGTCACCTCGTAGAACGGGGTGCCGGTGGTCAGGCCGCCGAAGGCCGAGCCGTTGTTGTTCGCGGCCGAGGCGTACGCGTACAGCACCTCGGACAGGCCGTGCGGGCCGGACTCCTGGATGCCGGCGAGTCCCGGCTCGACGACGACGGCGACCGCCGTGCCGACCAGCACCAGTGCGGGCACCGTCAGCACGTACAGCGCGACGAGCGTCATCTCCTGGCGGCCGATCTTCTTGCCCAGGTACTCGGGCGTACGGCCCACCATGAGGCCTGCGATGAACACCGCGACCACTGCCAGGATCAGCATCCCGTACAGGCCGGAACCGGCGCCGCCCGGAGCGACCTCGCCCAGCAGTATGTTGAACAGCACGAGGCCTCCGCCCGGCGCCGTGAACGAGTCGTGCATCGAGTTCACCGCGCCCGTCGACGTCGCCGTCGTCGCGACCGCGAACAGCGCACTTCCGGCGAGCCCGAACCGGGTCTCCTTGCCCTCCATGGCGCCACCGGCGGCCTGCGGAGCCGCACCGGGGCCCGCCATCTCGGCCCAGGTGGTCAGCACCAGCGACGCCAGGAACAGCGCGCCCATGGCACCGAGGATTGCCCAGCCCTGGCGCTTGTCGCCGACCATGATGCCGAACGTGCGCGGCAGCGTGAACGGGATCAGCAGCAGCAGGAAGATCTCGAGGATGTTGGTGAACGGCGTCGGGTTCTCGAACGGGTGCGCGGAGTTCGCGTTGAACGGCCCGCCGCCGTTGGTGCCGAGCTCCTTGATGGCCTCCTGGGAGGCGATCGGGCCGCCCAGCGCGTGCTGCGTGGCGCCCTCGACCGTGGTGAGCGCGGTGTGCGGGTCCAGGTTCTGGATCACGCCGCCGACCATGAGGACGATCGCGGCCAGCACGGAGATCGGGAGCAGGATCCGGGTCACGCCGCGGGTCAGGTCGCTCCAGAAGTTGCCGATGCGGGCGTCGGTCCCGGAGCGGGCGAAGCCGCGCACGAGCGCGATCGCCACCGCCATGCCGACCGCCGCCGAGACGAAGTTCTGCACGGCGAGCCCGGCCATCTGCACGAGGTGCCCGGCTGCCGCTTCGCCCGAGTACCACTGCCAGTTCGTGTTCGTGGTGAAGCTGACGGCGGTGTTCCACGCGCCCGCCGGGTCGAACCCCGTGAAGCCGAGGCTCCACGGCAGGTGCTCCTGCAGCCGCAGCATCCCGTAGAGGAAGAGGACCGAGACGAGCGAGAAGCCCAGCAGGGACATCAGGTAGGTGGTCCAGCGCTGCTCGGCGTCCGGGTCGACGCGGACGGCGCGGTACCAGACGCGCTCGATCCGCAGGTGCCTGGGGCTGGTGTAGGTGCGCGCCATGTACGCGCCGAACGGCGCGTGCACCGCGGCGAGGGCGGCGAGCAGCACGAGGATCTGCGCCGCTGCTGCGAAGACTGAGGTGTTCACCGGACGATCACCGCGTCCGGTCGGCGCGGATCAGCGCCACGAAGAGGTACGCGAGGCCGGCAAGGGTGAGCACGAGACCCACGGCGTCGAACGGGTTCATTTCCGCCTCCCCTGAGGGCTGACGGACGACTCGTTCGAGGAGGCGCGACGCGCCACCACTGCCACCGCGGCGAAGAACGCCACGGTGAGGAGGATGAAGGCCAGATCGGTCATGTCTCAGGTCTATGCCCGACGGCGTCCGGCGGACCGCGCCCTTGACGGAACGTTGACACGTGCGCCGACGACCCTGACACCCCCCTGACGCCGGGCCCGGGCCGCCGGGATAGAACTGCAGCGAGATAGTCGGCCAGCGAGACAGACGCTCAGCGGCCCGCGCATGAGTACCGAACGACTACCTCGCTGGCCGGCTACCTCGCTGCAGGGCTACCCCCGCAGGGTGGGGTCGACGGCGGCTACGGCGCGGGCCACCTCGATCGCGCCCGGTTGGTCGCCCTCCGAGAACACGGACAGCGCCACGTGGTCGGCGCCCGCGTCCAGGTGGGCCCGCACCCCGGCGAGAATCGCGTCCGCATCACCGACGGTCGCGATCGCGTCGACGAGCTCGTCGCTCATGGCGGCGATGTCGTCGTCGCCGAAGCCCATCCGGCGCATGTTCGCCGCGTACCCGCCGACGGAGAGCAGGAAGCCCAGCGGCCCGCGCACGGTCTGGCGGGCACGGCCGAGGTCGGCGTCCAGCACCACCGGCTGGATCACCACGAGCGTCGCGTCCGGCCCCAGCACCTCGCGCGCCCATGCGGTGTAGGCGGGCGTCACCAGCATCGTGATCGCACCCGCCGCACGGTCCCGCGCGAGCTCCAGCTTGCGGGGACCGAGGGCCGCGATCAGCCGCCGCGCCGCGGGCAGCGACACGTCCGCGGCGTCGAGCTCGTCCAGGAACTCGCGCAGCCCGGCAAGCGGCCGTGCCGCCTGCTGCGGCGCGCCGAAGCCCCCGACCAGCCGGTCCGCCTCGCCGTCGCCGAGCACCTCGAGGAGGCGGACGACGTCGTCGACGCCGTGCACATCCAGCGACACGATCGCGGGCGCTACCTGCACCTTTTCCGTCGCGCGCAGCAGCTCGGCCAGCGGTTGAAGGAGCTCGAGCTGCCCGCCGAACAGCCACAGCGCGGAGAAGCCCAGCTGCTCGGCCTCGGCGGCCTGCGCGAGGTGCGCGCGGTCGTCCGCGACGTTCAGCACCAGGCCCAGCGACCCCAGCTCCAGCTCACTCATCAACAGCTCCCTCGCCGATCGCGGACCCGTTGGCCCCTGTCCGCGACGACGCTAAAACCTCAACCAAGCCTGAGGTCAAGCGGAAACAAGGACGCCCCTACCCAGGGTTTCGGTCCGGAACCGTGGGAGGTCCGGGCCGAATCACTGGGTAGGGGCGCGTCTGCCGTCACTCAGAAGTCGAAGAGCTCCCCCAGGAGGGACTCCTTGCGCTTCTTCTTGTAGCGCGGGTCGTCGTGCCGGCGGTCGCCGTCGTACCGGCGGTCGCGATCCCGGTCGCTGTCGTACCGGCGGTCGCCGTCGTACCGGCGGTCACGATCGCGGTCGCTGTCGTAGCGGCGGTCGTCACGCCGGCGGTCGTCGTAGCGCGGGTCGTACGCCGGCTGCGGCGAACCGTAGGGCCCGGCCTGCACAGGGTTCGGCGCCGGCGGGGCCATCGGGGCCGACGGCGCCGCCGGCCGGTTCTCCGCGGCGATCTCGGTCTCGACCGAGCGGTCGATGACCTTGTCCAGCTCACCGCGGTCGAGCCACACGCCACGGCACGTGGGGCAGTAGTCGATCTCGATCCCCTTGCGCTCGGACATGACGAGCGTGGTCTGGTCGATGGGGCACAGCATCGTGTGGTCTCCTAGCGGTCGTCGTCTGCCGGTCACCCAACGGACGAGCCGGTCGTGCGGTTCCGTGACGTCGGTGTCGGTGTCAGCTGCCGGGATCCGCGTAAAAACCCACGCTCTCACGAGAGACCGGATCACCCAAGAGCGCGAGCCCCGAGTAGACGACGGTCGCGGCACCGTCGTCCTGAGCCGCCACCACCGCCCAGATGATCCCGGCGATCACTGCCAGCCCCGCGAGGACCGCGAACGCGATCTTCCAGGCCGACCACGGGCGCTGCCCCACCACCTCGGCGGTGCGCGCGTTGACCAGCACCTGGAACGGCTTGCCGCCGTACAGGTACGTGGCGATCCACACCGGCAGCAGCAGGAGCTTGTACGTCACGTCGAAGTAGCTGGTCGCCACGTGGTGCACCCGCTGCACGTCGCCGCCGATGTCCCGCTCGCAGTCGTTCTCGATGACGGGCGCCATCTCGTGCTTGGCCGCTTCCAGCCCGGCCTCGGGCTCGACGTCGTACCGGAGGGTCTCGTAGCCCGCGAGGTAGTCCGGCTGGTACGCCGCAGCCTGCTCCAGCGGCCACGGGCTCAGCTTCGCCAGATGCTCGGGCATGACCCGCCGCGTCCCCGCGACGAGCACGTCGTCGAACGCTCGCGCGACCGTGCCGGACGCCGGGTACCAGCGCGTCTTCTGCACCTGCCGGGTCTGGGTCTGGCTGCGGCCCTCGGAGTCGGTGGTCGTGTACGTCTCGGTGACCCAGTAGTGCTCGCCCCGCTGCCCGGTGTAGTCGGACCGCGTCTGCGTGTCGAACGTCCAGTGCGGCAGGTAGACGCCGTGCGCCTGCTCCGCGGACACCACCTTCTTGAGGGCCGACGGCGCGAACCACCGCGAGCGCACCCACTTCTGCAGCGCGCCCTGCATGGCCGGCCGGTCGACCCCGAAGGGCAGCACGGCCTCCGGCTCGACCAGGCCGAGGCTCTCGACCTCCGCGACCATGGGCGACCCGCAGAACCCGCACTTCTGCGACAGGTGGTCGCTCGTGGTGATCGCGCCGCACGTGCCGCACTGGTACTCCTGCGTGGCGGGCGCCGCAGGGCGCTGCCGGGCGGCCAGGGCAGCGAAGTCGTGCTCGCGCACCGCGCCGCCGGCCGGGGTCACCTGCTGCGCGTGCCCGCAGTACGGGCAGGTCAGCGCGCCGGTCCCGGCGGCGTACTCGACGCTGGCCCCGCACTGCTCGCACGGGTAGGAGCGGTGGGCGGTGACGCCGCCCTCGGTCAGCTCCGCCATCGTCAGGCCTGCGGGAGGGGCGGCGGAGTGGCGCCGAGGTGCTTCGCGACGTCCGGCACCGACGACGCCGGCTCCCAGCCGGCCATGCCCGCACGCCAGATCAGCGTGCCGGCCGTCAGCGTGCCGGCGGCGGCCTGCGCGGCGAGCGCGGCGTCGTCGAACGGGCCGGTCTGCGCGCCACCGTTGCCGAGGTACCAGCCGGGCATGGGCGGCGGCCCCGCCGGTGCGGCCTGGGCTGTTTGGGTGGGCTGGGCGGGTGAGGGAGAAGCGGTCTGCGTGGGCGGCACTATCGCGTTGCCCACCGACTGCCCGAGCCCCATGCCGATCACCGCGCCGGCGCTGCCGCCGCCCTCGGCCGCCGCCTCCATCGCCTGACCCGCCTGGAACTGCTGGAAGGCGGCCATGCTGCCGACCGTCCCCGACGAGACGATGCCCATGGAGGTGCGCTTGTCGAGCGCCGCCTCGACCTCGGGAGGCAGGGAGATGTTCTCGATGACGAACTTGGGCACGGCGATGCCGAGGTCCGCGAGCTCGTCGGTGAGCCGGGCCGCCAGCTGGTCGCCGAGGTCGCCGTGGTGGGCGGCGAGCTCGATGACGGGGATACCGGACGAGGCGAGCACGCTCGCGAGGTGGCTCACCATGTTCTGGCGCAGGTACTCGTGCACCTCGTCGGTGCGGAACTGCGGGTCGGTGCCGACCAGCTCGCGCAGCAGCTTCGACGGGTCGACGACACGGACCGAGAACGCGCCGAAGGCCCGCACGCGCACCATGCCCAGCTCCGGGTCCCGCATCATGACGGGGTTCTTGGTGCCCCACTTCATGTCGGTGAACTGGCGGGTGCTGACGAAGTACACCTCTGCCTTGAACGGCGAGTGGAAGCCGTGCTTCCAGCCCTTCAGCGTCGAGAGCACCGGCAGGTTCTGCGTCTCGAGCGTGTAGGTGCCAGGCGCGAACACGTCGGCGATGACGCCCTCGTTGACGAAGACGGCGGTCTGCGACTCGCGCACGACGAGCCGCGCGCCCATCTTGATCTCGTTCTCGTACCGGGGGAACCGCCACACGATGGTGTCGCGCGTGTCGTCGAGCCATTCGACGATGTCGACCAGCTCGCCCTTGATCTTGTCCAGCAGGCCCATGACGTGCTCCTCTTTCGCTCCTACCCGGGACGCTCGCCCGGACGCTGCAAGCACCTCGGACCCTACAAGTCCGGCGCACCAGGGGGAACGAAAGACCGTCCGGACCTGCACCTGGTCCGCCGGAACTCTGCTCGGCCCACTACCCGGTTCTCCGGCCGTTGTCGTATCACGTGGCAGTGGACGACTGCCAGTGACCTGGACATGTGAGAGAGTTTCACCAGCAGGGGTGACACCCGGCGAACCTGTCCGGAGGTGCAAGGACCGATGACCGTCCTCGTGGCGTACAACGAGTCACCCCAGGGTGAGGCCGCGATGCGCGCCGCCGTCACCGAGGCGACGCGACGTGAGCAGGAGCTGGCCGTTCTCGTGCTGACTCCGCAGGTAGGGGCCAAGGTCCCCGCGGCGCTCGCACACCTGCTCGACACCGTGCCCGGTAGCGTCACCGTCGCGCCGATAGCGTTCCGCGCCGAGCACGCCGACGTCGCCGACGCGATAGTCGACCAGGCCGAGGCGGTCTCTGCCGACCTCGTGGTGATCGGCTCGCGCAAGCACTCGACGGTCGGCAAGTTCCTCGTCGGGTCGACGACGCAGCGGGTGCTGCTCGACTCCCCCGCGCCGGTCCTCGTGGTCAAGGCCGGCTACGCCTGACCCCCGCTACTTCACCGCGCCCGAGGTGATCCCCGAGATGATCTTGCGCTGGGCGACGACGAAGACGGCCAGCAGCGGCAGGCTCATCAGCACCACGTAGGCGAAGATCAGGTGCCAGTTCTCCAGGTACAGCCCGGCGCTGGCGACCTGGAACAGGTTCAGCGGCAGCGTGTCCAGCCGCCCGCCGACCACGAAGAACGCGTAGAACACGTCGTTCCAGACGTACAGGCAGATCAGGATCGTCGCCGTCGACAGCACGGGCGCCAGCAGCGGCAGGATGATCCGGCCGAACACACGCAGCGGACCCGCGCCGTCGACCCGCGCCGCCTCCTCCAGCTCCACCGGGATCGTCCGGACGAACCCGGTGACGAAGAAGATGACCGTCGACAGGTACATGCCCATGTAGACGCCGATCATCCCGATCGCCGTGCCCGCGAGCCCGAGCTGGCGCAGCAGCAGCACGACGGTCACGACGGCGGGCGGCAGCACGATGCCGCTGATCGCCAGCGCGTAGAGCACCGCCATGAGCCGGGAGCTGCGGCGGGCGAGCACCCACGAGGCGAGGGACCCGAGCGCGAGCACCCCGATGACCGCCGGCACCATGACGAGCAGGCTCCCGAAGAATGCCGCGGGCACCCGCCCGTCCTCCCAGACCGCCGCGAAGTTCTCGGCGTACTGCCAGGTGGTGGGCAGGGACAGGTCGGGGTTGAGGGCCTCGCCCTGGCTCTTGCCCGCCGTGACCACCACTATCCACAGCGGCATGCCGATCAGCAGGACGACGGCGAGGATCGCCGCCACCGGCTGGACGCGCCGCCAGACTCCGTGCCTGCTGTTCACGTGCCGTGTGGGGCTCACAGGACTTCCTCTCGCTTGCGCAGGGTCCGGATGACGGGGAACGCGAGGGCCACGACGACGAGGAACAGCACGAGGCTCATGGTCGTGGCCTGGGCGAACAGACCCTGTCCGAACGTGCGGAAGATAAAGATGTTGAGCAGCTCGGTGGTGCGGGCCGGCCCGCCGCCGGTGGTCGCCTGGACGATGTCGAACCCGTTCATCGAGCCCAGCAGCGCGGTCGCGACGTTGAAGGTCAGCGCGGGTGCGAGCAGCGGGAACCTAATGTGCCGGAAGGCGGTCCAGGCCGAGGCGCCGTCGAGGCGGGCGGCCTCGAGCACGTCCTCACTGATCGTCTTCAGGCCCGCGAGGTAGATGAGCATCGACAGGCCCATCCACTTCCAGGCGTGGATCAGTGCGACCACCACCAGCGTCCACGTGGTGTCTCCCAGCCAGGGGACCGTGACCGGCTGGCCGGTCAGGGCGCTGAGGATCGCGTTGGCCGCGCCGTCCGGCTTGAGGATCGCCTGGAACACGTAGCCGGCGGCGAGCGCGGACATGACGACCGGGATGAAGAACATGACGCGGGCGAAGCGGTTGATCCTGGTGTCGCGCTCGAGCAGGAGCGCGAGCAGCAGCCCGAAGAGGTTCTGGAAGATCGCCACCAGCACCGCATAGATCAACGTGATCCGCAGCGACGACAGCAGGGTGCCGCTCGAGATGAGGTCCTGGAAGTTCTGCAGCCCGACGAAGCCGATCTCGCTCTTGAAGCTCGACCAGTCGGTGAGCGCGTAGACGAAGTTGAAGATCGTCGGCAGGAAGAAGAACACCCCGAGAACCGCGAAGGCCGGGACGAGGTACCTGGCCGGATGGCTGGCCCGGTGGCGGAGGTTGGTGCGCACCGCGTCAGAAGCCTTCGAGGCCCTGGGCTCGGGCGAGCTGGGCGAACTGGTCCTGGGTCTGCCGCGCGACCTCTTCGGGTGTTGTCGTGCCCTGGATCATGTCGGCCAGGTAGATGTACAGGTCGGGGTTCGCCACGGCGAGCGCCTGCATGGACCCGACGGACTCGCCGAGCGACGCGTGCGCGTCGAGGAGCGCCTGCGGCACCGAGTCCGGCGTCGGGACGCCGTCCTGGAGCGAGATCGTGTCGCGGTCCGCGACGAAGTCGGCGTAGCCGTCGCCGAGCCAGTACGACAGGAGCTGGCGTGCCGCCGCCTCGCGGTCGGCGTCGCCGGTCTTGAAGGCGACCAGGGCGTTGGACTGGTCGGGGATGAACGTGCCGACGTTGCCGGTGGGCGAGATCGGGAAGAAGCCGATCTTCTCGTCGAGCTCCGCGGCGTCCGCCTTGGCCTGGAGCTGGCCGAAGAACGAGTTGACCTGGACCGCCATGGCCGCGTCGCCGGCGAGGAGGGCGTCTGCCTGGTCCTCGAACGTCGCGGTCTTGATGTCCTCGTTGAAGAGGCCGTCGTCGATCAGGCCCTTGTAGGTCTCGATGGCGCCGAGGATCGTCGGGTCGGTGAACTTCTCCTCACCCGTGTTCACGCGGTCCCACAGCCCGTCCTGGGCGGCGTCGGCGAGCTGGACCTGAACCCACCACTGGGTGGCCCACTGGTCGGCGGCCATCTCGAAGAACGGCGTCTCGCCCTCGGACTTCAGGGTGCGGGCGGTCTCGAGGAAGCTGTCCCAGTCGGTGGGCGTCTCGGTGATCCCGTGCTCCGCGAAGACCTCCTTGTTGTAGTACACGCCCTCGACCGCGGGGCTCGTGATCAGGGCCGCGTAGCGGGTGTCGTCGAGGATGCCGGTGATGTCGGCGAGGTCGCCGCTGTACTGCTCGATCCACGGTGCGCCGTCGAGCGGCTGCAGGTTGGTCGGCGCGTTGAGCGCGGTGAGCATGGAGCCGGTCGGCTGCCAGAACGCGAGGTCGGGCAGGTCGCCGGTGGCGACCTTGGTCTGCACGCCCTGCTCGTACGGGTCGGGGATCGTGACGACCTCGACCTCGGCGCCGGTGAGCTCCTCGAAGCCGGCGACGACGGCGTCGGGTGCGGTGTTGGAGTTCTGGGCGGCCCAGATGGTGAGCTTCGTGCCGGTCAGGTCGGTGTCCTGTGCGGGCCAGTCCACCGAACCGGCACCCGAGTCGCCGCCCGGCTCGGCCCCGCCGGGACCGGCCGTCGGGTCGCTGCATCCGGCGAGGAGGAGGCCGACAGCGAGTGCCGCGGCCGGGATGGTCAGATACTTCTTCATATCGACTCCTTGGAGGTGCGCAGTCATCACCGACTGCGGGTCGTGCGGGGCCGTTCGGCCCCGATGGTCAGACGAGCCCGGCGTGCCGGACTCTCAGGACGCGGGCCTGGGGGCCGGCGGGGATCTGGACACGGACGGGGCCGTCGTCCCCGTCGCGGTCGACGTGCCACCCGTCGGCGGGCGGCCCGTAGGCGACGTCGACAGCTCCCGCGGGCAGGTCGAGCTCGAGCTCCGTGCCCTCGGTCCCGCGCCACCAGACGACAACGAGTGACTCGTCGGGTCCGCGCAGGCCGGAGGCCACGAGCGGGGCGGTCCAGTCCGGCAGGCCGAGCGGCCAGAACGGAATGGCGTCGACGAGCTGGGACGTCCATCGCTTCGCCAGGTCCACGCCGTCGGCGACGAGCGCCGCCTGCTCGGGCGTCATGTCGTGCAGCTTGCCGGAGAGGTAGAGCCGGCCGGCGAGCCCCGTGCACAGGGTGAAGACGATCTCCTCGTCGGTCATGTCGGGCTGCGGGTAGGCCCAGTTCGCCGCCTGCTCGGGCGCGATGCCGACCAGCGCCCCGGCGGCGATCGGCGGGTAGAGCAGGGGGTTCTGCTGGTCCGACGTCGACTGCAGGTCGAGCCGGGACAGCAGCGCGTAGTCCGAGCGCATGGCGCCGGACGCGCAGTTCTCGATCACCAGGTCGGGGTGCCGTGCGAGCACGCCGTCGATCCAGTCGAGATGCGCACGGTTCTGCTGGAGCAGGCCGTCGCCCGGGCTGTCGGCGTCCAGGTCGGTGCCCGCCCCCGGCGTGACGTTGTAGTCGAGCTTGAGGTAGCCGACACCGAAGCACTCGACCAGGCGGTCGACCACTTCGTCCAGGTGCTTGACGACGTCGCGGTGCCGCAGGTCGAGCAGGTGCCTGTCGTGCTCGGTGATCCGGACGCCGTGGCGCTGCAGGAACGCCTCGTCCGGCAGCCGCTCCGCGAGCGGGCTGCGCACGCCCATGACCTCGGGCTCGAGCCAGAGCCCCGGCACCATCCCGGCGGCGCGGATCGCGTCGACGACGCGGCGCAGGCCGCCGTCGGGGAACCGCGTGACCGAGGGCTCCCAGAGGCCTACGGAGTCCCACCAGTCGCCGCCGTCGTCGTACCAGCCGGCGTCTATGCAGAAGTACTCGGCCCCGGACCGGCCCGCCGCGTCGATGAGCGGCAGCAGCTTGGCGGTCGTCGGGTCGCCCATGAGCGTGTTCATGTAGTCGTTGAAGACGATGACGGGACGGCGCGGGTTGCGGCGCAGCGCGCGGCGGTGCCGCGTCAGCTCGGCCAGCGACTCCTGCCAGCCCGCCGACCCCGCGACGGATACCGGCACCGTGTCGAACGACTCGCCCGCCCGCAGGACGCGGGTCCAGGCGTGGTCGTCGTCGGTGGGGCCGAACAGGCCGAGCACGAGCACATCGGAGTCCCGGGCGTCCAGGCGGACGCCGAGCTCCGCGCGCCACGCGCCGTTGTGCTCGACCTGCCAGGCGAGCGCGGGCCCCCCGTCGGCCAGGACGACGCCTGCCGGGTTGTACCGGCCGGACGACCACGTGCCCGTGCTGACCAGGCTGCGGGAGCCGCGGGCGTCCTGGTGCTGGTGCGCGGGCAGGTCGAGCCCGACGAGCCCCGCCTGGTCCGCGAGCGTCGTCCAGGCCCAGCGGTTCTCGCCCACCCACTCGCCGTAGCCCTCCAGTGTCGACGTGCCGGCGACCGGAGCGGTCCCGACCGGACGCCCGATCACCAGCGACGACACGGCCTGGAGCACGAGGGGCGCCGAGCCGTCGTTCCGGACCGTCGTCCACGACTGCAGCGAGGCGCCGTCCTCGCGGACCCGGAGGTGCGAGGTGACGTGCAGCGTCGTGGCTGCGTCGCCCTGGAAGACCCGGACCGTCCGCCAGCCGCCGACCTCCGTCACGTCGTGGCCCAGCACCCGCAGCCGGGCGCCGATCGCGGTCGCGGTGTTGCGGGTGTTGCCGCTGGCCCGGCCGTGCCCGACCGCGAGGATCTCGACCAGTGGCTGGGTCGGTGTCTCGACGCCGGCGGCCGTCGACAAGGCCGCCGGGGCGTCGACGGGCAGGACGAGCGCCAGCTCGGCCCCGTCCTGGGACCAGAGGACTACTCGCGTCGCTGCTGAGTGATGGTTCGCCGTCGTCGGCTGGCTTCCTTGCACGACGTCATGAAAGCGCATATCAGAACTGAGCGCAAGACTCCGTCCGGTAGCACTGGATTCGGGGCGCTAGCGCGCCGCAACCGCTTTCATCGGGCGTCGAGGGCCCGGTCGGCACGCGGTGCGGCCGAGGAGCGCAGGATCAGATCGGGGACAAAACGCACCGACGCCGGGACGGTCCCGCTGTCGATCTGAGCGTTGAGCAGCTGGAACGCCTTCTGCCCGAGCCGGACGAAGTCCTGGCGCACCGTGGTCAGCGGCGGCGTCCACAGGTGGCTGAGCGGATGGTCGTCGAACCCGATGACGCTCACCGTCCCGGGCACGCTCCGGCCGGCGTCGGCCAGGCCCTTGGTCAGGCCCATCGCGAGCTCGTCGTTGCCGCAGAGCACCGCAGTGACCTCCGGCTGGAGGGCGAGCCGGGTACCCGCGTCGTAGCCGGAGTCCGGCGACCAGTCGGCGTACAGCACGGGCGGGACCGGGGCACCCGCCTCGGTGAGCGCGTCGCGCCAGCCCAGCAGGCGGGCGCTCGGCCGGCCCGGGGACGGGATCGCCACGTGGTGCACGGTGCGGTGCCCGATCTCGAGCAGGTGCTTGGTCGCGCGCGCGGCGGCGAAGCGGTCGTCCATGAACGCGTGCGCCACCTGCTCGTCCGCGGGCCGGCCCGAGGCCGCTGCGACGACGGGCAGCCACGGCGGGATCGCGGCGAGCGCCGCGACGCCCGGGGGGTCGTACTCGAGCACTATGGCGCCGGCCATCGGCTGGCCGAGGGCGTGGTCGATGGCGGCGTCGACCGTGCGCTTGCCGTCGGTCTCGACCACGGAGATGACGACCATGTAGCCGGCCTGGCGCGCGGCCTCCTCGATGCCCTGGAGCGTCGACGCGTAGCCGTACCGCGTCGTGTTGCCCGCGAACACCGCGATCATGGGCTGCCCGCCGGTCGCGAGCGCCCGGGCGGCGCCGTTGGGCCGGAAGCCCAGCTCCTTGATCGCCGCCATCACGCGTGCGCGGCGTTCGGGGCCCACCGGTACCGAACCGCTGAGCACGCGGGAGACGGTCGGGACGGAGACACCGGCGACGCGCGCGACGTCGGCGATGACAGGCGGCTTCATCGGGCGGTCAGGTTCCACGGGGCCAGGCTACGTCGAAACCCGGCAGCCGCCGGAGGACACCCTTGCCAAACTCCGATGATTAGCGCTTTCATAGTCCCCGCACCGCGTCCTTGACGCGATCCCGGTCCCGATCCACGAAGGAGTGGAACCCAGGTGAGCATTCCTGATAGCGCAGATCAGAACGGATCGCGGCGGACGTCCCGTCAGCGATCATGGCAGTGGTCCCGACAGCGACGAGGATGGAGCGGTATCGCGGTGACAGCCCTGGTAGCAACCACACTCACGGTCGCGCAGCCGGCGGCTGCCGAACCCGAGAGCCTCACGGTGGACTTCGGGGCCACGACGGGAGACTTCCGGGGCGGCGCCACCGGCACGCTCTACGGGTTCGGCGACGAGGGCGCGCCCACGCAGGCACTCATCAACGGCGCGCACATCACCAACTCCTCGCAGAAGCCGCCGTTCGGCACGCAGCACCCGAGCGGGGACATCCTCAAGGTCGAGGACGGGTTCTTCGCCAAGCACGGCGAGGAGCTCGCGATCTACATCCAGGACCACTACCCCGACTGGCCGTACCACCGCGGCGTGCGCGTGGGTGACGTGCGCACCTACGACCAGGCCACCGGCGAGTACGTCGAGGAGCCCAACGGCGTGTGGGACTACCTCGAGGTCGTCGAGCTCATGGTGGAGGTGGTCGCCACGCAGTCCGACCACCCCGAGGAGTACCTGTTCATCCCGTTCAACGAGCCGGACGGCATCTGGTACCAGAACTGGCCGAACCTGCGGGACACCTTCCTCTCCGACTGGAAGGCGGTCCACGACAAGATCCAGGAGGTCTACGCCCGCCACGGGCTGGCGCCCGCCCGGATCGGTGGCCCCGGCGACGCACGCTGGCAGCCCGAGCGGTCGCGGGACTTCCTCACCTTCGCGAAGCAGAACGACGTGCTGCCCGACGTCTTCATCTGGCACGAGCTCGGCATCGAGAACCTCGCGACGTTCCGGTCGCACTTCGCGGACTACCGCGCGCTCGAGCGCGAGCTCGGCGTCGCGCCGATCCACGTCAACATCACCGAGTACGGCATGCTGCGCGACATGGGCGTGCCCGGCCAGCTCATCCAGTGGTTCTCCATGTTCGAGGACGCCAAGGTCGACTCGCAGACCGCCTACTGGAACTACGCCGGCAACTTCTCCGACAACAGCGCGCGGCCCAACGGCGCCAACGGCGGCTGGTGGATGTTCAAGTGGTACGGCGACCTGGCCGGCTCGCAGACCGTCCGGGTGACGCCGCCCGAGCTGGACGTCGCCGACACGCTGCAGGGCATCGGCGCGATCGACGCTGCCAACCGCCGGGCGACGGTCCTGTACGGCGGCACCGACTCCGACGTCCGCCTCGACCTGCGCGGCCTCTCCCCCGCCGTCTTCGGCCAGACTGTCGACGTCGAGGTCCGCGAGGTCACCCTGACCGGTGCGGAGGGCCTGGCGGGCACGCCCCGCGTCGTCCACGCCGTCGACGGGGCCCGTGTCGCGAAGAACGGCACCCTGGACCTCACCGTGCCGACCTACGACCGGTACGCCGCCTACCAGGTGGTCGTCACCCCGGCGCAGGACCGCACGGTCGCCGTGGATCCGGTGTGGACGACCAGCATCGAGGCCGAGGACACCTCGATCACCGCGGCCCGGACCTACGCCCAGGACCCGCAGGGCAACGGCGGCTGGAAGTTCCTCGCCTCGGGCGGGGAGGACGTCGGGTCGTTCAACCAGCCGACGTCGGCCGCGGACTGGACGGTCACCGTGCCCCGCACCGGCACGTACCGGCTCCAGGTCATCGGTGCCACGCCGGGCAAGCCCGGCAGGCACGCGCTGTTCGTCGACGGTGCGCACCGCGACGACATCCAGTACACGGCCGACCTGGCGCTGACCGACACGGCCCGGTGGCAGTACCGCGGCAGCACGGAGGTCGCGGTGGAGCTCAGCAAGGGCACCCACGTCCTGTCCGTCCGGGCAAGCCGGGACGGCAGTCAGGTCCTGCCGAACTCGGACATCACGCTCGACAAGTTCGTGCTGACCGACGTCACCGACGGTGAGCCGACCACGTACCCCGCGAGCACCCTGCGCTACTACGGCGGCGCGGGCCTGAGCTGGCAGTCCGGCACGCGGGGCTTCGGCGCCGTCACGGGCAAGGGCCAGCGGGCCGACGCGTACGTCACCGCCATGGAGACGGGCTACTACGACGTCGCCGTCGAGTACCACACCGCCGGGGCGTCGGACCTGCGGCTGGAGCTCGGGGACCGGGTCCTCGCGGACGTGCGGGTCCCGAACGGCGGCCACCGCCGCACCACCGTCCGCGCCCACCTCAACGAGGGGATCAACGAGCTCGAGCTGCGCTCAGCCCGCGGCGCCCGCGTGAAGTCGGTGACCGTCACCCGGGCCGCCGAGGGCGACGTCGCGGCGTCGACGTTCGAGGCCGAGGACCTGACCCTGCGCGGCGACGCCGCAGTGGTGAGCCTCGACCCGTCGTCGGGCACCAACGCCTCCGGGAGCAAGTACGTGGGGTGGGTCGGCCAGGGGAACGGCAACCACATCGCCGTCCCGCGCGGCGCCGGGTTCGACACGCCTGGCGACTACGACGTGGTGGTCCACTACGCGAACGCCGAGACCTCCGGGCAGCACGACTACAACCCGCAGGTGGTCGACCGGCAGGTGGTGGTCACCGAGGGCGACGACGCGGCGCCCGTCGGCTCCGCGTACTTCCGGTACACGTACTCGTGGCACAGCTTCTGGCAGCGGACCATCCCGGTCACGCTGACCACGGGTACCGGCGAGCTGCGGCTCGGCAACCCGACGGCCTGGGCCCCGGACATCGACAGGGTGTCGGTAGCCCCGCTGGTCGTCGGGACGCCGACGACGACCCGGGTGCGCTGACCTGTCAGAAACCCGCTGACGTGTCAGACGTGCAGGTCACCCGGGTGACCTGCACGTCTGACACGTCCGCGGGTTTCTGACAGGTCCCCGCGGGCCGTCCGCGGCTCAGGCTGGATGAGCGCCGGCGGCAGCCCGGGTCTCGATCCGACCGATGACGTCGTCCAGGATCGGGGTCGGGATGCCGTGGGCCGCGGCCCGGCGGCGGACCGCACCGCCGATGGCGTCGAGCTCGCCCTCGTGGCCGGCCTCGATGTCCGACTGCAGCGAGGACCGCATCGACGCCGGGAAGCCACTCAGGATCCCGTGCAGGTCCTCGCCCGTGGTGGGCACGCCCTCGGCGGTGGCCGCCGCCGCGATCTCGGCCAGCAGCCCGGTGGTCAGGTCCGGGTCGCGGGTCAGCGCGTCCCCGATGGCCGTCCCCCAGGCCGAGGTCAGCAGCGCGAGCGGCGCGAGGAAGCGCAGCTTCTTCCACAGCACCTCGGTGTCGGTCCCGCCGGTGAGCACCTCGATCGGGGTGTCCCGCAGCGCCGCGACCAGACCGAGCTCCGCGGCGTCGTCGGGCACGACCGCCCGCAGCAGGGTCCCCCGGTGGCGGACCAGGGCCGGGCCGAAGCCGCCCGCGCCGGTCCGCAGCGTCTCGCCCGCGATGGTGGCGCCGACGACCCGCACGCCGGGCAGCGCCGAGCGCAGGACGTCGACGTGGTCCAGGCCGTTGAGCAGGGACACCACCTCGACGGGCGCGGTGCCCGTGAGCAGGGCCGCGGCGTCCGCCACCCCCTCCGCCTTGACCGCCACGACGACGCGCGCACCACGCGGAACCTCCGTCGCGGCTCGCAGCGGGGCGTGCCATGTCCCGAACTCGTCGGTCTCGATGTCGAGCCCGTGCTCGGTGACCTGCCTGGCGGTCTTCTCTCGGGCGACCACTACGACGTCGTGCCCTGCCTGCTGGAGCATGGCCGCGACGAGCCCACCGATCGCGCCGGGGCCGATTACCGCGATGAGGTTGTCAGTCATGCGCCACATGCTAGGCAGCCCTGCGGCCGGTGATTCGTGCTGGTCTACCCTCTGGACATGGCAGCTGTTGCGCTCGGGGTCCCGTCGGTGCGAGGCGTACCCCGGCGCGCCGCCACGCCAGGCGGCCGCCCACGCCCCGCGACACCGCTGCTCGTGGACCGGTACGGGCGCGTCGCACGCGACCTGCGGGTCTCGATCACCACCGCCTGCTCGCTGCGCTGCACGTACTGCATGCCGGCCGAGGGCCTGCCGCTGGTACCGCGCGACGAGCTGATGACGCCGGAGGAGATCGGCCGGCTGGTCGGCATCGGCGTGCGCGACCTCGGTATCCGCGACATCCGGTTCACCGGCGGCGAGCCGCTCATGCGGCGCGACCTGGAGGACATCATCGGCGCGGCGCGGACGGCGGCGGACGACGCGATGGCCGCGCCACGCCAGGGCACGACGCCGGGCGGGGCGAGCGCACCGACGTCGGCCGAACGCGTCCGCATCGCCATGACCTCCAACGCGCTCGGACTGGACAAGCGCGTGGACGCGCTGGTCGCGGCCGGGCTGGACCGCGTCAACGTCTCGCTCGACACCGTCGACCGGGAGGCGTTCGCGACCCTGACCCGCCGCGACCGCCTCGACGACGTGCTCAAGGGCATCCGCGCGGCCCTGGCCGCCGGCCTCGCGCCGGTCAAGATCAACGCGGTGCTCCTGCCCGAGACCCTGACCGGCGCCGCCGACCTGCTCGCGTGGGCCGTCGAGCACGGCTGCAACCTGCGCTTCATCGAGGAGATGCCGCTCGACGCGGACGGGCAGTGGACACGCGACGACGTCGTGAGTGCCGCCGACCTGCTGGGCGTGCTGGAGTCCCGCTTCCGGCTGACGCCCGCCGGCCGCGAGGACCCGTCGGCCCCCGCCGAGGAGTGGCTGGTCGACGACGGTCCGGCGACCGTCGGCATCATCGCATCCGTGACCCGGTCCTTCTGCGGGGCGTGCGACCGCACCCGGCTGACCGCCGAGGGCACCGTCCGCTCGTGCCTGTTCGGCAACGAGGAGACGGACCTCAAGGCCCTGCTCCGGGCCGGTGCCACGGACGACGAGGTGGGCGACGCCTGGCGCGCCGCCATGTGGGCCAAGCCCCGCGCGCACGGCAGCGACGCCGTCGAGCTGGCCGCCGACGCGTTCGCCCAGACCGAGCGCAGCATGGGTGCGATCGGCGGCTGAGTCGGCCGAGGGCGTCGAGATGCATATTGGCGTTTCGTCCATTTGCAAAGTAGAACCTCGTCGAGTTTACAAATAGGACGTCGTCCAACTGCTAGATTCGAGGTATGGCATACCAGCGCCGGATCGTCGACGACGTCCTCGATGAACTGTTCCCTGACTTGGCCGCAATCGCCCTTGAGGGAGCCAAGGGCGTGGGGAAGACAGCTACGGCCAGCCAGAGAGCGACGACAACCCTGACGCTCAGCGAACCCCGCCAGCGCGAGGTGCTCACAGGCAACCCCGACTACGTGGTCCAGGCACCGCCTCCCGTACTCATCGACGAGTGGCAACTCGAACCATCCATCTGGGACCGAGTGCGCCGAGCCGTCGACGACAACAGTGCGGGCGGACAGTTCCTGCTTGCCGGATCAGCCGGTATTCCACCCAGGGTGAGAATCCACTCCGGAGCTGGGCGCATCGTCAGCTTCCCGATGCGGCCTCTTGCGTTCTCCGAACGAGGCCTGGGCGAGCCGACCGTCTCCCTTGGGGCCTTGCTACAGGGCGGACAGCCGGAGATCACCGGCCGCACAGCCACCGACCTACCGACGTATACCGACGAGATCCTTAGGTCAGGGTTCCCTGGTATTCGAGAGCTTCCGGAGCGCGCCCGGAGGATCCAGTTGGACAGCTACGTGACACGGATTGCAGAACGAGAGCTCCCCGAGAACGGCGTCATCGTCCGGCGACCGAACGCTCTCAAGTCCTGGCTCACCGCCTACGGTGCTGCCACGGCCACTGATGCGTCGTACTCCACGATCCTGGACGCCGCGACGGCAGGAGAGAACGACAAACCAACACGTCCCACCGCCGACTCCTACCGCGAGCATCTCCAACGAATCTTCGTTCTCGACCCGATTCCAGCCTGGATACCTACGTTCAACACTCTCAAGCGTCTTACCCACGCCCCCAAGCACCACCTCGTCGATCCCGCGCTCGCCGCTCGCCTGGTCGGGGTCGGCAAACCTGGCCTGCTACGCGGCGAGGGAACACGGGTCTCGGCGCAGACAGGCACCTGGCTCGGAGCACTCTTCGAGTCGCTCACGGCACAGAGCGTGCGGGTCTACGCAGGAGCAATCGATGCCGAAGTTGGCCACCTCCGCACGAAGAACACTGATCACGAGGTGGATCTGATCGTCGAAGGAGAAGACCGACAAGTCGTCGCGATCGAGGTCAAGCTGGCGGCCACGATCACCGACAAGGACGTACGGCACCTCAATTGGCTCCATGATCAGATCGGTGACCGTCTGGCAGACCGAGTGGTCATCACGACCGGCGAGTTCGCCTACCGCCGGCCGGACGGCGTCGCCGTCGTGCCCCTGGCACTGCTCGGACCCTGACCTCTACGCCCACCGAGCGCAGCATGGGCTCCATAGGCGGCTGACCGGTCCCCGGTGGTCAGGGGCGATGTCCGGGCGTGGTTGAATTTCGGCGTGAGTACAGCGACCGAACGGCCGCACCGCATCATGATCGTGACCGACGCCTGGGAGCCGCAGGTGAACGGCGTCGCCACGGCGCTCTCCCGCACGGTCACCGAGCTTCGCCGCATGGGCTGTGTCGTCGAGATGGTGACGCCGTGGGACGGCTACCGGACCATCCCCCTGATCACCTACTCCGAGATCCGCCTGCCCATCATGGCGCGCGACGAGGTGGAGCGGCGGTTCCTGGAGTTCGCGCCCGACGCCGTGCACATCGCCACCGAGGGTCCGCTCGGCTGGTACGCGCGCGCCGTCTGCGACCACTTCGGCTTCCCCTTCACCTCCAGCTATCACACGCAGTTCCCCGAGTACCTGACGGCCCGCTGGTCGTGGATCCCGCTGTGGGCCGGGTACGGGTACATGCGCAAGTTCCACGGCAAGTCCGGCGCCGTGCTGGTCACGACGCCGACGATGCGCGCGCAGCTGACCCGGTGGCGCATCAGCAACGTGACGCCGTGGAGCCTCGGCGTGGACACCGAGCAGTTCCACCCCGATCGACGGGCGGCGACGGCAGAACCCGGACGGGGCCGCGGGGTGTACAGCGACCTGCCCGGACCCGTCTTCCTGTACGTGGGGCGGCTGGCCGTCGAGAAGAACGTGCAGGCGTTCCTCGACCTCGACCTGCCGGGCTCGAAGGTGGTGGTCGGCGACGGACCGGCCAGGGCCGACCTGGAGGCGGGCCACCCCGACGCGCACTTCCGGGGACGCCGTTCGGGCGAGGACCTGGCACAGCACTTCGCCGACGCCGACGTGCTGGTCTTTCCGAGCCGCACCGACACGTTCGGCCTGGTCATCCTGGAGGCGATGGCGTCGGGCACCCCCGTGGCCGGCTTCGACGCGCCCGGTCCGCGTGACCTCATCCCGGGGTCCGGCGCGGGCGCCGTCGACGACGACCTGCGCGCCGCCTGCCTGGCCGCGCTGGACTGCTCACGCGAGGAGACGCGCCGGTACGCCGAGCTCTTCTCCTGGCGGGCGTGCGCCGAGACCTTCTACGCCCAGCTCGACGTGCCGCCCCCGCCGGTGCGGGAGCGCATCTGGCGGCGCGGCATGCAGCGGCTGCCGGCCATCAACCTGAGCGTGCCGAGCCTGACCACCTTCACCGTGACCGGTCTGTCGATGCCGAGCCTGACGCTCCAGTCGGCGCGGGACCTCACCCAGCGGATGCATCCGGCCCGGCTCCCCGAGCTGTTGCCGGACCGGATACCCGGCAGCGACACGGTCCGCCGGGCGGCCACGCGCATGCGCCGGATCGCTACAAACCGACCCACTCGGACTCGCCGTCCGTGAACTGCTGCTTCTTCCAGATCGGCACCTCGGCCTTGATGCGCTCCACCAGCAGGGAGCACGCCTCGAACGCCTCCTTGCGGTGCCCGGCCGACGCCGAGGCCACGAGCGCGACGTCCCCCACCACGAGGTGCCCGAACCGGTGGGTCGCCGCGACGCGCAGCCCCGTCTCGGCGGCCACCGCCTGACACACTTTTTGCAGGACGGCGGTCGCGTCGGGGTGCGCCTCGTAGTCGAGGCTCGTGACGTCCCGGCCGCCGTCGTCGTCGCGGACGACGCCGCGGAACGTCACCACGGCGCCGCACTCGGGGGCCGTCACCGCTGCCTCGACGGCGCGCCCGACGGCGTCGTCGAGCACGTCCTGCGTCACCCGCACCACCTGGTCCATCAGTACTCCCCCGTCTGTGTCGAGCGCACGTCGAGCGCCTCTGTCCGGCTCGGCGTCACAGCGGCCACGTGATCACCTCGGCGCCCTCGTCGAGCCTAGTCGCGGCGGCGGGGACGTCGATCAGCACGTCCGCGGCCGCCATCGACGCCACGAGGTGCGACCCCGGCCCGCCGACGACGGCGACCCGCGCGCCGGCGTCGTCGGCGTCGTCGACCCAGCGTCCCCGCAGGAGCTGACGCTTCCCGGCCGGCGAGAGGACCACGGCGTCGAGCACCGCGGGGACCTGCCGCACAGGCGGGAGGCCGCCGGCCTGCCGCAGGAGGTCGCGGAGGAACACGACGAACGAGACCTGGGCGCTGACCGGGTTGCCCGGGAAGGCGAGGACCGGTTTGCCGGCGAACTGCCCGAGGCCCTGCGGCCCCCCGGGCTGCATGGCCACCGAGCGGAACGTGACCTCCGGCAGCGCGTCCTTGACCACCTCGTAGGCTCCCTGGCTGACCCCGCCGGTCGTGAGCACGAGGTCGCACAGCGCCGCCGCGCGCTCCAGACCCGTGCGCACGACCTCGGGGTCGTCGGGGACGGCGAGGCGCAGGCCCACCTGCCCGCCCGCCGCGACGACGGCAGCCGCGAGCGCCGGGCCGTTGGCGTCCCAGATCTGGCCGGGGCCGGGCTCGTCGTCGGGCGCGACGAGCTCGCTCCCCGTGGACACGACGGCCACCGAGACCGGCACGCGGACCGGCAGCCGCGCGATACCGCAGGCCGCGGCGGCCGCCACGTGGTGCGGCGCGAGCACGGTCCCGGCGCGCAGCACCACGGCGCCCTCGGCGACGTCGGAGCCGGGCTCCCGGACGAACTCCCCGGTCTGCCGCCCGCGGGAGATCTCGACCTGCGTCGCGGAGCCGTGCTGGGCGGCGTCGTCACGGACGCCGTTGAACGTCACGTGGTCGGTGTCCTCGACGGGGACCACCGCGTCGGCGCCCGCGGGTACCGGCGCGCCGGTCATGATCCGGACAGCGGTGCCGGGCTCCAGCGGCGCGGGCTCGCCGGGCGCCGCGGCGACGTCTCCGACGACGGGCAGGGTGACGGGCGCGCCGGGCCCCGCCGAGGCGACGTCGGCCGCGCGGACCGCGAAGCCGTCCATCTGCGAGTTGCGGAAGCGCGGCAGCGGCCCGGGGGCGACGACGTCGCTCGCGAGCACCCGCCCGAGCGCCCCCTCGTGGACGGACACCTCCTCGGCGGGCCGGCCGGCGAGCCCCGCGAGGAGCTCTGCGACGTCGGCCCGATGCTGTTCCACGTCCACGCGCTCGCTCATGCTCGCAACCTACCCGGGACGCCCCGGGCGGGGCACACCCGCTGCCCTGGCGCCCGGGCGGCATCCGGCGCCAGAATCGACCATGCACATCCACGCGCTGAGCAACAACGGGACGACGCCCGACGGCGCTCTCGTGCGCCGGGACTCGTTGTCACCGGACGGCCTGCGGGTCCTCGACTCGGTGCTGGCCATGCGGCCGACGCCCGACGTGGTGCTGCGGGCGCGGCAGCGGGTGGAGTACGACGGCAACATCCGCAACTGGGTGCGCTACTCCACGCAGCGCGAGCCCGGCGGCATCGACGTCGCGTTCGAGCGCGCGGACCTGCCGCCCGGTTCGCGCGACGGCGTGCCCTCGTTCGCGCGGTACCTGCTGGTGCTGGAGCTCGCCACGGTCGGCGCCTGGACCGAGTACACCCAGCTCGACGACGCCGACCCGACGCGCACGCGGCAGGCCCTGCTGGTCCGCACCGACACGCAGCCGCTCCTGCTGCCCGACGGCGTCTCGACGTCGGCGATGCGCATCGACCAGCTCCTCGACGGCAGCCCTGCCAACGCGTTCTGGTGCGACAGCTTCGGCGTGCTCCAGGCCGACTACATCGAGACGTTCCCCGACGGCACCCGGATCAGCGGCATCTCGTGGCGCACCACGTGGGAGGGCATAGTGCCCTGGCTCGACGCCGAGGTGCGGGGCGCGCTCGACGCCTCGGGCATCCTGGCGTAGCCCGGTGCACTGGCCCGGCTCATGCCCCGGCCCGGCGCGGGGCGCGACCCGCCTAACGGTGCACGTGCGCCCGGTGCCCGACCGCCGCCGAGACGTCCTGCTCGGCCACGGCGAGCAGCCGGTCGGCCAGCCGCCGCAACGCCCGGCCGGCGGCGATCTCGTCGCCGATCAGCGGCACCTCCGGGTCCCCCGGTGACTTCCTTGCGTGCCCGACGGCGCGCAGCGCGTCCGGCGGGCCGTTCGTCACCGTCGCCTCCGCCGTCGTGCTGCCGCCCGACTCGACCACCGTGATCCGCACGTCCCAGGTGAGCGCCCTGGCCTGCCTCGGCTCGCTCCACTCGTCCGAGCCGGCCTCGACCTGGGCGTCGACGATCGTGTCGGAGCCGGGGTAGACGAGCGTCTCCTCGCCGGTGTCGGACCATCTGACCCGGTAGGGCGGCGAGCCGTCGTCGTGGGGACACTCCGTCACCACGCCGTCGCGCACCACGCCGCCGACCACTCCCGAGGCCGTGACTATCCGGTCGCCAACCGCTGCCTTCATGGGGTCCTCCTCGCGTCGCTGCGATCGGTTCCATCATCTCCCCCCGCCCAGGTTTACGGCATCCCCGATGGGGCCTACTCTGCTGAGCACGGTTCAGTACGCGGGGCGAGGGGGCACCGCGGGCCGTCGACCTCGGAGTACTCGATGACGAGCACGAACGAGACCGGGACGGCTGCGCCCCAGGGCGTCTCCCGTCGGCAGGCACTCGCCTACCTGGTCGCCGCACCAACGCTCGCTATCGCGATCGACCTCGCCAGACCCGATGCCGCGCGGGCAGGGACCGCTCCGGCGGTCGTCCCGTCGCTGCCCGGACCCGCGGAGCTCCTGGACCTCACCGAGGCCCAGACGCTCGCGGCGGCGCCCACCTCGATGCTGATCACGCTCACGCTGGGTACTGACGGGATCGTGCGGTTCGCGTTCCCCCGCTCGGAGAACGGCCAGGGCATCACCACGTCGACGGCGATGCTCATCGCCGAGGAGCTCGACCTGCCCGTCGAGCGCGTGGACGTGACGCTCGCCGACGCAAGACCGGAGCTGCTGTTCAACCAGCTCACCGGCGGGTCGAACACCACGCACTCCACCTACCTCCCGGTGCGCACCGTGGCGGCGGCGGCGCGCACGCGGCTGCTCGCGACGGCGTCGGCCCGGACCGGCGTCGCGGAGCGCGAGCTGCGGACCGACGGCGGCGCCGTCGTGCTGCCCGACGGGACCCGGATCGACTACGGCGACCTGGCAGAGGCCGCGCGGGTCGAGCGCACCACCGCCATCGGGACGCGGCTCAAGGACGTGTCCGAGATGCGGGTGATCGGGCGGCCGCGCGGCCGCGTCGACGCCCGCGCGGCGGTCACCGGTACCAAGAAGTACACGATGGACCTCGACGTCCCCGGCGCGCTGCCGACGATGGTCTGCCGACCGCCGACGCTGAACGGCACGGTCCGCGCGGTGCGCAACGCCGCGGCGGTCCTGGCGATGCCCGGCGTCACCCACGTCGCCGAGATCCCGACCGGGGTGGCGGTGCGCGCCGAGACGTTCGGCCAGTGCGTGGACGCCGTCCGGGCGCTCCAGGTGGACTGGGCCGACGGTCCGGTCGCCGGGATGTCGGACGCCGACGTGCTCGCCGAGCTGCGCGGCGCCCAGCTGCCGCTCGCCGTGCCCAGGGTCCCGCTGCTGACCACGACCATCGACACCGACTTCACGTTCTGGTTCTCGAGCAACAGCGCCCTCGAACCCAACTGCGCCATCGCCGACGTGCGGCCGGGCTCCGCCGAGATCTGGGCCGGGCTGCAGGCCCCGATCGTCGCGCAGGGCTGGATCGCCGGCGAGCTCGGGCTGTCCGTCTCCGCCGTGACGGTGCACGTCACGCAGGGCGGCGGGTCGTTCGGCCGCAAGCTGTTCCACGACGCGGCCGCCGAGGCCGCGCAGGCGTCCCGGGCGATGGGTGTGCCGGTCAAGCTGATGTGGCACCGCGCCGACGACTTCCGCCAGGGGCGCGTGCACCCGGCGTCCACCCACCGCATCCGGACGACGCTCCTGGGCGGCGAGGTGCTCACGTGGGAGCAGCGGCACACCTCGATCGGTACCGACTTCTCGCACGGGTTCGGGGAGATGCTCCTCTCGGTGGCGAGCAAGCTGCCGGTCGGCGACCTCTCGGTGGCGGAGACGATCTACCTGCTCACCCAGTCCACGCACTACAGCTTCGGCGTCCAGACCAACCTGCTCTCCGAGGTCGACCGCCGGTTCAACACCGGCGCCATGCGGAACATCTACTCCCCGAACGTCGCCACGGCGCGTGAGCTCACGGTCGACCGGATCGGCAAGCGGCTGCGGCTCGACCCGCTCCAGGTGCGGCGCAAGTTCGCGCGCGACGAGCGGTCCCGCGGGGTCCTCGACGCCGTCGCCGAGGCCGGCGAGTGGGGGCGCGCCCTGCCGGACGGGGTGGCCCAGGGCATCGCGTTCCACGCCGAGTACCAGTCGGTCGCCGCCTGCCTGGTCGAGATCGACTGCCGCCCAGGGACCGTGGACCGCGAGGTCCGGGACGGGCGCACGGGACCGCGCGTCACGCGGGTGACCACCGCCGTCGACGTCGGGCTCACGGTGAACCCGAAGGGGCTCGAGGCCCAGATGATCGGTGGTGTCATGGACGGGATCGCGATCATCCTGACGTCGTCGCTGCACCTGCGCGACGGCCACTTCCTCGAGGCGAGCTGGGACAACTACGCGTACACGCGGCAGTGGAACGTGCCGCCGGAGATGCGGGTGATCGTCATGGAGAACACGTCCGAGCAGCCGGGCGGCGCGGGCGAGCTCGCCGTCGCGTCGGCGGCAGCGGCCACCGCGACGGCGTACGCGCGGGCGACCGGGAAGATGCCCACCGAGTTTCCCGTGAATCATCACGAGCCACTGCACTTCGAGGTCAAGCCGACGGTCCCGCCGGTGCCCGCCTCGCCGGTCGACGGCCTGCGCTGGACCTACTGAACCGGCCCTGCCGACCACCCCGCCGACTGCTGCGAAGCCCGAGGAGAGCCATGCCTACCCGAACGTTCCTGGTCAACGGTGAGCGCGTCACCGTCGACGCTCCCGACGACGTCCGCGTCCTGTGGATCCTGCGCGACGTGCTCGGCATCACCGGCCCCAAGTACGGCTGCGGCATCAACGTGTGCAAGGCCTGCACGAGCCACATCAACGGCCGTGCGTTCAACCCCTGCGCGGTGCCCGTCGGCGACCTCGGCCCCGACGACGAGGTGACCACCATCGAGGGCCTGCCCGGCACGGTCGGCGCGGTCGGCGACGAGCTGCACCCCATGCAGGAGGCGTGGCTCGAGCGCGACGTCGCCCAGTGCGGGTACTGCCAGCCCGGCCAGATCATGGCGGCGGTCGCGCTGGTGCGGAAGGTGCGTGAGGAGGGCCGCACGATCACGGAGGCCGACCTGGACGGCATCCGGAACATCTGCCGCTGCGGTACCTACCCGCGCATCCGTGAGGCGATCCGGGCGGGCGAGGCGAAGATGTAGGTTCACGGTTCACGGTTCACGGGGAGCGAGCGACGGGAGGGGTGTCACATGCGGGATCTGCTGCCGCAGCTGCTGGACTGGTGGCGCGCCGACGAGCGGGTCGCAGTCGCCACGGTCGTGCGCACCTTCCGGTCCGCGCCGCGTGAGCCGGGCGCCGCGATGGCCGTCGGGCCGGGCGGCGAGGTCATCGGCTCGGTCTCCGGGGGCTGCGTCGAGGGCGCGGTGTACGACCTGTGCCTGGAGGTCGCCGAGACCGGTCGCCCCGTGCTGGCGCGGTACGGCGTCTCCGACGATGCCGCCTTCGAGGTGGGCCTGACCTGCGGCGGGACCATCGAGGTGTTCGTCGCCCCGCTCTCGCGCGCCGCGTGGCCGGACTTCGAGTCCTTCGCGGGGCAGGTCCTGGGCACCGGCCCCACGCTGCCCGACGGCGGCCCGCGCACCTCGGGCGTCTGCGTCGCCACGGTCATCGCCACGGACGCGGGTGCGGACGCGGGTACGGACGCCGCCGGCGCTGGCCCGCTGGGCCGGCGGGTCACGGTCGCGGACGCCGGTCGGTTCGCGGACGGCACCGATTCGGGTCGCGTACCCAGTGATTCGGCCCGGACTTCAGCCTCCCACGGGCCAAATCCCGGGGCTGCGGCGGATCGCCGAGCAGAAGGCCCGCTCCCGGCCGCGCAGCACCCGGCCGCGGCGGATCCGCTCCTGGCCGCGGTCGCCGCCGACGCCGTCGGGCAGATCGCCGCCGGCGCCTCCGCCGTGCGGGAGTACGGGCCGCGCGGCGAGCGTACCGGGACCGGGACGCAGGTGTTCCTACAGGTCTTCGCCCCGCGCCCACGTCTCCTGGTGTTCGGCGCCATCGACTTCGCCGCGGCGATGGCGCGCGCCGGGCGGCTGCTCGGCTACCGCGTGACGGTGTGCGACGCACGTCCGATCTTCGCGACGTCGGCCCGGTTCCCGGAGGCCGACGACGTCGTCGTCGACTGGCCGCACCGGTACCTCGCCGCCGAGATCGAGGCCGGGCGGGTCACCGAGCACGACGCCGTGTGCGTGCTGACGCACGACCCGAAGTTCGACGTGCCGCTCCTGCGCACAGCCCTCACGGAACTGCCGGCCGGGACCTACGTGGGCGCGATGGGCTCGCGCCGGGCGCACGCGGAACGGGAGGCCCGGCTGATCGAGGACGGCGTCCCGCCCGAGGCCTTGGCCCGGCTGCGCAGCCCGATCGGCCTGGACCTCGGCGCACGGACGCCGGACGAGACGGCCGTCTCGATCGCGGCCGAGATGATCGCCGCGAGGTCGGGCGCCTCGGCCCGGCCGCTGAGCGAGACGGACGGCCCGATCCACGGCTGAGGGCCATTTCGACAACGACATCACCGAGATCCGAGGGTTCGTCTAATCCGTCTAGTCCGACTTGCCTTGTCACGTCTAGTGACGGTTGACTATGATCATGGTCAGCAGCCAGCCCACACGCAAGGTCATCAAGGAACTCAAGATCGCCGGGTTCACAGAGGACCGCACCGCCGGGTCGCACACCTGGTGGAAGCACCCGAGCGGTGTCGCCATTGCAGTACCTGACGGACACCGCGAGATCAGCCCGGGCGTCTACCGCAACATCCTTGCAGCGATCAAGAAGAGTGAGGAGCCGAAATGACAAGGACCTACGAGGCTAACGTCACCCGCGAGGACGGCTGGTGGATGATCCACGTCCCTGAGATCGACGGCCTTACCCAGTCCCGCCGCCTCGCCGACGCTGGCCAGATGGCTCGCGAGCTCGTCGCCGTCACCCTCGACACCCCGCTCGACGACATCGATGTTCACGTGACTGTCGAGCGCGTCGCGGGCCTTGACGTGCGCGAGGTCCTCGACACGGTTGCCGCGGAACGCGCTGAGGCTGCACGCCTGGAAGCTGACGCCACATCGCGAGCACGCGACCTCGCCCGTGCGCTCGTCGCAGACAACGTGCCCTTGCGCGACGTCGGCACCATCCTCGGCGTCTCGCACCAGCGCGCACACCAACTCGTGAGTGCCGCGTAGCGGCGCATACCTATCAGGACGCCGTAAGTAGGGGATCAGGACTTGGCATGCGGTTTGCGGTAGTGCCGAGGCCGAAGCCGACCGCCCCGCTCTAGGCTGCGGGCATGTCAGCGCACGTACAGACGATCGTCCCGCCCAAGCTCCGTTCCGGCGACACCCTCCGGGTGGTCGCACCCGCCAGGTCCAGGGCGATGATCATGGAGCACGACAACACCCGGTGGATCGACGAGCGGTTCGCCGCCATGGGCCTCGCCCTCACGTTCGGCGAGCACGTCGACGAGGACGACCAGTTCCGCAGCGGCACCATCGAGCACCGGGTCGCGGACCTGCACGCCGCGTTCGCCGACCCCGACGTCGCCGGGATCCTCACCGTGATCGGCGGCTTCAACAGCAACGAGCTGCTGCCCCACCTCGACTTCGACCTGATCGCTGCCAACCCGAAGGTGCTCTGCGGGTACTCGGACATCACCGCGCTGCAGAACGCGATCCTCGCCCGCACCGACCTGGTCACGTACTCGGGCCCGCACTGGTCGAGCTGGGGCATGCGCGACCACTTCGAGCCCACCGGGGACTGGTTCCGCGCCACCGTCATGGACGACGCCCCGATCACCGTCGAACCGGCGCAGGCCTGGACAGACGACCTCTGGTTCGCCGACCAGGACGCCCGTACCCCCGTCCCGAACGAGGGCTGGTGGGCGCTGCGCCCCGGGCAGGCCTCGGGCCGGATCGTCGGCGGCAACCTCGGCACGCTCAACCTGCTGCAGGGCACGCCGTACATGCCGTCGCTCGACGGCGCGCTCCTCTTCCTCGAGGACGACTTCGAGTCCGACGCCGCCCACGTCGCGCGCTGCCTCACCTCCCTGCTCCAGCAGCGGGGTGCCGAGGGTGTCACCGGGCTGGTCGTCGGCCGGTTCCAGGCCAGCTCGGGCGTGACGCGGGAGGCACTCGACGAGATCGTCGCCCGCCAGCCCGCCCTGCGTGGCAAGCCGGTGCTGGCAGGCGTGGACTTCGGGCACACCAGCCCGTTCCTCACGTTCCCGGTCGGCGGCGAGGCGGAGCTGGTGGTCGACGCGAGCAACACGGACGCCACGGGGCTGACGATCACGCGTCACTGAGACGTCGTCGTCCGCCGTCGGCGAACCCGGAAATTGAGTCGGGTCGACTCAGGTTGAGACTGACATCAATCCCATCCGGAGGAGAACACCATGACCACCGTTCTGACCCGTTCGCCGTTCACCCACACGTGGCTCCGCGACCCGTGGAGCCCGCAGTCCGCCGTCGCCCAGGGCCCCGTGCCCGCGGCCGACGTCTACCGCGAGGGCGAAGACCTCGTCGCCCGCCTCGACCTGCCGGGCGTCGACCCGGCGGCCGACATCACCGTCGAGGTCGAGGGCCGCAAGCTCGTCGTCCGCGGCGAGCGCAAGGACCAGCGCTCGGAGGAGTCCGAGGGCCGCCGCATCTCGGAGGTCCGTTTCGGCTCCTTCCGTCGCACGGTCACGCTGCCGAAGACCGTGGACGGCGACGCCGTCACCGCGTCCTACGACGCGGGCGTGCTGACGGTCACCGTCCCCGGCGTCTTCGCCGGCACGACGCCGCAGCGCATCGAGGTCACGACCGCCGCCTGATCACCTCAGCGGCCGCACGACGGCGCCCGACCGCACCCCGCGGCCGGGCGCCGTCCGCGTTCCCGGGCTTGCGCGAACCGGGTCCGGACAGCCGTGGGACGACTCGGGGAAAACCCGTATGTGCCGATCTGCCCGTTGTGCGGCGCCGCCTGACGCCGCTACTTTTCGTGAGCACTGTTTCGTCATCACTCACGCATCGCCCGTGACACACCGGAGTGCACGCGCGACTGCCGCTGCTGTGCCCGCCGCGCGGTTCCGTGCGGCGGGAGAGACATGTTCGCGAAGGAGCGTTCGATGCGTCGCACGAGACACCGCACCACCCGCACCGCCCTGACGGCGGTGGCAGCCCTGACCCTTGTCCTGTCGGCCTCGCTCGTCACCTCCGCCGCGGCGGCGCCCAAGGCGTCCGACGGTCGGGCCGCGCCGGCGTCGGGCACCGCTGCCGCGCAGGACGCCGCCGCCCTGGCCGCCCTGACCTGGTCCGACGAGTTCAACGGCGCCGCGGGCAGCGCGCCCAACGGCGCCAACTGGAACTTCGAGACCGGCGCCGGCGGCTGGGGCAACAACGAGCTGCAGAACTACACGAACTCCCGCAACAACTCCGCCCTGGACGGCAACGGCAACCTGGTGATCACCGCCCGCCAGGAGGGCAGCGGCTACACCTCCGCCCGGCTCACGACCAAGGGCAAGGTGCAGCCGCAGTACGGCCGCCTGGAGGCGCGGATCAAGATCCCGCGCGGACAGGGGATCTGGCCCGCGTTCTGGATGCTCGGCGGCCAGTTCCCGGGTACGCCGTGGCCGAACTCGGGCGAGATCGACATCATGGAGAACATCGGCCGCGAGCCCAACCGGGTGCACGGCACGCTGCACGGCCCGGGCTACTCGGGTGCCAACCCCATCACCGGGTCGTACCAGCACCCGCAGAACTGGTCCTTCGCCGACGACTTCCACACCTTCGCGATCGACTGGAGCCCCAACTCGATCACCTGGCTCGTGGACGGCAACGCGTACCAGACCTTCACGCCGGCGAACACCGGCAGCAACCCGTGGGTCTTCAACCAGCCGTTCTTCTTCATCCTGAACGTCGCGGTCGGCGGCAACTGGCCCGGCTACCCCGACGGGACCACGCAGTTCCCGCAGCAGAT
Organism: Promicromonospora alba; assembly: GCF_042654905.1. Classification (NCBI taxonomy): domain Bacteria; kingdom Bacillati; phylum Actinomycetota; class Actinomycetes; order Micrococcales; family Promicromonosporaceae; genus Promicromonospora; species Promicromonospora alba. Next base: position 244,032 of record NZ_JBHSFI010000006.1, read on the forward strand.
GGTCGTCGACTACGTGCGCGTGTACGACTCCACGGGCGGCGGAGGCAGCCGCACGGGCACGGTACGGGCGAGCAACGGCATCTGCCTCGACGTCGCGGGGGCCGCCACGGCGAACGGCACGCCCATCCAGCTCGCGAACTGCAACGGCAACACGGCCCAGCAGTGGACGGTCGGCACGGACGGCACCGTCCGCGCGCTCGGCAAGTGCCTCGACGTGTCCGGCGGCGGCACCGCGGCGGGCACCGCCGTCCAGCTCTGGGACTGCAACGGCACCGGGGCTCAGCAGTGGGCCTCGACCAGCGGCACGCTGGCGCTGCGTAACCCGCAGTCGGGACGCTGCCTGCAGCCGGTCGGCCGGGTGCAGACCGACGGCACCCGCACCGAGATAGCCAACTGCGACGGGAGCACCGTCCAGCGCTGGACGCTGCCCTGACCCGTCGCGGTCCCACTCGCCTGGTCACGGCGTCTCGGGAAGAAGGTTCCCTGAGCAAGGTGTGTTGCTCTGCGTAGACGCTGTCTACGCAGAGCAACACACCTTTCCGGGTAGCTGTTCACTCTGGGCCCACCGCACCGGTCACCGGGTGAACCCGCGGCGCTCAAGACGTCAGCGGGCGAGCGCCGCGGCGCCCACGACCGTCGCATTACCCCCGAGCACCGCACGCCGCACCTCGATCAGGTGCCCGGACACGGGCGGCTCCGCGCGCAGCCGGGCCAGGAGCGCGGGCTCCAGCAGGTCCCATGCGCGGGCGAGCCCGCCGCCGACCACCACGTGCCCGACGTCGAGCAGCGCCGCCACCATCAGCACCGCCGAGCCGACGGCGTGCCCGGCGTCGGCGAGCACCCGGACCGCAAGCTCGTCGCCGGCGAGGGCCCTAGCCTCGACCTCCGAGGCCCCGACGTCCGTCTCAACGCCCGGACCGCCGCCGAGCTCCGCGTACCGGCGGGCCACCGACCGGCCTGAGGCCAGCGTCTCCAGGTGCCCCCGCTGACCGCACGTGCAGCGCGCGTCGCCGAACCCCGGCATGTGCCCGATCTCGCCCGCCGCCCCCGCGCCGCGGTACAGCGCGCCGTCCAGCCACAACGCGCCGCCGACGCCCGTGCCGAGCGCGATACCCGCCGCGGACCGGACGCCCCGGACGGCACCCCACGTCGCCTCGCCCACGAGGAACGAGTCGACGTCGTTCGCGGCAACCACCCGCAGCCCCGTCCGCGACCCGAACCCGTCCCGCAGGTTGGTGCCCACCCACCCGGTGAACGAGTCGCTCGCCGCGAGCACCTCCCCCGTCCCGGGGTCGACGACGCCCGCCGCGCCGACCCCCACCGCCGCCACCGGTACCCCCGCCGAGGCGACGGCGCGCGCGACCAGATCTGCGGCGACGTCCAGCATCGCCTCGCCGCCTGCCGGCGTCGGCGCGGTCGCCGAGGCGAGCACCGCACCGCCGGGCGCGACGACGGCGGCGCGGATCTTGGTGCCGCCGATGTCGACACCCGCCGTCGGGTCGCCGCTCATGACGTCCGCCGTCGGACCGCCGCTCATCCGACGGCGCCCGAGGCGGAGCTCGGCGCCGGGCCAGAACCCGAGCCAGCACCCTCTGCCGCGCCAACGACCGAGGCGAGCCGCTGCCTGGCCTCGCGCCGTTCACGCTGCGCGACGGGATCGGGCGTCGGCACGGAGGCGAGCAGCTCCGCCGTGTACAGCTCCTGCGGGGCGCTGAACACGTCAGCCGTCCTGCCGCTCTCGACGAGGCGACCCGCCCGCAGCACGGCGACCCGGTCGGTCAGGTCGTGCACGACGCCGAGGTCGTGGCTGATGAACAGGCAGCCGAACCCGAGCTCCGCGTGCAGGTCCTTGAGCACCTGCAGCACCTCTGCCTGCACCGAGACGTCGAGCGCGCTGGTGGGCTCGTCGGCGACGAGGAGTCGCGGCCGAAGCGCCAGGGCACGCGCCAGCCCGATGCGCTGCCGCTGCCCGCCGGAGAACTCGTGCGGGTAGCGGCGCTCCGCCCCCGCCGGGAGGCGCACCGCGTCCAGCAGCTCGCGGACCCGCGCCCGCCGCTCGGCTCCCGACAGCCGCCGCCCGTCGCGGCCGTGGATGGCCAGCGGCTCCGCGATCGACTCACCCACGAGCTTGCGCGGGTCGAGCGACGCGCCCGGGTCCTGGAACACGACGCCGACGTCGGCCAGGAGCCGCCGTCGGGCCCGGCCCCTTGCCCGGGCGACCGAGGCGCCGAGCAGCAGCACCTCGCCCTCCGACGGCGTCAGCAGGCCCAGGCAGGCCCGGCCCGCCGTGGACTTGCCCGATCCGGACTCGCCGACCAGGCCCAGCATCTCGCCCGCCCGTACCGTGAGGTCGAGGCCCTCGACCGCACGCACGTGCCGCCCCTGCACCCGGTAGTCGAGACTGACCCCCCGCAGATCGAGCACCACCTCCCCGGACGACCGCGAAGTAGAGCGTGTGTCCGAGACTCCCTGATCTCGCCGGGGAGACTCGGACACACGCTCTACTTCGCGGTCATCCAGCGAGGCCGGCGGGACCGCCGGGACCGCGGCGAGCAGCGCGCGCGTGTACTCGTGCTCCGGCGCGAGCAGCACCTGCTCCACGAGCCCGTGCTCCACCACTCGGCCGCCGCTCATCACGGCCACCTCATCGGCGATGTCAGCGACCACTCCCATGTTGTGCGTGACGAGCAGCAGTGCGGTCCCCCGCTCGGCGACCAGCTCGCGCAGCAGGTCCAGGATCTCGGCCTGCACGGTCACGTCGAGCGCCGTCGTCGGCTCGTCCGCCACGATCAGGCGCGGCTCGCAGGCCAGCGCTATCGCGATGACCACCCGCTGCCGCTGCCCGCCGGACAGCTCGTGCGGGTACTGCCGCGCGCGCCGCTCCGGCTCGGGGATACCGACCGACCGGAGCAGCTCGACCGCCCGGTCGCGAGCGTCGGCCCGCGGGACCCGCTCGTGGTTCAGCACGGCCTCGGCCACCTGGTCGCCGAGCGTCATGGTCGGGTTGAGCGCCGTCATCGGCTCCTGGAAGACCATCGACGCCACGCGGCCGCGGAGGTCCACCAGCTCGCGCTCGGGTGTGGCGACGACGTCGCGCGACCCACCGCCGTCGAACAGCTCCACCGAACCCGTGACCCGCGCGGTGGAGGGCAGCAGGCCCAGCACGGAGAGCGACGTGACGCTCTTGCCGGAACCCGACTCCCCCACCAGCGCGACCACCCGGCCGCGCCGCACCTCCAGGTCGATGCCGCGGACGGCGGGCACGTCCCCGGACCCGGTGCCGAACGTGACGTTCAGGTCCCGGATGCGCAGGACGACGTCGTCCCCCTGCTGGGCCTGCACGGGCAGCGCGCTCATGCGGTCCTCCCCTTCACGTCGACGACGTCCCGCAGGCCGTCGCCCACGAAGTTCAGGGCGCACACGACGATCACTATCGCGAGGCCCGGCGGCAGGATGAGCCACCAGGCGCCCTGGTAGATGTAGTTGATGCCGTCGTTGAGCATCGCGCCCCAGTCGGTCGTGGGCGGCTGGATGCCCATCCCGAGGAAGCTGATGTAGGCGACGAGCAGGACGGCGTCGGCGACCTGGAACGTCGCGTTCACGACCACGGTGCCGACGGTGTTCGGGATGACGTGCGAGATGACCGTGCGGCCGTGCGACGCACCCATGGCGCGCGCCGCGACCACGTAGTCACGGGTCCGGACGGACAGTGCCTCCGCCCGGATCAGCCGGGCCGGGACCAGCCACGACACCATGCCCAGCACGACGATCATCATCCCGACCGTCGGCCGCACGATCGTGGACAGCACCAGCAGCAGGAAGATCGCGGGGATGGCGATCCCGGCGTCGACCACGCGCATCATGACAGCGTCCACGGCGCCCCCGACGTAGCCGGCGATCGCACCCCAGAGCGTGCCGACCACCGTGGCGAGCACGCCCGCAGCCACGCCGACCAGCAGCGACACCCGGCCCGCGACCATGAGCCGGCCCAGGTTGTCGTAGCCGAGCGCGTCGGTGCCCAGCAGGTGGCCGTCGACGCCGGGCGGCAGGTTCGCGGCGCCGAGGTCCGTCGCCACCTGCTCGGTCGGGTAGACCAGCGGCCCGATCACCGCGAACAGCACCAGGGCCGCGAGCGCCACCGCGCCGACCACGGCCAGCCGGTTCCTCGTGAAACGTCGCAGCGCGGTCATCGTGCGGCCCCCCGGGTGCGCGGGTCCAGGAGCGCCTGGACGACGTCGGCCAGCAGGGAGCCGACGACCGTGGCGACCGAGATGACGAGCACGCAGCCGAGCAGCACCGGGAAGTCGCTGCTCTGCGCGGCGCTCCAGAACAGCAGGCCCATGCCGGGGTAATTGAAGAGCTGCTCGACGACGAGCGCGCCTCCGAACATGACGGGCAGGTAGTAGCCGAGCATCGCGACGACCGGCGTCAGCGAGTTGCGCAGCACGTGCCGGAGCACGACGTCCCGGTAGCCGGTGCCCTTGGCGCGGGCGGTGCGCACGTAGTCCTCGCCGAGGTTGTCGAGCGTCGAGGACCGCATGTAGCGGCTGAACGTGGCGACTATCGGCACGGCTCCGGTGAGCACGGGCAGCACGAGTCCGGCGGGCTGGGACAGCACCTCCAGGACCCCGTTGCCCTGCGGTGCGGCCGCCGGGAACAGCCCGGCGGTCTGGCTGAGCAGCAGGATCAGGAGCATCCCGAGAAAGAATGTGGGGGTCGAGTACGCGACGATCGCGAGGGTCGAGAGCCAGTAGTCGACGGCGCGGTTGCGCCGCACGGCCTGGTAGACGCCGACGGGCACCGCGACGAGCACCGCGACGACGAGCGACAGCCCGGTCAGCAGCAGCGTCTTGGGCAGGCGCAGGGCGATGGCGTCGGCGACCGACTGGTTCAGCAGGTAGGACTCGCCGAGGTCTCCGGTCAGGGAGCGCCCGAGGAACGACAGGTACTGCAGGACAACGGGCTGGTCCAGGCCGTTCGCGGCCTCGAACGCCGCTATCTGCTCCGCGCTGGCCTGCTGGCCGAGGACGCCTCTGGCCGGACCGCCGGGCAGTGCGTGCAGCAGCGCGAACACGATCACGCTGACGACGAGGACGACGACGAGCGCCTGGAACACCCGCCGGAGCAGGAAGCGGCCGAAGCCGCCGCGCTGTGCCCTGACGGGCAGTGGCGCGGCGACCCCAGGTTCGACGGTCCCGCTCTGTGCGGGGATGGCGGTGGTCATGTCAGTCGGCCCAGCTCCAGCGCTGCGGGTGGAAGCTGGCCAGCGGGTCCTGGGTGGTGCCCTCCAGGCCGTTCTTGATCACCGACACCTGGTAGACGGGGTTCGGAAGCCACATGACCGGCAGGTTCTCGGCACCGTACTTCGAGTACTCCTGCATGACCGACGGGTCGGTGCTCTCGGTGGAGTCGTGCATGAGGGCATCGAACTCCTCGTCGGAGTACGAGCCGAAGTTCGACGCCGCCCCTGTGCCGAACACGCGCTCGCCGCTCGGGTAGCCCCCGAAGTACCAGCTGCCTGCCGTGCCGAAGAACGGCAGCTGCCAGTCGCAGTCCGGCTGGTCAGCGGTGCACGGGGCGATGGACGAGAGCACCGTGTTGAGCGGCGCCGACTCGATGGTGACGGCGACGCCCGCCTTGTCGAAGGTGGACTTGATCTCGGCGAACATGTTGTCGGTCTCGGCCGAGCCGCTCTGCGTCAGGATCGTGATCGCGAGCTTCTGGCCGTCCTTGACGCCCTCGCCGCACTGGTCGTCCCCGTCGCCTGGGGCGGTGCACTCGAGCACGCCGTCGGAGCCCGCGGTCCAGCCGTGGTCGGCGAGCAGCGCGGCCGCGGCCTCTGGGTCGAACGGGTACGGGTTCTCCTTCTGCTCGTCGGAGAGGAAGTCGCTCTCGGGGTTCTGCGGCACGGGTCCGTAGCCCGGGAGCGCCGCACCCTTCCAGATGACGTCGGAGATCTGCTCCTGGTCCACGAGGTGCTGCAGCGCCTGGCGCACGTAGAGCTGGCGGTAGACCGGGCCCAGCTCGGGGTGGTTGAAGTTGTACGGCAGGTAGGTGATGGACCAGCCGGCCCACGGCTCGATCGTGTAGTCGAGCTGCTCGTACTGCTCCGGCGCGTCCAGGCCGGTCGTCGGGATGTACCCGTAGTCCACCGCTCCGGACCGGACGGCGTTCACCTCGGCGTCCGCCGACGTGTACGGCAGGAGGTTGACGGTGTCGATGCTCGCGGCGTCGTCGCCGTCGTACTTGCCGTTCTTGGTGAGCTCGACCTGGCCGGCGTCGGTGAACCCGGTCAGCGAGTAGGGCCCGTTGATGGTCTGCCACAGCGGGTTGGACTCGTAGGTGGACAGGTCCTCGCTCTGCGTGACGAGGTAGTCGAAGATTCCCTTCGCGCCCTCGTCCGTCTCGGCGAGCGCCGGGTCGGGCTCGGCGTCGTCGGAGGTCTTGGCCCAGGCGTGCGCGGGCAGCGGCACGATGAGGGTGAGCTGGGACGCCTGCAGCCACTCCGGGTTGTAGACCTTGTCGAAGGTGAGCTCGACGGTCTTGTCGTCGGGGGTCGCGACCTCCGTGACGTTGTCGGGCATGCGGCCCTCGGAGTAGCTGGCCCAGACGTCGGTGTTGGCCTTGACCAGGTCGAACCAGAACTTCACGTCCGCGGAGGTGACGGGCTCCCCGTCGCTCCAGGTGCGGTCGTCCAGCGTGATGGTCGCGGTGCGGCCGTCGTCGGAGAAGGTGATATCGGAGGCCAGGTCGGCCTTCGCGACACGCCCCACCTCACCCTCGGAGCCGTCGTAGGCGACGAGCGGCTCCCAGAGGGTGCGCATGATCGCGGAGTTGTGGGTGGCGAGCTTGCCCGCGATGCCGAGCGGCACTATCCAGTTCGGGGTCGCGTTGGCGGGCAGCGCGTAGTTGACGTCGGTGCGGCCGGCCGCACCGTCCGCCCCGTCCGCACCGGAGGACGTAGAACATCCGGCGAGGAGGGCGACGGCTGCGGCAGCCCCGACGGCCAGCCGTACGGCCCGTACGGCATGCGTGGTGCGCATCTGAGTCTCCTTGGTGTGCAGCGCCGTCGATGCAAGAGCCTCTGATCCTGAAGACTTGATTCGGCGGCCGAATAATCAAGCACCGTAGACGCACTAAGTTCCGCCGATCTACGCGCCATCCGTAACAAGACTGTTAATTCGTCCGCGCAAAAAGCCCCTAGGCCCGGGCAGCGGCAGGCGATGGTGCAGACTCGTGCCGCTAGCTTGTTCCAGGTCCGGCCGAAGTGCGGAGAGCCCTCGACACCGCCGGGCCGCAGAGACGGAGGATGCCCGTGGCCCAGATCGCGCGCCCCCGGGTCGGCGTACCGCGGCTCGAGCGGGAGATTCTCGTGCTCGTGTCGAGCGGCCGTGCCCGGTCCCGCAAGGAGATCGCCGACTCGCTCGGCATCGCGCCGTCCACCGTGTCGCAGCGGGTGCAGGCGATGCTCGCCTCGGGCGCCCTGGAGGAGACGGGCGAGGGCGCGTCCAGCGGCGGACGCCGCCCCCGGGCCCTGCGCGTGCCGGGCAGCACGGGCTACCTCGGCGTCGTCGACGTCGGCGGCACCCACGCGCGCTTCGGCGTCCTGCGGCACGGTGGCGGACTGGACACGACGACGGAGGTGGCCATCGCGATCGCGGACGGCCCGGAACCGGTGCTGACGCAGGTCACCGGGGCTCTGCGCGAGCTGGCGGACACCATGCCGGACGGCGGCCGGCTGCTCGGCGTCGGCATCTCCCTGCCCGGCCCGGTCGACGTCTCCCGGCGCGCCCTCGACTCGCCGTCGCGCATGCCTGGATGGTCGGGGTTCGACGTCGGGACCTGGCTCGAGGACGCCCTGGGCGTCCCGGTCGTGGTCGAGAACGACGCCAACGCGATGGCGGTCGGTGAGCACTTCGGGCACGCCCGCCGGACCCGGCACTCGGTGTCGGTCAAGGCCGGCAGCGCCATCGGCGCCGGCATCCTGGTCGACGACCGGCTGTACCGCGGCGCGGGCGGCGGGGCCGGCGACATCACGCACACCCGCGTCCCCGCCGGGGGCGACACCCCGTGCACGTGCGGCAACCGCGGCTGCCTGGAGACGGTGGCCTCGGGCGCGCACCTGGTGCGGCTCCTGAGGGAGCAGGGGTACGACGTCGCGGCGACCGCCGACGTCCTGCGCCTCGTACGCGACGCCGACCCCGTGGCGACCACGCTCGCCCGGACCGCCGGCCGGCACCTGGGCGAGGTGCTGTGCACGGTGGTCAACTTCTTCAATCCCGGCGCCGTGTACCTGGGCGGCGCGCTGTCCACGCTGGAGCCGTTCGTCTCGGCGATCCGCAGCCAGATCTACGAGGGCGCCCACCCGCTGACGACCCGCGACCTGGTGATCGCGCCGTCCGCCCTGGGCGCAGACGCCAACCTCGTGGGCGTGGGCCGCCTCCTGGAGGACACGCTCGTGCCGCACGCCCTCGCCACCGCACCGGAAGGAACCCGATGACCAGCTCCCGCCCCCGCGTCGCGATCGCCGGCATGTCGATCGAGTCCAGCACGTTCTCCCCGCACCGCTCGGGCTGGGAGGCGTTCACGCTCCGCCGCGGCGACGAGCTGGTCGCGCACTACCCGTTCCTCGCCGACGGCGCTCCCCTGCGCGACGCCGCCGACTGGACCGGCGTGCTGCACGCCCGCTCCCTGCCGGGCGGGGCCGTGCCCGCCGACGTCTACGAGTCCGTGCGCGACGAGATCGTCGCGACGCTGCGCGCCCGGCAGGCCGAGCACGGCCCGTACGACGGCGTGCTGCTCGACATCCACGGCGCCATGACCGTGGTGGGCAGGGACGACGCCGAGGCCGACCTCGCTGCGGCCGTCCGCGCCGCCGTCGGACCCGGGACGCTGATCAGCACCACCATGGACCTCCACGGCAACGTGCCGCGCGAGCTGGCCGAGGTCAGCGACCTGATCACGTGCTACCGCATGGCCCCGCACGAGGACGTGTGGGAGACGCGGGAGCGGGCCGCCACCAACCTGCTGGCCCGGATGCGGTCCGGCGGCGCCCCGAAGAAGGCGTGGCTGCAGGTCCCCGTGCTGCTCCCGGGCGAGAAGACGAGCACCCGGATCGAGCCGGCGGCGTCGATCTACGCGGACGTCGCGCGGGTCGCCGAGCTGCCCGGTGTGGTCGACGCCGCGCTCTGGGTCGGGTACGCGTGGGCCGACGAGCCGAGCTGCCGGGCCGCCGTCGTCGTCACGGGTGACGACGAGGAGACGATCCTGCGCGAGGCCGAACGGCTGGGCCGCCGGTACTGGGACGCGCGCGACGAGTTCGCGTTCGTGGCGCCGGCCGCGCCGTACGAGGAGTGCGTGGCGACGGCGCTGGCGAGCGAGCAGCGGCCGTACTTCCTGTCCGACTCGGGCGACAACCCGACCGCCGGCGGCGCGGGCGACGTCACCTGGACCTTGGCGCGGCTGCTGGCCGAGCCGGCGTTTACCGCGGCTCCTCAGGACGGCGGTTCGGTCCCGGACGGCGACGACGGCGGCCCGATCGCGGACGGCAGCCTGGCAGCGGCCGGCGGCCGCACCGCGATCTACGCGTCGCTACCGGACGCCGCTGCGGCCCGCGAGGTCGCGAAGGCCTGGGCGGAGCACGGCGCGGGCGCCGAGGTCGACGTCGAGGCGGGCGCCCGGGTCGACGACGGCCCGCACGGGCCGGTCCGGCTGCGCGGGGTCGTGGAGCACGTCAGCGAGGGCGACCCCGACGCCGGGATCGTCGCCGTCGTGCGCGTGGGCGGGCTGCGCGTGATCCTCACGGAGCGACGCAAGCCGTACCACCTGGAGTCCGACTTCACCTCGATCGGGCTGGACCCGCGCGGGACCGACGTCGTCGTGGTGAAGATCGGCTACCTGGAGCCGGACCTGTACGACATGGCCGCCGACTGGATGCTCATGCTCACCCCGGGCGGCGTCGACCAGGACCTGCTCCGCCTGGGCCATCACCGCCTGACGACCCCGACCCACCCGTTCCACGAGCTCGCGACCGAACCGAACCTCACCCCCACCCTCCTCTAACCCGTTGAGTGCTGGCTATTTGTTGTCACAGAGGCCCTCAGACAACAAATAGCCAGCACTCAACGGTCGGAGCGGGTCAGGACTGGACTACCAGGGAGAACAGGTCCTTCGGGTCTTCCGGCTCGGCGATGAGGTCGAGGTGCTGGAGCAGCTCCGGCGCGTTCGCCGTCACGTCCTCCAGCACGAACTTCAGCGCGGTCCAGTCCTCCACGGCGAACCCGACGGAGTCCCACACGATCAGCTCGTCCTGGCTCCGGCGGCCCTGCGCGGCCCCCGTGACGACCTGCCACAGCTCGGTGACCGGGAAGTCCGGCGCCTGGTGCTGGATCTCGCCCTCGATGCGGGTCTGCTCGGGCAGCTCCACGAAGACGCTCGCCCGGGCGATGATCGCCGGGTCCAGCTCGGTCTTGCCCGGGCAGTCGCCGCCGATCGCGTTGATGAACACCCCGCCGTTGACCTCGGCGTCGTGCAGCACTGTCGCGTTCTGCTTGTCGGCGGTGCAGGTGGTGATGACGTCGGCGCCGCGGACGGCGTCAGCGGCGTCGACCGCCATGACCACGTCGAAGCCGAGCGCCTTGGCGTGCCGGGCCAGCTTCTCCATGGCGAGCGGGTCGACGTCGAAGATCCGCAGCGTCTCGATGCCCAGCTCCGCGCGCATGCCGAGAGCCTGGAACTCGGCCTGCGAGCCGCAGCCGATCAGGGCAAGGGTGCGCGACTCGGCCGGTGCGAGGTACCGGGCGGCCAGCGCCGACGTCGCGGCCGTACGCAGGGCCGTGAGCAGCGTCATCTCGGCGAGGAACGTCGGGTAGCCGTTGCCGACGTCGGCGAGCACGCCGATCGCCGTCACGGTCTGGAACCCGTTCGTCGGGTTGAGCGGGTGCCCGTTGACCAGCTTGAAGCCGTACGTCGTGTCGTCCGAGGTGGGCATCAGCTCGATGACGCCCTCCTTCGAGTGCGACGCGATGCGCGGCCGCTTGTCGAGCTCGGGCCAGCGCGCGAAGTCGCGCTCGAGCGCGTCGGTCAGGGCGGCGATGGCCGCCTCGGGGCCGCGGCGGGCCACCCAGCGGGCGGTCGCGGCGACGTCGAGGTACGGGACTGTGGTCATCGCTGGGTCTCCTCGGGGGTGAGTAGGGCGGCGGTCGGGGCAAGAGGCGAGGCGGCGTCGTCCGCCGCCGGGCGCAGCTCGAGCGTGCAGCACTTGACCGAGCCGCCGCCCTTGAAGATCTCGGACAGGTCGACGCCGACCGGGACGAAGCCCCGCTCCTTGAGCGCGTCGGCGTAGTCGCGGGCGCGGTCGCTGAGGAACACGTGCAGCCCGTCGGACACGACGTTCAGGCCGAGCACGGCGGCGTCCTCGGCACCGACCAGGATCGCGTCGGGGAACAGTCGGCGCAGCGTCTCCTGCGCGGCGGGGCTGAACGCCTCGGGGTAGTAGGCCACCACGGTCTCGCCGGAGACGGCGCCGTCGTCGAGCACCGAGAGCGCGGTGTCGAGGTGGTAGTAGCGCGGGTCGACGAGCTCGAGCGGGACCAGCTCGATGCCCTGCTCGGCCAGCTCCAGGCGCTCGGCCACCTCGGTGTGGCCGGCGGGCGTGGTGCGGAAGCCGGTGCCCGCGAGCAGCAGCTTGCCGATGAGCAGCAGGTCGCCCTCGCCCTCCATGGTCTCGACGGCCTCGCCGAGCCGGCGGTAGCCCTCGGCCTCGGGCGTGTCGAACCAGCGGTCGTACGCGGGGCCCTCGGCCGCGCGCTCAGGGAACGTGAACCGGGCGGCGAGCGCCCGTCCGCCGACGACGATCCCGCCGTTGGCCGCGTAGACCATGTCGGGCAGGCCGGGCTCGGGCTCGATCACGTCGACCCGGTGGCCGCGGGCCTCGTAGGCGGCGCGCAGCGCCTCCCACTGGGCGAGCGCCTTCGCGGTGTCGACGGGCGACGACGGGTCCATCCAGGGGTTGATGGCGTAGACGACGTCGAAGTACGTGGGCGGGCACATGAGGTAGTGCCGCGGCGTGGCGGTGCGCTGCGCGCTGGTCTGCGTCAGGGGCGCGGTGGTCTGCGTCATGTCGTGAGGCTACGTGCGCACTGATTCACAACAACCATGCTTCCGTTGTGCATTCAGCCACGGTTTCTTGCGCAATCGCGCGCAGTACTGAACGATTCGTTCATGGATGCCGTGAATCGGGCAATCGTCGGCGAGCTGCTGCGCGACGGGCGAGCCACCTACCAGGAGGTCGGCAGCGTCGTCGGCCTCTCCGCACCCGCCGTGAAGCGCCGGGTGGACCTCATGATGGCCCGCGGGGAGATCGCGGGCTTCACCGTGCGGGTGGACCCGCAGGCGATGGGCTGGACGCTGGAGGGGTACGTCGAGATCTTCTGCTCCGGCATCGTCTCCCCTGCGGTGCTCGAGCGCGACTTCGCGCCCATACCTGAGGTGGTCAGGGTCTCCACCGTGACCGGCGACGCCGACGCGATGGTGCACGTCATGGCGTCGAGCATGGAGCAGATCGAGCACGTGGTGGAGCGCATCCGCACGGTCACGCACGTGGTCAAGACGCGCACGGCCCTCGTGATGTCGCGCGTGGTCGACCGTCCGGGCGCCTGACATGACCGGGCCCGGCCCGCTACGCCTTAGGGTGTCCTAACAGGACTTTCCTTATCGGACCGGAGGGCGCCCCCGATGCTCAGAACCACGGTCTCCGACGACGTCGCCGGCTGGCTCGACGTGCTCGGACCTCTCGCGTTCTACCTGGTCGTCTGGGGCCTCGTCTTCGTCGGCACCGCGTTCTTCGTAGGCGTCTTCATCCCGTTCCTCACCGGGGACGGCCTGCTGTTCGGCGCGGGCATCGTCGCCGGCAGCACCGACCGCATAGACATCTGGGTGCTCGCGATCGGCGTCGGCGTCGCGGCAGTGGCGGGCGACCAGGTCGCGTTCCTCCTGGGCCGCCGGTACGGGCGGCCGTACCTGAGCTCCCGGAAGGGTCGCTGGGTGCAGTCGATGGTGGTGCGTACCGAGCGGTTCTACGAGCTGTTCGGCTGGTGGTCGGTGGTCATCGGCCGCTACATGCCGTGGGCGCGCGTGTTCGTCCCGGTGATCGCGGGGATCGGCGGCATGCCGTACCTGCGCTTCCTCACGGCGAACGTGTTCGGGGCGCTCAGCTGGGCGGTCCTCATCACGGTGCTCGGGTACTTCGCGGCGTCGGACCCGTCGGTACGCCCCATCGCGTACGTGGTGGCAGGCGTGGTCATCGCGGCCTCAGTGGTAGCGGGCATCCGCGCCTGGCACCAGGACCGAACGACCCGCACAACTCCCGCGTAGGGCCGCGAGAACGTGGTTGTGTTCGTCGTGGCGGGCCCACCGAACACAACCGCGTTCTCACCCGCTCGCGCCGGGGGATCAAGCGGGCGCGTCGGGGGATCAACCGCAGCGGATCGTGAGCGGCGAGGGTGGGGGCATGCCTTCCCAGAACGTCTCGGTGAGCACCCCACCCGGGGCCGCGGTCAGCCGGCCGGCCGGCACCGCCACCCCTCCGCACCGCACCTGGACACCCGTCGCGGCGCTCTCCTTCGGCATCGCCATGGTGCTCATGGGCGAGTTCCTCCCGGCGAGCGTGCTGCCCGCCCTCGCGGCCGACGTCGGGGTGAGCGAGGGCCGGGCCGGCCTCGCGGTGGCAGCGACCGCGATCGCCGGCGCGTTCACCGCGCCGAGCATCGCCGTGCTGCTCCCCCGGACCGACCGCCGCACCGTGCTCGTCGCCCTGCTCGCGATCGCAGCGCTCTCGAACGTCGCGGTGGCGCTCGCGCCGAGCTTCGCGGTGCTCCTGGTCGGCCGGCTGCTGCTCGGTGTCGCGCTCGCGGGCTACTGGTCGTTCGCCTTCGGCGCCGGCACCCACGCCGTGCCGGGCAAGGATCGCCTGGTCTCGTCCGCGTTGGCGTTCGGCACCAGCATCGCGACGGTGGTCGGCATCCCGCTCGCCTCCGTCGTGGGGGACGCCGTCGGCTGGCGGGCCACGTTCGGCGGCACCGCGGTGCTCACCGCGGTCGCCGCCGTCGCGGTCGCCATGGCCCTGCCCTCCGTCCCGCCCCACCCGGGGGCCGGCCTGCGCATGCTGCGCGCGGCCCTCCGCAACGGGCGGCTCATGGCGGGTATCGCCTGCGTGGTGCTGGTCGCGCTCGGCAACTTCGCCGCCTACCCCTACATCCGCATAGCCATCGAGGACGTGGACCCGGCCGCTACCACGTGGCTCCTGCTCACGTGGGGTATCGGCGGGCTGGTGGGTACCCTGCTGGCCGGCTTCCTGGCCCGGTGGCTGCGGCCGCTGGCCGCCGTCGCGCCCGTCGCGCTCTCCGCCTCGCTCGTGCTGGCGGCGTTCGCCACCTCGGTGCCCGTGCTGGCGGTCGCCATGGTGCTGTGGGGTCTCTCCATCAGCATGATGCCGGTGATCACGCAGCTCTGGGTCACGAGGGTCGAGCCGGAGCGGGCGGAGTCCGCGATGTCGCTCCAGGTCACCGCGTTCCAGGTGGCGATAACCGTCGGCGCCGCCCTGGGCGGCGCGCTACTGGACGGGCACGGCGTCCAGTCGCTGCTGCTCGTCGGCGCGGGTGCGGCGGTCGCGGCCGGCATCGGCTGGGCGGTCCTGCGGGTGCCCCGCACCTGAGACCGGCTGCGGGGCCGGGGCCGGCGGGACCGACGGGACCCAGGGCCGACGCCGGGGCGCGGCCGACCAGGCCTCCGGCAGGCCGGCGGACGACGTCGGCCCGGGCGACGTCAGCCCGTCCGGCGTCGGCCCGACGGGCGCCGCCGGCCCGGCCCGCCACGCGAGCGGCGAGACGCCGTGGTCCGCCGCGAACGCCCGGCTGAACGCCGCCACCGAGCCGTACCCCACCTCGAACGCGACCCGGGTCACCGGGAGACGATCGACGGCGAGCAGCGTGCGGGCCCGGTGCATCCGCACCTCCCGCAGCATCCGCATGGGGCTGTGCCCCGTGGCGCGGCGGAACCGCCCGCTGAGGGCCGAGCGCGACAGGTGCACCAGGCCCGCCATCTCGTCGAGCGTCCACGGCACCTCCGGCCGGGCCGCCAGCTCGGCCACCACGTGGGCGACCGCGGGGTCGGCGGTCGCGGCCCCGGCCCCGGCCCCGGCATGATCGGCACCCTCGGCGCGGGCTACGCCCTGGCCGCCCAGGTCCGCGCCCCCGCCGGGACCCGCCGGTCCGACCGCGTCGTCCTGCGACAGCCTCGACATCGCCGCCCCGATGAGGCCCGCGTAGCTGGACGAGAACAGATCCTGGCTGCACGTCACCTCGAGGGGGCAAGCGGTCACGAGCGCGACGACGCCCCGCTGCCGATCGCTGAAACCCCGCACGATCAGCGGGCTCGGTAGCGCCACGGACGGCACTGCTTGCCACAGGTCGCCGTGCACCAGGTCGGCCTCCACCTCGACGACGAGCCGGTGGGCCGTCCGGGCGTCGACGAGCACCGCGTCGCCCGGCAGCACCCGGCTGCGTGCGCCTGCGGTCTCGAGCGTCACGGCGCCGGCCAGGACCAAGGCCCACAACCCGCTGGACCGGGACGCAGTGGCACCGGCGGGCAACCACTCGCGCTTCAGCGTCGTCATCTGCCACTCCATATGAAGCGGAGCCACGGAAGCGGGTGGGCTATTCCCGCCTGGGCCGATCCGGACGCACGGACCGGTGGCGCGCACTCGGCCGGGCGATCAACAGGGGGCGTCAGAGGATCAAGTGGCCTGCGGACCCTGCGACGACGCTGGAACCATGCCAACTCAGAGCGCCGTGCCCAGCGCACCGCCCAGCTCGACCGTCACCACCCCAGCGAACACTCCGACCTGGACACCCGTCATCGCACTCTCCTTCGGGATCGCGATCCTGGTCGCGAGCGAGTTCCTGCCCGCGAGCGTGCTGCCGGGCCTCGCCGCCGACATCGGCGTGAGCGAGGGCACGGCTGGCCTGGCCGTCGCCGCGACGGCGATCGCCGGAGCCTTCACCGCGCCGAGCATCGCAGTGCTCCTCCCCCGGACCGACCGGCGCAAGGTCATGCTCGGGCTGCTGGCCGCCGCCGCCGTGTCGAACCTCGCGGTCGCCGTCGCGCCCAGCTTCGCGGTGCTGCTGGTCGGCCGCCTCCTGCTCGGCGTCGCCATCGCCGGATACTGGTCGTTCGCCTTCGGCGTCGGCACCTACGCCGCCCCCGGCAAGGACCGCGTGGTGTCGTCCGCGATCTCGTTCGGCGTCAGCATCGCGACGGTGCTCGGCGTCCCGCTCGGGTCGCTCGTCGGCGACGCGGTCGGCTGGCGGACGGCCTTCGGAGGCGCCGCCGCACTCTGCGCGCTCAGCGCGGTCGCGCTCGCGATAACCCTCCCCTCCATCCCGGCTCACCCGACGGCGGGCCTGCAGATGCTGCGCGAGGCGCTGCGCAGCAAGAAGCTGATGGCCGGCATCGGCTGCGTGGTGCTGATCGCTTTCGGCAACTTCGCGGCGTACCCGTACATCCGGCTCGCGATCGACCGCATCGATCCCGGCACCACCACCTGGATGCTGCTGGCATGGGGCGCCGGCGCCGTCACCGGCACGATCGTGGCCGGGATGCTCGCGCGCTGGCTGCGCCCCCTGGCCGGTGCCGCGCCGATCGCACTCGGCCTCGCACTGGTGCTCACGGCGAACGCCTCGTCCGTGCCGGTACTGGCCGTCGCGGTGGTCCTGTGGGGCTTCTCGTTCAACATGATCCCCGTGATCGTCCAGCTCTGGGGCGCCCGGGTCGAGCCCGAGCGGACCGAGTCGGCGATGTCGCTCAGCGTCACGGCCTTCCAGGTGGCGATCACCGCGGGCTCCGCGCTGGGCGGGTTGCTACTGGACGGGTACGGCGTCCGGCCACTGCTGCTGGTCGGCGCGGCTGCGGCGGTGGCGGCGGGGATCGGCTGGGCGTTCCTGCGGATACCCCGCTCCTGACGCCCTCCTCGCGAACGGGGCGCCGGACGGGGCGCCAGACGGCGCGCCGTTCGCGAGGGCGGCGGGGCCGGACGCCACGACGTCGGGCCCCGCCACCGCGGGCGCGGTGCGCCACGCGAGCGGCGAGACGCCGTGATCCGCGGTGAACGCCCGGCTGAACGCGGCGACCGATCCGTACCCCACCTCGAACGCAACCCGCGTGACCGCCAGGCACTGCTTGGTGAGCAGGGTGCGGGCCCGGTTCATGCGCACCTCGCGCAGCATCTGCATGGGACTGTGCCCGGTCGCACGGCGGAACCGGTCGGTCAGCGCCGAGCGCGACAGGTGCACCAGGCCGGCCATCCGGTCGAGGGTCCACCGCTCGCCCGGGCTCGCCGCGAGGGCGGCGACCACCTCGGCGACCTCCGGGTCGTCGTCGGGGCCCTGTGCGCCGTCGGCCTGGCCGTCGACCTGGCCGTCGACCGGTCCGGACATGGCGGAGATCGCCGCGCCGATGAGGCCCGCGTAGGCGGCCGCGAACCGGTCGGCCTTGCACTGCACGCTGAGCGGGCAGGTGGTCACGAGGGCGACGACGCCGCGGTGCTCGTCGCCGAACCCCCGCAGCACCAGGGGGCTCGACGACGGGGCGGCAGGGGCCTCTCGCCGGAGGTCCCCGTGCACGAGGTCGGTGTCGACGTCGGCGGTGAGCCGGTATGCCGTCCGGGGATCGACGAGCACTGCGTCGCCGGGCAGGATCGTCCGGCGACCGCCCGCCGTCTCGAGCGTCGCGGCACCGGACAGGATCAGGGCCCACAGGGCGCCGGACCGCGCCAGGGTCGCGTCAGCGGGTAGCTGCTCGCGCGTCAGCGTCGTCATGTCCCATTCCATACGAAGCGGAGCCACGAACGCGCGCCGCCTATTCCCGGACCGGCTTCAGCCGGCTCGTGGCCATCGCGACCGGGATCGCCACCGCGCCGATCAGGGCGCCCACCGCGACCGCGGCCGGCACGCCGAACCCGCTGATCGCGAGACCGCCGACAGCGGCCCCCGTCGCGACGCCCACGTTCGCGGCCGACGCCGGCAGCGACTGCGCGAGCGGCGCACCCGGCCCCGCCAGGCTGACCACCCGGTGCTGCAGGGACGGCGCCATGCCCATGGTGCACACGCCGAGCAGCGCCAGGATCAGCGCCACCATGACCGGCGACGAACCGAGGAACCAGAGCGCCGCCAGCGACAGCGTCAGGCCGGTCAGCCCGAGGACCAGTGCGCGTGCGGCGTTCCAGTCCGCCAGGCGGCCACCCGCGTAGGCACCCGCGGCGGTCGCCGCGCCGTAGATCATCAGGTACACCCCGACCATGGCCCCGGAGACCCCGGTGACCTCCTCGAGGAACGGCACCACGTAGCTCCAGGCGGCGCACGAGGCGGCGAACACCAGGAAGCAGACGGCCAGCAGCGCGAGCACCCGTGGCGCGAAGGCGTTCCGCAGCTGCCCGCGTCCGCCGTCGTCCGCGCTCGTGCCAGGCAGGGACGGGACCAGGAACCAGGAGGCGGCAAGGACGAGCGCGCCGAGCGCCGCCACGGCGACGAAGGCGCCGCGCCAGCCGGCGACCTGCCCGAGCGCCGTCCCGAGAGGGGCGCCGAACGCCCCGGCCAGCGTGTTGCCGAGGAGGATCGCGGCCATCGCCCGCCCGGCCGCCTCGCGCGGGACGACGGCGGTCGCCACCGTGAACGCCGTCGCGAGGAAGAGGCCGTGCAGGGCCCCGGTGATCCCGCGCGCGACCAGGAAGGTCACGTAGTCGGCGGTGACGACGGCGAGCAGGTTGCCGACCACGAAGATCGCGATGGAGCCGCGGACCACCGTCCGCCGGTCGAGCCGCATGGTCGCCATGGTCAGGAGCGGACCGCCCGCGGCCAGGCCGACGGCGTAGGCGGTGACCAGGCCTCCGGCGGCGGGTACCGACACGCCGAGGTCGCCCGAGATCAC
Source organism: Promicromonospora alba (assembly GCF_042654905.1). Classification (NCBI taxonomy): domain Bacteria; kingdom Bacillati; phylum Actinomycetota; class Actinomycetes; order Micrococcales; family Promicromonosporaceae; genus Promicromonospora; species Promicromonospora alba. The sequence goes on from NZ_JBHSFI010000006.1 coordinate 263,013, forward strand.
CACCAGCAGGCCGATCACCAGCGTCTCGGCGGTACCGAGCACGAAGTTCGCCGCGAAGAGCGTCGAGAGCGTGCGGCGGGCCGACGGCGGCGCGGCGGGAACCGCTCGTGTCTGTACGTCCATGCGTTCCTCCGGGTGAGCAGCGGCCGCGCCGTATCGCAACCGAGTGATTGCGACACTATGGCAACCAACTGGTTGCGTCAAGGCAGCACCCGGCATAGGCTCCGAGGCATGCCCTTCCCCGACCGCATAGTGCGGACCATCGACCTCGGCCACCCGCCCGCGACCGTCTGGGCCGCCGTGACCACCGCGGAGGGCCTGGCGTCCTGGTTCGGCCACCACGCCGACATCGACCTGCGCCCGGGCGGGGCCGCCCGGATCGCATGGGACGACGGCGCCCGCCACGACCTTCGCGTCGAACGCGTGGAGGAGCCGTCGGCCTTCGCCTTCACCTGGCAGATCCACGGCATGCCCGACGACGACCCGCGCCGCACCTACGTCGAGTTCACCCTGGAACCGGCCGGCGAACCCGCGGGCACGAGCACCCGGCTGACCGTGACGGAGACGGGCTTCGCCCAGTTCCCCGCCGACGACCACGCGGTGGCATACCCGGACCACGTCACGGGGTGGGAGCGGGAGCTCGGCGAGCTCGCCGCATATCTCGCTGCCGCGTGAACGCCGTGAACGAGCCGGAGAAGACCGCCGAGCAGGTGTTCGCGGCCCTCGCCGACCCGACCCGGCGCGCGATCCTCGGCGAGCTCGCGGCCCGCGGTCCCGCGACGGCGACGGACCTGTCCGGCCGGCTGCCCATCACCCGGCAGGCGATCGCGAAGCACCTGGCCCTGCTGACGGACGCCGGCCTGGTGATCCCCGAGCCCGGCGAGCGCCGTCGGGTGCGCTACCGGCTGCACTCGACCCCCATGCAGGTGGCCCAGCAGTTCCTCGCGGCGCTGGCGCGGGACTGGGACTCCCCGCTCGCCGCTCTCAAGGCGCATCTGGACGGCGCGGCACATCCGGACGGCGAGCAGCCGCCGTCGCGCTGACCTGGTCCTTGCCCTGACATACTGCGGGTGACATGCCCGCAGGTCATGTCACAGCCAAGGAGTCAACATGCTGATCGCCGGTCTCGTGCTCGCGGGCATCGCCGCCCTGATCCACGTCTACATCTTCTATCTGGAGGCGTTCGCCTGGACCGACCGGAAGACCTTGGCGACGTTCGGGATGACTGCGGAACAGGCAGAGGCGATGCGGCCGATGGCTCTGAACCAGGGTTTCTACAACCTGTTCCTCGCGATCGTCACCGCCGTCGGCATCGTCTTTACGGCCACCGGGTCGACGGCGGTGGGCGCCGCCCTCGTGCTCGCCGGAACCGGCTCGATGGCCGCGGCGGCGCTCGTCCTGGTGATCTCGGACCCGACCAAGCGCGACGCGGCACTGAAGCAGGGCCTCCTCCCGCTGCTGGCGATCATCGCCGTGGCGATCGCCCTCCTCCTCTGACCCGTTGAGTGCTGGATATTTGTCCATCTGAGCGCCTCAGATGGACAAATATCCAGCACTCAACGGACGGGGTGGGGGGTGTTGCGGAGGCGGCGCAGCATGCGCGCGTCCTGGAAGCCGACCGTGTGGGCCGCCGACTCGACGGTCGCGCCGTGGCCGATCAGGTGCTCTGCCCGTTCGAGCCGCAGCAGCTGCTGGTAGCGCAGCGGCGTCATCCCGGCGGCCCGGGTGAACAGCCTGGTCAGCGTGCGCGCGGCGACACCGGCGTGCGCGGCCAGGTCGGCGAGCGGCAGGGTCCGCGCGAAGTTGGTGTCTATGTGGTTCTGCACCCGGTGAACCGTGTCGTCGACGTGCGACCGGTGCCGCAGCATCACGCTGGCCTGCGGCTCCGTCCCGTTCCGGCGGGTGTACACCACCATCTCGCGGGCCACCCGCGCGGCGAGCGCAGGCCCGTGCCGCATGGCGAGCAGGTGGAGCGACAGGTCGATGCCGCTCGCGATGCCCGCGGAGGTGACCACGCCGCCGTCCGTGGTGAACAGGACGTCCCGGACCACGTGCGCCCGGGGGTAGCGGGCGGCGAGGTCGTCCTGGACGGCGTGGTGCGTGGTGCAGCGCCGGCCGTCCAGCAGGCCCGCCTGGCCGAGGGCGTCCGCCCCCGCGCACACGCTCGCGACGGTGCCGCCCGCGCCGTGGTGGGCGGCGAGCCGCTCGCGCAGCGAGACGCTCACCCGGGGCCAGGCGACCTTGACGCCTCCGACACGCCACCCGGGTACGACGACGAGGTCGTCGGGGCCGAGCTCCGGCCAGTCGGTACCCGCGACGAGCGGGAGGCCCTGCGCGGAGGCGACCACACCGGCGTCGGGCGCTGTACCGCCGGCCCCGCCGCCTGCGGAACCATCCGGTTCGACGCCGGACACGTACCGCAGGTCGTACGGCCGGCCGAAGTCGCCCGCCGCGAAGAAGGCCTGCGCGGGGCCCGCCAGGTCGAGCAGGTGGACCCCCGGCAGCAGCACGAAGACGACTGTGGTCATGTGGCCGATGCTGTCACGCCCACCTCGGACTCCGCCTCGAGCTCCGCGACGGTGGCGATGCGGGCGAACCGGCCACGGAGCACGGCCTCGGTGCGCTCCAGGATGTCGGCGGCGCTGAACCGGCCGAGCGGGTCCGTGCTGGTGGCGTCGCTCACGAACGTCATGGCATAGCCGAGGTCGGAGCCGACGCGCGTGGTGGTCTCCACGCACTGCTCGGCGCGGATGCCGCAGACGCGCAGCTCCCCGACGCCGTGCGCGGTGAGGATCTGCTGCAGGTTGGTGGTCGTGAACGCGTTGTGCGAGGTCTTGCGGAGCACCGGCTCGTCAGGCAGGGGCTCGCTCAGCTCGGCGAACAGCCGGACGTTGCCGGACTCCGGGTCGAACGCGTTGCCCGTCCCCGGCTCGGTGTGCAGCACCCAGACGACGAGGTCCCCGGCCGCACGGGCGAGGTCGACGAGCCGGTTGACGGGCTCCGCGACCGTGGGGTTGAGCGTGTCGGCCCACTGCGGGCGGACACGGAAGGACTCCTGGACGTCTACGACGATCAGCGCTCGGTTCATGCCTCCAGTCTGGCCACGCAGGTGCGCGGGCGGGAGGCCGGATCGGGTCGCGAGGCGGACGGATCTGGTCATCGTCCCGGGCGCGATGTCGGGGGGGGCTTCCCGCGACGACCCGTCAGGCCGCGAACGCCGCCGCGTTCCGCCGCGCCCAGTCGGCGAACGACCGCGCGGGCCGGCCCAGCACCGTCTCGATGTCCGGGCTCACCGCCTGCTCCTCCGGGAGCGGCTCGCCCAGGATCGCCAGGGTGCCGTCGACCACATGCTCCGGGATGTACGCGAGCATCCCGGCCCGCGCCTCCTCGCGCGTGAGCTCGGCGAAGGTCAGGGGGACGCCGAGCGCCTCGGCGAGCGCCTGGGTCCGATCGCGTGGCGACACTGCGGCGGGACCGGTGAGCGCGTAGGTGCGGCCCGCGTGGCCGTCGTCGACCAGGGCGGCCGCCGCGACCTCAGCGATGTCGGACGGGTCGACGGCGGGCAGCGCGACGTCGCCGAACGGCGCGTGCACGGTGCGCTCCGCGCGGACCGACGGCGCCCAGGCGAACGCGTTGCTGGCGAAGTCCCCGGGCCGCAGCACCGTCCAGTCGAGGCCCGACCCCTGCACGAGCTTCTCGAGCTGGGCGAGGGGTCCGTGCGAGACCGATCCGGACCGCGTGGCGGCGCCCAGTGACGAGAGCAGGACGAGGCGCCGCACGCCCGCGTCGGCGGCCGTGCCGATGATCCGCTCGGTGTCCAGGTGCTCGCCCGAGCCCGGCACCAGGAGGAACATCGCCTCCGCGCCGGCGACGGCGGCGCTCAGGCTGTCCGGGTCGGCAAGGTCCGCGCGCTCGCCGCGGACCCGGGGGTCGTCGAGCGGGGCGGTGCCCGCGCGAGACACGGCGGTGACGTCATGGCCCCGTCGGACGAGCTCGGCGACCAGCGGTCGGCCGATGTTTCCGGTGGCTCCGGTGACGACGATCATGGGTGCTCCTTGGCTGAACGACACGGCCCCGAACCGGGGCCGGGCGACCCCTGCGGCCGCTCTGCCGCCGACGTTACGAGCCTGAGTACAGTAGGTTCCCTCAGGAAAGTATTGGAGCCTGCCATGCCGAACGCGAGAACGGCCACGAGCACGTGGTCACCCCAGCCGGACGACGACCCGGCCACCGCCTGCCCCATCTCACCGGTCGTGGACCTCGTCTTCAGCCGGTGGACGACGCCGATCCTGTGGGTGCTGCAGGCCCACGGCACCCAGCGCTTCGTCGAGCTGGAGCGGCGGATCGGCGTGACGCCGAAGGTGCTCACGCAGCGCCTGCGCCAGCTCGAACGGGACGGCCTGGTGCAGCGCAGGATCTACGCGGAGGTGCCGCCGCGCGTGGAGTACGAGATCACCGAGCTCGGCAGCAGCCTCCACTCCGTCTTCGCCGCCCTGGGCGAGTGGAGCGACGCCCACCTGGCGGACGTCGAGGCCTCCCGTGCCGCGTACACGGGCCCGCTCCCCCGCTGAGCGCGGAGAAGCGGGCCCGTCCTCACCCGTGCGTCAGGCCTTGACGAAGGCCAGCAGCGCCTCGTTCACCTCTGCCGCGTGGGTCCAGAGCAGGCCGTGCGGCGCGCCCTCGATCTCGACGTACTCGGCCTCGGGGAACGCCTTGTGGAACGGGCGGGCCGTGGCGTCGATCGGGAGGATGTTGTCCTTGGTGCCGTGCAGGATCAGGGACGGCTTGCCCGCCGCGCGCACCGCCTCGACGTCGGCCCGGAAGTCCTCGATCCACGCCGAGACGACGGCGTAGGCCGCGACCGGGGCGCTGCCGGTCGCCGTGTTCCAGCTCGCCGTGACGACCTCCTGGCTGATCCGGCTGCCGAGGTTCTCGTCCAGGTTGTAGAAGTCCTGGTAGAAGTTCGTGAACCAGGCGAAGCGGTCGGCGTGGGCCGTCTCACGGATCCCGTCGAAGACCGACTGCGGCACGCCGGTCGGGTTGTCGTCGGTCGCGACGAGGAACGGCTCCAGCGAGGCGAGGAAGGCCAGCTTGGCGACGCGCTCGTGGCCGTAGTTCTTCACGTAGCGGGCGAGCTCGCCGGTACCCATCGAGAAGCCGACGAGGATGACGTCGCGCAGGTCGAGGGTGTTCAGGACCGTGTTCAGGTCGGCGGCGAAGGTGTCGTAGTCGTAGCCCTCCCCGACCTTGCTCGACTGGCCGAACCCGCGGCGGTCGTACGTGATGACGCGGTACCCGGCGGCGATCAGCTCGCGGGACTGGCGCTCCCAGCTGTTGCCGTCCAGCGGGTAGCCGTGGATGAGGACTACCGGCTGCCCCGTGCCGTGGTCCTCGTAGTAGAGCTCCGTGCTGGTGCTGTTCTCGGCGCCGACCGTGATGAAACCCATGATGTGTTCCTCTCCTGAATCCCGCTTGCGATCCTGTGGTCCGGCGGAGAACGGTCGTTCTCTGCCGATATCCGCTACCGTAGAGAACGAACGTTCTCCGCGCAAGTCGTGCGGAGCGAAAAGTGGGGTGAGATCGCATGATCGACGAGAAGACCGCTCGCGAGGCAGTGATCGAGGCCGCCGACCGGCTGTTCTACGCGCACGGCGTCCAGGCGGTGGGCATGGACGCCGTGCGGACGGCGGCGGGCGTGTCGCTCAAGCGGATCTACTCGCTCTTCGCGTCGAAGGACGAGCTGATCGTCGCGGTGCTCAACCACCGCACCGCCGTCTGGGACTCCGGCCTCGCCTCCGCGTCGGAGCGGGCGACGTCGGCGCGCGAGCGCATCCTCGCCATCTTCGACTTCCTCGACGCCTGGTTCCGCGAGCCGGACTTCCGCGGGTGCGCGTTCATCAACACGCACGGCGAGCTGGGTGCCTCCTCGACGGCGGTAGCGGACGCCGTCCGCGAGCAGAAGCGCAGCTTCCAGGAGTACGTCGCCCGCCTCGTGTCGGACGCCGGGGCGCCCGCGACCCTGGCGCCGCAGCTCGCGATCCTCGCCGAGGGCGCGCAGACCACCGCCGCCATCGCGGGTACCCCGGACGCCGCGCACCATGCCCGCGCGGCCGCGGAGACGCTGCTCGACGTAGCAACTGCGAGAGGATGAGGACATGACGACCGACGACACCGTCAGCGGCGGACCGGGAGCCCTTCCGTACGCCCTGCAGACCGGCCCCCACGAGGGTGACTTCGCGTTCCGCTGGGCGTACGGCAACCCCGAGGCGCCGTTCACCATCATGGAGTTCGGCGACTTCGAGTGCCCGTACTGCGGCGCGGCCAAGCCCGTGCTGCACGAGCTCATCAACGGCTCCGAGGGCCAGGTCCGCCTGGTGTGGCGCCACTTCCCCCTCTTCGAGCCGCACCCCTACGCGCTGACGGCGGCCCTCGCGGCCGAGGCCGCGGGGCACCAGGGGGCGTTCTGGCCGATGGCGGGTCTGCTCTTCAAGAACCAGGACAGCCTCGACGACGCGTCGATCATCCGTTACGGCGAGCAGCTCGGCCTCGACGACACCAGCGCCCTGATCGGTGACCCGGCGCAGCGGTTCGCCGGCGCCGTGCGCAAGGACTACCAGGCCGGTATCGATGCCGGGGTACACGGCACGCCCACGCTGTTCATCAACGGCGAGCCGTACCTGGGCGCCGTCACGATCACCGACCTGCGGGACACCATGTCGATGTCCCGCAAGCGCGCCCGCTTCCGCCGGTGACCCGATAGCTGGTCGATCAGGTCACCCTGGTCATCGCGTCAGGAGTGCCCGCAGGTGGGCCACCACCTCCCACGGTGACTGCTCGGCCATGAAGTGCCCCGCGTCCAGCGTCCGGTGCTCCAGGTCGGCGGCCCATGCGGACCACAGGCCCGCCGCGTCGTAGCCGAGCGCAGCGCCCCAGTCCTGCTGGAGCACGGTGACCGGCATGGCGAGCCGCCGTCCTGCCGCCCGGTCAGCCCGGTCGTGCTCGACGTCGATCCCCGCCGACGCGCGGTAGTCCGCCACTATCGACGGCACCGCCTCCCGCGAGGCCCGCAGGTACTCGGCCCGGACGTCGGCCGGGATCGCGTCGGGACCCGTGCCCCAGGCGTCGAGGAAGAACCCGAAGAAGTCGTCGGCGGAGGCCTCGATCATCCGCTCGGGCAGGCCGGGCGGCTGGGCCATGAGGTACAGGTGGAACGCGACGGCGGCGTCGGCACCGTGCAGCACGTCCCACATGTCGAGGGTCGGCAGCACGTCGAGGATCGCCAGGTGGGTGACCCGGTCGGGGTGGTCCAGGCCCGCGCGGATCGCCACGAGCGCTCCCCGGTCGTGACCCGCGAGGGCGAACGTCTCGTGGCCCAGCGCGCCGGCGAGCGCGACCACGTCCTGGGCCATGGTCCGCTTCGAGTAGGTGTCGCGGTCGAGCTCGGCGGGCTTGTCGCTCGCACCGTAACCGCGCAGGTCAGGAACGATCACCGTGTGGTCACGGAGGAGGTCCGCGGCGACGTGGCGCCACATGAGGTGTGTCTGCGGAAAGCCGTGCAGCAGCACGACAGGGCTGCCGGAGCCGCCGACCGCTACGTTGAGGACGACGTCGCCCACGGCGACGCGCTGGTAGTCGAGCCCAGGGATCTTCTGTGTCATGCCCCGAATCTCCAGGACGTGGATGAGCAAGCAATGAGCAAGGATGTGCGGGTAGGGGTGCTGGGCCCGGTCACCGCGTGGGTCGACGGCGCAGAGGCGGCCCTGGGCGGCCCTCGCCAGCGCGCCGTCCTCGCGCGGCTGGTCGCGGCGGGCGGCCGGACGGTGACCGCCGACCGCCTGGTCCAGGACCTGTGGGTGGAGCCGCCCCGGGGCGCACTGGCCGCCGTGCGCACGTTCGTCGCGGCGCTCCGCCGTGGCCTCGAGCCCGGGCGGACGGCGCGCACGCCCGCCCGGCTGCTCGTGACCGACGGCCCGGGGTACGCACTGCGCGACGTCGACGTGGACGCCTGGTCGTTCGAGGCGGCGGTGGCCGGGTCGCGCGAGCTGGCCCCCGCGGCCGCCCGGACGTCGCTCGACCGGGCGCTCGGCGCCTGGCGCGGCACCCCCTATGCGGGGCTGGACCAGCCGTGGGCGGCTGCCGAGCGGGCCCGGCTGGCAGAGCTGCGGCTCGTCGCCACCGAGCGCCGCGCCGAGGTGCGGATCGCACTCGGCGACGCGGCCGGCGTCGTGCCGGGTCTGGACGCGCACGTGGCCGAGCACCCCTGGCGTGAGGAGGCGTGGCGCCTGCTCGCGCTCGCGCTCTACCGGTCGGGCCGGCAGGCGGACGCGCTGGCCGTGCTCCGCCGGGCGCGAGCGATGCTGGCCGAGGAACTCGGCGTCGACCCGGGGCCGCAACTCGCGGAGCTGGAGGGTCAGATTCTGCGGCACCAGGTCGGGGCCGACGCGGCCACACCCGACGACGTCTGGCGGGACACCGCCTCCGCGTACGAACGAGTGGTCGCCGCCGGTGCCCGCAGCCGCCTGGAGTCGACGGCGACGCTGCTGCGCACCCTGGCGCTGTCCGGTGGCGAGGGTCTGGCGGCCGCCCGCTCGCAGCGGGTGGCCGCCATCCGCGCCGCCGAGCAGCTCGGCGATCCGGAGCTCACCGCCCGGGTGATCGGCGCGTTCGACGTGCCGGGCTCCTGGACCCGGTCCGACGACGCGGGCGCTGCCGCCGAGATGGCCGCCGCCGCCGAGCGCACCCTGGCCGCCCTACCCGCCGATGCGCCCGACGCCGTCCGCTCCCGGCTGCTGGCGACCGTCGCGATGGAGTCGCGCGGGCTGCCCGGGCCGCGAGGGCCGGAGGCCGCGCGGCAGGCCGAGACCCTCGCGCAGCGGGCGGGCGACCCGGCGGTGCTCGCGTTCGCCCTGGCAGGCCGGTACCTGACGCGCTTCGAGCGCACGGGCCTGGCAGGCGAGCGGGACGCGATCGGCGCGGAGCTGGTGGCCCTGGCGGCCCGGCACGGGCTGAGCACCTTCGAGATCCTGGGGCACCTGGTGCGGACTCAGGCGCTGTCGGCCCTCGGGGACCACGACGGGGCGGAGGCGCACGCGGACGAGGCTGCCGCGCTGGGCGTGCGGTACGAGCGGCCGCTGGTCGCGGTGTTCACGGGGTGGTTCGCGGCGCTGCGGGTCGCGGCGTCGGGTGCGCCCGTGGAGGTCGCCGAGCGGGCCTACCGGCAGGCGGCCGGGTCGCTGAACGGTTCGGGCATGCCCGGACTGGCGGACGGGCTGCTCCCGCTGGCGCTGCTCGCGCTGCGGGTGTGGCGGGGTGTGCCGGCTGACGGCGGAGTGCCCGACGGCGGTGCACCCGCCCGCGAGGCGGCGCACCCGGCCGCCGCTCGGGACGCAGGAACGAACAGCGCGGCAGGAGACAGCAGCCGCTGGGGCCCCTACGAGCCATGGGCCCGCCCGCACCTGCTCCTGGCCCGCGGGGCGGACGCCGAGGCCGCGGCCGCCGTCCGCCGTCTGTCGGACCCGCCGCCCGGCCTGCTCGCCGAGGTGCTCTGGATCCTGGCGGGCCGAGCAGCGATCGCGGTCGGCGACCGCCGAGTCGCGGAGCGGGCCCGGGCGGCGCTCGTCCCGGCGGCCGAAGAGGTGTCGGCGGGCAGCGGCGTCCTCACGGCCGGTCCGGTACGGGATCACCTGAACGCGCTGGCGGAGTTCCTCGACGGCTGACGGCGTCGGCCGGTCGGTCCGGCCGAGCAATTGACCGAACTCACACCGACTTCGGTCCGTTGCTCTGAGATCGGTCAATCAACCGACCGATCTCAGAGCAACGGACCGATCTCAACGAGCCGCCTGTGCAACTGACCGAACTCAGCGCCCCGCTAAGCCGGCGGGCGCCAGGCGCCGTCCGGCAGCGGCGGCGGGCCGCTGGCCTCGTGGGGCGAGCACAGCGGCAGCCGGTCACCGAAGTACCTGAGGACCAGGATGCCGATGACGCCGGACAGGATCGACCCGACGATGATGCCCACCTTGGCCTCGTTGATCAGCGCCTCGTCGTCGAACGCGAGCTCGCTGACGAACAGCGCGATGGTGAACCCGATGCCGCACAGGAACGCACCGCCGGCGAGGTGTCCGTAGCGCACCTGGCCGGGCAGGGTACCGAGCCCGGTCGTGAGCGCGATCATCGCACCGGCGAAGACGCCGATCCCCTTGCCGAGCACGAGGCCGACCAGCACACCGAGCGTGACCGGACTGGACAGGGCTGCGCTGATCGACTCCCCGGTCAGCGCGACGCCCGCGTTGGCCAGCCCGAACACCGGCACGACGAAGTACGAGCTGACCGGGTGCAGCGCGTCGAGGATTCGGTCGCTCGTGGGGACCGCCGACCGTGCCGCGCTGACGGCGAGGCGGGAGCGGGTCGGGTCGAGGTCCTCCATCAGGGCGCGCGAGTACCACCCGAGATCTCGACGCGCCTGGTCGTCGTGCCCCCGGCGGGCAGTCGGGACCGAGAGACCCACGACGACGCCCGCGAGCGTCGGGTGCAGCCCGGACTCGAGGACCGCCACCCACAGGATCAGGCCCACGAGCAGGTACGGGGGAATCTGCCAGACGCCGACCCAGCGCATCGCGAACAGCACCAGCGTGAGCAGCGCCGCGAGCGCCAGCGCGCCCATGGAGATCGCGTCGGAGTAGAAGATGCCGAGGAGGGCGATGGCCCCGATGTCGTCGAAGATCGCCAGCGTGAGCAGGAAGACGCGGAGCTGGTCGGGGCAGCGTGGCCCCGCGAGCGCGAGCACACCGATGACGAACGCCGTGTCCGTGGACATCGGCAGGCCCCAGCCGGACGCGTCCGGGCCGGACGGGTTGATCAGCAGGTAGATGCCGATCGGGACGGCCAGCCCGCCGATCGCCCCGAAGAGCGGCACAGACGCGGCGCGGAACGTGCGCAGCTCGCCGACGGTGAGCTCACGGTTGACCTCGACGCCGACCACGAAGAAGAACACCGCCATGAGGAAGTCGTTCACCCAGTGGTGCAGCGAGAGGTGCAGCTCCCAGGTGCCGACCGTGAGGTTGACGGGCGTCTCCCACAGCGCGTGGTACGAGTCGCCCGCCACGTTCGCCCAGACCAGGGCGATGGCCGACGCCGCGAGCAGGAGCGTCGCTCCCCCGCCCTCGGTCGCGAAGTAGCTGCGTAGGCCCGGGGAGAGGCGCGGGTACGGGATGTCCACGCGAGGCCGGGGACCCGGCCTGGTCGGAACTCCGGTGGGGATCCGGTCTGTCACGGGTCAAGAATGACAGAGTCGGACGGCCTCAGCCGATCGCTCTCGTCGCGGCGATCGTGCCGAGCAGGGCCAGCGCCTCGGCGGCCGGCGAGCCCGGGGGCGCGTGGTAGACGACGAGCTCCTGGCCGGGCACGCCACGGACGTCGAACGCGTGCACGCGCAGCTCCAGGTGACCCACGTCGGGGTGCAGGAAACGCTTGCTGGTCAGGCGCTTGCCGCGGGCGTCGTGCTGGTCCCACATCCGCACGAAGTCCGGGCTCTTGACGCGCAGCTCGTCGACGACGCCGCGGATCAGCGGGTTGCCCGGCGTGAGCCCGTCGGCCAGGCGGAGCCCGGCCACGGTGTTCTCGGCGACGCGGTGCCAGTCCGGGTAGAAGGTGCGCGCTGCAGGGTCGAGAAAGGTCGCGCGGGTCAGGTTCCGGGAGAACGGGAACCCGTTGAACAGCGCCTCGCCGAGCGGGTTGCACGCCAGCACGTCGAAGGCGCGCCCGAAGACGAGCGCGGGGCTGTCCCGCCAGGAGAGCAGGAGCTCCAGCAGCGCGCTGTCGACCTCCTCGACCGCTGCTGGGCTCGCCGGCCGGGGGCTGAGGCCGGCCAGCCGGTAGAGGTGCTGCCTGCCGTCGTCGTCCAGGCGCAGCACCTCGCCGAGCGAGTCCAGGACCTGCGGCGACGGGCTCACCTCGCGGCCTTGTTCGAGCCGGACGTAGTAGTCCACGCTGACGCCGGTCAGCATCGCCACCTCCTCCCGCCGCAGGCCGACGACGCGGCGCCTCCCGTACACGGGCAGGCCGAGCGCCTCCGGGGTCAGCTGCGCACGCCTGCCGCGCAGGTAGTCGCCGAGCGGTGATGCGGTCATGTCTTCGACGGTACCCGGCCCGCCGTGCGTATCCAGGGTGTGCTGCACCCAGGAGGACGGCGTCCTTCCTGGGCCCGGTGCGGCGCCGCAGCCTGGAGGCATGAGCACAGAGACGAACACCCAGACCAGCACCTCCAAGATCGTCCTCGTCACCGGCGCGAGCAGCGGCATCGGCGAGGCCACGGCGATCCGGCTCGCGGCGGAGGGCCACCACGTGGTGCTCGGCGCCCGCCGGACGGACCGCCTCCAGGCCCTGGTGGAGAAGATCCACTCCGACGGTGGGGCGGCGAGCGCCCACCGGCTCGACGTGACCGACCGCGACGACGTGCGCGCCGTCGTCGACCGCGTCGTCGAGGAGCACGGGCGCATCGACGTCATCGTGAACAACGCGGGCGTCATGCCGTTGTCCCGGCTCGACGCGCTGCTCGTGGACGAGTGGGACCAGATGATCGACGTCAACGTGCGCGGGCTGCTCCACGGCATCGCCGCGGTGCTGCCGCACTTCGGGCGGCAGGGCGGCGGGCACGTCGTCACGGTCGCCTCGATCGCCGCGCACGAGGTGGTCCCGACCTCGGCCGTCTATTCCGCCTCGAAGTTCGCGGCCTGGGCGATCACCGAGGGCCTCCGGCTCGAGTCGGACCCGGGCATCCGGGCCACGACGATCACGCCCGGGGTGGTCGAGAGCGAGCTCGCCGAGCACATCTCCGATCCCGCCACGCAGGACTTCGTGCGGGTCTACCGCCGCAACGTCATCCCGGCGGACGCGATCGCCCGCGCCATCTCGTTCGCCCTGGACCAGCCCGCCGACGTCGACGTGAACGAGATCATCGTGCGCCCGGCGGCCCAGCGCTGACCGCACCGAGCACCTGGGTGCCGATGGTCCCGAGCAGCCGCAGCCGGTCGGCGTCCTCGCTGCCGGCCGCGGCTGTGTAGACGACGATGCGCAGGTCGCTGCCCGGCACCGCGAGCACGTCGCAGTCCAGGACCAGCGGGCCGACGGCGGGATGCAGGACCGTCTTGTGGTTCGACACGTGCTCGCCCACGACCCCGGCGTCCCACTGCCGCGCGAAGTCGGCGCTGGCGCTCCGGAGGTCCTCGACGAGGGAGAGCAGGCCGGCGTCGGCCGGGTAGCGGGCCCGCGCCGCCCGCAGGTCCGTGATCATCGCCGCCTCGAACCTGGCGCCGTGCTCCGGGGACTGCTGGACGCTGTACGCCGGTCCCACGAAGTGGCGCCAGATCGGGTTGCGCTCACGTTCGGAGAGCTGGGTCGGGTCACCGAGCAGGGCGGCCCACATCGGGTTCCACAGCACCACGTTCCAGGCCGCGTCGTTCACGCTCAGCGGGGCGCCGTCGAGCTGGTCGATCAGGCGCCGCACACCCGGCGGGATGACCTGGGAGACGTGGCCAGGGCCCGGCACCGGCTGGCCGGCGAGGACGTACAGGTGCTCCCGCTCGACGTCGGACAGGCGCAGGGCGCGGGCGAGCGAGGACAGGACCTGCGGCGACGGCGAGGTGGCCCGGCCCTGCTCCAGCCGCACTATGTAGTCGACGGACAGGCTGGCGAGCTGCGAGAGCTCCTCCCTGCGCAGCCCGGCGGCGCGCCGCACGCCGCCGGAGGGCAGGCCCACCTCGGCCGGCGCGGTGCGGTCGCGCCACGCTCGCAGTGCGCTGCCCAGCTCCGTGGATCCGCTCATGCCCCCAACGTATCGAGGCCGGACGAGAACAGCCTGGTACTGGCCGTACCCAGGCTGCACCGGGCTCTGTCTGTTCCCCTCGGGACGGACGACGGTGGAGACCTCAGCAGGAACCATCAACAGCTCGGAGCGAAGAACCATGACGACCACCCTCATCACCGGGGCCAACAAGAGCCTCGGCTACGAGACCGCCCGCCGCCTCATCGAGGCCGGGCACACCGTCTACGTGGCGGCGCGGGACCCGGAGCGCGGCAAGGCGGCCGCCGCGCGGCTCGGCGGCCGCTTCGTCCAGCTCGACGTGACGGACGACGACTCGGTCCAGGCCGCCGCCGACGCCGTCCGCGCCGAGGCCGGCCACCTCGACGTGCTGGTCAACAACGCGGGGATCACCGGCGTGCCGAAGACCCCTGGCGACGTGACCGGCGCCGACATGCTGCACGTCTACGACACGAACGTCTTCGGGCCGGTGCGGGTCACGCGGGCCTTCCTGCCGCTGCTGCAGGAGAGCGACAACCCGGTGGTCGTCAACGTCAGCAGCGGGCTCGTCTCGCTGGCGGCGGTCACCGACCCCAGCCGGGTGGAGTTCCACGTGAAGGCCCTGGACTACAACTCCTCCAAGGCCGCCCTGGTCATGGTCAACACCATGTACGCCAAGGAGTTCCCGGGCATCCGGTTCAACGCCGTCGACCCCGGCTACACCGCCACCGACTTCAACGACCACGGCGGGTACAAGACCGTGGAGCAGGGTGCCGAGATCATCGTCCGGATGGCGCTGATCGGCGCCGACGGCCCGACCGGCGGCTTCTTCGACGACGAGGGACCCGTCATCTGGTGATGTGAAAGGGTCGGGCCATGACGTCCCCAGGGCTGCGCCGAGCCGAGGCGCACGCATGCTGAAGGTTCGCGGCATCTCCTACCTGCTCGGCGAGGCCGGCGTGGACGACGTGCGCCGGGATCTCGAGATCATCGAGCGGGACCTGCACTGCGACACCGTGATGGTGACGGGCGGCGACGTCGAGCGGCTGATCGAGGCCGCTCGCGTCGCCCTCGACGTCGACCTGGCCGTCTACATCAGACCGGACCACACCGACCGGCCCCGGCGTGAGCTGCTGGAGCGGCTGGACGCCGTGGCCGCGGCAGCCGAGACGCTGCGCCGCGAGCACCCGGACCGCGTGACGCTCCTCGTCGGCACCGAGCTCTCGCACACCGTGCCCGGCATAGTCCCTGGATTCCGCTCGTTCCTGCGGCTGAAGCTCATCCTGCGGTTCCACCGCCTCCTGCGGCGCCGCATCAACAAGCGCCTCCACAGGCTGCTCGTCCGCACCGTGGCCATCGCGCGCCGCCACTTCCAGGGCCCGCTGACCTATTCGGCAGCCGGGTGGGAGGACGTCGACTGGTCGCCGTTCGACCTGGTCGGCGTCAGCCTGTATCGGGGTGCGCGCAACCAGGCGACGTATACCGACCGGGTTCGGCGTCTGGTCCGCGACAACGAGGGCAAGCCGGTAGTGATCACCGAGTTCGGCTGCGGTGCCTTCACCGGGGCCGACCTGCGCGGCGCCGGCTCGTTCCAGATCGTCGACTGGTTCGCCGAACCACCGCGCATCCGGGACGACCATCCACGCGACGAGTCCGTCCAGGCCCGCTACCTCGGCGAGCTCATCGACCTGTACGACGCGGAGGGCGTCCACGGCTGTTTCGTCTTCACCTTCGCCATGCCCGACTTCGCGCGCCGCGAGGACCCGGGCCTCGACCTCGACAAGGCCGGATTCGGGGTGATGGCCGTGACGGACGACGGCGTCTATCAGCGCAAGGAGGCGTTCGGCGAGGTCGCGCGACGATACGGCGGCTGACCGCCGATGCTCTCCGCCGCCGTCCGGAGCGCCGCGATCTCGTCGGGGGTGGACATCCGGGCCACTGCCGCGATGTCGAGGAGGTGCTCGCGCCGGTCAGGCGGGAAGACCTCGGCGATCCGCGCCGGGTCCTCCAGCAGGACCCGGTAGATCTCCAGGCCCGCGGCGTAGAACAGGTCGACGAGCTTGAGCTCACCGGAGGCGTTCTTCATGACGTTGCCCGGGTTATGGTCGAGCCCGCCCCAGAACGGAACGGACCTGGCGGCCTCGGCGTCCAGCCGTTCGGCCTGCTCTCGGACGGCGGTGATCGGGTCGTCCGGCGCGGCGGCGGCCCAGCGCTCGACGACGGCGTCCGCCTCCTCCCGGTCGACCGGCAGCAGGAACTCCAGCACCGTGAGCCGACCCCCGCCGCCCAGCGGAGCGTCGAAGTCGATCCGCGGCAGGAGCGGATGCCTCTCGAGACCGCGGCACAGCTCCACGAAGACCTCGTAGGCAGGCTCGAACGGGCTCACCCGGGCGACCTGCGCCCCGTCGGGCGACCGCCAGACCGTCGCCCAGTCGCCGATGCCGCACACGTTCCAGCCGTCGTCGAGCAGACGTCTGGTCGCCTCGCGGTGCGGCAGGTCACGCAGTGTCTCGAAAGAAATCACGCTCGGAGCGTAGGCGACCTCCTCGGCTA
This sequence comes from Promicromonospora alba, assembly GCF_042654905.1. Lineage (NCBI taxonomy): Bacteria > Bacillati > Actinomycetota > Actinomycetes > Micrococcales > Promicromonosporaceae > Promicromonospora > Promicromonospora alba. The sequence goes on from NZ_JBHSFI010000006.1 coordinate 279,361, forward strand.
CGCTCCCGGGAATTACGTGACCGCGGCCCGGCCGACGCGACCGGAAGATGCCGCACGGCGCAGAAGGGCAGCTGACATGACGCGACAGATCGTGATCGTCGGAGCAGGAGTCGTCGGGACCGCCGTCGCCGCGGAGCTTGCGGTGCTCGACGGTTTCGAGGTGACGGTGCTGGAACGCGAGAGCGGCGCCCCGCGCGGGTCGACGTCGTTGGCGCCCGGCCTCGTCGGCATCTACAACGAGGCCGAGATCCTCACGACGCTCGCCCGGGAGTCCGCGGAGGTCTACTCGACGCTCGGCGCCGGGTTCGCACGGTCCGGCGGGATCGAGATCGCCACCTCCACCGACAGCGCCCACGAGCTGGCGCAGCGGGCCGAGCACGCCCGCGCCGCCGGCCTGCTCGTCACGGAGACGGCGCCCGGGGGCCTCCCCGCCTCGGTCGCCGGCATGGTGAACGCGGACCACGTGGTGGCGGCCTGGTACTACGAGCTCGACGGCACCGCGGCTCCCGCCGTCATCACCGCGGGCCTGAGGCGCCGGGCAGAAGACTCCGGAGCCCGGTTCGTCGGCGGCGCCGACGTCGTCGGTATCACGTCCGGGACGCGCGCGAGCGTCCGCACCCGCGACGGCCAGACCTGGGCGGCGGACGAAATCGTCCTCGCGGCCGGCGTCTGGGGCCCGACCCTGGCGGGCCTCGTCGGGATCGAGCTCCCGCTGGTCCCGCTGGCCCACCCGTACGTCTACGGCCCCCGGCGCCCGGACCTGCACGACGGACCGTTCCTCCGCTGGCCCGAGAACCACATCTACGGCCGCGTGCACGGCGACCGGATCGGCCTCGGGACCTACGACCACGTGCCGGTCCCGGTCGAACAGGACGGCCTCGACCAGGGCACCGGGCTCGCCTGGTCCGCCGACCTCACGCCGATGGTCGACAAGGCTCAGCTCCTGCTCGACCCTGCCTTCCGCTTCGAGCCCGAGGAGCGGGTGAACGGCGTCTTCGCGGTGACGCCGGACAACCTGCCCTTCCTGGGCCCGCACCCCGAGGCGTCAGGGGTGTGGATCGCCCAGGCGATCTGGGTCACCCACGCTGCGGGCGCCGCCCGGGCGCTCCGCAGCGCGCTGACCGGCACCGAGCCGCTGCCGGCGCCCCTGGCGGTCGACAGGTTCGCCGGACGCGACCGCCAGGACCTCACGTCGGAAGCGCTGCGCCTCTACCAGGACATCTACGCCAACGACTCGTCGGCGTCGTCCTGACGGAGTTTCGGGAACCGGGTCTCGACAAGCTCGACCAACGAGAGCCCCGGCCGACGAGCGGACACGCTCGTCGGCCGGGGCTCTCTCGTCAGGTCACAGGCCTGTCGTCAGGTCACGGGCCGGTCGTCAGGTAGGTCACCTGGCGGCCGCTGTTCACCGTCTCGCCCGTGTTGTTGATGACCCGCCGGATGGTGCCGACGCCGCCGAGCGACACCGTGACCATGTTGTGGAACCGGACGCCTGACCGGACCGGCACCTCGAAGGCTCGTGCGTTCGCCACCGCCGGGTTGACGTTGAAGAACGCGTAGCTGCCCAGCCCCCAGGCCTGGTGGTCGGTCACGGCGTCGCCCACCTTGTACGCCGCCCAGCCCTCGGTGGAGCCGTTCATGTAGGCGGCCTGGTTCGGCGGGTCGTACGGCATCTCGTTCTGGTAGAAGTACGTGCGCCCGCGCTCGCCGTTCCAGATGGTCTGGTACTGCTGGTAGTGCTCGACGAACAGGCCGTACATCGTCACGTCGTCGCCGTTCACGATCAGGCCGTTGCGGCCGGTGTTGACCGTCCAGCCCACCGTCCCGTTGTTGCCGTGGTCGGCCCGCCAGATCCAGGCGTGGTCGCCGATGACGTCGTCGCTGTTGACCTCCATGCTCACCGCCGCCTTGCCCGCGATGGAGCCGCCCACGCGGATGAACACGTCGGACAGCACCGTCGGGTTCGCCGCGTGGTCGGCGGACGAGCCGGTCGGGCCGACCTGGAGCAGCACGTTCGAGCTGGTGGTCCCGGCGTCGAACATGATGCCGGCCAGGCGCACGCCGTCGACGTCTGCCACGTTCATGGCGTTGATGCCGCCCTGCGGCACGAAGGTGGCCAGGCCCAGGCCGAGCACCACCGTGTTCGCCCGGTTGACCTGGAGCGTCTGGTTGAGCTGGTAGGTGCCCGGGGTGACCAGGAGGTTCTTGCCCGCGGCGAGCGCCGCGTTCATGCTCGCGGCGGTGTCGCCGGGGCGCACCACGTGGAAGTCGCTGATCGGCAGGGACTGTCCGGCGGGGTTGCCGTTCGCCCAGGTGGTACCCGTGGATCCGGTGCGCACGGCCGGGACGAACACCCGGTAGGAGCCGTTGTCGTCGACGTAGAGGTACGGCTTCTCGGCGACCTTCGGGGTGGCGGCGATGGTCGTGTATGGCGGGTTCGGGAAGCTGTTCGACGGCGCTCCCGTGCTGCCCACGAAGACCTGGTTCCAGTTGGAGCCGGCCCAGCTCGACATCGTGGAGTTCCGCGTGAGGAACTGCTGCTGGGTGCCGGAGTTGATCTGCCCGTCGATCTTCGAGTCGGCGATGAGGCCGCCCGACGACCAGCCGCCGTCGGACAGGGCGAGGTTGCCGCGCAGGTGCATGCGCCGGTAGGGCGCGGCCTGGGAGACGGACCAGCGGTCGTTGCCGTCGGCGGGCGTGACGGACAGGCCCTCGGCGGCGCGCCAGAAGTTCTGCGTGGCGTTCTGCGAGCCGTCCGGCCACCAGTCGGCCTCGACGTGCACGTGGCCGTTGATGTTCACGTCGTCCGGCACCAGGCCGAGGCCCGCGACCTGCGTGAAGAAGCCGACGTTGGCGTCGACGTCGTACGAGCCCGGGTAGAACAGCATCGCGTGCCGCTGGGGGCCGAACTGGTTGGTCTCCTGGGCGTCGAAGACGCTGTTGAGCTTGGCCTGGACCGCCGCGTCGGACATCGAGGTGTCGAAGACCGCGACGTTCGGGCCGAGGTCCGGGTTGGCCGGGTTGGGCAGCACCGGGTCAGGGTTCGGTCCAGGCACGGAACCTCCGTTGTGGGACCACTTCTGGTTGGCGGCGCCCGTGCAGCTCCAGAGCTGGACCCGGGTACCGTTCGCCGTCGCACCACCCGCGACGTCCAGGCACTTGTTCGCAGCCCGGTTCACCAGGTCGCCGGCCGCGGTCAGGGTCCACTTCTGGCTCGCCAGCGAGCCGAAGCAGTCCCACAGGTGGACGACGGCGCCGTCCGCCGTCGAGCCGTTCGCGACGTCGAGGCACTTGCCGAGGCCGCGGACGGAGCCGTCGTCGGCCAGCGTCCAGGTCTGATTGGCGTTGTTCGGCGTGCAGTCCCAGATCTGGGGCCGGTTGCCGTTCGCGGTGGACCCCTCCGCGACGTCGAGGCACTTGCCGCTCGCCGAGCTGACCAGCGTGCCGGTCGTCGCGGCGACCGCCCCCGGCGGGGCCACGACGCCCAGCAGGCCCGCGAGCACGACGGCGGCGAGGGCGCCCACCGCTTTCCGAACAGATGACATGACGGCCTCCGGCGAGTTTCCGCCGCCGCGTCGGTGCGGCAGCACCTCACCATAGAGAGAAACTTACTGACCTGTCAGTTGTGGAAACCCCCTATGCGCGGGCGACCGACAGCGTCGCGCCAGCGACGCTGTCGGTCGATTGGAATGGGGCAGCGACTGCCTGTCAGCGCCGCCGAGGCAGCGGCCGCGGCTCCTCCGGGTCGCCGTCCACGCCAGCACCGACACCCGCGCCGACACCGACCGGGGTCCGGGCCGGGGCGAGCTCCGCCTCGTCGGCGGTCGCGCGGCAGTAGACGCGCTTGCCGCTGCCCTTGCAGAGCTCGTTCAGCCCGGCGGCGAAGGCGTTCAGGTCCTCCGGGTCGGCACGGCGGAAGCGGCGAGACAGCGACCAGTGCTTGACGACGTCGTCCAGCGTCGCCGGGCGCACCATCCCGAACAGGGACACCAGGTGGTTGGACAGGCGGATCACCAGCCGGGCCCCGTCGGCGCTCTCGGCGACGAGCTGGGCGCTGCGCAGACCGTCGTCCCCGACCGGGCCACCGAGCAGCCGCTCGAGCTGGCCCAGCACCGATGCGGGGTCGACCACGTGGGATCCCACGCTGCCGTCGATCTCGCCACCGTCGATGGTCAGGGCTGCTGTCTCGTCGTCCGCGACCGCGAAGTACTCGAACCTCATGCGCGCATCTTTCCGCATGTCAGGGGGTGCTCGGTGCCACTTTCCGCCTGATGCCTTCGCATCCCGCGAAACGGGTCGCCGAGATCAGCCCTCCGCGTCGAGCACCGTGACCACGATCACACGCCGGCCCAGGCCACGTACTCCTGGCGCTGCCGCCCCAGACCGTCGATCTCGGTCTCCACCACGTCTCCCGGCTGCACGTACGGGAACCGGCCCGACAGCGCCACACCCTCCGGCGTACCCGTGAGCAGCACGTCGCCCGGCTCCAGCACCAGGTACTGGCTCAGCGTGTGCACGAGCACGTCGACGCCGAAGATCAGGTCCGCCGTCGTGGAGTCCTGGCGCGGCTCGCCGTTCACCCACGACCGCAGGCGCAGGCCCGCGGGGTCGGCGCCGTCGGCCTCGTCGGGCGTGACCAGCCAGGGGCCGAACGGGGTGAACCCCGGCGCGCACTTGCCCTTCGACCACTGGCCGCCCGATTCCTCGAGCTGCCACGTCCGCTCGGACAGGTCGTTGGCGACGGCGTACCCGGCGATCACGTCCCGGGCCTGCTCGGGCGAGTCGAGGTAGGAGGCGCGACGGCCGATCACGACCGCGAGCTCGACCTCCCAGTCCGTCTTGGTGCTGCCCCGCGGGATCGTGACCGTGTCGTACGGCCCCGCGATGGTGTTCGGCGTCTTGAGGAAGATGACCGGCGCCTGTGGCGGCGCGGACCCGGACTCCGCGGCGTGCGCCGCGTAGTTCATGCCGACGCACACGATCGCCGACGGCCGGGTCACCGGCGAGCCGAACCGCACGCCGTCCGTCTCCACCACGTCGAGCGTCCCCGCCGCGAGCGCCGCCCGGGTGCGCGCGACGCCGTCGGCCTCGAGGAACGCACCGTCGACGTCCGCGGTCAGCGGGGTCAGGTCGTACCAGCTGGTGCCGTCGTGCACCACTGGGCGTTCCTGGCCGGGGGTTCCGATCCGGGCGAGCTTCATCCTTGCTCCTCTGTCTTGGGCTCCGCGATAGCGGTGGGAGCTGACCCACCGGGCACGTCTTCGGCGCGTTCGGCCGGCAGACCGTAGACGCGCCGGGCAGTACGGTGCCAGACAGCCGCCTGCTCGGTGGACGTCAGTCCAGCCAGCAGACCGGTCAGCGTGTCCACCCACTCGGCGTAGCGCGTGGCGAGGAGGCTGACCGGCCAGTCCGACCCGAACATGAGCCGCTCGGGTCCGAAGGCGTCCAGCGCACGGTCGACGGCGGGCCGCAGGTCCTGGCTCGACCAGTCGGTCCAGGATGCCTCGGTGACGAGGCCGGACAGCTTCGCGGTGACGTTGGGGTGGGCGGCGATCTCGCTGAGGGCGTCCGCCCAGCCGGCGAGATCACCGCCGTCGGCGGGTCCCGGGTCCGCGAGCGGTGGCTTGCCCAGGTGGTCCAGCACGAACGAGACCTCTGGCAGGTCGCGCACGAGCCGGCCCACGCCGGGCAGCTGCTCGTGCCTGGTCACGAGGTCGATCGTCAGACCATGCTCGGCCACTGCCCGCATGCCCCGGCGCAGGTCCGGGCGGTCGAGGTAGCCGGGGTCGTGCTCCGCCTGGACCATCGACCGGACGCCCACGAGGTGTCGGCCGCCAGGCCCGGAGCGGAGCCGGGTCAGCGCGCCGGCCACGCCGGGGTCCGCGAGCTCCACCCAGCCGACGACGCCCCGGATCACCTGGGCGGCCTCCGCGACGGCGAGCAGGTCGACCGTCTCGGCCTCGGTCGGCACCGACTGCACCACGACGGTGCCGGTCACGTGCTGCCCCGCCAGGGCGGCCGTCAGGTCGTCGGTGGTGAAGTCGGCGTCGATCGCCCGCATGGTCACCGGGTCGATCCAGGGCTGCGGCGTCCGCGTGCGGACCCACAGGTGGTGGTGCGCGTCTATCCGCTCCATCGAGGCGTCTCCTGTCTCCGTGCCCGGAGCACAGGCTAACGGCGCGTGCCTCAGTTCGTGCGGGAGGCCCGGACCAGCGCGACGCCCAGCGCCACCAGGATGGCCGCGGCCAGGCCGATGGACCCGACCGTCGCGCCGGTCGCGGCGAGGTTGGCGGAGCCCGGCCCTCCCGCGCCCGATCCCGGGGCCGGACCGGCCGACGGCTCCGGCGTCGGGCCCGGAGTGGGGCCCACGCTCGGAGTCGCACTCGGAGTGGGGCTCGGTACGGGCACCCGCACGACGGCGAAGTGCTCCTCGAGCCAGTTCTCGCCGGCACCGGTCACCTCTACCGAACGCTCGGTGACGTCAGCGGTGTACCCGTCGGGCACGGTCAGCGTGATCACGTAGTCGCCGGGCGCCAGGTCACCGGTGAAGTACCCGCCGGCGTCGTCGGAGGCCAGGGTGATCGACCCGCCGGGACCGGCCACCGTGACCGTGGCGCCGGCCACGGGGGCGTCGGCGTCGTCGGTCACCGTGCCGCCGACGGAGCCGGGACGGGACAGCCCGAAGTCCAGGTCGGCCAGGTCTTCGGTCGCGACGGTGACGTCGCGTGCTTCCCGCCCGTCGGCGCGGTACCCGTCGGGCGGCGTCACGCGCACCGTGTGGTCGCCGGGGAGCACACCGTCGAAGACGTAGGCGCCGTCGGCCGCCGTCGTGGTGCCGACCGTCCCGTCCGGGCCGGTCAGCGTCACGACGACCCCAGCGAGCGGTTCCTCGCCCACCGTCACCGTGCCGGAGAGCGACGCCGGCGCCCGGACGACGAAGTCGTTGCCGGTGCTGGCCTCCTCCTGGCCGACCGCCACCGTGATGCCGGCCGGCGAGGTGGCCGTCACGTACCCGTCGGGCAGGTCGCTCAGTGCGAACGTGTAGTCCTGCGGCCGGTCGTCGCCGGCGTCCCACCCGACGTCGTCGATCAGGTACTCGCCGGCCGAGCTCGTCACGGCGGTGAGCGGGGTGCCGCCGCCGACCGGCGTGAGCGTGACGGTCGCACCGGGGACGGGGGCGTCGTCGTCGGTGAGCACCGTGCCGCTCACGGCGACGGGCCGGACCTCGCGCGCCGGCAGGTCGACGCCGGTGGCGTCGGCGGAGCTGAGGTCGATGTCGTCGACCGCCCGTTCGCCGAAGGGGATCAGCCCGTGCGGGTAGGCGTCGCCCGCCTCCGGGAGGGTGGTGAGCTCCACGCGGTAGCCGGGCGCCGCGACGTAGCCGGGGAAGATGTACTGGCCGCTCTCGTCCGACGTCGCGGTGCCGAGCTCCGTACCGTCCGGGCCGAAGAGCGTGAGCGTCGCACCGGGAACGACCCCCTGCGGCGCACCGCCCGCATCGACCAGGTTCACGGTCCCGGCGATGTCGCGGGCCAGGGACGCCAACCACGTCTGGTACACCGGGAAGCCGCTGCGCTGGTAGAACTCGACGGTCAGGCTCGCGATCGGCGCGGTGGGCCGGAACCAGCCGGCGGCACCGGACGTGTCGGCGGCGGCAGCGTTGCCCAGCAGCTCGCCGGTGGCCGGGTCCCAGGTCGGCACGTCCTCCGGCGCCCCCGCGCAGGACGGCGACCCCGCCTCCTGGCAGTAGTTGAAGCCGCCCTGCCAGCCCAGGTCCGCGCCCGCGAGCAGCCGGCCGTCCGCGCCGCGTGCGGTCACCACCGCACGGTCGGCGTCGATGTCGCCCAGCATCAGCGCCCAGCCGCCCGCCGGCGTCGGGCGGGTGAAGGTGTAGGTGGTGGTCGACGGCGTCGTCGGCCGGTCGGCCTGCGGGCGGAGGTTGAGGTACTGCTGGTCACGGCTCGATCCGAAGGCCTCGCCCGGAGGCGTCGCCGGGCCGAGCCACGACGACGCGCCGGAGACGACGCCGACGCCGCCCCGCGAGTCGGAGGTCACCGTCGCGACGGGGAAGCCGCCGGCCGGCAGCCGCACCGTCGTCGACCAGTCGCCCGCCGATCCGGCCAGCGGCTCCCAGTCGGCCCATCCGGCGGACGTCTCCGCGGTCGCGGACATCGCTGGGACGACGGCGCTCAGCGCGGCAAGCACTACCGCCGCGAGTACGCCCAGGCCCGCTGGGGTGTGCTTCACAGTCGAAACGCTAAGAGAGAACCGGCGCGGCCGCGCGCGGACGGCCGCGCCGCGCCTCACCCGCCGTTCGACTGGCGGATGCCGTCGGCGAGCGCCTCGAACTCGTAGACGAACCCGCCCGCCGTCCCGCTGACCGTCATGTAGGCCTCGGTGGTGCCCGGTCTGATGGCGATGTTGGTGGCCGAGGTCAGCCCCTTGGCCCGTGGCGGCAGGGAGACCGTCGTGAGCAGCTCGCCGGTCGGGCTGTAGACGAAGATCTTGGCCTGGCCGTGGACGCCCTGGTAGACGTTCCCCGCGGCGTCGACGGCGTTGGAGTCGATCTGCGTGTGCCCGCCGTCGACCTGGACGGCGGGGTGGGCAGTCGTCACCTCCGTCAGGCCTGCATCGAGCCGGAAGTAGTCGAGCCGGTTCTCGGTGTGCTGGCTCACCCACAGGCCGTCGTAGTCCGGGGTGAACGAGATGCCGTTCGGGGCAGGCAGGTCCCGCGCGAGGACCGTCGCCTCGGCCGTCTCCTTGTCGATCCGCACGACACGGCCCTGCGGCTCCCACGAGGGATCCGCGTACCCGGTCGTGTCGGTGACGAAGAGGTTGCCGGACTCGTCGAACGCGACGTCGTCCGGCCGCATGGGCTCGCCCTCGACGTCGCCCGCGAAGAACGCCCGCCGATCGTCGCCGTCCGCGGTGATGCTGTCGATGCCGCCGCTCACGAAGTCGGTGAGGTAGAGCCTGCCGTCGTGCGGGCTGAACTGGGCGGACGTGTACGCGCTGGTCTCGTTCGTGTACACCGGGTCGACGTCGCGGGTGTCGACGTTGATCCGCAGCACCTTGGGCTCGCCCGCCGGGGCGGTCACGTCGACGACGAACAGGCTGCCGTCCGGGCCGAAGGTCGGGCCCTCGAGCAGGGTCATCCCCGTCGCCTCGTGCACGGAGGTCACCTGGACCAGCCTGGCCGCCGTCCGCTCCGGCGCGGGGTCGGGATGCCGCCCGCCCGCGGCGGCGTCGGCGGTGCCGGGGGCGGCGCAGCCGAGCAGCAGGCCGACCGCCGCGAGGGCGGGCAGGGCGCGGGCGGGCAGGGCGCGGGCCGGCAGGGCGGCACGGACCGCGCGGACACGCGCGGAGCAGGCGGCCGGCGTCCGGTGCACCGTCACCGGCCCGCCACCAGGACGTCGCCTATCTCGTTCGCGCGCCACTCGCGCAGAAGGCGGTGGAACGCGACGGGTCCAGGGCCGTAGGAGAAGCTCGGTCCCGTGCTCGCGCCCTCTCGGTTGTAGTAGCCGGGGGTGCACTCCGCCTGGAACGCGCTGTTGTCGTGGGCGGCGTCCCGGATGGTCTGCGCCCAGCCCGCCTGCGCGTCCTCGCTGGGCTCGATGTAGCGGGCGCCGGCCGCGCGGCCCTCGGCGACGACGGCGGCGATGTGCTCGGCCTGCTCCTGCAGGATGTGCGTGAAGTTCACGGAGTTGGCGTTCTGCAGGGAACCGAGGTGGAAGAGGTTCGGGAAGCCGTGGCTGTAGAAGCCGTGCAGCGTCTGCGGGCCGCGCCCCCACGCCTCCAGGAGCGCCTGTCCCCCCTTGCCGCGCACCGGCATGGTCCCGGACAGGACGCCGGAGACCCCGACCTCGAAGCCGGTGGCGAAGATGACGCAGTCGACCTCGTACTCGACGTCGCCGACCACCACCCCGGTCTCGGTCATCCGGGTGATCCCGCCGAAGTCCGCGGTGTCCACGAGGGTGACGTTCGCGCGGTTGAACGTCGGGAGGTAGACGTCGCTGAACGTCGGCCGCTTGCACATGTAGCGGTACCAGGGCTTGAGCAGCTCGGCGGTCGCCGGGTCGGTGACCTCGTCGTCGACCCGGGCGCGGATCTGGTTCATCTTCGCGAGGTCGACGAGCTCGTCGATCCGCTCGCGCTCCTCGTCGGACACGCTCGTGTCGACGGCTCCGGTGACGACCTTGCGCTGCAGCTGCGCGGTCGACGTCCAGCCGTCCTGCGTCAGGTCCTCCTCGACGGGCTCGCCGGAGACCACCGACAGGAAGTTGTCCATGCGCTCGCGCTGCCAGCCGGGCCGGAGCGAGGCCGCCCACTCCGGGTCGGTGGGCCGGTTGTCCCGGACGTCCACCGATGACGGCGTCCGCTGGAAGACGAAGAGGTGCTCGGCGTCGCGTGCCACGAACGGGATCACCTGGACCCCGGTCGCGCCCGTACCGACGACGGCTACCTTCTTGTCGGCGAGCCCCGTGAGGCCGCCGAACTGGTCGCCGCCGGTGTAGCCGTAGTCCCACCGGCTGGTGTGGAACGTGTGGCCCCGGAACGTCTCGATGCCGGGGATGCCCGGCAGCTTGGGCTCCGTGAGGGTGCCGGACGAGGTGATCACGAACCGGGCGTGGATGCGGTCGCCCCGGTCGGTCTGGACGACCCACTCGTCGGCCCCCTCGTCCCAGTCCAGGGCGGTCACGCGGGTGTGGAAGACGGCGTCGCGGTACAGCTCGAACTTCTGCGCGATCGCGACGGCGTGCTGCCGGATCTCCTCACCGGGCGCGTAGCGCCACTCCGGCACCGCGCCGACCTCCTCCAGGAGCGGCAGGTACACGTAGGACTGGATGTCGCAGTGGATGCCCGGGTAGCGGTTCCAGTACCAGGTGCCGCCGAAGTCGCCCGCCTCGTCCATCATCCGCAGGCTCTCGACTCCGGCCTCGCGCAGGCGGGCGCCGGTGACCAGTCCCCCGAATCCGCCGCCGACGACGAGCACCTCCACGGAGTCGGTCAGCGGCTCGCGCTCGACGCGCGGGGTGTAGGGGTCCTTGGCGTAGTAGCCGAAGGAGCCCGCAGCGCGACGGTACTGGGTGGCGCCGTCGGGGCGGATGCGGCGGTCGCGCTCGGCCGCGTACCGCGCGCGGAGCGCGGCGACGTCCAGCTCCTCGACGACCGGTGACTCCTGGGGTGAAGTTGTCATGGGACGGACGATAAACTTAACCCGGTCCTAAGTAAATAGGTTAGCCTGATCCTAAGTAAATACGGCCGGGCGGCGGCGCACGAACTACGGTGGGGACGTGACAACGACCGGGGACGACGCCGAGCGCGCGCGCCTGACCGAACAGATCCGGACGCTCAGCGTCGCGTTCGAGACCGGCGCGCTCCCCACCCTCCTCAGCCCCTTGCTCACCGTCGAGCTCACGATCCAGCAGCTCAAGGTCCTCACGATGCTCGTCACCACCGACGACGGCATGACGAGCAGCGGGCTCGCCGAGGCTTTCGGCGTCTCGATGGCATCGATGTCCGGGCTGCTCGACCGCCTCGTCGCACAGGGCATGGTCGAGCGCACGAGCGACCCGCACGACGCGCGCGTCCGCCGGATCCACGCCACCGAGCACGGGCGGTCCTCGATGCGCCGCCTGGTCGCCGCGCGCCCGGAGCTGGCCGACGAGGTCCTTCTGCGCATCCCGCTGGACGACCTGCGGGGCCTGGCCCGAGGCATGGCTGCGCTGGGCGAGGAGCTCCGCCGCCTCCACCACCCCGACCGTTGAGTGCTGGATATTCGCCCCTCCGGCACGTCCGGAAGGGCGAATATCCAGCACTCAACGAGTCCGGACGGTTATTGCGCGAACTCGCGGGCCCGGATCTGGGCCAGGTGGGCGTGGACCAGCGGGAGGACCGAGGCGCCCTCGCCGCTCGCCGAAGCGACCCGCTTCATCGAGCCGGCACGTACGTCACCGACCGCGAAGATGCCCGGCACCGTCGTCTCGAGGCTGGCCGGGGGCTGGCCGTCGACCCAGAACTCCCGCGGCACGTCCCGGCCCGTGAGCACGAACCCCCGCTCGTCGAGCGCCACGCCGTCGGGCAGCCACGAGCAGTCAGGCTCAGCGCCGAGCAGGCAGAACAGGCCGTCGGCCAGCGTCTTGAACGGCTCGCCGGTGTCCAGGTTCTCGAGCCGGAGCCATTGGAGCCGCCCCTCCCCGCCGCCGTCGGTGACCACGGTCCGGGTCCACACCTGGATGTTCGGCGTCGCCTCGATCTCGCGGACCAGGTAGGCCGACATCGTCTCGGCCAGGCTCTCGCGCCGGACCAGTATCGTCACCGCGCCCGCGAACTTGGCGAGATGGATGGCGGCCTGCCCCGCTGAGTTGCCGCCACCGATCACGTAGACGTCGCGGTCCTGCAGCTCGCGCGCCATCGACGTCGCTGCGCCGTAGTAGACGCCGGCGCCCACGAGGTCGTCGACGGCGGGCACGCCCAGGCGGCGGTACTTCACGCCGGTGGCGATGACGACGGTCCGGGCGCACATCTGGGCGCCGGCGACGTGCACGTGCTGGTGCTCGGGCTCGTTCGCCGGTCCCGGCTCGATCCGGATCGCCGGGCGCCCGGTGAAGAACTGCGCGCCGAACCGGCCCGCCTGGATGCGGGACCGCTGGGCGAGGCGCATGCCCGAGATCCCTCGCGGGAAGCCGAGGTAGTTGCGGATCATCGAGCTCGACCCGGCCTGGCCACCGATGGCGTCGCGCTCGAGCATCACCGTGGCCAGCCCCTCGGACGCCGCGTAGACGGCCGCGGCGAGACCCGCCGGGCCGCCACCGACGATGGCCACGTCCGCGATCACGCCGTCGGGGATCGAGTCGAAGCCGCCGTAGATGGCCTCGGTGACCGCGGCGGGTGTCGCCGCCGAGAGCACGCGGCCGGTATGGGTGCGCACCAGCGGTAGCTCCGCGCCCACCCCGGCGGCCTCGACGATCTCCTGCGCAGCGTCGTCACCCGGCGCGAGCGACCGGTACGGGAAGCCCAGGCGCTCCAGGAGGTCCCGGACCGCCGCCGCGGCACGGTCGCCAGGCTCCGCGACCAGGTCGTTGATGGTCACCAGCGGCCGCCCGACCGACCACCCCCACTCCGACAGCAGCTCGATCAGCGCGGTGTGGAACTCCTCGTCGCGCGGGCCGCGCGGGATGACGACGAACGTGTCCATGTCGCGCCGCAGCGCCGCCGCCCGCAGGTCGTCGATGGCGTCGGCGAAGTCATCGAACCACACGAGCGCCACCCGCCGTGCCGTCGCGACGATGGCGGGCACGTGGTGCAGGAACTCGATCGACGTGCCCTCGTCCAGGACGTGCTCCGCCGCGACCATCGCGATCTGCGCGCCGTCGCGCACCAGGTCCCGCGCACGGTCCAGGCCCGCGTCGAAGCCCGGGGCGACCTCTATCCGGTAGTCCCGGTCGTACCGGGCGCGGAACTCCTGCTCGACGACGTCGGCGTGCTCGCCGACGACCAGGAGGATGACTGGCCTGTCGCTCATGGCGCAAGACTAGACGCGGCTGGGCTCGGTCGTACGGGCCGGGGCGCTCAGGCGGCGGCGCCGGGCGGGGTACGGCAGCGGGTGGGCCACCATGTACGCCGCGCCCTTGCAGATCAGCTCCTTGTACCTGGCGGCGAGGCGCCCGCCGGGCGCGGCCGGCTTGGCCCGGTCGTCGGCGGTGACCAGCTGGATGACGGCGTCCTGCCGGCCCAGGCTGATGCACTGGTGCACGTAGCCCAGAGGCGCGTTCGGGAGCTTCCCGCCGGTCAGGCGCGCGGCGATGGAGTCGGCCGCCTGCCAGGCCATCGGGATGCCCGAGGCGCACGACATCCGCAGCGGCGTACCCAGCGGGCCGTCGGCCAGCGCCGCGTCGCCCACCGCGTAGACGTCCGGGTGGGAGACCGACCGCATGGTGCCGTCGACGACGACCTGGCCGCTCGCCGAGACCCGCAGGCCCGTCGCGGCCGCGATCGGGTGCACCGCGAACCCCGCCGACCACGCGGTCACGTCCGCCGGGATCGTCGTGCCGTCGCCGGTCAGCACCTCGGTGGCGCCCACCTGCTCGACGTCGGCGTGCTCGTGCACGGTGACACCGAGCCGGTCGAAGACCGTGCGCACGTGCCGCTGCCCGGCCGGCGAGAGCCAGTCGCCCAGGTCGCCCCGGACCGCGAGCGCCACGTCCAGGTCGCCACGTGCCTCGGCGAGCTCGCTCGCCGCCTCGATGCCGGTCAGCCCGCCGCCGACCACGACCACCCGGCCGCCGGGGGCCAGCTCGGCGAGCCGGTCGCGCAGCCTGAGCGCGCCCGGTCGGCTCGCGACCTCGTAGGCGTGCTCGGCGACGCCCGGCACACCGTGCTCGGCCATCGAGCTGCCCAGGGCGTAGACGAGCGTGTCGTAGCCCAGCTCGGCCGAGCCGCCGTCGGCCGTGCCGCCGTTGGCATCGCCGCCCTCGGCATCCGTCAGGGCGACCACCTTGCGGTCGACATCGACCGCGGTGACCCGCGCGACGCGCAGGGTGACTCCCGTGCCGGCGAGCATGTCGGGCAGCGGCCGCGGGCGCAGCTCCTGCCCGGCCGCCACCTGGTGCAGGCGGACCCGTTCGACGAAGTCGGGCTCGGCGTTGACGAGGACGAGGTCCACGTCGTCGGCGTGCAGGCGCCGTGCCAGGCGGCCTGCGGCGGAAGCGCCGGCGTAGCCGGCGCCGAGGATGACGATGCGGTGCTTCATGTGATCACTCAGCCTGTCGCGGGATCGGGTCACGGGATCGGTCATGCCACCTGAACCAGATGGCCGGCCGATCCCTGACACCCGCGGCTGTGAGCCCGGTCACCAGCCCTTGATCAACGGCTCCCCGTGGTCCGACGCCGCCCACTGCCGCGCGGCGCGGCCGAGCTTGTCCCGGTTGACCTGGCTGAGTACCGCTGCGATGCCGTCGGTGGTGGCCTCCAGCGTCATGACGCCGATGAGCTCGCCGTCCACGACGGCGACCAGCGCCGGGCTGCCGTTGGCGGTCCAGGCGTAGATGTCCGGGCTGCCGCCCAGCGCCGCCCGCTTGGCCTCGGCGGGCTTGAAGAGCCCGCGCAGGAACTTCGCGACGGCCTCGGCGCCGAAGAACGGCTTGGTACGCGCCGGGACCTTGCCGCCGCCGTCGCCCACGCCCATCGCGTCCGAGGTCAGCAGCCTGATCAGCGGCTCCGTCCGGCCGCTCGTCGCGGCGGCGAGAAACTCCTCCACGACCTGCCGGGCCGCGGCCTGGTCGACGTCGGCGCGGGACCGCTCGGTGGCCAGGTGCTGCTTGGCGCGGTGGAAGATCTGCTGGCTGCCGACCTCCGTGATGTCGAGCATCTCGGCGATCTCCGCGTGCGAGTACGCGAACGCCTCCCGCAGCACGTAGACGGCGCGCTCGTTCGGGGTGAGGCGCTCCATCAGCACCAGCACCGCCGTCGACACGGAGTCGCGCTGCTCCGCGGTGTCCGCCGGACCCAGCATCGGGTCGCCGCCCAGCACCGGCTCCGGCAGCCACTGGCCGACGTAGACCTCCCGCCGGGCACGCGCCGACCCCAGCTGCGTGAGGCAGAGATTGGTCAGCACCCGGGTCAGCCAGGCCTCCGGCACCCTGATCTGCGCGCGGTCGGCGGCCTCCCAGCGCAGGAAGACCTCCTGGACGGCGTCCTCGGCCTCCGCAGCGGAGCCCAGCAGGCGGTAGGCGATGGCCTCGAGACGCGGGCGGAAACCTTCGAAGGCCTCCAGCTCGTCGGGCCGCAACGACTCCTTGGTCATGCGCCCGACCCTACGACGTCGGCGGAGCGGGCCGCTGCGGCCCCGAGCGACCGGAAAGTTCGCCCGCGGGCAAGGGCCGGTTCCACGCGCCACGGGACGGCCTGCGGCTCTACGCTGATCCCACCATCGAGCCGGGCTCGCCGGCCCGGCTCCAGGTCGCCCGGACGGGAGTCAGCATGTCCTTCACCACTCGTGGTTTCTCCGGCCGCAGACGTGAGCCGGACGCACGCCTCCCACCCGGTCAGACGCTGGTCCAGGACTGGCCGGTGCTCAGCGCCGGACCCACCCCGCGTGTCGACACCGCGGACTGGGAGCTCACGATCCGCGACGAGACCGGCGCCGACCACCGCTGGAGCTGGGACCAGTTCCTCGCGCTCGGCGTCGAGGACGTCACCGTCGACATCCACTGCGTCACCCACTGGTCGAGACTCGACATGGCGTGGCGTGGCGTCAGCCTCGACAAGGTCTTCGAGAACGTCGAGTCCGAGCACGAGTTCGTCATGGCGCACTCCTACGGCGGCTACACGACGAACATCCCGCTGGAGGACCTGCTGGACGGCAAGGCCTGGATCGCCACCGAGGCGGACGGCGGGCCGCTGGACCCCGAGCACGGCGGCCCGGCGCGTCTGCTCGTGCCGCACCTGTACTTCTGGAAGAGCGCCAAGTGGCTCCGCGGGTTGACGATGATGCCCGACAACGACCCGGGCTTCTGGGAGCAGTACGGCTATCACCTCTACGGCGACCCGTGGAAGGAAGAGCGGTACTGGTGAGCGCGCAGCCCGCCGCCTCGGCCCGAAGGTCGCGGCCGCGCGCCGCGTGGCACGTCGCGACCGTCGTCGAGACCCGCCACGAGACGCCCGACGCCGCGCGGCTCGTCCTCGACGTGCCCACGTGGCCGGGAAGCGAGGCGGGCTCGCACCTCGACGTGCGCCTCACCGCTCCGGACGGCTACCAGGCGAGCCGCTCCTACTCGATCGCCTCGTCGACCCCGGCGGGGCAGGTGGTCCTCGCGATCGACGAGCTGCCGGACGGCGAGGTCTCGCCGTTCCTGGTCCGCGAGGTACGGCCCGGCGACCAGCTCGAGCTGCACGGCCCGCTGGGCGCGTTCTTCGTCTGGCGGCCGGGCGAGAGCACCCGTCCGGTCCAGCTCGTGGCGGGTGGCTCCGGCGTCGTCCCGCTGTACGCCATGGCCGCCGCCCACGGCGCCACCGGCGACGACTCGCCCTTCCGGCTGCTGTACTCGGTCCGGACCCCGGCCGACGTCTTCTTCGCGGACGAGCTGGCCGCACTCGCCGGACCGGCCTTCGGACTGGACCTCGTCTACACGCGAAAGGCCCCGGACGGCTGGCCCGATGCCGTCGGGCGGCTCACCCGGGAGTCGCTCGCCGCCCGCACGATCCCCGCGGCGGAGCAGCCGCGGGTCTATGTCTGCGGCTCGACGGGTTTTGTCGAGACGGTCGCCGGCTGGCTGCAGGAGCTCGGCCACCCGGCGGCGGACATCCACACCGAGCGCTTCGGAGGTCTTTAGATGACGAACCATCTTGACGGCAATGTTCTCGCGGGCGCGCTCTCCGAGGTGTTCACGGCCGACGTGACCTCCGCGCGCGCCCGCTGCGGCGGCTGCGGCCGGATGGGCGCGCTCGCCGAGGCCATGGTCTACACCAACGCGCCCGGCCTGGTGGCTCGGTGCGCGGGCTGCGACCAGGTGCTGGCCACGATCGTCGACACGGGCGACCGCCTGATCCTCAGCCTGGCGGGCCTGAGCGCGATCGAGCTGACCCGCCCCCTCTCGACTCGTTGAGTGCTGGCTATTTGCGCTCGTACGGGCCGATCCGGCGCAAATAGCCAGCACTCAACGGGCAGCTAGTGGGACGTGAGGTAGGCGTCCAGGCTCGCCAGGTCGTCGGTGTTGATGTGGTCGACGCCGGCGGCCGCCAGCTCGCTCCACACCGCCTCGCGTGCGGCGCCCGGCTGGTCGGGCGTGGCCCAGAACCGGACCCGGTAGCCCGTCGCGTGCGCCTGGCCCACGAACGCGTGCAGGCGCTCCCGCTCGGCGGCGGGCATCGGGCCCACGCCCTGCCAGGTGAATAGCTTGGTCCAGTTGTCGCTGACCAGCGGCATCAGGTTCGCCGGGAGGCCGGAGCCGAGGTCCGTGGAGCGCCCGTCGTAGAACGCGTACCGCACGGGCTGCGCACGCATGGTCTCCAGGGGCCGGTTGCCGCTGATGACGGCGGTCACCGGGCCGGTCTTGACCCGCCCGTGCACGGAACGCGTCATGAGCCGCGCGTGCTCGGCGAGCGCCTCGTGGACGGCGGCGTAGGTGGTCTCGCCCTCGGACTTGATGTCGATCAGGAGCTGCAGGCTGCCGTCCCAGCCGGGGTATACGCTCCGGCCGCGGCCGCGCGTCAGGTCCTGCAGCGGGTCGAGGTAGAGGCTCTCCAGCGTCCGGCCGGGGTCGACGTCGACGAGGTCGTGCGCGACGAGCAGCTCGCCGTCGACCAGCCAGACGTCAGCCTCGACGCTCGTGAAGCCGTGGGACAGCGCGTCGTACAGCGGGCGCTCGTGCTCGTAGTCGTTGTGGGCGTGCGCGGCGTCGTGCGGCTCACCCAGGTCGACGCCCCGTCCGGGCGAGGTGGCCGACGCCGGCGTCGCCAGCCCCGCGAACAGGGTCGCGGCCGCGAGGGCCGCGCCGACGATCGTTCTTCCGCGCATTGTCGTCTCCATGTACCTGCTGGATGCCTGCTGGCTGGTCAGCTCATGCAAGCGCCGGCCGCTGACGAACGGGTGAACTGGGGACGACGGCGAGCCGTCGGCGAGCGGAACCGCTCCGGCGGACCCGATGAGGCCTGATAGAATGAACATCAGTTCATTGAACCTGGCGAGCAGCCACGAGGAGGCGTGATGCCCCGCACCACCGCACAGAACGAGGCGCTGAGGACCGCAACGCGAGAGACCGTGCAGACCGCGGCGATCCGCGTCTTCGCCAGGGACGGGTTCACCGCCGCGAGCATCCGGACGATCGCCGCGGAGGCCGGCCTGAGCGTCGGGTCCATCTATCGCCACTATGCGACGAAGCACGAGCTGTTCGACGAGTTCCTGGTCCAGGCCACCACGGGCCTCGCCGCGGCGGCGGCACGCCTCGAAGGACCGGGCTCGCCGATCGACCTGGTCCGCGAGTTCACTACCGCCTACCTGGCTGACCTGGCCGCCGACGACGGCGCAGCGGAGTTCTCCGAGGTCGTCAGCCAAGGGTTCAGCACCGACACCCCGACCGGGACGAGGGCTCGGCTCCTTGCGCCGCACCGGACGCTCTGGCAGGCCTTCTCCGCCGTCGTACGCCGCGGCCAGGAGGCCGGACAGCTCGCCGACGGCGACCCCGACACCATGACCGTGTGCTACTTCGCGACGCTCTCCGGCCTCACCACGATGCGCGTCGCTCTACGCCACGACGTGAACCTGCCCAGCGCCGAGCTGGTGCTCCGCACGCTCACAGCAGCCACACCGACAGCCACACTCACAGCAGGGAGCGACGATGATTGAGGTCAAGCGCGGCGACGAGCTGGGCGAGCCGTACCGCCGCGGGATCACGGAGGTCCTCGTCCGCGGCTTCGCCGAGGACTTCGCCTATTTCTCCGACGACCCAGGCGTCCTCACGGACGCCTTCGAGCACATGCTCCTGCTCGACCGCTTCTACGTCGCCGTCGTGGACGGTGAACCGGCGGCCATCGCGTCCGTCACCGAGGGCACCCAGGAGTGCTTCGCCCCGCGATGGGACAGGATCCGGCAGCATCTCGGCCCCGTCCACGGGACGATGAGCTACCTCGTCGTCCGCAGCCAGTTCCTCGGGGCGTACGACGGCGCGCGGGCCGGCCTCGCGGAGATCGGCTTCGTCACCACCGCCCCGCGGTTCCAGGGACGCGGCGTCGCCACCGCGCTCATGCGCCACCTGATGGCACTGCCGGAGTACGAGGAGTACGTCCTCCGCGACATCAAGGACACGAACGCCCCAGCCCTGGGCCTGTACACGAAGCTCGGCTTCGCCGAGTCCGTCCGGCGACCGGTCCGGTTCGCGAAGCGGGCAGGATTCGCCGCGTACGTCTCCATGAGCCTCGCACAGGACTGATCGCCAGTGGCCCAGTGGTGACAGGGACGCGCGTCGCCCCTGGGCATGGGTACCTCTTCCCCTTTCGGGATGTTCAAGGAACTGCAAACATCTCCCTAGCCGGTGCGGAATACCGCACCGGCAGGCTGAACCACCGGGTCCGTGACCCGTTGAGGGGAGAACATTCATGAGGAGAGCGCCTGCGCTTCTCGCGGTGATCGCTTTGATGGCCTCGATGTTGGCTGCCGTGGTGGGTGTGGCAGCACCTGCGTCCGCCGCGGCCAGGGATGGCAGCTGCGACAGCGGTGAGTTCTGCTACTACTACAACAGCGACAACGCGGGGTCCGTCTCGGACTTCGCCGGGTCGATCAGCGACCTGGGCGCCACCCAGCCGTCGTGCTACGACTTCAAGAGCTCCGGCGGCGGCCAGGGCGAGTGCGTGAAGAACAACGCTGCCTCGGTGTGGAACCGCTCTGGCGAGACGGTCCGCGTCTACTTCAACACCGCGTTCGGCGGCATCTACCAGAACATCGGCGCGGGGTACAAGGGACAGCTCAGCGCGGACCTGTACAACAACAACGCCTCGCACCAGTTCGTCGGGACCGCCGGGACCGACACCGGCGCCCGCAGCGGCACCTGTGAGACCGGCGAGTTCTGCTACTACTACAACAGCGGCAACACGGGGTCGATCTCCGACTTCACCGAGTCGGCGGGCAGCTACGGTGACGCGCAGCCCGTCTGCTACGACTACAAGGGTGCGGGCGCCGGCCAGGGCGAATGCATCAAGAACAACGCGGCCTCCGTCTGGAACCGGTCCAGCAAGACCGTCCGCGTCTACTTCAACAGCAACTACGGGGGCTCCTACCAGGACGTGGCCGCCGGGTTCAAGGGCCAGCTCAACAGCACCCTCTACAACAACAACGCCTCGCACCAGTTCGTCGGCGCCACGGCTCCGGGCGGCGGCTCGCGCAGCGGCACCTGCGAGACCGGCGAGCTCTGCTACTACTACAACAGCGGCAACACGGGGTCCATCTCGGACTTCACCGACTCGGAGGGTGACTACGGCGCGACGCAGCCGTCGTGCTTCGACTACAAGGGCGCAGGAGCCGGCCAGGGCGAGTGCATCAAGAACAACGCGGCCTCCGTCTGGAACCGGTCCAGCAAGACGGTCTGCATCTACTTCAACAGCTACTACGGCGGTTCCTCGCAGAAGGTGGCTGCGGGCTTCAAGGGCCAGCTGAACAGCACGCTGTACAACAACAACGCCTCCCACAAGTTCATCACGACGGCCGACTGCCCCGTCTCCAGCGGCCCCGTCGACCCGGGCGAGCCCGGCGGGGACACCAGCGGTGACTACGCGCAGAAGGTCGAGCGCGTCATCCAGGCCGCGCTGGCGCAGACCGGCCAGGGCTACACGTACTCGTGGGGCGGCGGCAACAAGTACGGCCCGACCTACGGCGTCTGCTGCAGCCCGGGTGGCTACGACGACCGGAACCGGTTCGGGTTCGACTGCTCGGGCCTGACGCAGTACGCGTTCTGGCAGGGCGCGGGCGTCGACATCGGCACCTACACCGGTGCGCACCTGAGCAAGGGCACCAAGGTCTCGATGAGCAACCTCCAGCGCGGCGACCTGATCATGTGGGGCGGCTGGTCGAGCACGTACCACGTCGCGATATATCTAGGGAACGGAAAGATGGTCGAGGCGTCGTCGCCCCGGACCTCGACCAGCGTGCACGTGACGAACGTCTACGGCGGTGACTTCGGGATCCGCGTGAACATGTGATCCTTGCGCCAGAGCGGACGGCACGGTCCTGTCACCGAATCGGTGACAGGACCGTGCCGGTCCCGTATCCGGGTCCGCTCACTTCTTGATCGCGTACCGCAGCAGCACGAGGCCGTTCTCGAACCCGGTGGCCTCCAGCAGCTCCAGGTCCTGCCGGTCCTCGAAGACGTGGGTGCCCTTGCCCCGCGACGTCGGGCAGACCCGCAGCTGGACCTCGTCCACCACACCGGCGTCGAGCAACGAACGCATGAGCCGCAGGCTTCCCCACAACCAGATGTCCTTGCCGCTCTGCTCCTTCAGCTCCCGGACGGTCGCCACCGCGTCGCTCGTCACCGTCGCGGCGGGAAAGTCGCCCCAGGGGGCGTCGTCCAGCTTTGACGACGCGACGAACTTGGTGAGGCCGTTGAGCTTCTCGCCGTACTCGCCCTGGTCCTTCGCCTGCGGCCAGTAGTCCTTGGACATGGCATAGGTGTTCGCGCCGAGGATCATCGTGTCGACCGAGTCGATGAACTCCATGACGTTCGTCTTGTACGGGCTCTTCTCGTCCTCGGTGAAGGGCGCCACGGTCACGAAGCTGAGCCCGCCGTCCTCCTCCGCCGCGATGTTGTCGACGGTGACCCACTGCTGGACTATGAGCTTTCGCATGGCTTGTTCCTCCGGTTCGGCGCGGCCCCTGCGGCCGCCGTCAACCCTGGGACGGAGCCGACGACGAGTTCTCGACATCCACAGCCCTCAAGATTTTTCTCGGCGCCACGGACGCGGGCACCGCTCCGCGCTACCGGGATCTGGGACGGGGAAGCCCCGCGCCTGGGCCCCGAGGAGCTCACCGAGAAGAGTCGCCACCAGGCCGTGATCCGCTCGGCCTTCCCGCGTAGGGCTTCGGGCGTCAGACGCCGTACAGGACGGTGGTGTCGCCCTCGGTCCAGGCGTTGTCGACGGTGAGGTGCTGGATGACCCAGGCGTCATCCTGGCGCACGAGGTCGACGTTGTACCGGTTGGTCATCAGGACGTGGCGTGAGTGGTCGCCGCGCGGCAGGTGCTGGCACGCCACGATGGCCTCCAGGCTCGCGGTGTCGCCGTCGACGCTGGCCCGCGGGTTGCTCACGGAGTGTGTCGTGTCCAGCTTGCTGAGCGAGTCCGCCAGGGCTGCGGCGATCGTCTCCTTGCCGTTCACCTCTGGGTAGTCGAAGCCGGCCTTCCTCGTGGCGGGCCCGAAGTCTGCCACTGCGTCGTTGGCGAACGCCGACTCGAGCAGGGCTCGGTCGCGCAGGTCGAGACCGGCCGCGTAGCGGTAGAGGGCTTCGACCACGGCGAGCTTGTCCGCTGTTGCCGTCGGGGTGGTGGTGCTGTCGATGACCGACATGACGCTTCCTTGTCTGACGATGCGATGGTGAGACCAACGTATCCCTCTAATCGACACCTGTCGAATAGGGTGTGTGTCGGAAGCGCTCAGGGAGTGGAACGTCATGTACGGTGCGGCTCATGGTGAGTGAACGGCCCGCGGTGACTGGTGAGGACCCGCGGTTCACGCGCTCGCGACAGGCGATCGCGGACACGCTGGCCGACCTCATGCAGCGGACAGACACGTGCCCTTCGGTCTCCACCCTGGCGGAGGCCGCTGGGATTCACCGTGCGACGTTCTACAACCACTTCGACTCGGTCGAGCACGCCGCGGTGCACGTGATCACGAGCGACTTCCGCGCCCTGCGGGCCCTCGACTTCGGTGACCGCCAGCTCGGCGCCGACCCGGCCTCGGTGGCGTTGGCGACGCTGAACACCATGCTCGAGACCCTTCGGCGACGCAGAAGCCTCTTCCTGCTGGCCTCGATCTGGCAGTCACCGAGCGGGCTGATGGGCATCGGGGACCTCCTCGTGGACCAGATCCGGAATTTTCGGCACGAGTTCGGCGGCGAGGATCAGCAGTCCGACGCCGACAGTGCCGTCGAGGACATCTACACAGCCTGCGGGATGAACGGCGTCCTGTCGGCCGCGCTCGGGGACAGTCTCGACGACGAGCCGGAGGAGATCGCTCGCCGCCTGTACGCCGCCCTGCCCGACTGGATGCAGCACCCACGGACGGCGGCGCCATGAGGAGCTCCCGGTCTGACCCTGCCGTCCGCCTGCTGGCCGTCACGCTCGACTGCCCAGATCCCGCTGCGCTTGCCCGGTTCTACAGCGGGGCCCTCGACCTGCCCATCACGGTGTCCACGCCTGGCTTCGTCCTGGTCGGCCGCGAGGGCTCGCCCGGGTTGGGTTTCTACCGGGTGGACGACTATCGCCCACCGACCTGGCCGGACTCCGCCGTGCCGAAGCAGGTCCATCTCGACCTGGGAGTGGACGACCTGGATGCGGCCCAGGCCCGGCTCCTCGCTCTGGGGGCCGTCGAGCCCGAGGTGCAGCCGCTACCCCACAAACGCCGGGTTCTGCTGGACCCCGCCGGCCACCCGTTCTGCATCACCCTCTGAGAACGGGCCGAGCGCCGCGCTGAACGTCGCGCCCATGTCCGCTGGATCACACGACCGGGCTCGCTTTGCGGACCCAACCTGTCCGGGTCTATCCATAGCGTGCAGGTGAACCGGGAAAGGCCCGGCCTGCGAGAGGAACCTCAGCTATGAGTGGACGACTGCTGGTCTACGGCGCGACCGGGTACACCGGTCGTCTAGTCGCGGAGCGGGCGGTGCAGATCGGTCTGGACGTGACGGTGGCCGGACGGGACGCCGGAAAGGTCCGCGAGCTGGCAGGCGTGCTGGGCGTCGCGTCTCGCGTGTTCGACGTCGATGACGTCGACGCGGTGCGCAGCGCACTGCAGGACGTCGACTGTGTGCTCAATGTCGCCGGACCGTTCCGGCACACGGCCCGTCAGCTGATGGACGCGGCCATCGAGGCCGGCGTGCACTATCTCGACACGACCGCCGAGTTCGAGACCTTCGCGCTGGCGGAGTCCAAGGACGCCGAGGCGTCTCGTGCCGGGGTCATGGTCATGTCCGGGACCGGGTGGGACGTGGTGCCGAGCGACAGCCTCGCCCTGCACACCGCCCGCCGGGTGCCCGATGCCGAGAAGCTTACGATCGCACTGCGCGTGACCGGCGGCTTCTCCCGCGGCTCGCTGGCCAGCTCTGCCGGAATCGAGGACCTGGGCACCCTGGTACGCCGGTCCGGCGAGCTGACCCGGCTCGACGCGGGCGCCACGCGGTCGTTCGACTTCGGGAACGGCCCCGAGGACTGCGTACCGGTCCCGATGGGCGACCTGATCACCGGACTGCGGTCGACCGGCATCGGGAACATCGAGGTGTTCCTGGGCACCGACGCCGGCTTCCCCGACGTCGACGACGCCAGCGCTGGCCCCACCGCGGACGAGCGCAGCCAGGGCCGCTACCTGGCGCTGGTGGAGGTGACCGGCCGGAACGGTCAGGTGGCGCGGTCGCTGATCGACACTCCCACCGGTTACACGTTCACCCAGCTGAGCTCGGTCGAGATCGCACGCCGGGTGCTCGACGGGCAGTTCACCGCCGGGTTCCAGAGCCCCGCCTCGGCCTACGGTCCGGAGCTGGCCACCGGTATCGCGGACACCACCATCGTCGACCTCTGACTGGCGCGGGCGGGCGACCGAACACGCACCACGGTCGGGGGTGGCACGTCCGCCGCCCCGGTCAGATGTTGCACTCGACCAGCGCCACGGCACGTCGTCGTACCGCCTCGCGTACGGACTCCGGGGACAGGACCGTCAGCGGAACCCCCAGACGCATCAGGTACTCCCCGAGGGACTCCGCGTCCGTGCCGCCGATCCGCACGATCGTGGCCCGCGGTCCATCGGGCTCGTGAGTACCTGCGGTGGGCGGCACCGCACGCATCGCGTGGTCGAGCGAGAGCGGCAGGCGCACGGTCGCGTAGAGCGGGTAGTCGCTGACGAGCATCTCGGCGACGAGCTGTGCGGCGTCGGGCGGGTTCTGCAGGTGCACCACCCGGCCGGTGGGGTGGACGTCGATCACCCGGTCGGCGCGGAAGGTCCGCCAGGCTCCCCTGGCCACGTCCAGCGCCACGAGGTACCAGCGGTTCCCGGTGAAGACCAGGCGATACGGATCGACGTCACGCACCGTGTCGGTCCCCTGCATGCTCCGGTAGGACAGCGTGATCCGCTCGCTGCGCCGGCAGACCTGCGCCAACCCGGCGAGCATCCCGGACGAGAGCGGTTGCCCGCAGACCCTCGTGGTGTGCTCGAAGACGTCGTCCATCGCGCCGAGCCGGGACGCCACCCGCGCCGGTAGGAGCTGGCGCAGCTTCAACAGCGCCGACAGCACCGCCTGGTCATCGCCGAGCACCCTGGTCTGCGCGGCCTCGCGCAGCGCCACGCTGACGGCCAGCGCCTCCTCGTCGTCGAGCACGAGGGGCAGGTGGCTGCGACTTTCCCTGAGCCGGTAACCACCCCAGTGGCCTGGATCTGACTCGACGTCGTAGCCGAGGTCACGCAACCGGGCGACGTCTCGGCGCACCGTCCGCTCCGTGACGTCCATGCGCTGCGCGAGCTCGCCGGCCGTCCAGCTCGTCCGCGACCACAGGAGGGACAGCAGCTGGAGCAGCCGCGAGGAGGTGCTGATCACGACTGTCCAACACGGCCGGCCCCGGCCGTAGTCCGCGAGGTCCGGCCGCGCCGCCGGGGTGTGCCGCGCCCAGGCAGCCACACCCCGGGTCCGCGGCCGGTCCGCGCGTAGCCTCGAACACATGGCAACGAGAGAGAACGCGTTCGGGGAGTTCCTCACGGCCCAGCGTGCCCGGGTCTCCCCGCAGGACGTCGGCCTGCCGACGGCCGGCTCCCGGCGGGTCAAGGGTCTGCGGCGGGAGGAGGTGGCCGTCCTGGCGGGGGTCAGTGCCGACTACTACGCACGCCTCGAGCAGGGTCGGGAGCGGACGCCGTCGGCCCAGGTCGTCGAGGCGATCTGCACCGCACTGCAGCTGGGCCCGGACGCACAGGCGCACGCGTTCCGGCTGGCCCGCCTGACACCGGCCACGCTGCCCACGAACGACCAGGTAGGCCCGGACATGCTGCGCCTGCTCGACAGCATGCCGAACGTCGCCGCCTACGTCGTCAACCCGGCATTCCGGATCCTGGCCACCAACCCCGTGGCCGGGGAGCTGCTCGGCGCCGAACAGGCCGCCCAGGGAGCCGTGCCCTTCCTGTTCACCAACTCTGCCTCACGCCGGTACTTCATGGACTGGGAGCACATCGCGCGCGCCGCGGTCAGCGCGCTTCGGCTGGCGGTGGGATACAGCCCTGTGCACCCGGAGGTGTCCGCACTGGTGACCCGGATGGAGAAGGAGAGCCCGGACTTCGCACGGCTGTGGCAGGACCACCGTGTGACCGGCCTGAGCGCGACGACCAAGCGCATCGACCACCCCGCCGTCGGGCAGCTGGAGCTGGTCTACCAGACGTTCGAGAGCCGGGACGCACCGGGGCAGCAACTCACGGTAGCCACTGCGGCGGCCGGCTCGCCCAGCGCCGACTCCCTCGCACTCCTCGGCACCATCGCGGCCGACCGCGCGGCTTCCACGGAACACGCCGACCCGAAGTAGGGCCCCGGAAACCAGGGAGTGCCACACCTAGGGAGCCACTGCCTTCTCCACCGCCGCAGTGCACCGCAGGCTGGAGCCGTACCGGACCACCGGTGCGCACCACACCACGAGAGGGCACTTCGATGGCACAGGTTCTGGAGATCACCACGCTCCGCCCCGCACCCGGGCTCACGCCAGAGGACTTCGTCACCGCGAACGCGGACATCGACGACTACCTGCGGCGGCAGCCCGGATTCCAGTGGCGGCGGATCACCGTGCGCGACGACGGCACCGTCGTCGACATCGTCGCCTACGACAGCATGGCCCACGCACGGGCCGGCGCCGGTGGCATCACCGGCGAGATGGGCGACTCCCCCGTCCACGCCACGATCGACCACACGAGCGTCGACTGGCAGCTGACCACTGTCCTGCACGGCGTCGAAGCCTCCGCCGTCGCGGGGAGCTGACCAGGTGTGACCGGGCGCTCACCACTTCCCGGACCGGATCTGTCCGGGAAGCGACCTAGCGTCGAACCACGTTCACGACCGAGAGGAATCGACATGACCGGCATCAAGTCCTCCACGACAGGCAGTGGGGCCGAGCACGACCCGGCCCAGCAGACCCTGGCCCACGCCGACGCCACCGCCCTGGAGGTGCGCGCCCTGTACGAGCAGATCGAGCAGCGCATCCTGCAGCGCACCTGGACCCTGCCCGAGCTGGCGGTCGGGTTCACCAACGACGCCGCCTACGTGGGCCGCCTCGTCCTGGCCGCCGAGCGCACCTGGGACATCGACGGCGACGTCGACGCCGAGCTCAAGCACAAGCTCGCCGAATGCATGTGGTGGCTCTTCGTCCTGGCCGACAAGCTCGACGTCGACCTGCCCGCCGCCTATGCCGAGACCATGCAGAAGATAGGAGGTGGGCTCCGTGGCTGAGGCGCTGCCCCTGACCGATCACCTCGCCGCGTCCGACGAGCCGGAGCTCGTCCGTTCGCCCGCGACCCGCTACGTCTTCGTCACGGGGGCAGGAGCCCCGGGCGACGACGAGTACTACCGCAAGAAGGCGCTGGTCGTCGACGTCGCCCGGGTGCTCGCCCCAGCAGCGTCGCCCGGTGCGTCGGATCCGGTGGCCGAGGGCCAGTACTGGTACCCCGAAGGCTCGACGCCGGTCGGCATCGCGGACTTCTACAGCGTGAACCCGGTCTCGGAGCTGCAGTACCGCCTCATGGCCGCCGTCGGAGCCACGACCACCGACAAGGACATCGCGGCTGCTCGTGACGCGGCGGCGAGCCCTTCGGACACGGCGCAGGACCGGCTCGGGCTGTTCGACCTGCCCGAGGAGACCGTCGTCCAGGTGATGCACCACGGACCCTTCGCCGACGAGCTCGCCACGCTCAACCGGCTCGGCCAGTTCGCCGAGAGGGCAGGCCTCGCTCGCAACGGGCCCCACCGAGAGATGTACCTCGACGCCTACACCAGCGAGACCCCGCAGGACACGCTGCGCACGATCCTGCGGGATCCCGTGGCCTGAGCGTCGCCGACCGCTGTCAGGCGACCGGCTCCCAGTCCGAGCAGGCAGCGGTGCCCCAGTGTTGGCAGCGGAAAGCTCCTGGGCATCTCCTGGTGTCTGAACCCCTACGGGGTCGCACACACACCTTCCTCCCAGGCGCCTCGGGATGAACTCCGTGCGAGATGACCGCGCGCTGAGGCGGTACGGGGGCGAGGATCTCACATCCAGGGTGTGGCACTCCTAGGCAGCTGCGTCCTTCCCCGGCCGCGGACGTCGTCGACAAGATCAAGGCCGACGGCGGTAAGGCAGTAGCGCTGGAGCTCGACGTCACCGACACCACAACCTTCCCGGCCTTCGCCACGAGCGTCAGCAGCACCCTGCAGGAGACCTGGGGCCGGACCGACTTCGACCACCTCGTCAACAACGCCGGCTACGGCCTCTACAACCCCATCGCCACAGTCACCGAGGAACAGTTCGACGGCCTGTTCCGCGTGCACCTCAAGGGACCGTTCTTCCTCACCCAGACCCTGCTGCCCCTGATCACCGACGGCGGCCAGATCGTGAACCTCGTCAGCGCGACAAGCCGCGTGGCGACCATCGGTGTCGCGCCGTACGCCAGCTTCAAGGGCGGCCTCGAGGTCCTGACCCGCTACATGGCCAAGGAGTTCGGCGACCGCCGGATCCGGGCGAACTCGATCGCCCCCGGCACCATCCGCACCGAGCTGGGCGGCGGCCTGAACGACGAGTTCGAGGCGCAGCTAGCCGGCCGCACCGCACTGGGCCGGGTCGGTGAACCCGAAGAGGTCGGTGGTGTCATCGCGAGCCTGCTCTCCGACGACAACCGCTGGATCAACGCCCAGTCGATCGAAGTTTCCGGAGGGTTCGACATCTGACGCCCGGCCGTGGCCTCTTGCGGGTCAGCCCTTCCGCGTGCTCGATCGCATTCACAGCGCGGTAGGAGTCGGCCCACGTCGTGCGGCGGTTCCACCACAAACCCTCCAGGCAGTAGCACGAAAGGGGGCTTCGTCGACATCCAGCGGAAGGCGGCTGGTCCGAACGCATCCTGATGGCCGAGTTCGCAGGAACGCAGACCAACCCGTTCGCACATGGGCCTGCGTTGCTCTGGTTCGTGTAGGTCCTACGGTGGTCAGGAGACGACAACCTTGGAGGCGGAGACGTGACCGACGACCTCGAACCCGGCAAGCAGGCTGGCAAACAGCCCGGCGCGCACCCTGACCTGGAGTCCCGGTACCGCGCCGACCTCGCCGCGCTCAACGAGCGCCGGCTCGACGACCTCGTGGAGCACGTGCACGACGAGCTGACCTACAACGGTGCCAGGGAGAAGCGCCTAACGGCGACACACCGGGCCCACCGAGATAGTCGACCTAGAACGGAAAGAGCAGTGCGTTTCTGTTGCGGTGCTCAAGTTCTACAAACCTTTCAGGCCCGGAGATCCGCAGATCTCCGGGCCTGACTTTGTAGCGGGGGCAGTGTTGAGTCTCAGGACATCCCGGACAGCGTGTCTCCAGACATCCCGGCCACCGCCGAGCACGATCAGCAGGTATGTCCAAGGCCCGGCTGGTCATCACCGCCGTCACCCGCGCCCACCAACCTGTCGCCCAGGTCGCCCGCGAGTACGACGTGGCCCGCTCCTGGATCTACGAGCTCCTGGCCCGCTACCGCGAAGAAGGCGAAGCAGCATTCCAGCCCCGCTCACGCCGCCACGCCGGACGCCTGCACCACATCGGAGTCGGACGAACCTACGCCGGAACCTACGTCCTGATCCTGGCCGAAGACCTCAACATCCGGATCATCGACGCCGCCACCGGCGAAATCCTCCGCGACTTCGTCCTCGACCCGACCAAGGACTACCAGCCCACAGGCCGACCACCCGGACGCCTTCGGTCAAGATCGTCAGCCGGCTCGCTTCCGAGGCGCGAACGTACTGATCACGGCGAACAGCTGCCGTTGCCGAACGCTGTCTCGGCGGGCTCCGACATCCGCGTAAGTCTCGCGTCCTCGGCGACCTGGCTGGTCGGATGGGCCGGAACCTCGCATACACCGTCGATGCAGACGGCGGCGGTTGGAACCTGGAGCTCGACGATCCGATCGATCTCGGTCCTGCTCATGCGACCTCTTCGCCCTTCTGCTCGACTAGCTGTCGCAGGACGTCCGCGAACGTCGATGGGTCCTGCGCGCCTGAGACGCCGTACTGGCCTTCGAACACGTAGAACGGCACACCCTGGATGCCGAGCTGTCGAGCACGGGCCTGGTCTGCCTGGACATCGTCGACGTGCCGGTCGTCCCTGAGGGCGGCCAGGGCGTCCTCTCGGTCAAGCCCAAGTTCCGCTGCCAGGTCGGCGAGATCCTCGTCCCGGCCGACGTGACGACCTTCTTCGAAGTGCGCGGCCAGGAGCCGTTCGACCATGTCGAGTTGGCGCTCTTGCGTCTTGGCCCAGCGGATGAGCTGGTGGCCCTTGTTCATGTTGGTGTGTAGAAGGATGTCGTAGTCGAAGTGGAGCCCGACCTCGCTGGCCGCTCCGACGATCCGTGCCAGGAGTGGTCGCACCTGGTCCGCGGAGAAGCCGCGGATCTCGAGGTAGTCCTGTTCGCTGCCCTCGAAGTCCTGCGGCAGATCTGGCGCGAGCTCGAAGGCGTGGTACTCCACCTGGACCGGGATACCGGACTGTGCGACGGCTTGTTCGAACTTGCGCTTACCGATGTAGCACCAGGGGCAGGCGATGTCTGACCAGACGTCGACCTTCACGGGCGAGACCTCTGATGTCCGTTCAGTGGTCATGGTGTTCCTCTCTGTTGTGATCCTGGGTGTGCTGCGCTGCTGCTGATAGTCGAGCTAGCACCTTTCAGACGCTGCCGGGGCGAACGAAGTAGGGCCAGCCGCGCAGGTGGTTGATGAACCTCTCGCTGATCCCGCCCTCGCGCAGGAAGCTCGCTTCAACAGGGAGCTTTGGCGTCGCGTACTCCGGGTCGGCCTGAACCTGCTTGGGGCAGTCGCGCTGCAGGATCCCGCCGCGGCCGATCAGGACGAAGTCACAGCCCTCTTCCAGCATTTCTGAGGCGCGTCGGGCGGTGGTGATCTTGCCGGCGGCGCCGATTCGAACTCCTCTCCGTGGGATCTCGGTGAAGACGCTGAGCATGCTGCGTCCACGCATGGGTCCCTCCTGCACGATCTGCGTGGAGTCCCACAGTGCGAGGTCGAGGTAGTCGATGAGCTCTCGATCGAGGATGTCTGCGGTGATGTCTCGGAGTTCTTCGAGCTGGAGCCCGTACCGCTCGATGGACAGACGCCATCCGATCTGGAAGTCGGGGCCGGTTGCGCGCCGGATCCCCTCCATGACCTCGAGGGTGAAGCGTGCGCGGTTCTCGACGTTGCCGCCGTACGCGTCGGTCCGGTCGTTCATTTCGGGCGACATGAACTCCGACAGGATCCAGCCGAACGCGCCGTGGATGCTGACGCCGTCAAAGCCGGCGCGTTCTGCTCGTCGAGCGCCGGCAATGAAGCTGTCGCGAATGCGCTCCACTTCTTCCGTGGTCAGCGCTCTGACGCCCGGCCATGTCTTGTCGGACGCCGGGAGAGGTACGCCGCCGAGATGGGGGTTGGCGCGCCACCCAGCGTGGTGCAGCTGCACGGCGGAGAGCGTGCCGCCTGCGCGGAGGGAGTCTGCCATCTGGGTGAGCCCTGGGAGGTGCTCGTCGGTGTGGATGCCAAGCTGACGGGCGAAGGCAATACCACCAGCTTCGACGTTGGCGGCAGCGGTCTGCACCAGTGCGTAGCCGCCCTGGGCGAGCTGGCTCATCCAGTCCTGGTCGGCTGAAGACGCGAAGCCGTCGGACTCGCTCTGCTGGTTCGTCAGCGGTGCGAGCATGAAGCGGTTTCGCATCGCTGGGCCGTGGAGGAGGGTGAGGGGTTCGAACAGGTCTGCAACGGACATGGGTGTCTCCGTTTCGGGGTAGCGGAACTTGGGACGGTGCAGCGAGTGCGTTAGGTCTGCGTTCGGACATCAGCGCGTCATCGGCCGGCGATCGCATCGAGGTAAGCGTTGAGCGCGTGGAGGTTCTCGGACAGGAACGCGACTCGCTCGGCCATGCGGTTCCGCTCACGGCGGATATTGCCGACGAAGTCGCGGGCGTCGTGTTGAGAGCACGCCGCTTCCGCCAGGCACGGCAGGACGGCTCGTACGATTTCGGTGGTCAGTCCTGCTTCGAGCAGTCCGCGGATCTGCCGGACACGCGCGACGAGTGGTTCGTCGTAGGAGCGGTAACCGTTGTCTTCCCGTCGTGGACGGAGGAGCCCCTGCTCTTCGTAGTAGCGAAGGAGCCTGGCAGGGACCCCAGTACGCGCGGAGAGCTCTTTGATCCTCACTGCATCACCGCCGTAGCGTCAGTTGGTGGTGTCGAGGCGCGGGGGTATCGCGGTATAGCGCCGGAGGCTCGAGCGATGAGGCGACTGACCATCTCATCGGTCGTTGTGTTTTCGCCGGGCCGGTTCGGTTTGCCCCGGCCGTGGTAGTCACTGGAGCCGGTGACGATCAGGTCGTGCGCCGCCACGATTCGCCGGAGATGCTGCACTGCGTCGGCTGCATTGTCGCGGTGACCGAGTTCGAACCCGCCGAGCCCCGCGGCGATGAGACGTTCGATGTCCGCCGTTGGCATCAGCCCGTCGGCGCCCGATGCCGCGGGATGGGCGATGATTGCGACTCCCCCGGCCTCAGTGATGAGCCTGACCGCGGTCTCCGTTTCCGGCGCGTACAGCGCTTCGTAGTACTGGTGGGTCTCGGCGAGGATGCTCTCGAACGCCTCCGACCGGGTCTGGACGATGCCACGTGCGACCAGCGCATCTGCGATGTGGGGTCTGCCGACGGTTGCGCCCGGGTTGGACTGGGCAACCACATCCGCCCACCCGAGGTCGTAGTCCTTGCTGATGTTGCGGACGATCCGTTCCGCTCGGTGTTTCCGGTCGAGCCGGATCCGCGCTGCTTCGTCCTGCAGGGCCCGGTTCTCGGGATCGAAGAGGTATCCGAGGATGTGCAGCGTGCACGGCCCGTGCTTCGCGGAGAGTTCGATCCCGGGCAGAAAGGTCATGCCGAGCGCCACTGCGCTATCACCGGCTTCACCCCAGCCGCTGGTGCGGTCGTGGTCGGTCAGCGCGACGGTTCGGACACCGTGCTCGTAGGCGCGTCGGATCACGTCAGCAGGGGTGTCCGTGCCATCAGAATGGTTCGAGTGCAGATGGAGATCGGCCGGGCCTGCGAAACGGCGGAGCGCTGGCGCTTGGTGACGTGCGAACCCGGGGATCGAGTTCATGGCGAACGGTCCTCTCGTCGTCGTTGCAGTTGGCGCGTTCGGGTGGTGGGACAGGCTGATAACCGGCCCCGCCATGGCCGCGGTGGAGGTTCCTGAGACATCGTGGAACCTTCACATCAGTGTGAAGGCAAGCGAGGGGACGCCGATCGCGGATCAGGGCATGTCCGAGCGGACACGGTTTCGGCACGATTGCTCCGGTCTTGCCAGGAGCAAGGGGCGCACTCGTCCACAGCGAGAGGACAACGGCTACCGCGACTGCGACGAGTCGCTGGTACGCAGGGTGCAGCCGATCCGGGCGCTTCTGGACGCGGGCTTGACGACCGGGATCATCGGGGATGTGCTGCCACCCGGGCGACACCGCGAGCTCGAAGTTCGACGCTCGGACTTCGCCCGGCGGACCGCGAACGAGAGGGGCCGCCCACAGGAGCGAGCGTCCGTGATGGCGGAGAATCTGCAAGCACTGGATGACTATGTGAATCTCGGCAGGGCGGAAGGCCTAGCCGCGCCCGCCCGGTACACCTAGCCGGCTCCGCGACAACAGGCTCTGCGACCGTGAGTGGTGCGTGACCTGCTCGGCGCGCGGGAGCCGTCCCGAGCTGAGGCGTGCGGCCCAGCGCCGCCGGAGAAGCGCGCCAGGAATCCGCCAGCAAGGTGCCTCGTGCGCTGTCCCGCGCCCCTGCGTCTTGCATGCCGTTGCCCATCGAGCTGCCTCGACCGGCAAGAGCTCGTCCGTGACCCTGCCGACAGGCACGTGCACAGGCTTGCATTCACATTGATGTGAACGTTGGACGATCTTCCGGCTCCATGATCATGGGGCGTCGCTTGAGGCCAAGTGCGCACTTTCGGTTGCGCCACGCCAGAAGAGGAAGAGTCGTATGACCAAGATGCAGGACACTCTGCCGAGTGCTCCACGGAGGGAACGCCTCCCCATAGGGGCACTGATCGCTCTGTTCACCGCGGGATTCATCACCACCCTGACCGAGGCGTTGCCCGCCGGTGTGCTGCCGCAGATGAGCGATGCGCTGGGGGTATCCGAATCCGTCGCCGGACAGACCGTCACCATCTACGCTGTCGCGACGATGCTCACGGCGATCCCGGTATCTATCGCGACTACCAACTGGCCCCGACGACGACTGCTCGTGCTCGCACTGGCAGGATTCCTCGTGGCCAACCTGGTGACCGCGATCTCGCTCGATTACGCCGTCACCATGGTGGCGCGCTTCATCGCCGGTGCCGCATCCGGGGTGACATGGAGTCTGCTCGGTGGGTACGCGCAGCGCATCACACCCGCCGCCCTGAAGGGACGTGCGATGGCCTTCGCCTTCGCAGGAACCCCCGTCGCGCTATCCCTGGGCGTGCCAGTAGGGGCCATCCTCGGCCAGCTCGTCGGATGGCAGCTGACGTTCGGACTCATGACCGTTCTCACCGGCCTGCTCATCCTCTGGACCCTGTGGAAGCTGCCGGACGTTCCTGGACAGCCGGCCGGCGAGCGACTCCCGCTCATGCACCTCCTCCGCATCAAGGGCCTCCGCACGATCCTGCTGGTCACCGGTGTGTACGTTCTCGCGCACACCATCCTCTACACCTACATCTCCCCGGTCCTCGCGGGTGTCGGCCTCGAGGATCAGGTCCAGTGGATCCTTCTCGACTTCGGGATCTTGTCGATCGTGAGCATCTGGCTTACGGGCATCTTCGTCGATCGTCATCACCGCCGCCTCGTCATCCTCAGCACTGCGTTCTTCGCTGCAGCCGCGGTCGCCCTGACGCTCTGGTCGGTGAATCCGATCGTGGACTACATCGCCGTCGGTGCGTGGGGTCTGGCCTTCGGCGGGGCGGCCACGCTGTTCCAGGGCGCACTGATGGCGGCGTCCCGAGAACACGCCGATGCCGCCCAGCCCCTGCAGGTGACGATGTGGAACGGCGGAATCGGACTGGGCGGGCTGATCGGCGGACTACTCCTCGCAGGTCTCGGCTCGGAGTCGCTCATGATCGCCGTCGCCCTGCTCGTCCTCTCCACCGTCGTCGTAGTGGTCTTCGCCCGAAGCCATGCGTTTCCTGGAGACCGGGATCGACGCCAGGCAGGTGAGCAGCAAGTCTTCTCGTCACCCCGGTAGGTGACGCAGGACGGTCGGGCACGCTGGCACTGACCACCCCGCCCCGCACACGACGAGGGCCGCCGATCCCAACGGGACGGCGGCCCTCGTCACCACACTCTGCACATCGCTCCTGCGGCGCCCTCGCGACCCGCCAACGACGGTTGCCGCTCAGGCCCTCACGGTGGACACCTCTCGCCCGAGTAGGCGGTGCGACCTGCCTGCCGCTCGCCAGATCCCCCGCTCTAACCGGCAATGCTAATATTGTCGGTTAGGCAGCGATGCGCACCATCGAACAACGGGACCGATCCCGGAGGACGGCTCATGCACACACACCAACCGCAAGGTCAGTGGCACCCCGGCGAAGCGGCGATGCACAGCGTTCTCGGGGTGCCCCCGCAGGACAATCCGACGATCCCGGGCCTGCCCAGCGCATACGCACTCTGGATGACGCGCAGCCCGCTTCTCGCACTGGGAACCGTCGATCGGGCCGACCGGATCTGGACGACGGTCCTCGGAGGAAGTGCAGGAGTGATCAGGCCCCTTGCTGAAGGAGTGCTCGCATTGAGATCGTCCGCACATCTCGAACCCCGAAGTGAGGCAGACGGCTTCGGGTGGGCGGGGCTCGATCCCGTCCTGGAGGCACTGTTCTCGAGCACCCAGGACGGGAGCGTCGTCGATCACGCCGGAGGGAAGATGGTCGCCGGTCTGGCGATGAACCTGGAAGAGAGGACGCGAGTCAAGCTCGCAGGCCGGATGCTCCGTGGGATCGTCCTGGCGAACGAGACGGCGACGATCGAGACCGATCTGGAAGATCCGACCCGTGTGGACGTGCAGATGGCCGTGGCCATCGAGGAGACTCTCGGCAACTGCCCGAAGTACCTGAACAGGAAGACCGTCTGGACCCACATGGCATCCCCTCGCCTGGTCAGCGACTCGCTCCCGCTGGCCCACGAGGCCGTGGACCTCATCGGCAGGTCGGACATCTTCTTCCTCTCCAGCCGGCACGGCGCGGAGAGCATGGACACGAACAACCGGGGCGGGGCGCCGGGGTTCGTGCGGGTCTTCAGCAATTCCACCGATGAGGGGGTGAGCCTGGTCTACCCGGAGTACTCGGGAAACCGTCTCTTCCAGACGCTCGGAAATCTGCAGACCGATCCGGCTGTCGGGATCACCTTCCCCGACTTCGAGACCGGGGACGTTCTGTACCTCACCGGGCGAGCAGAGGTTCTCATCGGCGCCGAGGCGACAGCGGTGCTGCCCCACAGCAAGGTCGCCGTCAAGGTCACGGTGGAGGCGGCCCGCTTCGTGAGCGAAGGGCTACCGTTCCGAGGGCGCCTGTTGGACTCTTCTCCGTACAACCCGCCGGTGCGCCAGTTGGCAAGAGAGATCCGCGCGACAGACGATTTCACCGAAGCCATCGACGGCGCGGATGGACGGTCCAGGGCAATCGCGATGGCGACCTTGATCCGCTCGTCCCGGATCACTCCTACGGTCTCTCGCCACACCTTCCGGCTGTCGCCCGATCCTTCCTCCTCGCGCGCGATGGAAGAGTTTTCACGCCTCGCCCTGTGGCGGCCGGGGCAGCACGTCACGCTCGACTTCTCGGCTCACCTCGATCGGGGATGGTCGCACATGCGCGACCACGACCCCACGTCGCTCAACGACGACTACATCAGGTCCTTCACCATCTCGAGCGCACCCGTGCGTCGATCGGCACAGACGGACGCGGACCGGCCGGACTCCTTGGACGGAGTCGAGTTCGACATCACGGTCCGAAAGCACGGGCCGGTCACGCGCTTCCTGACGCGATGGGTCCCCGGATCAGAGCTGACGGTTCCCGTCCTCGAGTTCGAAGGAGAAGAGGATCTCCAGGCACCGGATGAGGACCTCGTCCTGGTGGCCGGCGGCATCGGGATCACACCCTTTATGGCGCGCGTGGGAAGGAAAGCCGCATCCGAAGGGTCCTTGTCGCTCCTGTGGAGCCTGCGAGCCGATGATCTGCCGCTCGCTGTCGACCTCCTCGAACACGCCGGCGGGACGGAGCTGGGGGTCTCTCTGTTCGTGACCGACGCCGTGGACGCAGGCAGGCAGAGTGCTCTGCAGACGCTGGCTCGACTCGGGGCCGACATCCACACCAGAAGAATCAGACGGAACGACGTCGTGGGCGCCGGAACCGAGGGGCGCAGGCGATTCCGCGTGTGCGCCGGAGCAGGGTTGCGAAGGTCTCTTCTGGAATGGCTGGACGGCGAACACGTGAGTGTCGTGAACTTCGACTACTAGAGCGCTGTTGCCAGCGGCCCGGCACAAGAAGCGGTTGGAGGTACACGTATCGCGGATCCAAGGTCCCGTCACACGCTTCCGAGCAGCCCCTCACGATCCATCCCGGCCGAGAGCGCATGCCGAGCGCCACGTTCCTTCATCGTCCGTGTGTCTCGGTCTTGCTAAGGTAGAACCTTGACACCCATGTGAAGGAAGATCCGGGAGGAGCCCGATGAGAATCAAAGAGCTTGCCGACCGCGTCGGAGTCTCCACGCGGCTCCTTCGCTACTACGAGGAGCAGGGTCTGCTGTCGCCCCGGCGTGAGGAGAACGGGTACCGCGTCTACGACGAGGCGATGGTCGCCCAGGTCGAGCAGATTCGAGGTCTCCTCGGGGCCGGTCTGACGACCGAGATCATCCGCGAGGTGCTGCCATGCCTGGCCGAGGCCGCGTGCTCCAAGTACGACGATCCGGACTTCGTGCACAGGATCGCCGTCGAACGGGATCGCCTCCAGGAGCGCGTCGCCCTGTTGTCACAGAATCTGCGAGCCCTGGACAGCTATCTGAACGCCGTGGCCGAATCGCGCGTCGCTTGATCGCGTGCCGCCCCGTCATCCTGTTTCGTCGTGGAGGAACTTCTCCAGCACGAGGTTAAAGGAGGAGGGCTCCTCAAGGTAGGGCAGATGGCCGCTACTGGGGAAGCGGTGCGGGTGGGGGTGCCTGGCTAGCGCGAGCAACTCTTCGGTGCACGATGCGGGAACGAGGTGGTCCTGTTCTCCCACCATGATCTGGACCGGGATGTCGAGCTCGACGCGCCGCGCGTGGTCGAGCGGGGGAAGCGTGAGGTAGGCATTGACCAGGGTCAGCCGTCTGGCGAGGTCGGGCCGCCGCCCGGCGAGCGCGATCCCCACCCGTGCCCCCATGGCCAGCCCCACGGTGGAGACGCACTCGACACCTACGTGGTCGAGCACGGCCGCGGCGGCCGCCCAGTAGTTCTCGAATGCAACGCCCATGCCCGAAGATCGCCCATGACCGGGCATGTCCAACGCGATCACTCGGTGGTGCAGCGCCAGGGCACGGCGCTGGTGAAGCCAGTTGTTGGCGTTCCCTCCGAGCCCGTGGATGAAGAGGACGGCATCACCTGTTCCCTCGTCCGTATAGTGCAGGACTTCTTTGCCCCAGTTCAGTTGCACGGCCATCCTTGCTTCGGTTGGGAGACGCGCCACATCCCGGGGTCGACGCGCGACACCCGGGATGCAGCTCTGTCGTGACTGACCTCAGCTGATCTTGCGCCCGAGGAAGTCGTGGATGAGCGGGAACACCTCGTCGGCACGGTCCTCGAGCAGGAAGTGCCCACTGTCGAACACGTGGAACTCGATGTCCTTCAGGTCGCGCTTGTAGGGGTGGGCGCCCGCCTCAGGGAAGATGACGTCGTTCGAGCCCCAGACGATGAGCGTCGGCGGCTGCTTGTCGCGCAGCCATTCCTGCACCGCAGGGTAGAGGCCCGGGTTGGTGCCGTAGTCGAGGAAGTAGTCGAGCTGGATCTCGTCGTTGCCCGGCCGGTCCATCAGCGCCTGGTCGGTGATCCAGTTGTCCGGCGAGATGCGCGAGAGGTGCGCCATGCCGTCGGTGTACTGGAACTTCGTCGTCTCGATGGTGAGCAGGCTGCGCAGGGCGTCGCGGTTCTCGTCGCTCTGGTCGGCCCAGTAGCGCTTGATGGGCGCCCAGAAGTCGTTGTCCAGCCCCTCGTCGTAGGCGTTGCCGTTCTGCACGATCAGTGCGGTGATGGCGTCGGGGTGTGCGAGCGCGAGGCGCCAGGCGGTCGGTGCGCCGTAGTCGAAGACGTTCACCGCGTAGCGGGTGATGCCCAGACGGTCCAGGAGCTTCTGCACGTGGTCGGCCGCGTTGTCGAAGGTGTACGCGAACTCGGTGTGGTCCGGGGCAGAACTCTGACCGTAGCCCGGCAGGTCGGGCGCGATCACGCGGAAGCGATCGGCGAGGTAGGGGATCAGGTTGCGGAACATGTGCGACGAGGTGGGGAAGCCGTGCAGCAGCAGCACGACGGGTGCGTTCCGCGGGCCGGCCTCGCGGTAGAAGATCTCGATGCCGTCGAAGTTCTCGACCTTGTACTCGACGACGGGAACGGGCGATGACGTGGTCACGGTGATTCTCCTTGTGAGAGGGGTTATGGAGGTGAGCTCACAGCGGTGTTGCAACCGCCAAAAAATCTGTGAACGGTTAGGACCGTAGGCAGATCGTCTCTAACCTGTCAACATCACTTAGATGGTAAGATGGGCGGATGTTGGAACGACTGCTGGTCGGCGAGACGATCTCGCTCGACCTCGTGAACACCGAATGGATCGCCGACGGCGACCAGGTCGACTTCCTCGCCGCAGAAGGAGCGCCCGAGCTCTGGCTCCGCGAGTACGGGTTCGACCCGGGCGAGGAGGACGTCGATGCGCTGCGGGCCTCAAGGACCGCGATCCGATCGCTCCTGGACTCCCCCGGCACGGACGCGGATGCCCGCATGAACGCAGTCCTGTCCCACGGGCGCGAGAGCATCACAGTCACGGCTGGACGACCCACGACGACGCCCTCCGTGGATCCGGGGTGGGGCGCGGCCTGGCTCACGGCACGGGCATTCACCGAACTTCTCGCGACGCATCCCGACCGGATACGACAGTGCGCCCATCCGGACTGCGTCCTGTACTTCTACGACACCTCGAAGAACGGCCGCAGACGCTGGCACTCGATGGAGACGTGCGGCAACCGGACCAAGTCCGCTCGTCACTACCGTCGCTACGTGAGCGACGAGAAGGCCAAACAACGCGCCGAGAGCGAGGGGGCGAAGTGAGGAACCGAGTACTGCGCAAAGTCGCGGTGACCGGGATCGGTGTCGTGGCGCCCGGCGGTGTCGGGGTCGAGGCGTTCTGGGCGAGTCTCTTCCAGAGCGCGCCGCCGCGCACCGTCCGGACGATCGAAGAGTTCGAGGCCTCCGAGTGGATGGACCATCGCACGGCGAGACGACTCGACAGGGTCTCCCATCTCGCCGTCGCAGCTGCCCACGAAGCCCTCACTGATGCAGGGCTGCTCGCGGATCCCGCGGCTGCACCCAGCTCCACAGAGTCGCAGCTCCTGACGGACGGCATCGATCAGACGCGCATCGCGATCACCCTCGGCACCGGCATAGGCGGAGTGGACACGCTCGAGGCACAGATGGGCGTGCGAGCCGAGCGCGGAGACCGGCTGGTGTCACCGTTCACCGTGCCGATGACGATGCCGAACGCCCCCGCAGCGGCGCTGAGCCTCCGGTACGGCATCCAGGGGCCGGCGCAGACGATCACCACGGCCTGCGCATCAGCCACCGACGCCATCGCCATGGGTGCACGCCTTATCGCAGAAGGCCGCGCCGACGTCGTCCTCTCCGGTGGAGCCGACCACAGCCTGACTCCGACATGCGTCGCCGGCTTCCGCAACATGCGGGCCCTGAGCCCCACCGGGTTCTCCCGCCCGTTCGACACTGCCCGAGACGGGCTCGCCGCGTCGGAGACGGCAGGGATCCTCGTACTGGAGCCTCTGGAGTCCGCCCTGGCTCGAGGGGCACGGATCTACATGATCGTGGCCGGATCCGGCTCCACGTCGGACGCGCATCACCTCACCGCGCCCTCCCCCGAGGGCGCAGGGGCGCTGCGGTGCATGACCGAGGCGATCGACGACGCGGAGCTCGTCCCGTCCGACGTCGCGCACGTCAATGCCCACGGGACGTCGACGCCCGCGGGAGATCTCGCTGAAGCCCGCGCCATCGCGACGCTGTTCGGCGCGCACCGCCCACCCGTCACGAGCATCAAGGGCGTCACCGGCCATTCGTTCGGCGCCGCGGGCGCCGTCGAGGCTGTAGCAGTTGCCATGACGTACGCAACCGCCACACTCCCCCCGACGGTCGGGGTCACCGACCCAGATCCCGAGATGGATATCGACATCGTCACGACAGGGCGCGCGTGGGAGCCGGGTCCGGTCATCTCCAACTCGTTCGGATTTGGTGGGCACAACGCATCGGTCGTCTTCACTCCCCCACCGGCCGCCAGCTGAACGAGGTCCGCGATGCGAGTCTGGACCCGGTCGCGACGTAGCCCACTACGGGTTCGGCCGGGGCGCCACATTCCTCTTCATGAAGGTCGGCCTACATAGGGTTAGCCCCGTGCAAGCTTTATTCCGCAGGACTTTCTGTGCCGGGGTAGAAGTATGACTCCCAGGTGTGGAACCTCACGTTCAGCTTGCCACTCGGGTCCGCTCGGCTTTTCGTGCCCGTGCGGCAGCCCGCTTGACTGCCTCGTCGAAGGAGATCTCTCCGCGCAGGGCGCGGCGGGCATCAGCGCGAACCTGAGTTCCGTTCGCGGCGTGCCCTGCGGCGGCCAGTGCCCCGTCCGCAAAGCGGATCGACTCCTCGACCTGTGCGGGTCTGGTGTCGGCGAGGTGCTCGACGATGGAGCGACATTCCTTAGCGGGCATGCTGGGCAACACACACCGCAACGCTCAAGGAGACTTGTACCTGAGACCGCCCGGTTCAATGCTCCGATTCTCGTGCCGCGCCCGACACCCCGACCAGCGTGTATGCCGGGCGCCACTTCGCCCAACCGGGGGCAATGTGGTGAGTTTCTGGTGACCTGGATCAAAACCGAAGGGCCCTAACCTGTGCATCTGCACTGGTTAGGGCCCTTCCTTTGTAGCGGGGGCAGGATTTGAACCTGCGACCTCTGGGAGCCGAAAAGAGCCCCCGTGCCGCTACTCCTCGACTTGGGAAAGCCTGGATTCCCTTGGATTTCCAAGGATTCTCCTTGCTGACCCTCCGAGCATACCCCGGAACACTTCGGAACAGCAGCGGCTATTTCTGGAGACTAAGTGGATGCCAGTCAAGTCCCGGTCCTGTCCGGCTCATCCTCCCTTGATCGCCCTGCGGCGATGCGGTCGGCCGCATGATGCAGCGCATGGCGGGCTTCCGGGGTCCACGGCGCAGCGACGAAGACGTGGAATGCAGCGGGGTAGATCCGTAGGTCCACCCTGGTACCAGCGGCCTTGGCCTTGGCTGCGAACTTCTTCGCATCGGGCAGGAAGATGTCGTGACCCCCCTGGTAGATGGAGGTCTGCGGCAGGCTCTCAAGGGTGTCGAATAGCGGACTGACGAGGGGGTCGGTGATGTCTCGGCGTCCCGCCCAATCCGCTCCCGCGGCGGCGAGCCCCTCCGGAGCGAGGATGGGGTCGAGGCCGGTGACGGCCGCGATACCGGGATTGCTCATCGTGACATCGACCCACGGGGAGAAC
Source organism: Promicromonospora alba (assembly GCF_042654905.1). NCBI lineage: Bacteria > Bacillati > Actinomycetota > Actinomycetes > Micrococcales > Promicromonosporaceae > Promicromonospora > Promicromonospora alba. The sequence goes on from NZ_JBHSFI010000006.1 coordinate 323,105, forward strand.
AGAAGCAGGCCGTTCGGCGCCCGTATGCCCTTCTCCCGGTAGAGAATCGCCTGGCCGATGGCCAGGCCCGCCCCGGCGGAGTCACCGACGAGGAACACCGGAGCGCTCCCGGCCCGCTCGGACACTGTCCGATAGACATCTTCGAGAAACTGGTAGGCGTCGTCGGCCGTGTGCTCGGGCGCGAGGCCGTAGAGCGGAACAGTGACCCGAGCCCCCGTCCCGTGGATCAGCGCCGCGATGATCTGCCAGTGCACGCCAAGCAGCGGGTGGATGTAGGCGCCGCCATGGGTGTAGACGAGGTCGGTTGTGACGCCGCCCGTCCTCGGGGTCAGCATGATGACCTCGTGGCCGCGGACCGTATCGGCGGTGACGGAGAAGGAACGCCGCAATGCTTCCGGGACAGGAGCATCCGGGCGGGAGCGGGAGGCGGACTTCCGCATGCTCGCGACCGTGCGGAAAGGATTCGGTCTCAGGCGCAGCAGTGCGCGCGTCAGGTCCATGGTCAATGACACGGTTCGCTCCTGGGAGGGCTTTGCGCCACCGTAATCCCGTTCGCCTTCGCGAGCGTCATTGACGCCGGATTTGTCGTCAACGTTCGACAAGGATTCCGTCGGTGTCGCAGTAGAGGTGGGCTCCTGGCCGGATCTCGGCTTCTCCTATGGTCACGACATCGTCGACGGTTCCCTCGCCTTTCTTGCGGCTCCGGCGGGGATTGGTGCCTAGTGCCTTGACCCCGATGTCGAGCCGGGCGAGCTGGTCCCGGTCGCGGACGGCGCCCAGGATGACCAGTCCGGACCAGCCGTTGTCCAGTGCCCGACGGGCCATGTTGTCGCCGAGGAGCGCGCACCGCAGGGACCCGCCGCCGTCGACGACGAGGACGCCGCCTGCGCCGTCCGATGCGACCAGCTCCTTGAGGAGCAGGTTGTCCTCGTAGCTGCGGAGGGTCCTGGCCGGCCCGTGGAAACTGGTCCGGCCTCCGAAGGAGATGAACTGGGTGGTCACCGATTGCAGCGTGTCGCCGTGCTCGTCGTACAGGTCAGCAGTGCTGACCTGAGGGGCGACGCTCGAAGTGGAGGTGCTGTCGAAGGAGGTGGTCATGCTGTCGTCCTGTCTTGTGTCGTGGAGCCGGCCTCGAGGGTCCGGGCGAGGATGGCCGGGATAACGCCGCCGTGGCGCAGGAGCTGGACCTCGTGTGCGGTCTCGACCGCGGCCTGGGCGAGGAACGTCGTCGCCGTCCCGTCGGCGCGTCGCAGCGTCACCGGAACGTCGGCATGTGTGCCCAGTTCGTCGGCACGAGCGTCGACGGTCACGGTGTCGCCGACCGCTGTCCGGTTGACCTCGTCGCGCCACCGTTCCGGGACGATGAGGGGCAGGACTCCCATCCCGACGAGGTTGGAGCGGTGGATCCGCTCGAACCCGGAGGCCAGTACGGCGCGCACACCGAGCAGACGCTGCACCTTGGCCGCCCAGTCTCGCGAGGAACCCATGCCGTACCGCTCACCAGCGATCACCACCACCGGTTCGCCGTGTTCCGCGTAGCGCGCGGCGGCATCGAAGATCGGCATGACTTCGCCGCTGGGAGCGTGCACCGTGTGTGCGAGCGGGGCATCAGGAGCGAGTGCGTTCCGCAGCGACCTGTTGGCGAACGCGCCACGGACCATGACCTCCCAATTGCCTCGTCGGGAGGCGAACACGTTGAGATCGTCGCTTGGCTCCCCCCGCTCGACGAGGTAGTCGGCAGCGAGGCTGTCGGCCGGTATCGCGCTGGCGGGCGAGATGTGGTCGGTGGTGACGTCGTCGCCGAGGACCAGCAGGGGGTGGGCGGTGTACTGGCCGAGCATGTTCGACAGGTCGTCCGCGAACGGCGGCCGCACGAGGGTCGTCGAGCGCTCGTCCCAGGGGAACAGGTCTCCTGTCGGGGCGTCGATCCGGGCCCACATCGGGTTCACCGTCGCGTGGGCGAAGTCGCGCGCGTAGTCCCCGGGGCTGATCGCGGCGGCGGCGGTCGCCTCGATCTCGGCGTGGTCGGGCCAGATGTCGGCGAGGCGGACGGGTGTGCCGTCCGGCGCGGTGCCGAGCACTGCGGAGGTGATGTCCACTGCCGCGTCGCCGGCCAGGGCGAACGCCACGACGAGCGGTGGTGACATCAGGAAGCCCAGGTCGAGGTCCGGATGGACCCGACCGGGGAAGTTCCGGTTGCCGGACAGGATCGCCACCGGGGCGCTGCCGCGCTCCTGCCCCGCCAGGACTGCCGGGGTGAGCGCTCCCGAGTTGCCGATGCACGTGGCGCAACCGAACCCGACGATGTCGAACCCGACAGCGGCCAGGTCGTCGGTGAGGCCCGCACGGCGAAGGTAGGTCGCCGCTGTCGGCGACCCCGGCGCGAGCGACGTCTTCACCCAGTGCGGAACGGTCAGGCCGTGCCGGCGTGCGTTCCGGGCCAGCAGTCCGGCGGCGATCAGGAGCGCCGGGTCGGTGGTGTTCGTGCAGCTGGTGATCGAGGCGATCGCGACCGGGAACCGCGGGAGCTCGCCGTCTGCGGCAGGCACGGGTGTGCGCCCGCTCGCTGAGTGCAGCAGCGCTGGGACCTGCTCGGGAGTGTGCCGGTCCTGCGGCCGGCGAGGGCCGGCCACAGAGGTGACCACCGTGGACAGGTCGATCTCGACGGTCCTGGTGAAGACGGGCTCCGCCAGCGGGTCGAACCAGAGTTCCGTGCGTTCGCAGTACTCGCGCACGAGCCGGATGTGCTCCTCGCTGCGGCCGGTCTGCCGCAGGTAGTCGAGCACCCGGTCGTCGACGGGGAAGTAGCCGGTGGTGGCTCCGTACTCGGGAGCCATGTTCGCGACCACGGCCCGCGTGCCGACTGACAGCGTCGAGACGCCCGGACCGTAGAACTCCACGAACTCGCCGGTGACGCCCACCGCGCGCAGCTCCTGCGTGACGGTCAGCGCGAGATCGGTACCGAGCACACCGGACGGCAGGGCGCCCGCGAGCCGCACGCCGACGACGTCGGGGATGCGCAGGGACATCGGCATGCCGAACGTGACCGTCTGGGCCTCAAGCCCGCCGACACCCCAGCCGAGCACCCCCAGACCGTTGATCATCGGCGTGTGGCTGTCAGTCCCGATCATCATGTCGGGCACGATCCAGGTACGGCCTGCCCGATCTTCGGTGGTCACCACCGTCGCCAGCTGCTCCAGGTTGATCGTGTGCATGATGCCGGTGCCCGGTGGGTTGACGTGCACGTTCGCCATCGACTCGGCCGCCCATCGCAGGAACCGGTACCGCTCGCGGTTGCGCCGCAGCTCGTGGCGCATGTTGCGCGCGGGCGCGTCGGGGCGGCCGTACTCCTCGACTGCGAGCGAGTGGTCGATCGAGACCTCGACCGGGAGCACCGGGTTCAGGCTGCGCGCGTCACCCCCTCGGGCGGCGACCGCGTCACGCAGAGCGGCGATGTCGACCAGCGCGGGCGTGCTGGTGGTGTCGTGCATGAGGACACGACTCGGCCAGAACTCGATCTCGGCGCCGCTGGTACGCGTTCTCGTCCAGTCGCGAAGCGCCGCCAGGGCGCGCTCACGCTCCTCGGGCGCGGATCGTCGCACGATGTTCTCCGCCAGGAGGCGTAGGACCGTGGGCAACCGCCGGCCGTCGCGCCCGAGCACCGCGGGAAGGTCCACGTGCACGGCCTCGCGGGTACCTTCGCCGTCCGTCAGGGTCGGTGTCCCGATCGGGACAACCTCGTCATGTGTCATACGCACCTGGGCTCCGTTCGTCTCCGATCTTATAATCTATACGATGTAGTGAGGCGGTACGCTGACCCTGCTGCACAGCACCGACGCGGTGCGGCTCCGCCTCGCCCCAAGGAGCGCGCGTTGCCCGGCATCCTCACCAAGAACGACTACGCGTACACCGAGCTGCGGTCGCGGATCCTCTCGGGCGAGCTCGCCGCGGGCGCCGTCATCCCGCAGGGCGAGCTCGCTCACCAGCTCGGGCTGAGCACCACGCCGCTGCGGGAAGCGATTCGCCGCCTGACGTCCGAGGGCCTGGTCGAGCTCTCCGCCCACCGTGACGCCCGGGTCGCAGGGCTCAGCGCCGGCGAGGCGAAGCACCTGCACGAGGTGCGCGAGCGGATCGACCCGTTCGCGGCAGCCCTCGCCGCCGAGCGACGAAATCCGCAGGATCTGGCCGATATCGAGCGTGCGCTCGACAACCTGGTCGCCATCCGGGCCGACTCCAGCGTCGAGGCACTGCTGAACCACCGTGAGTTTCACCGGGCCGTGTACCGGGCATCTGGCAACGACGTCCTCGTCGACATCCTCGAACGCCTGTGGGACAAGGCCGACCGGTACCGGCTCGTAGGGCTCCGGGCGGGCGGACCAGACGAGCGCGGCGACGAGGTCGTGGCGCGGGTCGATTCCGAGCACCGCGCGATCTTCACCGCCGTCGCGGACGGCGACCCCGTAGAGGCCGAGCTGGTCACCCGGATGCACATCCGCAGCAGTCTCGTCCGTCGTGCGATCTCCGCCCTGGAGGACGCTGACGCCTGAGCCGTCTCCCGCGAGACTGGACGAGCACCGCTATATCTTATAAGTTGCTCCGAATCCGGGTGGTCCTCAGCCCGGTCCTCGAGACAGCAAAGGTGCTTCCTCATGGCAGCGGAGACGCAGCAGACACGGCGTGCCCCGACTCCGGCCCGACTCGTCGCAAGGATCTTGGCCGGCATGGTCGCCATCGCGATCGCCGGGTACGCGTTCGCGGACGCGGCACGCGGAGGCAGCGGCCAGGACGCTCGCAACAACCTGACGATCATCGCGCCCGCCGGCGCCGGGGGCGGGTGGGACAGCGCGGCGCGTGAGGCCCAGCAGGCTATCCGCGCGAACGGCATCGCGAACAACGCCCAGGTCGTGAACATCCCTGGTGCGGGCGGCACGATCGGCCTGTCCGAGCTGACACAGATGTCAGGGGACTCGTCGACGCTCATGATGATGGGCATAACGATGCTCGGTGCGACCCATGTCAACGGGTCGGACGTGAGCGTCGACGAGGTCACCCCGATCGCCCGGCTGACCGACGACTACGACGTCGTCGTCGTGCCTGCCGACTCCGAGATCATGACCATCGGTGACCTCATGGAGCAGTGGCGCGCCGACCCGAACGACTTTCCGTTCGGCGGCGGGTCGCTCGGCAGCGTCGACCAGATGATCATCACGCAGATGGCCAGCCAGGACGGCATCGACCCGACAGCGGTGAACTACATCGCCTACTCCGGTGGTGGCGAGCTTGCCGTGTCCCTGCTGTCGGGCACCATCAAGGCGTCCGTGAGCGGCTACCAGGACTTCGCCGACCAGGTCGAGGCCGGAAACCTGCGCATCCTCGCCGTGTCCGCACCCGAGCCGGTCCCGGGGATCGACGCGCCTACCCTCATCGCGGAGGGCTACGACGTCTCGCTGACCAACTGGCGGGGCCTGGTCGCGCCGCCGGGTATCTCCGACGCCGAGAAGGCCGAGCTGGAGTCCATCGCCGCCGAGTTCATCGATACCCCGGAGTGGCGTGACGCCCTCGCGCGGAACCAGTGGACGGACACCTCGCTGATCGGTGACGACTTCGCCAGGAATCTCGACGAGGAGACCGAGCTCGTCGACGGCATCTGGGCCGAGCTCGGCTACTGACCACGAACCCTCAGGAGCAGACAATGACCGTCTTCGTCGCCTACGCGCACACCCCCGAAGGGCAGGCCGCGCTCGAGCGCGGTGCCCAGATCTCCCGCCGGGAACAGCTCCCTTTGGTCGTCTTCGACCTGGAGGCCGCCTCCGACGCGCCCGACCGTTCGATCCCGGCAACAGTCCCCCTGCCGGACGGTGAAGGACTGGACGTCCGCTGGCTGGCCCGCGACGCCCGGAGCAACGACGCCACCGGAGAGCTCATCGACCTCGTCCATACCGTCGAGCCGGACGTGGTGGTCGTCGGGGTCCGTCCGCGCACCTCGGTGGGCAAGTTCCTGCTGGGCTCGAACGCCCAGCGGATCATCATCGACTCCCCCGCCCCGGTCCTCGCAGTGAAGGCAGACCGTCATGAGAAATGAGACCAGCACCCCGGCGACCGACACCCGACCGTCGATCTGGGCCGGACGCAGCGAGCTGGTCATGGCGGGGCTCGTGCTCGCGCTCGCGATCTACCTCAACGTCGGCATCGTGACGATGACTGTCCCGGAGGGCGCTGAGGCCCCTGGGCCGAAGTTCTTCCCGATGCTGCTCGTCGTCGTCCTGTACGCCCTCGCCGCGCTCCTGACCGTCCAGCACTTCCGCAGCCCCGTGGACGGCCGGCCCGGCAGCGCAGGCGGTACCACCGACACGACCGACCCTGCGGACAAGGTCAGCAGCAACTGGCCGACCCTGGGCACGGTGGTGGCCGCGTTCGCCCTGTTCGCGGTCATCCTCAACCCGGTCGGATGGATCTTCTCCGCCGCGCTCTTGTTCTGGCTCGTGTCCCGCGCGCTCGGGAGCCGCCGAACGTACTTCGACATCGGCCTCGCCCTGGTCTTCGCCTGCGCGATCCAGGTGGCGTTCTCCGCCGGCCTCGGCCTGAACCTGCCCTCCGGCGTCCTGGAAGGGGTCCTCTGATGGAATCCTTGTCACTCCTCATGGGCGGCCTGGCCGGCGCCCTCACACCGATGAACCTGCTGTGGGTGGTCGTCGGCGCCCTGCTCGGCACCGCCGTCGGAGTCCTGCCCGGCCTCGGATCGTCGATGGCTGTCGCGCTGCTGCTGCCCGTCACGTTCAGCCTCGACCCCACCGGCGCGTTCATCATGTTCGCAGGCGTGTACTTCGGCGGGCTCTTCGGCGACTCCACCATGGGCATCCTCATGAACACCCCCGGCGGGTCGACGGCGATCGCCACGTCCTTCGAGGGCTACCGCATGGCCCAGGCCGGGCGCGCGCCCCAGGCACTCGCCACCGCCGCGATCGGCGCGTTCATCGGCGGGATCATCGCCACCACGCTCGTCGTCTTCTTCGCGCCCTCGCTGGCCGACCTCGCGATCATGTTCGGCCCGGCCGAGTACTTCGCGCTCGCCGTCTTCGCGTTCCTTGCGACCTCCTCGGTCGTCTCCGACTCGATAGTCAAGGGGCTCGCCGCCCTCGCGATCGGCCTGTCGCTCGCCGTGGTCGGCATCGACGGCATATCCGGTGCGCAGCGCTTTACCCTCGACGTGCCGTCCCTCTTCGACGGCATCAGCATCATCATCATCACGGTCGGTATCCTGGCCCTGGGCGAGGTGCTGCACGTCGCGGCCCGACACGGCCGGAGGTCCAGCCACACCGGACCGCCAAGATCCACGGGAAGGCCGTACCTCTCGCGCCACGAGTTCCGCGAGGCGCTGCCTGCATGGCTGCGCGGCACGGCTTTCGGTGTGCCGTTCGGCATCATCCCCGTGGGCGGGGCCGAGGTGCCGACCTTCCTCGCCTACGGCACCGAACGACGCCTGGACGCCCGACGCAGGTCCCCGCAGTTCGGCAAGGGCGCGATCCGTGGCGTCGCGGGGCCGGAAGCGGCGAGCAACGCCACCTCGGGCACCGCGATGGGCGCCCTGCTCGCCATGGGCCTGCCGACGTCGGCCACCGCCGCCATCATGCTCGCGGCCTTCCAGCAGTATGGCCTCCAGCCCGGGCCGCTGCTCTTCGACCGCAACCCCGACCTGGTGTGGACACTGCTGGCAAGCCTCTTCGTCGGCCTCGTGGTGCTGCTCGTGCTCAACCTGCCGTTCGCGCCGATGTGGGCCAAGCTGCTGCTCATCCCCCGCCCGTACCTCTACGCGGGCATCACGGTGTTCTGCGCGCTCGGCGTGTACGCGACGGCCGCGTCGATCACCGACCTCTTCCTCGTCCTCGGGATCGGCTTCGTCGGCTTCCTGCTGCGGCGCTACCAGTTCCCGCTCGCACCGGTCCTGATCGGCGTGGTCCTCGGCCCGCTGGCCGAGACCAGCCTGCGCAACGCACTGCTCTCCAGCGGCGGAAACCCGAGCGTCCTGGTCGGTTCACCAACCACCTGGGTGATGTACGGGCTCTTCGTGATCGTCATCGGGTACAACGTGCTCCAGCGCGTACGTGCCCGGGCCCGCCTCGACACCTGAGCGACGGGGCCGCTCGCCCGGCTTCGGACGAGCGGCTCCCCCGCTTCAGCGGCGGCCGTCACGCGGCCCGGTGTCGTCGCCCTGGCCGAGTTGTTGGACGTGGTCGAGCCACCGCCCGACCGTCCCCAGCTCCTCTGGCGAGAACCCGGAGGTCAGGCGCTGGTTGAGCTCGGCCAGGACGTCCGCGGCCTCGGCCGCGGACGTCCTGCCGTCCTCGGTGATACCGACCCGCACACCCCGCCGGTCGTCGGGATCAGCTTCCTTGATCACCAGGCCCGCCTTGGCCAGGCGATCGATCAGGCCGCTCACACCGGACACGGACGAGTTCAGCTGACGGGCGATCTCACCGACCGGCGCACGGTCGTTCTTCGCCAGGTGAAAGAGCACCCCGGCCCCAGCGGCACCGACGTTCCCGCGTCCCGCCCGGGCGTCGATCCAGCGCCGTACGCTTCGCTCGGCGGAGAACAGCTGCAGGACGAGCCGGGGCCGGCGTCCTCCTGTGGCCGTCATGCTCCCGCCTTAGCTCCCTGCGGCGGAGCCGGGCGAGTGCGGAACCACTCGACGATCTCGGTCCAGACGGGCTCGCCGACGCCGCGGCGCAGCAGCCCGTGGTGACCCACGCGATCCGCTCCGATGTCGTCCGGCGCGTAGGTACGTCGCTCGAGCGGCGCCGACACCAGGTGATCGGTGATCGCGTCGATCTGGGCAGGCGTGGCCCAGGGGTCGTCCGCGGCCCCGATGGCCAGGACAGGAAGTTTGACCCGGCGCATCCGCTCCGCGGCCTCCATCGTCGGGTCCTCGAAGAAGTAGTCGGTCCGCCGGGTCCAGGGCGCCCAGTCCTGGACGACGCCGGCCGGGATGTCCTCACCGAACCCGGCCAGCCGCGAGGGCGCGTAGCCGAGGACCTTGCTCAGCGTCGGTGCCAGGGCGAAGAACATCCCGACGCGGAACCGCTCGCTGCGGTCGTCGATCGCGGCCGTGACACCTGCGTGCGACGACACCATCGCGAAGCCCGTCAGGCCGTCGGTCCCGTGTCCGAGCGCCAGCGCGTGGCCGCCCACACTGTGGCCGACAGCGAAGTGCGGCACCTCGGACAGCCGGGCGCGAGCCCATGCCGCGACCGCCGGGACGTCCTGCGCCATCCAGTCCCGCATGCGCAGCGACCGGTGCTCGCGCGGGTCGCCCGAACGTCCCAGGCCCCGGTAGTCGTACGTCACGGTCGCGAACCCGTTGCCGGCCAGGAACGCGGCGAAGGACCGGTAGAACCGCTGCGGCGTCGCCGTCGCCGAGTGGACCACCACGGCGCCGTGCACCTCGCCTTCCGGTAGCCACAGTCCTCCGGTGACCTGCTGGCCCTCCGCGACCGGGATCTGCACGTCCACGTGTGCCACGGCTTCATTAGTTCGCATGCGAACAACCTAGCCGACGCCGCTCAGCGCGGACAACCGCCTCCCCTGCAGTGGATCCGATCAGCTCCCGGCCGGGGCGGCGGCCGGCGGGAGGGCGCTCTCGATGAGCCCTTCGATGGTCTGGGCGACGAGGTCGAGCGCGCGGGTTGAACCTTCCGCCCGGCAGATCGCCACGCTGCCCTCGACGGAGGTGACGATGAGCAGTGCGAGCGACTCGGCGGCAGGTGCGGTCACGCCATGCTCGCGCAGGCTGGCGCTCAGGGCGTCGCACCAGTGGACGAACGCGTCCCCGGCCGCGGCCACGGCCTCTGCAGCCTCGCCAGTGCGAGGCTCGGTGACCGCGACGGACAGGACCGGGCAGCCCGCCTCGAAGTCGCTGTCGATGACGATCTGCCGCCAGAGCGCCAGGAACTCGCGCACCCCGGCCGCCGGGCCCTGCTCGAGAGACTGACGCAACCGTGTGCTCACCCGCTCGTCGGTCAGCTGCACCGCCTCCAGCGCGAGCTGGAGCTTGCCGCCCGGGAAGTAGTGGTAGGTCGAACCGAGCGGTGTGCCCGCATGGCGGGCCAGGTCACGCATGCTCGCCGCCCCCAGGCCGCGCCTGCTCATCAGGTCCGCGGCACCCTCGACCATCCTGGTCCGCAGCTCTGCGCTCATGGCCGCCTCCTGTTCGCTCCTGCCCTAATTGACCCGCGGCCGAGCCTACCGTACGGTTATGACGATCGTTATATAACGATCGTCATAGCGCTAGGGGAACCATGACCGTCATCACCGTGACCGCACGGGAGAACCGCTTTACCGTCGAGCAGCGCCGCGAGCTGGCCCGAACGCTGACCGACGCCGTACTCGTACCCGAGGTCGGCCAGCTCGCGGAGCCTGCTCGCGCCGGCTTCCAGGTGCACTTCCTCGATCTGCCCACCGACCGGCTCGCGATCGGCGGCGCGCTCGCCGCGGACACCGGGGCCGACGTGATGCGCATCGACGTCGCCGTCATGGACAGCCACTGGCCCCAGGACGTACGCAGCCGGGTGATCGAGAACGTGTTCGCCGCGCTGACCGCCGCGACCGGCGAGCCGAAGCCGTCTCCCGCGTGGTGGGTCAACTTCCGGGTCATCGACGAGGGCAGCTGGGGATCACGTGGACGCACGCTGTCGGTCCACGACCTCCTGGACAGCGGCGTCTTCACCGAGGAGAAGGCCGCAGCGGTTCGCGCGACAACCCCACGCTTTGCCGGCTGAAGGCCGATGCCCCGTCATGGAAAGGACCTCATGCGCGAGCTGACCCTCGTCCGGACCGGTCGACTGGAGTGGCGCGAGAGGCCTGCGCCGGAGCTCGCCTCGTCGACCGACGCGCTGGTCCGGCCGTTCGTCGCCAGCCGGTGCGACGGCGACACCCTGCCGCTGCACTGGCCCGCCCCCCGCCCTATGCAGGCCGGCCTGAAGCTCGGCCTGATCGACCCGGTGGTCGCATCGATCGTCGGGCCAGTGCCGTTCCACGGCCCGTTCGGCATCGGGCACGAGTGCGTCGCTCAGGTCACGGCAGTCGGCGCCGACGTCGTCGGAGTCCGCCCGGGTGACATCGTGATCGTCCCGTGGTCGGTGTCGTGCGGAAGCTGCTACGAGTGCCGGCTCGGGCTGACCGCGAAGTGCTCCACCATGCGCGCCGAGAGCCCCGGCGGCACGCTCGCCGCGTTCGGGTTCGGGTCCACCTCAGGCGCATGGGGCGGCATGGTCGCCGACTCGCTGCGCATCCCGCACGCCGACCACATGCTCGTCAAGGTCCCGACCGGCGTCGATCCGCTCCGGGTCGCCGCGGCCAGCGACAACCTCGCGGACGCCTGGCGCACCGTCGTGCCCCCGCTGCGCCTGCGCCCCGGAGGGCGGGTCCTGGTGATCGGGGGTGGCGGCAAGAGCATCGGCCTGTACGCCGCAGGGCTCGCCGTCGCCCACGGGGCGTCCGTAGTCGACTACTTCGACAACGACGACTCCCGGCTGGAGGTCGCCGAGTCGTTCGGCGCAACGGTTCACAAGGTCCGGAGGTCGTTCCGGAGGATGCTGCTGCCTCGTACCACTGGCCGGTACGACGTAGCCGTCGAGGCGTCGCCACACCCACAGGGGCTGCGCGACGCACTCCGGGCCCTGCGCCCAGGAGGAATCTGCACCGGCACGGGCTACTACCTCTCCCCCGGCACCCGGCTCCCGGCGATGGACATGTACGCCACCAGCGCGACCCTCAACATCGGCATCTCACACGTCCGGCCGCTCCTGCCCGAGCTGCTCGACTTCATCGCCTCCTCGGACTTCCCCGCGGAGCGAGTCACGAGCATGCTCGCCGACTGGGACGACGCGACCGACACCTACGCGGCGCACACCACCAAGCTGGTCCTGCACCGCCCACCGCTCGATCTCGGCGACCGCTGACCGCCTCGGCGCGTGTCAGCGCGCCTGGTTCGCGCCGAGTACCGCAGTGGTCGCGAAGAGCTCGCGGAGCGCGGCGGTGGCCGTCTCGACGACGGCGGGAGGCGTGTCCCGGAAGAGCGCGTCGTGCGCGGCCGCGTTGGCCCGGACGGCGCGCTCAGCGAGCTCCACACCCTCGGGGGTGAGCTGTAGCCAGGTGCTGCGGGCGTCCGCGGGGTCGCCCTCACGGACGATCAGCCCGCGCGAGACCAGGCGGTGCGTGACGTTGGTGGTCCCGCCGCTGGAGAGCATGAGGGAACGAGCGAGCTGGTTGGGCTTCATCCGGTAGGGAGCGCCGCCGCGGCGCAACGCGACGATGATGTCGAACTCCGCCGCGGTGAGCTCGAGCTCGGCCAGCTCGCGGCGCACCGTCGCCTCCAGAGCGCTGAAGACGAACATGATCCGCTTCGTCAGCTCGGACGACGGCAGGACGACGCCGCTCAGCTCACCCCGCCAGGCATCGAGCCAGGCGTCGACCGGATCGCTCTGCGAGGACATGTGCCGATCCTACTTCACTTTCGTGATAGCTTTCTTCAAAGCTTTCCACAGAGGTGGATCTCGATCGGAAGTAGTGGACATGCCCCAGAACCGCACCGTCATCCGCGGCGGAACCGTCATCGACGTCGAGGCAGGCACCGCCCTGCCCGCGACCGACGTACTCGTCGAGGGCGAGCACATCGTCGCCGTCGGACCCGGGATCGACGCCCCCGGCGCTGAGATCATCGACGCCACGCACCACATCGTCCTGCCAGGGTTCGTCGACGTGCACCGCCACGCGTGGCAGTCGGCCCTACGCGCTACCGCGATCGACGTCGACCTGCAAACCTACCTGGAGCGCGTCCTGGGCCAGTACGGCCCGCGCTTCACCGCCGAGCACGTCGGCACCGCCACCCTCGCCGGAGCCCTCGAGTGCCTCGACGCGGGCGTAACTACGCTCATGGACTTCTCGCACGCCCTGCACTCCCCCGCACACACGGACGCCGTCGTCGATGCCCTTGCCGACTCGGGCATCCGCGCGGTGTTCGGCTACGGGTTCCCCATGTACGGAGCACGTGACCTCGACGACGTCCGGCGGGTCCGCACCACCCGGCTGGCCGACGACGACACGCGCGTCACGATAGCGCTCGCCCCGGTGGGACCCTCGTTCACACCGATCGACGTCGTCCGGGAGGACTGGGCGCTGGCCGACGAGCTGGGGCTGCGCCTGACGTTCCACGTCAGCAGCGGCCCCGTCGCCACGCGGCCCGTCACCGCCCTGCGCGAGCACGGGCTGCTGCGGGCGGGCAGCCTTTACATCCACGGCAGCTCGCTGAACGACGGCGAGCTCGAGCTCATCGCAAGCTCCGGCGGCTACGCGGGCAGCACCCCCGCGGCGGAGGCGCAGCTCACCGGCGGAACACCCGTGATCGGGCGGCTTCGGAAGGCCGGCGTCGTCACCGGGCTCGGCGTCGACGCCGTCACCTCCGTGGCCGGCGACATGTTCTCCACCATGCGCGCCGCACTGGTAGGCAGCCAGATCGCCGACAAGGAACCCCTCACCGCAATCGACGTGCTCCGCATGGCGACCCTCGACGGCGCCACCGCCCTCGGCCTGGGCCACCGCACCGGATCGATCACCCCGGGCAAGCAGGCCGACCTCGTGCTCCTGCGCACCGACGACCTGAACCTGCTCGCCGCGGACCACGACGCGGTAGGCGCCGTGGTCGCCTCCGCCCACGCCGGAAACGTCGACACCGTGCTCGTGGCCGGCCATGTCGTGAAGGCCGGTGGCCGGCTCGCCCGAACCGACCTCGACGCCGTCACCTCAGCAGTCCGCGAGGTCGCCGCCGCCGTCCGCGGCTGAGCGCCCTGCACACCCGTACCCCGCAGACCAGACCCGTCGTCTCAAGGAGACATCACATGCGCGCGCTCCACGTCCCCGCCCCCGGTCAGCCGCCCGTTCTAGGCGAGCTCGACATCCCACAGCCCGGACCCGGCGACGTCCTCGTCAAGGTCAGGGCCGCAGGCCTCAACCCCGTCGACAACATCCTGGCCGCCGGCCACATGACACAAGCAGTCGCCCATGCCTACCCGCTGGTGCTCGGACGCGACGTCGCCGGCACCGTCGAGGCCGTTGGCAAGGACGTCACACACGTCTCGCCCGGCGACCGGGTCCTCGGCTGCCTGCCCCTGCGCCCACCGGTCCAGGCCGGCACCCTCGCCGACTACGCCGTCCTGCCCGGTGACGGGGTGACCCCCTTGCCCGAGGGTCTCGACTTCGTCACCGCCGCCGCGCTGCCCCTGGCCGCGTCGGCCGCCTTCGCGGCAATCGAGTCGGCCTCTCCGCAGGAGGGCGAGGTCGTGCTCGTCAACGGCGCGACCGGGGGCGTCGGCCTCTTCGCCGTGCAGCTCGCCGCCGCCCGTGGCGCCGTCGTCGTGGCCACCGGCACCCCGGAGGACGAGGAGCGCCTGCTCAAGCTCGGAGCCGCCACGGTCATCGACTACACCGCAGGCTCCGTCGTCGGCCAGGTACGGGCCGAGCACTCCGACGGTGTCGACGTCCTGATCAACTTGGTCGGGCAGAGCCCGGAGCAGGTGCCGTTCGCGGCGCTCCGCGTAGGCGGCCGGGTGGCGAGCACGACGTTCGGCGTCGTCACCGACGAAGCGCTCGCGACGGCGAACGCCACCGGCGAGGTGGTCTCCGCGAACCCCGTGCGCGAGACGACCGCACCGCTGGCCGCGCTGGCCGCCATCAACGGTCTCACCGTCGAGGTGGCAGAGGTCCTGCCCCTCGAACGGGCCATCGAGGGCCTCGCGACCCTTGCCGCCGGCATCGCCCGCGGCAAGGTCGTGGTCGCGATCGACGCGTGAAGACCCCGCCCCACCCGCAATCCACCGTCCGCAATCCAGGAGCACACGACATGACGGATACAGCCCTTTCAACCTTCCAGCTCGGCGGTGACCTTCCGGTCGCACGACTCGGCTTCGGCGCGATGCGCCTGGCCCAGGACGGGATGAACCCCCGCAACGAGCCCCGCGACCCGGCGGTAGCCCGCGACGTCCTGCGCCGCGCCGTCGAGCTGGGCGTGAACCACATCGACACCGCCGAGTTCTACCGCTCCCCCGACGGCAGCACCGGAGCGAACGACCTCATCCGCGAAGCGCTCCACCCCTACCCGGCGGATCTGGTGATCGCGACGAAGATCGGGCCCGTCTTCTGCGCGGGCCAGTTCGGCCAGGCCACCGCCGCGGACATGCGCGAGCTGGTGGAGGCGAACCTCGTCGCGCTCGGCGTCGACCGGCTGGACCTGGTGTATCTGCGCATCGGGATGATGGCGCCCCCGCACGGCGAATCCCTGGCCGAGCGGTACGAGGCACTGGCGGCACTGCAGGAGGAGGGCCTCATCCGGCACCTCGGCCTGAGCAACGTCGACGACGCCCACCTCACCGAGGCGCAGCACATCGCCCCGGTCGCCGCGATCCAGAACCTGTTCCACCCGGAGAGCGCCGACGAGCGCGCGCTGCTGCGCCGTACCACCGATGAAGGCATCGCCTTCGTCCCGTTCGGCCCGCTCGGCAGCGGGCAGGCTGGCCGCCAGGACGATGCCTACGCCGAGATCGCTACCCGCTATGACGCCACCGTCCCGCAGGTCGCACTCGCCCACGTCCTCGCGCTGGCCCCGAACACCCTCGCGATCCCCGGAACCGGGTCGATCGGGCACGTGGAGGAGAACGTGGCAGCCGGGTCGCTCACGCTGGCTCCTGCCGACCTGAGCCAGCTCGGCGTCTAGCGGGAGGGGGCCTCGGGCATCTTCCGCGGCCCCCTCCTCCCCCAGCTCAACGTCCGTCGCAGTGGCAACACCCAGGATCTTGTTCAACACGAGGAAGGCCTAGCGATGTCAGAATCCGTCAGCCCGCCTGAGCGCACACCCGAGCCAAGCCCAGGAGGAACCTTTCCTCTGGGGAAGCACACGGTCTCGCGCATCGGGTACGGCGCCATCCAGTTGCCACGGCTGCGTGATCCCGCCGACGCGCAGCGGGTGCTGCGGCGAGCGCTCGATCTCGGTGTGAACCACTTCGACACCGCGGACTTCTACGGCAAGAGTGTCGCGAACGAGTACCTCGCGCAGACGCTGCCCGCGGATGACGACGTCCTGGTTGTCACCAAGGTGGGAGCGCTCCGGACGACACGCGGGCCGGTCCCGATGCGCCCTGGCCAGCGCCCGGAAGAACTGCGCAAGAGCGTCCAGGACAACCTGCGCAGCCTGAACACCGACCGGCTCGCACTGGTCAACATGCGCCGCATGTCGCCCGACGGCGGCTTCCCCGTCGGCCACGACCAGAGGGTCGACTTCGACGACCAGATCGCGGAGATGGTCGCCATGCGCGACGAGGGCCTCATCGGTGACATCGGGCTGAGCGCCGTGTCCCTGAAGGAGGTGCAGCGCGCCCTGTCCGTCGGTATCGCCTGCGTCCAGAACCCGTACAGCCTTGTCGCCCGCAAGGACGAGCCGCTCCTCACACTCTGCGAGAGACACGGCATCGCATGGGCGCCGTACTTTCCGCTCGGCGGCGCGTTGCCCGGCCTGGCGAAGGTCACCCACGAACCGGCGGTCCAGGCGATCGCTCAAACCGTCGGCGCGACGCCCGCGCAGGTCGGGCTGGCGTGGCTCCTCCATCACGCCGGGAACGTCCTGCTCATCCCCGGCACGTCGTCGGTCGACCACCTTGAGCAGAACGTCGCGGCAGGAGAGGTCCGGCTCGACGAGGACGCCCTGGCCAGGCTCGACAAACTCAAGCCGGCCGCCGGCATCCGAGGATTCGTCAACCGCTTCAGGCGGCCCTGACAACAGAGCAGCCGGGTCGCCAGAATCCTGGTCTCGTCTGGCGTCGGACCTGGCGTCGCGTCCTGTTAAGACGGACACACCGCACGGTCGCAGTGTGCCGAACGAGGCTGTGAGGTCACAGGCCCAGGGCACGGCTCGAGGTGTTCGCCAGTGCGTCGATTGGCCGGATGTAGTGCTCTACCAGGGTCGAGACGTCGCGGTGGCGGGTCTGTGCGGCGATCCTGTCCAGTGGGGCACCGGCCAGCGCGGCGGTCGTCGCGTGCCCGGCGCGCAGTGAGTGCCCGGTGACCCGCTCGCCCGGGATACCGGCGGCCTCGGCGCGGGTTCGGATGATCCGGGCGACGGTGTGGCCGCCGATCGGGTCGGTGGTCGTGTGGTCGGGGTATCGCATGCGCGTGAAGACCCTTCCTGGGCGCGTTCCACGCGCGGCGATCCACGTACGGAGTGCGGCTACGGGGTCAGTGGAGGTGTGCTCGCCGGCCGCGACCGCGACGATCTGCCCTTCGCCGTCCTGGTCTGCCTTGGAGCGGCGCACGGTCAGCACCACGCCCCCGAGCCGGAACTCGACGTCAGCGAGGGTCAGAGCGGCGAGCTCCGACCTGCGCAGTGCGGAGGCGAAGCCGATCAGGATGAGGGCCCGGTCGCGGGCGCCGGCCGCGGTGCCCGGATCGATGCGCGCGACGATCTGGCGCACTTCCTCTCCGACCAGGGGACGGGCCTGCCGGCGTGGCGCGACGCCGACGATGCGGCGCAGTCCGCGGCGGACGCGTCCGACCATGGCGTCGGTGATCGGGTCGGGCAGGCCGGCGCGCTGGTGCTCGTAGCCGATTGCGGCGCAGGCGACGTTGATCGTGCCGATGGACAGTCCCTGCTCGGCGCGCTCGGCCAGATAGGCACACACTGTCGCGGGATCCGCAGGGAAGGCGACCAGGCCGCGGGTGGCGCACCATTTCGTGAACATGCGCCACGCGGAGGCGTACAGGATCAGGGTGGACGGGGCGCGCTCGGCGGCGATGGCGGCGACCACGCGAGCAGCGTCGGCCGCCGTGATGCCGGGCAGGGAGAATCGCTGGCCGGGTTGGGTCGGCACGCGCGTCAGGGAGGTAGTCATGACACCGGTGCTACCGGCTCGGCGGCCTCGGGGCGCGCTGTGTACGAGAACCCGCCGTCTACGCAAAGGAGGGTTTGTGGTGACTGGTTCAAGTTCCAGAAACCTTTCAGGCCCGGGAATCCAAGGATTCCCGGGCCTGATTCGTAGCGGGGGCAGGATTTGAACCTGCGACCTCTGGGTTATGAGCCCAGCGAGCTACCGAACTGCTCCACCCCGCGGCGGTAACCCCTACTTTACGCACGCCCGGGGGCTGAGTGCAAACCGGGTCGGGCGGTAGAGACGCAGGTCACAAGCGATCGAACCGATGCGGCCGTGGAACGATCATCCTCATGCCGACGGAGCTGAGCGCCACCACCCTGACCGCGGACCGGATCGTCCGTCTCACCGACGAGCTCGCCGCACTCCCCCACCTGCGACCGGACCCCCGTACCAACGCCCTCTTCGGCGAGCTGGTGCAGACGGTCCTCGCGGCGCCCGACCGTCAGGCCCTCGAGATCCTGGCGCACCCGGAGGTCGAGGATCGCAAGAACGCCGTCCGCGATCTCTCGGCGCGCGGCGAGACCGCGCTCGAGCACACCTGGGCGGAGCGCATCGCGACGGCGCCCGATCCGGCGTCGGCGCTGAGCGAGTTCCCGTACCTCGACAACTACCACCGGCTCACAGCCCTCGAGGTGCGCCTGCTCACCCACTCGGGCGGCACACCGGCGTCCGTCGCCGTGCTCGGCTGCGGGCCGCTTCCCCTGAGCACCGTGGGGTACGCCGACGCGCTCGGCTGCCCCGTCGTCGGCCTGGACCGGGACCCCGTCGCGGTCGCCCTCGCCCGACGGTTCGCCGCGCGGTTCGGTACCCCGCGGGTCCGGTTCGAGCAGGCCGACGCCGCGGACGTCGACCTCGCGGCCCACGACGCAGTGGTGCTCGCCGCGCTGGTCGGGGAGACGTCGTCGGCCAAGGCGGCGATCCTCGCGCGGATGGCCGACTCGATGCGGCCCGGCGCCATGCTGCTCGCACGGAGCGCGCGCGGCCTGCGCACCCTCCTCTACCCGCCGGTGGACCTGCGCGCCATGCCCGGATTCGAGGTGCTGGAGGTGGTCCATCCCACCGACGACGTCGTCAACTCGGTGGTGGTGGCCCGCCGGCTCGGCTGAGCATGACAGAGGCCCCCGGTGCAAGCACCGGGGGCCTCTGTCTTCGTGCGCTCAGCGCGCGGCGGCTGGTCAGCCCGCCGAGCTCTGCGCTTCCTCGGCCGCTATCGCGTCCTCCAGCGCCTGCTGCAGGCGGTCCTGCGCCTCGCCGTAGGCGGTCCAGTCACCATCGCGCTGGGCGGCGTTGGCGTCAGCCATGGCGTCGGCCGCCTCCTGCAGTGCGACGTCGAGGTCCGACCCGGTGCCGCCCGTGCCGGCGCCGCCGGTGGGTTCGCCGCTCGGCTCGCCTGACGGTTCGGGCGTCGGATCCGTACCCGGTTCGCCCTCACCCGTCGGCGGGGTGATGGGCGCTTCGTCCTCGGCCGTACCCGCGTCGCCCGCCTGGGCACCCGAGTCACCGCCGAACACCTGGTCCAGCGCCTCGTCGAGCGTGTCGGCGAAGCCGATGTCGTCACCGAAGGCGACGAGCACCTTGCGCAGCAGCGGGAACTGCGTGCCACCGGTCGACTGGATGTACACGGGCTGCACGTACAGCAGGCCGCCACCGACCGGCAGGGTCAGCTGGTTACCCCGCCGCACCGTGGACGAACCGATCTGCAGGAGGTTCAGCTGCTCGGAGATCGTCGGGTTCGAGTCGAAGTTGTTCTGTACCTGACCGGGGCCGGGCACCGTCGTGTCTCGTGGCAGCTCCAGCAGTCGGAGCTTGCCGTAGTCCTCTGCCTTCTTGCCCGCCTCGTTCCCCGCATCGGCATCCACGGCGAGGAACCCGGTGAGCACCTCTCGGTCCGTGTTACCGCCCGGGATGAAGGTGGACGTCAGCGAGAACGACGACTCCTCCTGCCCGGGCATCTTCAGCGTGAGGTAGTACGGCGGCTGCAGCGGCTTGTTGGCAGCGTCCGACGTCGGGTCGGTCGGGTTGTTCCAGAAGTCCTGGCCCGAGAAGAACTCGGCCGAGTTGTCCACGTGGTACTGGCTGAGCAGGGTGCGCTGCACCTTGAACAGGTCCTCGGGGTACCGCAGGTGGCTCATCAGGTCGCCGGAGATCTCCTCGATCGGCTTGACCGACGTCGGGAAGACGTTGGTCCAGGCCTTGAGGATCGGGTCCTCGGTGTCCCACGCGTACAGGTCGACCGACCCGTCGTAGGCGTCGACCGTGGCCTTCACCGAGTTCCGGATGTAGTTGACCTCCTCCGGCAGCTCGACCGGAGCGCCGGAAGCAGTGGTGAGCGTGTCCGCGACGGCCTCGTCGAGCGGCGTCGACGTGGAGTACGGGACGGCGTCACTGGTGGTGTAGGCGTCGACTATCCACTTCACGCGGCCGTCGACGACCGCCGGGTACACCCGGTTGTCGAGGGTGAGCCACGGGGCGACCTTGCTGACGCGCTGCTGCGGGTCACGGTCGTAGAGGATCTGCGACTCGCTCGTCACGCGGTCGGAGAACAGGAGCTGCTCCTCGCCGAACTTGAGCGCGTACAGCAGCTTGCTCCCGAAGGAGCCCACGTCGGGCCCGGCGTCACCGGAGAACGTCGTGTTGACCTGGCCGCCGTCGTCGGCCTCGTCCGCCTGGTAGTCCAGCTCCCAGGGCTTCGTGCCCTCGGGTGCGCCCACGACGGAATACGTGTCGGTGCTGGGGCTGAAGTAGATGCGCGGCTCGTACTCGCCCTCGAGGTCGGTGATCGCGCCCTGGGACGGGATGCCGCCCTCGAAGAACGCCGGGCGACCGTCCGGGCCCGGCTGGTTGCCGTACGCGGCGACGACGCCGTAGCCGTGCGTGTACACGGTGTGGTCGTTGACCCAGTTGCGCTGGTCCTGGCCGAGGCCGTCGAGGTTCAGCTCGCGCACCGCGATCACGGTGTCGCGGGACTCGCCGTCGATCTCGTACCTGTCCACCGACAGGGAGTCGTCAAAGTTGTAGTACTGCTTGTTCTGCTGCAGCTGACGGAACGACGGCGACACGATCTGCGGGTCCAGCAGCCGGATCGACGCGGCGGTGTCGGCGTCCTCCCGCAGCGCGCCCTCCTCCGCCTGCGTCGTGGCGTCGTACTGCTCCTTCTCGACGCCGTCGATGTCGAACGCCGTCAAGGTCGCGTCGATGTTGCGCTGGATGTACTCGGCCTCCAGCTCCTGCGCGTTCGGGTTCACCTGGAACCGCTGCACGACGGCGGGGTAGATGCCGCCGATGGCGATGGCGGACACGACCATGAGGCCGACGCCGATCGCCGGCAGGCGCCAGTCGCCACGGAACGCGGTGACGATGAACAGCGCGGCGACGAAGATCGCGACCACGGTGAGGATGCCCTTGGCGGGGATCACCGCGTGCACGTCGGAGTACGAGGCGCCGTCGAACCGGTCGCCCGCGTTGGTCAGGATCGAGTAGCGGTCCAGCCAGTAGTTGGCGGCGATCAGGAGCAGACCGATGGCGCCGATGACGGCGAGGTGGACGCGCGCGGCGGTGGTGGTCCGCGGACCACCGGCTGCGGCGGGTCCGACCCGCAGGCCCCCGTACAGGTAGTGCGTGACCAGCCCGGCGATACCGGCGATCACCACCACCGAGATGAGGAACCCGACGCCGAACCGCAGCACGGGCAGCGTGAAGACGAAGAACCCGAGGTCCATGTTGAACTCGGGGTCGGTCTCGCCGAAGGACTCGCCGTTGAACGCCAGCAGCACCGTCCGCCACTGCGCGGAGGCAGCGACGCCGGCGAAGAAGCCGACGAGGACCGGCGCGGCGACCATGACGACCCGGCGCAGCGGCTCGACGGCCTCACGGTACTGGTCGAGCGTCGCCTGCTCGGGGGTGCTGGGCGCGTAGATGGGGCGGGACCGGTAGGCCGCGGTGAACGACCAGAACACGGATCCGGCCATCAGCAGGAACCCGGCGGCGAACAGGGCGGCGCGCATGCCCCACTCGGTCCAGATCACCCGGGAGAACCCGAGCTGACCGAACCACATCACCTCGGTCCAGAACTGGGCTAGGAGAAGCAGGGCTGCGATCACGGCGGCGACCGCGACTATCGCCACCCCCAGCGGACTGCGTCGTCGGGCTCGGGGGGCGCCGCCGGAAGGGCGGCGAGGTGCTGCGGCGAAGGACACGACTGCGTTACCTCACGTCATCAAATGGTTGGGCCGTACCCAGGTGGAACGGCCGGGCTCTGCTCAAGGTTCCCAGCACAAGGTTCCCACATCCTCCAGATGTGCAACACACGGTCAACATCTGCACCGGGAGGTCAGGAACACGTCGGGAGGTCGCTGCCCTCGTCCCGTCCGATCTGCTCGACGGCGTCCCGCGCCTCGGCCAGCGTCGACACCTTCACGACGTTCAGCCCGGCGGGCACGTTGCCGACCACCTGGGCGCAGTTGTCCGCCGGTGCGAGGAACCACTTGGCGCCGTCCCGGACCGCCCCGTACAGCTTCTGCTCGATGCCCCCGATCGGGCCCACCGTGCCCTCCGGGCTCATCGTCCCGGTGCCGGCGATCACCTTTCCGTTCGCCTCGTCCTCGGCGGTCAGCTTGTCGATGATGCCGAGCGCGAACATGGTGCCCGCGCTGGGCCCGCCGATGTTCTCGATCTCGATGGAGACGTCCACGGGGAAGTCGTAGCGCGGGTCGATGAAGACGCCGAGGACCGCCCGCTCGCCGTTGCCCGACGTGGTGATGTCGACATCCATCGCGCGCTTGCCCCGCTGGACCCCGAGCGTCACGTCGTCCCCCGGGTTCGTCTCGGCGAGCCCGTCGATGAGGTCGGCATAGGTGCCGACGGGCTCACCCTGGAACTCGACGATCACGTCGCCCTCGGAGAGCTTGCCCTCGGCCCCGGAGCCCGGCTCCGTCCCGGCCACGTCGAGGACGGCGGGCACGTCGTAGCCGATCTCGGTCAGC
The DNA here is from genome assembly GCF_042654905.1 of Promicromonospora alba. Lineage (NCBI taxonomy): Bacteria > Bacillati > Actinomycetota > Actinomycetes > Micrococcales > Promicromonosporaceae > Promicromonospora > Promicromonospora alba. The sequence goes on from NZ_JBHSFI010000006.1 coordinate 346,056, forward strand.
GCTGCCGCCGTGGCGGACTCCTGCGACGACACCATCTCCGCCTGGCTGAGCTCCTTCTGCTGCTCCTGGGTGGTCGCCTCGGGGAAGATCGCCTCCACCGGCAGCACCGAGCGCTTCGGGTCCAGCCAGCCCTGGATCACCTGGCCGGACAGCATCGGATAACCCGGTCCGCCCAGCACGGAGACCGTCGTGAGGCGGAGCTCGCCCGTCGACTCGTACGTCCGCGCGCCCTCGATCTGGATCAGGTTCCGCTGCAGCGTGTCCTCGGTAGGCCCCGGCGAGCGCATCGCGTACGGAGTCGGCACCACCAGCGCCACCGCGGCGAGGACTGCGGTGGCCAGCAGGGAGACGCCGAGCGTCACCGTGCGGCGCGAGATCGGGGCGACCGCTACCGGCGCGTCGTCGAAGGGCGACGGGTCGGGCTGCGGGGCGGGCTGGCGGTCGCGCATATCAGTCACCGGACCATCATTCCTCACTTGGCTGAGGTTTCCGTGAAAGCCGCCTGACCGCGACGCGTGCCTGATCGCACGATGCCGATCGCTACGCCGTCCCTCTACGCCAATCCCTACGCCGTCGTGCAAAGATTTTCCACTTGAACGGTGTGTTATACCCCACGTCGCGCCGATAACACGCTACGGTCATTCCGTGGCCCACGACGCCCTGACGTCCGTGGAGGTGCGCCGGAGCCGCCGTCGCACCGCCACGGTGAGCGCATATCGCGACGGTGGACGGACCATCGTCGCCATTCCCGCGCGCTTCTCTCGGGCTCAGGAACGAGAGTGGGTGGCCAAGATGGTGGCCCGGCTGGAGGACAAGGAACGGCGCCGCCGTCCGTCCGACCAAGAACTGATGGACCGTGCCGGCGAGCTCTCGGCCAAGTATCTGGACGGCCACGCCAAGCCCTCGAGCGTGCGGTGGTCGTCGAACCAGGGCCGGCGCTGGGGGTCGTGCACGCTGCTCGACGGGTCCATCCGCATCTCGACCCGCCTCCAGGGCATGCCGTCCTGGGTGCTCGACTACGTGCTGCTGCACGAGCTGGCGCACCTGCTGCACGCGGGCCACGGCCCGGAGTTCTGGAAGATCCTGGAGGTCTACCCCAGGACCGACCGGGCGCGCGGATTCCTCGAGGGCGCGTCGTTCGCACAGGACGACCCGGGGGACATCACGTCCGACGACGGGGACGACTGACCGCTGAGTCGTGAGCCGACTCAGTCCTCGCCGAAGATCTCCTTGAGCGCGGCGTCGACGTCGGCGTGCTCGTTCTCCGCGGCCTCGCGGCGTACGAGGTAGCTCGACGGGTCGTCGAGGTCCTGCGTGCCCGGCAGCAGATCGGGGTGGTCCCACACGGCGTCGCGCCCCTCGGCGCCCTGGGCGCGGGAGACTATCGAGAACAGGGTCGCCGCGTCGCGCGACCGGCGCGGCCGCAGCTCCAGCCCGACCAGCGTCGAGAACGTCTGCTCGGCAGGGCCGCCCGCGGCACGACGGCGCCGGATCATCTCGCGCAACGGGATGGCGTGCGGCAGGTGCGGCAGGGCGGCGATGGCGCTGACCTCGTCGACCCAGCCCTCCACCAGGGCGAGCGTGGTCTCCAGGTTCAGCAGCACGGCCTTCTGCTCGTCGGTGTTCTGCAGCCCGAACACACCGCCGGACAGGGCGCTGCGCAGGGCGTCGGAGTCGGCGAGGTCGATGTCGCGCACCTGCGCCTCGAGCGCGTCGAGGTCGATGGTGATGCCGCGGGCGTAGCGCTCCACTATCGACAGCAGGTGCGACCGGAGCCACGGGACGTGGGTGAACAGGCGGGCGTGCGCAGCCTCGCGGACGGCGAGGAACTGCCGGACCTCGTCCAGCGGGGCGTCCAGTCCGTCGGCGAACGCGGCGACGTTCGTGGGCAGCAGCACGGTGTCGGAGCTGTCGAGCAGCGGCAGGCCGACGTCGGTGGCGCCGAACACCTCCTGCGAGAGCGTGCCGGCGGCCTGGCCGACCTGCATGCCGAACACCGCCGAGCCGAGCCGGCGCATCATCTGGGTCGGGTCGATGGAGCCGCCGAGCCCGTGCAGGACGCCAGCGGGCATCCCGGGGATCGCCTCGCCGTCGTCGATGCCCTCGGGAAGCTGGTCGCGCAGCACCGTGGCCAGCGCCTCCGAGACGGACGAGGCGACGGGCGCCGCCAGCTCGTTCCACACGGGCAGCGTCGCCTCGACCCACTCGGACCGGTTCCACGCGTGCCGCTTCCCGCCGGCGGGCGGCAGGTCGGTGACGGCGTCGAGCCAGAGCTCGGCCACCGCGAGCGCGTCCGTGGCGTCCTTGGCCTGCTTGCCGGTCAGGGACGGGTCACCCTTGCTGACGGCGACCTGTCGCGCGACGTCGTGCGCGACGTCGGCGTTGACCGGTCCGGTGCCCTCGGCCGAGAGCATCTTCTGCACCTGGGCCAGCGCGTACTGCATCATCACGGGGTCGGGTGGTCCACCGAGCGCGGTCGGGTCGATGCCTCGCTCGCGCATCTCGGCCATCACTTCGTCTGCGCCGTCGCCGAGCATCGAGCGCAGCATCTCCTCCCACGACTGGGGGGTATCGCCGGGCTGGTGCTGGTCGCTCATAGGGTCACCGTAACCGGGTCGGCAAGCTCTGCGCCGTCCATTTGGCTCTGGGCGCACACGGGAACTTCCGCTCCGCACGACGCTTTGGATATACCTCTGGAACTGTGGACGACGGCCGGGGGCGTGCGACGCCGTCGTGCATCGTTGTCGCCATGAAGCCCCCTCCCCTGCTCCGGCTGCGGCCAGGCACACCGGTGCTCAGTCGCGGCGGCGGCCAGATGCAGTGCGGTTCGGACCCGCGGTGGTCGTTCGTGCTGACCGGGCTCACGCCTGCCGAGGAGACATGGCTCGAGGAGATCGCCGAACGGCGGCACGTGACCGTCGAGCAGTCGGCTGCGCGGTGCGGTGTTCCCGCCGAGCGGCGCGACGAGATCATGACCGCCCTGTTCCGGGCGGGCGTGCTGGTCCCCGTGCCGGCAACGGTCGGCGCGGTGACGGCTCCGGCGGACGGCGCCGCGGACGCGACGGTGCTCGGCATGCTGCGGCCCGACGGCGCGGGGCTCGCAACCCTGGCCGACCGCGCGCGGCGGGTGGTCGGCGTCGTCGGGCTCGGACGGCTGGGCACGGCGGTCGCGCTGCACCTGGCGACGGCGGGCGTCGGCGGGCTGCTGCTGCACGACCCGCTGCCGGTACAGGTCACCGACGTCGGGCTGGGCGGTCTACGGGCGGTCGACGTCGGACAGGCGCGCGACGACGCCGTCCGCTCCATGCTGGCGGAACGCTCCCCGCGTGTGACGGTGCGGGTCGACGACGGCAGGACGGGCGGGACGGGGCTCGACCCGACGACCCTCGATGTCGTGGTCGTCACCGAGCCGCACGCCGCGCACCCTGCGCGGTACCAGCGGCTGCTCGGCCTCGGGGTACCGCACCTGCCGGTGGTGGTACGGGAGGCGGACGTGGTGGTCGGGCCGTTCGTCCGGCCCGGCCGGTCGGCCTGCGTGACGTGCGTGGACCTGGCCCGCGCCGACGCCGACCGGGAGTGGCCCGCGCTGGCCACCCAGCTGCGCAAGGTGGCGGAGCCGACGCAGGAGGCGACGCTCGCCGCGGTGGCAGCGGCGACGGCCGCGAGCCAGGTGCTCGCCCAGCTGGACGGACACCGGCCCGCGGCCGTGGGTGCATGCCTGGAGATCTCGCTCCCGGCAGGGCTCCCCCGCGTCAGGCCGGCGGAACCGCACCCGCGCTGCGGGTGCGTGGTCCTGCCAGCTTGACGCCCTACGTCGAGTGCGGGGTGTTCGCCCGGCCAATGGTCGTTGACCGGGCGAACATCACGCACTCGACGCTGCGGCTGGATCAGGCCGCTGCGACGTTCTCCGACTTGCGGGGCCGTCCCCGGCCACGCTTGCGGGCGACAACGGCGCCGTCGACGAAGACCTCGCCGCCCCAGACGCCCCAGGGCTCGTTCCGCTCGAGGGCGCCGGCGAGGCAGCCCTCGATCAGGGGGCAGGTGCGGCACAGGGCCTTGGCCTGCTCCACCTGGGTGCTGTGCTCGGCGAACCACAGCTCCGGGTCGTTGGTACGGCACGGCAGCAGTGTGTCCATCAGCCGGTTGAACTCCGCCGAGTCCGAACCGATCCCGCTCGTGACGGGGTGTTGAGGTGGGTCCCAGGGGCCCGAACCGCCCTGGGGAAGAGTGTCGAGGAGCGCAGTGAGGCGCACGGTTGTCTCCTGTGTCCTGTAAAGAAGAACGTCGTCGATGAACGTCTGGGGGAACAGGACCCCGGGCTAGATCTCGGCCGGCCGGCCCTGGCGGGGCCGGGTCTCCGGGCAAGAATTAAGGCCGCGGGTCCTAGATGGACTCCGCGGCCTGGATGACTCGGTCGTTAGACCGGCGAGTCTCCTGGAGATGCGGAGTCGGGTGCGAGAGCGGACGGCTTGTTGCCTCCGCGGTGAGTGCGCGCGCGGAAAGGCAGAGCTGCGCCGATTGCCTGAACGGGCTCGTTGCCGAGCACGTACTTGCACGCGTGCAGATCCGTCTGCGGAATCATGTTCATCTCCAAGACACCCACCTCCTCACTCGAATCCGGGCCAGACCTTAAGGTCTCACCCACTGCCGTCAGGGACATGTGAACACTATGCCGGGGCACCGGGGCGAGCCAACTCTTTTTCCAAACTTTCTTGAGAAGTTTTTCGCCGGTCCCGGAACGGCCCACTCTGCAGCCATTCCGGGAGCCTCCGAACCACTCGAAAGTTCCCTCGCCGGACCACCTGACAGGCCGCTACGGCCGCTCAGGTGCTCGGTGCGCTCGCCACTATCGCGAGGATCGTGGCGCCGTACCTGTCGATCTTCGCCGGACCTATCCCGTCCACGCGAGCAAGTTCGGCTATGGCCGAAGGTCGGATCTCCGCGATGGCCGCCAGTGTCGCGTCGGTGAGCACCGTGTAGGCGGGCTTGTCCGTCTCGCGGGCGACCTCGAGGCGCCAGTCGCGCAGGGCGTCGAAGAGCGCGACGTCGTGCTCGCCGGTCAGCAGCGCCCGGGCCTGGCCCTTGGTCGTGGTCCGTGCCCTGGGAGAGCGCAGGTCCTCCGGCCACAGCCCGTCGAGGAACCTGGTGCGCTTGCGCGTGGGCCGGCCACCCGGGTTCCGCGCGCGCCCGAACGACACCTCCAGGTGCTCGCGCGCGCGGGTGATCCCGACGTACAGCAGCCGGCGCTCCTCGTGCACGGCGTCGTCGGACTCCGCCAGCGAGATCGGCATCAGCCCCTCGCTCATGCCGGCGAGGAAGACGGCGTCCCACTCCAGACCCTTGGCCGCGTGCAGCGAGGCGAGCGTGACGCCCTCGACCGTCGGCGCGTGCTGCGCCGCGGCGCGTTCGTCGAGCTCGGCGACGAGCAGTGCGACCGTCGCTGGGCTCTCGGGGGTCGCGGCTGCGGCCAGGTCGTCCGCGAGCGAGACGAGCGCCTGCATGGCATCCCAGCGCTCGCGGGCGGCACCGCGCGCCGTGGGCGGCTGGTCGGCCCAGCCGGCGGTGGCGAGGATGTCGCGCACCTGGTCCGGCATGGGCAGCTCCGGATCCGCAGAGCGGGCGGCACCACGCAGCAGCACTATCGCGTCGCGCACCTCCTTGCGCTGGAAGAACCGCTGCCCGCCGCGCACGAGGTAGCCCACCCCGGCGTCGGCGAACGCGGCCTCGAACGCCTCGGACTGCGAGTTGGTCCGGTACAGCACGGCGATCTCGCTCGGCTTCACGCCCGACTGGATCAGGCGGGCCGCCCTGCTGGCGACGCCCTTCGCCTCGGCCTCGTCGTCGTCGTACGCCGTGAAGGCGATCGGCGGGCCCGGCTTTCGCTGCGCGATGAGCTCCAGCGCCTGGTGCGCACCGCCTCCGCGGCCGGCGCGCTTGAGCACCTCGTTGGCGAGGTTCACCACCTGCGGCGTCGAGCGGTAGTCACGCACGAGCCGGATCTCCTGCGCCTCGGGGTAGGTCCGCCGGAACTCCAGGAGGTGGCGCGGCGAGGCGCCGGTGAAGGAGTAGATGGTCTGCGACGGGTCGCCCACCACGCACAGCTCCTTGCGCCCGCCGAGCCACTGGTCCAGCAGGAACTGCTGCAGCGGGGAAACGTCCTGGTACTCGTCCACGACGAAGCGCCGGTACTGCGAGCGCACCTCGTCCGCCACGATCTTGTGGCTGTTCAGCATGTCCCCGAGCATGAGGAGCACGTCCTCGAAGTCGATGACCTCGCGTTCCGTCTTCACGTCCTCGTACGCCGTGATGAGGCGCGACACCGTCTGCGGGTCGTAGCCCGATGGCGCCTCGCGGCCGGTCGCGAGCAGCGCCTTCTCGTAGTCGTCGGCGGTGATGAGCGAGACCTTCGCCCACTCCACCTCGCTGCTCAGGTCGCGGACGGCGACGCGGTCCACGCTCAGGCCGAGCCGGCGGGCCGCCTCCGCGATGATCTGCGCCTTGTGCTCCACCAGCCGGGGCGGGGCGCCGCCCACCACGCGCGGCCAGAAGTACCCGAGCTGCCGCAGCGCCGCGGCGTGGAACGTGCGGGCCTGCACGCCCTGGACGCCGAGCTCGCGCAGCCGCGTGCGCATCTCCCCCGCCGCACGGGCCGTGAACGTCACCGCGAGCACGCTGGTCGGCGCGTACACGCCGATGCGCACTCCGTAGGCGATGCGATGGGTGATGGCGCGCGTCTTGCCCGTGCCCGCACCCGCGAGCACCATGACCGGCCCGTTGAGCGCGAGCGCCACCTCGCGCTGCTCGGGGTCGAGCGCGGTCAGGATGGCGTCGGGGCTCATCGGTCCAGGATGATTCGAACCGGCGGCGGAGTTGGTCTGGGTGAGCATCGTCTGCGATTCTCGCAGCACCCACTGACAAGGAGTACTGATGTCCGATACGACCACGTCGAACCACTCGCCGATCCCGGCGGACGGCACGGTCCTGATGTACTCGACCACCTGGTGCGGGTACTGCCGGCGACTGCGTACGCAGCTCGACTCGGAGGGCATCGGCTACACGGTCATCGACATCGAGGAGCAGCCCGAGGCTGCCGCCTACGTGGAGCAGGTCAATGGCGGGAACCAGACAGTGCCCACAGTGGTCTACCCGGACGGCTCGGCGGCGACCAACCCGAGCCTCGCGCAGGTGAAGCAGGCCCTCGCGGCCTGAAAATCGGTCGCCTTCTCGCTGCGGGCACACCTACCGTTCCGAGCATGTCCGAGGCCACGCAGAGCATGCTCACCGCCGAGAGCGCGGAAGAACTCCTACGGCAGGTCTTCCCGGGCGCTTCAGTCGCCGAGGTCATCAAGCGCACGGGTGGTGAGATAAATACCGTCTTCGAGATTCGCTGCGCGCCGCCGACAGAGCCGGTCATCGTCAAGATCTACGGCGAGCGGTGGCGCTGGAAGCAGGAGAAGGAGATCCACGTCTACCGACTGCTGGAGCAGCACGACGTCGGCCCGGCGCCACGCATCCTGCACAGCCAGGACGAACAGGGCCCGCTCGGTCAGACCCTGACGATCATGACCAAGGTCGACGGAGTGCCTTTGTCCGCTGTCAAGGGCGACCTCCCCGACGCCGACGTTCGCAGCGTCTACCGGCAGCTGGGCGCCTGCCTGGCTCGCGTCCACGGCATCGCGCAGGGCAGCTTCGGCTATCTCACCACGCAGATCCACGACCCGGAGCCGACGAACAGCGCCTACATGCGCCGGCAGTTCGACAAGAAGCTCGCCGAGTTCACCGCGCTCGGTGGCGATCCCGCCCTGCACGCGGCGGTGAAGGCCCGACTCGTCGAGCGGGTCGGCCTCTTCCAGCACTGCTCCGGCGCCGTGCTCTGTCACAACGACTTCCACGACGGCAATGTCCTTGTGGCCGAGCAGCCCGGCGGCTGGGCATTCACCGGCTTCATCGACGTCGAGAACGCCATCGCGGCCGACCCCCTCGTCGACCTGGCCAAGGCCGACTACTACGCACTCCTCAGCGACCCGGCGAGGCGCCAAGCCTTCTACGAGGGCTACGGCCCCCTTCCGGCCGATGCGGAGGAGCGCATCGAGATCTATCGCATCTACCACGCCCTGGAGCTCTGGGACTGGTTCGCCTCCATCGGCCAGACTGATCCGCTGCCGGGGATCGCGGACGACATCAGGCGCATGACCGCTGCCTGAGATGCCCCGGCGGCCGTGTCACTCCTCGAGCCGGCCGCCGTACCAGTCCTCGATCAGGGAGCGGGCGATCGAGGCGCGCCCCGGTAGGCCCAGGTCGCCGTCGGCCACCGCTGCGGCTACCTCTGCGCGGGTGAACCAGTCCGCCTCGGCGATCTCGTCCTCCTGCCGCACCAGATGTGTCGTGGTTGCCCGGGCCCGGAAGCCGAGCATGAGCGACGCCGGCAGCGGCCAGGACTGGCTGCCGCGGTACTCGACGGTGCCGGGGTCGACGACGACCCCTACCTCCTCCATCGTCTCGCGCACCACTGCCTGCTCGAGCCCCTCGCCCGGCTCCACGAAGCCGGCCAGCACCGACCGCCGGCCGGGACCCCACTGCGGGCCACGGGCAAGGAGCAGCCTGTCGTCGACGTCGGTGACCGCCATGATCACCGCGGGGTCCGTGCGCGGGAACTGGTTCGTGTCGTCCTTCGGGCAGTGCTGGATCCAGCCGCCCTGCGCGACCTCGGTTCGCGTGCCGCACCGAGGGCAGTGGGAGTGCACGGCGTGCCACTGGGACAGGGCGATCGCCTCGACGACGAGCCCTTGTTCCAGGTCCGGCTCGTCGAGGGTCCGCAGCCCTGCCCACTCGACGTCGAGCGGGGGCTCCGCCTCGGCGTCGGTCAGGACCGCGGCGAGGTAGGCCACGCCGTCCGCCTCCCCGAGGAAGAGGTGCAGGCCGACGGCGAGGTGCGCGACGTCGTCGGGCGCGAAGAGCGCCACGCGCTGACCGGCCATCGCGACCCGGTTCCCGCGGACGACCAGCACCTGGGTGCCGCGCTCCTTGAGGAGGTCGCCGACCAGACCGGGCTCGGCGCGGCGGTGGGCGGCACGGTAGTGGGCGGCGCGGGCGAACGGGAGGTCGAGAGCTGACACAGGGTCGACAGTAGTCGGCCCTCCTGACACCCGGACCCCGGCCGCTCGAGCACCTGCCATCGCGGCACCACCGAACCTTGTCTCGCAAGACTTGTTTCGCAAGACTTGTATTGCAAGTCTTGCTACGCAAGGTTAGAGTTCTCAACATGATCGAAGAGCGCATCGCAACGAACCTCCGTAAGGGAGTGCTCGAGTACTGCGTGCTCGCGCTGCTCTCTCGCGGTGAGAAGTACGGCCTCGAGCTGGCCGACGACCTCACCGCACGCGGGCTCATCGCAAGCGAGGGCAGCCTCTATCCGCTGCTGGCCCGCATGCGTGAGAACGGACTCGTCGAGCCCCGATGGGACTCGTCCGGCACCGCTCGCCCCCGCCGCTACTACGCCATCACCGATGACGGCACCAGTCAGCTCACCGCGTTCGCCCAGGTCTGGACGTCGGTCGCCGCACAGGTCAACGCATTGCTGGAGGGATCACGATGACTGAGAACACGACCACTGCCGAGAGCACCACGACGACCGAGAGGACCGCGATGAACGGGAACACCGAGGGTGCCTACCTGCGTGACGTGGGCAAGCGCCTGCGATCGCTCACCCCTGAGCAGCGCGACGCGGTGCTCGACGACGTCCGGGCACACTTCGCGGAAGCCGAGGACGCCGGGCGCACTCCCGAACAGGCCGCCGAGAGCCTCGGCGACCCCGCGCAGTTCACGGAACGAGTGCGGGCCGAGCTCGGCCACGAACCGGGCGGGACCGACCGGATGAGGCGCATCCTGCTGTGGCTTGCGACCGCTGTCGGGGTCTTCGCCGCGATGTTCGTCTCCTTCTGGTGGCCGGAGGGCTCCCTCCAGGTGCCGAACACCCAGTTCCAGGCGCACGGCTTCGGAATCGTGCTGTTGAATCTGGCCCCGGCAGTGGTCGCAGCGCTCCCGAACTTCGCCACCGCGCGTGCCCGTACCGTCTTCACCGCTGCGGCGGCGATCATGCTGTCGGTCATGAGCTTCATGTTCTCCGACGGCTGGGCCTTCGCCCCCACGGCCTGGCTCGCGTGGGCCGCACTCGTCGTACCGGTCATCGCCCGCAACGGACCGCCCGCGACCGGCTGGCGGATCGCCGGCGGAGCGCTCGCCGTCCTGCCCATGGTCCTGGGTATCGGCGGAGCCCTCGTCGGCAGCTGGGGCCTGGAGCTCGGTTACGTTCTCTACACCGTCGTGGTCGCCGCTCTCGGCGTGCTGATGGCCCTCGGCAAGCCGTGGGCAGGCGTCGTTCTGGCCCTGGTCGGCGTCGCGGCGCTGGTGAGCTCCGCGCTCTATCCGGGAATGCTCACCTCGGGCGTCTGGTGGGCAGGCGGGCTGTTCATCACCCTCGGCGCGAGCCAGGCCCTCATGCACGCCCGGTCGCGCATACCCGCACGCAGGTAGCACTTCCGCGCCCAGGCTCTACCAACAAGGTGGTGTGTCCCCGTTTGGGCGGGGACACACCACCGCGCTGTGCCATGGCACGCGAACACTGCAATACGGTTGAGCACGTGTCCCGCACGCCCCTCGCTCTCGCCGCCCTCTCCACCGCCGCCGTACCTGGTCTCGACGCCCAGTCGGTGCGCGTCGGCGAGCTCGCGGGCGACTACGACGTCGCCGTCGTCACGGGGCAGGACGACCAGGAGTGGGTGGTCCGCGCACCCCGCAGCACGGTGGCCGGCGCGGCGCTCGAGGCCGAGATCGAGCTGCTGGACGCGCTTCGGCTGTACATCGACACCGGTGTGCTCCCGTTCGTCGTGCCACAGGTCGCGGGTTACGCATTGCTGCCGGAAGGTGGCCGGGCCGTCGTGCACCGGCGGATCATCGGCAGCACGCTCGACGTCGAGGCGCTGGAGCCTGGCCCTGGCCTGGCGGCAGACCTGGGCCGGGCGATCGCCGCGATCCACGAGCTGCCGACGTCGGTCGTGGAGACCTGCGGCCTGCCCAGCTACACGGCGTCCGAGTACCGCGAGCGTCGCCTCACCGAGGTGGACGAGGCCGCGCGGACCGGCCGGATCCCGCCCACCCTGCTGCGCCGCTGGGAGGCGGCGCTCGAGGACGTCTCCCTCTGGAAGTTCAAGCCCGTGGTCGCGCACGGCGACCTGGCGCCCGACCAGCTGCTCGTGGACCGGCAGCGGGTCGTCGCGATCTCGGGCTGGGCCGAGGCCCGCGTGGCCGACCCCGCCGACGACCTCGCGTGGCTCATCGCGGCGGCTCCGCTCGAAGCGGTCGACTCGATCATGGAGGCGTACCAGCTGCGCCGCACCGAGCTGAGCGACTCCCGCCTGGCCGAGCGCGCGATGCTCGTGGGTGAGCTGGCGCTCGCGCGGTGGCTGCTGCACGGCGTACGGCACCGGCTGCCCGAGGTGGTCGAGGACGCGACGTCGATGCTGGAGGACCTCGACGAGGCGACGCTCGAAGAGGGCGCGTAGTCAGAGGGCACGTAGTCAGAGGGCACGCGGTCACTCGCCGCGGATGAGCGCCTCCAGCTCCGTCTCGTCGAGCAGGCGCTCCGGCCGGACCGTCGTGTCCGAGCCGACGTAGTAGAACGCGGCGCTCACCTGCTCCAGCGGCAGCCCCGTCCAGCGTGACCACGCCAGGCGGTACACCGCGAGCTGCACCTCGCGGGCGCTTCGCGCCGCGGCGTCGAGCGGCTCGCGGCCGGTCTTCCAGTCCACGACCACCACCGCGTCCGATCCTGTGGCCGGGTCCGCGGCCGGGTCCCGGAAGACGGCGTCCATGCGGCAGCGCAGCATGACGCCGGCCACCGGCGTCTCGACGTCGACCTCCACGGCGACAGGCGTGCGGGCCGACCACTCCGAGCCGAGGAACGTGTCGCGCAGCTTGTCGAGGTCGGTGTCCTCCGGGAGGTCCTCGTCCTCGGCGCTGGGCAGGTCGTCGACGTCGAGCAGCGTGGCAGACGTGAAGAACTGCTCCACCCACTCGTGGAACCGGGTACCCCGGCGGGCGTGCACCGTGGGCTGCACCGGCACAGGGCGGCGGAGCTGGAGGGCGAACGCCTCGCGGTCCGCGGCGAGCCGCACCAGCCCGGACGCCGAGACGTGCGCCGGGAAGGCGATCTCCCGGTCGGCGTGCCGGTCCCGCTCGGCAAGGAGCATGCGGGCGAGGTCGACGAGGTCATGGCCTGCGGCGTCGGTGACGGCGCCCCTCGGCGCGGTGAGCGCGTCGGCAGGCAGGCGCATGGCGGCCAGCGCGACGAGGCGCTCCTCCGCGGCCTCGTCCACGAGCTCGGCGGTAGCACGCAGCACGTCCCGGGCGGTCAGCAACTGGCCGCCGGCCGTGTCCGGCCGCGTCGCAGCCTGGTCCTGGCCTCCGTCCGGAGCGGGCCAGACCGCCGTCAGCTCCTCCGCGTTGCGGGGGTTCTCGGCGTCCGGGGCGGGCATGGGGGCCCACAGGTCGGTGTTGACCAGACCCGCGTCGGCCAGCTCGGCGAGGAACGGGGAGACGCCGCGCGGACGGCTCGCCGAGCCCCACCACGAGGCAGTGAGGAAGAGCTCGCGCCGGGCGCGCGTGAACGCCACGTACGCCAGCCGGCGTTCCTCGGCGAGGCGGTGCTCACCGCACTCGTACTTGAACTCGTCGCGCAGCGCGATGAGGTCCTTGGTGTCGGAGGCGCGCTCCCAGCCGAAGTTCGGCAGGTCGTCCGCGTCGCCGCGCAGGTGGTAGGGCAGCTCGCCCAGGTCGGACAGCCAGCCCGACGACGACTCTCCTGAGCGCGAGCCCCTGTCCCACGTCGGGAAGGCGCCGTCTGCCAGGCCGGCCACGGCCACCGCGTCCCACTCCAGCCCCTTGGCGGCGTGCGCGGTGATCACCTGGACGGCGTCCGGGTCGGGCTCGTGCACGGGCATGTCGAGGCCGCGTTCCTTCTCCCCCGCCACACCGAGCCAGGCGAGGAACGCGCCGAGCGTCGCGGTGTCCGACGACTGCGCGAACGATGCGGCCACGTCCCGGAACGCGTCGAGGTGCTCGCGGCCACGATCGCTCACGGCTCCACCGACACCGGCGCTGGTCAGGGCGGCCGCGGTGGCCGCCTCGACGTCGAGGCCGAGCGCGCGCTCCGCCTGGACCACCAGTTCGGGCAGCGACAGGTAGGTGAGGCCGCGCAGGTCCCGCAGCAGCTGAGCCAGCGCGGTCAGCCGCAGATGAGCGTCCGGGGACAGCACCCGGCCGTCGCGAGCAGGCTTCCCGGCAGGCGGCAGGTCGTCGAGCGCGTCGACTATCGAACGGTGGTCCGAGACGTCGCCCTCGACGACACGGGGGTCGTCGTCCACAGCGCCGTCCGAACCGTCCGCGCCGTCCACCCGGGCCGCGGACGCCGCGGCCGTGCGCGGGTCGTCCATCCGCGCCAGGTCGGCCGCCCACGAGCCCAGCGCATGGAGGTCGGCCGCCCCGAGGTTGAGGCGCGGGCCGGTCAGGAGGCGCATCAGCGAGTCACCGCGGGACGGGTCGTGCGCGGCCTGGAGCAGCGCGACGACGTCGACCACCTCGGGCGTGGACAGCAGACCGCCGAGGCCGACGACCTCCACCGGGAGGCCGCGGCGGCGCAGCGCCACCTCGAGGGTGGGGAACTGTGCTCGGGCCCGGCAGAGAACGGCAGCGGTCGACCGCCCGTCCGGGTGGGCGCCGGAGCGCCAGCGTGCGGCCACCCACTCGGCGACCGCCTCTGCCTCCTCCTCCAGGGTGGCCGCCACGTGCGCCGACACCACTCCCTCGCCCGCCCCTGGCCGCAGGTCCAGCGGAGGTACCTCAACATTCGTCCCGGCCCCGGTCCGCGAGCGCAGCGGGCCCGACACGATGTTCGCGGCAGTGAGCACCGCGGCGTCGTTGCGCCAGGACGTGGACAGGTAGTGCACGGCGGCGGGGACGCCGTCGTCGCGCTGGAAGCGGCCAGGGAAGCGGGCGAGGCCCGCCGCGGAGGCGCCACGCCATCCGTAGATGGACTGGTGCGGGTCGCCGACGGCGGTCACGGGGTGGCCGCCGCCGAACAGACCGGACAGCAGCTCGACCTGGGCGTAGGACGTGTCCTGGTACTCGTCGAGGAGCACCACCTCGAACCGCGCGCGCTCGGCGGCACCCACGAGCGGCACCTCGCGGGCGAGCTGGGCGGCGAAGGCGACCTGGTCACCGAAGTCGAGGGTCTCGGCGATGCGCTTGCGACGGCGGTACTCGACGACGAGGTCCACGAACCGGGCGCGTTCGGCGACCGAGCTGATGAGCTTGTCGACGTCCTTGGTGCGCTTCTTCTGCTTCGGTCCGAGCGGGATGGACTCGAGGTGCTCTGCCATCTCGGTCAGGCGGTCGCGGGCGTCGGCAGGGTCGACGAGGTGTTCGCCCAGCGCGCTGGACAGGGCCACGACGGCGCCGGTGACGGTGCTGACGGCCTTGTCGGTGCCGAGGTCCTCGTCCCAGGACTCGACCACCTGGGACGCGAGCTGCCACTGCTCGGCCTGGCCGAGCAGGCGGGCGCTCGGTTCGACGCCGAGGCGGAGACCGTGGTCGGCGACCAGGGAGGCGGCGTAGGCGTTGTAGGTCGCGACGGTGGGCCGGTCGAGGTCCAGGCCGGCGAGTGCCTCGCCCGACTCCTCGCCCAGTGCCCGGTTGAGCTGCGCCAGCCGTGTCTGGACGCGCTGGGTGAGCTCGCCCGCGGCCTTGCGCGTGAACGTCAGGCCGAGCACCTGCTCGGGCTGGACCAGCTTGTTGGCGATGAGCCATACGACGCGCGCGGCCATGGTCTCGGTCTTGCCGGAGCCCGCACCCGCGACGACGAGCGCCGGCTCCAGGGGTGACTCGATGACCCGGACCTGCTCGTCGGTAGGCTCGTGGCGACCGAGCAGCCGGGCGATCGCGCGCGCGGACAGCCGGATCTCCGGCTCGTGCCTGGTCACTCGACCACCTTCCGTCCCTCGGGCTGCAGCGGGCAGGAACGCCGCACCGGACACACCTCGCACAGGTCGTTGTTCTTCGCCGCGAACTTCGCCGCGGCCATCGTGTCGGCGGCACCCTCCACGGTGTCGCGCGCCCAGCTGTTGCCGTCCTCGTCCGGGACGAGGGCGGGCTGGTTCCGCACGCTCGCCGACACGGTCTCGGTGCCGACGTAGACGAGGCTCGCGCCCTTGCTGACCGTGCCCTCGGGCAGGTCGAGCGCGCCCTCCTCCACCGCGAGCTGGTAGGCGCCGAGCTGCGGGTTCTCCGCCGCCTTCTCCTTGCTGGCCGCGGACTTGCCGGTCTTGAGGTCGGCCACCGTCACGCTGCCGTCGCCCGCGTCCTCGACGCGGTCGACCTGACCGCGCAGCCGGGCGCGCCCCACCTGCAGGTCGAAGTCGGCCTCCACGAGGAGCGGTTCGCCCGAGTCGGCGAGGTAGTCCGCGAGCCGCTCCACCATGCGCTCGGCCCGTTTGCGGAGCTGCAGCGACGGCCAGCCCTCGGGCAGTGCGAGCTCCGGCCAGCGCCGGTCCAGCTCCTTCTTCAGCTCGGTGAGCGAACCCTTGGGATGGCTCTGCGCTATCGAGTGCAGCAGCGTGCCGAGGGTCTGGTGTGTGGCGTCCGGCTTGGTGCCGCCCGCCGCCTCGAGCGCCCAGCGCAGGGCGCACGTGGTCACCGTCTCGACCTTCGACGGCGACACCTTCACCGTGTCCTGAGCGCCCCACAGCGGAACCTCGCTCGACACCCCGGCGACGCCGTACCAGGTGCTCGGGTCGGCCTCGGCGACGCCCGCCGCCGAGAGGTCGGCGAGGAGGGCGGCGGCGGGCTGGTTGCCCGGCGTCGAGAGCGCGGCGGCGCGCACCAGCTCCGTCCGGGCGGCGGCCACCACGCCACGCAGGTCGAGCGGTGGGCCGACCGGCACGCGCCGGGGGTCCGGCCCGTCGCCGCCGTCGTTCCGTGGCGACACGAGGTCGCAGAACACGCTGGGCGCTTCCTCCGTGTCCTCCACGGCGGTGACCAGGAGACGCCGTCGGGCGCGGGAGACCGCTACCGCGAAGGCGCGCAGCTCGTCCGTGAGGACCTGCCGCCGGGCCTCCGCGCCGACGACCCGTCCGTCCTCCGACCGGCCGGCGATGAGCTCGACGAGCGCCTGCGAGCCGAGCAGGGAGTCGCGCAGCCGCAGGTCGGGCCAGACGCCGTCCTGCACACCGGCCACGACCACCACGTCCCACTCGCGCCCGGCGGCCCCGGGCGGCGTGAGCGCCTCCACGGCGCCCGCACCCTGTGCCGACGCCGCCAGCGAGTCGGCCGGGAGGTCCTGCGATGCGAGGTAGTCGACGAACGCGGCGACCGGCGCGCCCGGCATCCGGTCCACGAAGGTCTCCGCCGCGCGGAACAGCGCGAGCACCGAGTCGAGGTCGCGGTCGGCCCGCAGGCCGGCCGGACCACCGGCGAGGGCGTAGGCGCTCCACCGCTCGGCCAGGCCGGTCGCCGCCCAGACGGCCCAGAGCACCGTCTGTGCCGTGGCGCCCGGCTCCCCTGCAGCCTCGCGCCCGGCGGCCAGCACCCGTGCCACGGCGAGCGGCCCCCGCCGCACCTGCGTGGGCAGCAGCGCGGCACGCGCAGGATCGGCCAGGACCTCGACCAGCAGGGTGTCCGACGTGCGGCCCCCGCCCGCCGACAGCTCCTCCGAGCGCAGCGCACGCCGCAGCCTGCGCAGCGCCACGGCGTCGAGCCCGCCGATCGGGGAGACGAGCAGGTGTGCGGCCGTCTCAGGGTCCAGGACCGGCTCGTTCCCGTCGAGCTCCTCGGCGATCAGCGCCTCGAGGCTCCCGCGCGGCGCGCCTGCGCACGTCTTCACGGCCGCCAGCAGCGGCGCCACGGCAGGCTCGTCCCGCAGCGGGAGGTCCGACCCGAGCAGCGCGACCGGCACCGATGCCGAGACCAGCTCACGCCGCAGCGCCGCCAGCCGCGTACCGCTGCGGGCGATCACCGCCATCCGTTCCCAGGGCGTGCCGCGCAGCAGGTGCTCGGCCCGCAGCTCACGGGCGATCCAGGCCGCCTCCTGGGCCGCGCCCGAGAGCACCGCAACCTGGACGGACGACACTGCCCCGGCAGGTGCCTCCGAGGTGGCGGGCGCCTCCGTCGCGGTGGAGCCGTCCGCCGTGGATCCGGCACCCGCCCGCGCTCCGGCGGCCTGCTCACCCCCAGCAGGCTTCGGCGCATACGCCGTCGCGCGCCGGTGCATGGCACTCGCCGACACCGGGATCCGGTTCGTCACCGCGCGCGTGACCGCACGCAGCTCGGGCAGCTGCCGCCACACCGTCCCGAGCACCATCGTCTCCGCGTCGAACGCGCCGAACGCGCGACCGGGGCCGGCCGGCGCGGCGGCACGGCCGGTGAGCCCCGGCGCGGCACCACGGAAGGTCTGGACCGCGGAGTCCGGGTCGGACAGCAGGACCAGCCGCGCGCCGTCGTCGTGCAGCACCCGCAGGAGCCGGACCGTCGCGGCGGTGGCCTCCTGGTAGTCGTCGACCACCACCAGGCCCCAGGTGGGCCGGGGCATGCCCGGCACCTCGTCCTCCCAGGAACGCAGCGACTCGGCGGCCTCGTCGATGACCACAGCGGGGTCGTAGCGCGGCCCGGCGTCGGGTGTGGCGAGGCGAAGCGCCGTCGTGTCGAGGTACTCCTCGTAGATCTGCGCCGCCATGACCCACTCGGGGCGGTCGTTCTGGCGCCCCATCTCGTCCAGCTCGACCGGGCCGAGCCCTCGCTCGGCGGCCCGCATGAGCAGGTCACGCAGTTCCTGGCGCAGTCCACGCAGGCCCAGCGACTCCTCGGGCAGACCGGCGGGCAGCGCGAGCGGCCGCCCTTCTCCGGCCACGTGACCGGCGAGCAGCTCGGCGAGCACCAGGTCCTGCTCCGGGCCCGAGACCAGGGTCGGCGTCGGCTGCTCGAGCGCGGCGGCGCGCTTGTGCAGCACCGCGAACGCGGCTGACGACGCCGTGCGGACCATCGGTGCACCGACCGTGCGCCCGGCCCGGGCCGCTACCTCGTCGCGCAGACGCGCCGCGGCCCGTCGGGAGGACGCGAGGACCAGGACGCGTTCAGGCTGCACGCCCGAGTCCAGCGCCCGCACGGCGACCTCGCACGTGACGGTGGTCTTACCCGACCCGGGCGCTCCGAGGACCAGCGTCGCCCGGTTGCTCAGCGCAGCCTCGACGGCTGCCGACTGGGTGTCGTCGAGCGGCACACCGCCCTCGACCAGCACAGATCCGGCCGCCTCGGGACGGTTCCCAGGCGGCGTCAGCCGAGGTGCGAGAGCGAAGGTTGGTGTCACGCGGACGATCGAACCACGAGCCACTGACACTCCCCGACGCCCCGCGCTGGGGCGTCGGCAATGCCCGTTTCGTCCTGTGGAAAGACGTTCAGTCCTTGTCCGGTACCGGCGCGTCGGGAACAGGCCAGGGCTCGGGGATGCAGCCGCTGGTGGTGGTGGTCTGCTGCACCATCACCGTCGCGTGCTCACCCTCACCGGCGCACAGGTCGTGGTGGTACCCGATCACATGCCCCACCTCGTGGTTCACGAGGTACTGCCGATACCGCTCTGTGCTCTCCCACGCCTGGGAGCCAGTCGCCCAGCGCTTGAAGTTGAGCACCGCGGTCTCCTCGATGCCGCACGAGAGCTCGCCGATCGTGTCCAGCGGGAGGCAGAGCCGGTCGGTCGTCCCGGGGCTGGCGAGCACCACGCGTGCGTCGTAGTCGTCGGAGTCGGTCCAGGCGAAGGTAGATCCGTCGGCGGCGTTCCAGCCGCGCGGGTCGTTCAAGGTGGCCAGCACGGACTCGGCGAAGACCTCCGGATCCACCGGCAGCCCCTTCTCGACGGCGAGCTGGACGCGCCAAACCTTCCCTTCCGCCGGGGCGCGACGAGACCCGGTGGCCACGACGAGCCTGCCGGACAGCTCCTCCTCCACCGCGACGCGCGTACCGAGCAGGCCGGAACCCGGCTCCGGCGTCGGCCCGGCGGCGGCGCGAAGGCTCGGGCTGGGCGACGGCGGCGCCGACTTCTCGACGGACGGCACTCCCGCCGAGGCCACGGCCAGTGGTTCGGGCGGCTCGGGAGCCGGCGGCTCGGGCAGCCCCTCGGCGGCCGCGCCCACGCCTGCCCCGGTCCCCGAGGCGGCCACACCCGCCTCGGCGGTATCCGGCGACGCCGCCGTCGCGGGCGGCGACGTCCGTTCGCCGGACCTGGTCGCCTCGTACGCGTTCCGCACCGCGGCGGCCGCCTCGGCGCCCAGGCTGTCCTCGACGGCTCCCGCGACGACCGCCGCGGACGCGTCGGGCTCCATGCTCATGGTGACCGCGATGCCTCCACCCAGCCCCGCCGCCAGGCAGAGGCTGAGCGCGACCACCGCCCGTCGAGGGTCCTGCGCGGCGCGGCGGCGCACCTTCCACGCCACTGAACGGCTCGCGGCCACGCCCTCCGTCAAGAGGCCGGCGGGCGCGCCTCCACGGGCGTGCCGGCCGGCGCGCCGTGCGGAGGACTGTCTGCTCACGCCGACCATGGTGCCACGCACGCGCCCGCGCGCCCATGCCCCCGTCCACAGGAATGCGGGACCGGCGCCACCGTCCGGGGCATGGTGCCGTGTCTCCTGTCGGCTCACGGCGAAACCGAGGGCAGACGGCGCCGACGCGTGACTAGGATCGACAAGCCGGGTCCCCGGATCACCGGGCACACGGCGCAATCCCCGACCGAACTGGAGTAAAAGTGGACGTCACCATCGGTGTGCAGAACCTGCCTCGCGAGGTCGTGGTCGAGACGGAGGCGAGCGCGGACGCCGTCGCGACTGCCGTCAAGAAGGCCCTGGCCGGTGGCACCCTCGAGCTCACCGACTCGCGTGGCCGCCTCGTGATCGTCCCCGGCGCCGCGATCGGCTACGTCGAGATCGGTTCCGAGGAGCAGCGCAAGGTCGGCTTCGGCGCGGTCTGAGCACGTTGCACCCCACGCCATGTGGCGGACGGCACACCCGCACGCGCCGTCCGCCACGTGGCGTTCATTACTAACTGGGCTGTTCACCGTGTTTCGCTAACCACTCGGAAACATCGTGCGCGTACCATGAATCCCGTACATCGGTTGCCCGGTCGTCACGTTCCGACCCCCGAGCCTGTGCTTCGGCCTCCCAGAGGCCGCCCCGACAGGACGCGCAGCCTGGGTCCATCCCGGCGCGCGATGATTTTCACGATCGGCTGCCGCACGAAGGCGCGATCGCCGGGCCATGAGGGCCCACCGCGCCGCGAGAGATGAAGGCGCCAGTGACTACCACAGACACCCCGGCCGCAGACGCGGTCATCGAGACAAGTCCCGAGCCGGCTACCGGTTCGGGCCCCGACTACTCCAGCCCGTCCGCCATCCAGGCGCAGAACGTGACGTTCGCGGACTTCGGCGTCCGCCCCGAGATCGTCGAGGCGCTCAAGGACGCGGGCATCACCCACCCGTTCCCCATCCAGGCCATGACGCTTCCCGTCGCGATGAGCGGGCACGACATCATCGGCCAGGCCAAGACCGGTACCGGTAAGACGCTCGGCTTCGGCGTGCCGCTGCTGCACCGCGTCGTCGCCCCCGGCGAGCCCGGCTACGACCAGCTCGTCGCCCCCGGCAAGCCGCAGGCAGTCGTCGTCGTCCCCACGCGCGAGCTCGCCGTGCAGGTGGCGAACGACCTGAGCGCGGCGTCCTCCCGGCGTAGCGTGCGGATCGTGCAGGTCTACGGCGGCCGTGCCTACGAGCCGCAGATCGAGGCCATGAAGACCGGCGTCGACGTCGTGGTCGGCACGCCGGGCCGCATGATCGACCTGCTGAACCAGGGTCACCTCAACCTGCTCCGTGCGGCGACCGTCGTGCTCGACGAGGCCGACGAGATGCTCGACCTCGGGTTCCTGCCCGACGTCGAGAAGATCCTTGCCCGCACCCCCGCGCAGCGGCACACCATGCTGTTCAGCGCGACCATGCCGGGCGCTGTGGTCTCCATGGCCCGCCGCTACATGAAGCAGCCCACGCACATCCGGGCCGCCGAGCCGGACGACCAGGGCGCGACGGTCAAGAACATCAAGCAGGTCGTGTACCGGGCCCACGCCCTGGACAAGATCGAGGTGCTCGCCCGCCTGCTCCAGTCCGAGGGCCGTGGCCGCAGCATCGTGTTCGCACGCACCAAGCGCACCGCCGCCAAGGTCGCGGACGAGCTGCAGACGCGCGGCTTCGCGGCCGGCGCGATCCACGGCGACCTGGGCCAGGGCGCACGCGAGCAGGCACTGCGCGCGTTCCGCAACGGCAAGATCGACGTGCTCGTCGCGACCGACGTCGCCGCCCGCGGCATCGACGTCGACGACGTCACGCACGTGGTCAACTACCAGTGCCCCGAGGACGAGCGAATCTACCTGCACCGGGTGGGCCGCACCGGCCGCGCGGGCAACACCGGTACCGCCGTCACCTTCGTGGACTGGGACGACGTGCCGCGCTGGTCGCTCATCGACAAGGCGCTCGAGATCGGGTACCCCGAGCCGGTCGAGACGTACTCCACGTCGCCGCACCTGTTCGCCGACCTGAACATCCCCGAGGGCACCAAGGGCCGCCTGCCGCGGTCCGCGCAGCACCTCGCGGGACTGGACGCCGAGGACGTCGAGGACCTGGGCGAGACGGGCAAGCGCAACAGCGGCTCCCGTTCCGGCGGCTCGCGCTCCGGCGCGCCGCGTTCCGGCGCGCCGCGGTCCGGTGCATCCCGCTCGGGCGGGCGGCAGGGCGGCTCGCACGGCGAGCCTCGCGCCACCTCGCGGCCCGACGGCAGCGCCGTCACCAGCGCACCGACGAGCAGCGCATCGACGAGCAGCGCCGCGACCAGCGGCGACGGCACGGCATCGGGCGCGCTCCCGGCGTCGGGCGGCGACGAGGACGGCGGCCAGCGCCGCCGCCGGAGCCGCAACCGCCGTCGTACGCGTGGCGGTCAGTCGGAGAGCTGACCGCACCGATCCGCGAAGTAGAGCGCCTGTCCGAGACTCCCTGGGTGAAGCCGGGAGTCTCGGACAGGCGCTCTACTTCGCGGGTCGCGTAGGTTGCTTCCCGTGCAGATCGAGTTCACCGCTCCCCTGTGGCAGTGGCAGGTACGTACCGACTCCTGGTGGTTCGTAACCGTGCCGCCTGACGAGTCCGACGAGCTGGCCGACCTCCCGCTGCCGCCGCGCGGGTTCGGCTCCATCCGGGTGCGGGTGACCGTGGGGAAGACCACCTGGACCACCTCCGTCTTCCCCAGCGACAAGGACGGCGGCTACGTGCTGCCCATGAAGAAGAAGGTGCGGGAGGCCGAGAGCCTCGTCCCGGAGAAGCCGGTCTCGGTGACCTTGGAGACCATCGACATCTGACGTGTCAGACACACAGGTCACTCGGGTGACCTGTGTGTCTGACACGGGTCAGACCGTGCGGACGAACTCGATGACGCCGTTCGCGATCATCTGGGTGGCGATCGCCGCGAGCAGCACGCCGGCGATGCGCGTCACCAGCGTCACGCCGGAGTCCTTGAGCACCCTATGCACCAACCCGGCGAACCGCATGGCCGCCCACGTGCAGACGCACACCGCGACGATGCCGATGCCGATCGACGCGTAGTGCCCGACGGCGGACTCGCCGGCGCTCACGCCCTGCTGCACGAACACCATCGTGGCCACGATCGTGCCGGGGCCGGCGAGCAGCGGGGTCGCGAGCGGCACCAGGGCCACGTTCTTGGCGGCCCCGCCGGCGTCCGTCCCGCCGGCGTCCATCTTGCCCATGAGCAGCTCCAGCGCGACCAGGAGCAGGAGCAGCCCGCCCGACGCCTGGAGCGCCGCGAGCGAGATCCCCATGTGCTCCAGCAGCAGCTGGCCGAACACCGCGAACACCACGATCACGCCGAAGGCCACGAAGATCGCGGTGCGCGCCGCGCGCTTGCGGTCGTGCGCGGTCATCCGCGAGGTCAGCGCGAGGAAGACCGGCACGGTGCCCGGCGGGTCCATGATCACGAAGAGCGTCACGAAGACCTCGGTGAAGAGCGCTACGTCGAACCAGCTCACCGGAGCACCTCGAGGGTGCCCTGCTCCACGATCGCCTCGAGCACCTCGGGCACTGTCGTGTTCTCGCCGATGAGGTTGCGCTTGCCCGACCCGTGGAAGTCGCTCGACCCCGTGACCAGCAGGTCCAGGGACTGGGCGATCTCGCGGAGGCGTCGGCGCGTGTCCGGGGTGTGGTCGCGGTGGTCCACCTCGAGCCCCGCGAGCCCCGCCGCGGCCAGCTCCTCGATGGTCGAGTCGGGGACCACCCGGCCGCGCGCGTCGGCACCGGGGTGCGCGAAGACCGGCACTCCGCCCGCTGCCCGGACCGCCTTGACGGTGGCCACGGCGTCGGGCGCGTAGTGGCCCACGTAGTAGCGAGTGCCGGTGCGGAGCATCGTGGCGAACGCCTCGTCCCTGTCGCGTACGACACCGGCCGCCACCAGCGCGTCCGCGATGTGCGGGCGGCCGATCGTGGTCCCGGCCTGCGTCTGGGCGAGCAGGTCGTCCCACGTGATCGGGTAGTCCTCGCCGAGGAGGGCCACCATCCGCCGGGCGCGGGACGTGCGGTCGTCGCGCGTCCGCTCCGTCTCGGCCACCAGGTCGGGGTGCGTCGGGTCGTACAGGTACGCGAGCAGGTGCACCCCGGTGCCCCAGCCGGTGGTGCGAGCGATCGCCGAGATCTCGGCGCCGCGCACCAGACCTATCTGGAAGCGCCCGGCCGACTCGGCGGCCTCGGCCCAGCCCGAGGTCGTGTCGTGGTCGGTGATGGCCAGCGTCTTGATGCCGGCGAGTGCGGCGACCTCGACCAGACGCGCTGGCGAGTCGGTGCCGTCTGACGCGGTGGAGTGCGTATGGAGGTCGATCACTCCACAAGGGTAGAGAGCCGAGGGGCCGTCGGGCGTCGCGAAGGGCGTGAGGTGCGGCACCCCCGGCGTCGTCGGCCCTTATCGACTGAGACGCATCAGGCCCACACAGACCGTTCACCGACCGTTCCGCCGTCGTACGCCGCCTGCCCCAGCCGATCCCGCATCATCGAAGGGATGACGAGCAGCAACCAGACCCCGCAGGACGCTCCGACGAGCGTCGTCTTCGTGCACGGCATGCGCAGCTCCGGTGCCATCTGGGAGAACCAGGTGCGGCACGTGCGCGCCGCCGGCCACGCGGCCGTCGCCGTCGACCTACCGGCGCACGGCGCGCGGCGCCACGACCGGTTCACCATGGACGGCGCCTTCGAGGCGCTGGACGACGCCGTCGCGACCCTCCCGTCCGGGCCGATCGCACTGGTCGGACTGTCCCTGGGCGGCTACACCTCCCTCGCCTGGGCCGCTCGGCAGGGAGCCACCGACCGCCTCGTGGGCATCCTCGCGGCGGGCTGCACCTCGGACCCGAAGGGCAAGCCCGTGCGGCTCTACCGGGACGTCGCCAGGGGCGTCGCGAACGCCGCCTACCTCGGACGCCGGCTCACCGGCCAGGTGGTGCACCCGAGCGTGCACCGCCCGCGCCTCTCCGTACCCTCCGTGCGCCTCCCGTTCCGCCCGCTGCGGAGCGCACCGGGCGGTTCCGACCTGCGACAGGTAGAGATCGCGCCGCAGCAGACCGCCGAGATGTACCGGCCCACCTGGGACGTCGTGACCGACGCGCTGACCCACCTCGCGGGACGCTCCTCGATCGCCAACGTACGTGCCGCGCGGATCCCGCTCTGGTTCGTCAACGGCGCCCGCGACGCCATGCGCATCGAGGAGCAGCGCCACCTCGCCGCCGCCCACGACGGGTCGCTCGTGGTCATCCCCGGTGCCGGGCACGACGTCAACATGGAGGCCCCCGCGGCCTTCAACCGGGTGCTCACCAGGGCGCTTGCGGACTTCAACCGGCGTGCGTGAAACACTGGGCGTATGAGCGAATCCACCACCACTTCGCAGCCTGACGAGCAGGGAACCGCCGACCGCGGGTCCAACCGTTCACACCGCCCCGGCTCCACCGCCTTCAAGAACTTCGTGATGTCGCAGTGGGCCCCGCGTGCCGAGCTCGGCCTGACGGCGTCGGCCGCCGCGCAGTACACGGTCGCCCGACGCGCGGCGCTCTCCGAGCGGCTGCCGGGCATGCGCCTCGTGATCCCGGCGGGCTCGCTCAAGACCCGCTCCAACGACACCGACTACCGGTTCCGGCCGCACTCGGCGTTCGCGCACCTCACCGGCCTGGGCACCGACCACGAGCCGGACGCCGTGCTGGTGCTGCACCCGGTCGAGGACGGCGCCGGCGACGGCGGTTCCAACCACCACGCCGTGCTCTACGTGCGTCCCCTCGCTCCGCGCGACAACGAGGAGTTCTACGCCGACGCGCGCTACGGCGAGTTCTGGGTCGGCGCCCGGCCGTCGCTGGCCGACGTCGAGGCCCTCACCGGCATCGAGGCCCGCCACATCGACGAGCTGGGCGACGCCCTGGCGAAGGACGTGGGCGACGGCGGCGTGCACCTCCTCGTGGTGACCGGCGCGGACGACGCGGTCGAGTCGCTCGTCGAAGAGCTGCGCCTGGAGGCCGGCGAGGACGAGGACGCGGTCACCGACGAGACGCTCGTCGAGGCCACGTCCGAGCTGCGGCTCATCAAGGACGCGCACGAGATCGAGCAGATGCGTGAGGCCGTGGCCCGCACCATCGAGGGCTTCGAGGCCGTCGTCCGGGCCCTGCCGCGCGCCCTGGAGCACCGCCGCGGCGAGCGCGTCGTGGAGACCACGTTCGACGGGCACGCCCGGCTCGAGGGCAACGCCGTGGGCTACGAGACGATCGCGGCCTCCGGCGAGCACGCCACCACGCTGCACTGGATCCGGAACGACGGCGAGGTCCGCTCGGGCGACGTGCTGCTGCTCGACGGCGGCGTCGAGGTCGACTCGCTCTACACCGCGGACATCACGCGCTCCCTGCCGGTCGACGGCGAGTACACGGACGTGCAGCGCAAGATCTACCAGGCAGTGCTGGACGCGGCCGACGCGGCGTTCGCCGTCGCGAAGCCGGGCACCAAGTTCCGCGACGTCCACGCGGCGGCCATGGAGGTCATCGCGGCCCGCCTCGAGGAGTGGGGCTTCCTGCCCGACGGCGTCACCGCCGCCGACGCGCTCTCCGATGACGGCCAGCAGCACCGCCGCTGGATGGTGCACGGCACGTCGCACCACCTCGGCCTCGACGTGCACGACTGCGCGCAGGCGCGCCGCGAGCTCTACCTCGACGGCGTCCTGGAGCCGGGCATGGTCTTCACCATCGAGCCGGGCCTGTACTTCAAGGCCGACGACCTCGCCGTGCCCGAGGAGTTCCGTGGGATCGGCGTGCGCATCGAGGACGACGTGCTGGTCACGGAGGACGGCAACGAGAACCTGTCGGCGGCGCTCCCCCGGCGCCCGGAGGACGTCGAGGCCTGGATGGCGTCGCTGCGCTGATGCGCTGCGGGGGCTGGGCTGGGCGGCGCTGACTTCGGTCCGTCGCACGGCGGCGGACAACCGACTTCGGTCAGTTACACGGCACGGGTAGGTGACTTCGGTCGGTTGCTCTGAGATCGGTCGTTTGATTGACCGATCTCAGAGCAACCGACCGAAGTCATTGCGGCCGCTGTGCAACGGACCGAAGTCGCTAGCCGCGCCACCTCACATCACCGAGCCGAGCCGAGCCGAGCCGAGCCGAGCCGAGCCGAGCCGAGCCGAGCCGAGCCGAGCCGAGCCGAGCCGAGCCGAGCCGAGGGATTGTCGCCCCGCGTGCAGCCCCACGGGACGGTGGCTCAACGGTCCGAGCACGACCACAGCCCTGTGGATTCGCAGTCTGTGCACAGCTCTCTCGGTGCCGGTCATCCGAACCGCCAGAGATGGCGCAACGTCGTTCCATGGTCGAAGTGAAGATCCCGGCGGTTGCCCTCGCGCTCGAGCACAACCGCAACAAGCTGGCCGCCGCAGCTCGTGCCGGTGAGGTCCTCAGGGTCCGACGCGGTGCGTACTGCGCTCCGGACGAGATCCGCGTGGAAGGCCCCTCGGGAGCCGCGCGGGAAGCGCGCAACAAGGCTCTCGCCCGCGCCCGTGCGCTGCACGCCCAGCTCAGAGCCAAGCACGTGTTCAGCCACAAGACTGCGGCGCTGCTCCTGGGCTGCTTCGTCTGGACGACGCCACGAGAGACACACGTCTACCAGCACTACCGTGCCTCAGGTCACGCTGCCGGCGACGTCCGGCGGTACTCGTGGACCCTTGCGCCCCATGACATCGACGAGGCGGCAGGCCTTCCGGTGACGTCGCTCGTACGCACGGTCGTCGACTGCGCGCGGACGCTGCACCCGCTCGAAGCCCTCGTCATCGCCGACTCGGCCCTGGCCCTGGGTATCGACCGAGAAGAGCTGCTCGCGACGCTCGCCGCCCAGACCGGCCGGCGCGGGATCCAGCGGGCTCGGCTGGTGATCGAGCTGGCCGACGGCGGCGCTCAGTCCGCCTGGGAGACCTGGGTCCGCTACCAGCTGCTCCGTGCCGGGTTGCCTCGGCCGACCACACAGATGGCCGTCCAGACCGACGCCGGGCTCTTCCACACCGACCTGGGCTACGAACAGTGGGCGCTGGGCATCGAGTTCGACGGCAAGATCAAGTATCGGCCCGACGGCGTTCGGCCCGGCCACGACCCCGCACAGGAGTACCTGGCCGAGAAGGCTCGCGCCGACGCCATCCGGCGGGCCGGCGTCACCCTCGAGAGCGTCAGCGCGTCCGACAAACAGGATGTCCGGGCGATGCTCAAGCGAGTCACCACGCGCATCCCGCCGGACGTGCTGCGGAAGGCGCGGATCGATCCTCGACTGCCCGCCAGGTGACCCCCAACTTCGGTCCCTTGCACAGCACACACAAATGACTTCGGTCGGTTGCTCTGAGATCGGTCGTTTGATTGACCGATCTCAGAGCAACCGACCGAAGTCACACGGGCCACCGCGCAACCGACCGAAGTCGGAGCCAGGAACTGAGCTACTTCTGGTCGTCGCTCGGCGGGGCGTAGGGGTTGGTGTAGCGGGGCGTCGTGCGAGTCGTCCGCTCGTCATCCTGGTCGTCCGACCCGTCCTGTCGCTGGCCGTCCGAGGCGGAGGCCGCCTGGTCCGGCGGGGTCGGCGACTCGGTCTGCGGCGACGCGCCCGAGGGCGCGTCCGCCGGCGCGTCGGTGGGCACGGCAGCCGGCGCATCCGTCGTAGCGATGGGCGTGCCCGCAGGTGCACCCGACGGCGCATCGGCCGACGCCGGCCCGGCGCCAGCAGCACCAGCACCAGCACCAGCACCAGCACCAGCACCAGCACCAGCAGCGTCAGGCCGCATCGCGCCGTAACGAGGCTCGCCCGACGGCGTGACCCAGCGCGGGTCCGTCGGGCGGGTCGGCGCGGCGGCGGGCTCCGCACCGGGCGCCTGCGCACCAGGAGCCGGAGCACCCGGCATCTGAGCGGAAGGGACCGGCGGCATGACGGGCGCCGGGACGCCCACGGTGGCGGCGCCGCGCGACTTGCCCAGCCCGCCCGGCGAGCGCATCAGGAGCGCCCGTGCGTCGCTCGCGTGGTCGTGCCCGCAGAGGATCGCGTACGTCGCGGCCACGATCTGCGACGAGGACGTGAAGTCACGCCGCCCGCCGGTGAACGTGTACGACAGGATCGAGAACAGCAGGCCGAACCCCGCACCGAGCGCGATGCCGGCGAACATGACCTGGAAGCCCGCCTCACCCGCGAACAGGGTGATCAGCAGGCCCACGAAGAAACCGAACCAGGCGCCGGAGAGTGCGCCGGCGAGCGCCACCCGGCCGTACGTGAGACGCCCCGTGACGCGCTCGACCATGCGCAGGTCGGTGCCCACGATGGTGACGTTCTCGACGGGGAACTTGTTGTCGGAGAGGTAGTCGACTGCTTTCTGCGCCTCCAGGTAGGTGGAGTACGCGGCGACCTCGTCGCCGGCCGGCAGGGTCGGGACCTTCGGGACGGCACCCGGGCGAGACATGCTCATGCCTCATAGTCTCTCCTACCTTGCGGCTGGTGGCGAGGAGCGTGGCCCAGGGGCGAGTCGTAGGCTGACCAGCGTGAGCGCCAGCAGCAGGGTCTTTGTCGCACGTCTGGCCGGGACGGTGGTCTTCGACCCGATCGGGGACCAGGTCGGCCGGGTTCGTGACGTCGTCGTGCTGGTCCGGGCGAAGGGCGCGCCGCGTGCGGTGGGCCTGGTGGTCGAGGTCCCGGGCCGACGCCGCGTCTTCCTCCCCTTGACCCGGGTGACCAGTATCGACTCGGGCCAGGTGATCAGTACCGGCCTGGTGAACCTGCGGCGGTTCGAGCAGCGGGCCATGGAGTCGGTGGTGCTGGGCGAGCTGCTCGACCGCCGGGTCCAGCTCACCGACGGTTCGGGCGAGGTGACCATCGAGGACGTCTCGATCGCGCAGCAGCGCACCGGCGACTGGCTGGTGGACCAGCTGTTCGTGCGACGTCGGTCCGCGCGGGGGTCTGCCCCGTTCCGCCGTGGCTCCACCCTGACGGTCCCTGTCGACGCCGTGCAGGACCTCATGAGCCGGTCGCCGGAGCAGGGCGCCGCGCGCCTGCTGGAGGCGTACGAGGACATGCGCGCCGCCGACCTCGCGGACGTGATCCGCGAGCTGGCGCCGGCGCGCCGGCTGGAGATCGCGAGCGCACTGAACAACGAGCGCCTCGCCGACGTGCTGGAGGAGCTGCCGGAGGACGCCCAGGTGTCGATCCTGTCGGGTCTGGACCGGGACCGCGCGGCCGACGTGCTGGAGGCGATGGAGCCGGACGACGCCGCCGACCTCCTCAACGAGCTGCCCGAGGAGCAGGCGGCACAGCTCCTGAACCTCATGGAGCCGGAGGAGGCGGCCGACGTCCGGCGTCTGCTGGAGTACGCGGAGGACACGGCGGGTGGTCTCATGACCACGGAGCCGGTGATCCTGGGCGCTGACGACACGATCGCCACCGCGCTGGCCCAGATCAGGCGGTCGGAGCTGCCGCCCGCGCTGGCCTCCATGGTGTTCGTGGTGCGGCCCCCGCTGGAGACGCCGACCGGCCGGTTCCTCGGCGTCGCGCACTTCCAGCGACTGCTGCGCGAGCCGCCGCACGCCGCCGTCGCGTCGGTGCTGGACGCCGAGACCGAGTGGCTCACCCACGACGCCTCGGTGGGCCAGGTGACGCGCCTGCTCGCCGCGTACGACCTGCTAGCGCTGCCGGTGCTCGACGCCCAGCGCAGACTGCTGGGCGTGGTCACCGTCGACGACGTGCTGGACCACATCCTCCCGGACAACTGGCGCGGCAGCGACGACGAACGGCTGGAGGCGATCGCCGCGCAGGCGGCGCCCTCGGCACGTCGCGAGTCCGCACGCAGGGAGTCGCTGCGACAGGAGCCGACAGGACAGGAGGCGAACCGTGGCTGACCGCCTGGACACCCCGCTCGCCAAGGGCCGCACCCTGGTGCCCCGGTTCCGGATGGACCAGGACGCCGTCGGGAAGGCCACCGAGGGCATCGCCCGGTTCCTGGGCACGCCTCGGTTCCTCATCTACCTCACGGTGTTCTGCATCGTCTGGCTGGTGTGGAACGCGTGGGGCCCGGAGAGCCTGCGGTTCGACAGCGCCGCGAACGGGTTCACCGCGCTCACGCTGATGCTGTCGCTGCAGGCCAGCTACGCGGCCCCGCTGATCCTGCTGGCGCAGAACCGGCAGGACGACCGCGACCGGGTCACCGCCGAGCAGGACCGGCAGCGCGGCGAGCGCAACCTCGCGGACACCGAGTACCTGGCGCGCGAGATGGCGGCGCTGCGGATTGCGCTCTCGGAGGTCGCCACCCGGGACTTCGTGCGCTCGGAGATCCGCAACCTGCTGGAGGAGCTGGAGGAGAAGGACAGCGGACGGCCCTCGCACCCGTAGGTGCGAGGGCCGTCCGCTTCGGTTCACCTACCGTCAGGCACCGTGCCGACGGCGGTTACGCCACACCACGAGGATCGTGCCCGTGGCGACCAGCAGCACGCTCAGCAGCGCGATCAGCACCACGTTGGCGCCGGTGCTGGCCATCTCGCCCGGGTCCTCCCCGGACGTCTCGTCGGCGCAGTCACGCAGGCCGGCGTCGATGTCCGACCGATCGAGGTTGCCCTCGGTCACTGCGACCGTTCCGGTCTCACCGGTCTTCCGGTCGGCGTTGGAGTCGAGTGCCGGCTTGTCGCCGGCCCCCGGTGCCACGAAGCACATCCCCTCGGGGGCGTCCCCGAAGGTGACCGTGTAGTCACCCGGCGGCAGGCCCGTGAACAGGTACGCGCACTCGGCGTCCGTGGTGGTCGTCGCCACCTCGGCACCCTCGGCGTCGTACAGGGTCACGGTCACGCCCTCGACACCGGACTCGCCATCGTTCTGGAGACCGTCCTCGTTCTCGTCGAACCAGACGCAGTCACCGATCGAGCCCAGGACCTCGTCGGGCGACACGACACCCGCGTCGACGTCCCGACGGTCCGGGACCTCCTCGGTCAGCGTGTACGTACCCGTCCGGCCCGTGACCTGGTCGGCGTCCGAGTCCACTGCCGGGTCGTCCCCGGCGCCCGGGGTGGTGAACGTCTTGCCCTCGGGCAGGTCGGTGAACCCGACCGAGTAGTCGCCCAGCGGCAGGTCGGTGAACAGGTACATGCAGTCGGCGTCCGTGGTGGTGCGAGCCACCTCGTCGCCGTCGGCCCCGAACAGGATCACCGTCACACCCTCGACGCCGGGCTCGCCGTCGTCCTGGATGCCGTTGGCGTTCTCGTCGAACCAGACGCAGTTACCGATCGAGCCCAGCACCGCATCGGGCGAGACGACGCCCGCGTCGACGTCCAGGCGGTCCGGAACCTCCTCGGTCAGCGACACGGTGCCGGTCGTCCCGGTCTCCATGTCGGCGTCCGAGTCCAGCGCCGGGTCGTCACCGGCACCCGGCAGGGTGAACGTCGCGCCCTCGGGCAGGTCCTCGAACCCGACCGAGTAGTCGCCCAGCGGCAGGTCGGTGAACAGGTACATGCAGTCGGCGTCCGTGGTGGTGCGAGCCACCTCGTCGCCCTCAGCGGAGTACAGCACGACGGTCACACCCTCGACGCCGGGCTCGCCCTCGTCCTGAAGACCGTTGGTGTTCTCGTCGAACCAGACGCAGTTACCGATCGAGCCCAGCACCGCATCGGGCGAGACGACGCCCGCGTCGACGTCCAGGCGGTCCGGGACCTCCTCGGTCAGCGAGACAGTGCCGGTCGTCCCGGTCTCCGGGTCCGCGTCCGAGTCCACGGCCGGGTCGTCCCCGACACCGGGCGTCGTGAAGGTCGCACCCTCGGGCAGGTCCGTGAACCCGACCGAGTAGTCGCCCAGCGGCAGGTCGGCGAACAGGTACACGCAGTCCGCGTCCGTGGTGGTGCGAGCCACCTCGTCGCCGTCCGCCCCGAACAGGATCACCGTCACACCCTCGACGCCGGCCTCGCCGTCGTCCTGGATGCCATCGGCGTTCTCGTCGAACCACACGCAGTCACCGATCGAACCCAGCACCTCGTCGGTCGGGACGATGCCCGCGTCGACATCGAGGACTACCGGGTTGCCGGGCGTCAGGGAGACGACGGGCGTCATCCCGGTGGCCGGGTCGGCGTCCGAGTCGACCGCCGGGTCCTCGCCCGCGCCCTGCGGGGAGAGCACCGAGCCGTCCGGCGCGATGAACTCGACCGTGTAGTCACCCAGCGGCAGGCCCTCGAAGAGGTACTTGCACTCGGCGTCCGTGGTGGTCGTGTCGACCAGGTTGCCGTCGACGTCGTACAGGTTCACCACGACGCCCTCGACACCCGGTTCGCCCTCGTCCTGGATGCCGTCACCGTTCAGGTCGGACCAGACGCAGTCGCCGATCGAGCCGAGGATCACGACACCGGCGTCGATCGAGTGGTCGTTCTGGCCGTGGCCGCCCAGGGTGAACGTGTACTCGCCGGACGCCGGGTCCGGGTTCGAGTCGGTCCGGTCCGCGTCCTCTGCGGCCTCCGGCACGTCGGGCACGGGCTCCGGGCGCGGGTTCACGCCGTCGGCGTTGTCCGTCTCCGCGTGCGGGTTGTCGCCGGTCGTCGCCTGCATGGTGGTGAACAGGACGTCCGACCACGGCACGGTGATCGATGCGCCGAGATAGTCGACCGCCAGGTCGCCGTCGGCCGGCGTGACGAACCGCGCGGTGTACTCCGCGCCGTGCACCAGCTCGGTGAAGTGCGCGGTGTCGGTGGCGTCGGACGAGAAGTAGTACGTCCCGTCGGCAGCGGTGACCTGCGTGCCGACGACAGCGCCCTCTGCGTCCACCAGCTCGACGGTGACCCCGGGGATGCCGGGCTCGCCCGCGTCCTGGAGTCCGTCGCCGTTGCCGTCGAACCACACGCGGTTGCCGATCTCGACCGGAGCCGGCGGGATCAGTGCGTCGAGGTCGCCGAGGCCACCACCCTTCTGGAAGCTGACGGTCGGCCGCCCGGTGTTCCCTTCGTCCTCGGTGAACTCGACTCCGCGCGTCGCCGCGCCGTCACCGTCGGCGAACCAGATGAGGCCCTGCACGCGCAGCGTCGCGAGCGGGTCGAACGATGTGGAGGCCACATCCGTCGCACCGGCCACGTCGAGCACGGCGCCCAGCGCGATCTCCTCGTGGGTGACTCCGGAGACGGTGCCGTCAAGGCCCTGGTCGTCGCCGTGGAACTCGTTGCCGCCCGGGCCGGACGCGAGGATGGGTGCGGTGGTGTTCGCCCACTGGGTGGTCTCGCCGTCGAGGCCCGTCGCCTCCGCCGCGGCACCGGTCTCGGGCGTGTACGTCCCGTCCGCGTTCCGGCCGGCCAGCATGATGTCGCCCTGGGCGATCGTCTCGAAGACGATCTCCGACGACGTTCCGCCGTCCTGGCCGGTGTCGGCGGCCCACTGGCGGTTACCGCCCTGCAGCTCGGTACGGTCCGTCATGCCGACCGTCATGTAGCCGGCGGTGTTGAAGGTGATCGAGGACATGATCGCCTGCGGGTACGCCTGCGCCCCGTCGGGGTCGCCGGCCGCGGTCTTGCTGAAGCCGACCGACCCGTCGGGCCAGCTGTCAGCGTTCGCGTCCGCGCTGTCCCACGTCCAGACGTCGGTCCAGGAGTTCCAGTGCCGGATCTGCGGGTGCCGCTCGACGTTCCCCTGCTGCGTCCCGTCCCAGTAGGACATCGGGTTACCGCGCGGGTAGCCCAGGTCGACGTCCATGACCTGTGCGACGGCGCCGCCGTCGACCGGGACCTTGCCCACGTAGCCGTGCAGCGCCTCCGTGGAGCCGCACTGCGGCCAGCTGTCGGTGGACTCGCCGGGCGCGGTGGTGGCGCAGCTGCCGGGTGCGGAGCCGGTGTCGGCCCAGCCCACGTACACCTCGTCACCCTGCACCTCGACGGCCCAGCCACGCTGGGCGTCACCGAGGCCGAGCGCGATCTGCTCGACGTCGCCCGCGGCCGGGACGAATGCCGGGTCGAAGTCCGGGCTGACGGGGTTCGTCGGCGAGATGTCGATCCGGTACAGGTTGCCGTCGGCGAGGTTCATCACGAACAGGTACGTCGTGACGCCGTCGCTCCACGTGTCGATGCCGCCGAGGCCGACCTTCGCGGCGTTCGCGAACCCGTCGGGGTCGGCAGTCGGGTCGACACCCGCCGCCAGCGCACGATCCGCGTTCGAGGCGACCGTGCCGACGTCGATCCCGAGGTCGGTCAGGGAGAACCATGCCTCCACGCTGCCCGACGGCCCGATGCCGGCCGCGACGTCGCCCGTCGCGGGGTCGACGGCGTCCGGGATCCGGTAGATGGCGCCGAGGGCACGGTCCGTCGAACCGTCCCACCGGTGCTCGGCGAGGCCGGCGTTCCTGCGGTACACCGCCGAGGCCAGGAACGCGTTGCTGGTCTGCTCGTACGCGGTGCCCCACACGGTGCCGACGTCGCCGACGGTGGCGATGTCGCGCTTGCCCGTGTCCTGGGCGGTTGCCCAGTCGGTGACGACGAGCGCGGGCCGCCCCGTCGATGCCTCGGCCAGCGGGTCGCCCGCCGAGTGGATCGCCGTGATGACGTCCGGCGACTGCGGGCGGTGGTCCTCCGGCGGCAGCACCGCATAGTCCACTGACTGGTCGCCCGCGGCGACGAACTGCACGGACGTGCCGTTGTCCGCGAGGTCGCCGGCCAGCCACGACGCATAGCCCTCAGGGATGTCGGAGAAGGTGACGCGCAGCTCCGCGGCGGCCGCGCCGTCGGCGACATGGGGCACCTCGCCGGTCTGGTCGGTGAACTCGCCCTCGGTCATCGACCAGCCGCCTGCCGCGTCGACGCGGTTGGTGCGCGTGGTCGCGGAGTTTCCGAGCGCGTCGGTCACGGTGACCGTGACGTTGCCGACGCCCTGCTCCAGGAATCCGTCGGAGCCGTCGTCGTCGTACGCGCCGTCGCCGTCGTTGTCCTCCCAGACCTGGCCCGCGGCGATCACGTCGTCCGGTGCCGCCGAGGCCGACGGGGCCATTCCCGGAACCATCAGCACTGCGGTGAGCGCGAGCGCTCCGCCGCCGGCAACGAGGCTGCGCGGTGATGAGACACCGATTCGTCGGACGTCGAGCCGCGGGGTGAGTTCATGGGCTCCGGCCCAGGAGGCCCACCACCCATGCGCACCGCGCTCAGAGCGCTGGCGAATTCCCATGTCTTTTTCTCCTGTCATAAAACGGACAATGCTTCTTCACATGTCTCGACAATCCGACGTCATGAGATGCCACGCGAGTAGGCAGTGCAAGTCGAAAGCACTGCTGGCCGCGTATTGTCCGAAAACTTTGCCGCGACGCACGGGAATGCAAGTGAGTGCATTCCTGAACGAATCGGAAACGCGAAAACGCATGCCTAAGGCACACAAGCCCCGGAGCAGGCACATTGCGGTTCAGCAGGTGCGCGACAGGCCCGCCTGCCTACACTCCGCGCATGCCACCGAAGAGGCACTTACAATCATTGTTCGGATATATACCCCGAACCGCCGCAATTGCATCCGTCCTCGCCCTCTCGGCGTGCGCGGCCGGCCCCGCGTCCTCCGCCGACGGGACGCCCGGCGTCCTGCGCGTCCCCGAGGCGTTCGAGACGATCCAGGCGGCCGTCGACGCCGCCGCCCCGGGCGACCTCGTGCTCGTCGCCCCGGGGACGTACGCCGAGGAGGTCCTGATCGGCACGGACGACGTCACGCTGCGCGGAACCGAGCGCAACGACGTGGTGATCGACGGCGGGGGCATGCGCAGCTCCGGCGTCATAGCCACCGCCGACGGCGTGCGCATCGAGAACCTCACCGTGCGCCGCACGATGTACTACGGCGTGCTCGTCACGGGCATGCACGATGAGGCGGGCCCCACCGCGCACGGTCTCGACGGCTACGAACGGCTCGACCCCGAGCAGTTCCCGCCCGTCGAGCGGTTCGCGATCCGGAACGTCACGGCGTCGAACAACGGGCTGTACGGCATCTACGCGTTCGACGCCCGCCACGGCGTCATCGCGGACTCCTACGCCTCCGGTTCTGCCGATTCGGGCATCTACGTGGGGCAATGCAAGGACTGTGACATTCTCGTTACCAATAATGTGGCCGAGCGCAACGCCGTTGGTTTCGAGAATGCCAACGCCTCCGACTCGGTGGTCGTGACCGGGAACAGGTTCTCGCACAACCGGATCGGGATGACGCTGCTGTCGAACTACCTGGAGGCTTTTACGCCCCAGCACGGCAATACCATTGTGGGAAATGTCATCAGCTCGAACGACGCTGCCGACTCTCCCGCACATGCCGAGGGCGGATTCGGCATCGGCGTGGGCATCAGCGGCGGCCGGGACAACGTGCTGCGGGACAACCTGGTGGCGGGGAACCCGCGCGCGGGTGTCCTGCTCGCCAACACGGAGGACCTGGCCGCCGTCGGGAACCGGATGGACGGCGCCTGGTCGGCCGCCGGCCTGGACGCCAACGGCGTCGACATCGCGAACATCTCGGCGGAGCGGACGCCGGCCCGGGACAACTGCGCGGGTGGGCGGCCGTCCACGCTGCCGGAGAACCTGGGTACGCGCTGCGGGACGACGTCGCCACTGGCCGCCGTCTCGCCCGACGCGCTCCCGGACGTGGCGGTCCCGCCCGGGGTCAGCTTCCTGAAGGTCCCCGCGCCACCGGCCCAGCCCGGGATGAGCGACGTCGAGACGGTGCCGGGCCCGCTGCCGCCCGCCGTGACCGACGACGCAGAGCTGCCTGACGGCGTTCCCGCCGCCGGCCTGCTCGCCGAACGGAGTGGTGTGGCATGACGCGGCGACGGGCCGCCGGCGCCCTCGTCGCGGTGACGCTGCTGCTCACCGCCGCCTGCTCCGGCGGCGCCGAACTCGCGTTGGAGGAGAGCGCCGTACGCCCGGTCACCGTGGCGGAGTCCGAGCGGCTGGCGAGCGTCCGGTTCCGGAACTTCGACGCCGGCAGCCGCAAGGTCACGGCGACGTACACGGACCAGGGCCACGACGTGGTCCTCGAGGGCTGGTACGACTACACGACGCACACCGGCTACGGGCTCGTCTCGGCCGACGGCGTGCCCTCCGACCGGGTCGTCTGGGACGGCCGCGTCCTCGCGACCACCGCAGGCAACCACCTCGGCGAACCCGTGACGTCGCTCGACGGCTGGCAGGCCGGGAAGCTGGACGCGGGTACCTCACCGCTCGCCGTCGTGCTGACGGTGCTCGCGGGCCTGGGCGCTGACCGCCCCGAGAACCCGTTGCTCATCAGGCAGGGGGGTGCGCTCTGGCTGCGCGAGGACACCGCGGGCCGGCAGGAGGTGACGGTGTTCGCGGGTCCGACCGACCAGCAGACAGACGGAGGCGACCCGGACGCCGCGGGCATCCACTACTGGGTGGACCGGAGCGGCCTCGCCCACCGGGTGGACGTACGTCTCGGCGAGGAGTGGGCAGAGGTCACCCTGGAGGACGCCACGCTGACCGTCCCGGCGGTCCTCAAGGAGGTCGACCCGAGTGCACTCCCCGATACCCGTATGAATGCCCTGAGGAGTGACGGATGAGCGGCGTCAGCCGACGAGAGCTGCTGTTCGGCACCGGCGGCGCGATCGCGGGCCTGGCCGCGACGGCCGGCGGGGTGGCCGCCACCGGGGCGCTCGGCGGCCCGGACGCCTACGGCCGGGCGCCGACGTCCGCGCGAGCCGGCACGGAAACCGACACCGTCACCCTGGAGCCGCCGTCCGACGTCGTGGAGGCCACCGGGGCCACGCAGGCCGGGATCGCCCGGCCCGCTACGCCGCAGCGGTTCGGCCTGCTCGCGGTGCTCGACCTGCCGGACGGCCCCGCCGACCTCGGCCCCCGGATCGCCGCCCTGGGTGCGGCGATCCTCACGGTCACGAACAGCGCAGGGCCGCTCCCCGACGGCCCCGGCGACCTCACCGTCACGGTAGGGCTCGGGCCCCGGCTCGTCGCCGGTATCGACCCCGGCCTCCCCGGCGCGACGGAGCTCCCCTCGTTCGCGGGCGACGGATCGATGGACCCGCGCCGCCAGGGTGGCGACCTGTTGCTCGCCGTGCACGGCTCCGACCCGCTGGCCCTGCCCACCGCGCTCCGCGAGCTCCGCGCCGCACTCGGTGACACCACCCTCCGCTGGTCCGAGCCCTGCTTTCGCGGACCTGGCGAAGGCACCGTCGTGCGGAACCCGCTCGGCTTCCACGACGGCATAGTCGTCCCGCACGGCGGCGACGAGCTGGCTCGCGAGGTCTGGCTGCCCACGGCGGACGACGGTGGCGACCCGCGGGTGGCCGGCGGCACCGTCTGCGTGGTGCGGCGGCTCGTCCTGGACACCGAACGGTTCGCCGGCCTGCCACCAGAGAGCCAGGACGCCGTCATGGGACGACGCCGCTCCGACGGCGCCCCGCTGTCCGGCGGCACCCTGTCGGACGATGTCGACCTGCACGCCAAGACCCCCGCGGGCGAGTACCTCGTGCCCGCGCGGTCCCACACCCGTGCGGCGCACCCCTCGTTCACGGGCAGCGGCCTCATGCTCCGGCGCGGCTACACGTTCGCCACGCCCGCCGTCGGCGACGACCCCGGGGAGACCGGGCTGCTCTTCGTCTGCTTCCAGCGCGAGCTCGACACGTTCGTCCGTACGCAGCACCGGCTCGACGAGGCAGACGCGCTCACGGACTTCGTCACCCCGACGGCGAGCGCCACGTTCCTCGTGCTCCCGGGGTTCGACGCGACGCGGCCGCTCGGCTCGACCCTGACCGGGTAGCCGCGCGCCGCCGACCGGCCGGGCCTGCGGCGGGCGGACCGGGGACTACGGCTCCACGTCGTCGTGGAGCACGACGCGCGACAGCTCGTAGGACCCACCCGGCAGCTTCCAGTAGTGCAGCCTCCGGGCCGACGGCGTGTTGACCTGCAGCGAGACCCGCCAGCACACGGCGCCGTCGTCGCGGTGCCTGGCGGGGTCGTCGCCGCCCGCGCCCGTCCGCAGACGGTGGACCTGCAGACCGTTCATCCCGGGAGCCAGCCCGGTGAGCACCATGACGAGCGTCCAGACCACCCGGTCGCGGCTCACCCCCTCGACGTCGGTCAGGGAGGCGAGGAACCGCGAGCCGAGCGCGTACTCCGCCAGGGGGCGCCCGGCCTTCTCGGCGGCCGGGATCGCCCGGGCCCACTCGCTCAGCACCTCGAACCGGAGCTGCTCCTCGTCGTCGACGAAGTGCCGGTCCTCGGGCACCTCGACCCCGGCGTCCCCCAGCCGACGGCGGAGACGCGCCGCCTCCTGCCGCGCCTTGCGGAGGGCCGTCGCCTGCTGCTCGGCGCGGCGCTCGCTGCGTTCGAGCCGTTCGGTGAGCTCGCCGACCCGGCCGAGCAGCCGGTCCACCTCCAGCTCCACCTGGTGCCGCTTGACCTTGTCGTCCAGCAGCTCCTTGCCAAGCGCCGAGACCTGGGCCCGCGCCGCGTCGAGGGAGAGGCTGAGGTCACGCGCCGCCTTGCCTGGTGGTTCGGCGGGTGTGTCGGAGGACGCGAACGACGTGGGGGACGGCAGCGCGTCGTGCCCGCCGGCGTGCCACGCGGCCACGTCGCCGGGGGTCGGCGCCCGCTGGCCGCCCGGGGGCGTGGGCACCGGGCCGGTGTCGGGGGCCGGGCGTCCGGGGCCCGGGTCGGACTGGCGCGGGCCGAACAGGTCGGCGGGCGTGGGCGGGGTCTCGACAAGCTCGACCAGCGAGGGGTCAGAGGTCTCGGCAGGTTCGACCACCGGGACCCGGCGGGTCTCGACGAGATCGACCAGCGGGAGTCGGCTGCTCTCGACACGCGGGACCAGCGGGAGTCGGGAGATCACCACGGGCTCGACCAGCGAGGAGCGAGGGGGCTCGATCGGCAGAGGGGGCGGCGGCTCCAGCCAGGGCGGCCCGTCGGCCAGGAGCGCTATCGCGGGGACCGGCTCGTCCTCCGTCTCGTCGACGTCGTCGAGACGTAGCGCCAGGCCGTCGAGCGGCGCGGGCACCCGGCGGGCCGCCACGACCTCGCCCGGCGTGAAGAGGTCGCTCAGCAGGTCCAGGTCGTTGCCGGTGATCTCCGCGCGGCGCACCCGCACGACGACGCCCGGCGCCAGCGCGATCCGTACCGCGTCGGGCTCGACCACCTCGACCCGGCCGAGCACCACGTGACCCACCCGGTAGGTGGCGTTGACCACCCGGCGCAGCGCGTCGGCGTCGGGCAGCATGCCGCGGATGTCGAGGAGGCGGCGCGCGGGGTCCAGCACTCCGGTGACCCGCATGCCCGGCGCGAGCACCCGCGCCAGCGCGACGTCGGAGAAGACGAGCTCCTCGGCGACGGTGGCCTGGCCGCCGTCCTCGGTGCTGATCAGGGCGCGTGTGCCGAGCACGCCCAGCACCTTGCCCTCGGTGGTCGCCGCGTCCGGTGCGGACCGGGGCGCGCCCACGATCCCCGCGCGCACCGCGAACCGCATGACGTCGCCGACCAGGCGCTCCCGCACCCGCTCGTCCTCGTCCGCGGAGTAGGCGAAGTGCAGCGGCGAGCGCCGCGGATGGTGCACCCACTCCAGGTCCGTGCCGTAGACGCGGGACGCGCCGCCGTAGACCTGGGTGTCCGGCGGCATGCCGGACGAGAACGCCCACGACACGTCGCCCGTGGGGATCACCACCACCTCGGCGAGCCCGGCGACGTCGTCGAGCACCCGCTTCGGGTCCACGTACGGGACATCGCGCCCGGCGGGCGTCGAGATGACCACCACAGGCTGGTTGCGGCCGGGCCGCTGCAGTGCGGCGGCGAGCTCGCGGGCCTGGTCCTCGGAGGCGACACGCAAGACCCGCGCGGGGACGCGTGACTCGGTCATGGGGGCCTCCTCACCCTTGGTGGTGACGCAGCGTACCGTTTTCAACTGTCATTCATTGCAAAGACATGAAAGAGCCTGCTGATTCCACCCCCCTGGACCCGGCCCATAGGATCGATTCATGACCCCAGTCGACTCCCCCGCACTCGAGGCGCGCGTCCGCGACGCGCTGACCGGTGTGCTCGACCCCGAGATCCGGCGCCCCATCACCGATCTGGGCATGGTCCGGTCGGTAGTGGTCTCGACCGGCTCGACCACCGGGACCACCTCCGAACCGGGCGCCCACGTGACCGTCGGCGTCGACCTGACGGTTGCCGGCTGTCCCATGAAATCGACGCTCATCAAGGACGTGACGGCCGCAGCGTCAGCCGTCGACGGGGTGGCCGGTGTCGACGTCGAGCTGGGCGTGATGACGCCGGAGCAGCGCTCCTCGCTGCGCTCGATGCTGCGCGGCGGCGCGGGCGACCCCGTCATCCCGTTCTCACAGCCGGGCTCGATGACCAAGGTCTTCGCCGTGGCGTCGGGCAAGGGTGGCGTGGGCAAGTCGTCGGTCACGGCGAACCTCGCGGTGGCCATGGCGGCGGACGGCCTCTCGGTAGGCGTGATCGACGCCGACATCTACGGCTTCTCGATCCCCCGCATGCTGGGCGTCGACCGTCAGCCCACCCGGGTCGACAACATGCTGCTGCCGCCCATCGCGCACGGCGTCAAGGTGGTCTCGATCGGCATGTTCGTGCCGCCGGGACAGCCGGTCGTCTGGCGCGGGCCGATGCTGCACCGCGCCCTGGAGCAGTTCCTGGCCGACGTGTTCTGGGGCGACCTGGACGTGCTGCTCCTCGACCTCCCGCCGGGTACCGGCGATATCGCCATCTCGGTGGCGCAGCTGCTGCCGTCGTCCGAGATCCTGGTGGTCACGACGCCGCAGGCGGCGGCCGCCGAGGTCGCCGAGCGCGCGGGATCGGTGGCGACCCAGACACAGCAGGGCGTCGTCGGCGTGGTCGAGAACATGTCGTGGCTGGAGCAGCCCGACGGCACCCGCATGGAGATCTTCGGCTCCGGCGGAGGCGCGAAGGTCTCGGCCCGGCTCACCGAGCTCGTGGGCAAGGACGTGCCGCTGCTGGGCCAGATCCCGCTCGACGTCGCCGTCCGCGAGGGTGGTGACGACGGCACCCCGGTGGTCCTGACCGCGCCGGACTCACCGGGCGCCCGGGTGCTGGCCGACGTCGCCCGCGGGCTCGCGAAGCGCCGCCGCGGCCTCGCGGGCCGCAACCTGGGGCTCGCGCCGGTCTGAGCTGCCGAGCGGCGCCCCGACGTCGGGCGTAGCGCTGGGTCCGTATACCCGGCCGGTGGGGCCTCGACCATCCAGATAACGGGTGAAATTTCATCTCGATGTACGGTGGGCAGCGCCCAACGTCGTCGACGAAGGAAAACATGAGCAGCCCGGCCAAGACCGAGAGTCCGACCGCAGCAGCCGATAGCCCAGTCGAAGCACCACGGCACAGCAGCATCAATCCGCCGGTGTTCTTCGGCTCCGCGGCGCTGATCCTCGTGGTCGGCCTCACCGCGATCATCTGGCCCGCGCAGACCGAGCAGTACATCGGCGTCGTCGTCGCCAGGATCTCCGACTGGTTCGGCGCCTACTACTTCGTCGCGGCCGCCGCGTTCCTGGTGTTCGTGATCGGCGTCGCCCTCTCCCGCGCGGGCCGCATCAAGCTCGGCCCGGAGCAGTCCAAGCCGCAGTTCGGCCTGTTCACCTGGTCCGCGATGCTGTTCGCAGCGGGCATCGGCACGGACCTGATGTTCTACTCGGTCGCCGAGCCCGCAACCCAGTACCTGGCCCCGCCCGTCGGCGAGGGCGGCACGGTCGAGGCCGCCCGGATGGCCATCGTCTGGACGCTGTTCCACTACGGCGTGATCGGCTGGGGCATGTACGCCCTCATGGGCATGGCGATCGCCTACTTCGCGTACCGGCGCAACATGCCGCTGAGTATCCGGTCCGTGCTGCACCCGCTGTTCGGCGACCGCGT
This sequence comes from Promicromonospora alba, assembly GCF_042654905.1. Lineage (NCBI taxonomy): Bacteria > Bacillati > Actinomycetota > Actinomycetes > Micrococcales > Promicromonosporaceae > Promicromonospora > Promicromonospora alba. The sequence continues at coordinate 389,583 of NZ_JBHSFI010000006.1, forward strand.
CTGGGGCAGGCTCGGCGACGCCGTCGACGTCGCCGCCGTCCTCGGCACCGTCTTCGGTCTGGCCACCACCCTCGGCATCGGCGTCGAGATGCTCAACCGCGGGCTCTCCGACCTGGTGGGCGTGCCGATCGGCGTCGGCGCACAGGTGGCGCTGCTCGCGCTCGCCGTCGTGATGGCGACGCTGTCCGTGATCTCCGGCGTGCAGCGCGGTGTGCGGCGCCTGTCCGAGCTCAACGTGGTGCTCGCCCTGCTGCTGGTGCTGTTCCTCGTCGTCACCGGCAAGACGACGTTCCTGTTCAACGCGCTGGTGATGAACGTCGGCGACTACGTCTCCCGCCTGCCCGGCATGACGCTGAACACCTACGCCTTCGACGCGCCCACCGAGTGGATGAACGCGTGGACGCTGTTCTTCTGGGCCTGGTGGGTGGCCTGGGCGCCGTTCGTGGGGCTGTTCCTCGCGCGGATCTCGCGCGGCCGGACCATCCGCCAGTTCGTGGTCGGCACGCTCACCATCCCGTTCGTGTTCGTGCTGCTGTGGGTGTCCGTCTTCGGCAACAGCGCGCTCGACCACATCCGCAACGGCGGCGCCGAGGGGGCGGCGTTCGGCGACGCGGCGATGAACGACCCGGCGTCGGGCATCTACGCCCTGCTCCAGCAGTTCCCCGCGGCGCCCGCGACGATCGGGCTGGCCATCTTCATCGGGCTGCTGTTCTACGTGACGTCCGCCGACTCGGGCGCGCTCGTCCTCTCGCACCTGACCATCAAGATGCACGAGGCGTCGGACGACGGGCCGATCTGGCTGCGCATCTTCTGGGCGTCGGCCACGGGCCTCCTCACGGCAGGCATGCTGATCGCGGGCGGCATCACCACACTGCAGTCCGGCACGATCATCATGGGCCTGCCGTTCTCGCTCGTGATGTTCGGCGTGATGTTCTCCCTCTACAAGGTGCTGCGCACCGAGGGGCAGAAGTTCGACACCCTCCGCACCGCGCTGCCGTCCAGCCTGTCGGGCCGCATCGGGCACCCGGGAGCCAGCGGCGTCCCGGGCTGGCGGCAGCGGCTCAAGCGGCTGGTCAGCTTCCCCGACCGCCGCCACGTGCTGCGGTTCATCGACCGGACGGTGCGCCCGGCCCTCACCGAGGTCTCCGCCGCGCTCGAGGAGCAGGGCATCGCGACCTCCTGCACGGAGGCGTCGGTGGGCGAGACCGGGCTGCCGGCCATCACGCTCACGGTCGAGCACGGCGACGAGGCCCCGTTCACCTACACGCTGTGGCCGCAGGCCCACCCCACGCCGACGTTCCGCATGAACACGTCAGACCAGGGCGACACGTACTTCCGTGTCGAGGTGCTCCTCGCGGAGGGCACGCAGGGCTACGACGTCACCGACTACGCCAAGGAACAGCTCATCGCCGACGTCCTGGACCAGTACGAGCGGCACCTGCTGTTCCTGCACGCGAGCAGCTCGCCGACGCACGACACGGAACCGATCGAAAGCTGACTACCGCACACCCGCACGTGTACGTCTCGACCGGGAGCACCACCATGAGCACACCGACCACCCTGTACATCGACGGCACCTGGGCGGCAGCGGCCGCAGGCGCCACCCGCGAGATCCGCTGTCCGGCGGACGGCTCGCTCGTCGCGGAGGTTTCTGAGGCGACCGCCGCCGACACCGAGCGGGCGATCGCGGCGGCCCGCCGGGCGTTCGACGCCGGCCCGTGGCGGGCCACGACCGCGCCCGAGCGCGGCGAGCTGCTGCACCGCGTGGCCGACCTCCTAGCCGAGCGGGCGGAGGACTTCGCCCTCGCCGAGTCCCGCGACACGGGCAAGCGCCTGGTCGAGAGCCGCATCGACATCGACGACTGCATCGCCTGCTTCCGCTGGTACGCGAAGCTGGCGGGCGTGGACGCCGGGCGCGTGGTCGACGCCGGCAGTCCCGACGTGCTGAGCCGCGTGGTGCACGAGCCGGTGGGGGTGTGCGGCCTCATCTCGCCGTGGAACTACCCGCTGCTGCAGGCCGTGTGGAAGGTGGCGCCCTGCCTCGCGGCGGGCAACACGTTCGTGCTCAAGCCGAGCGAGCTCACCCCGCACACCGCCGTCCTGCTGATGGACGTGCTGACCGATGCGGGCGTGCCGGCGGGCGTCGCGAACCTGGTGCTGGGCGCGGGTCCCGAGGCGGGCGCACCGCTCTCGGCTCACCCCGACGTCGACCTGGTGTCGTTCACCGGCGGCCTCCTCACCGGCCGGATCATCGCCGCGAGCGCCGCCGCCACCGTCAAGAAGGTGGCCCTGGAGCTGGGCGGCAAGAACCCGAACGTGATCTTCGCGGACGCCGACTTCGACGCCGCGGTGGACAACGCGCTCAACGGGGCGTTCGTGCACTCCGGGCAGGTGTGCTCGGCCGGGGCGCGGCTGGTCGTGGAGGAGTCGATCCACGACCGCTTCGTCGACGAGCTGGTGCGCCGGGCCCGGCAGATCCGGCTGGGCGGGCCGTTCGACGACGCCGCGGAGACCGGGCCGCTGATCTCCGCCGCGCACCGGGACAAGGTCACCGCGTACGTGGCGAAGGCCGTCGAGGAGGGCGCCGTCGTCCGCTGCGGCGGCGAGTGGGGCACGGGCGAGCTGGAGGCGGGCTTCTACTACCTGCCCACGGTGCTCGACGGCGTCCGGCGCGGCAGCTCCGCCGTCGTCGACGAGGCGTTCGGTCCCGTGGTGACCGTCGAGACGTTCAGGACCGAGGACGAGGCCGTCGAGATCGCCAACGACACGATCTACGGCCTGGCCGGCGCCGTCTGGTCGCAGGACGCCGGCAAGGCCCAGCGGGTCGCGAACCGGCTGCGGCACGGCACGATCTGGATCAACGACTACCACCCCTACCTGCCGCAGGCGGAGTGGGGCGGCTATGGGCAGTCCGGGTTCGGCCGGGAGCTCGGCCTCGCGGGCCTCGCCGAGTACCAGGAGTCCAAGCACATCTACCAGAACCTGCGCCCGGCAGTGACCGGATGGTTCGGAGGCACCGATGACTGAGCAGCCCGCGAAGCACCCCGAGATGCAGGCCGCCGCGCAGACCGGCGAGAGCACCTTCGACTACGTGGTGATCGGCGGGGGTTCCGCCGGCGCCGCGGTCGCGGCCCGGCTCAGCGAGGACCCGGCGGTCTCTGTCGCCCTGCTGGAGGCGGGGCCGTCCGACGTCGGCGACGACGCGATCCTCCAGCTCGACCGCTGGATGGGGCTGCTGGAGTCGGGCTACGACTGGGACTACCCGATCGAGCCGCAGACCAACGGCAACTCGTTCATGCGGCAGGCGCGTGCCAAGGTGCTCGGCGGCTGCTCCTCGCACAACTCGTGCATCGCGTTCTGGGCTCCCGCCGAGGACCTGGACCAGTGGGAGGCGATGGGCGCCACCGGCTGGCGGGCGCAGGAGTCCCGCCCCTATTACACGAAGCTCGAGAACAACGACCAGCCCGGCGTGCACCACGGGCACGACGGCCCGGTGCGGATCCGCCAGGTCCCGTCCACGGACCCGTGCGGCGTGGCGGTCCTGGACGCGTGCGAGCAGGCGGGCATCCCCCGCGTGCAGTTCAACGACGGCACGACGGTCGTCACCGGCGCCAGCTTCTTCCAGATCAACGCCCGGGAGGACGGCGTCCGCTCGTCGTCGTCGGTGAGCTACCTGCACCCGATCCTCGACCGGCCGAACCTGACGATCCTCACCGAGCACCGTGCCAGGCGGCTGCTCTTCGACGGCACCCGGTGCACGGGCGTCGAGGTGCTCGACCCGGACCTGATCCACCACCGCACGTTCACCGCGCGGCACGAGGTGGTCCTGTCGGCGGGCGCCATCGACTCGCCCAAGCTGCTCATGCTGTCGGGCATCGGCCCGGCGGAGCATCTCGCGGAGGTGGGGATCGACGTGCTGGTGGATGCCCCCGGCGTCGGCTCGCACATGCAGGACCACCCCGAAGGGGTGATCCAGTGGGAGGCGAAGCAGCCGATGACCACGTCCTCGACGCAGTGGTGGGAGATCGGCATCTTCGCGGCCACCGAGCCGGACCTGGACCGGCCGGACCTGATGATGCACTACGGCTCCGTGCCCTTCGACATGCATACGGCGCGGCAGGGCTACCCGACCACGGAGAACGGGTTCTGCCTCACCCCGAACGTGACGCACGCGCGCTCCCGCGGCACGGTCCGGCTGCGCTCCCGCGACTTCCGGGACAAGCCGATGGTGGACCCCAAGTACTTCACCGACCCGTACGACATGAAGGTGATGGTCGAGGGCATCAAGCTCGCGCGGAAGATCGTCGCGCAGCCCGCGATGGCGCAGTGGGCCGGCGCGGAGCTGTACCCAGGGCCGGACGTGCGGACCGACGAGGAGATAGCGGACTACATCTCCCGTACCCACAACACGGTCTACCACCCGACCGGGTCGGTGCGGATGGGTGCGGCGGACGACGACTCCTCCCCGCTGGACCCGCGGCTGCGGGTCAAGGGCGTCACGGGGCTGCGCGTCGCGGACGCGTCGGTCATGCCGGAGATCACCACGGTCAACCCGAACATCACGGTGATGATGATCGGCGAACGCTGCGCGGACTTCCTCAAGGAGGAGGCGAAAGCCTGACGTTCGTGTCAGACGTACAGGTCACCCGGGTGACCTGTACGTCTGACACCTCCGCGGTGCGTTGATTGTGCTCCCGGTACTGCTGCAGCGCCTGGTGCGTCGTGGCTGCGGTGCTCAGCCGCGGACGGCCGTCAGCACCTCCTGTTCCTCCTCCCGGGTCAGGCCCGTGACCTTCGCGTCGGGGGTGGCGCTGAGCCAGGCAAGCGTGTCGCGCGTGGTCTCCGTGAACGGTCGGATCATCAGACCCGCCTCCAGCGACGACGTGACGTCGTGCGCCATGAAGCCGGAGTCGACCAGGTCGGCAGCCCAGAACGGGATCGAACGGGGGCCCGACCACGGGACGACCTCGTGCTCGGCGAGCAACTCGGGGCTGACGGGGACGAGCTCCGGGTCCGCCCCGGCGCCGTCGGCCACCTGGGTAAGGAGCTCCGACCGGGGCACCGGCGGGCAGACGGCGTCGAAGTCTCCGGTGGTGCCCGCCTCCGCCGCCGTCACTATCCACTCCGCGAGGTCACGGACGTCGACGAGCTGGACGGGGGCGTCCACCGGCTCGGGGACCAGCACCGGCAGGCCGTCACGCGCCGCCTCGGCGAACCGGGCGGGCCAGTACGTGAACCGGCCGCTCGGGTCGCCAGGGCCCACGATCAGGCCCGGCCGGATCACGAGCGCGGCCGCGGCGCCGGAGCGGACCGTGTTCTCGCACGCCACCTTCATGGCGCCGTAGACGTCCGGACCGTCACCCGGGTCCTCGTCGGTCTCGATGGGGTCGAGCAGAGGCAGCGTCGCCGGCGTGCCACCCGGTGTCGCCGTGTCCGCGTAGACGTTGATGGTCGAGACGAACGTCCAGTGGGCGTCCGGGAACGCCGCGACCGCGCGGCGTACGTGCGACGGGATGCGCGAGACGTCGACGACGGCGTCGAACGGCGAGGCCGTGAGATCGGCGGGCACCGCGTCGGCGCGGTCCCAGGGGACGAGGGTGGCGCCGTCGGGCACCGTGCCGCTCACGCCGCGGGCCGCGCACGTGACGTCGTGCCCCCGTGCCACCGCCGCTTCCGCGACCGCGCGGGAGAGGAAGACCGTTCCACCGAGAACCAGGATTCGCATGTGTCCACCGAACCGCATCGCGGCGACGGAGACCACGCGGATCTGCTGGTGGCGAATCTCCGGCGGGCGTAGCCAATTTCGGTAGGCCTCCGGGCGCCCTCTACAGTGGCCACGAGTAAATCGATGCAAGCCAACGGCCCCAACGAATCCCTCCGGCGCAGGGAAGCGTATTCCCCCGCACGCGCCGAGGATCTAACGTTGTCCCGACACCCCGGACGAACGCCCCCGACCCAGGACAAGGAAGTCCTCATGACGCACAGCACACACCGCAGGCGCGCCCTCGCGGGCGGCGCCGCACTCGTCGTCGCGCTGACGACGGCGGGCCTCGCGATCGGACCGTCGGCAGCAGGCTACGGCGAGGCGGTGATCGAGCCCGTCGAGACCGACCTCGCCGGCAAGGGCTGGGTCACAGCCCGCGCCACCAGCAACGATGCCGACGCCGGCAACGCGCTCGACGGCGACGACGGCACAGCCTGGCGCCCGGCCGCGTCGACGTCCGGCAGCCGCCACGGCAAGCGGGACCAGGCCCTCACCGTCGATCTCGGCGGCGCGTACGACGGGCTGCACAAGGTAGAGGTGGTGCTCGCGGACGCGGCGCCCGCCCGCTACGTCGTCGAGGCCTCGGCCGACGGCAAGCGCTGGACGACCCTAGCCGACCACCGGGACGGCCGCAGCGGCGCGGCCGGCACCACCGCACTGGTCGACAGGGACGGCACCCGGTACCTGCGCGTCCGGTTCACCGCCCCGCGGCCGGGCACGAACGGCGTCGCCGAGCTGCATGCCTACAACTACCTGCGCGACGACCTGAGGCTCGGCGCCGACCTCTCCTACGCCGACCAGGAGCGCGACCAGCCGTACTACCTCGACGCGGAGGCGGCCCTCGCCGGTGAGCCGGACCCGGGCCCGCACCTGCTCGACGTCGTCAAGGACCGCGGGATGGAGCACCTGCGCCTGCGCATCTGGAACGACCCCCGCGACGAGACCACCGGCGTCGAGACCGACCCTGCCTACCAGGGCCCGGAACGCTCGCTCACGGTGGCCGAGGAGATCACCGACCACGACATGAGCCTCGGCATCGACTTCCACTACGCGGACAGCTGGGCCGACCCGAGCAAGCAGCCCAAGCCGCGCGCCTGGGCCGAGCTGCCCTTCGACGAGCTGACCCAGGAGGTCCACGACTTCACCGCGGACTACCTGACCCAGCTCGTGGAGCAGGGCACCACCCCCGCCAAGGTCGCGGTGGGCAACGAGGTGATCAACGGCTTCATGTACGGCAGCGAGGCCGAGATCATCGGGACCACCGCGCCCGCCTACTTCGTCGAGGAGGCGGACGTCTACCAGTCGCAGCCGGGCGGCGGCCTGCTCTGGGACTACTGGCGCAGCGAGGACCCCGCCGAGCAGCAGCTCTACACCGAGCAGTGGGACCGGTTCGGGACGCTCATGGCGTCGGGCATCCGCGCGGTGCGCGAGGCGTCCCCGGAGTCGGAGGTCGAGATCCACGCGATAGTCGACGCGGGCCGCCTCGACAAGACCATGGAGTTCTGGACGCAGCTGCTCACCCGCCTGGAGGCCGCCGACGCCGCCCCCGACGTGCTCGCACTGTCCTACTACCCCGAGTGGCACGGCAGCCCCGAGGCGCTGGAGCACAACCTGCACACCATCGCCGACGCCTTCCCGCAGTACGCGCTCGACGTCGCCGAGACCGCCTACCCGGCCGAGAGCTGGCCGCCCGGCGACCCGGCGCCGCTGCCCAACTCCCCGTTCCCCGTGACCGTCCAGGGCCAGGCCGACGCCATCCAGCGCGTCTTCCAGGTCGCCAACGACGTGCCCGGCAACCGGGTGCAGGGCGTGCTCGTCTGGGAGCCGGCGAACTGGCAGCCCATGTTCACCTGGGTCGAGACCGGCCAGGGCTGGTTCCCCGAGGCCAACGCGTCGCTCGACGTCTTCCACGACAGCGACGTCACACATGTCCTGGAGGACACCGTGCACGTCGTCACCGCGGTGGGCGACGACGTCCGGCTGCCCCGCCGGGTCGACGTCCTGACCCCTGCCGACGGGGACGTCGACGGCGTCCGCGTCACCTGGCAGGACGTGCCCGACGACGCGACCGCCGAGCCGGGCACGGTCACCGTCGACGGCACCACCGACCACGGGCCGGTCACGGCGACGATTCACGTCCTGCCCTGACAGCTTCCGCTGACACACCCCAGAAAGGACCCTCATGCCTGAGACCCCGACCTTCGTCCCCGGACCGCAGTACGACGGGTGGCTGACCGACGTCGAGCACATCGGCTACGGCGGCGACTACAACCCGGAGCAGTGGCCCGAGGAGGTCTGGGCGGAGGACGTCCGGCTGATGAACGAGGCGGGTGTGAACCTCGTCAGCCTCGGCATCTTCAGCTGGGCCCTGCTGGAGCCGCGCGAGGGCGAGTTCGACTTCGCCTGGCTCGACCGCATCATCGGCCTGCTGCACGACGGCGGTGTGCGGGTGCTGCTCGCCACGCCGACGGCGGCCCCGCCCGCCTGGCTGTACGCCGCACACCCGGATGCCCGCGTGGTCGACCGGAACGGCACGCCGATGGGCCCGGGCGGGCGCGGCCTGATGGCGCCGACCGCCCCCGCGTACCGCGAGGCGGCCCTGCGCATCACCGTCGCGCTCGCCGAGCGGTACGGCACCCACCCCGCCGTCGTCGGGTGGCATGTGCACAACGAGTACGGCGCGCCGGTCGCCCTCGACTACTCGGTGCACGCCCAGCGCGCGTTCCGCGAGTGGCTGCGCGAGCGGTACGGGTCGCTCGACGCGCTCAACGCGGCCTGGGGAACCGCCTTCTGGGGTCAGCACTACGCGGACTGGGAGCACGTCCAGGTCCCGGCCGCGGCACCCGAGGCCGTGAACCCGGCCCAGCAGCTCGACTTCGCGCGGTTCTCCGACGCCGCCCTGCGCGCCTGCTTCATCGCGGAGCGGGACGCCGTCCGCGCGTACTCCTCCGCGCCCGTCACCACGAACTTCATGGCGGCGAGCTGTCCGTCCACCGACCTGTTCGCCTGGGGCAAGGAGGTCGACCTCGTCTCGAACGACCACTACCTGCGGGCCGCCGACCCGCGCGGGTACGTGGGGCTCGCGCTGGCCGCGGACCTGACCCGGTCCGTCGCGGGCGGCAAGCCGTGGCTCCTGCTGGAGCACTCGACGTCGGCGGTGAACTGGCAGCCGCGCAACGTCGCCAAGCGGCCCGGGGAGCTGGCCCGCAACTCGTTCGCGCACCTGGGGCGCGGCGCGGACGCGATCATGTTCTTCCAGTGGCGTGCATCCCGCTCGGGCGCGGAGAAGTTCCACTCGGCGATGCTGCCGCACGCCGGCACGGGGTCGCGGGTGTGGCGCGAGGTCACCGAGCTGGGCGCCAACCTCGGCCGGCTGACCGAGCTGCGCGGCTCCCGGGTCACGGCGGACGTGGCCCTGCTGTGGGACTACGAGTCCTTCTGGGCACAGGACCTGGAGTTCCGGCCGAGCGAGGGGGCGCGCCACCGCGAGCGCGTGGACGCCTACTACGACCGGCTGTGGCGGGACGGCCACACCGTCGACCTGGCCCGGCCGAGCCAGGACCTGTCGGGGTACAAGCTGGTCGTCGCCCCGGCGTCGTACCTGCTCACGGCCGAGGCCGCGGCGAACCTCACGGCGTACGTCGCGGCCGGCGGCACGCTGCTGGTCAGCTACTTCAGCGGCATCGTCGACGAGCACGACGCCGTGCACCCGGGCGGCTTCATGGCTCCGCTGCGCGATGCGCTCGGCGTGCAGGTCGAGGAGTTCCTCCCGCTGCGCGACGGCGAACCGCTCACCGTCACCTACCGGGCGGGGGCGGCGGGAGCCGGCGCCGCGACCACCGACACCACCGAGCTCACCGGCACGGTCTGGGCCGACGACCTCGTGCTCCACGGCGCCGAGCCGGTCGGCTCCTACGTCGACGGCCCCACGCCGGGCGGCGCGGCGATCACCCGCCACCGGCACGGTGCGGGGACCGGCTGGTACGTGTCGACGAACCTGGACGTCGAGGCCCTGGCCACGGTCATGACCGACGTGTACGCGAGCGCCGGCCTGGCGCCGTCGGGCACCGTGGAGGGACTGGAGGTGGTGCACCGGACCGGCGAGGACGCCACCTACACCGTGGCGATCAACCACACCGACGGCGAGGTGAAGCTGCCGCTCGGCGGGCCTGCGACCGATCTGCTCACCGGCGACGCCTTCGCGGGCTCCGCTGACGTCCCCGCGGGCGCGGTCCGTGTGCTGCGTACCACCACCCGCTGACGGCGAGCGACAATAGTTCCCATGACTGAACCGCAGTGGCTCGAGGCCTGGCCCGTCGAGGAAGGCGCGCGCCGGGTCGACGAGCTCTTCACCAGTTCGTTCGACGGCTCCCCCGAGGGCGTCTGGTCCGCCCCGGGCCGGGTCAACCTCATCGGTGAGCACACCGACTACAACGCCGGGCTCTGCCTGCCCACGGCGCTGCCGCACCGCACGTTCATCGCGCTGCGACCGCGTGAGGACGACCGGGTCCGCCTGGTATCGGCGCAGGCAGAGGGCGTATGGGAGGCGAACCTCTCCGACATCGCTCCCGGTGCCAGCGGCTGGGGCGCCTACGTCGCCGGCGTCGCCTGGGCCCTTGCCGAGGCCGGCCACAAGGTCGGCGGCTTCGACGCCGCGGTCGACTCGTGCGTGCCGTTCGGAGCCGGGCTGAGCTCGTCGGCGGCGCTGGAGGCCGCCGTCGCGGTGGCCCTCGACGCGGTGGCAGGCCTCGGCCTCGCCGCGTCCGACGCCGGGCGCACCGAGCTGGTCGACGCGACCCGCCGCGCGGAGAACGAGATCGCGGGCGCACCCACGGGTGGCCTCGACCAGTCGGCATCGCTGCGCTGCCGCGAGGGGTACGCGCTGCTGCTCGACTTCCGCCCGGGGCTCAGCGCCCTGGAGTCGGGCGTGCCGGTGCCGTTCGACCTGGACACGGCGGGGCTCACGCTCCTCGTGGTCGACACCAAGGCCGAGCACTCGCACGTGGACGGCGAGTACGGCGCCCGCCGCGCGGCGTGCGAGCAGGCCGCGAAGCTGCTCGGGCTGGACTCCCTCCGCGAGATCGCGCCGGCCCTCGGCGGCATGGGTATCGACCGGGCGCTGGCCGAGCTGGAGCCGCACGACGCCGAGGGCGTCCTGCGTCGCCGGGTGCGGCACGTCGTGTCGGAGATCGACCGCACCGCGCGGTTCGCGAACCTGGTGCGGGAGGGCCGCGCGGCCGACGTCGGCCCGTTCATGCTGGCCTCGCACGTCTCCCTGCGGGACGACTACGAGGTTTCCTGCCGCGAGCTCGACCTCGTCGTCGACACGGCGATGGCGACGGGCGCGCTCGGCGCGCGGATGACCGGCGGTGGTTTCGGCGGCAGCGCTATCGCGCTGGTCAACCGGGCCGACGTCGACACGGTCGCCCAGGCGGTGGCGGACGCCTTCGCCGACGCCGGCCTCACGGCCCCGGCGTTCCTGCTGGCGCCGCCCTCCGCGCCGGCGGCCTGACCGCCGCCTCCATCGGTCGGGCCCACTCCGCCGGCCGACCCCGCTCCGCTGGTCGAGCTTGCCGAGACCCCGTCCCGGCAAGCTCGACCGCAAGGCCCCGTCGCCCGCTACTTTCATCGCTTCTCGCCGGCAACCTGCGTTAATGTCCCCGGGCTATCAGTCCGCAGAGTTCGATCTCCGTCAAGCGCCGCCGCGAGGAGCCCCCATGGGTGCCGTCCGCCAGTACGTCTTCCCCACCGTCCGGATCATCATCTGGGCGGTGATCGCCGCAGCGCTCGTCGTGCTGGCCCTCAAGGGCGCGGAGCTCGACCCGCCGGACGCGCTCCAGCCCACCGGTGAGATCACCGATTCGGTGATCGCCGTCGAGAAGGGCTCCGTCACCAACGCGGTGACGGTCCCGGGCTCCGTGGTCACCGACCCGCCGGTCGAGATCAAGGCCACCGCCGACGGTGTCATCGCCGAGATCGAGGTCGACGACAAGAAGGTGGACAAGGACACGCGCGTCCTGTGGATCAAGAGCGAGGAGGTCGTCGAGCCCGTCGTCGAGGTCGACGAGGAGACCGGCGAGGAGACCATCACCGAGCAGGAGCCGAAGGTCACGTGGACCTCGATCCTCGCTCCCGTCACCGGCACCGTCGACATCAGCGTGCTCAAGGACCAGGCGGTCACGGTCGGCGAGACCATCGGCGCCGTCTCCCCCGGCACCCTCTCCGTCTCCGGCACGCTCACCGCCGACCAGCAGTACCGGCTCGTCGGGGCCACCGGCACGGCCGAGGTGACGCTCAAGGGCGGTCCCGCGCCGTTCACCTGCACCGGGCTCACGATCGGTGAGGCCGCCGGCGGCGGTGCCACGGGCGGCGAGGAGCTGGTCATGGAGGAGGGCGCCGAGTCAGCGACCGGCTCCGTCCGCTGTGCCATCCCGGCCAAGATCAAGGCGTTCTCCGGTCTCGGCGGCGAGATCGAGATCACCAACGGCAACGCGAAGGACGTGGTGGTGGTGCCGATCAGCGCGGTGCTCGGCACCTCGCAGAGCGGCAAGGTGTGGACGGTCGCCAAGGAGGGCGCCGAGCCCGAGGAACGCAAGGTGGCGCTGGGCCTCACCGACGGCCTGCAGGTCGAGATCACCAAGGGCCTGAAGGCCGGCGAGCAGATCCTCGAGTTCACGCCGATCGACGACGGTACGGAGGGCGGTGTCGACTGCGGCGACACGTCCGCGTACGACCAGGCGTCCATGGAAGGCGACATGGAGGCCATGCAGGCGTTCGAGGAGGAGTGCTTCGGATGACCGTCGTCCCCCTCGTCGACCTGCAGAGCGTTACCCGGCACGTCGAGCTGCCGAACGGCAGCACGCTCGAGATCCTGCGCGGCGTCGACCTGACGGTCGGCCCCGGTGAGCACGTGGCCATCGTCGGCCGCTCCGGCACCGGCAAGTCCACTCTGCTGAACATCCTCGGCCTGCTCGACTCCCCCACGTCCGGCGAGTACCTGCTGGAGGGCGAGCCCGTCGGCCGCCTGCGCAGCCGGGCCCTCGCCCGGCGCCGCGGCGACGACTTCGGCTTCGTGTTCCAGCAGTTCAACCTGCTCCAGGGCCGCACAGCCCTGGAGAACGTCGCGGCGCCCCTGCTGTACGCGCGCGGCAAGCAGTTCTGGAACCGGAACAAGCTCGCCGCGCAGTCGCTGGAGCGGGTCGGCCTGGGCGGACGGCTCGACACCCGGCCCGAGAAGCTCTCCGGCGGCGAGCAGCAGCGGGTGGCCATCGCCAGGGCGCTCGTCCGCGGGCCGCGCGTCATCCTCGCCGACGAGCCCACCGGCGCCCTCGACGTCGAGACCGGCCAGGCGATCATGACCCTCCTGGACGATGCCGCGAACGAGACCGGGTCCGCCCTCGTCACCATCACGCACGACCTGGCGATCGCGGCGCGCGCGGACCGCCAGTTCCGGCTGGCCGACGGCGTCCTGGTCCCCATCCACCTCGACGCCCCCGTGGCGGTGGCCGAGAACGCCACCATCGCCGAGGCTCCCTCCGCCGGCAACCGGGCTGCCAGGCCCGCGACCGCCGCCCAGACCGCCGGACTGACCGCATGACCGGCATCGTCGGGGCGATCATCGAGGCCTGGGACGAGCTACGGATCCATCGGGTGCGGGTGCTGCTCGCGCTGATCGGCGTCGCCTGCGCCGTCACCGCGATCACCGGCATCACGGCGGCGGTGACGATGGTCGGCCAGGCCATGCAGGAGCAGACCGAGCGCATGAGCGGCCGCGACACCACCCTGGAGGCGTGGTCCATGGGCGGCGGCACGATGTCAGCAGCCGAGGTGGACGCGGTGGTCGACGGCGTCGCCGACCGGCACCAGATCTCCTACTATTCCGTGCACGCCACCGCGGACCTGCAGGTCCGCGGGGCGGAGACCGGCAGCTACGTCGAGTGGTCCGCCGTCGATGTCGACAGCGGGACCATCACCCGCCAGGACATGGAGGACGGGCGGTGGTTCACCGACTCCGACAGCGAGCGGCTGGCCCCCGTCCTCGTCGTCAACCAGGCCTTCCTTGACGCGTTCGCCGACGGCGCCCCCGCCAGCGCGCTCCCGTCAGTGGTGATCGAGGGTGAGACGCCGGTCGCCGCCACCGTGATCGGCGAGGTGCCCGTGCTGTGGAACGACGAGGGGCCGCGGGCCGTGATGCTGTTCGACCAGGCGATCCGCTGGTTCCCGGACCGCGTCATGGCCGACACCTACCGGTTCTGGGTTCCGCCGGAGCTGGCCGACCAGTTCGCCGAGGTGCTGCCCCGAGACCTGGCGGCGGCGGGCGTGCCCTTCGACGTGCAGAAGCCGCCGGCCGAGGTCTTCGCGATCGACCGGGTGCTGCAGTACCTCGTGCTCGGCGTGGGCGGGTTCGCGCTGCTGCTGGGTGGCCTCGGGCTGCTCAATATCGCGCTGGTCACCGTGCGCTACCGGATCCGGGAGATCGGCATCCGCCGGTCGTTCGGCGCCACGAGCGGACGGGTGTTCTTCGGCGTCCTCATGGAGTCGGTGGTGGCGACCACCGTGGCCGGCGTCGTGGGTGTGGTGATCGCCGTGGCGATCATCAAGAACATCCCCATCGACCGCATCTTCGGCCGCCCGATCGACGACCTGCCGGGCTTCCCGTTCGACGCCGCTCTCGTGGGTATGGCCTGCGCCATCGGCATCGGAGCGCTGGCTGGCCTGATCCCGGCGATCTACGCGGTGCGCGTCAAGGTGATCGACGCGATCCGCTACTGACCCCACCGCTGGTCGGCCTGCGGCTGGTCGAGCTTGTCGAGACCCCGTCGCTGGTCGAGCGTGTCGAGACCCGGATCTCGGCACGCTCGACCAGCAGCAGGGGCGCAGGGTGGTCGGCTCAGCGCTTCCTGCCCGTGACCGCGCCCCAGATGACCAGCACGAGCAGCGATCCGATGAAGGCCCACAGCCAGGTGGTCAGGGAGAAGAAGGACTCGTTGGTCCGGGCGCCGAAGAGCTCTCCGCCGAGCCAGCCGCCCAGAAGAGCCCCGAGCACCCCGATGACCAGTGTGATGAGCCAGCCGCCCTTGGCCTTGCCGGGCAGGATGGCACGCGCGATGGCTCCCATGATCAAGCCGATGAGGATCCAGCCGATGATTCCCACAGCGTTGTCCCTTCGATCGTGCGGCCCGCGTCGCCGATGATGCGGTCCGTCGGTGGCCGGACCCTACCGGGCTGCGCACCGTGCTGGCCAGGCTTCGGCTCTAGAGATATTTCGTCTCTTGAGAGACGAGCAGCTCAGAGCTCGTAGGTGGCCACCAGCGGGGCGTGGTCGCTCCATCGCTCCGCGTAGGTGGGCGCACGGTCGACCTCGATCTTGCGGCACGCCCCCGCGAGCGCCTGGTTCGCGAGCTGGTAGTCGATGCGCCAGCCGGAGTCGTTGTCGAATGCCGCGCCGCGCCACGACCACCACGTGTACGGACCGGGGCCGTCGCCGGCGTGCACCCGTCCGAGGTCGGCCCAGCCGTGCTCGTCGAGCCAGCGGGTCACGTAGGCCCGCTCCTCCGGCAGGAAGCCCGCGCTCTTCAGGTTGCCCTTCCAGTTCTTGATGTCCGCGTTCTGGTGGGCGATGTTGAGGTCGCCCGCCACCACTGCCGGGGCCGGGGCCGTCGACAGCTCCGCCAGGCGGGCCGTTACCTTCTCCAGGTAGGCGTACTTGGCCACCATCGTGTGTTCCTGGCCCGGGTTCGTCGACCCGGAGTGCAGGTAGGCGGAGACGGCGGTGAACGTACCGCCGTCGGGCAGCTCGATGTCCGCCTCGATCCAGCGGCCGGTGTCGCCGCCGGCCTCGACCTCGCCGTCCGGCCCGTAGGCGGCCAGGCCCGTACGCACCTCGCCGAGCGGCAGCCGGGACGCGACCAGCACACCGGCGCGCCCCTTGACCTCGCACTCCGTGTGCGCGACGTGCCAGCCGTCCAGCAGCTCGCGGGCCACCTTGTCGGGGGCGCGCACCTCCTGCAGCAGCAGCACGTCCGGCGTTCGGGTGGTGATCCAGGAGTCCATGCCGCGGCGGACGGCGGCGCGGATCCCGTTGACATTGGCGGTAGCGACGATCAGAGGCACCCGGGAAGCGTAACGGGCGCCTCTGACATCGGCTGTGGTCCGGCTACGTCACGCCCCGTCGTGCGCCGCCTGCAGCGCGGCGACGTCGATCTTGCCCATCTGGAGCATCGCGTTCATCGTCGCGATCTCGCCCGGCGTCGAGTAGGTGCCCGACAGCTGCTCGAGCTCCTTGGGGATGACCTGCCACGAGACGCCGAACTTGTCCTTGCACCAGCCGCAGGCGCCGGGCTCGCCGCCGTCGGCCGTGAGGAGGTCCCAGTAGTGGTCCACCTCTTCCTGGCCCTCGACGGAGAGGTAGAACGAGAACGCCTCGTTCAGCGTGACGTGCGGACCGGCGTTCAGCCCGGTCACGGGCAGCCCGCCCACCGTGAACTCCACGACGAAGTCAGCGCCCTCCTCGGGGCCCGGCGCGTCCTTGGGCGCCTTGACGACGTTGTCCACCGACGATCCGGGAATGTGCTCGGCGTAGAACGCGGCCGCTTCGCCGGCGTCGTTGTTCGCGAACCAGAGATGCGCTCGAACGGTGACCATCGTGTCCTCCTGAGTCGGTGGGGACCGTCGTCGGCCCCGTCACCTACTCCGACCCGGCGGCTCGAGGAAACTCATCGGCCGGGTGTCCGGTACGGCCGAACGTAGCGCTGGTCGCTCCATTCGCCGGACGTAGTCTCGGTCGCCCAAGACCGGCTCGTACAGCGACCACTCCTACGCTCGACCACCCGGTTGCCTGCAACGGGAGACGCCGGGGGCACCCACTCGGGCACCCCCGGCGCCCTCGCCGAACGCGACGCTCAGCCGGCCAGCGTCCGCTCCGCCGAGTCCACCACGTTGGACAGGAGCATCGCGCGGGTCATCGGGCCGACGCCGCCCGGGTTGGGCGACACCCAGCCCGCGATCTCCGCGGCCTCGGGCGACACGTCGCCCACCACGCGAGACTTGCCCGTCTCCGGGTCGGTCTCGCGCGAGACGCCGACGTCGATCAGCACGGCGCCCGGCTTCACCATGTCGCCGGAGACGATGCCCTTGACGCCCGCGGCGGCCACGACGACGTCGGCCCGCCGGACCAGCGCGGCGAGGTCCTGCGTGCCGGTGTGCGTCAGGGTGACCGTGGCGTTCACGGCGCGCCGCGTGAGCAGCAGGCCGATCGGGCGACCGACAGTGACACCGCGGCCCAGCACCACTATCTCCTTGCCCGCGAGCTTGATGCCGTGCCGCTCGACGAGCTCGATGATGCCGCGCGGGGTGCACGGCAACGAGGAGGTGACCTCCTCGTTGACCCGCAGCACCAGGCGCCCCAGGTTGGTGGGGTGCAGGCCGTCGGCGTCCTTGTCGGGGTCGACGAGCTCGAGCACGCGGTTGGTGTCGATGCCCTTCGGCAGCGGCAGCTGCACGATGTACCCGGTGCAGGCCGGGTCCTCGTTCAGCCGACGTACCGCGGCCTCGATGTCCTCCTGCGTGGCGTCGCCCGGGAGATCCTCCCGGATCGACGCGATACCGACCTCGGCGCAGTCGCGGTGCTTGCCCGCGACGTACCACTGCGAGCCGGGGTCGTCGCCGACCAGCAGCGTGCCGAGACCCGGCACGACGCCGCGCTCACGCAGCGCGGTGACCCGCTCCTTCAGCTCGCCCTTGATGGCCGAGGCGACACTCTTCCCGTCCAGGATCTGAGCGCTCATGCATACCTCCCTCGGTGAGTGCTGGGTATTTGCCCTCTGAAACCGTTCAGACGGGCAAATACCCAGCACTCAGCGGATTGTCAGAGACCCGGGTAGAGCGGGAACTCGGCGGTCAGCTTCGCGACCCGCGCCGAGAGGGCGGTTACGTCCGTTGCCGCGCCCTGCTTGAGGGCCGTCGCGATGATGTCGGCGACCTCCGTGAACTCGGCGTCGCCGAACCCGCGCGTGGCGAGCGCCGGCGTGCCGATCCGCAGGCCCGAGGTGACGCGCGGAGGCCGCGGGTCGAACGGGACGGCGTTGCGGTTCACGGTGATCCCGGCGTCGTGCAGGAGGTCCTCCGCCTGCTGACCGTCGAGCTGGGAGTTGCGCAGGTCGACGAGCACCAGGTGCACGTCGGTGCCGCCGGTCAGCACGGAGGCACCGGCCGCCGCGACGTCGGGCTGGGAGAGGCGCTCGGCGATGATCGAGGCACCCCGCAGCGTGCGCTCCTGGCGGTCCTTGAACGACTCGGTCGCCGCGACCTTGAACGAGACCGCCTTGGCGGCGATCACGTGCATGAGCGGGCCGCCCTGCTGGCCCGGGAACACCGCGGAGTCGATCTTCTTGGCGTACTCACCCTTGGAGAGGATGAAGCCGGAGCGCGGCCCGCCGATCGTCTTGTGCACCGTCGAGGAGACGACGTCGGCGTGCGGGACGGGCGACGGGTGCAGGTCCGCCGCGACCAGCCCGGCGAAGTGCGCCATGTCTACCCACAGCTTGGCACCCACCTCGTCGGCGATCTCACGGAACGCCGCGAAGTCGAGGTGCCGCGGGTAGGCGGACCAGCCGGCGATGATGACGTCCGGCCGGTGCTCGAGGGCCTTCTTGCGGACCTCGTCCATCTCGATGCGGTAGGACTCCGGGTCCACGCCGTAGGCGCCGACGTCGTACAGCTTGCCGCTGAAGTTGATCTTCATGCCGTGCGTGAGGTGGCCGCCGTGGGCCAGCTCGAGGCCGAGGATCTTGTCGCCGGCGTTGATCAGGGCGTGCAGCACTGCCGCGTTGGCCTGGGCGCCGGAGTGGGGCTGGACGTTGGCGTGCTCGGCGCCGAACAGGTCCTTGGCGCGGGCGATCGCGAGGTTCTCCGCGATGTCCACCTGCTCGCAGCCGCCGTAGTAACGGCGGCCCGGGTAGCCCTCGGCGTACTTGTTCGTCAGGACCGAACCCTGGGCCTCCAGGACCGCGCGCGGAACGAAGTTCTCGGACGCGATCATCTCGAGAGTGTCGCGCTGGCGGGCCAGCTCTCCGTCCAGGACGGCGGCGATCTCGGGGTCGAGCTCAGCGAGCGGGGTGGAGAGCGGGTCGGGAGTCGATGCGCTCATAGCTCCTCGATTCATGCGGGACGGGGATTGTCGGACGGCGGTGGAAAGCACACGCGCCGCGACACGACTGCCCGGGCGCACACCTTCACGAGGTGACCCGGGGCCCAGGCGAACGACCCCTCGTCGGCATGACTCGTCGCTCCCCGGTGGTGATCCACCTGACGCCAGTCGCGACCCGAAGATCGTAGCAGCGGCGGGTACGAACCCGTGCTCGACGACCGCCCGGTGATCCCGCCTTCGACCCTACGTGGCGAAAAGCCCGGTATTGCAACGAAAGTATCTGAGACCCTTTCGCGATTCAGCCGGACGTGGCTATCGTGCGGCCCATGCCCTACCCCGTGTCACCGGACGCCGGAGTTCCGGAACACCAGCCGGACCAGCGCCGCCAGAACAGCCCGTGGACCGGCGGTCAGCCGCCGTCCGGCCCGTTCGCGGCGAGCCGGCCCCCGTCGGGCCAGTTCGCTACGCGCCCCGCCCCGGGTCAGGAGCCGGAGCCCGGCTGGCCGGGCACGGGCCCCGTGCGGACCGCTGACGGTGGCAGCGGCGGTCGTCGCAGGAAGAGCGGCAGGCGGGACTGGATCTGGTCGGTCGTCGCGTTCCTCGTCGCCGCGGCCGTCATCGGCGCTGTCGGCTTCTACTTCTTCGGCCCCGACTCCACCGAGGAGCCCACCGCGGCCTGGGCGATCGACTCGTGTGCCGGACCCGACCCGGCAGCGGAGAACACCGAGGGCGAGACCGCCGGCTACCGTCCGCTGACGTGCGACGACCCGGGCGCGACCGTCACGGTCCTCGACATCCAGGACGCCGTGTCGGTGGGCCAGCTGCACTGCCCGGAGGGCACGGACGTCGTCTTCCAGAAGGACGGCCACGCCGGCGGGGAGACCCAGGCGGTCTGTGCCCGCAACCTGTCCGACGACCACCCGGGTGATCCAGGGATGGGTGGCGGGCAGCTCATGACCGGCGACTGCGTGGACGACGAGGGCGCCGAGGTGGCGTGCTCGTCCGACGGCGCGCTTCCGGTCACCGGCCTGATGGTCGGGGGCGCCGAGTGCCCCGAGGGGACCAAGGACGAGCTCCGGCTCGGTTTCGACGCGCAGCGCAGCTACGAGACGATCTGCCTCGGCGCCTGACCTGAGCTGCACCTGACCTGCGCCGTCATCTGACGCTCATCCCGGCGAAACCGGTAGTCACCGGACATTGGCTAGATTCGCCGTATGGCACGTCTGCAGCAGACCGTCTTCGAGCGCAACGTCCCGGCTCGCGCCGTCGTCGACCACGCACTGGGCGGGACGCACCACGCCGTGTTCTGGCTGGAGGACCTGGGTGAGCGCGCGAGCTACCCGACGCTGTCGGCGCCGGTCCGGGCCGACATCGCCGTGGTCGGTGGCGGGTACACCGGCCTGTGGTCCGCGCTCCGCGCGAAGCAGCGTCACCCCGGGGCGCGCGTCGTGCTGGTCGAGGCCCGCTCGGTCGGGTGGGCGGCGTCGGGCCGCAACGGTGGGTTCTGCGGCGCGAACCTCACGCACGGCCGCGACAGCGGCCGCCCGCCGGACGCCCCGGACCGCCGTGACGAACCCGGCGAGCACGCCCTCCTGACCCGGCTCGGCCACGAGAACCTCGCGGCCATCGGTGCGACGGTGGACACCCTGGGCCTGGACTGCCAGTGGGAACGCACCGGCATCGTGGACCTCGCGATCGAGCCGCACCAGATCGACTGGCTGCTCGACGCCGCAGCGCGTGCCGCCCGCACCGGAGCCCCGCACACGTTCCTCGACCGGGCGAAGATGCGCGCCGAGGTGGCGAGCCCTACCTATGAGGCCGGCCTGGTCCGGCCGGACGACGCCGCGCTGGTGCACCCCGCACGGCTGGCCGCGGAGCTGGCGCGGGCCGCGAGCGAGGTCGGCGTGGAGATCTTCGAGGAGACCCGGGTGACCGGCCTCGTCCCGCCGCGTCGTGGCGCGCACGACATCGTGCTGCGCACGCTCGCACCCGGGGGCGAGGCGAGCGTGCAGGCGGACCGCGTTCTGCTCGGGACCAGTGCGTTCCCGTCGCTGCTGCGGCGCTACCGCCACCACACGGTGCCCGTCTACGCGTCGGCGATCGCCACGGAGCCGCTGTCCGCCGACCTGCTGGGCGCCATCGGCTGGCGCGGCAGGCAGGGCCTCGCCGACCTGGCGAACCGCTCCCACCGCTACCGGCTCACGGCGGACGACCGGATAGTGTTCGGCGGCCACGACGCCGTCTACCACTACGGCGGGCGTATGAGCAGGACGTACGAGGATCGGCCCGCGACGTTCCGGCGGCTCGCCGAGCACCTCCTGACCACGTTTCCGCAGCTCGAGGGCATCCGGCTCACGCACAGGTGGTCGGGCACCGTCGACACGGCCACCCGGCCTGGCGCGTACTTCGCGCAGGCCGCGGGCGGTCGCGTTCAGCACACCGGAGGGCTGGCGGGGCTCGGCGTCGGCGCCGGCCACTTCGCGGCTCAGGTGATGCTCGACCGGCTCGACGTCATGGACGGCGCGCCCGACACCGAACGCACGAGGCTCCGGACGGTGCGCCGGACGCCCGTGCCGTTCCCGCCCGAGCCGGTGGCGGCCGCCGGGATCCGGGCCGCGCGGCTGGCCCTGGACCGGGCGGACCACCAGAACGGACGCCGCAACCTGCTGCTCCGCTCGCTCGACACGCTTGGCCTGGGGCTCGATACCTGATTGGCTGCTCGGACCGTCCGACGTCGAAGGAGCACACAGTGGCCACGCCCCCGGTCCCCGAGAACATCGCGAAGATCCTCGCCCAGCCGAACCCCGCCGTCATGGCGACCGTCCGGCCCGACGGCGCGCCCGTCTCCGTGGCCACCTGGTACCTGTACGAGGACGGCAGGGTGCTGCTCAACCTCGACGCCACCCGCAAGCGCCTGGAGCACCTGCGCGCGGACCCGCGCGTCTCCCTCACGGTGCTCGACGGCGACACCTGGTACCGGCACATCAGCATCCAGGGCCGCGTGACGATCACGCCCGACGAGAGCCTCGCCGGCATCGACCGGCTCGCGACCCACTACACGGGCAGCCCCTACCCGAACCGCGAGAACCCGCGGGTCGACGCGTGGCTGGAGATCGAGTCCTACCACGCCTGGGGTTACTGACCTCAGCTGTCCTGGGGCACGCTCTGCGCGCCCGCGGCACCGAGCACGCGCCGCAGGTAGGTGTACGTCAGGTCGCCCGCGGCCTTGTCGTACTGCTCCTCGTAACCGTGCTTCGTGTACATCGCGAGGTTCTGCTTCGAGTCCTTGCCGGTGAAGACCCAGATCTCCTTGGTCTGCTCCGGCAGGTACGGGAGCACGGCGAAGAGCATCTCGGTGCCGATGCCGCGGGCCTGCTTGTCCGGCGCGACGGCGAGCCGGCCGAGCGTCGCCTTCTCGCCCTCGATCTCGACGCGTACCGAGCCGATCATCCGGTGGCCCTCCCACGCGCCGATGGTCACCACGTCGTCGCGGGCCAGGTCGTCCCGCAGCTCGGCGAGCGTCTGGGTCAGGGGCGGGATGTGCGGGTCGTCGTACAGCTGGGCCTCGGTCACGAACGCGGCGCGCCGCAACGTGAGGAGCTCGCCCGCGTGGTCGTCCTCGACCAGCGCGATCGTCGTGGTGGAGTTGCTCATGGGTCCATGGTGGCAGAGTTGGCGTGCCCGGGTCGACGGTGTTCGCGGTGCAGACGGTCGTGTCAGTGGCTCCGCATAGATTCAGGGCATGGGGAACTCAGGAGCCCAACGGACGGCGGAGGCCGGCGAGCGTATCGACGTGCGCCCAGCCGTCGGTCGGTTCGACGACTTCTTCGAGGTGGTCGGGGTCAAGAAGCCGGGCGGCGGGGGCTGCTGGTGCATGAGCTACCGGGACAGCCGGGTCAGCAACGAGGAGCGCCCCGGCTACATGCGGGACCTCTGCGAGACCGAGCCGGGCCCCGGTGTGCTGGTCTACGTGGACGACGTCGTGGCGGGCTGGTGCTCGATAGCGCCCCGCTCCACGTACCGCCGGCTCATGAACAGCCGCACCATCCCGTTCGTCGACGACCGTGACGCCTGGGTGGCGGTGTGCTTCGTGGTCCGAGCGGGGTACCGCAAGCGCGGACTGATGCACCACCTCCTCGCCGGGGCCGTGGAGCACGCCCGGGCACATGGTGCCGAGGTGGTCGAGGGCTACCCGGCCGACGTCGGCCCGGACCGGGTCGACGTGATCAGCGGCTACGTCGGGACCGTGCGGATGTTCGAGGAGGCGGGCTTCGAGCGCGCGGCCGAGACGAGCGGCGTCAGCGGAGGCCGACGGCGCTGGGTGATGCGCAAGGAGCTCGTCGTGGACGGCGGAGCCGCCCCGGCCGCGGCGGGTTAGCCTGACCGCGTGAACGACGCGACCGCAGCCACCCACTGGATCCTCACCCTGTCCTGCCCGGACCAGCCGGGAATCGTGCACGCGGTGGCGGGAATGCTCGCCGAGCATGGTGGCAACATCACCGAGTCGCAGCAGTTCGGCGACCCGACGTCGGGCCTGTTCTTCATGCGCGTGCAGGTCGAGTCGACGGCGTCCCGCGACGAGCTCACCACGGCGATGACGCAGGTGGCGGGCCGGTTCGACATGACGTGGACGCTCGACGTCGTCGGCCGGCGGATCCGCACGCTGATCATGGTGTCCAAGGCTGCGCACTGCCTCGTCGACCTCCTGTACCGCGAGCGCTCGCAGCGCATGCCGATCGACGTCGTCGGCGTGGTGGGCAACCACCGCGACCTGGAGGACATCGCCACGTTCTACGGCAAGCCGTTCCACCACGTCCCGGTCACGAAGGACACCAAGCCCGAGGCCGAGGCGACGCTGCGCGGCCTGGTCAAGGAGCTGGACGTCGAGGTGGTCGTGCTGGCCCGGTACATGCAGATCCTGTCGGACGAGCTGTGCCGCGACCTGAGCGGGCAGATCATCAACATCCACCACTCGTTCCTGCCGTCGTTCAAGGGTGCCGGGCCGTACCGGCAGGCGCACGACCGCGGCGTCAAGATCATCGGCGCCACGTCCCACTACGTGACCGGCGACCTCGACGAGGGCCCGATCATCGAGCAGGACGTCGAGCGCGTGGACCACTCCCGCACGGTCGAGGACCTGGTCGGCATCGGTGAGGACGTCGAGCGGCGCACGCTCGCCCGCGCCGTCCGCTGGCACGCGGAGCGCCGGGTGCTGATGGACGGGCGCCGCACGGTCGTCTTCCGCTGACGACGCCGGAACGTCGCTCCGGCGGAAGATCGAGTCGCCGGTCGACGTTGCGCACGAGTGTGAAGATCGGCGAAGCCGCCAGGGCCAGCGGCGCGAGTGCGCGGTCGTTGCGGTTCTACGAGGACGAGGGCCTGATCGTCCCCGGCCGGTGCAGCAACGGCTACCGGGACTACTGCCGGACGACGGTCGACCGGGTGATCGCCGTCCGGTCGTTGCTGGAGTCCGGGCTGCCCGTGCGGATGATCCGGGAGCTGCTGCCCGAGCGGGCCGACGGTCGCGAGGCCGCCGCCGACCAGCTGCGTTCCGACTTCCTGGACGAGGTGCAGGCCTACCGCGACCGGCTCGCTGCGCGGATCACGGTCCTCGATACCCAGAAGTCCGCCCTGGACGCCTTCCTGGACGAGGCCGGCCGCGCCCGTCGATGACCGCGGAGGGCTTGACGTTGACGCAAGTGTGAGGGTTCTACGTTCCCCGCATGGACGCGATCAACCAGTACGAGAACTCAGCGGACACGATGCGAGCGCTGGTCCAGCGGTCCCACCAGGGTCCGGGCGACCTGGTCCTTGCCCGCCGTCGCCGCCCGACGCCTGGGCCCGGCGACTATCTCGTCCGGGTCGGCGCTGCCGGGGTCAACTTCGCCGACGTCATGCAGTCCCGGGGAACCTACGGGGGCGGGCCGACACCGCCGTATGTGGCGGGCTTCGAGGCCGCCGGCGAGATCGTCGGCGTCGGCCCGGAGGTCGCGGAGCCGTTCCCCGTCGGCACCCGCGTCGTCGGGACCGGACCGGGTGCGTTCGCCGAGTACATGGCGATGCCGCACCAGGGCGTGCTGCCCGTGCCGTCGGGCTGGAGCGACGCCGCCGCGCTCGGCATGGTCCTGAACTGGGCGACCGCGTTGGCGGCCCTGCGGCCGCTCGGCGAGATCAAGGCCGGCGAGACGGTGCTCGTGCACGCCGCGGCCGGCGGTGTCGGGCAGGCTGCCGTCCGCCTCGCCCGGCACTACGGCGCGCGCGTCGTCGCGACGGCGTCGCCCGCCAAGCACGACGCCGTCAGGGCGCTCGGCGCCGACGAGGTGCTCGACAGCACGCAGCCCGATCTGGGCGCAGCACTCGGCCGCCTCACAGACGGCGTCGACCTGGTCCTCGAATCGGTCGGGCGGGACACGTTCGAGTCCAGCCTGGCGGTCACCAAGCGGTTCACCGGACGGGTCGTGGTGTTCGGCGACGCCTCCGGGAGCGCCACCCTGACGACGCACGACCTCGTCTTCAGGCACCCGGTACAGGTCAGGGGCCTGCACATCGGCGCGCTGGCCTCTGCCGCCCCGGCCCTGTACCGGCCGCTCGTGGCCGAGCTCGGGACGCTCATCGACGACGGCGTCTACCCGCCGGGCACACCCCGGATCAGCCCGCTGGCGGAGGGCCCTGCCGTGCTCGGAAAGCTGGAGACGCGGGCGAGCCATGGCAAGCACGCGCTGGATCCGCGGCGGTAGAGGGCGCGCCAATGACGCGCACGCCCCAGCCCAGCGATCAGGCCCGAACTCGCGCCGAGTGCGGGCCTCATCGCTGGGCTGCGCGAGCGCAGGACCGCGGCGTCAGCCCTTGACCGCACCCGCCAGGGCGAACGCTGAGCCCGAGATGCGGGTGACCAGGACGTACAGGCCGAGAACCGGCGCCGCGTAGAGCAGCGAGTACGCTGCGAGCTGGCCGTACGCGACCGACCCGTACTGCCCGAAGAACGCGAAGATGCTCACGGCCGCCGGCTGCTTCTCCGGGGAGAGCAGGAGCACGAACGGGACGAAGAAGTTCCCCCACGCCTGCACGAACACGAAGATGAACACCACCGCGATGCCCGGCCGCATGAGCGGGAGCACCACGCGCCACAGCGCCTGCATCGCCGAGGCGCCCTCGGTCCAGGCCGCCTCCTCGAGCGAGATCGGCACGGAGTCCATGAAGTTCTTCGTCATCCAGATCGCCATGGGCAGCGAGGTCGCCGCCATGAAGAAGATGGTTCCCGGCAGCGAGTCCAGCAGGTTGAGCTGCACGAACAGCGCGTACACCGGGACCATGATCGCCGTGATCGGCAGGCACGTCCCGAACAGCACCGAGTACAGGAAGTACTTGCCGAACCGCATGCGGTAGCGCGACAGCGGGTAGGCCGCGAGCACCGCCACGACCACCGTGATTGCCCCGGACCCCGCCGACAGCACGAACGCGTTCCACAGCGGCAGCCACGTCAGCTCCGGCGTCAGGATCGCGGAGAAGTTGGCGGTCGTCACGGCGTCGGGCAGGCCGAAGGAGAGCGTCGCCTCGGCGTCGAACGACGCGACGAGCACCCAGGCCATCGGGAGCACGAACAGCAGGGCGATCACGAGCAGCACCAGGTTCGCCGCCACCCTGGTCGCCTTGACGCGTGGTCCCGCCAGCCGGCCGACGCCGCCCCTGGCCGGTGCGGCGGGTCTCGTCATCGTGTCCGTCATCAGTCCACCTCCGGTCGGAGCGCGCGGATGTAGATCACGGAGAAGACCGCGCCCACGATGATCATCACCGTCGCGATGGCCGTGCCGTAGCCGACCTGCGCGAACTTGAACGCCTCCTGGTACGCCAGGATCGGCAGCGTCGAGCTGTCGGTGCCCGGACCACCGCCGGTCATCACGTAGATCAGCGTGAAGACGGAGAGGGTCTGCAGCGTCGTGAGCATGAGGTTGGTCGAGATGCTGCGCCGGATGACGGGCAGGGTCACCCACGCCAGCCGCTGCAGCCCGTTCGCGCCGTCGAGCTGCGCGGCCTCGGTGAGCTCCGGCGGCACCTCGGCGAGCGCCGCCGAGTAGACCATCATCGAGAAGGCGGTGCCGCGCCAGATGTTGGCGAGGATCACCGCGAGCATCGGCGTGGAGTAGAGCCAGTCCGGCCCGGTGATCCCGATCTCGCCGAGCATGGCGTTGAGCGTGCCCTCGGAGTGGAAGAACGCGTACGCGGCGAACGCGGCGACGATCTCGGGCAGCACCCAGGCGGCAACTACCACCGTCGAGGCGATGGACCGCACGGGCTTGACCGCCGAGCGCAGCAGCCCGGCGAGCATGATGCCCATGACGTTCTGCCCCACGACCGCGGAGAGGAACACGAACACGACGGTCAGCCACAGCGACTTCGGGAAGTCCGGGTCGCCGAACAGGGCGGTGTAGTTGTCGAGCCCTATCCACTCCGGGTTGAGAGCGGCAGGTCCGGTGAGCGCGGCATCCGTGAACGAGCCGTAGAACGACCACACCACCGGGCCGAGCATGAAGAGCACAAGAAGGACGACGGCGGGCGCGAGTGGGATCACCCGCGCCGCGCCGCGAGACGTGACGGCCACAGGTCAGCCCTGGGTCGTGTTCTCTTCGCCGACGATGCCGGTGACGGCCTCGTCGTAGACCGCAGCGGCCTCCTCGGGCGTCTGCTGTCCGGTCATCACGGACTCCATCGCGACCATGATCTCGTTGGAGACCTTCGGGTAGTCCGAGGTGGCGGGCCGGAAGTGGGTGACGTCGACGAGGCCGGTGAAGAACTCGGTGGTCGGGTTGGTCTTGGTGTACTCGGGGTCCTCGGCGACGTCGGTCCGTACGGCGATCTGGCTGTTCGCGACGTCGAACCAGAGCGAGTTCTCGCGGTTCAGGGCCATCGAGATGAACTCGAACGCCGCGTCCGGGTTCTTGGAGCCGGCCCCCATGGCGAGGGTCCAGCCGCCGGACATGCTCACGGCACCCGGCGCGGCGCCGTCCTGGGTCGGCATGGGCGCAGCGCCCATCTTCTCGGACCACTCGGGCCACGGCGCGACGCCGGACTCGAGCCAGTTGCCGGCCACCCAGGAGCCGTCGAGCGCGATGCCGACCTTGCCCTCGGGCAGCCACTCGGCCTGCACCGTGTTGCCGATGTTGGTGTCGAGCGCCTGCTGCGGCGTGGGCGCGAGGCCCTCGGTGAACACAGTCTGGACGAAGTCGAGGGCGTCGACGAAGCCCTGCGAGCCGAGCACCCACTTGCCGTCCTCGTAGAGGGTGTCGCCCGTGCCGTACAGGAGCATCTCGAAGCCCTGCATGACCGCCGCCTCGCCCTGCGGCTTGCCGGAGTACATGTTGAACGGCACGACGTCGGGGTCGGACTCCTTGATGGCCCTGGCCGCCTCGAGCAGCTCGTCCCAGGACTTCGGCGCCCAGTCCTCCGGCAGGCCCGCCTTCGCGAGCACGTCCTTGTTGAACCACAGACCGCGGGTGTCGGTACCCATGGAGACGCCGTAGGTCTTGCCGTCGTCGCCCGCGCCGGCTTCCTTGGCGCTGTCGACGAACTGGTCCCACTCGTCCCACTCGGCGAGATAGTCGTCCAGCGGCTGGAGGTATCCGGCCTCGACGTCGGACTTGATCATGTACGTGTCCTCGTACATGACGTCGGGCGCGGTGCTGGGCGACCGGTTCATGAGCGCGAGCTTCGTGAAGTAGTCGTTCTGCTGTGCCTCGATGGGCACGAGCTCGACGGTGACGTCCGGGTTAGCCTTCTCGAAGTCGGCCTTGACGTCCTTGAACAGCTCGTCCGCCTGCGTGAAGTTGCCGAACTTCTGGTAGGCGACCTTGATCGTGCCGTCGTCGGAGCTGCCTCCGCCCGAGCCGCAGGCACCGAGCGAGAGGGCGAGTGCCACTGCCGTGACGGGTGCGATGAAGAATCGTGCCGTGCGCATGAAGCTCCCTTGCGTCGTGCGAAGTCCGGCAGCACTGCCGGACCAACTCAGGCACACGATTCACCCCCGACGGGTCAGAGTCAAGGGTTGATTGTCAGCGCTGTCAGCCAGAGGCCCCTACGGCGTCAGCGATATGGCCGGTGTCCACACCAATGACTGCAGACCTGGTCGCGGCGAGAGGCCTGTGGCCGCAACCAGGTCTGCAGTCGACAACTGAGGGCGATCAGCCTCGGGCGTCGGTCAGGACGGCGACCGTCCTGGCGGGGACCGCGACGGTCCCGTCGGCCGCGTCCCACTCCGTCCCCTGGACGACGGCGTCCGCCCCGCGCGCCTGCACCCGCGAGAGGGCGTAGTCGCGGCCCGCGAGCTCGGGCA
Source organism: Promicromonospora alba (assembly GCF_042654905.1). Taxonomy (NCBI): domain Bacteria; kingdom Bacillati; phylum Actinomycetota; class Actinomycetes; order Micrococcales; family Promicromonosporaceae; genus Promicromonospora; species Promicromonospora alba. Next base: position 418,821 of record NZ_JBHSFI010000006.1, read on the forward strand.
CCTCCACCGTCGCCGACGTCGGAGACGCGTTGAACACCACGAGCACCCCGTCCAGGCGCCGGTCGACGTCGGACCTGCCCGCGCGGTCGTCGATCGACATCGTGATCACGCCCGGGACCGCGTCCGGGCCCGAACCGGGGAACGTCACCTTCTCGCGGATCAGCTCGGCCGAGCCCAGCCGGAACAGGTCCGTCGAGTGCCGCAGCTCCAGCAGCTCGCTCGCCTGCGCCGAGGCGAACGCGATGTCGTCAGGGGTGGGCTTGAGCGCGGGGTCGGCCAGGAGCGGGCCCTGGAGCGGCCACTTGTCCTCGTTGTCGGCGGCCATCGGCAGGCCGCGCCCGAACCCGTTGTCCCGCCCCGACCAGTCGATGGCGTTGAACCAGTCCCCGGAGTCGTACGAGTTGCGGTCCAGCGACTTGGAGCGCAACAGGTCCGTACCCGCGTGCCAGAACGAGGGCGACTGGGACAGCGCGGCGGTCGCGAGCGACACCGTGTTCATCCGGACCCGGTCGGTCATCGGGGTCTCCGCCGGCAGCTTGAGCGTAAGCAGGTCGAACAGCGTCTCGTTGTCGTGTGCGTCGACGTAGGTGACCACCTCCTCGGGCGAGTCCGCGTACCCGGCAGGCGAGCCCCGGTAGTCCAGCTCGTCACCCCTGACCCGTTCCCCCGATGGGGTGGTGATCTCGTAGGAGCGCAGGTTGCCGGCCAGGCCGAGCTTCACGAGGTCGCTCTGGTGCGCCAGGTCGGCCGCCTCGTCGGCCCCGCCGTCGTTGACGGTCGCCGGGTCGCCGAGCCGCGCGTCCCTGCCGTTCGGGTCGGTGAACAGCCCGGTCCCGAAGCCCTGCGTGAAGAGGGAGGCGCCGTCGACCGGCGAGCCGCCGTGGACGGCGTCGCGCAGGCGGTCGCTGAACGTGCCGATCCCCGTGCCGCCGAGCTGGCCCTGCGTGGCCTGCTCGAACCGCGCGTTGTCCGCCACCTCACCGAAGTTCCAGCCCTCGCCGTACAGGTACACGCTCTTGCCGTCCACACCGTCACGCCGCAGGGTGAGCTCGTCCAAGGCGGCTCGGACCGCCTCCATGTTCTCCCGCGAGTGGTGTCCCATGAGGTCGAACCGGAACCCGTCCACGCGGTAGTCGCGGGCCCAGGTGACCACCGAGTCCACCATCAGCTTCTGGGCCATGGCGTGCTCCGTGGCGACGTTCTGGCAGCAGGTGCTGGTCTCGACGGCGCCGCTGACCGGGTTCTGCCGGTGGTAGTAGCCGGGCACCACGCGGTCCAGCACCGACTTCGGGTCCTGGCCCGACGCCGCGGTGTGGTTGAAGACCTGGTCGAGCACCACCTGCAGGCCGGCGCGGTGCAGGTTGCCGACCATCGAGCGGAACTCGGCGACGCGCTTGCCGCCCTCGGCCTCGACGGCGTAGGAGCCCTCCGGCGCCATGAAGTGGTAGGGGTCGTAGCCCCAGTTGAAGCCGTCCTGCCCCTGGATCTCCGCGACGGCGGCCTGCTGCTCCGCGCTGTCCGGCGCGAAGCCCGACAGGTCGCCGGTCGTGGCCTGGACGGCACGGTCCTCGGGGATCGAGGCGATGTCGAACGTGGGCAGCAGGTGCACGGTGGTCAGGCCGGCGTCGGCCAGCGAGCGCAGGTGCCTCATCCCGTCGGAACGGCTCGTGCCGAACGCGCCGTAGGTGCCGCGCAGCCGCTCGGGCACCGTCTCGTCGGTGATCGAGAAGTCGCGCACGTGCAGCTCGTAGATCGTCTGGTCCACCGGGTTCTCGACGACCGGTGCGGGCGTGCCGCGCCAGACCTTGGGCCGCCAGTCCGCGGCGTCGAGATCCACCGCCACCGAGTGGGTGGAGTCGAGCGTGAGGCCCACCGAGTAGGGGTCGGTCACGACGTTGGTCTCGACCTGGCCGGTAGTCGGCACGTACACCTCGACGGCGTACCGGTACCGGGCTCCCTGCCAGCTCGTTCGCCTGTCGAGACTCCGCCCGCCGTCGAACGTCCAGGCGCCGTCATCCTGCCGCTTCATCTCGAAGGTGCGCGGCTCGGCGTCGAGCGACGACCCCGCAGGCCAGGCCTGCAGCGTCACCGCCCGCGCCGTCGGCGCCCACAGCGTGAACGACGCGTTGCTGCCCCGCCACGTCACGCCCAGCGCGCGGTCGGTGGCGAACAGGTCGTCCAGCACGCCGGGGATCTGCACGCCCGTGGCTGCGGTGAGCGTCTCGCCGTCGTGCCGGGTCAGCCGGAGCGCCCCGCGCAGGGCCGACGCTGCCGCGGCTCGGTCCATGCCCTCGACCTCCAGGGCGAGGTGCCCGGCCAGGTGGGGGAAGTCCTCGGCCACGTCCGCGGGCAGCGCGCCCGGGTGCAGCGCGTACGACGTCGGATCCTCCGGGTCGCCGGTCTCCAGCGTCCAGCGGTCACCGGCGCCGAAGTCCTGGGCGGGCGCGAGGACCAGGTTCTCGCGCACCCAGTGCGCGGCCTGCTGCCCCTCCCCCGGCGTTCCGGGGGTGCCGACCTGGACGGTAGGCACCTTGGTCTCCGGGTCCCAGGTGAACGTCACCGGGCCGCCCCCGGTGGAGTAGGGGATGTTGGCGCCGTCCCGCACGCCGTCCGCCCCGTAGTTCTCCGCCCAGGAGCCGTTCAGCGCGACCTTGAACTCGTACGAGCCGGCGGGCAGCTCGAACGTGCCCGTGTAGGTGCCGTCATCGGCGAGGGTGAGGCGCGCGGCCTCGCAGTCCGGGGTCCAGTCGCCGGCGCAGCCCATCTCGCTGTTGTGCGAGCCGGCGACGGCGACCATGTCGATCTCGGGGTCGGTGCCGTCGTCCACCACGCCGCTCACGTCGACGCCCACCGAGGCGTACGAGCTGGCGGCGGCACGGTCGCCGTCGGCGTCCTGGGTCACCGTGCGGTACTCGACGAGGGTGCCGTCGGGCAGGGCGTCGCCGTTGGCGCTCACGTCGTGGAACACCCGCGGCGTGGTGTCCTCGGCGGTGCCGAGGTGGTGCCAGTCGCCCGTGCCGACCGCGCGCCAGGCGAAGGAGGTCTCGGCCCAGGCGTCGTCGATGCCCGCGGCGACCGGGGCGACGCCGGACAGCGCGGCCCCCGGCCGGGCGCTCGTGCCCGGGACGACGGTGACGGCTCCCGCGGAGTCGGCGCCCACGGTGCGGTCGGCGACCAGCACGACCGCGGAGCGGGCGGGGACGGTCAGCGTGACGGCGCCGTCGGCGTCGGCCGTGACCGCCGTCTCGGTGCCGTACAGCGGCGCGAACGTGGCGCCCGGGGTGAGGGAGTCGAACGTGACCGTCCGCTCCGCTGCCGCGTTGTTCGCGGCGACCAGGTGCTCGACCTGCTCGTCGCGATGCACGCGGGAGAACGCGTAGACACCCGCGCCGTCGGCGGCGTACCGCTCGATCTGGGCGCCCGTGGCGAGCGCGGGGTGGTCCTCGCGCAGGGCGGCGAGCGCCGCGATGTGCTCGTAGAGCGGTGCGTCGGTCCCGTACCGGTCGAGGCTCCCTGCCTGCTCCCCCGTGACCAGGGGCTGGTTCGCGTACTCGTCGACCTGGGTGGCGAAGAGGGTCTGCCGGGCGTCCTTGTCGCCGCCGGTGCCCGCGAAGCCCTGCTCGTCGCCGTAGTAGACCACCGGCTGGCCGCGCGTCAGGTACATCAGCTCGTGCGCCAGCTCGTCGCGCGCCAGCGGGTCGTCGGAGCCGGCCAGCATGTAGCCGACACGCCCCATGTCGTGGTTGCCCAGGAACGTCGGCAGCGCGGCTGGGCTGCTGTGCGGCGTCGTGTACAGGTCGTCGGACGCGTACAGGTCCGCGAGCCGCTGCGCGCTGTTGCCGCTCGCGTAGCTGGTGGCGGCGGACTGGAAGGAGAAGTCCAGCACGGAGCTCATGTCGGTGCGCCGCACGTACGGGGAGGTCTTGGCGGCGTCGGCGTCGTACACCTCGCCGAACGTGAAGAACTCGTCCTTGCCCTGCGCGTGGGCGTACTCCTCGATCTCGGCCGACCACTCCTCCCAGAACTCGAAGTTCACGTGCTTGACGGTGTCGATGCGGAAGCCGTCGATGCCGAGGTCGATCCACGCCTTGTAGATCTCCTCGAAGCCGTCGACGACGGTCGGGTGCTCCGTCATGAGGTCGTCCAGGCCGCTGAAGTCGCCGTACGTGACGGACTCGCCCTCCCACGTCGAGTTGCCCCGGTTGTGGTACAGCGTCGGGTCGTTGAGCCAGGCCGGGACCTTGACGTCCTGGTCGGCCGGGTCGATCACCGGTGTGTACGGGAAGCTGGTGGCGGCGTCGAGCTCGGGGAAGCTGCCCGTGCCCGCGTGGTCGGCCGGGTCGAAGGGGTTGCCGGCGGCGTCCGTGTACGGGGCGGCGGCCTGGTCCACGTAGTCGTAGGTGCCCTCGGCGTAGTCGACGACGTCGGCCGTGTGGTTGGTGATGATGTCGAAGTAGACCTTGAGGCCGCGCGCGTGGGCGTCGTCGATCAGGGCCTCGAGCTCGGCGTTGGTGCCCAGGTGCGGGTCGATGCGCGTGAAGTCGGTGATCCAGTAGCCGTGGTACCCGGCACTGACGTCCGCGCCCTCGCCTTGTACGGGGCGGTTGAGGAAGCTCGGGGTGAGCCAGATCGCCGTCGTGCCCAGGTTCTCGATGTAGTCGAGGTTCTGGCGCAGGCCCGCGAGGTCGCCGCCCTGGTAGAAGCCCTTGTCTGCCGGGTCGAAACCGGTGGCGAGCCGGTCGCCCGTCAGGCCGCCCTCGTCGTTGGCCGGGTCGCCGTTGGCGAACCGGTCGGTCATCACGAAGTAGAAGCGCTCGTCGCTGCCGGGCTGCCGGACGGGTTCGCGCACGAGGGCGCCGTCCTGCTCCGTGTACCCGCCCGCGAGGGTGAGCGGGGTCAGGGCGGTGCGGTGGGTGGCGTCGTCGTAGGTGACGCGGAGCGTCGCGGGCCCTTCGAGGTGGAGCGGGATGTTGTCCTGGCCGCCGTCGCGGCCGTAGGACTCGTCCCACGCGTCGTCCAGCGCGACCTTGTACTCGTAGGTGCCCGCCGGGACCTCGAACTCCGCGACGAACGTGCCGTCGCCCTGCGCGACCAGCTCGGTCTCCGCGCACGCGGGATCCCAGTCGGCGGCACAGCCGAGCTCGTCCTGGAGGCTGCCCACGAGGGCGGCCGTGCGATCCGCGGCCTCAGCCTCGTTCGCGTTGGGCTGGTTGGCGGTGGCCGACGCCGACGCGGCGAGCCCGAGCGAGGCCACGAGGGTGACTGCACCGAGCCCCGCGGCCGCGCGATGCCGCGCAGTACGCCCAGGAGATGTGCGGAGCTGAACCGGGCGCGGGCGCGCGGTGCGAGACATGGATGACCCCTTCGTCGTCCGGAACCCCAGTAGTGATCGATCGCGACTGTAACGCTTGCAGAAGTTTGCAGCAAGGTTCGCTGGCGACCAATCGACCGACCGCTCGCCGGGTCACCAGAAAGGTCCGCCTCCACCACACATCTGCGAGCGCTTCACGGCTGAGAACCGTGCGCAACCGTGTGGTGGGAGCGGACCTTTGCGGATCCGTGCCGTCAGAGCGGGAGCTTGAAGCCCTCGTGCGACTGCTCGTAACCGAGACTCCGGTAGAACCGGTGCGCCTCGGGCCGCTGCTTGTCCGACGTGAGCTGGGCCAGGGCGCAGCCCCGCGCCCGGCCGCGTTCGTGCGCGTGGTCCATCAGCCGTCGGCCGATGCCCTGGCCCCGCAGCGCGCGGTCCACCCGCACGGCCTCGACCAGCAACCGGGAGGCGCCGTTGCGCGAGATCCCCGGGATGAACGTCAGCTGCATGACGCCGATCACCTCACCGTCGAGCTCGGCCACGATCAGCTCGTTGTCCGGGCTCGCCGTGACGGCCTCGAAGCCTCTGATGTGCGGCTCGCCGTAGCTGCCGGTGCGGCGGGCGGCCACCGCGTCGTCGGCGATGAGCTCGACCACGCGCTCGAGGTCGTCGCGCTCGGCCTCACGAAAGATCATTTCCATGGTTGTCACCCTACGATCGAGGGGTTGTCCCGTTCCCCGAGAGGCGCATCTTCCGTGACCAGCTCCCCCGTGCCCGCCAGCCCGGACGCGACCCCGCGCAGCTCGTGGATCGCGCTCGCGGTGCTCATCCTCGGCGTCTCGATGGCCCTGCTCGACACGACGATCGTCAACGTCGCGCTGCCGACCATCCGCACGTCGCTCGACGCGTCCGAGGGCACCCTGTCCTGGATCATCTCCGGGTACGCGCTCGCCTACGGCCTAGCCCTCATCCCCGCCGGGCGGGTCGGTGACCGGGTGGGGCACAAGTGGGTGTTCGTCGTGGGCCTCGCCGGGTTCACGCTCGCGAGCCTGTGGTGCGGGCTCGCGGACGGCGCCACCGAGCTGATCGTGGCCCGCGTGGTCCAAGGCCTGTGCGGCGGCATCTTCTTCCCGGCCGTGACGGCGCTGATCCAGCTCATGTTCGCGGGCCGCACGCGCGGCAGGGCGTTCGCGGTGATGGGCGCGGCGATCGGGTTCTCCACGGCGCTCGGGCCGATCGTCGGCGGCCTGCTCATCGAGGCGTTCGGCGAGAACGAGGGCTGGCGCTCGATCTTCTTCGTCAACCTGCCGTTCGGGGTGATCGCCGTCGCCGCGGCGATCGTGCTGCTGCCCCGCATCGTCGTGGGCAGCTCCGCGCGCGGGGTCGACGTCGTGGGGCTGCTGCTGATCTCTGTCGCGCTCGTCGCCGTGCTCGTGCCGCTCATCGAGGGCGAGGACGCCGGCTGGCCGTGGTGGACCTGGACGTCGCTGGTCGGCGGCCTGCTGCTGCTCGTCGCGTTCGCGTTCTGGGAGCGCCGGGTCGCGGGACACGGCGGCAGCCCGCTCGTGCCGCCCCGCCTGTTCGCCCACGCCGCGTTCACCGGCGGCGTGATCCTCGCGCTGGTCTACTTCGCGGCCTTCACCAGCATCTTCTTCACGATCTCGATCTTCTGGCAGTCAGGGCTGGGCCATTCCGCGCTGGCTTCGGGGATCGTGTCGGTGCCGTTCGCCATCGGATCGATCGTCGGTGCGTCGCAGAGCGAGCGCCTGGCGCACCGCCTGGGCCGGTCGGTGCTCGTGATCGGCACGGGCATGGTGGCGCTCGGGCTCGTGTCGCTGTGGCTCGTGCTCTGGCTGGTGCCGACCGGCGACCTGACGCACTGGACCCTCGCCGCACCCCTGCTGGTCGGCGGTATCGGCAGCGGCCTCTTCATCGCGCCGAACGCCCAGTTCATCGTCGCCACCGTGGACCGCGACCAGGCCGGCGCGGCGTCGGGCGTGATCGGCACCATGCAGCGCGTCGGCTCGGCGGCGGGCATCGCCGTCGTCGGCTCGGTGCTCTTCGGGTCGCTCACGTTCCCGCCCGGACGGCCGACGCCCGAGGTGGTCGCCGACACCTTCGCGCACGCCGCGACGATGGCGATGGCGACGAGCGCCGCGCTCGCCGTGGTGGCGTTCCTGCTGGTCTTCACGCTGCCGCGCCGGGTAGACGACCGGGTGCGGCCCGCCTAGCGGGGATTCCCGGCGGCGCAGAAGACCACCCGCGCCGGCCCTGGCGCGTCGCAGACGGCGGCCGGTACGTTCCGGCCATGGCGGTCGCGTCCGCACCACCCGGCCCTGGCTCGCTGTCGACGCGCCCGGCCGACGGCCTGCCCGCCGTCGGCTGGGTTCCGGTGGGGGCCGCGGTGCTCGTGCTCGGCGTGCTGCTGACCGCCGTCAGCACCCGGTACGGGTACCACCGGGACGAGCTGTACTTCCGCATGCTCGACCCGGCCTGGGGATACGTGGACCAGCCGCCGCTCACGCCCTGGCTCGCGCGGACGTTTGCCGACCTGTTCGGCGACACGCTGCTGGTCATGCGGGTGCCCGCCACGTTGGCGCACCTCGCCGCGATCGTCGTGATCGCGCTCGTGTCGCGCGAGCTGGGCGGGCGCACCGGCGCACAGGCCCTGGCCGCCTGGGGTTACGGGACGGCGGCGATCCCGCTGGCGTTCGGGCACACGTTCCTGACCGCGAGCCTGGACCTCGTCGTGTGGCCGGCGGTGCTGCTGTGCGTGATCCGGGCAGTGCGGCGCGACCCGCGCTGGTGGCTCGCCGCAGGGCTGGTCACGGGCATCGCCATGTACAACAAGCTGCTGGTGGCGGCACTGGTCGGCGCACTGGTGCTGGGACTGCTGGTCGCGTGGCCGTGGCGGTCGCTCCGCACGACGGGTACGCCGGGCGCGACCGCTCCGGCGGAAGGCCAAGACGCCACCGTCCGCTGGCCCCTCGCGACGCCCTGGCCCTGGGCGGGTGCGGCCGTCGCGCTGCTGGTGGGACTCCCGAACCTCCTCTACCAGGCCACGAACGGCTGGCCGCAGCTCGCGATGGGAGCGGCGCTCGGCGAGAACAACGCAGCGGACGTGCGTGCCGAGATGTGGCTGTTCCAGCTGCTCACTCTCGGGCCGCCGCTCGCGTTCGTGTGGCTGGCCGGGCTGTTCTGGCTGTGGCGGCGTCGGCCGACACTGCGGTTCCTGGTGGTCGCGTACCCGGTGCTGCTGGCGTTCACCTACGCGGCCGGGTCCCAGACGTACTACGCGACAGGCTTGCTCGCGGTGCTCTTCGCCGCCGGCTGCGTCCCGGTCGCGGCATGGGCACGGACGACGTGGCGGCGGGTGGCCGTCGCGGCGGTCGTGCTGCTGAACGCGGCGGCGTGCCTGGTCATCAGCCTGCCCCTGGTGCCCGTCGAGGACCTGGCCGAGACGCCGGTCGCCGATATCAACGCGTCGGCGCAAGACGCCGTCGGCTGGCCGGAGTACGTGCGGCAGATAGCCGACGTGCACGACGCGCTGCCCAAGGCGGACCAGGACCGGGCGGTGGTCCTCACGCAGAACTACGGCGAGGCCGGGGCGGTGGACCGGTACAGTCCGGCGCTCGGCCTGCCGCCGGCGTACTCGGGGCACAACGAGCTGTGGGAGTACGGTCCGCCGCCGGACTCGGCGAGCATCGCGCTGGTCGTCACCGAGGCGCCCGGCGCGTGGGGTGACCGGTTCGCGGAGTGCGCCGTCCAGGGGCAGCTCGACAACGGCGTGGACGTCGACAACGAGGAGCAGGGCGTCTCGGTGCTGGTGTGCCGCGAGCCGGTGGGCGGCTGGGCCTCGCTGTGGCCCGAGCTCAGGCACCTGGACTGACTCTCCGCCCGCCCGCGCCGGGCGCCGGACGCATCCTTCGCGCCCGGCGCTCGGCAGTCGTCAGCCGGCGAGGTGGCTCCACCTCGCCGCGAGGTCGGCCCACGGCCCGACCTCGGCGACCTTGCCGTCCACCAGCACCACCACGCGGTCGGCGCGGGCGAGGGCGGCACGCTTCGACGTCGCGCCGACCACCGTGGTGCCCCGCTCACGCAGGGCGGTCCACAGCTCGATCTCGGTCGAGGCGTCCAGCGCGCTGGAGACGTCGTCGGCCAGGAGCAGCTCCGTGTCCGCGGCGAGCGCCCGCGCGAGCGCGAGCCGCTGCACCTGCCCGCCCGACAGGCGCACACCCCGGTGCCCCACCAGCGCGTGCGGGCCACCGGCCTCCTCCATGTCCTGCGCCAGCCGTGCGCCCTGGACGGGGCCCACGATGTCGCGGGCGTGGTCGAGCCGCACGTTGTCCGAGAACGTGCCGGACAGCACGCGCGGCACCTGGGCCACGTGCGCCACCTGGCCCGGGCGCAGGAACGCCTGGGCGTCCGTCACCTCCGTACCGTTCCACCTGACCTCGCCGGTGTGCTCCATGAGGCCGGCCAGCGCGGACAGTAGCGACGACTTGCCCGAGCCGACCTGGCCCAGGAGCAGCACGAGCTCGCCGCGCCTGATCTCGAGGTCGACGTCGGAGACGCCGATCGTGCCGTCGTCGTGCACAGCCGTCAGGTCGCGCAGATCCAGGCGGTCCAGGGGTTCGCGCCGGGTGGGCTCGGGGGCGGGCGCGGTGCCTGTCACGAGGTCGACGCCGCGCTGCCGCGACACGAGGTCGGTGCCGCCGGCGAACCGGGCAGTGGCGACCTGCCAGGCCCGGGTACCGGGGGCCTCGGTGACGACCGCGCCTGCCACGACACCGAACCAGGCGAAGCCCATCACGGCGCTCGCCACGAGCAGCGTCGTGGCCAGGTCCCACCTGTCCGTGAGGAAGAACGACCACGCGGCGACGACGCCCGCGTACAGGGTCACGAGCGGCACCGAGTCGAGGACCGCCTGCACCCGGTGCTCGAAGATCGCCGCCGTCACGCGGCCGGCGTCGACCTCGCCGAGGTGCCGGCGCACGTCGGGCGTGCGGGCGGCGAGCTTGACCGTGCGCGCCGAGTCGAGCGCCGAGACCAGGGCGCGGCCGAACCGCGCACGCGCAGCAGAGGAACCCGCGGCCGACCGGCCGGCGATCGGCCGGCCGATGGCCGAGGCCAGTGCCGACACGACCATGACCGCCAGCAGGACGGCGCCCGCGGTCCACGTGCCGCTGATCAGCGCGGTGACCGCGACGATCGCGAGGCCGTTGACGAAGTCGACCCAGCGGTCCGCGTACCGCACGAACCGGTCGGCATCCATGGACCGGGCCACGACCTCGCCGGGCGGCGTGGCCGGGAGCCGGTACTGCCGGGTCTGGCCGTGCATGACGGACATGCGGATCCGCAGCAGCACCTCGACCCACCAGCGCGGGTACACGCCCAGCGCGCGGGAGATGAACAGCGGCTGCATCACCAGCAGCACGGCGAGTGCGACCAGCAGGTTCACCGGCAGCTCGCCGGTGCCGACGCGCTCGACGGTGCGGCCCCACAGGAATCCGGTGACCGCGCCCTGCGCCGCCACCAGGCTTGCCAGGAGGAACAGGACGGCGCCGAACAGGCCCCACTTGGGGCGGACGAAGAGCGCGTGCAGCACGCCCCGCGCGAGGCTGGGTCCGGTGCCCGGCTCGGGCAGGTCGGGCGGTGTACCGGCCCGTCGGCGGCCGCCGACGGCGTCCGGTTCTGCCGTAGCGGTGTCGCTCGTGGCCGACGCTGTGCCGGGATCGGCCGTTGCCGCTTCGGGCGCGGCGACCGTCTGGGCCCGCACCTCGGCAGCGGCGTCGGTCTCGCCACCCGCCGCGGCGGCGTCCAGCGAGCCGTCGCTGGCCCCCGCCTCGAGCAGCGTGCGGAACGGTCCGGGTACACGAGCGAGCTCGGCGCGCCGCCCCTGCTGGACCACACGGCCGTGGTCGAGCACGGCGACCAGACCAGCTCGCTCGATGGTGCCGAGCCGGTGCGCGATGAGCACGCCGGTACGCCCGGTCAGCAGCCGGTCCGACGCCGCCACCACGCGCGCCTCGGTGAGCGGGTCCATCCGCGCGGTCGCCTCGTCGAGGACGACCAGCTGCACGTCGCGCACGAGGAGCCGCGCGAACGCGACGAGCTGCTCCTCCCCGGCCGACAGCGTGGTACCGCCCGGCCCGAGCAGGGTCTCCAGTCCGTCGGGCATGCCTTCGACCCAGTCGGTCAGGCCGAGCTCCCGCACCGCACCCTCGATGTCGGCCCGCGGCACGTCGGCGAACAGGGCGATGTTCTCCGCGAGCGTCCCCGCGATGATCTCGGTGCGCTGCGTGACGACGCCCACGGCGCCGCGCAGCTTCTGCAGGTCCAGGTCGCGCACGTCGGCACCGCCGAGGAAGACCGAACCGGGGTCCGGCTCGACGGCGCGGGACATCAGCGCGGCCAGCGTCGACTTGCCCGAGCCCGTGCGGCCCACGAGCGCGATCGTCTCCCCCGCGGGTACGGACAGGTCCACGCCGCTCAGCGCGAACGTGCCCTCGGCGTACGCGAAGGTCAGGTCCCGCACCTCGAGCCCGAGCGGCCCGTCCGGGAGGTCGTCGCCGCCGTCGGGCTCCGGCTCGACCGCGAGCATCTGGCGGATCCGCAGCACCGCGCCGAGGCCCTCCTGGATGTCCGGCAGGTGGTGCACGAGGTTGTCCATCTGGCCCACGAACATCGCCGTGACCAGGAACAGCGTGACCAGCTGGTCCACCGACAGGCCGCCGCCCGATGCCACCACCGCACAGACGACGGCGGTCCCGGCCAGCAGTGCGTACATCACCAGTCCGGCCCGCCGCAGGAGCTTCTCCTCGACGCGCACCACCGCGCGGAACTTGTCGTGCACGACCGCCGAGAGCTGCGCGACCCGCCGCACCGCGAACGCCTGACCCAGGCTGGTCCGCAGGTCGTTCCGGGCGGCCACGGCCTCCTCGAAGGCCGCGGCGTGGTCGGTCCACGCCGCCTCCTCGATCACCTTGCGGCGCGAGATCTCGCCGAGCAGGGTCCGGGTGAGCAGCGCGACGATTCCACCGAGCACCGGGAACAGGAGCCAGGCCGGCCACCACGTCACGCCGGCGATGATCCACATGGGAACGACGCCGACCACCGTGCGGCCGGCGCCCCAGAGCTGACGGCGCACGAGGGTGCCGACGGCGTGCGTGTCGTCGTCGACCCGGTCGAGCACCTCGCCCACCGCCTGCTCGGACAGCGTCGCGAGCGGCTGGCGCAGCGCGGCGCTGAGCAGGTCGCTCCGCAGCTTGCCCTCGGCGCGGTCCACGACGCTGGCCCAGACGACCTGCCCGACGCCGTCGAACAGCGCGCCGCCCACCACGCACACGGCGAGCAGCACCAGGCCGACGACCGTGGCGTCCGCTGCCAGCTGCCCGGCCGCCACCGTGCCGAGGGCCTGACCAACGGCCCCCGCGGTCAGCGCGAGGAGGGCGATCACCGCGGCCACGCCGCGCAGCCGGCGCCAGTCGAGGCGGCGGTCCGGGTCGTCCGTCAGCACGGGCGCAGGGCGAGGCGACGCCTCGGGGTAGGGCGTGGTCTCAGGGGTCTGCGGTGCGTCGATCATGGTTTCCTGAGGCTACGTCGGGACACCGACAGTCCCCGCCTCTTTTTCCACGGAGCGACCAACCTCACGCCGGTCACCCCAGACAGAGGATCCGCGAAGTAGAGCGCCTGTCCGGTCTCGACGGGCTCGAC
>NZ_JBHSFI010000007.1:0-209023 GCF_042654905.1 Promicromonospora alba
ATCCTCCTGGAACGCCACGTCCACGACCGTGCGGTCGCCGACATCGCCACCAACCTCGGCGTGCGGCCCCACGCCGTGACCATGCGGTTGCGCCGGGCCGAAGAACGCCTCGCCGGCGCGTTCGCCGCAGCCCACGCCCAAGGCGTCAACGAACCCGAGTGCCGCAGCACCCGCGCCGCCATGCACGACTACCTCAAGGACCGGCTGCTCCCCCGCCGTCGCGCCCGGTTCGAGGTCCACATGGACGGGTGCGCCGAGTGCACCAGGGCGTTCGTCGACGTCCGCGAGGTGTCCTGGATGCTCCGCGACCTCGGACAGCACGTCATCGCGGGGGCGGTCGCCACCGGAGCCCTCGGCGCTGCGGTCGGCGGAGCAGCGGCCGGGGCGGCGGGTGGAGCAGCGGGCGGAGCGAGCGCGGGCGGGGCAGGCGCAGCGGGGGCGGGCGCGCCGCGCCCGTTCGGCAAGAAGGAGGCGGCGATCGCCGCGGGTGTGCTCGCGGCGCTCGCCCTCGGGGGTGGTGCCGCCGCGCTCGTCGCCAATCAGGCTGATCCGCCAGCGGCTGAGTCTGCTCCGGTTCCGGGCGCTGGTGGGGCTGGCGGTGGCGGTGCTGGTGGCGGTGCTGGCGGTGCTGGTGCTGGCGGTGAAGGCGCTGGTGGTGGCGAGGGTGCTGGCGCGGGCGACGAGGGCGCAGGCGGCGGTGCTGTTGGTGAAGGTGCCGGTGCTGATGGCGCTGGCGGTGAGGGCGATGGTGTTGATGGTGGCGGCGAGGACGTTGCTGGCACCGGCGAAGGTGCTGGGACCGGTGGTGCCGGCGAGGGCGCCGGTGGTTCCACTGAGGGCGATGGTTCCAGTGAGGGCAGCGATACCGGCGGCGGCGGCGATGCCAACTCCGGCACTGGTGGCGGCGCAGAGGGCGGCACTGGTGACGATGGCGTGAGCGAGGGTGATGGCGCAGGTGACGCGGGTGCGGGTGACGGTGGCGCGGGTGACGGTGGCGCGGGTGCAGGCGACGGAACAGGCGGGTCCGGCGACACGAGCAGCGGTGGTGACGGCGGTGACGGCGGTGGCGGTGGTGGCGGCTCAGCGAACGGTACGAACAGCCCGCCCGAAGGCGGAGCTGGGCCTGACTCTCGACCCGGGACCAACTCCTTCGAGGGCGACGGCACTGAGGGTGGCGGTGCCGACGGTTCCGGAACCGCCAACGACCCGCTCCCCGATATCGGCGCGACGGTGACCGACTGGCTCGCCGAGTTTGGCATCGGCGGGGAGCCGTCCGACGAGCAGGACAGCGGATCGGACAACCCCGGAACCAGCTCCGCCGACGGCGGTGACACGGGCGGGAGCGACGGGAACGGCGAAGACGAGGGCGGGAGCGGTTCGGGCAGCGATAACGCCGGCGGGCGGTCCGCTGCAGGAGGCGATCCGAACAGCGGTGGCCGGGACGGAACTGGCGACGGCACTGGCACCGGCACCGGCACCGGCACCGGCACCGGCACCAACGACGGCAGCACGACCGCCGACGGCGCGGAGATCGGCATCGGGGCCGAGGTGACGAACTGGCTCGGCAAGCTCGGCGCCATCGGGATACCCGGCTTTCTGCTGATCGTCCTGATCCTGTGGCTCTGGGAGCGGTGGACCCGCGCAGAAGAGGGCTAGGGGCTCGGTCCACAGCGGCGACGACGAGCGCGACGACCGCCTCGGCAGCTGTCCCGTCACCGGTTCTCTGGGCGGGGTCCGCTGTTCCGGAAGGTGCCAGGTAGGCCGGAATATGTTCGGCTGGAGACCGGTTCTGCGGGCTGTGCTGGATGTTCAGCCAGCCTGGGTGACCTAGACAGCAAGGGGACAACATGCGCATCGATCTGACCGGCAGGACCGCGCTCGTGACCGGCTCGACCCAGGGCATCGGCCGCGCGATCGCCGCCACGCTCGCCGACGCGGGCGCCCGGGTGGCGATCAACGGGCGCCGCGCGGAGGGCGTGGCGGACACCATCGCCGAGCTCCGGGCGGAGTCCGCGGACCGCGAGCTGGTCGCCGCGGCCGGCGACGTCACCACTGCGGACGGCGCCGCGGAGGTGCTCGCCGCCACCGGCGACGTCGACGTCCTGGTCAACAACCTGGGCATCTTCGGCAGCGTGCCGCCGCTCGAGATCGACGACGACGAGTGGCGCAGGTACTTCGACGTCAACGTGCTCGCCGCCGTCCGCCTGATCCGCTCCAGCCTGCCGGGCATGACGGCGCGCGGCTGGGGGCGCGTGCTCAACATCGCGAGCGACTCCGCGATAGTCATCCCCGCCGAGATGATCCACTACGGCGTCTCCAAGACGGCGCTGCTGGGCGTCTCCCGCGGCTTCGCGAAGGAGGCCGCGGGCACCGGCGTCACGGTCAACTCAGTCATCGCCGGCCCGACGCACACCGGCGGGGTCGAGAAGTTCGTCTACGAGCTCGTGGACCCGGCCCTGCCCTGGGACGAGGCCCAGCGCGAGTTCATGCGGCTGCACCGCCCGCAGTTGCTGCTCCAGCGGCTCATCGAGCCGGAGGAGATCGCGAACATGGTCGCCTACCTCAGCTCACCGCTCGCCTCGGCGACGACGGGCGCCGCCGTCCGGGTCGACGGCGGATACGTGGACTCGATCCTCCCCTGACTCCCCTCGGGCAACCCGGACACCGGCCCGGCCCGGCGCCTCAGCCGAGCCGCTCCCGCAGCCAGCGGTGCGCCCGGCCGAGATAGGCCACCGACACCTCGGCCTCCGCGCCGAGGGACTCGAAGGCGTGCGGGCCGCCAGGGACCACGTCGAACGTGGTGGGGACGCCGTCGGCCGTCAACCGTTCCGCGTACGCCTTGTTCTCGTCGTGGAAGAGGTCGATGTCGCCCGTGCCGATCCACGCGGGCGGGAGGCCTGTGAGGTCCGGGCGCCGCGAGGGAACCGCGTGGTCGGGCACCTCTGACGCGCCTGCTGTGCCGAGGTAGGCACTCCAGCCCGTCCGGTTGGAGCGGTTGTTCCAGAGGATGTGCCGGACCGCGTCCAGCTCGCGGTTCGCGGCGGTCCGGTCGTCGAGCATCGGGCAGAACAGCCACTGCGCCACCGGCTGGGTGCCGCGCTCGTCGTGGATGCGCTGCACGAGCGCCGCGGCCAGTCCCCCGCCTGCGCTCTGACCGCCGACCGCGACACGCTCGGGGTCGATCCCGTGCGCGGCCGCGTTCTCCTGCAACCAGTCCCAGGCGTCCAGGCAGTCGTCCAGCGGCAGCGGGAACGGATGCTCGGGTGCCAGCCGGTATTCCGCCGAGACGACGACCACGCCGAGCTCCTGAGCGGTGGCGAAGCACGCGCGGTCGTCCTGGGCCGCGGAGCCCATGACGAAGCCCCCGCCGTGGATCCACAGCAGCGCGGCACCGGATCCCCCACCCGCTGGGGTGTAGACGCGTACGCCACCGGCGTTGCCGAACCGGACCTTCTCCAGGGTCATCCCCGCCGGCGCCCTGCCGTCGGGGATCTGCAGCGGCAGGCGTTGCAGGAGCCTGAGCAGCGCCGGGCTGCTCGCCGGCGTCGTCCGCATGAACCAGTAGGCCCGCCGGAGCTCCGGGTTCACCTCGGAGAGCTTCATGTCGTCGCTCCGATCACAACAACCACTTCGTCAGCCATGGTGCTCCCTCGTGACTATCGAGACTTCGCGTCTCGTAAGTGCAGCGTAGCCCATAGGATCGGCACATGACAGCCACGAGGACCGGGCGCCCGCGGAGCGAGGCGACGCGGCTGGCCATCCTCCAGGCCGCCGCGACCCTCACCACGGAGCTGGGCTACGACCACGTCACGATCGACGCGATAGCGTCGCGCGCCGGGGCCGGCAAGCAGACGATCTACCGGTGGTGGTCGGCCAAGTCGATGGTCGTCGCGGACGCCGTCATCGAAGGCCTCCTCCGACTCCCCGCCCTGGACCTCCCCGACACCGGCGACCTGAGCGCCGACCTCAAGGCGTGGACCACCGCGTCGGCAGCCAAGATGGGCGACTCCCGCTTCCTGCAGGTGGTCCGCGCGCTGGTCACGGCGGCGACGGGCCCCGAGCAGGACGCGAGCCGGCTCTACGAGCACATCATGCGGCCGACCTACGAGCCCCTGGTGGCCCGGCTCAGGCGGGGGCAGGACGCCGGCCAGCTGAGCACCGCCGTCAGCGCCGAGTCAGTCGCCGACGCACTGCTCGGCACCCTGCTCTTCCGGGCGCTCGCCCGGCTCCCGATGCCCGAGACGATGACGGGGATCATCGACGCCCTACTAGCTCCCCCTCCCCCGCCGTCCTCCTCGTAGCAGTACTTCGAAATATTTCGAACGCACTACCCCATCGCTGCCCCTCGCCAACGGCAGTGTTCTCTTCGTCGAAAACGTTGCCCATCCGGCCGCCGCTGGGCTAGATTCGAAGGCGTGCCAGCGAAATATTTCGAAAGAACTGCGGGCAAGCGGCCCACCCTCGCGGACGTCGCCGGGTCCGCCGCCGTCTCGATGCCGACGGTGTCCAAGGTGCTCAACGGACACTCCGACGTCGCCGTGGAGACCCGCGCACGGGTCAAGGCGGCGATCGAGGAGCTCGGCTACGTGCGCCGCGGCACGCGCGGACCGCTGGCCCAGCGCAGCATCGAGGTGATGGCGGACCAGCTCACCACCCCGTACGCGATGGAGGTGCTGCGCGGGGTGACCGACGCCGCCGAGACGGCCGACGCCGACATCGTCATCAGCCGCTTTCACCGGGCGGCGCCCGACACCGGCTGGCTGGCGCCGGGCGACTGGGCACGCCGTCTGTCGAGCGCCGGTCGCACCGGGGCGATCATCCTCACGGCGGAGCTCAGCCCCGAGCACGTCTCCGGGCTGAGCCAGGAGCACCTGCCCGTCGTGGTCATCGACCCGCTCGACCTGACCAACCCGGACGTCCCGAGCGTCGGATCGACGAACTTCACCGGCGGCATGTCGGCGACAGAACACCTGCTCGGCCTCGGCCACCGGCGGATCGCCGCGCTCGGCGGGCGCCCGCAGTCGGTCGCGGCGACCGCCCGCGTGCACGGGTTCCGGGCCGCGCTCGCCTCGGCGAACGTCCCCGTCGACGAGGAGCTCGTGGAGTTCACGGGCTTCGACTACGACTCCGGCTTCGCGGTCGCCGACCGCTGGTTCCGGTCCGGCCTCCGGCCGACCGCGATCTTCGCGGCCAGCGACACCCAGGCCATGGGGGTGCTCGCGGCGGCCCGCCGGCACGGGCTCGACGTGCCGCGCGACCTGAGCGTCGTCGGCTACGACGACACCTACCTCGCGGCGTGGTCCACGCCGCCGCTCACCGCGGTCCGGCAGCCGCTGTGGGAGATGGGGCGCGTCGCGCTGGACAGCGTGCTGGCCCTGGCGGCCGGCCAGGAGCCGGTCTCGCGCCACATCGAGCTCGCGACCGAGCTGGTGGTCCGCGGCTCGACCAGCCCACCCGCCGACAGCCCACCCGCCGACAGCACGCCCGCCGAACAGTAGCCATTCCACCAACGAGGGCACGACCCGGCTCAACGGAGACCGGCGTGCCCAGAACGGAGGTCAGAGTTGACCACGGAACAGACCACCACGCCTGACCGGACGGCGTCCGGCGGCACCGGGAAGCCGGGCGGCACCGACCAGCCGGACAGTCGCCTCCTCGCGGCCGACTGGCCGATCGCGGCCAGCACCCTGCCGTTCCCCGCGGTGACGCCGGACGGCCGGTCCGCACAGGACGACCCCGCTGTGTGGCACGAGGTGTTCACCGACATCGCCGACGCCGGGTTCGACCACGTCGACCTGACGGACTCCTGGTTGCGGCCGGGAGACCTGGACGGTCCAGCGCTCGACCGGCTCGCCGGCACGGCGCGGGACCTCGGCCTCGGCCTGGCCTCGGTCTCGGCGATCCGGCGCAGCGTGATCGACACGAAGGACGGCGACGCCAACCTCGCCTACAGCCACCGCACGATCGACGCGGCGGCCGCGCTGGGCATCGGCGTCGTCTCGGTGGGCCTGCACCAGGCACTGACCCCGCAGCAGAAGGAACAGCTGTGGTTCTGGACCGCTCCCGGACACCACGACGACCCGGACGACTGGCCCCTGGCCGTGGCCCGCTTCCAGGAGCTGGGCCGGCATGCCGCCGAGGTGGGCGTGCTGCTGTCCCTGGAGATGTACGAGGACACGTTCCTCGGCACCGCCGACTCCGCCGTCCGCCTGATCGAGGACATCGGCCTGCCCGAGGTGGGCCTCAACCCGGACATCGCGAACCTGGTCCGCCTGCACCGGCAGGTCGAGCCGTGGCAGGAGCTGGTCGAGAAGACGCTCCCCTTCACGAACTTCTGGCACGTCAAGAACTACTCGCGCGACGAGGACCTGGAGCGTGACGCCTACTTCGCCGTGCCCGCCCCCATGCAGTTCGGCCTGATCGACTACCGGTCGGCGTTCCGCACGGCGCTGGCGAACGGCTTCCAGGGCGTGATCTGCACGGAGAACTACGGCGGCGACGGGCTCAGCGTCTGCGCGGCCAACCGCGACTACCTCCGCCGGCACGTGCTGCCCAAGCGGCACGGCTACGCGCTCGGCACCAGCCGGGTGCGCCAGCCCGGCCTGACCGGAGCGGCCCGATGACGCGGGTGCTCGACACCGCCGAGGGCTTCGTCCAGGACGCCCTGGCCGGGTTCGCCGCCGTGCACGGCGACCTGGTCCGCAGGGTCGACGGCGGTGTGGTGCGGGCCGACCCACTGCCGGACGGTCACGTCGCGGTCGTCGTGGGTGGCGGGTCGGGGCACTACCCGGCCTTCGCCGGAGTGGTCGGCGCGGGGCTGGCCGCCGGCGCCGTCTGCGGCAACGTCTTCACGTCGCCGTCGGCGGGACAGGCCTACCGGGTCGCCCGCGGGGCCGACGCCGGGGGCGGCGTGCTGTTCAGCTACGGCAACTACGCGGGCGACGTCCTGCACTTCGGCGCGGCGCAGGAGCGGCTGCGCGCCGAGGGGATCGACACGCGCACCCTCCTGGTGACGGACGACATCGCGAGCGCCCCGGCCGACCGGATCGCCGACCGGCGTGGCATCGCGGGCGACTTCGTGGTGTTCAAGGTGGCCGGCGCGGCCGCCGAGCGGGGCGACTCGCTCGACGAGGTGGAACAGCTCGCGATCGCGGCGAACCACCGGACGCGGACCCTGGGGGTGGCATTCGGCGGGTGCACCTTCCCCGGAGCCGACGGCCCGCTGTTCACGGTCCCCGAGGGCATGATGTCGGTGGGGCTGGGCATCCACGGGGAGCCGGGGATCCGG
Organism: Promicromonospora alba; assembly: GCF_042654905.1. Classification (NCBI taxonomy): domain Bacteria; kingdom Bacillati; phylum Actinomycetota; class Actinomycetes; order Micrococcales; family Promicromonosporaceae; genus Promicromonospora; species Promicromonospora alba. The sequence continues at coordinate 7,289 of NZ_JBHSFI010000007.1, forward strand.
GACGTGCCGATGGGCTCGGCAGACGAGATCGCCGAGATCCTGGTGTCCGAGCTGCTGGCAGACGTGCCTGAGGACCGTGGCGACCGGGTCGCCGTCCTGGTCAACGGGCTGGGGACCGTCAAGTACGAGGAGCTCTTCGTGCTCTACGGCCAGGTCGCCGCGCGGCTCGGCCACGCGGGCCTGACCGTCGTCGAACCGGAGTGCGGCGAGCTGGTGACGAGCCTGGACATGGCCGGTGTCTCGGTGACGCTGTTCTGGCTCACGGACGAGCTCGAGGAGCTCTGGCGGGCTGCCGCGTACACGCCCGCGTACCGCAAGGGGCGCGTCGAGCGGCACTCCTTCCCCGGCGGGGCCGACGGCGCACGTGCCGCCGCGAGCGCCGACCCGGCGCCGTCCGGCTCCGAGCCGATCGAGACCGCCTCGCCCGCGTCGGTCGCGCGGGCCGACCGCGCGCTGGTCCTGCTGGCGGCGATGCGGGTGACGCTCCACGAGCACGAGGACGAGCTGGGCCGCATCGACGCGATAGCGGGCGACGGCGACCACGGCGTCGGCATGCGCCGCGGGATCGACGCGGCGCTCGACGCGGCGACCGCTGCCCGGGACTCCGGCCTGAGCACTGTGCTGCGAGCCGCGGGCGAGGGCTGGAGCGAGATCGCCGGCGGCACGTCGGGCGCCCTGTGGGGCGCGGCGCTGACGTCGCTCGCGCCCGCGCTCGACCGGGACGACGTGAGCGTGGCCCACGTCGCGGCCGCCGCCCGTGCCGCCCTGGACACGGTGGTGCGGCTGGGCCGGGCGACGGTGGGTGACAAGACCATGGTCGACGCGCTCGTGCCGTACGTCGAGCGGCTGGAGGCCGCTGCGGCCGCCGGTCTGCCGCTGGTCGATGCGCTTGCCGCTGCGGCCGCGGACGCCACGGCGGCCGCTCGGGCGACCTCCGAACTGCGGCCCGCGCTCGGCAGAGCCCGGCCGCTCGCCGAACGGAGCCTCGGCCATCCCGACGCCGGTGCCACCTCGTTGGCGCTCGTGCTGACCGCCGTCACCCAGACCGCCATCACGCAGACCAGCATCACGCAGACCAGCATCACGCAGACCAGCATCGCTCAGACCAGCATCGCCCGGACAGAAGGACGTACCCCATGACCGACCGGTTGCGCCTCGTCGTCGGCAGCGACGACGCAGGCTTCGAGTACAAGGACGCGCTGAAGGCGCAGCTCCTGGCCGACCCGCGGGTCGAGTCGGTGACCGACGTCGGGGTGAGCGGCGAGGAGCACACGGACTACCCGCACGTCGCGGTCGACGCCGCCCGCCGGGTCGCGGCGGGCGAGGCCGACCGGGCCCTGCTGTTCTGCGGCACGGGCCTCGGCGTCGCCATCGCGGCGAACAAGGTGCCGGGCATCCGCGCGGTGACCGCGCACGACAGCTACTCGGTGGAACGGGCCGTCCTGAGCAACAACGCCCAGGTGCTGACCATGGGGCAGCGCGTGATCGGGCTGGAGCTCGCCAAGCGGCTCGTCTCGGAATGGCTCGGGTACCACTTCGACGAGGCCTCGCCGTCGGCCCGGAAGGTGGCGTCCATCGGAACGTACGAGGAGGAGAACGCATGAGCGAGCACATCGCGATCGTCGGGTCGGGGTACATGGGGGGCGGCATCGGGCAGGTGCTCGCGCTGGCGGGCAACGAGGTGCGGCTCGCCGACGTCTCGGCGGAGGTAGCGGCGGGCAACCTGGAGCGGATCCTGCGGGAGACCGCGGAGTTCGAGAAGGAGGGCCTGTTCCCGGAGGGCGCCACCGAGACGGTCCGGGCCCGGCTGAGCGCCGCGGCGTCCGTCGAGGAGGCGGTGGAGGGCGCCCGGTTCATCGAGGAGGCGGTGCCGGAGATCCTGGAGCTCAAGCACGCGACGCTCGCCCGGATCAGCGCGGCCAACCCGACGGCGATCATCGGCAGCAACACGTCGACCATCTCGATCACGCAGCTCGCCGAGCAGGTCAGCGCGCCCGAGCGGTTCCTGGGCGTGCACTTCAGCAACCCGGCGCCGTTCATCCCCGGCGTCGAGCTCATCCCGCACGCCGGGACCTCCGAAGCGGTGCTCGAGCCGGTCGAGGCGCTGCTGGCGCAGGTCGGCAAGCGCAGCGCGCGGCTGACGGACGCCACCGGGTTCGTGCTCAACCGCCTGCAGTACGCCCTGTTCCACGAGGCGACCAAGCTCGTAGACGAGGGCGTCGCGTCGGTCGAGGACATCGACATGATCGCCCGGACCACCTTCGGGTTCCGGCTCCCGTTCTTCGGGCCGTTCGCGATCGCCGACATGGCAGGGCTCGACGTCTACGCGTTCTGCTATCGCTCGCTGCAGACGACGTTCCCCGAGCGGTTCGCGACCCCGCCGATCCTCCAGGAGCGGGTCGACGCGGGACACCTCGGCACCAAGAGCGGCGGCGGTTTCCGCACAATCGACCCGGAGCGGACGGCGGAGCTGGTCGCCTACCGCAACAAGGCCTACGCCCGCATGCAGGACCTCCTGACCGACCTAGGCCCCTCCCCCCTGGACGACTGACCGCTGAGTGCTGGGTATTCGCCCTTTCTGACGGCGCAGAAGGGCAAATACCCAGCACTCAACGGTCTCGGGCGGGCTACTTCTTGGCGGCCGTGGCCTCTTGGCGGTGGTCGGCGCGGTCTTCCCAGAAGGTCGCGTTCTCGATGCCGAGCCGCCGCGGGTCGAACTGCGGGTCCAGGCCCCGCTTCTTCTGCTCGCGGTAGTCCTTGAGCGCCTTCAGGGCGGGGCCCTGGAGGAAGAGGATGCCGATGATGTTCAGCCAGGCCATCGAGCCCACACCGATGTCGCCGAGGCCCCAGGCCGCGCCGGCGGTGGTCACGGCGCCGTAGGCCACCGAGACGAGCACCAGCGCCTGCAGCACCCGCAGCAGGCCCCGCGCGACGAGACGGTTCTTCATCTTGCGGGTGAGGTAGGTCAGGTTCGTCTCGGCCATGTAGTAGTACGCGACGATCGTGGTGAACACGAAGAACGCGAGCACGATGGCGATGAACGACGGGCCGGCGCCCGGGAACACCGAGTCCAGGCCCTGCTGCACGAAGCCCGGACCGGGCTCGACGTCGACGCTCAGGCCGCCGTGGCCCTCGTGGATCGTCTCGCTCGGCCAGGTCTCCCCGGCGAAGGTGTTGAACATGCCCGTCGAGATGATGATGAACGCGGTAGCGGAGCAGACGAACAGGGTGTCGACGTACACCGCGAAGGACTGCGCGAAGCCCTGCTTGGCGGGGTGCGAGACCTCGGCGGCGGCAGCGGCGTGCGGTCCGGTGCCCTGGCCGGCCTCGTTGGAGTAGATGCCGCGCTGCACGCCCCACCGGACGGCCAGACCGAGGATCGCTCCGAACACCGGCTGGACACCGAACGCGCTGCCGAAGATCAGCTCGAACACGCGGGGGATCTCGCTGAAGTTCATGAAGAACACGATGGCCGCGATGAGGATGTAGAGCAGGGCCATGGTGGGAACCACGATCACGGCGAAGTGCGCGATGCGCTTGACGCCACCGATGACGATGAAGGCCAGCAGGATCACCAGGCCGACGGCGGTGACCCAGGTGGGCACGCCCCACGCGGTGTTCATGGCCGAGGCCATGCCGTTGGCCTGGACGCCCGGCAGGAAGAAGCTCATCGCGAGGATGGTGACCGCCGCGAAGACGATCCCGTAGGTCAGCGACAGGCCACGGGCCTTGTGCTTGTACGCCTTCTCGAAGTAGTACGCCGGGCCACCGCGGTACTCACCGGTGTCCGGGTCCTTCTCCTTGTAGATCTGGCCGAGGGTGCACTCGATGAACGAGGTGGCTGCGCCGAGGAACGCCGAGGTCCACATCCAGAACACCGCACCCGGGCCGCCGAAGGCGATGGCCGTCGCGACGCCGCCGATGTTGCCCATCCCCACGCGACCCGCGAGCGACATCATCAGCGACTGGAACGAGGAGGTGCCGTTCTCCGACTTCTCGCCCCTCTTGAGCTGGCTGAGCATGTCGGGGATGTGCCGGACCTGGAGGAACCCGGTGCGGAGGGAGAAGTACAGACCGGCGAGGAGGCAGAGGGCGATCAGCGGGATCGACCAGATCAGCTCGTTCGCGGCGACTATGCGGTCAGCGAAGCTCATAGGTGCTCCAGGGTCGGAGGATTCGGACATGCGCACGGGTGAAAAAGACCTGCCGCCCGCGGGCGGCACACTAACGTGCGCGCGCGTTCCGGCACGAACGCGCGCACACCCACGCCCGCCACCGCGCACCGGACCGCCGAAAGAAAGGTGAAAGTGGCGGTGAACTTCTCACCGCAAATCGGCGGATCGGGTGATGGACGTGCGTTGCGGGCCGCGGCTCGCAGGTTCAGCGCTTACGGTCATCTCATCCTGCCCGTCCGCCCGCAGCCCACCGCCCCCGAAGGAGCCCCGTGCAGCTGTTCGACCTGGTGCTTCTCGTGGTGCTGTTCATGGCCCTCATGGCGGGTCTGAGCCGTGGCCTCCTGGCCACGCTCGGCGGCCTGATCGGGCTCATCGTCGGCGGCGTCGCCGCCTTCTGGGCGGTCCCCGCCGTCAACGACCTGCTGCCCACCTCCGAGTGGCGCGGGCCGGTGTCCGTCGCCGTCGCCATCCTGCTGCCGCTGTTCTGCGCGTCCGTCGGGGCGGGGATGGGGCGGAGCCTGCGCCAGGGCGTGGACCGCACCTCGCTCCGCCCGCTCGAGCGGCTGCTGGGCGGGGTCGCGAACGTGGGCGTCGTCGCCCTCGCGCTCTCGTTCGTCGGCAACGCGGTGAGCGCCACCGGTGCCCCCGGCGTCGCCTCGGCGGTCTCGTCGTCCGCCGTCCTGCGCACGATCGACGAGCTGACGCCGCCGGCCGTGGGCCGGCCGCTCGCCGAGATGCGCTCCATCGTGCTCGACGACGGCCTCCCTCGCCTGAACATCCTGATGGTGCCGCGCGACACGCCGGTCGTGCCCGCCGTCGACCTCGACAACGACGCGCTGGAGGCCTCCGCACAGTCGGTGGCCCGGATCTCGGGCATCGCGTACGCGTGCGGCAAGAGCTCGACCGGGTCGGGCTTCGTCGTGGCGCCCGACCGCCTGGTGACCAACGCGCACGTCGTCGCGGGCGTGGACCTTCCGGTCGTCGAGCTGCCCGGCGGCGAGGTCCGGGAGGGCCGGGTCGTCTACTACGACCCCGTCGACGACCTCGCGGTGATCGCCGTCAACGGGCTGGCCGCCGACCCGCTCGACATCGCGCCGACCCTGTCGGTGGGCGACGACGCCGTCGTTCAGGGGTACCCCTACGGCGGCCCGTTCACCTCGGGCAGCGCCGGGGTGCTCAGCGTCAGCACCACCCGCGTGCCGGACTCGTACGGGCGCGGCGCCAACGACCGCGAGGTCTACTCCCTGGCCGCCGAGGTACGCCCCGGCAACTCGGGCGGCCCGCTCCTGACCACCGGCGGCGACGTGGCCGGCGTCATCTTCGCGCGCGACGTCTCCGAGGAGAACATCGGCTACGCGATGACGAGCGCCGAGCTGCTCCCGGTCGCCGACCGGGCCACCGAGCTGGACACCGCGGTGTCGACGGGGCAGTGCGCGAGCTGACCGGCTGAGGAACGGTCGAGGAGAGTGTGACCGTGCCGCCGGGTCAGGCCGTCGCCCGGTAGACGAACCCGGCGAGCGGCGCGTGCACCTTCCAGCCCAGCGCCTCGTACAGGGCGCGACCCTCGGCGCTCGCGCCGAGCACGCCCGTCGAGGCACCCCGTGCGACGGCGCCGTTCGCCAGCGTGCGCATCACCAGGCTGCCCAGGCCGCGGCGCTGGTGCGCGGGATCGGTCTCCACCTGGTCGACGACGGCGCTCTCGCCGGTCACCGCGATCTGTCCGCGGGCGGCGACCGCGCCGTCGGTGGCGAGCACGCGGACGAAGGTCACGCCCGCCCTGGTCTCGGCGGTCAGCGCGTACCCGTCCGGGGCGCGCACCTCCGACGGACACAGCTGGGTGGCCATGAGGAAGGTCGGCGGCCCGGACGTCCAGCCGGGCGGGAGCCAGGACGCGACGAGCTCAGGGGCGACGAACGCCTTGAGCCACGTGTTCGGCACCGTGACCGATCCGGCGACCTTGCGGACGGCGGCCTCGGCGGCGGGCTCATCGGCGTCGAGCAGCACGTACCGCGCCACGTGGTGCGGCAGGCCGACGTCGATCCGGAAACCCTCCGCCTGCTCGACGGGCGGTTCGGTCCCCCGCGAGAGAGCCCAGCCGAGCACCCAGTGGCGTGCGAGCCGCTTCACCATCACTCCCCCTGCGTCCAGCGTGCGTCCGGCGCCGACCTGTCCGGCGGCAGCCCGATGCTACCGAGCGGTCGAGCGGTCGCCGTCCAGCATCTCCTCGAGCCGCCCGGCCTCGACGTTCGCCCCGAACGCCGGCGTGCCGGGCTCCATGCGGACTCCCTCGGCGAGCTTTCCGACGACCACCGGGTCGAAGCCCAGCGCGTCCACGAGCGCGGCCACCGCTGCGACGTCGGCCTGGTCGTCGCCGGCGATCCCTATCGCTTTGCGGCCGGCCGCGCCCGCCGGCCGGGCTCCGTCCTCGAGGTCGTGGTAGCCCATGTGGTTGAACGCCTTGACGACGCGCGCGCCCGGGAGCGCGGCCTGGACGAGCTCGCTCGTGGACTCCCCCGCCTGCAGGATCCCGTCGCGGGGCCCGTCGATCTCCCACCAGTGGTTCATCGAGTCGACGACGAGCTTGCCCTCCAGCACCCCGGCCGGGATCGACCGGTACTTGCCGAGCGGCAGGGCGAGGACGACGGCGTCCGCCTCGCTGGCCGCCGTCTCCCCGTCGACCGCACGGGCCCCCGGGGCGAGGACCTCCACGGTGAGCGCGATCCGGGCCGGGTCGCCGGAGCCCGCCACGAGCACGTCGTATCCGGCGGCGACGGCGAGGCGGGCCAGCACGGTGCCGACCTTGCCGGCGCCGAGGATGCCGAGGGTGCCGAGGGTGCGCACGGGAGCCTCCGCCATCAGGCCACCTCGACCTTCGCCGGCTGCTCGGCGAGCAGCTCGCGGACCATCGGGATGACCTGCGTGCCGTAGAGCTCCACGGCGCGCAGCCGGTCGCTCGCGCGCACCGTGCCCGCCGAGGAGTAGATGAGGTCGAACCGGCCGACGTCGAGGGCGCCGATGGCGCGGGCCATCTTGCGGGCGACGGTCTCGGGCGAGCCCACGTAGAGGGAGCCCTCGGCGACGTCCGCCTCGAACTCCTCGCGACGCACGGGCGGCCAGCCGCGCAGGGCGCCGATGCGGTCGCGGATCACCTTGTAGCCCGGGTAGAACAGCTCCATCGCCTTCTCGTCCGTCTCGGCGACGAAGCCCGGCGAGTGCATGCCCACCGGGTAGGAGGTGGTGCCGAGCTCCCTGGCCGCCCGGCGGTAGAGGTCGACGTACGGCACGAACCGCTCGGGCGCCCCGCCGATGATCGCGAGCATCAGCCGCAGCCCGTACTGGGCGGTGCGGATCACCGACTGCGGCGAGCCGCCGACGCCGACCCAGGTGGTCAGGCGGCCCGAGTCCGTCTTGGGGAAGACGTCCGCGTTCTCCAGCGACGGCCGCAGCTTGCCCTCCCAGGTGACCGGCTTCTCGTCGAGCAGCTTCACGAACAGGTCGATCTTCTCCTCGAACAGCTGGTCGTAGTCGCGCAGGTCGTAGCCGAACAGCGGGAACGACTCGGTGAACGAGCCGCGCCCGAGGATGACCTCGGCCCGCCCGTTGGACAGCGCGTCGACGGTCGCGAACCGCTGGAAGACCCGCACCGGGTCGTCGGAGCTCAGGACGGTCACACCCGAGGCGAGCTTGATCTTCGAGGTAGCGGTCGCGATGCCGGCCAGCACCGTCTCCGGCGTGGAGATCGCGAACTCGGGCCGGTGGTGCTCGCCGACGGCGATCACGTCGATCCCGATCTGGTCCGCGAGCACCGCCTCCTCGACGGTGGCGCGGATCGCCGCGCCGTGGGACATGACCTCGCCGCGGTCGTTCCGCGGCAGGTCCCCGAAAGTGTCGATGCCGAACTCGATGTCACCCATCTCGATGTCGCCCATGAGGACTCCTCCACGACTGCACTGCACATTTGATTGACGTGTCAATCATGTACCCGATATGGTTGACACGTCAACCAGTGGAGGTCACCGTGACGCAGGACACGCCGTCCCGCCCGAGCCGAGCCGGTACCCGGCAGTCGCCGACGGCGGACGAGCTGCGCATCTGGCGCGGGTTCATCGAGACCGCGCAGGCGCTGAACACGCGGCTGGCCAGCCGCCTGCACGAGGAGTCGGCGCTCTCGCCCGGCGACTACGCGGTGCTGCTCGCCCTGAGCGAGGCGTACGGGCGCCGGCTGCGCTCCTCCGAGCTCGCGGACGCCGTCGGCTGGGAGCGCAGCCGGCTGTCCCATCACCTCCGGCGCATGGAGGGGCGCGGCCTCATCCGCCGCGACGACTGCGCCGTCGACTACCGCGGCGCCGAGGTGGTGCTCACCGACGAGGGCGCCCGCGCCTTCCGGAGCGCCTCGGTGCCGCACCTGCGCGCGGTCCGCGAGCTGTTCGTGGACGCTCTGACCCCGGCCCAGCTCAACCAGATCGAGGAGCTGACGGCAGCCCTCCGAACCGCCCTCCGTTGAGTGCTGGGTATTTGTTGGGATCTGCGCCGCGGGCCAACAAATAGCCAGCACTCAACGAGGTGGCGGGGTCAGGGCGACCGCCAGCTCCTCCAGGAGGTCGTAGCCCTCCTGCATGCCGCCCTCCATGCCCGAGTCGATGATCAGGTCGCGCAGCTCCTTGCTGGAGGTGACCGTGCGGACCGTGAGCGTGGTGCGCCCGTCGTGCTCGCTGAGCGTGTAGTGGTTCAGGGTGGGCTCCGAGTCGCCGTCGGGCGCTCCCTCGTAGACCTCCGTCTGCACCATGCTCGCCGGCGCGTCGATCTCGCGGAACTCGCCGTGGAAGCCCACCTCGAACCCGCCGTCGGCCGTCATGACGTACCGCCACGTGCCGCCGACGCGCAGGTCGACGGACGCGCTCGTCACGGTCCCGCGCTGCCCGGCCCACCAGCGCTTGATGAGGTCGGGCTCGGTGAGCACCTTCCACACGAGGCGCCGCGGTGCGTTGAACTCCCGGGTGACCAGGATCTCGGTGTCGCTGGGCAGCGTCAGGACCGCACTGCCCTTGGTGGTGGTAGCCATGTCAATCTCCTCTTCCCTGTTCCTCTTCGGTTGCCGTTGATGACTCAGATGGCGCAGACCCCTCGGACACCGCTCGGGTGAGCTCGTCGAGGACGTCGTCGACCAGGTCGAACCGCTCGTTCCAGAGCCGCTCGTACCCGACCACCCAGTCGTGGACCGCGCGCAGCGGCGCGGCGTTCACGCGGTACAGGCGGCGGCGCCCGTCGTCGCGCACGTCCACCAGCCCCACCTCCCTCAGGACCCGCAGGTGCTTGGACACCTGCGGCTGGGCGAGCCCGAGCAGCTCGGTCAGGTCGCCCACCGCGAGCTCGCCGCCGGCCAGGGCGTCGAGGATCTCGCGACGGCGCGGCTCGGCCACCGCGTTGAACGCGTCGGTAGTGGTCGCTGCTCGTGCCATGGCTCAAACATATACCCATATAGGCATGTGTCAAGAGGCGGAGTGTCCGTGACGCCGGGTAGCGTGAGGGGCATGACGACGACCTCGGAGAATTCGCAGTACCTGCGCCTGCTGGGCGAGCAGGTGGGCCACGAGCTGGCCGCGCACCTGCAGTACGTGGCGATCGCTGTCTGGTTCGACAGCCACGACCTGCCGCAGCTGGCCGCGCACTTCTACCGGCAGGCGCTCGAGGAGCGCAACCACGGGATGATGATCGTGCAGTACCACCTGGACCGCGGCCTGCCCGTGCAGATCCCCGGGACCCCCGCGGTGCGCAACGACTTCGCCGACGTGATCGAGCCGCTCCAGCTCGCGCTGGACCAGGAGCAGCAGGTCACGCGGCAGATCGAGGCGATCTTCCGCGCGGCGCGCGAGGAGGGCGACGCCCTGGGCGAGCAGTTCCTCATGTGGTTCCTCGAGGAGCAGGTCGAGGAGGTCGCCGCCGCGACCACCCTCGTCACCGTCGCCAAGCGTGCCGGCGACAACCTGTTCGACCTGGAGAACTACGTGGCGCGCGAGACGATCGGCGACGCGGGCGAGTCCGCCTCAGCCCCGAGGGTCGCAGGCGGATCCCTCTGACCCACCTCACCCGTTGAGTGCTGGGTATTTGCCCCCTTTCTTGCTCGGGAAGGGCAAATACCCAGCACTCAACGGTCTGGGGTCGAGCGGGCGTAGCGGGCGGTCAGACAGCGGAGGTGGGCGACCAGCTCCGGCGGGCCGGTGACGTCGAAGTCGGCGTCGAGCAGTCCCAGGTGCGCACCGAGCGTCTCCACGGAGTCGGCGCCGGTGTCCAGCACGCACGTGTGCTCGTCGACGCGTTCGACGACGCCCACCGCCGGGCTGATCCGTTCGCCCACCACCTCGGCGGGGGCGTGCACGGTGACGCGCGCCCGGTAGCGCCAGGCGGCGGCGGAGACCCGGCTCGACACGTACGCCGCGACGTCGTCGGGCAGCTCGCGCGGAGCGAACCGCGGGCCGGTGGGGATGCGCGGCCGCATCCGGTCGACGCGGAAGGTCCGCCAGTCCTCCCGGTCCAGGTCCCACGCGAAGAGGTACCAGCGACGGCCCCAGCTGACCAGCCGGTACGGCTCGACGGCGCGCACGGTGGCCGCGCCGGAGTGGTCCGCGTAGTCGAACCGGAGCCGCTCACGGTCACGGCAGACGGCGGCGAGCGCCGTCAGGATCTCCGTGTCGACAGACGGTCCCGCGTCGTCGCGGGGTACCGGCACCGTATAGGTCTGCAGCGCGCTGACCCGCCGACGCAGCCGGGACGGCAGCACCTGCTCCAGCTTGGCCAGCGCCCGGAGCGACGCCTCCTCGATCCCCGCGATGGCGCCGCCCGTCGCCGTCCGGAGCCCGACGGTGACCGCTACCGCCTCGTCGTCGTCGAGCAGCAGCGGCGGCAGGTCCGCGCCCGCGCCGAGGCGGTAGCCGCCGACGTTCCCTCGGGTGGCCGCGACCGGATAGCCGAGGTCGCGCAGGCGCTGGACGTCGGTGCGTATGGTCCGCCCGCTCACCCCGAGCCGCTGGGCCAGCTCGGTACCGGTCCAGTCGCGCGGGAGCTGGAGGAGGGAGAGCAGGCGCAGGAGCCGCGCCGAGGTTTCCAACATGGCCCAAGATTCGCACGCCATGAGGAAGCAGATCTTCCTAATGGGCCGTCAGAGTTGAGACATGGACATCAACGAGAACAGCATCAACGAGTTCCGTATCGACATCCCCCAGGCCGACCTCGACGACCTCGACGAGCGTCTCGCCCGCGTGCGCTGGACCAACGAGCTGCCCGACGGCGGCGGCGACTACGGCGTCCCGCTCGAGTACCTGCAGGGCCTCGTCCGGCGCTGGCGCGAGGAGTACGACTGGCGCGCCTGGGAGGCGCGGCTCAACCAGTACCCGCAGTTCACCACGACCATCGACGGGCAGAACGTGCACTTCATGCACGTCCGCTCCCCCGAGCCGGACGCGACTCCCCTGCTGCTCACGCACGGCTGGCCGACGACGGTCGTCGAGTACCTGGACGTGATCGACCGGCTGAGCGACCCGCGGGCCCACGGCGGCGACCCGGCCGACGCGTTCCACCTGGTGATCCCGTCGGTGCCGGGCTTCGGCTTCTCGGGCCACACCACCGACAAGGGCTGGAGCCGGTACCGGATCGCGAAGGCGTGGACCGAGCTGATGCGCCGCCTCGGGTACGAGCAGTACGGCGCGCACGGCAACGACGGCGGCTCCCTCATCTCGCCGGAGGTCGGGCGCTGCGACCCCGAGCACGTCCTCGGGGTGCACGTGACCCAGATCTTCTCGTTCCCGTCCGGCGATCCCGCCGAGCTGGAGGGCCTGTCGCCGGAGGACCAGAAGAACGTCGAGTTCCTGGCGTGGTGGCTGGAGAACGGCGGCGCGTACGACAAGCTGCAGTCGACCGCCCCGCAGACGCTCTCGCACGCGCTGGCGGACTCGCCGGTGGGACAGCTCGGCTGGAACGCGCAGCTGCTCGGGCCGAACCTCGACCCCGACTACGTGCTCACGAACACGACGATCTACTGGCTCACCAACACGGCGGCATCGTCGGCGCGTCTCTACTACGAGGACTTCCACGCCACGGACAAGCCCAGCGAGCCGACCACCGTGCCGATCGGGCTGGCCAACTTCGCCTGGGACTTCCACTCGATCCGCGCGTTCGCCGAACGGGACCACAAGAACATAGTCTCGTGGAACGTGTACGAAACGGGCTCGCACTTCGCGGCGCACGACGCACCCGACCTGCTGATCGACGACATCCGCGGGTTCTTCCGCCGGCTGCGCTGAGCAGGGGCGACGGAGCGGGTGTCGCGTAGCCCACCCGAGTTGCGCGACACCCGACTCGTGGAACTGTTACCCAGCGGGTCGAAACACCAGGTCGAAACACCAGGCATCGAGAGGGACGGGTTCGCATGACGACCACGGGTGCTCCTCGGGTCGACCAGCTGCGCACGAAACCGGATGCCGAGCCCGATGCCGCGCCGGCCCCAAAGCCGGCCACCGCGCAACCGACCGCCATCGCCCAGCTCCGCTCCGCACTGGCCGACCTGGCCGACCCTGCCGAGGCTCATGGACGGTCCGCCGCCACTCGCACCCGGGACGTACGCCGACCCGAGTGCCGCGTCGCACGTGCCGCCCTGCACGACTACCTCCACGGGCGCCTGGCGCCCAGCAGGCGTCACCGTGTCGAGCTCCACCTGGACGGCTGCGCGGGGTGCACGCGCGCGTTCATCGACGTCCGCGAGGTCTCCTGGACTCTCCGCGGCCTCAGGCGACGGCTCGTCGCCGACGGTCACCGGGGCGGGCGGCACCGCGCACCCCGGGCCGGCGCCAACCCCGACGCACAGGGCTGAGCCGCCACACCGACGGACACGGCCACACGATCTCCAGGTTCGCCATCATGCCCATGTCCTCGTGCTCGGCATTGTGGCAGTGGAAGAGGAACCTGCCGCGATACCCGTCGAACCGCGTGATGATCTCGACCCCCTCGCCAGGTCGCAGGGAGACGGTGTCCTTGAGCCCCGCGTCGTGTGCCAGGGGCCGGCCGTTCCCGCGCGAGAGCAGCCGGAAGCCGACGAGGTGCAGATGGACGGGGTGGTGCACGTCCGCGATCAGCCGCCACACCTCGACGTCGCCGAGCCGGGTCGTGACGTCGGTGCGTGCCGGGTCGAACGGGAGCCCGTCGATCAGCCAGCCGTGGCCACCGTTCATCCGCCCCGCGCGGAACGCCAGGTCGCGCACCCGGACGGCGTCCGCGCGACGCCAGGTGGGCAGGTCGGTGGCGAGCGTGCCGGGGACGCGGCTGTCGTCGGCGGCCCGGCGGACCACACGGAACGCCATCACCTCGGCGGCACGTCCGGTGCCGACCCGGTTGACGAGCCGGACGCGGTTGCCGACCGGCACCGCGGAGAAGTCCACGACCACGTCGTAGCGCTCGGCCGGGGCCACGGGCAGACGCCGGTGGACGACGGGCGCGGCGAGCAGCCCCTGGTCGGCGCCCACCTGCACGAGGTCGAGCCGGCGCCCGGCGTCGTCGACGAGCTCCAGCTCGTAGTGCCGCGCGTTGGAGGCGTTGAGGATCCGCAAACGGTAGCGCACCGCGTCTACCTCGTGGACCGGCCACGGGGCGCCGTTGACCAGGACGACGTCGCCCACCACCCCGGCGAGAAAGGGCTCGTGCACCCCTGGCCGGTCCCGCAGCGTGGGGTCGAGCGACGGGTAGTCGAGGCGGCCGCCGGCGGAGAACGCACGGTCCGTGATCATCAGCGGCAGCTCGCGCGGCCCCGAGGGCAGGCCGAGCGCGTCCTCGACGTCGTCCCGCACGATGTGCAGGCCAGCCAGGCCGCGCCAGATCGCCGGAGCGGTGAAGTCCATCCGGTGGTCGTGGTACCAGAGCAGCGTCGCCCGCTGGTCCATCGGGAACGTGTAGTCGCGTGTCACGCCGGTCACCACCGCGCGTGGGTCGTGCATGCCGTGGCCACCGTGTGCGCCCTGTTCACCCTGTGCGTCCTGCACGCCCTGGCGCCGAGGGTGATCGGTGTGCGCGCCGGCGTCGGGCCAGCCCACCGGGAGCACGAGGTCGGTGGGATATCCGTCGGACTCGGCGGGAGTCCGCCCACCGTGGAGATGCACCACCGACGGCACGGGCAGCTCGTTGTGATGGGTCACCATGACCGGACGTCCGCGCCGCGACTCGATGGTCGGTCCGGGGAAGGTGCCGTCGTACGTCCACACGGGGGTGGCCACGCCAGGCAGGATCTCCGCCGTCGCCTCCCGCTGGGTGATCGCGTACCGGTCCACCCCGCCGGTCGTGCTGATCGGCCGCAGCACCTCCGGAACGGGCAACGGCACCTGGAACGACGGCGGCAGCGGGAGCGCGCTGCGCAGGAGCGCACCGGTGCTCGCTGGACGGCGCGCCTGCACCGCCGCCGTCGTCAGCCCCGTGGCCGCCATCAGCCCGAGCGCCCCGCCGATACCCAGCGCCTGCCGCCTGGTCACATCGAGGGCGGAGGCCTGGTTCTCGCCGCGCTCACGCATCGCGGACCTCCGGGTGCTGCTCGCGTGCAGGCTGCGCGGCGAGCGGCCGCCGAGAGAGCGGCCGGAGCCAGACGGCGATGAACTGCACGACCAGTCCGGCGACGGTCAGCACCCCCAGCGGGATGTGCAGCCAGAGCGCACCCTCCAGGCCGGCGAAGTACTGGACGGTCTCGGCGACGACGACCACCAGCGTGGTGCAGAACGGCCAGGCGCGCCGGAGCAGCACCCAGAGAACGATCCCCACGATCAGCTGGACGTAGCCGATGGTGGTGACCACGTCGGCGCCGACCGCATGCCGGCTCAAGGCCTCGAAGTCGCCGGTCAGGTACACGCCGGCGAACACCGGCTGGCCGATGATCGCGATCAGGTGCGCGCTGACGACTGCCCGGAGGACCCAGCCGACGGGCCTCGTGCCGGGCTCGATCCTGGGCTCGCTGCCAGGCTTGGTCCCAGCCTCGGCAAGGGCTGTTGGCGCACTGGTCACCATGCAAGTTCTCTTTCGCTCGGGCTACGTTCTGAAGACACGACACTATGATCTGAGCGTTATCTTTCCCACTACCAATATCGCTATGGTGTTATGACGCCGGAGGCATGATGGAGCTGAACTCCCTCGCCCACTTCCTGGTGGTGGCGCGCCTGGAACACCTCAGCCGCGCGGCCGAGGAGCTGCACGTGGCCCAGCCGTCGCTGAGCCGGACCATCGCCCGGCTGGAGGGCGAGCTCGGTGTGCCACTGTTCGACCGCAGCGGCAGGCTCCGGCTGAACGACGCGGGCAGGCTCTTCCGCGACCACGTCGAACGGGCTCTTGGCGAGCTGGAGGCCGGCCGGCGCGCCGTCACCGAGGCCGCGGGCGACGGTCTCGGCACCGTACGACTGGCCTCCGAGACGTTCCTGACCCTCACCGGGCCGCTGGCGACCTACAAGCGCGCCCACCCCGACATCGAGATCGAGCTCCGCTGGTCCGCGGCCGAGGACATGGCCCGCCTGCTGCGCGCGCAGGAGGTCGACCTGTGCGTCACGTCGCAGCCGATCCACGCCGAGGGTGTGGAGGCGGCCCTCCTGTTCGACGACGCAGTCGGGCTGGGCGTGCCGCTCGACCACCCGCTGGCGGGGCGCGCGTCGGTGACCATCGACGAGATCGCCGACCTGCCCTTCATCACCGGACGCGACGGGCACTGGATCCGCCGGCTGCTCGAAAGGCTCTTCGCCGCCCGGGACCGCACACCGCGGATCGTCTGCGAGAGCGACGAGCCGAGCGCCATCGCGGCCCTGATCAGCGTGGGGCTCGGCGTCGGCCTGGTTCCGGGCTTCGCCCGCCGCAGCGGCTCCGCCGTCCCCGGCGCCTGGATCGCCGTCGACGACCCGGACTGCCGGCGCAGGGTCACGGTGCACTGGGCGGCGGGCGCGCGCCTGTCGGGCGCCGCCCGCCTGATGCGGACCACGCTCACCGACTTCGACTGGAACCCCGGCGAGTCTGCCGAACGCACGTGACGGGTGGTCCCGTCACAACCGGCAGCCGTGCCACGTCAGGTCATCGTGACGAATTCACCGGACCGAAGGGACGACGAACGATGAACACGGGAAACGAAGTGATCGGCATCGTGGGCGGCGAGGTAGAGGGTGAGGCAGCCAGCGGGGCAGGCGAGGCGCAGATCCGACAGCAGGTGGACGTGCTGGTGGAGCGGATCGAGGCCAAGGATCTCGACGGACTGGGCCGGCTCTACGCGAGCGACGTCGTGTCCTTCGACGTCGAGCCGCCGCTGCAGCACCTCGGCCGGGACGCGAAGCTGCGGAGCTGGACGAGCGCCTTCACCTTCTTCCGCGACGTGCGCTACGAGCTGCGCGACCTGGCCTGCACGGTCGACGAGAACGTCGCCTTCGCGCACGGCTTCGGCAGGCTGAGCGGCACGCTGGCGAGCGGCACGGAGACAGGCACAGAGACGGACGGCATGTGGGTCCGGGTCACGCTCTGCTTCCGCAGGGTCGACGGCGAGTGGCTGATCACTCACGACCAGGTATCCGTGCCGTTCGACGTCCGCAGCGGCAGAGGCGTGGCGGACCTCGAGCCCTGACCGGCCCCCGCGAGGCTCACCCGGCGTTCTTGCCCTCTGCCGGGATGAGCCGCCACGCGACCAGGGCGGCGACCGCGGTCAGCACGGCCGCCACCACGCACGCGACCTGCAGGGAGGCGACGAACGCCTCCCTCGCCGCGTCCAGCACGTCCGCCCGGTCGCCCGCGACCGCTACCGCCGAGGCGAGCGAGTCGCTCGCCTGTGCCCGGTCGGCGGCGGTCAGGTCGGCGGGCAGAGCGACGCGCGCCTGGTAGCCCAGGGTGACGAGCGAGCCGAGCACCGCGACGCCGAGTGCGACCCCGAGCTCGTAGGCGGTCTCCGAGATCGCCGAGGCCCCGCCCGCCTTCGCGGGCGGTACTGCGGAGACGACGGCGTCGGTGGTCAGGGTCATCGCCAGCCCGACCCCCAGGCCGGCGGGCACGAGGGCGAGCGCGAGCCACGCGTAGTGGTCGGCGCCCTCGGCCACCGCGATCGCGACCATGCCGAGCGCCGTGACCCCGAGGCCGAGGGCGATGGCGGGGCCGCGGCCGAACCGCGTGATGGACCAGCCCACCACCACGACCACGACGATGGACGCGATGGTGGCCGGCAGCTCGGCAACACCGGCGACCAGCGGCGAGTACCCGCGCACGAGCTGCAGGTACTGCGAGAAGAAGAACAGCATGCCGGTGAGCGCGAAGATCGCTATCAGGTTCGCCGCAACGGCTCCGCTGAACGCGGGGATCTTGAAGAGCCCGACGTCGAGCAGCGGGCCGCGTCCGTCCGCGACCAGCCGGGCCTGACGCCGCACGAATCCGAGGCCGGAGAGCACCGCGAGCGCCAACACCCCGACTGCCAGCGCGTCCACGCCCTCGGAGGCCGCGTGCTTGATCGACCACACCAGAGGCATCACCGCCGCGAACGACAGCACTACCGACAGGACGTCGAGGCGTCCGGGCTCGGGGTCCTTCGCCTCGGGCAGCAGTACCGCGCCCGCGATGACCAGCACGATGACCACGGGGACGTTCACGAGGAAGACCGAACCCCACCAGAAGTGCTCGAGCAGCGCGCCGCCCACCAGCGGCCCGACGGCGGCGCCACCACCGGCCGCTGCCGACCACACCGCGATGGCCCGGCTGCGCTCGCGCGCCTCCGGGAACAGCGTGCGGATGAGCGAGAGCGTCGAGGGCATGATCGTCGCGCCCGCCACGCCGAGCAGGAGGCGGGCGAGGATCAGGATCTCGGCGCTCGGCGCGAAGGCGGCGAGCGCCGAGGCCGCGCCGAACGCCGTCGACCCGATGAGCAGGAGGCGCTTGCGCCCGACCCTGTCGGCCAGCGTGCCCATCGCGACGAGGAGCCCGGCGATGGCCAGCGAGTAGATGTCGCCGATCCAGAGCACCTGGGTGGCGGTCGGTGCGAGGTCGCGGGTCAGTGACGGGACCGCCAGGTAGAGGACGGTCCCGTCGATGGCGAGCAGGCCGACCGCGAGCACGAGGACGGCGAGCGCGGCCCACCGGCGGCGCGTGGAGAGGGCGGGAGATGAAGCGGTCACCCCACTACTGTACCGTCCAGCCGGTACAGTTCTTGTCGGCGGGATCTATAGTCCATGCCGAGC
Organism: Promicromonospora alba; assembly: GCF_042654905.1. Taxonomy (NCBI): domain Bacteria; kingdom Bacillati; phylum Actinomycetota; class Actinomycetes; order Micrococcales; family Promicromonosporaceae; genus Promicromonospora; species Promicromonospora alba. The sequence continues at coordinate 25,677 of NZ_JBHSFI010000007.1, forward strand.
AGTGCGTGTCGAGAGCAGAGGGTGAGGTGCTGGCCGGTGGGTCGGACGGCGGGCAGGGACCCGGAGCAGACGCGCGCCGCGCTGCTGGACGCGGCGAGCCGCCTGGTCCGCGAGCGGGGGATCTCGACGACCCTTGACGACGTCGCACGCCGCGCCGGGGTCTCCAAGGGCGGGCTGCTCTACCACTTCGCGAGCAAGCAGGAGCTCCTGCTGGCGATGGCTGCCGACTGGCTCGAACGGTTCAGGGTCGCGGTGCTGGCCGCCGTCCCCCCGGACGACGACGCCCCCGGGCGCCTGGTGCGCGCCTACGTGCGGGTGTCGATCGAGGGTGCGCTGGACCCGGCAGCGTCGCGCGACGCGCTGGTGGTGATCGCGCACCTGTCGACGGTGGACGCGGTCACCGAGCTCGCACGCGCCGACGCGCAGCGCTGGCAGGAGGACCTGCGGGCGGACGGCCTCCCCGAGGACGTCCTCTCGCTCGTCCTCGCGGCCGCGGACGGCGTCAGCGCCCAGCCGGTCTGGGGCATGGAGCCCGCGCCGGAGGAGCTGACGCGGCTCCGCGAACACCTGCTCGCGCTGACACACGTCGACCGCTAGCGAACGCCGCCCGGCCCCTCAGCTGAGCGCGTCGGAACGACCGGCTTCGATACGGGACCACTGGGCGATGGGTCGTCCGTTCGTCACCCAGTGGTGCTTGCCGGGTTCTTCGCTCCAGGGCTGGGGCCAGCCCTCGGGCGAGTCCTCCCAGGTCTCCTGGCGTCCGTAGACGGTCATGTCCAGCAGCCCGTGGGTGGGGGTCATGACCTCGACGCCGCGACCGCCGGTGTAGTACGTCTCGAACACCCGCTCGCCGTCGCGGACGTAGCAGACGAGGTGGTGGACCTGCCAGTCGCGACCCTCCAGGAGCTGTGCCGCGGTCTTCTCGGCCGAGTACCACGGCATGTCCAGACCCAGGAAGTCGCGGTAGCGGACGCTCTCCTCGTACGGGCCCTTACAGAGGGTGGCGTACGTGATGTCGCGGGAGTGGAGGTAGGACAGCTCGCGCACCTGGCAGTTGAAGAACGTGCAGCCCTCGCACTGCTCCGCGGCGGGCCGGCCCGGCCACCAGGCGTGGAAGTAGGCGATGAGCTGCTTGCGGCCCTCGAAGACGTCGAGGATCGTGACCGGCCCGTCCGGACCGATCACCTCGATGCCGGCGTCGACCTCCACCATCGGCAGCCGACGCCGCGCCGCCGCGATCGCGTCCCCTTCACGGGTGTGCGCCTTCTCGCGTGCGAACAGTGCGTCCCGCGCCTCCTGCCAGGTCTTTCTGTCGACCACGGGCGGGAGGGCCGGGTCGGGTGTCTGGTCGTTCATGGTCGGCCTCCGAACAGGTCAGCCAGTGAGATCCACTGGTCACGGGTACCTACGGCGCGTTGCGTCATCATCGTCTCCCGTCGCCGCAGGGCGCGTCTCCCGAACGTCGCACACCAGCTCACGGCCACACATCCGCCCGGTGGCGTACCTCCGCCTACGCCCCTCGCCGTACACACTCACACCCGCCGCGTCGAGCCACCTCCCCCAGGTGTTACGGCGCCAGGCGCCCGGTCACCATGCGGCCGGCTCGACGACGCAGCCGTGCTACTTCCCCGCGTCCGTCTCGTCCTCGCCGCTACCGATCCAGGTGTCCGCCAGGGCTTCCGAACCGCGGGCCAGCAGCGCGACGTCGGCGCCGACCAGCACGAAGGACGCCCCCGCCTCCAGGTACGACCGGGCCACCGCCGGGTCGAAGGCGTTGACGCCGACGGGCTTGCCCGCGGCGCGCACCGCCTCGAAGGTCGCGCGGACGGCTGCGGTGACGTCCGGGTGCGTCTGCTGTCCGAGCACGCCCATCGAGGCAGCCAGGTCGGACGGGCCCACGAAGACGCCGTCGACCCCGTCGACGGCCGCGATCTGCGCCGCGTTCTCGACGCCGGTCGTCGACTCGACCTGCACGAACAGCGAGACGTGCTGGTCGGCGTCGGCCATGTAGCCCTCCACGCGGTTCCAGCGCGCGCCCCGGGACAGCGCGCTGCCCACGCCGCGGATGCCGCGCGGCGGATAACGCACCGCCCGCACGACGGCGGCCGCCTGCTCGGCCGTGTCGACCATGGGCACCAGCAGGTTCTGGGCGCCGAGGTCGAGCAGCTGCTTGAGCACCACCGCATCGTCCGACGGCGCCCGCACCACCGGCGTGACCGGGTACGGCGCCACCGCCTGGAGCAGCGCCGACGTCGTCTCCAGGCCGATCGGCGAGTGCTCGCCGTCGATCAGGAGCCAGTCGAGGCCGGCGCCCGCGCAGATCTCCGCCACGAGCGGGCTGCCGGTGCACACCCACATGCCGACCTGCGGCCGGTCCGAGCCGGCGATGCGGTCGCGGAACGTGGGCGGGAGGGTCAGACGAATCGGCACGAGACGGTCCCCAGCTCTCGGTAGTCGGCGAGCACGGTGTCGCCAGGCTCGATCCACACGGGCCGCGTGAACGAGCCGGCGAGGACGATCTCCCCGGGTTGCAGCGCGTCGTCGTGCTGGGCGAGCTTGTTCGCCAGCCAGGCGACCCCGGTGGCCGGGTGGGTGAGGACCGCGGCGGCCACACCGGACTCCTCGATGGTCTCGTTGCGGTAGAGCAGCGCCGAGACCCAGCGCAGGTCGGTCTCGCCGACGCGCACGGGGTTGCCGCCGTAGACCATGCCGCCCATGGCCGCGTTGTCGCTGATCGTGTCGACGATGGTGCGCCCGGACATCTCGATCCGCGACGACAGGATCTCCAGGGCCGGCACCACGTACTCGGTCGCGCGCAGGACGTCGAACACCGTGACGTCCGGCCCCTTGAGCCCCTCGCGCAGCACGAAGGCCAGCTCCACCTCGATCCGCACGTTCGAGAACCGCGAGTGCTCGATGACCGAGCCGTTGTCGAAGACCATGTCGGCGAAGATCGCGCCGTAGTCCGGCTCGGTGATGCCGGTGGCGGCCTGCATGACCTTCGACGTCAGCCCGATCTTGCGGCCCACGGGGCGACGTCCGGCCTCGATGCCGCGCCGGCGCCACGTGTTCTGCACCGCGTAGGAGTCCTCGACGGTCATGCCGGGGTACCGCGTCGTCAGGAGCGGCACGGTGGTGCGGTCGGCCTCCGCGCGGGCCAGCTCGTCGGCGATGGTGGTGATCGTCGCGTCGTCCAGCATGCGCTCCCCCGCCCCCGTCACAGCTGGTGCCCCAGCTTGTACTCGCCCTGCTTCCACGACGGCAGCACGTCGTCGTCACCTGCGCGGGCGGAGTCCTCCGGCCGCGTGTAGGAGAACCCGTCGGCGCCGATGGTCACCGCCATCTCGGAGGTGTCGGTCCGCGCGACGACCGGCTGGGGCTTGCCGTCCAGGTCCAGGACGAGCGACGCCTCGGTGTACCAGGACGGCACCACGGGGTTGCCCCACCAGTCACGGCGCTGGTTGTCGTGCACGTCCCAGGTCACCACCGGGTTGTCGGGGTCGCCCGTGTAGTAGTCCTGCGTGTAGATCTCCACGCGGTGCCCGTCCGGATCGCGCAGGTACAGGTAGAAGGCGTTGGACACGCCGTGGCGGCCCGGGCCGCGCTCGATGTGGTCGGACAGCCGCAGCGCGCCGAGCTTGTCACAGATCGCGATGATGTTGTGCTTCTCGTGCGTCGCGAACGCGACGTGGTGCATGCGCGGGCCGTCGCCGCCTGTCATCGCCGTGTCGTGCACCGTCGGCTTGCGGCGCATCCAGGCGGCGTACGTCGTGCCCTCGGCGTCCTGGATGTCCTCGGTGACGCGGAAGCCGAGGTCCTCCATGAACTTCACGGCGCGCGGCACGTCCGGCGTCACCTGGTTGAAGTGGTCCAGGCGCACCAGTGCGCCGGGGGTGTGCAGGTCGTATCGCCACGCGAGGCGTTCGACGTGGTCGACGTCGTAGAAGAACTCGTACGGGAAGCCGAGCGGGTCGATCACCCGCACCGAGTCCCCGATGCCCTTCGTGAAGCCCTCGGCGCGACGCTCGACGCGACAGCCGAGCTCGGTGTAGAACGCGACCGCGCGGTCCAGCTCCTCGGGGCTGCGCACCCGGTACGAGAACGCGGCGACGGCGGCCACCGGACCCTTGCGCAGCACGAGGTTGTGGTGGATGAACTCCTCGAGGCTGCGCAGGTAGACCGCGTCGTCGTCCTCCTCGGTGACGACCAGGCCGAGCACGTCGACGTAGAAGCTCCGCGAGGCGGCCAGGTCGGTGACCACGAGCTCCATGTAGGCGCACCGCAGGATGTCCGGCGCGGGCGCCAGGGGCGTGGGGATCGGGTCAGCGGCGATGATGGGCGCGTCGCTGGTCACGACGGGCACGGTCGTGTCGGTCATCTTCAGGCTCCCTTGCCGAAAGTCGGGTTGTGCACCTTGCCGAGCGTGATGTGCACGGCCTGCTGGTCGGTGTAGAAGTCGATCGAGCGGTAGCCGCCCTCGTGCCCGAGGCCGGACGCCTTGACCCCGCCGAACGGCGTGCGCAGGTCGCGCACGTTGTTCGAGTTGAGCCAGACCATGCCCGCCTCGATGGCCTGCGAGAAGTTGTGCGCGCGCTTCAGGTCGTTGGTCCACACATAGGCGGCCAGCCCGTACCTCACGCCGTTGGCCAGCGCGAGCGCCTCTTCCTCGGTGTCGAACGGGGTGATCGCCACGACCGGGCCGAAGATCTCCTCCTGGAAGATCCGGGCCGACGGCGGCACGTCGGCGAAAACCGTCGGTGCCACGTAGTTGCCCGTCTCGAAGCCCTCCGGACGCCCGCCGCCCGCCACGAGCCGGCCCTCGCTCTTGCCGATCTCGATGTAGGAGACGACCTTGTCGTAGTGCTCGGGGTGCACCAGCGCGCCCACCTCGGTCCGCGGGTCCTGGGGGTCGCCCACCACGACCCGCTTCGCCTGCTCGGCGTAGCGCTCGACGAACTCGTCGTAGACCGCCCGCTCCACGAGGATGCGGCTGCCGGCGGTGCAGCGCTCGCCGTTGAGCGAGAAGACGCCGAAGATCGTCGCGTCGATCGCGGCGCCCAGATCCGCGTCGGCGAAGACGATGGCCGGCGACTTGCCGCCCAGCTCCATCGACAGGCCCTTCAGGTGCGGGGCGGCGTTGGCGAAGATGAGCTGGCCGGTGCTGCTCTCCCCCGTGAACGAGATCAGCGGCACGTCCGGATGCTTGACCAGGGCGTCACCTGCCTCCTCGCCGAGGCCGTTGACCAGGTTGAACACGCCGGCCGGGAGTCCCGCCTCCTCGAAGATGCCCGCCCACAGCGACGCCGAGAGCGGCGTGAACTCCGCAGGCTTGAGCACCACGGTGTTGCCCGTCGCGAGCGCCGGGCCGAGCTTCCAGGACTCCAGCATGAACGGCGTGTTCCAGGGCGTGATGAGGCCTGCGACGCCGATCGGCTTGCGGTTGACGTAGTTGATCTGCCGGCCGGGGACCTTGAAGGTGTCGTCCGCCTGCGCCACCACGAGGTCCGCGAAGAACCGGAAGTTCTCGGCGGCGCGGCGGGCCTGGCCCAGCGCCTGGGTGATCGGCAGGCCCGAGTCGAAGCTCTCCAGCTCGGCGAGCCGGGCGTCGCGGGACTCGACGATGTCCGCGATCCGGTGCAGGATCCGTGAGCGCTCGCGCGGGAGCATCCTGGGCCAGGGACCGTTCAGGAAGGCGTCGCGTGCTGCCGCGACGGCCAGGTCGACGTCGGCCTGCTTGCCCGCCGCCGCCTGCAGGTAGACGTCGTTGGTCACCGGTTCGAGCACGTCGAAGGTGTCGCCGTCGGCGGAGTCGACGAACTTTCCGCCGATGTAGTGCTGGATGCGGCCGGGCAGGTCGGCCGGCACGTGGCGGGGCGCCTGGTTGGTCGGCTCGTCGGTCACGGTGTCTCCCTGAGTGGTGTCGGGCGGGGCACTGATCTGTCGGCCCTGTCTGCCCTGTCGGCGCGGGCGTCCAGGAAGGCCTGCATGGTCGCCCAGCGGTGGTTGCGTGCGGCGATCTCGACCTCGAGCGGGTCGGCGCCGCCGGCGATCAGGTCGAGGATGTGGGCGTGCTCGGCCACGGAGTCCCTGGCCCTGCCGGGTACGAACGCGAACGTGGAGTCCCGCAGGCCGGACAGCTGGGCCCAGCCGCGGTGCACCATGTCGAGCAGCAGCTTGTTGGGGCACGACTCGAACAGCACCGAGTGGAACTGCCGGTTCAGCGCGGTGAACGCGTGGGGGTCGAAGTGGTCGAGCACCGCGCGCAGGTGGTCGTTCACCTCGGTCGCCCGCTGGAGGTCCGCGGCGGAGATGGCTCGTGCGGAGAGACCGGTGGCGGCCCCCTCGACGACGCCGAGAGCCTGCATGGCATCGACGTAACCGTGCTCGTCGACCATCGCGACCCGCGCGCCGACGTTCCGCTCGTAGGTGACCAGGCCCTCTGCCTCCAGCCGCCGGATCGCCTCGCGCACCGGCACGACGCTCATCGCCAGCTCGTCGGCGATGCTCTGCAGCACGAGGCGGTAGCCGGGGCTCAGCTCGTGGAGCGCTATGCGGTCGCGCAGGTAGTCGTACGCGAGCTGCGACTTGCTGAGCGCGCCGGCGAACGCGGTCTCGACGGCCGACGCCGTCCCGTCGCCGCCGGTCATCACGACTCCCCCTGCCCGTCGGGGGACGGGGCCCGAGATGTCTCGTACCGTGCCCGCCACTCGGCGTTCGGCGGGAAGAGCCCGTCCACCGGGTGGCCGGCGGCCACCTGCTGCGCGACCCACGTGTCCTGCTCCTCCTGGGCGATCGTCGCGTCGGCGACCTCCTCCGCCAGGTGCGGCGGCACGACGACGACGCCATCCGCGTCGCCCACGACGATGTCACCGGGCAGCACCGTCGCTCCGCCGCAGGCGACCGCGACGTCCGTGTCCCACGGGACGTGCCGGCGGCCGAGCACCGCCGGGTGCGGACCGCCCGAGAAGACGGGGAGCCCGGTCGCGGCCACGGCCTCGAAGTCGCGCACACCGCCGTCGGTGACCACGCCCGCCGCCCCGCGCACGTGCGCGCGCAGGGCCAGGACGTCGCCGAGGGTCGCCGACCCCTTCTCGCCGCGCGCCTCGATCACGATGACCTCGCCGGCGCCGACGGTGTCGAACATCCGCTTCTGGGCGTTGTAACCACCACCGTGCGCGGCGAACAGGTCCTCCCGGTTCGGCACGAACCGCAGGGTCCGCGCACGGCCGACGATCGTCGCGCCCGGCACGTTGGGCCGCACGCCCTCGATGATCACGTTGTCCAGGCCACGCTTGCGCAGCTGGGCGGAGAGCCCCGCGACGGGCGCACGCCGCAGCTTGTCCGCGAGCTCGTCGGTGAGCGCGAACGGCTCCTCCACGGCACCCGGCTCGGGCTCCGGCGTCAGGCCCGCCGCCTCGCGGCTCCCCCACGCCTCCGCCCGCTGCATGTCGTCGACCTTCGGTCCGGCGCCGACGTCGGAGAACGGCACGTCGCCCTGCACCACCGTCGTGACCAGGCGGCCCGACGTCGGCGCGCCGGGCGCCGCCGGGGCGTCCACCTCGACCTCGACGACGTCGCCCGGCACCACCACGCTCGATCCGGCGGGGGTGCCGGTGAGCACGACGTCACCGGTCTCGAGCGTCAGGTGCTGGGACAGGTCGGCCACGATCTGCGCGAACGGGAACAGCAGCGCGTCCTCGCCCGTGGTGTCCTCCTGCACGAGCTCGCCGTTGACCCAGGTGCGGACGCGCAGCCCGGCGGGATCGACCACGCGGGCGTCGATGAGCGCCGGGCCGACGGGCGTGTAGCCGTCGCGGCCCTTGGAGCGCACGTTCGAGCCCTTGTCGGCCCAGCGCAGGTCGTAGACGCCGAGGTCGTTGGCGGCGGTCACGGCGGCGACGTGGTCCCAAGCCTCCTCGACGGGCACGTGCCGGGCAGGCCTGCCGATGACCAGCGCGACCTCCCCCTCGAACGCGAGGAGCTCCGTGCCGGCCGGCCGCTCGACCACACCTCCGGTGGCGGCGAGCGAGCTCGTCGGCTTGAGGAAGTACGACGGCGCGGCGGGCCGTCGTCCGCGCTGCTCGGAGCGCGACAGGTAGGCGATGTGGACGGCGACGATCTTGCCCGGCCGCTCCGTGAGCGGACCGCTCGCCGCCGGCGTCCGCGTCGCAGCGGCCTGCGGTTCGGTACTTGCGTCGGTACCCATGAGCTCCCTTGCCCGTCGTTCCGCCGGTCTTCCACAGCTTCCGATGTGACCCCTGGCGCTTTGTATCTCAAATCGTATATGGTCCGTGGGAACCCGGCAAGGCCGCCCCGGCCGAGCCGCCCACCACCGGCCCGCCAACGACGGCAGGCCCGGATGACGAGGGAGTCATGCGATGTCACGCCTAGTCCCGGACGGACCCTCCGCGGCCCGCACCCCCGAGTCCCGCGAGCGCCGCCGCGTCGTCCTCGCGACCATCGTCGGCACGACGGTCGAGTGGTACGACTTCTTCATCTACGCCTCGGCCGCCGGGCTCGTCTTCGGCCAGCTGTTCTTCGAGCCTGCCGGTTCGAGCCTCGGCACGCTCCTGGCGTTCGGCTCGGTGGGCGTCAGCTTCCTGTTCCGCCCGCTCGGCGCGTTCGTCGCGGGGCACCTCGGCGACAAGTACGGACGGCGTGTGGTGCTCGTCCTGACCCTGGTCCTGATGGGCGTGGCCACCGCCCTCATCGGTCTGCTGCCGACCTACGCCCAGATCGGCGTCGCGGCACCCGTCCTGCTGGTGCTGCTGCGGATCCTGCAGGGCATCTCGGCCGGCGGCGAGTGGGGCGGCGCCGTCCTCATGTCCTGCGAGCACGCACCGGTCGAGCGGCGCGGCCTGTTCGGGGCCTCGCCCCAGATCGGTGTCCCCCTCGGCCTGCTGCTCGCGTCCGGGGTGCTGGGCATCATGAACGCCGTGGCGCCCGGCGAGGCGTTCCTCGCCTGGGGCTGGCGTGTCCCGTTCCTCCTGAGCGTCGTGCTGATCGGCATCGGGTACTGGGTGCGCCGGAGCGTCGAGGAGAGCCCGGTGTTCGTCGAGATCGCCCAGCGCGCGGAGACCACCCGCCAGCCGCTGCTGCAGCTCTTCCGCAGGCACACGCCGCTGGTGATCGTCGCCGCCCTCGTCTTCGCCGGCAACAACGCCGTCGGCTACATGACCACGGGCGGCTACATCCAGCGGTACGCGTCCGACCCGGCGGGTCCGGTGGGCCTCGACCGGGGTCCGGTGCTCTGGGCGGTGACGATCTCCGCCGTCGTCTGGCTCGTGTCCACGTGGTTCGCGGGCGCCGTGTCCGACCGCCTCGGCCGGCGCACCACGTACGCGATCGGCTTCGTGGTGCAGCTGGCCGGTGTGCTCGCCCTGTTCCCGCTGGTCAACGGCGGGACGTTCGGCTCGCTGCTGCTCGGCCTGAGCTTCCTGTCCGTGGGCCTCGGCCTCACCTACGGGCCGCAGGCGGCGCTCTACGCCGAGCTGTTCCCGGCTTCCATCCGGTTCTCCGGCGTCTCCATCTCCTACGCGATCGGGTCGATCCTGGGTGGCGCCTTCGCGCCGACGATCGCCACGGCCCTGGTCCAGGCGACGGGCACGACGACAGCGGTGACGATGTACCTGGCGGGCATGACGGTGATCGGGCTGGCGGCGGTCCTCATGCTGCGCGACCGCACCGGCATCCCGCTGGGGCCGGACCACGAGGAGCTGCAGGCCGCCAGCCCGGTCTACGGCCTCGCCAAGGCCTGAGCCGCACCACGAGCAGAACGGAAGAACGATGCAGTTCCACCATCACGGCTACGTGTCCGGCGACCCGCGCGTCCAGCCCGCCGCCGGCTACGGTCTCGAGCGCCCCGCCGAGCTGCCGGACGAGGTCGACGTGCTCATCGTCGGCAGCGGCCCGGCCGGCATGATCGCCGCCGCGCAGCTGGCGCAGTTCCCCGGCATCCGCACCCATGTCGTCGAGCGGCGGGCCGGACGCCTCGAGATGGGCCAGGCCGACGGCATCCAGGCACGCAGCGTCGAGACGTTCCAGGCGTTCGGGTTCGCGGAGCGCATCACCGCGGAGGCATACCGGATCACCGAGATGGCGTTCTGGAAGCCCGACCCCGCCAACCCGGCGAACATCGTCCGCGGTGCCGTCCCGCCGGACGACGCCCACGGGATCAGCGAGTTCCCGCACCTGATCGTCAACCAGGCGCGGGTGCTCGACTACTTCGCCGAGGTCGCGGCGAGGGCACCCGCCCGGGTGACCCCGGACTACGGGCTGGAATTCGTCGGGCTCACCGTCGCGGACCAGGGCACGCATCCCGTCACCGTCACCCTGCGACACACGACCGGACCGCAGAAGGGCGACACCCGCACGGTGCGCGCCGGCTACGTCGTCGGCTCGGACGGGGCGCACAGCGCCGTCCGGCAGGCGATCGGCCGCAAGCCGGTGGGCGACCGGGCCAACCACGCCTGGGGCGTGATGGACGTGCTCGCGGTGACGGACTTCCCCGACGTGCGCACCAAGTGCGCCATCCAGTCGCACGACGGCGGTTCCATCCTGCTCATCCCCCGCGAGGGCGGGTACCTGGCCCGCTGGTACGTCGACCTCGGCGAGGTGCCGCCGGGTGAGGGCGCCCGCATCCGCGCGACGTCGCTGGACGAGGTGATCGCACGGGCGAACCGGATCATCCACCCGTACACGCTGGACGTGAAGGACGTGCCCTGGCACAGCGTGTACGAGGTGGGCCACCGGGTCACCGACGGGTTCGACGACGTACCCGACGAGCTCACCGGCATCCGCACGCCCCGGGTGTTCCTCACGGGCGACGCCTGCCACACGCACAGCGCGAAGGCCGGGCAGGGCATGAACGTCTCGATGCAGGACGGCTGGAACATCGCCTGGAAGCTGGCCCACGTGCTCACGGGGCGGGCGCCGGAGTCCCTGCTGGCCACCTACTCGGCCGAGCGGCAGGTCGTCGCACAGAACCTGATCGACTTCGACCGGGAGTGGTCGCGCCTCATGGCCACGCCCCCCGAGGACCTGCCCGACCCGACCTATCTCGAGGACTTCTACGTCAAGACCGCCGAGTTCCCCTGCGGGTTCATGACGCAGTACCAGCCCTCCATGATCGTGTCCGAGCCGGTCCATCAGCACCTCGCCACGGGCTTCCCGGTGGGCAAGCGGTTCAAGTCGGCCCCGGTGGAGCGTGTCGCCGAGGGCAACCCCGCCCACCTCGGGCACCACGCCCGCGCCGACGGCCGGTGGCGCGTCTACGCGTTCGCCGACGCGGCGGCGCCCGGCGAGGCCTCGGCGCTGCGGGAGTGGGCCCAGTGGCTGGGCACGGCACCCGGGTCGCCGCTGCTGCGCCACACCCCGGCCGGCACGGATCCGGACTCGGTGCTCGACGTCAAGGTCGTCTACCAGCAGGACCACTTCGGCGTGGAGTTTTCCGACGTGCCGGAGGTCTTCAAGCCCCGGGTCGGCCCGTTCGAGCTGGTCGACTACGAGAAGGTGTACGCGACCGACCCCGCGCAGGACATCTTCGAGCTGCGGGGCATCGACCGGGGCGGGGTGGTGGTCGTCGTGCGGCCGGACCAGTACGTTGCCGCTGTGCTCCCCCTGAGCGCGACGGACGAGCTCAGCGCGTTCTTCGCCGGGGCACTGCTCCAGCCGGACGCCACGCCCCGAAACACGAACCTGCCCACGAACGCGCCGACGAAGGAGAACACATGACCGACACCCGCGAGTCCGACCTGCTGGACTCCGTCCCCGACGGGCTGCTCATCGGCGGCGAGTGGCGGCCCGCCGCGGCCGGCGCCACGCTCACGGTCGAGGACCCGGCGACCGGCAAGACGATCAAGTCCATCGCGGACGCCGGCGCGGAGGACGGCATGGCCGCGCTCGACGCCGCCGTCGACGCCGCGGCCGCGTGGGCCGCCACGCCCGCCAGGGCCCGTGGCGAGATCCTCCGCCGCGCGTTCGACCTCCTCCAGGAGCGCAGCGAGGACTTCGCCCTGCTGATGACCCTCGAGATGGGCAAGCCGCTCGCGGAGGCCCGCGGCGAGGTCGCGTACGGCGGCGAGTTCCTGCGCTGGTTCTCCGAGGAAGCCGTGCGCATCACGGGCCGCTACGGGCCCAACCCCGAGGGCTCCGGCCGCATCATCGTCAGCCAGCACCCCGTGGGGCCGTGCTTCCTCATCACGCCCTGGAACTTCCCGCTGGCCATGGCCACGCGCAAGATCGCGCCCGCCCTCGCGGCCGGCTGCACCGTGGTGGTCAAGCCCGCGGCACTGACGCCGCTGACCACCCTCTACCTCGCGAGGCTGCTGCAGGACGCCGGTCTGCCCGACGGCGTGGTCAATGTGATCACGACGTCCAGCTCCGGCGCCGTCTCCGAGCCCATCATCAGCGACCCGAGGCTGCGCAAGCTGTCCTTCACGGGCTCGACGCCCGTGGGCCAGAAGCTCCTGGCGCAGGCGGCGCCGGGCGTGCTGCGCACCTCCATGGAGCTGGGCGGCAACGCCCCCTTCGTGATCTTCGACGACGCCGACCTGGACCAGGCCGTCAAGGGCGCCCTCGCGGCGAAGTTCCGCAACATCGGGCAGGCGTGCACGGCCGCCAACCGCTTCATCGTGCACTCCTCGGTCGCCGGCGAGTTCGCCCGCAGGGTGACCGCCGCGGTGAACGACTTCGTGATCGGCCGCGGCACCGAGTCCGGCGTGACCATCGGCCCGCTGGTGGACGACAAGGCAGTCGCGAAGGCCGAGGCGCTGGTCCAGGACGCGGTGGCCCGGGGCGCTGAGCTAGCCACCGGCGGCTCGCGCATCGACGGGGCTGGCAGCTTCTTCGAGCCCACGGTCCTGACGGGCGTCACGCCGGGCAGCGACATCCTGCGCGAGGAGATCTTCGGCCCGGTGCTCGCCATCGCCACGTTCGACACGGAGGACGAGGCGGTGGCGCTGGCCAACGACACCGAGTACGGGCTGGTGAGCTACGTCTACACCGAGAGCCTGTCGCGCGGCCAGCGCATGATCGAGCGCCTGGAGACCGGGATGATGGGCCTCAACGTCGGCGTCGTCTCCAACGCGGCGGCGCCCTTCGGCGGCTGGAAGATGTCGGGCCTGGGCCGCGAGGGCGGCGCCGAGGGCATCCACGAGTACCTCCAGACCAAGTACACGCTGACCCCGGCCTGACCACCGCCCCACAGCTGTCGCGAAGTAGAGCGCCTGTCCGAGTCTCCCTGGGCACTCCAGCGAGACTCGGACAGGCGCTCTACTTCGCGGTCGCCATGGGACGGGTAGCTACTGGACGTCGACCCAGTAGCTGTTGGTGTTCAGCTGGCCGTTACCGGTGAAGACCTCGGTACCCGCCTGAACGCTGCTGAGGTACTTGCTGTTGCTGATCCACCCCCGGTTCACGAGGTTGCCGGTGAAGTCCCGCAGGTTGAGGTTCACCGAGTTGGTGTTCGAGGTGCGGACGAACGAGAACACGTTCCACCCGTTGCCGTTGCCGGCGTCGATCCAGCCGCGGTACAGGTCCCAGGTGCCGCCGCCGATGTTGACGGTCGCCTGACGGGTGCCTGCGGGGCCTGCGCCGCCCGACTTGTACGGCCAGATCATGATCTCGTCGGTGGGGTTGCTCGACGCCCCGGGGTTCGACTGGTTGTGCAGCCAGAGGTCGTAGGCGACGTTCATGGTGCCCGAGCCGGTCACGCCGTAGTCCCACGTGGTCGGGACGCTGCGGTTGGCGCTCAGCTGCACCGGAAGCTCCGTGCCCGAACGCTGCCAGCCCCAGTGCCAGCCGAGGACGACGCTGGAGTAGCTCTTGACCGAGTTGGACTGCCCGCTCCACTCCCAGTTGGTGCCCCAGCCGATCGTGTCGCCCGACTGCCAGTTGTCCCACACGCACTGCCATCCGGAGCCGGACCCGCTGCCCCAGAGGTTGTTGACGACGTAGTACTTGCCCATCGCGATGTTGCCGCCGCTGGCGCAGGTGCTGGCGGCCTGAGCCGGCGCGGCGGTGGCCACGACGGGAACCACTGCGAGGCACAGCGCGGCGACGACGCCAGTGATCCGGTGTTTGATCGATGCGGTTCGACTCTGACGCATCTCGGTCCTTTCGGTCAGGTCTCGTCGGGCCCTCATTGGCGCGACGAAATCCGCTGAAAAGCGGGTGAAACCAATGATGGGGTGAAGTTTCAGAAATGTCCATCGTTTGGCATGAACTCGTCGAAGCGCTTCCGCGCGGAGAGCGGCTGAGAGGGCGTAGCTATACTTCGGAGCGTCAAGGCGGACGCACCGCCTGCGCTCGAAAAAGGGGCGCGCGGCAGCCCGCGAGCCGGGCCGCACGGGACACATACGGACCGCACCACTCATCCGTCACTGTTTCCCTGGAGGCCCCGTGCCCACCGTGTCCGCACACGTCGCCCGTACCGTTGCCCGCCACGTCGACCACGTCTTCGGGGTCATGGGTAACGGCAACGCCTGGTTCCTCGACGACCTCACACGCTCGACGCAGGCCAGGTTCACGGCCGTCCGCCACGAGGCGGGTGGTGTGGTCGCCGCCGACGCCCACTTCCGCGCGTCGGGCCGTATCGCCGCCGCCACCGCCACCTACGGCGCCGGGTTCACCAACGCGCTGACCGCGCTCGCCGAGGCCGCCGCGGCCCGCGTGCCGCTCGTGCTGCTGGCCGGCGACGAGCCGACGTCGGGCCCGCGGCCCTGGGACGTGGACCAGATAGCGCTCGCGGCCGCCGTCGGCGCCCGCACCTATACCGTCGGTCGTGCGGACGCCGCGGCCACGAGCGTCATCGCCATCGAGCACTCCCTGACCTACCGCGTGCCCGTCGTGCTGGCCATCCCCTACGACGTCGCCGCGCTGGAGGCCGGGCCCATCCCCGACGCGCCGGAGCCCACGGTCCCCGCGCCGATGGCCCCGACCGGGCCGTTCGACGCCGCCGCCATCACCGACCTCGCCAAGCACCTCGCCACCGCGGAGCGGCCGCTGCTGCTCGCCGGGCGGGGCGCCTGGCTCGCCGGCGCGGGTCCGGCGCTCGGCGATCTCGCGGAGGCGACCGGGGCGCTGACCGCCACCACCGCGCTGGGGCGGGGAATCTTCCCCGACGGCCGGTACGACCTCGGCGTCGCGGGCGGCTTCGGCGCCGAGCGGGCGATGGAGCTGGTGCGCGAGGCCGACGTCGCCGTCGTGGTCGGGGCGTCGCTCAACCAGTTCACCATGCGGTTCGGCGACCTGTTCGCGCCCGGCACCCGCGTGGTCCAGGTCGACACCGCGCCCGCCGCTACGCACCGGCACGTCGGGGGCTTCGTCCGGGGCGACGCCGCCCTCGTGACCCGCATCCTCCTCGACGAGCTGAACACCCTGACCGCCAAGCCGTCCGGCTGGCGCGAGACGGTGGACGTCGCAGCGGCCCGGCGCTACGACACCGGCCCCGCCGACGGGATCGCCCCCGACGGACGCCTCGACCCCCGCACCGTCGCACACCGCCTCGCCGACCTGCTGCCCGCGCAGCGCGTGGTCGTCTCGGACGGCGGGCACTTCATCGGCTGGGCCAACATGTACTGGCCGGTCGCCTCCCCCGACCGCATGGTGATGGTCGGCACCGCCTACCAGTCCATCGGGCTCGGCTTCCCCAGCGTCGCGGGCGCCGCGGCGGCCCGGCCCGACGACGCCGTCGTGCTCACCACCGGCGACGGCGGCGGGCTGATGGCGCTCGCCGACCTGGAGACCGCGGTGCGCACCGCCGGCGGGCGCGGCATCACCGTCGTCTGGAACGACGCCGCCTACGGCGCCGAGGTGCACGTCTACGGGCGGCAGGGCATCACGAAGGAACCGATGCTCATCCCCGAGACCGACTTCGCGGCGCTCGCGGAGGCGGTCGGCGCGGAGGGCGTCGTGGTCCGCTCCCTCGCCGACCTGGACCGCCTCGCGACGTGGGCCGCCGAGCCCGTCGCCGACCGCCGCTTCCTGCTGCTCGACTGCCGGGTCTCGGGGGACGTCGTCGCCCCGTACCAGGAGGAGATCCTGCGGGCGAACCGCACGCGTTAGCGCGGTCGCCGCCCCAGCGCGGCCAGCGTGTCAGGACCCGGCGTGCACGCGCCCGAGGAAGTCGCGCGCCAGCCCGACGACCTCGTCGAGGTTCGTCTCCAGCGCCCAGTGGCCGCCGTCGAGGAGGTGCAGCTCGGCGTCCGGCAGGTCGCGCAGGTAGGCCCGCGCCGACCCCTCGGGCATGTAGCCGTCCTGCGGGCCCCAGGCGATGAGGGTCGGGGGCCGGTGCTCGCGCAGGTACGCCTGGTAGCGGGGGAACCAGTCGAGGTTCTCGCGCAGCCCTTCCATCAGCCCGACCATGACGCCGCGGCGTTCGGGGGTCCGGAGCTGGGCCCACGCCACCGTCCACAGCTCGGGCGGGATGCGCTCGGCGAGCTCGTCCCGCACGTCGTTGAGGAACTCCTCGCGGAATCCCTCCTCGGTCACCGCGTTCTCCAGCACCGCGTGCCCCTCGGGCGTCGGGTTCTTCCAGTAGTCCCGCAGTCCCTGGTACTTCGGCCCCAGCTCGTCCTCGTAGATGTCGCCGTTCTGGATGATCAGCGCGGCGACCCGCTGGGGCGCCCGGATGGCGAGGCGCAACCCGATCTGGGAGCCGTAGTCGTGCAGGTACAGCGCGTACCAGTCCAGGCCCAGCCGGGTGCAGAACGCGTCGAGGAAGCCCGCGTACCCGTCGAAGGAGTAGTCGAAGGTCGCCGGACCGGGCGTGCCGCTGTACCCGAAGCCCGGGAAGTCGGGGGCGATCGTGCGCCAGCGGTCGGCGAGCGCCGGCATCAGGTTGCGGAACTCGTACGACGAGCAGGGATAGCCGTGCGGGAGCAGGAGCACGGGCCCGTCCGGGGGTCCGGCCTCTCGGTAGAACACCCGCACGCCGTCCAGGTCGAGCGTGCGGTGGCGGACGGCGCGGTCCGTGTCGGCGTGGTCGATGTCGGTGCGGTCGGTGGCTGAGGGTGATATCTCCATGATTCTCACCATCGCGAGCCACCGCGTGGCTCGCAACGGGGTGCGGGGGGCCACAATCGCGAGGCCCTGCCATGATGAACGGGTGACCGCCTACGACCTGCACGTCACTGAAGCCGACCCGGCCCGGGTCGTCACGGTCCTGCCCGGGAGCGGCTACACCGCCATGGGTCCCCTGCTCTGGTACGCGCGCAGCGCGCTGCGCGACCTGGGCTGGACGGTCCGCACCCTGGAGTGGGCGGCCAGGCCGTCCTTCGGCTCGGCGCGCGAGACGTACGCGGAGATCCTCGACGGCCGCGGTGCGCCGGGTGAGGACGCGCTGCACCTGGTCGTGGCCAAGTCCCTCGGCACGCTCGCCATGCCGATGGCGGTCCGCCTCGGCCTGCCGGGCGTCTGGCTCACCCCCGTGCTCACGAGCGAGCAGGCGCCCGACGTCCGGGAGACGGCCGCCGAGCTGGACGAGGACCACCTGCTGATCGGCGGCACCGCGGACCCCCTGTGGGACGGCGAGCTCGCGGACGGCTCGGAGGCCGACGTCCTCGAGGTGGAGGACGCCGACCACAGCCTCGAGGTGCCGGGCACCCGGGCCGAGAACCTCGCGATCCTCGATGAGGTCGTCAGCGCGATCGAGGAGTTCGCGGGTTCGTTCGGCGAGGAGTGACGGTCGCCCTGGCTAGCCCGCCGCCACGGGCGGGATGTTCTGGTTCAGGTGGAAGACGTTGTCCGGGTCGTAGCCGGCCTTGACCGCCGCGAGGCGCGCGAGCTTCGCGGGCGGGTAGGCCCGCTGGACGCCGGCCGCGCCGTCGTCGCCGAGCACGTTGACGTACACGCCGCTGGCGAAGGGTTCGAGGCGGGCGGCACTGGCCCGGGCCGCCGCGATGCTGTCGGCGTCCTCGGCCGGGTCGGTCCAGCCGGTGGCCGCAACGTACTCGAAGCGGGTGTCCCGCTGGCTGAACGCGGCGTCGTCGTCCGGTACGTCGGCGATGGCGCCGCCGTACGCCTGGAGACCTGCCCGGACGCCGGGTTCGGTGGCGAGCAGCGCCTCGATCGCGCCGAGGGACAGGTCGGTGACGTAGTGCCCCTTCCAGTAGCGCCGCACGGCGTGGCCCGCCGTGCTGTCCTCCCGGGTCTGGAGGTCCAGGTAGGACAGCTCCTCGACCCGGCGGTCCACTGGTGTGCCGAGTGCCGATTCGAGCTCCGCCGCGTGCGCCAGACCCTCCGCCGGGTCGCCGACCCACACGAGGCCGAGCGCGACCACGCCGTCGTGCACGCCGGCGGTGTAGGTGGCCGCCCGCGGGGCCTGGGCGGCGAGGTCGCGCCACCGGGCGACCGTCGGCGCTGCTCCCCCGACCGGGAAGTCGAGCTCGACGCTCAGCGCGCGGGTGCCGACGTCGTGCAGCCGGAACTCGAACTCGGTGACGACGCCGAAGTTGCCGCCCCCGCCGCGCAGTGCCCAGAACAGGTCGGGCCGCTCGTCGGCCGAGGCGCGGATTACCTCGCCGGCCGCCGTGACGACCTCGTAGGAGACGACGTTGTCGCAGGCCAGACCGCACTGCCTGGCCAGCCAGCCCATCCCGCCGCCCAGGGTGAGCCCGCCGACACCGGTGTGCGACACGTTGCCCGCCGTCGTCGCGAGCCCGTACGGCTGCGTCGCGGCGTCGAGCGCGCCCAGCAGGGCGCCGCCCTGCACCCACGCCCGTTTGCGCTCCGGGTCCACCCGGACCGCGCCCATCGGCGTGAGGTCGATCATGAGCCCGCCCTCGGGAACTCCGTGCCCGACGACGCTGTGGCCCCCGCAGCGGACACCGACCTCCAGGCCTTCCCGCCGCGCCAGCGCGAGCGCCGCCACCACGTCGCCGGCGTCCCGGCAGCGGACGATCAGTGCCGGCCGGTGGTCGACCATCGCGTTCCACACCGCGCGGGCCTCGTCGAACCCGGCGTCGCCCGGGCGCCGGACGTCGAGCCCTGACACCGCGGAGCCGTCGATCGTGTCCATGCTTCGCTCCTCCTCGAGCGGGGCCCCTCGTGCGGGCGCCCCGGTCCACAAGAGACCGTCCGAGGGCGGAGGACTCATCGCAGTCGGCTGCATCGGAATGGCCCGAATGACGTTGCCGCCGCCGGTCCCGCTTGGGACCATGGGGCCGTGACCGCGCCGACGATCGACGAGAGTCCGGATCCGCCCCTGCGTCTGCGCCCGCCACGGCATGCCGTGGACCCGCGCGCCGTCGGCTGGTGGTCGCTGCAGCTCGTGCTCTGGACGGCAGTGCCCGTCGTGATCCTCGGCGTGCTGGGCCTCCTGATCCCTCCCGCCCGCCTGTGGCTGCTCGTCCCCGCCGGGATCCTTGCCGTCCTGGGGGTGCTGGCCGCCGTCGCCCTCCCCCGGCTGTGGTTCCGCCACCACCGCTGGGAGGTCACCGAGCAGGCGGTCTACACGCGCACCGGCTGGTTCTTCCAGGAGTGGCGGGTCGCGCCGCTGTCCCGGATCCAGACCGTCGACACCGTCCGCGGGCCGCTGGAGCAGCGCTTCGGGCTGGCGACGCTCACGGTGACGACGGCCTCCGCGAAGGGGGCGGTGAAGGTCGAGGGGCTCGACGCCGAGACGGCCGCCGACCTCGCCGCCGAGCTCACCGTCGCCACGCAGGCCACGCCCGAGGACGCGACCTGAGCGCCGACGACCTGAGCACCGACAACCCAGCGGCCGGCGACCCGGTGGCCGACGACCCGGCGTGGGAGCGGTTGGACCGCCGGGCCTTCCTCGCCGGCGGCGTCTACACCGCGCTCCCCACCGCGGGCGCGGCGCTCATCACGGGCTACTGGCTGGCCGTCGGCAGCACCGTCGGCACGGCCCTGGCCTGGGTGCTGCCTGCCTTCGTGGTCATCACCGCCGCCGGGGCCGCGTCCGGCGAGTGGATGTGGCGCGTCACCAGCTACCGCGTCGATGCCGACCGGTTCCACGTGCACACCGGCACCATCTGGCGCAAGCGTCTCGCCCTGCGCCGGGAGCGGATCCGCTCGGTCGACCTCACCGCGGACCCGGTGCTGCGCGTGCTCGGCGCGGTGACCGTGCGCGTGGGCACCGGCGAGAAGGCGGGGGCCGAGGGCACCGTCACGCTCTGGCCGGTGCGCCGCGCGTCCGCCGAGGCGCTGCGCGCCACCCTGCTGGCGCACGCCGCGCGGCCGGACGCCGACGGCGGCGCCGACCCGGCCGACGGGTCGCTGGCCCGGTTCGACCGCGGGTGGATCCGGTTCGCCCCGCTGTCCTTCCTCACCCCGGCGCTGGGGGCCGCCGCGGGCGGCGGCACCCTCCAGGTGGCCGAGTGGTTCGGGATGCAGCAGCGGGTGTTCGACGTCGTCGGGTCGTGGTTCGGTCTGGCCCCGGTGCTGCTCGTCGCCCTCGTGCTCGGCGTCGCCCTGCTCCTCGTCGGCGGCGTGGCCACCCTCGCGCTCTGGGTCGAGACCTGGTGGAACCACACGCTGGACCGTCAGGCCGACGGCACGCTGCAGGTGCGGCGCGGCCTGCTCACCACCCGGTCGATCACGCTGGAGGAGTCCCGGCTCCGGGGGCTGGAGGTCGTCGAGCCGCTCGCCGCCCGCCTGGCCGGCGGCGCGCGCGTTGACGCCGTCGCCACCGGGCTCACCACGGACGACGAGGACAAGACGGAGAGCCGGACCCTCCTGCCCACCGCGCCGAAGGAGCTCGCCGACCAGGTGGCCGCGAAGGTCCTCCGCGAGCCGGCACCGCCGACGTCGGCACCCCTCACGGCCCACCCCGAGGCGGCCAGGGGACGCCGGCTGCGCTGGGCGCTCGGCACGGTGCTGGTGACCGAGGCGATAGTGCTCGCGCTCGGGGCGCTCCTCACGCCGGTGCTGCTCCACGTGGCCTGGATCAGCGCTCTCGTGCTCTTCCCCGTGGCGGTCGTGCTGGCGAACGACGCCTACCGCGCGCTGGGCCACACCTTCACCGGCGCGTACCCGGCCGGCTATCTGGTGGCACGCAGCGGCACCGTCCGGCGCGCGACGGTGGCGCTCCAGCGGCGCGGCATCGTGGGCTGGACCGTCCGGCAGTCGTGGTTCCAGCGCCGGGCCGGGCTCGTCACCGTCGTCGCCACCACCGCGGCCGGCACCGGCGCGTACGCCGTCCGCGACGCGGCAGAGGCGGACGGTCTCGCCCTCGCGGACGCCGCCGTCCCGGGCCTGCTGCGGCCGTTCCTGATCGGTGCCGACGCCGAGCCGGAGGTCACCCCGCTGAGCTGACGGCTCCACGGAGCCGACGGCTCAGTCGGGTCAGACGCCGACCTTCTGGCGCACCACGGCGACGGCCTTGCCCATGTTCACGCTCCAGCCGACGCCGAACACGCGGGGCCCGACGACGTGCTCGGCGTCGGGGTTCCACAGCCGTTCGCGGGCGCGCTCCAGGGTCGGGACGCGCAGCTCGTAGGGGACGACCGACGCGATCTTGCCGTGCCAGGTCCGCTCCTCCTTCGGCCTGCGCAGCTCCTTCACGACCGCCGCGGCCGTCAGCGCGATCGCGACCAGCGTGAGGAACTTCTTCAGCCCTCCGCCGCCGTGCGCCGCCTTCTCAGCATGGTCGGTGTGCTTCTTGCGACCCATCGTGGTGCCTCCCGTGCTCTTGGTACAGCCATGTCCGCCTGCACGACCATCCTGGGGCATGTGCCCGCCACTGGCCTCTGCAACGCGCGCAGGTGCTCAGCGGACCCGTACGGCGCCCGGCTGGATGGTGATGCCGACCCGGGTGGTCTCCCCGAGGTCCTCGCCGTCGATCTCGAAGACCCGCGGCTCCATGAGCTCGAGCCGCAGGCTCCGCACCCGCAGGTGCGTGGCGCTGTCGCTGCTCTCGGCCACCTTGCCGCCCGTCGCGAGGCGCTTGATCCCGTTGTCCCAAACCAGGTTCCGCATGGTGTCGAGCCAGCCGACCGCGCCGTCCGCGCTCAGGAGGAGCAGGTCGAGCTCACCGTCGGAGGGGTCGGCGTCGGGCAGCAGGTTGAAGCCGCCCTGGAGCATGCCGCAGTTGCCGACCAGCAGCGTGTGCACGCTGTCCCCGTCGTGCGCCTGTCCGTCCGCGGTGATCCGGACCTCGAGGGGGTCGCTCGCGGCGAGCGCGCGTCCCATCGACTCCACGTAGGCCAGCCAGCCGACCTTGTCCTTGAGGTCGTCGTCGGTCTCCGTGATCATGTGGGCGTCGAGGCCGAACCCTGCCATGACCGCGAACGCGTGGCGTTCGGGTCCGCCGGCGAGGTCGATCTCCAGCCAGCCCACGTCGATGGCCCGCGCCTCGCCGCCGAGCGCCCTGTTCAGGGCACCGGGGATGTCGTTCAGCGGCACGCCGAGGTTCCGGGCCAGGAGGTTCCCGGTGCCGAGCGGGACGATCGCCAGCTCGGTGCCGGTGTCCGCCTCCGCGAGCCGTTCGGCGACGGCCCGGACGGTCCCGTCGCCGCCGGCGACCACCAGCAGGTCGGCGCCCGCCGCGAGCGCCTGCGCCGTGACGCCCTGGCCCGCGTCGTCCTCGCTCGTCTCGAACCAGATCGCCTCGAAGTCCGACCCTGCCGCGGAGGTCGCCTGGTCCAGCCCGGACTCGAGGTCCCGCCTGGTCGTCTTGGACGGGTTCCAGATGATGCAGACGCGTTGTGCGG
The DNA here is from genome assembly GCF_042654905.1 of Promicromonospora alba. Lineage (NCBI taxonomy): Bacteria > Bacillati > Actinomycetota > Actinomycetes > Micrococcales > Promicromonosporaceae > Promicromonospora > Promicromonospora alba. The sequence continues at coordinate 48,350 of NZ_JBHSFI010000007.1, forward strand.
TCATATCCGCATGTTTCCACAGCCACCGGGTGCGCTCGACCGGAGTGTGCTGGTCACGGGTCCGGCACCGCCTCGGCGAACCGGCGCGCGAGCGCCCGGACCGCCTCGCGGAGCTCGGGCCCGCCCTCGACCCGGAACGGATAGGGCACGCTCGCCAGCCATTCCTGCGCGTACATCGCCGGGTTCCGCGTGCTGCCGACCAGCACGCACCCGTCGTCGACCGCTTCGAGGCGTCCCATCTGTGCGCCGACCCAGGGGGCGACGTCGGCGAGCGGGGCGTCGAACACGACGCGGGTGGTGAACTGCCATCCGGTGCCCAGGTGCTCCTCGAGCGCGGCCACGGGATCGAGGCCGTCGGGCGGCGTGAACCCCCGGTCGGTGTGCTCGACCGCGTGGACCCTGTCGACGCGGTAGGTGCGGGTGGCGCCCGCACGGTGGGAGTGGCACAGGAGGTACCAGCGCCCGTAGCGCACGACGACGGCCCACGGGTCCACCTCGGCGACCCACTCGCTCCCGGACTCGCCGCGGTAGGTGACCAGCACGCGCCGTCGGGCGGCGATCGCGGCGACCAGCTCGCTGGTGACCGTGGTGTCGGGGCGGGCGGCGAACCGGTCGGGTGCGGCGGACGCGTGCTCGCGCAGCGCGGCGGCCTGCCTGCCGACGTCCTCGGGCAGCGCCCGGATCACCTTGCCGAGCGCGGTGTCGACGAGGTCGTCGCCGTCGGCGTCGGGGTGGCCGTCGAGCACCGCCATGACCAGGCCGAGCGCCTCGGTCTGGGTGAACGAGACGGGCGGGAGCCGGGTCCCGCGTCCGAGGCGGTAGCCGCCGTGCGGCCCGCGGGCCGAGGAGACGGGGATGCCGGCCTCGCGCAGGATCTCGACGTAGCGCCGGGCGGCCCGCTCGGTGACGCCCAGCCGGTCGGCGAGCTCGTTCGCCGTCGTGCCGGGGCGGGTCTGCAGGACCTCCAGCGCACGGAGCGCACGCGCGGTGGGGCTGATCTCGGAGGGCACACGTGCAGGCTACGGCCATGTCCAGCGGTCAGGTCCGGAGGGCGTGTCCGGAGGGTGTGCCCGGCGCGCGTGCGAGTGAGTCCGGCACGGGTCACGGTGAAGGAACCCGACGAAAGGAGAGCCTCGTGGCCAGCATCACGAAGTCGATCGACGTGCATGTCCCCGTCCGCACGGTCTACAACCAGTGGACGCAGTTCGAGGAGTTCCCCCGGTTCATGGAGGGCGTCGAGGAGATCCGCCAGCTCGACCCGACCCATACCCACTGGAAGACGAAGGTGGGCGGGGTCGAGCGGGAGTTCGACGCCGAGATCACCGAGCAGCACCCGGACGAGCGGGTCGCGTGGACGAGCAGGACCGGGCCGCAGCAGGCCGGCGTGGTCACGTTCCACAAGCTCCAGGACGATCAGACGCGGGTCACCGTGCAGCTGGACTGGCAGCCCGACAACGCCACCGAGAAGGTGGGCAGCGCCCTGAACTTCGACGACCGCCGGGTCCAGGGCGACCTCGACCGGTTCAAGGAGTTCATCGAGTCGCGCGGCACCGAGACGGGCGCCTGGCGCGGCGACGTGAGCTGACCGTCCTGCGCTGAGACGTGCGATGACGGAATCGATGACCGTCCCGGACCGATGGGTCCGGGACGGTCATCGTGCGTGACGGCCGGTGTGCGCGTCCGTCAGCGCACGACCTCGAAGATCTGCTTCTGGACGCCGTTCTTGTACGCCTCGTGCTCGACGAGGCGGAGCTGCTGGGCCGCCTTGTCGGCGTCGCTGAACAGCGGCTTGCCCTGACCCAGCAGCACCGGGAACACGAGCAGGTGGTACGCGTCGATGAGACCCGCGTCCGCGAGCGCCCGGGTCAGGGAGACGCTGCCGTGCACCTGGATCTCACCGACGTCCGAGTCCTTGAGCTTTGCGACGTCGTCCAGCGAGCGCAGGATGGTGGTCTCGCCCCAGCCCTCGGTCAGGTCCGCCTCGGTGAGCGTCGTCGAGACGACGTACTTGGGCAGGGTGTTGTAGCGCACGAACTCCTCCATGTCGGGCCACACGGGCGCGAACATCTGGTAGCTGGCACGGCCCAGCAGCAGCGCGCCCGCCTCCTCCTGCTCGCGGCCCTTGAGCTCGTACGCCTCCGGTGCCGGGGCGACGGTCTTGAAGGTCCACGCGGTGTCGTGCAGCTCGGGGTCCCCGCCGGTGGGGTCGACCTTGCCGTCGAGCGAGACGAAGTGGGTGGCGACGATGGTGCTCATGGGGGTTCTCCTGGGTAGTGGTTCAGGTAGTGGTGGCCGGCTCGGCCCTCTGCCAACTCTGACGACGGGGGACGGAAAACTCATCGGCCCTCGATCCCGAAACAATCCGGAAGCAGAACGTCCGGAACTGGTTCTAGCGTGGTGCTCAACGGCATCCTGCCGCACTCACCACGGGAGAGAAATCATGGACATCCTGCTCATCGGTGGCCTCTGGCTCGACACGTCCGCCTGGGACGACGTGGTCCCCGAGCTCGAGGCGCTCGGCCACCGTGCCGTGCCGGTCGCGCTTCCCGGTCAGGGCGACGGTTCGACGACGGCGACGCTGGCGGACCAGGTCGCCGCGGTGCTCGCGGCGGTGGACTCGTCAGCCGGAAAGCCGCTCGTCGTCGGCCACTCGGCCGCCTGCACCCTGGCCTGGCTCGCCGCTGACGCGCGCCCGGAGAAGATCGCCGGCGTGGTGCTGATCGGCGGGTTCCCGTGGGACGACGGCAAGCTCTACGCCGACCTGTTCGAGATGACCGACGGCGTCATGCCGTTCCCCGGCTGGGGGCCGTTCGAGGGGCCGGACTCCGCCGACCTCTCCGACGAGGTCAAGGCTGCCCTGGCGGCCAAGGCGGTCCCGGTTCCCGAGGGGGTCGCCCGCGGCGTGGTGCACCTGACCGACGAGCGCCGGTTCGACGTGCCGGTCGTCGTCGTGTGCCCGGAGTTCACCCCCGAGCAGGCGAGGCAGTGGATCGACGCCGGCGACGTGCCGGAGCTCGCGCGGGCCAAGAACGTCGAGCTGGTCGACCTGGACTCGGGCCACTGGCCGATGTTCACCCGCCCAACGGCCCTGGCCACCCTGCTGGCGAACGCAACCCCCTGATCCCTCTGTTGAGTGCTGGCTATTTGCGCTATTTCCTTGTCTGGAGGCGCAAATAGCCAGCACTCAACGCTTCAGGCCGAGGGAGCGGAGCTCCAGGTCCGCAAGCTGGCGGACGGCGGCCGGGTCGCCGGCCCGCCACGCGGCCACCGGGTCGTCCGAGATGCGGGTCAGGGACCTCAGCGGCTGGTTCGCCAGGGCGCGCAGCGCCAGCAGCTGCGGGTCGGCGCCCGCGAACCGCCGGGCGGCGGTCGCGCGCCGGATGAACCGCACCCGGAACGGCACGTACAGCACGGCGAGCAGCAGCACCGGGATCAGGAACACCGCCAGCCCGACGAGCAGCGCGACGTCGGCCACCGTCTCGGCCTGGGACCGGCCGGCGGCGGCCAGGCTCTCGGCGGCGGAGGCCGCGCCGCGGAACGGCGCGGCCAGGTTGTCCCCCACGCCCGGGATGCCGCCGATCCGGCCCTCCACGTCGTGGAACCGTCCGGCCATCTCGTCGGCCGCCGACGCCGTCGCCAGGCCGGGCTGCCCGAGAGTCAGCGTCGCGTCGTGGGTCGTGCGGCCCGCCCAGGCCCAGCCCGCGATCCAGGCGAGCATCATCAGGTCACCGAGCACCTGACGGGCGCACCGGGCAGGCGCTACCGCGTACAACCTCATGGTCTGGTCCTCCGGACGTCGGCGAGTCGCACGCCGCACCGTAGCGGAACCGAGCCCGTTTCGGGAGCCACCGCGCGACCGATCTGTGGTTGCATACTCCCCGACTTTGTTTCCGACATTGCGGAGGTATTGCCCATGACCACCAACGACGAGCTCACCCGTACGTTTGCCGAGTTCGACGGCGACGGCGACGGCCGGATCACCGCCGACGAGTTCCGTCAGGCCATGGCCACCCGCGGTGAGGAGACCTCCGACAAGGACCTCGAGCAGATCTTCGGCAAGGCCGACAACGACGACGACGGCAAGATCAACCTCGCCGAGTTCACCGAGGCCTGGGACGCCTGAGCGCACGAACCGTGAGCACGGGAGCTGGCCATGGCGCGTGACGGCCTTCCCCTCGCCGACGACGGGAACTTCGACCAGGTGGTGCCCGCCGGCCCGGTGGCGCGGTCGTTCGCGTACCTCTGGGGGACGATCGGGCTGCTGGTCGGGCCCGCGCTGATCGTCGTCCTCGCCGTGGTCGGCGAGCTGCAGTGGCAGGGGATCGTAGGCGGCGTCGTCACGACCTTGGCGGTGGGTGGCATCAGCGCCGCGTCGCTCCTGGCCACCGTCCGGATGAAGCGGCGGACGGACCGGCTGGCGCGCAACGGCCGGCCGGCTACCGCGCACGTCGTCGGCTCCCGGACGGTCTCGATCGGCGAGGAGACCGGGACGGAGCTGACCCTGCGGATCAGCGGCCCGGACGTGCCGGAGTTCGAGACCACCCACCGCGGCACGGATCACCGCATCGGCGCCCTCGGCGACGAGTTCCCGGTGGTCGTCGACCCGTCCGACAACATCTTCATGATCCTGCCGCGCGGGTCGAGGGCCTGAGCAGGGACCTGGGCAGGGCCGCTCTCCCCGTTCCGCTCTACGCTTGCCTGTCAGCGTCCCCGGCGGAAAGGAGCCCCACGTGGCGTGGACGTCGCTCGCCCTGGACCTCCTGGGCGTCTTCTTCTTCGCGGTGTCGGGCTCGCTGCTCGCCGTCCGGCGCGAGTTCGACATCGTCGGCTCGCTTCTCCTGGGCACCTGCGTGGGCCTCGGCGGAGGCATCCTGCGGGACGTGATCATCGACGCCGGCGTCCCGCGCGCGTTCGACTCGCCGATCTACCTGGTCCCGCCGGTCGTCGCAGCCGTGGTCGTGTACTTCTTCGCCCACGCCGTTCAGCGCTTCCACAACCTCCTGCTCACCTTCGACGCCGCGGGCATGGCGCTCTTCTCCGTCACCGGCACGCTGGTGGCGCTCGCGGCGGGCATGAACCCGACGGCGGCCGCGATCCTCGGCGTGGTCACCGCCGTCGGCGGCGGCGTGATCCGCGACGTGGTCGCCAACGACGTGCCGCAGATCTTCCGCGCCCGCGGGCTGTACGCCATCCCCGCGCTGATCGGGGCCGCGCTGACCAGCCTCGCCTCCTGGGCGGGCTGGTTCGGGGTCGGCACCGGGACCGCGATCGCCGCGGTGGTGTTCGCCCTGCGGATGGTCTCGCTGCGGTACCGCTGGGGAGCGCCGCCCGCCGGCGGCCACCACGGCACGCCGCAGCTGCCGCCGGCGGTCTGAGCCGCTTCCCGGGATGCCGAATATGACCGAGATGCGAGTAACCGCGAACAGGGGCACTGTCGTATCAGCACGGCGCGACAATGTGCCGTGAGGAGGAAGGAGATCGATATGCCTACGTGGCTCATTCTCATCCTGGTCGGCGTTGCGCTCGTCATTCTGGGTGTCGCCACGGAGATCGGCCAGTTCCTCATCTGGATCGGCGCGATCGTCCTCGTGGTCAGCCTGGTCATCGGCCTGATGGGCCGCACCCGGACCTAGCGCCGGTACGCACCAGACCTCTCCAGGCCGCGATCTGCCAATGCCCCCGGCAGGTCGCGGCCTGGGCCGTCCCTACGACGTCAGACCAGCCCTTCCTTGCCCAGCACCTCCTGGGCGATGGTGAACGCGCGGTTGGCGCTCGGCACCGAGCAGTAGACCGCGGCCTGGAGCAGCACCTCCCCGATCTCGTCGACGCTCAGCCCGTTGCGCACGGCAGCGCGGACGTGCATGGCGAGCTCGTCCCAGTGGCCGCCCGCCACGAGCGCGGTGAGGGTGATCATGGAGCGGCTGCGCCGGTCGAGGCCCGGCCTGGTCCAGATCTCGCCCCACGCGTACCGGCTGACGAGATCCTGGAAGTCGGCGGTGAACGGCGTGGTGCCCGCGACGGCGCGGTCCACGTGCGCATCACCGAGCACCTCGCGCCGCACGGTGGTGCCGGCGTCACGGCGCTGGTCCTCACTGCGCTCGCTCTCACTGCGCTCGCCCTCGTCGGCTCCGACAGCATCGGCACGCTGGGTCATGCCGCCACCCACCCCTCCACCAGATCCCTGACCAGGGCGGCGATCGCCTGCGGCCGCTCGGCCGGCGCCAGGTGCGCCGCCCCGTCCAGCACCCTCAGCCGGGCCCCGGGGACCGCCTGCGCGATCTCCGCGAGCTGCGCGGGCGTCGTCGCCCGGTCCGCGGCGCCCGCTATCGCCACGACGGGGACGCCGACGACGCCGAGCCGCCCCCGCAGGTCGTGGCCGCCCAGCGCCCGGCACACCGCGGCATAACCGAACCGGTCGGCGGTCTGCAGGTCGGCCAGGAGCCGGAGGGCTACCTCCGGTGCACGGTCCAGGAACCCTGGCGCGAACCACCGTCCGGCCGCCGCCTCCACCTGGGTCGGGGTGCCCGCCCGCTGCACCAGGTCGGCGCGCTCGGCCCACCCCGCCGGTTCGCCGAACCGGGTCGCGGTGCAGATCAGCGCCGCACCGAGCACCCGGCCGGGCGCGTCCAGCAGCAGCCGCTGGCCGACCGCACCGCCGACCGAGACCCCCGCATACCAGAACGGCGCCCCAGCATCGCCGCGCCGGGCCTGTGCCCGCTCGACAACGCCGAGGACGACGGCAGCGAGGTCGCCGACGGTGAGCCCGTCGAGCTCACCGGGCGCAGGCGGCGGTGCGGTGCCGTGGCCGGGCAGGTCCCAGCCGACCACGTCGAGGTCAGCACCCAGCAGCCCCGCCACGTCCGACCAGAGCGCCGCTACCGACGTGCCCAGCGAGGGCCCGAGGACCAGCAGCGGGCGTGTCGCGTCGCGCAGCGTGAGCTCGACGGCGCCCAGCCGGGGCCGCGCGGTCACGGCTCCTCGCCCGCCCGGCGCCCGCGGGCAGGGCCGCCGGCGGAGTCGTCGAACCGGCCGAGCACCCGGTCCACGACCGCGGCCGCCGCCCCGACGTCGGGCGCCCGTCCGACGTCGGGCAGGCCGGCGCGCAGGTTCCGGTCGACGGCGTCGGTGTCCACCTCGAGACCCTCCAGGAGCTCTGCGACGGCGTGCGCCGATGCCACGGTGTGCCGGGCGAGCTGCTGAAGGGCGGGCCACTCGGCGTGCCACGCGCCGTCCGACCGCTCGTCGACGGCGAGGCCCGCGGCCGCCAGCACCTGCGCCGCCAGGTGCGGCGCGGCGATCGCCGAGCGCCGCACCAGGACCGACAGCACGGGGTTGCGCTTGTGCGCCATGGCCGACGACGCCCCGCGCCCCGGCGCGGCCGGCTCACGCAGCTCGCCCACTCCGGGCCGGACACCCTGCAGGACGTCGTTCGCCACCTTGCCGAGCACCACGCACACCTCCGCGAGCGCCGAGGCCAGCCGGACGAAGGGCGTGCGCGTGACGTGCCACGGGCCCGGCCCGACGGGGAGCCCGAGCTCGTCGCCCCAGGCCTCCACCAGCGCGAGCGGGTCGCAGTCGGCGACGGGGTCGCCGTCGGCCAGGTCGCTCACGCCCGACAGCTCGCCGGCCGCTCCGCCGTAGGCCAGCGGCAGGGCCTCTGCGGTCTCCGCGAGGAAGGCCCTGGCCGGGTCGAGGCCCTGGAGCCAGCCCGCGAACCGGGCGCCCAGCGTGGTCGGGACGGCGGCCTGGGCGAGGGTGCGGCCGAGCGCCGGCCGGCCGCGGTGGTCCTCCGCGAGGCGGGCCGCGGCGGTGACGGCCCGTCGGAGGTCGGCTCGGATGTTGCCCGCCGCGTCGCGCAGGACCAGCACGAGGGCCGTGTCGAGCACGTCCTGCGACGTCAGCCCGGCGTGCACGAGCGGGGCGAGGTCCGGTCCCGCCGCGTCCCGCAGCTCGGCGACCAGCGGGATCACCGGGTTGCCTCCGTCGGCGCTCGCGCGGGCCACCCGGGTGGCGAGGTCCAGCGCGGCGGCGTCCGGTCCGGCCAGGCGTTCGACGACGGCGTCCAGCCCGCCGCCGCCCCGGTGCCTCGCGAGGACGCGCACCCACGCCGCCTCGGTGCGCAGCATCGCCCGCAGCACGGCTACGTCGTCGGTCACCGCGGCCGGGGAGCCGGGGGCGAGGTCCGCTCCGGGGGTGAGCAGGCCGACGTCAGGCATCGATGCCGTCCCGTCCGGCCGCGGCGGCCGCCGCGCCCGTGTCGGGGGCGGGTGCGTCCGTGCGGTCGTACGTGAGGAACACGGTCTCCTCCTCCCCTGGTCGCCCGCCCTGGAGGCGGATGTCGAAGCGCAGCGAGCAACTGACGCCGTAGCGGAGCGAGCCGTCCGGCTCGTCGTGGGCGAACAACGTCGCCCGTCGCTCGGGTCGGAGCGAGCCGAGCAGCGCGTCCGGTTCCGACGCTGCGGCGTCCGGCAGGTAGGCGCGCGTGAACAGTCGGTCCTGGAGGCCGCGTGCGAAGACGGTCACGGCGAAGAACGGCGCCCGGCCCGGCTCCGTGGCGCCCGGGCGCAGCGTGCGGAACCAGTACCCGCCCTCGCGGTCGGTCTCGGCGCGGCCCCAGCCGGTGAAGGTGCCGTCGCGCAGGATCGAGCCGCTCCGGCGCACGACGGCGCCCGCCGGGTCGGCCTGCCAGATCTCGATCAGCGCGTCGGGAACCGGTACGCCCGCGCCGTCGTACACGGTCCCGTGCAGGCGGACGGCGCCCGGGGCGCCCGCCTCGACCAGCTCGTTGCCATGCGGATAGGGCAGCGCGTAGCCGAAGAAGGGGCCGACGGTCTGGCCGGGAGTCGGTGGGAGCAGGCGCCGTGCTGCGGGATCACTCATCGCCGTCCTCCGGTTCGGTCCAGGTGCGGCGCGACCCGGTCAGCACGATGTCCCAGCGGTAGCCGGTGGCCCACTCGTGCTCCGACAGGTCGTGGTCGTAGGCCGCCACGAGCCGGTCGCGGGCTCGGGCGTCCTGGATGGACTGGTAGATCGGGTCCAGGGCGAAGAGCGGGTCCCCGGGGAAGTACATCTGCGTGACGACGCGTTGCGTGAGCTCCCGCCCGAACAGCGAGAAGTGGATGTGCGCGGGACGCCACGCGTTGAAGTGGTTCCGCCATGGGTACGGGCCTGGCTTGATCGTCTGGAACCGGTACCAGCCGTCGTCGTCGGTCAGCATCCGCCCGATCCCGGTGAAGTTGGGGTCGATCGGCGCCGGGTGCTGGTCGCGTTTGTGCACGTACCGGCCCGCGGCGTTCGCCTGCCAGACCTCCACGAGCTGACGGCGCACCGGCCGGCCCTCCCCGTCGACCACCCGGCCGCGCACCACGATCCGCTCCCCGATCGGCTCTCCGTGGTGCTGGACCGTCAGGTCCGCCTCGAGCGCACCGATGTCCCGCTCGCCGAAGACCGGGGCGAACAGCTCGATGGTCTCCGGGTCGGCGTGGTGCAGGTCCTTGGTCGGGTGCCGCAGCAGCGAGCTGCGGTAGGGCGGCCAGTCGAGGCGTGGGCCGGACTCCGGCGTGGCGCCGCGGTCCAGGCCCTCCTCGTAGGCGCGATGGGCCGCCTCGATCTCGGCGCTGAGCTGCGCCTGCGGGTCGAGCGCGCGGGAGGCGTTCGTCGTCATCGTGTCCCCCTGTCGAGCCGGTCCTGGGCGGCGAGCAGCACCGGGGTGTTGTCGCCCGCGTAGACGTCGTACCCGCCCACCCGCTGCACCACCTCGAAGCAGACGCGGCCGACGCGCGGCGTGTAGAAGTGCCAGAACTCACCGGTCGCCGAACGGTCGAACATGAGCTGGTGCTCGCGCAGAAGGGTCAGTGTCGCCTCGTCGAGCCCGAACCGGGCCCGCAGGTCGTCGTAGTAGTTGTCCGGCACGGGCACCGGCCGGAGCCCTCGCTCCCGGGCCCGCCGGGCGACCGCTACGACGTCGGTGCAGGCCAGCGCTATGTGCTCGGGATGCGACACCCCGACCGGCGCGACGTTCAGCGAGAGGCGCACCGCGCCGCTCGGGGTGCGCATGACCTGGCTGCGGACCAGGCCCTGCGGTCCGGCGGCCTCGGTCGCCGTCGGCTTCTCGAGCCCCAGCACGCTGGTGTAGAACAGCACCGCCTCGTCGTGAGCGTCCCAGCCGTGCGAGACGTTGACGTGGTCGATCCCGGTGATCTCCCCCGCGCCGCCGGTCCGGCCGCGGTCGAACTCGGTGGCCCAGGCGGGCTCCTCGCCGTCCTGCGTCCGGTCGCGGCGGTCGTTGAGGAACACCTCCAGCCCGCTGGGTGCCACGAATCCGGCGAGGTCCTGCTCGCCGTCCTGGGTCCTGCGGGGTGCGGCGCGGACCGCCAGGGCGCGGGCCCGGTCGCCGGCCACCGAGGCGTCGGCGACGCCGAAGCCGATGCCCGCCAGGTGCGGGTCCAGGTCCCGCGCGTGCTGCTCGTTCAGCACGATCCGGGCGTCGCCGGACGACCACAGCCGGACCGGCTTGGTGCGGTGCTGGCCGCGGAAGGTGAGGCCGAGCTGGTCGAGCAGCACCTCGACGCCGCTCGTGTCCTCCGCCTTGATCTCCACGTAGTCGTACCCGCTGGGCACGTCGACGTCGGCGATCCGGTGGAGGCTCGCCCGGCCGCCGCCGTCGGCCGCTCCCCCGTGGGCGGCCGCCCCGCCGTCGTCGGCCAGGAGCCGGGCCGCCCGGTCCTCGAGCCAGACCAGGGAACGCAGCGCGTGCTCCGCCGTGCGCACGGTGTCGGTCTGCCGGAAGACGTCGTTGAAGACCTCCAGCGAGAGCGGGCCGGTGTAGCCCGCGCGGACCAGGTGGGTCACGAACCGGCCGAGGTCCCACACGCCCTCCCCCGGGAACAGGCGGTGGTGCCGGCTCCAGGAGAGCACGTCCATGCTGAGGTCGGGCGCGTCGGCGAGCTGGACGAAGAGGATCTTCTCGCCGGGGATGTCCTCGATCCCGGCGGGGTCGTGGCCGCGGGAGAGGATGTGGAAGCTGTCGAGGCAGACGCCGACGGCCTCGTGGTCGGCGAGCTGCGCGATCCGCCAGGAGCGGCGGTAGTCGTCGACGTACCGGCCCCAGGCCAGCGCCTCGTATGCGACCCGGATCCCGAAGGATGCGGCGAGGTCGCCCAGGCGGCGCAGCTGCTCGGCGGCGACCTGGTCGGAGCCGACGGTCGCCGTGCCCACGTTGCTGCAGACCAGCACGGTGCCGATCCCGAGGCGGCGCATGGTCGTGAACCGTTCCCGTGCCCGGCGCAGGTTTTCCTCCAGCAGGTCCGGGGTGACGCCCTCGAAGTCCCGGAAGGGCTGGTAGAGGTCGAGGCTCAGGCCGAGCCGGTCCGCGAGCGCCCGGATCTCCTCGGGGCTGCGGTCGTTGACGACGAGGTCGGGCTCGAAGATCTCGACGCCGTCGAACCCGGCGTCGGCGCACGCGTAGAGCTTGTCCTCCAGGCTGCCGCTGAGGCAGACGGTGGCGATCGACCTGTGCATGTCAGCCCTCCGTCACGAGCTGGTCGAAGTGGGCGTGCATCCGGTCGGTGTCGGGTTCGAGGCCGGTGATCAGGCGCAGGCTCTCCGCCGCCTGGCCGACGGCCATGCCTCCGCCGTCGAGCGTCGGCAGGCCGCGGGCCCTGGCGCGCCGGAGGAGCTCGGTCTCCAGCGGCCGGTAGACGACCTCGGCGACCCAGGCGCCTTGACGGAGCCGGTCGACGTCGAACGCGACGCCCGGGTGCTCGGCCATGCCCACCGGCGTGACGTGGACGACGCCGTCCGCCCGGGGCAGCCAGACGTCGAGCGAGCCGCCGCTGCCGCGCAGCGCACCCGAGAAGCGGTCGACCATCGCCTCGACCGCCGCCGGGGCGACGTCGTGCACGACGACCGGGTCGAACCCGAGGTCGAGCAGCGCCGACGCGGTGGCGAGCCCGGCGCCCCCCGCGCCGATCTGGAGCACGGTTCCGCCGGACCGGCGGTCACCGGATCCGCGGTCGCCGGACCCACGGTCACCGAGAAAACCCTCCAGAGCGGCGCGGAAGCCGGTGACGTCGGTGTTGTGCGCGGTGCGCCGGCCGTCGCCGAGCAGCACCAGGTTGGCGGAGCCGAGACGGCGCACGACCGGGCTGAGCTCGGCCACGTGACCCAGCACCGCCTGCTTGAACGGGTGGGTCACGTTGGCCGCGTCGAAACCGGCGTCCTCCAGCCGTCGCAGCTCGGCGCCCAGGTCCACCGCGCGGCGCCCGCTGAGGTCGACGGTCCGGTACTCGTAGTCCAGGCCGAGCCGCCGCGCCTCCGCCATGTGCAGCGCGGGCGACAGCGACGGCTTGATGCCGTTGCCGAGCAGGGCGACCCGGTAGCCGCGGCTCACGGCGCGCCCGTCCTCTGCGCTGCCGGCACCGGCTCTCGTGGTACCGGCGCTGGTGGTACCGGCGTCACTGTGCGGAGCCCCGGATGGCCTCGTAGACGGCCAGCGAGTCGCCCTCGAGGTTGGCGCGGAACCACTCGTCGGTCTGCTGCGCGAAGGCCTCCTGGTCGACGTCGTCGACGATCTCGACGGAGCCCTCCTGCTCCCACTTCTCGAGGATCTCCCGCTCGGCCTCCTCGACGCAGCCGGGCATCTGCTCGACCGCGGCCGCCACTGCCTCCTCGAGCGCGGCCCGCTGGTCGGCGTCCAGCTCCGAGTCGAAGGTCGGCGCGGCCACGATCAGGTTCGAGTTCTGGCCGTGGTCCGACATGCTCACGTAATCCTGCACCTCGACCAGGTTGCTCGCGTCGATGTTGGTCAGCGGGTTCTCCTGACCGTCCACCACACCCTGCTGCAGGGCCAGGTACAGCTCCTCGTAGGCGACCTCGGTGGCCTGGGCGCCGAGCGCCTGCGCGTTGAGCAGGTACTGCGCGGACCCCGGGAAACGCATCCGCAGCCCGTCGAGGTCGGCGGGCTCCCGGATCGCCTCGTTCGCGGTGAACTGCCGGGCGCCGGCCGACCACGCCCCGAGGATCGACACGCCTCCGGAGGCGGCCTTGAAGTCCTGCTCCAGCTGGTCGGCCGAGCCGTCGGTGAAGAACCGGACCAGGTGGGCGCCGTCGTCGAACACGTAGGTCGCGTCCACCACCCCGGCCGGCTCGTAGACGGCCGCGAGCGCCGAGGCGCCCTGGATGTCGATGTCGACGTCGCCGGACTGCACCGACGCGATCCGGTCGGCGTCCCCGCCGAGCTGGCTGTTGGGATACACCTCGACGGTGATGCCGACGTCGGCGGCCTCTGCCTCCTCCTTGATGACCTGCGCGCCGCAGGTGTGCTGCGGCTGGTCCTCGGTGTAGCTGTGGGCGAGCGTCAGCTCGACCTGGCCGCCGGCGGCGTCGCCGCCGGGGTCGTCACCGGAGCCGCACGCGGTCAGCAGCGCCAGGGGCAAGATCGCGGCCGCGCTCGCGGCGGTGGTCCTGGAGCGGTTCGGACGGAGGTTCATGGTGGGTCCTCTCGGTTCACGCCGACGTCGTCGTCGGCTGACGGTCCTAGGAGCTAGAGGCCGAGCTGCGCCGGCAGCCAGGTGGCGATGCCGGGAAAGAAGATGATCAGCAGGCAGCACAGGAGCAGCGGCACGAGGAAGGGCAGCGCTCCCCGGAAGACCTCGCCGACCGGGACCCGCTGAGTGGAGCTGAGGACGTAGAGCACGGTGCCGACCGGCGGCGTGAGCAGCCCGATCATGAGGGACAGGATCATCACGACGCCGAGCAGGATCGGGTCCACCCCGAGGCTGGTGGCGATCGGCATCAGGATCGGCACGACGAGCACCAGGGTGGCCGTCGCGTCGATCACCGTGCCGAGCAGCAGCATCAGGAGCATGACCAGCAGCAGGAAGACGGTGCCGTCGTCGGTGATGCCGAGCACGAGCTGCGCCAGGTCCTGCGGCACGCGCTCCTTGGCCAGGACGTACCCGAGCAGCGCCGCCGACGAGACGATGAGCATGATCGACGCGGTCGTCAGCACCGTCTCGACGAAGATCTTCGGCAGGTCCCTGACCTTCAGCCGGCGGTAGCCGAAGCCGAGAACCATCATGTACGCGGCGCCGACGGCGGCGGCCTCGGTCGGCGTGAACAGTCCGCCGAGGATGCCACCGAGGATGACCACCGGTGCGCCGAGGGGCAGCACCACCCGCTTACCGGTCTCGGCGACGCGCGCCCAGGAGAAGCCGACGTGCCGGATCTCGGGCTGCCTGCGCACCAGCACGAACACCACCGCGCACAGCCCGACGACCATCAGCAGCGCCGGCACCACCGAGGCGGCGAAGAGCGCGCCCGTCGATACCGAGGCCTGCCCGGCGAAGATCACCGCCGGGATGCTCGGCGGCATGACCGGCGCGATGAGCGCGGACGCCCCGACGACGCCGAGGCCGAACCTGCGGGAGTAGCCGGCACGCAGCATCGGCGGGATCTCGACCTTGCTCAGGGCGGCGGCATCGGCCACCGCGGAGCCGCTCATCCACGAGAACCCGAGGCTGACGCCGACGCTCACGTACCCGAGGCCGCCCCGGACCCGGCCGAACAGGGCAAGGGCGAAGTCGAAGAGGCGGTCCGCGATGCCCGCGTGGTTGGCGACCACGCCGAGCAGGACGAACAGCGGGACGGCCAGCAGGACGAAGTTGCTGGTGGCGTCGGTGACCAACCGCATCGGGAGGCCGAGCGACTGGCCCTCGACCAGGAGGTAGCCCAGGCCGGGGCCGAGGAAGGCGAACGCGACGGGGACCCGCAGGGCGAGCAGCGCCAGGATCGCGACGAGGAGCAGGAGCACCGTCATCGGGCGACCTCGCCCTCGTCGTGGTCGGGCGACGGCACACCGTTGCGGGCGACCTGCACCGCGCCGACCGCCGCCCGGACCGTCGTGCTCACCAGTCCGACCAGCACCACCGCGTAGACCCAGGACATCGGCAGCCCGAGCGCGGGCGATGTCAGGAAGCCGGCGGAGGAGACGAGCTCCCAGCACGCCCAGGTGAACGCGGCGGCGATCAGCGCGACCAGCACCATCGCGAGCGTCTGCACGACCCGCACCACGGCAGGGCTGGGCAGGCTGTCGACCAGCTGGAGCGCGATGTGGCCGTTGCGGGTGACCAGCACGCCGGCGGCCGCGAAGGTCAGCCAGATCAGCGCGAACTGCGACAGCTCACCGGTCCAGACGACCTGCGGCAGCGGCAGGTAGCGCTGCACCGCCTGGAACAGGATGAGCACGAAGATCATGGCCCCGGCGAGGCAGCCGATGGTCAGCTCGACGGCGGTGAGCAGCTGGATGAGCCGCTTGAGGCCCGGGTCTCTCATACGTCGTCCACGTACATCGTGACGGTCCCCTTCCGTCCGGCAGCACACGGCGGCGTGTGGTGCGGTCATCACCACACGTCGGCGTGTGGCGTCGTCACTGCGGCGACAGTAGAAACCGCCCGACAACTTGTGCAAGCAGTTGCCAAAATTGCCGCGCCTATGGCTAGATGCCCAGGTGCAGCCCACGATCTACGACGTCGCGAAGGCGGCAGGCGTGGCCGCGTCAACGGTCTCGCGCACCTTCAACAAGCCCGGCCGGGTCAACGAGGCGACCCGGCAACGGGTCCTCGACGCCGCGTCCGAGCTCGGGTACCAGCACAGCCCGCAGAACCGCGCACTGCCGGGCGGGCGGCACCGCACCATCGCGATGGTCCTGTCCGACATCACCAACCCGCACTTCTTCGAGCTCATCCGCGGCGCGGAGCAGCGCGCCCGGGCGTCCGACGTCACGCTCGTCATCGTCAACGCCGAGGAGTCGCAGCGGGTCGAGGAGGCTCAGATCCGCGACCTCGCCCCCACCGTCGACGGGTTCGTCCTGGCCGCGAGCCGGCTCGCCGACGACGACCTGGTCGCCCTGGCCGGCAGGCACCGCGTGGTCCTGCTCAACCGCGAGCTCACGGGCCTGACCAGCGTGGCGCTGGCCGTCGGCGCGGGCTGCCAGCAGATCCTGGAGCACCTGGCCTCGCTCGGGCACCGGAGCCTCACCTACTGCGCCGGGCCGCCCGGGTCCTGGATGGGCGCCGTGCGGTGGGCGGCGCTGAGCGCCGGGGCCGAGGAGCACGGCATGACCGCGCACCGGGTCGGCCCGTACACGCCGAACGTCGCGAACGGGGGCGTCGCGGCCGACGGTGCGCTGCGCACCGGCGCGACGGCAATCGTCGCGCACAACGACCTCCTGGCGTTCGGCGTCATCCGCAGGCTCACCCAGCGCGGCGTCCGCGTGCCCGACGACGTGAGCGTGGTCGGGTTCGACGACATCTTCGCCGCCGACTTCGTGCACCCGTCGCTGACGACGCTCGGCGGGCCGGGCGCGCATGCCGGCCGGCTGGCCGTGGAGCTCCTGATCGACCAGTTCGCCGGGCGCTCGGTGCGGGACGCCGAGCAGATCCGGCTGCCTACCGAGCTGGTGCTGCGCGAGTCGTCGGGTCCGGCGCCGCGGGGGTCCTGACGCCGCCCAGCTGCTGAAGATCCTCATGATCATCTTGACCGCGGGACACCGCCGGCCACAGATTCGATCCCGATTGGCCCGGCGCGGCATCCTCACGCCGTCGCGCACCGTAGCCCGGTGGCGGTCGCCCGGGCCGGACTGGAGTCATCGTGGAATCGAACCGCATGGAATCGAACCGGGTGGAACCGAACCGCGTGAGATCGAACCGAGCGACATCGAACCGAGGTCCGGGGCTCGACCGGCGAACCCTGCTCCTGGGCGCGACGGTGCTCGGCTCGGCCGCCGCCCTGGGCCTCGCCGCCCCGGCCCGAGCGGCGGTGCCGGGCTTCCCGTCCTTCACCCGCCTGGGCGCGGCCCTGGACAAGTCGGCGCTCGCCTACAACCCGACCGGCGAGCTCATCTTCCCGTCGATCCTGCACGTGGCCGGGCGGGTGCAGAACCCCCTGGGCGCCTGGTACATGTACTACGCCCCGCACGACGCGCCCGGCGGGATCTGCCTCGCGTACGCCGACTCCCTCGCGGGCCCCTGGCGGGAGCACCCGGGCAACCCGATCATCGCCCGCACCTGGTCGCCCCACTACTCGGTGAGCCACGTCTCGAGCCCGCACGCGGTCTGGAACGCCGCGGACCGGAGGGTGTACCTGTACTTCCACGGTGAGAACACCACCACCAGGGTGGCCACCTCCGCCGACGGGCGCGGCTTCACCTACGGCGCCACCGTGCTGACCACGGGGATGCTGCCGTCCAACGTCAGCGAGTCGTCCTACGCGCGGGTGTTCCCGCACCCGTCGCGGCCCGGCATGTACGTCATGCTGTTCATGGGCAACCAGGCCGGGACCCGGAAGATCTTCATCGGGTGGTCGCACCAGCTGGCCTCGGGCTGGCAGTTCAAGCCCGAGCCGCTGATCTCGCCCGCCGCGGGCGAGGGCGGCCAGCTCTCCGGAGCCCACTACTGGTCCCGGAACGGCGGCGGCCATGTGGTCTACCACAGCGGCAGCGGCGCGATCCACGTCGCTGACGTCGGCACGAGCTTCGACCGCGAGAACCACCTCGGCGTCCTGTACACCGAGCCGGTGGCGACCCGGGCCGCTGCGCCGAGCTTCGCCGAGGAGAACGGCAGGCTCCACATGTTCTACGAGGCGGGGCAGCGCGGGAACACCAACATCGCCGTCGCGCGGGCGAGCTGATCACGCTGCTCCGGCCCGGCTCGAGGGAGCGCCGGGCCGGAGCGGCGCCCCCTCGGACTCGCGGGTAGCACCGGCGTAGTCGCACAGTGGCGGTCAGCTGCTCCGTACCGGGAGCTCGGGTGGCTGCCAGCGCCAGGTGGGGTTGCCGTCCGGTGCGAGGCCCTTGCGCCAGACGGCGGCCGGCATGAGCCGGACCATTGCCATCAGGAGGCGCTGCCCGGCGCTGGAGGCGGTCCGGGCACCGTCACTCCGGGCACCACGGGCGGTGGCCTGGTCGCGCGGCCGACGTTCCGCGTCGTATCGGGCTAGTGCGACGTCGATCGTGGGTTCGGTCGCGAGGGTGTGGGCGAGCACCACCGCGTCCTCGAGGGTGTGCCCGGCGCCCTGCCCGCGGTCGGGGCTCATGGCGTGCGCGGCGTCACCGAGCAGCACCGCTCGCCCGCGGACGTAGGTGCGCAGCGGCGGAAGCTCACGGATGTCGGTGCGGATCACCGCCGCTTCCGGCGTCGCGCGGATCAGGTCGGGCACCGGCTGGTGCCAATCTCCGACCCGGTCCAGAGCGGCGGCCTTCTCGTCGTCGTACCGCACGCCTGCCGTGGGTTGGGACGTGAGGAGCGCCCAGTACGCCCGTCCTCGCGACACCGGGTGGATGAGGAGGAGGTCGCCGTTCCCCATGGTGACGCTCCCGGTGAGGTCGCCCGGCAGGCCCGCGACGTCGGTGACGCCGAGCCACGCGGTGCGTCCCAGATGGCGGGGCGGCTCGGCGTCGGGCCAGAGAACGGTGCGGACGGCGCTGTGGATCCCGTCCGCGCCCACCACCAGGTCCGCCCGGTGCTGCGCACCTCCCGCGACGACGGTCACGCCGCCGTCGTCCTGCCGCACGTCCGTCACCTCGGCATCCGTGTGCAGCCAGTCGGCGGGCACGGCGCCGAGCAGGACGCGGTGCAGGTCGGCGCGGTGGAACGCGAGCAGCGGCGTCGGGTCGCCGGGCCGGGCGCGCTGCAGGTAGCGGCCGTCGGACCGGCGCAGGTTGCTCGCCGAGCAGGTCGGCACGCCGACGGCGCGGGCCTCCGCCTCGACGCCGAGCTCGGCCAGAGCGCGCAGCGCGTTGGGCGCCTGGGACATGCCTGCGCCGACCTCGCCGAGCTCGGGAGCACGCTCCAGCACCGTGGCGCGCCAGCCGATCCGGCGCAGCGCCACTGCGGTGGCCAGCCCGCCGATGCCGCCGCCGACCACTATCGCGTGTCCGGTCATCGCTTCTTCTCCTCGTCGTCGTGCTCGGCAGCGCTGGTGGTGAGGGTCGCTGGGGTGAGCGGTGGGGCGGCGGCGAACGCCGCGGCCATCCACTCGAAGGTCCGGTGCGCCTGACGCACCCGGTCGTCGTTGCCCGGGCCGACCAGGGTGATGCCGTCGCGGCTGAGGTCGAGGAACGACGCCATGGCCTCGATCTGGCGCCGGACCACGATGGACCACGCGTCGTCGGCCATCCGGTAGTACGTGGTGCGGTTGCCCGGCCTGGTGCGAGAGCTCAGGAAGCCCATGGTGGTCAGCAGGCGCAGGTTCGACGTGAGGGAGGCGCGGCTGGCACCGATCGCGTCGCTGATCTGCCCCGCCGACTGCTCCGGCGGGTCGCACACCATCAGCCAGCCCAGCACCCGTCCGGCGATCGGAGGGACGCCGTCGCGGGCCAGATACATCGATACGCGCTCGACCCATTCGAGCAGGGGGTCCTCGGGTTCCATGCCACCTCCAATGTCAGTTGTTTCACTATCAACTGAAACTCGCGCGCGGTCAAGTGACCTGCCCTGCGGTAGACCACCGGGCGAGGGGCTACGGTGGCTCGGGCACCGAGGTGGTGAGGGCGCGACGCGTGACGTCGGGTGACGAAGAAAGGTGGCAGTGGTCGGATGAGGTTCAGCAGCTCGGTAGGTCGCGAGAAGAGCCGCGGTGCCGCGCTGCGGCGACGGCCTGGCCAGCTCGTGATCGTCGGCTTCGTCGGCGCGATAGCGGTCGGCACGCTGCTCCTGCTGCTCCCCGTCTCGGCCGCCGGTGAGCCGGCGTCGTTCATGGAGGCGCTGTTCACCGCGACATCGGCCGTGTGCGTGACCGGGCTGATCGTCACGGACACTCCAGTGTTCTGGTCCGGGTTCGGTCAGGCGGTGATCCTGGTGCTCATCCAGCTCGGCGGGCTGGGTGTGATGACTGTCGCGTCGCTGCTCGGCGTCCTGGTCTCGCGGCGCCTGGATCTCAGCTCCCGGCTGGTCGCCGCGGCGTCGACCCGCACCGTGGGCCTCGGGGACGTGCGCCGGACGCTGGTCCGTGTCGTCGTGATCGCGTTCGTCGTGGAGGCCGCCGTCGCGCTGGTCCTGACCGTTCGCTTCGCCGTCGCCTACGACGAGCGGCTCGGCCTGGCGCTCTGGCACGGCGTCTTCCATGCCGTCTCCGCCTACAACAACGCGGGCTTCGCCCTGTTCTCGCTGTCGCTGATGGACTTCGTGGCCGACCCGTGGATCTGTCTTCCGATCGCTGCCGCCACGATCATCGGCGGCCTGGGGCTGCCGGTGATCCTGGAGCTGCTGCGCGAACGGCGCCGGCCGGCGCGCTGGAGCCTGCACACCAAGATCACGCTGCTGATGACCGGGTTCCTGCTGGTCGGTGGCACCGGGTTCTTCCTGGTCACGGAGTGGGACAACGCCGCGACCATGGGTGCGCTGGACACCGGGGGCCGGGTCCTGGCCTCGTTCACGCAGTCCGTCCAGGCGCGCACTGCCGGGTTCAACTCGCTCAACACCGGTGAGATGCACACGGAGACCTGGCTGGGCACGATCATCCTGATGTTCATCGGCGCCGGCTCGGCGGGAACAGCCGGCGGCATCAAGGTGACGACATTCGCCGTACTGGCGGTGGTGATCTGGTCCGAGCTGCGCGGCGACCCCGACGCCAGCGCCTTCGACCGGCGCATCTCGCTGGCCACCCAGCGGCAGGCGCTGACCCTGGCCCTGCTGGCGGTAGCGATGGTGGTCCTCCCCTCCCTGTGGATGACGGCGTTGTCACCGTTCCAGGTCGACGAGATCTTGTTTGAGGTGACGTCCGCGTTCACCACCACCGGCCTGTCCACGGGGATCACCGCACAGCTCGCCTGGTACCACCAGGTAGTGCTCTGTGTCCTGATGTTCGTCGGGCGGCTCGGGCCGATCACGCTCGGCACCGCGCTGGTCCTCCGGGCCCGCGGGCGTCTGTACCGACTCCCGGAGAGTGCGCCGATCATCGGCTGAGACAGGGCTTGGCGAGCACAATGTTAGTGACTAACATTGTGGGATGGTCACGCCTCGCACCCTCCGCACCAGGGCCCGCATCCTCGACGCGGCGCTCGACCTCTTCGAGCGCCAGGGCTACGACGGCACGACGGTGAGCCAGATCGCGGAGGCCGCCGGCGTCACCCCGATGACGTTCTTCCGGCACTTTCCGACGAAGGACGCCGTGCTCGTCACTGATCCGTACGATCCCCTGATCGCCGAGGCCGTCGGCGCCCAGCCGGCCGGCCTTCCGCCGCTGGAACGCACGCGCCTCGGCCTGCTCGCCGCGCTCGGCGACATCACACCCACCGAGGACTCGACCGCGAGACGCCGTGTCGCTCTGGTCGCCACGTCCCCTTCGCTGCGCGCCGCGATGGTGATCGGCACCGAGGCCACCCAGGACGCGATCGTCGAGCGGCTCGTGGCCGACGGCGTCGATCGCCTCGACGCCGCGATCTCGGCGTCCGCCTGCCTCGCCGCCACCACTGCCGCTCTCCTGGCCTGGGGGTCCGCGCCGAGCGACGTCACCCTGGCCGACCTCGTCCGCCGCGCCCTGGCACAGCTCGCCCCGGCAGGAGCGGCTTCATGACCGCGCCCGCCCTGCTGCTCGACGACGTCTCCCACACCTTCGGCGGCCGAGCAGCCCTCGATCACCTCACGCTGACCGTCCTGCCCGGCCGGGTCACGGCCCTGATCGGCCTCAACGGCGCGGGCAAGACGACGGCGCTGCGCGCGCTGACCGGCCGCCTGCGCCCCACGCAGGGTTCGGCCAGGATCCTCGGCCACGAACCGGATGGCATGCCGGCCGACGTCGCCAGACGGTTCGGCCATGTGGTCGACACACCGCTCGTCTACCCGGAGCTGACCGTGACCGAGAACCTCCGCTGCGCCGCCCGCCTGCACGGCCTGGCCCGGCGGGCCGCCGGAGCAGCCGCCGCCGCCGTCGGGCGAACGGGGCTGGACCCGTGGCGCCACACCCGCGCCGGCGCGCTCTCGATGGGCAACCGCCAGCGCCTCGGGATCGCCGGGGCGACCCTCCATCGGCCCGCGGCGCTGATCCTCGACGAGCCGACGAGCGCCCTCGACCCGCAGGGCGTCGTCCTGGTCCGCGAGCTGGTCCGCGGCCTGGCCGACGACGGCGCGGCGGTCCTCGTCTCCAGCCACCACCTCGACGAGGTCGCCCGGGTCGCGGACGAGATAGTCGTGCTGCACGGCGGGCGCGACGTCGGGCGGCTGGAGCCCGGCGGCACGGACCTGGAGCAGCGGTTCTTCGCCATGGTCCTGGACGCCGACACCCGCACAGCGGACGCTCGCACAACCGGCACCCGGAGCCTGCCATGACCACCGGGTCCGCGCTCCGCGCCGCCCTGGCCGTCGAGACGCTCAAGCTGCGCCGTTCGACCGTCGCCCGTATCGCGACGGCGCTGCTCGTGCTCCTCGTTCCGCTCGGCAGCATCGGGATGGTCGCGCTCGCACGCTCACCGCAGGCCGTCGGCCCGACGGCGGCCAAGCTCGCCGACTACGCGACCGGCGATCTCGCGACGACGCACCTGCTGGTGTGCGCCCAGGTCCTCTCCGTCGCTGCCCTGGCCGCCGGCGGGTTCTTCGTCGCCTGGTCGTTCGGGCGCGAGCTGGAGAGCGGCACCGCCGGGGCACTGTTCGGGCTCGCGGTGCCGCGCGGCACCGTCGCCCTGGCCAAGTGCCTGGTCGCGCTGGCCTGGATCGCGTCGTGCGTGGTGCTGGCCGTCGCCCTGACCACCGCGGCCTCGGCGGTCGTCGCCGGGACATCGGGCGAGCCTTTCCCGGCCTGGGCCGGGGTGCGGGACGCCGTCGCCGCCGGGCTGCTCGGCGGCGGCCTGGCTCAGCCGTTCGCCTGGGTGGCGACCGTGACGCGCAGCCAGCTCGGCACGGTCGGCGCGCTGGTCGGCATGGTCGCGCTGACCCAGATCGTGGTGCTGCTCGGCGGCGGCACCTGGTTCCCCTACGCCGCGCCGTCGCTGTGGGCGGGCATGGGCGGAGCGGAGGCCGCAGCCGCCGTCGGCCCGCCGCACCTGATGCTCGCCGCGACGATGGCCCCGCTCGGCGCCGCGGCCGTCGTCCACGCCTGGCGGCGCCTGACCGACGTGTGAGGCGCCGACCGGGGCGGGTGGCTCAGTGGGTCTCGCGGTCCTTGGCGTCCCCGATGTAGCCCTCGACCACGTCGTCCACGCCGTCGAGGTTCATGTCGGCGTTACGGGCACGCCGGGCGTCCCAGCGCAGCGAGGCCGCACCGAGGATCGCGGCGAGCACCGAGGCGCCGAGGATCGCGATCTTCGCGCCGTCGGCGTGCTCGGCATCGCCGAACGACAGCTCGCTGATCAGCAACGACACCGTGAACCCGATCCCGGCCAGGAGCCCGACGGGCAGCAGGTCGCGCACGCCGATACCCGCGGGCAGCCGCAAGGGGGTCAGGCGCGTGACCAGGGCCGTGGCCCCGAGCACGCCGACGAGCTTGCCCAGCACGAGCCCGGCGGTGATCGCGAGCACGACCGGCTGGCCGAACATCGCACCGGGTCCGTCGCCGTCGACCAGGGAGACGCCCGCGGCGAAGAACGCGAACACGGGCAGTGCGAAGCCCTGGGAGAAGGGCCGGACCGCGTGCTCGAACGCGTGGGTGCGGGACTCCGGCTCGCCGCGCATCGCGATCGCCGGGACGGTGAAGCCGAGCAGCACGCCGGCCACCGTCGCGTGCACACCGGAGGAGTGCATCAGCGTCCACGCGACCGTCGCGAGGGGCAGCAGCACGAACCAGCGGGGCGTGCGCGAGCGGACGTGCCAGGCGAACAGCGCCACGCACACCAGCGCGCCGGCCAGCGGCCACCAGTGGATCGACTCGGTGTAGAACACGGCGATCACGATGATCGCCAGCAGGTCGTCCACCACGGCGAGCGTGAGCAGGAACGTGCGGATCGCGACCGGGAGGCCACGGCCGAAGATCGCCAGGACACCCAGAGCGAACGCGATGTCGGTGGCCGTCGGGATGGCCCACCCGTGCAGCGCGCCCGGGTCGCCCAGCGTGAGCAGCACACCGGCGTAGACCAGGGCGGGCACGGCCATGCCGCCCACCGCGGCGATCATCGGCACACCGGCTTCCCGCGGGTTGCGCAGGCTCCCCGCGACGAACTCGTGCTTGAGCTCGACACCGACCACGAAGAAGAAGATCGCGAGCAGCCCGTCGGCGGCCCAGGTAGCCAGTGACAGGTCGAGGTGGACGGGGATCGGGCCGAGGGTGGCGGGGCCGACCACGGCCTCGGACAGGGACGCGTACGCCTCGCGCCACGGGGAGTTGGCCCACAGCAACGCCAGGAGGGCCGCACCGATCAGGAGTGCACCGCCGGTGGTCTCCCGCGAGACCCAGGTACGCAGTCGTCGGGAGAAAGGGAGGGTGGGGGTGGTGTGGGGCACAAGGGTCCTCTCGGGCCGGTGGGGTCGTCCAAGCTGGACCGCCCGTCGGCGGTCCACGCCGACCAGACTTCCCGGCACACCTGTGGTCCACCCTACCTGGCTGCTCGGAGCGGGCCGTCAGGACAAGAGCTGGAGCCGGCGCTGGAGCAGCGCCGAGACGGGACGCCAGGACGCAAGGCGCAGCGGTAGGTCACGCACCCAGAGACTGAACCGGTCGGTGGGCGCGTAGAGACCCTTGATCTGGCGGCCGAGCTTCTGCTTGCGCTCGGCCTCGGGCCTGATCTCGGCGTCCCACTCGCGCAGCGCCACCGGCAGGTCGTCCGGGTGACGCTCGAGCGCCGCGCCCAGGGCGTCGGCCCCGGCGACGGCCAGCGCGGATCCGTAACCGGCGAAGAGGGTGACGCACCAGGCGGCGTCGCCCAGCAGGACGACCCGGCCCCGGCTCCAGCGGTCGACGACGATCTGGCTGATCGTGTCGAAGTACACCGACCCGGCTCGGGTCAGCTGGTCGAGCACGCTCGGCACGACCCAGCCCATGTCGCCGTATGCACGGGGCAGGGCGACCTGCGGGCCTTCGGCGAGCTCATCCATGGGCCGCTCGGTGCGGTAGCCGAAGAACGCCACCGCACGGTCTGCGCCGAGGCTGACGACAGCCAGCGTGCGGCCCGTGTCGGTGAGCGAGGCGGTCACGCCGGGTTCGATGCCGGCGGGCAGCGTGTCGAGCGCGAAGACGCCGGCCATGTGGTTCAGGTCCAGGCGCACGTCGTCCTCCGGTCCGAAGACGAGGCGCCGGGTCGCCGAGTGGAGGCCGTCCGCGCCGACGAGCAGGTCCGCCCGCTCGACGGTGCCGTCGGAAAGCGTGACGTCCACGCCGTCCGGGTCCTGCTCGACCCGGGCGATGCTCGTTCCGAAGCGGATCTCCACGGCACCCGATCCCTGGCCGGGCGCCTGGGCGGTCACCGCCCGGTAGAGGACGTCCTCGACATCGCCCCGCAGGAGGTTCAGCGACCGCTCGCCCACCAGCGCCCGGACGGTGCGACCAGGCACGGAGAACCGGGTGCGGCCGTCGGGCCGCACGTAGTCCATCCGGTCGGGTGTGATGTGCCGCTTCGCGAGCTCGGGCAGGATGCCCATCCGCTCGGCGGCGTCGTAGCCCACGCCCGCGAAGGCCACGGCGTACCCGCCCGAGCGGCGCGACGGCGTCCGCTCGACCACCAGGACGTCCCAGCCGGCCTGGTGCAACCGCAGCGCGGCGCTCAGCCCGGCGATCCCGGCTCCGATGACGACGGCGCGAGGGCGGTTCGTGCTCATGACCGGTCTCCTTCGTGAGTGGTCAGCCCTGTCGCCACCATGTCGACGAGCAGGTCCAGGGACTTGCGATAGGTGCCGGAGTCCCCGGCTGCGATGTGAGCAGTGTTGAACGGCATGAGCAGCACCGACTGCAGCACCCCGACGACGACGCGCGGGTCGTCACCGACCAGGTCGCCGCGCCGTTGCCGGTCGCTCACGTATGCCGTGAGCGCGGTGCCCGGGTTGCTGTCCCCCATGGCGGCGATCCGCTCCGGTTCGAGCCGCCCCGCGACGGCCGTCATCTCCTCCGGATGGGTCACCAGCCGGCGCCACAGCGGGTTCGTCTCGAACACCTCGAGCGTCGCGTGCAGGAACCGGCGCAGGCCCTCGCGCACGTCGTCGGTCGACAGCAGCGCCTGGTCGATGACCTGGTTCTTGACCTGCCCCGCCTCGTCCAGCATGAGCTGGAGGTAGAGCGCTTCCTTGGAGTCGAAGAACTGGTAGAAGGTGCTCTTCACGATCCCGGCCGGGGCCACCAGCTCCTCCAGTGCCGTCTTGCGCAGCCCTTGCCTCGTGAACAGCTCCCGGCCCGCTGCCAGCAGAGCCTGACTGATCCGGTCCCGCTCCTGTGTCGTGAATCCTCGTGGCACCGCAGGCCTCCTCTCGATGCGACCATGAAAACACATCCGCCATTTGTTTTGACGCGGACGATCGGCAGGTCTACTGTCACTACTGGTGTGCCGGGAAGCCTGGTCGGCGTTCATGTCGTCGACCCCGAAGGAGCTTTCCGATGAAGGCACTGATCATGACCCTGGGCACCCGCGGTGACGTCCAACCGTTCGTCGCACTGGCACAGGCGCTGGGCGCCGCCGGCCACGAGGCGGTCCTGTGCGCACCGCACCGCTTCGAGCAGCTCGCCACCGGGAACGGCATGCCGTTCGCGGGGGTCGACGACGGCCCGCTGCGCCAGCTCGACACCGCCGCCGACGCAGGCGAGGCGTTCGGCGGCGGCATCCGGACGCGGCTGCGCCAGGTCCGCGAGATGCCCTCGATGTTCGACCAGGTCCTGGCCGACTCCTGGCGGGTCGCCGCCCACGGCGCCGGCAAGGACGCGGACGTCGTCATCCACAACGGACAGATCCTGGCCGGCCAGCACGTCGCCGAGGCACTCGGGATCCCGGCCGTCCTGGGCCTGCCGCTGCCCATGTACGTCCCCACGCGCGAGTACCCCTGGCCGGGCCAGTCGCTGCCGTTCGGCCTGCCGGGCTGGCTGAACCGAGCCACGTTCGGCGGGATGCGACTGCCCGCTGCGATGTTCGGCCGCGTGATCGACCGCTGGCGCCGGGACACCCTGGGTCTCTCGCCCAGGCGGGGACGGCACGATCCGAAGCTGCGGCCCGACGGCGGTCCGGCCCCGGTCCTGCACGCCCACAGCCCGGCCGTGCTGGCTCGACCCGAGGACTGGCCGGCAGGGGCAGAGGTCACCGGGTATTGGTTCCTCCCGCCCGAGCCCGGGCTGCCGGACGCCGTCGAGCAGTTCCTGGCTGCCGGTCCCGCTCCGCTGTTCGCCGGGTTCGGCTCGATGTCCGGACTGGCCCCGGAGACCAGCACCCGGGCGGTGGTCGAGGCCGCGGCCCTGACCGGCCACCGGCTGGTGATGGCCACCGCCTGGGGCGGGCTCGACGCCGAGGCAGCGCGCGCCGCGGCCGCCGAGCGCGGCGTGGAGCTGCTCGTGGTGGGCGACGTGGACTATCAGCGGCTGTTCCCGCGGATGGCCGCCGTCGTGCATCACGGCGGAGCGGGCACCACCGGCACCGCGTTCATGGCGGGCCGGCCCCAGGTTGTCTGCCCGTTCGTGGCCGACCAGCCTTTCTGGGGGCGCGTGACCCACGCGCGTGGCGTCGCCCCGATGCCCCTGTCCCAGCGCAGGCTCACCGGGCCGGCGCTGGCCGAGCGGATCACCGAGGCGTGCGCGCCGGCGGCGACGGCCGCGGCTGCAGAGCTCGGGGCTCGCATCTCCCGGGAGCGAGGACTGGACCGGGCCGTCACCCTCATCGAGCGCACCGCCGAGGCCGGTCGCTGACCTTCGAGCCTGCGCTCGCAGCAGCGAAGGTCTACAGCGATGTACTACCGCCTAGGATCTCGCCTCTCTACAGTTCGCGCGGGAGCGCGCCGCCGTGAGAGCCGGAACAGTCCTGGGGGGACCTGTGCTTCGCATTCACTTCACTGCCACCGACCTGGTGCGCACCCGGGTCGGGACCCGGCTCGATCCGATGTGGGAGCTGGTCCTCAGCGTCCACCAGGTGGCCCGGCCCGAGTCGTACTTCGGCTCGTGGAGCAGGCTCGCCCGGCGCAGGCTCGTCCAGGCCGGGACGATCCGCGACGCGGAGCTGCTCGCGGTGCTGACCCCCGCGCGCGGCTACTTCCCCGACTTCCTGACGCCCGCGGCCCTGCCCACTCAGTTCGAGGCGGGCGTCGAGACCGTGCTGTCGACCAGCAAGCAGCGGCTGCGGGCAGAAGTCGGCAGGCTCGACGGCGGCAGAGGCGCCGGGCCGTGGCTCGACGACGTGGCGGCGGGCCGCCCAGCAGCACTGCACCGGCTCGGCGTCGCCATGCGGCGCTACCACGGGACGGTGATGACGCCGCACGTCGACCAGGCGGCGGAGATCACCGGGCGCTGGGTGGCCGGCCTGGCGCACCGGACGCTCGCGCACGGCGTCGACGCGGTCCTGAGCACGCTCGGCCCGAAGACCCGCTGGCGGGCGCCGGTCCTGGAGGTCGACTACCCCGTGACCCGGGACGTGCACCTCGATGGCCGCGGGCTGTCCCTCGTCCCGACCTTCTTCGGCATCAACCACCCGATCACCCTCGCCGACCCGGAGCTGCAGCCCGTGCTGGTCTACCCGGTCAGCCGCGAGCCGTTCTGGCGCCCCGACCGCCACCCCTCGGACCGGCAGCAGGCCGACGCCCTGAGCGAGCTGCTGGGACCGACCCGGGCGGCGGTGCTCCGGGTGCTGGACACCGAGCTGTCGACCACCGCCCTCGCGGCACGGACCGCCACCTCGCCGTCCAGCGTCAGCCGGCACACCGCGGTGCTCCGGCGAGCCGGGCTGATCACCACCTGGCGCAGCGGAACCAGCGTGCTGCACCTGCGCACCACCATGGGGAACGAGCTGGTCCACGGTCGCTGACAAGGCGCGGGCTCGTGGCAAGGCTTTGCAGCAGGGTGCATTTGGTTGCCGCGGACGGGCACATTTTCTACGTTGCGTCTGCCCGATTTCACCCTTTCCGACCCACGGAGACGCAGCCTGTCATGAGCCTTCCCCAGACCCGAGATCCTGTGCCATCGCGGCGCCGGCGGCGGGAACGTCGTAGAAAGCCCCTGTTCCGCGTGGTCGCCATCGGCGTGACCGCCGCCGTGAGCGGCGTCGCCCCCGTGCCGGTGCTCGACACACCGGACGCGGTGGCCCACTCGCACACGGAGTTCTGCTCGGAGCTCGTCGGCCAGTCCGAGGAGTACATCTACGAGGAGTTCCCCGAGGAGGGGGCGGAGCCCGTCGAGGCCGAGGCCGAGAGCTACACGTACGACACCGAGCTGGACGCGATCCTCGACTCCTACGTGGAGCCGACCAGGGAGTACCTGGACCGGGTGCCGGACGAGTGGGCGGCCGAGCCGATGGACAGCACAAAGCGCCTCGAGTGGAGCTACAAGACCCATCTCGCAGGGAACCCCGACGCCCGGTTGTCGTGGGACCAGTGGAAGGGTCTGTACGGGAGGGTCAACGACGACCAGAGCAGGGGCCTCGCCTACGAGCGGACGGCGCTCTCGACCCTGTTCCCGTTGGACACCGCCGACTGGCTGTGCCGGGACACCCGCCTGCAGAACGGCCAGACGACGAGCGCGGTGAACAACCGGACTCGCCAGTTCATCAACGTCTCCCCCGGAAACACGATCTCGACGGCCCGGCTCAACTCGTACAAGGACCTGACCACCGCCGGCTACAAGGCGCACCACGTCTTCAGCACCACGCCGAGCGCGACCACGGCGCAGCAGGTGCGTGCCTCCGGAGCCACCTACTCGGTCACGCGGGCGTCCGGGTCGAACCCGCCCCCGCCCCCGCCCAGTGGCGGCCGCGCACCGTTCAACCCACCTTGCCCCGCTGGGCGAGCATGCGCGCCGGCGAGGCCGACCGGCGGTGCCGTGAACTCCCTGGCGCGCACCTCGGGCACGAGCGCGAGCAACGCCGTGAACCTGCGCACCGCCGGCAACCAGCTCATGAACTCCTCGCCGCGCCAGTTCCGACCGCCGTTCCCCCTGGGTGGCATCGACTGGACATCCCTGGAGCTGCGCTACGTCTCCGACGACCCGAGCACGCAGGAGTTCGACTACGCGTTCTCTGCCGCCGAGATGCCGGAAGGCGCCGACCCCTCGTTCGGCGGCGAGGCGACGCTCAACCTGTCGTCGGACGCGCTGTTCACCTGGCTCGCCCTCGAGCGGGACCAGTTCTGGGTGAATCTCAACCCCGACCAGCCCGACACGATCATCGACGAGCAGTTCGCCACGACCGAGGCCGGCCGGGTCCTGCTCGAGTCGGACTTCCAGCTCAAGAGCACCCTCTACGACAACTTGAACCCGGAGACCGAGTCGGGGCGCGAGTTCTTCGAGTCGCTCGAACGCGGCCCGAACGGCGAGCTCTGCTGGGGCTCGCACCGCATGTGGATCGAGCCGCTGCCGGCGTCCGCGCGGGAGGACGGCGACCAGCTGTACATCCTGGACTCGCCGCTGAACGTCCAGATGGAGCCCTTCGAGGTCTCCACGCCTCCGGGGTCGGGACCCACCTGTGAGGAGCTCGTGCCCGAGGACGTCATGGATCGCAACCTCCAGCGGCTCATCGACAGCATGGTCCCGCTGATCGAGGAGGCGGTGAACACCGCCCCGGAGTACGCGGACCTGCGCCGCGTCTACACCGCCCGGATCGCCGCGGAGTGGCTGCGGCAGCGCGACGCCGTCCGGCCCGGTGCGTTCCACGACATCATCGACAGCGGCGACGTGTCGCACTGGCCCGTGCGGGAGGGCTGGGACCCGCAGGACGTGTACGACGAGTTCATCGAGGCGACGAAGACCGTCCAGTTCCGCTACGAGTACGAGCACGGCGGCATGGACTACTACATGGACGTCACCGGCGGCATCGCGTTCCCGGACGCCCCACGTGACCCGATGCCCGCGGCGCAGTTCGAGCGGGAGCACCCGACCCTCCCGGCGACCGTGCAGGACGCGAAGTTCGAGGCGAGATCGGACCGCGACGTCGACCCGGAGGCGGACGCCGGGACCGCCTGGCTCGGCGGCGGCACGCTGCCCGAACCGGACCCCGACCCCGACCCCGAGCCGACGCCCACCCCGACCGGCGACGGCCCGGGTGACGACGGGCCCGGCACCGACCGGCCCGGTGACGACGCACCAGGTGACGGCTCCGGCGACCGACCCGACACGAACGATCCCACCCCGGACGCCGCAGACCGTCCGGACGACGGCGAGCTGGCCGCCACCGGGTTCTCGGGCGGCTGGCCGATCTGGGCGGCGCTCGCGCTGGTGCTGGCCGGCGCGGCCCTGATCGTCCTGCGTTCCCGGCTGCACGCGAGACAGCAATAGCATCACCCGCCCTTCCCGCCGGCCCTCGTCGGCGGGAAGGGCGGCACCTGCTGCCGGCGCGGCCCTGCGGCTGGCACGGACCCAGCCCGGGTGCGGCATCGGGTGGAACATGCTCGCGGGTGTCGGCATGGTCGAGCCGGTGCACGGCACGTACCTCGGGGCGCGCACCGACGACGCGGCGCTGACCGCCGCCCACTACCTGTGCGAGAGCGGCGGCGACGTCACGAGCGACGACGGGTGGACCACCGCGCTGGCGGTCTACAACCGCTCGGTCTCGTACGCCAACGACGTGGCCGACCTCGCCGGGTCGTACGCGGAGCGGCCTCAGGCCTCGTGACGCACGCGCCGGTCAGCGCGAAGCGTCCATCAGCGTGCGCAGGACCGTGACGACGCCGTGCTCCGCCAGGGTCCCGGTGACCTCGTCCGCGGCATCGACGACGGCAGCGGGCGCGTGGCCCATCGCGACGCCGCGCGCCGCCCACGCGATCATCTCCAGGTCGTTGACCCCGTCCCCCACGGCCATGGTCCACCCGGGGTGCACCCCGATCCGCTCGCGGATCCGCTCGAGGGCCGTCGCCTTGCTCACGTCGCGCGGCGTGACGTCCAGCCAGTCGGAGCCGGCCGGGGTCGGCGTGACACCCAGCGCGCGCAGCGGCTCGATCAGGTCCAGGACGCCGGCGGCCCGGAGGATGACACGCGCCGCGGGCACGTTCCACAGCTCCGGGTCGGGGACGCTGCGCTGCTCCCCGTTCACCAGCCTCGGGTCGAAGAACCGGTTGACCCGGTAGCCCCAGCCGATCTCCTCGACGCCCACCTGGACGCCGGGGAGGGCAGCGCGAGCGAGGCGGACCACCGGCTCGACGTCGAAGGCGTGCACCGTCTCGAGCCGGAACCCGCCGGACAGGGCGGCGCCTACCCGCGCGACCACCGCGCCGTTGGACGCGACGACCCAGCCCGGGTCGATACCCAGCCGGCGGGCGACGGGCAGGACGCCGACCAGGGACCGGCCCGAGGCCAGCACCACCTCGTGTCCGGCCCGCCACACGTCCTCCACCGCCTCGACGGTCACGGCGGGAACGGTCATGCCGCCCGGCGACAGGGTGCCGTCGATGTCGAGCGCGACCAGGGCGCCGGCTTCGGCGCCCCTTCCGGTAAAGGTGCCAGGAACGGGCACAGCTGCCCGGTGCGGGTCGGTGGTGGACGGCGTCACGGTACCTGTCGTCGGCGTCATACCTCTCAGACGTACTCGGCGCCCGGATGTCACAGCACTTCCCGGATCGCTCGTCCCGCGGCCCTCAGAGGAAGGTCCAGTTCGGCATCCTGGAACCCTTCGGGAGCTGGGGTGCGCCCGGGCCGTACACCCAGTTGACGTCGGCCGGCCCGGCGAGCTCGCGCATCCCCCACGGCATCTCCTCCCCCTCCCGGAGGACAGGTTCCAGCCTGGTGATCAGAGCCCTCATGAAGTCGGTCCCGCCGCGCACGACGGCCTCGACCGGCATGGCGTCCGGCGAGACGCTCTCGCCGCCCGCGAACATTCCCGGCGGCGGGGAGACCGGCACGAACCACCCGTTCTCCAGGCGGAGCACCAGCACCCGGTAGCCGTGCCGGGTCGCCGCTCTCGTCGCGGAGCCGCCGGAGTTCCGGGTGCCGAACCAGGCGTCGGTGACGTCGCGGAGATCGACGGTCAGCTTGTCCCTCCGGCCGAGGTACAGGTGGTCCTCGGTCAGGCGAAAGTGCGCCCGGTCGATGAAGCGCACGATCTTCGGGTGCGCCCAGCGGACCGCCAGAACCACGGCGGCCACCCAGAGGACGATACCGACCACCCCGAACACGGGTTGCGCGGGGGAATCCCCGAACGCGACGAGCGGCAGCACGAGCACAATGGTGGCCGCCATGGCGCCGAGATTGCCGGCGGCGGCGTACAGCAGCCAGAACGCCGGCCAGCCGAACAAGCCTGGCCTCACCTGGGCGAGCGTCATGCGGATGATTATGACCCTATTTGCGCGCTATTTACACCCTATTTGCCTGTGATTTACTCGTGATCTTGCCCCCGCAGCCACGCGGTCATGCCGCCCTCGACCGACCGGGCGTCGAGCCCTGCCTCACGCAGCTGCCGCGCCACGCGGTCGGACCGGGCTCCGGACCTGCACAGCACGTGCACCGGGCGGCCCGCCGCCCAGGCCGTGACGTCGTCGACCACGGCGCCCGCCCGGTCCCCGGCGAAGGCGCCCGAGGGGACCGGCCGCGCGCCGGGCAGGGCGGCGAGCTCGATCTCCCAGGGCTCGCGCACGTCGAGCACGGCGGGCTCCGGACCGGCCGCGCGCAGCGCCGCCAGCTCCCCTACCGTGGTCCGCACACCGGCCGCCGCACCGTCCGAGGCCTCCGTGCCGTCCGGCAGCAACAGCCCGCAGAACACCGCGTACGGGTCGGTCTCGTCGGTCCCTGTGCCGGTGCTGTCGAGCAGCGCCGTCACGGGCTCCCGGGCCGGATCGCGCCGGACGGTGAGGTGCCGCCAGGTCAGGGCCAGGGCGTCGTACGTCGCGAGCCGCCCGAGCAGCGTCTCACCCAGCCCGGTGACGAGCTTGATCGCCTCGGTCGCCATGACGGACCCCAGGGTGCCGCACATCGCGCCGAGCACGCCGCCCGTCGCGCAGTCGGGCGAGGCGCCGGCCGGTGGTGGCTCAGGGAACACGTCCCGGTAGGTCACGCCCTCCACGCCGGCCGGTGGAGCGCCCCAGAACGTCGCGACCTGTCCCGTGAACCGGTAGATCGCACCCCAGACGCACGGGATGCCCAGCACCTCCGCGGCGTCGGAGAGGAGGTAGCGGGTGGCGAAGGCGTCGGTCCCGTCGAGCACCAGGTCGTAGCCGGAGAGCACGTCCAGCGCGTTGGCGGCGGTCAGCCGCTCCCGGTGCTCGACCACGCGGACGTGCGGGTTGACCTCCGCGACCGTCGCGTGTGCCGAGGCGGTCTTCGGCGACCCCAGGTCCGAGACGCCGTGGATCACCTGACGCTGCAGGTTCGACGTCTCGACGAGGTCGTCGTCCACGATGCCGAGCGTGCCGACGCCCGCCGCGGCGAGGTAGAGCAGGGCGGGGCTGCCGAGGCCGCCCGCGCCCACCACGAGCACCCGTGCGCTCGCCAGCCGGCGCTGCCCCTCGGTACCCATCCCCGGCAGCACCAGGTGACGCGCGTACCGGGCCAGCTCGTCGCGGTCCAGCTCGCGGCCGGGCTCGACGAGCGGCGGCAGCGCGGTCACAGCGCGAGGTCCAGGTTGTCGCCGACGGCGACCAGCCCCCCGACCGGGGACGACGCCAGCGCGCGCTCACGCCGCGGCGGCCGGCCGGCGCCGGCCGCCGCGTGCCCCGCCTCGACCGCGAGCCGCATCGCGTGCGCCATGCGCACCGGGTCGGCCGCGCGGGTCACGGCGGTCGCCAGCAGGACGCCGTCGCACCCGAGCTCCATCGCGAGCGCCGCGTCCGACGCCGTGCCGATCCCCGCGTCCAGGATCACCGGGACCGACGCCGCGCCGGCGATCGCCTCGATGTTGCGCGGGTTGGCGATGCCGAGCCCGGAGCCGATCGGCGAGCCCAGCGGCATGACCGCCGCGCAGCCGACGTCCTCCAGACGGCGCGCGGTGATCGGGTCGTCGTTGGTGTACGGCAGCACGGTGAATCCGTCGTCGACCAGGATCTTGGCGGCCTCGACCAGGCCGATCACGTCGGGCAGGAGCGTCACGTCGTCGGCGATGACCTCCAGCTTGACCCAGTTCGTCGCGCACGCCTCGCGGGCGAGCTGCGCGGTGAGCACCGCCTCGCGCACGGAGAAGCAGCCCGCGGTATTGGGCAGGGCGCGGATGCCCAGGCGCTCGAGCAGTCCCCAGACGGACGGGTCGCCGGCGGCTGCCGGGTCGGCCGACGGCCGGGGCCGGGACACGCGGCGCATCGCGACGGTCGTCAGCTCCGTGCCCGAGGCCACGAGCGCGTCCTCCAGGGCGAGCAGGCTCGCCGCTCCCCCGGTGCCCATGACCAGCCGCGATCCGAGCGTCGTGCCCGCGATGGTGAACGGTGTGTCGTTGGTGCCCAGCATGTTCAGCCTCCCTGCACGGCGGTGACTACCTCGACGCGGTCGCCCGGCCGGACGTACGTGGTGCCCCAGACGCTGCGCGGCACGACGGCGTCGTCCAGCGCGACGGCGACGCCGCGCGCCGCGCCGTCGACCACGAGGCCGGGCAGCAGGCGGGCGACCAGGTCGGCGATCGGCAGCGGCCCGTCGAGCGGGTACTGCTCGCCGTTGACGACGGCGGGGCCGGGTGCCGCGGGAGCCTGCGCCCCGGTGGTGGCGGATGCCGCGGACGGTGCTGTGGTCATGCTGTGCCTCCTCGTTCGGTCCTGGGTGTGGTCCCGGGTGTACTGCTGTATGCGTCGGCGAACCGGCGCGGGTCGGCGTACCGGGCAGCCGCCTCGACGGCGGCCCTGACCTCGGGCCCGCCGGGCGGTCCGCCTCCCGGCCCGTCCGCCGGCCGCCCCGCCCCGCCGAGCGCCTCGTCGACGGCGGCCGCCGTCAGCGGCGTGAGCAGGATGCCGTTGCGGTAGTGCCCCGTGGCCAGGTAGAGGCCGTCGGCCGCCCAGCCCAGGAGTGGTGCGTTGTCCGGGCTGCCGGGCCGGGATCGGGTGACGGCCTCCAGGAGGACGGCGTCGTCGAGCTCGGGCAGCAGGGCGCGGACGTCACGTAGCAGCGCGAAGACGTCGCCGGCGCGGGTCAGGTGATCGTCCTCGCGCTCGTCCGACGTCGCGCCGACGACCAGCTCGCGCCGCCCGTCGGGCCGCACCCGGCGGGGCACCGCGTAGACGGGGCGCCCCTGCACGGTGCCGCGCACCACCACGGCCGGCGACTGGTCGGCGGCGGCGTCCAGGCGCAGCGTCGTACCCGGTACCGGGCGGGTGGGCGCGCCCGCGAACAGGGCCGCGCTCGCGTGGCCGGCGGCCAGGACCACGGTCCCTGCGGGGTACGCGGTGCCCGCATCGTCGAGCGCGCCGACGACCGCACCGTCCGCCCAGGTCAGCGACATCGCGGCGCGAGGCACGAGCGTCGCACGCGCGGCGGCCACGGCGAGCGCCGCGTGCACCGCTCGCGGGTCCACCTGATGGTCGC
The DNA here is from genome assembly GCF_042654905.1 of Promicromonospora alba. Taxonomy (NCBI): domain Bacteria; kingdom Bacillati; phylum Actinomycetota; class Actinomycetes; order Micrococcales; family Promicromonosporaceae; genus Promicromonospora; species Promicromonospora alba. The sequence continues at coordinate 84,872 of NZ_JBHSFI010000007.1, forward strand.
CAGGGACCCACGCCGCACCCGCCACCCGGGGCCCGACGCCGGGCTCGCGCCGCCGCGCCTCGGCGGGCGTGATCTCCACGGAGCCGAGACCCAGCTCCCGGTGCAGGGCGAGCGTCCGGCGTAGCTCGACCAGGTCGTCGCCGTCGTAGGCGAGGGCGAGGGTCCCTGCGGTGTCCAGGCCGACGGCGCCCGGCGGCAGCCCCGCCGCACGTTCGAGCGCGTCAGCGAACTGAGGCCAGAGGGCGAGCGAGGCCGTGCCCAGCCGCGCCTGCGCCTCCTCCCCGAAGCCCGCCTCCATGACCGGCGCGAGCATGCCCGCGGCGGCGTGGGTGGCACCGTCGCCTGGCGAGGGATCCAGGACGACGACGCTCGCTCCGGCCTCCAGCGCACGCCAGGCAGCGGTCAGGCCGATGATGCCCCCGCCGACGACGAGGACGTCCCACGCGTGACTGCCCACGTGGCTGCTCGCACGGCTGCTCAAGTGTTCTCCCTTCGCTGGCATGACCCAGATCAGGTTCGACGGTCGGCGCCCTGCGCCCTCTCAGCCCCGTCCGGGGCTCCCGTGCACGCGACAACCTTAACCCCGCCCGGCAGCCGCTCCGGGACGCCTGCGCACAAGGCGACCGCCCGTCGGTGCGTCGACCTAGACTCCCGCCCATGGACCCCCGCACCCGGCTCGCCGACGCCCGCCTGTACCTGTGCACGGACGCCCGTCAGGACACGAACGACCTGGAACCGTTCCTGCACGCGGCGCTGGAGGGCGGCGTCGACGTCGTCCAGCTGCGGGACAAGTCCCTGGAGGCGGCCCGCGAGGTGGAGCTGCACGCGCTCGTCGCCCGGGTGGCGGCCGAGCACGGGGCGCTGTGGGCGGTCAACGACCGGGCCGACATCGCGCGGCTCACCGGCGCACCGGTGGTGCACATGGGCCAGGGCGACCTGTCCAGCGATGCGGTGCAGACCCTGCTCGGCGAGGGCCCCGTGCTGGGCCGCTCCACCCACTCGCTCGACCAGGCGCTGGCCGCCGAGGCCGACGCCCGCGTCGACTACTTCTGCGTGGGGCCCGTGTGGGCCACCCCGACCAAGCCGGGCCGCGCGGCCGTCGGCGTCGACCTGGTCCGCGACGTCGCCGCCAAGGACCCGGGCACGCCCTGGTTCGCCATCGGCGGGGTCGACGACGCCCGCCTCGACCAGGTGCTCGACGCCGGAGCGCGCCGCGTCGTCGTCGTGCGCGCCATCACGCAGGCGGACGACCCGCGGGCCGCCGCCGCCGGTCTGCGTCGCAGGATTACGAACGCGGACCGGTAGCGCGCGGCCCACGGGCCGTCGGTGGTCAGGCCGTCACGACGTGACGCGCTGCCAGACCTGGTTGGTCCCGCCGTTGCACGTCCACTGCTGCGCCTTCGCACCGTTCGCGGAGGAGAACGCGGCGATGTCGAGGCACTTGCCGCTGTTGCGGTTGACGAGCTGGACGTTCCCGCCGGTCACCGCCTGGACCCGCCACTGCTGGTTGGTACCGCCAGTGCACGTCCACTGCTGGACCGTCCCGCCGTCGGCGGTCGAGCTCGCGTTCACGTCCAGGCACCGGTCGCTGGCGCCGTTCGTGACCTGGACGTAGCCGCCGGCGACCGCCTGGACCTGCCACTGCTGGTTGGCGCCGCCGGTGCACGTCCACTGCTGGACGACGCCGCCGTCCGCGGTCGAGCTCGCGTTCACGTCGAGGCACTTGCCGCTGTTGCGGTTCACCAGGCGTTCGGGCCGCTGCTCGACCAGCGTCCAGTCCTGCGAACCGTCCGAGGCGGCAGCCTGGAGCGTGAGCTGGCCGCCCGCGGTCGCCCCGGTCAGGTACAGGCCGGTGCTCGCGGCCGCCTGCAGCCGGGTGTACCCGTCGCTGGTGGTCACGCGGTTCCAGATCCCGGACTCCGTGTCGTCCACCCACTGGCCGACCTTCTGGCCGGCCGACGGCGTCCCCGTCCAGATGCCAGCGGCCCGTCCGCCGGACTTGTTGAGCAGGGCCACCGCACCGTTGGGCTTCGTGACGACGTGCCAGAACTGCGTGTCGCCGTCGGACGCCGACCCGGCAGCCTCCAGGACGACGTCGGGGACGTCACCGTTGCCGATGTTCGCGTCGTTGCTGTGGTTGCCCGTGCCGATCACCTGGCCGGTCTTCCGGTTGACGAGCTGGTAGTACGCGCCCGCCGAACGGCCGAGGTCCACCTCGCCGTACCGGATGATCGCGTTGCTCGCCGGACCGCCCCACGTGCCCTGGAGGATGGACACCCGACCGGTCCGCGTGACGTACTGCAGGGACCTGCTGTAGCCGGCGCCGACCGTGGTCTGGTACTCGGTCCACTGGCCGGTGCTCGAACCGGTGCGGTTGACCCAGACGTTGCCGCTGCCGCTCGCGTTGTAGACGATCCGGCCGTCCGGCAGCGGGATCATGACCGGGCTGCCGCCCGTCGCGAGCCCTCGCGAACCGCTGCTGACGGGCAGCGTGTCCACTCCCGTCCCGTCGACGTCGCCGTCGGCGAAGAACCGCAGCGGGTCGCTCGCGACCTTGAACCGGGTGTTCGTCCCGCCTCCCCAGTACTCGAAGGTGAGCAGCCACTTGCCGTCCGACGTCGGTGCGATGGTGGTCATGCCGGGGCGGCCGCCGCCGATCACCGACTTCCCGCCGACGTTCTGCGTCGTGCCCGCGACGTCCACGACGGGGGCGCTCCACGCCGCGCTCGTGCCGTCCCACGTACGGTGGGCGAGGATCTGGCCGTGCGAGTCGGTGGCCGTGTCGTTCGCCGGGTCCAGCCGCGCGACGCCGGTCGCGGGGTCGTAGCCGAGGTAGTCGTTCTCGTCCGAGTAGTACGTGACCAGCTTGCCGTCACGCACGATGAGGAACGGCTCCCAGACGGGGTCGACCTGCCGGTACGTGTTGGCCGCCGCGACGTTCGTGCCGATCGCCCCGGCGCTGCCGCCCTGCCAGCCGCCCTTGGCGATGATGTTGACGACCTTCCACGTCACGCCCTGGTCGGCGGACGAGAACAGGGCGATCGCGAGGTCCTTGCGGTCGCCGTCGTTGTTCGGGACCCAGTTCGGGTCGGCCGCCTTGTGCTCGGTGTAGTAGTGGTCCTCACCGGTGACGAGGCTCGCCACCAGCAGCGTGCCCGCGGCGACGTTGCCGACGGTCTGCGGCATGACGTAGAGGTAGGGGCTCCCCCAGTTGCTCGTGTACTTCGCGTAGGCGGGGTCGCTCGAGAGCTCCGCCGGCGGACGGACGGACGAGAGCGACTGCCACGTGGTGCCGTCGTCGTCGCTCTTGTAGATCGGCAGGGTGCCGCCGGTCGCGGCGCCGCTCGTGGGATTGACGGTCGCCTTCTCGAACGCGGCGACCAGGCGCCCGCTGGGCAGCTCGGCGGACTTCGGGTAGACGGCGCAGTTGCCGCGACCCTTGAGGCACTGGTCCGCGTCGGTGAGCTGGTACACGATGCCGCCGGTCGGGCGGTACGCCTGTGCGATCGCGGTCGGCACCAGCGCCGTCACGAGCACGGTGAGAAATGCGGTCAGGACGAGCTTGGATCTGGACGTCATGCCCCCTCCTCGGGGATGTCATCGACCCGTGCACGGCACGGGATCTCCGTACGCGACGCCGTCCTTGGCGCCGCGCCTACTCCAGCCGCGGGGGCCCGACGTCGGCGTCGGGCCCCCGCGGCGCTCAGCGTCACTTGTTGACGCTGAAGCCTTGCGAGCTGCCGTAGGTGACGAGCTGCTCCTGCCAGGCCTGCAGGCCCGCGTTCAGGTCGCTCTTGTCGGTGTAGGCCGCGCCGACGGTGTCGGGGAAGACGCTGTTGGCGTACACCTGGAACGGCAGGTACTCCCAGCCCGGCGCGACGTTCTCCGAGGCCTCGACCAGCACCTCGTTGATCTGCTGGCCGCCGAAGTACTCGGGTTCCTCGGCGAGGAACTCGGGCGAGCTCAGGTGGGCCGTGGTCGAGGGGAAGCCGCCCTGCTCCAGGAAGACGTCGACACTCTCCTCGGAGCTGTTGAGCCAGCGCGTGAACGCCGCGGCGAGCGCCGGGGCGTCGCTCTGCTTGATGACGGACTGGGCGCTGCCGCCGTTCTCGGCGGTGATCGGCGAGCCGTCGTAGCTGGGCAGCGGTGCGACGCGCCACTTGCCGGCGCCGTCGGGCACTGAGCCCTCCAGGATCCCGGGCATCCACGCCCCGGTGACGATGCTCGAGATGGTGCCGTCGCCCAGCGCCTTCCACCAGTCGTCGCTCCAGGTGGGGATGTCCGCGAGCAGGCCAGGCTCCAGGAGCTGGTTCCACGTGTCGGCCCAGAGCTTGGTGCCCTCGTCCTGCAGGTTCACGGTCACGTCGGTGCCGTCGGTCTGGTACGGGCGGCCGCCGGCCTGCCAGATCAGCGGCTGCGCGAAGCCCGGGTCGCCGGCGTCGTTGGTGATGTACTTCGACGGGTCGGCGGTGTGCAGCTTCTCGGCGGCGGCAATGTAGTCGTCCCACGTCGTAGGGACGTCGATGTCGTGCTCGTCGAAGATCTCCTCGTTGTACAGCAGCACCATGGGGCCGGAGTCCTGCGGCAGGCCGTAGATCGCGTCGTCGGCGGTCACGGCCGACCAGGTGGAGGCCGTGTACTGGTCCTCCAGGTCGCCGAGACCGTAGCCCGACAGGTCGAGCAGGCTGTCCGAGAGCACGAACTGCTGCAGCGCGTAGTACTCGATCTGCGCGACGTCGGGAGCGCCCGAGCCGGCCTTGATCGCGTTCTGCAGCTTGGTGTACTCGTCGGTCGCGGTGCCCGCGTTGACGACCTCGACCGTGACGTTCGGGTACTCCTTCATGAAGGCCTCGGCCTGGGCCTCGCCCGACGGGGTCCACGTCCAGTAGGTGAGCTCGCCGCCTTCTTCGAGGGCGGCGTCGAGGTCGGCGGGCGAGCCGGCGGGCGCCTCGGCGCCCGGGGCGTCGGCCGCGCCACAACCGGCGAGGGTCAGGGCGGTCACCGCGGCGGCGGCGAGCGCCGCCGCGGCCTTGGTGCGGGGGGTGCGGGGTGATCTGGTCATGGTCTTTCCTTCACATCTTTGTGGTGGGGCTGGGACGGGATGTCGGACGGCGGGGTAGGCAGGGGCGGCGGGCGGGGCGTCAGTAGCGGCGGGTCACTGCTTGACGCTCCCGGCGCTGAGGCCGGACTGCCAGAAGCGCTGGAGGAGCAGGAAGATCACGACGATCGGCACGATCGTGATGAGAGAGCCGGTGACCACGAGGTTGAAGATCGGCTCGGCGGCGACGCCCGCCGCCTGCGCGCTCCACTGGTTGAGCCCGACGGTCAGCGGGTACCAGTCCGGGTCGGTGAGCATGATCAGCGGCAGGAAGTAGTTGTTCCAGGTCGCGACGACGGAGAACAGCGCGACCGTGACGATGCCGGGGGCCAGCAGGCGGATCGAGATGGTGAAGAAGGTCCGCATCTCCCCCGCGCCGTCGAGCCGGGCGGCCTCCAGGAGCTCCGTGGGTACCGAGTCGATCGTGTAGACCCAGATGAGGTAGAGCCCGAACGGGCTGATCAGCGACGGGATGATGATCGACCAGGGGGTGTTGGTCAGCCCGATCTGGCTGAACAGCAGGAAGGTGGGCACGGCCAGGGCGGTCCCCGGCACCGCCACGGCACCGAGCACGACGGCGAAGTACGCGCCGCGCCCGGGGAACCGGAACTTGGCCAGGCCGTAGCCGGCCAGCGTCGCGAGGAACGTCGCGCCGCCTGCGCCGACCACCACGTAGAGCAGGGTGTTGGCGAGCCAGCGCAGGAAGATGCCGTCGTCGTGGGTGACGGTGGCGACGATGTTGTCCCACAGGGCGAAGGAGTGCCCGAACGAGAGCCCGAACGTCGAGAACAGGTCGCCCTGGGTCTTGGTCGCGTTGACCACGAGCCAGACGATGGGCACGAGCGCGTACACGAGGAACAGGACCATGAGCAGCGTCATGGCGACCGACTTGCGCGGGCGGGTGACCGAGTACGGCCGGAGGGCCCTGCCGGTGCGGGTCGTGCCCGTACGGGCCCGGTCTGAGCGTGCGCTGGGATGGATGGTACGAAGACCGGTGGACATCAGCGGTCCTCCTTTCGAGAACCGCGCATCTGCACCACGTAGGCGATCACCGCGGTGATGACGCCCATGATGATCGCGACCGTGGCCGAGTAGTTGTACTGCTGCCCGGCGAACGACAGGTTGTACGCGTACATGTTGGGCGTGAAGCTGCTGGTGATGACGTTGTTCGCCAGCGGCTGCAGCACGTTCGGCTCGTTGAAGAGCTGGAAGCTGCCGATGATCGAGAAGATCGTGGCGATCACTATCGCCCCGCGGACGGCGGGCAGCTTGATGGCCCTGACGACCTGCCAGCCCCGGGCGCCGTCGATCTCGGCGGCCTCGTACAGCTCGGTGGGGATCGTCTTGAGGGCCGAGTAGAAGATCACCATGTTGTAGCCGACGAACTCCCACGTGACGATGTTGCCGATCGACGCGGTGATCCACTGGCGTGCGAACGGCTGGAGCACGTCGCTGCCGAGCCACTCGTTGATGCTCGCCGTCAGGCCGAAGTTGCCGCTGTACAGGAATCCCCACATGAGGACCGCGACGACTGCCGGTACCGCGTAGGGCAGGAAGACCACCACGCGGAACAGCCCCGTGGCGTACAGGCGCGCGCTGTCGATGGCCAGGGCCGCGACCATGGCGAGGACCAGCATGATCGGCACCTGGATCAGCAGGAACCCGAAGACCCGCCCGAAGCCCTCCCAGAAGCTCGGGTCCTGGAACGCCGTGACGTAGTTGCCGAGGCCGACGAACCGGTTGCCGCCCACGAGCTGGTTCTGGAACAGGCTCAGCCACAGCGCGTAGACCAGCGGCGTGATGAACACGAAGACGAACACGAAGGCAAACGGCCAGGTGAACAGCCAGCCCGTCCAGTCCCTCTTCCGGCTCATCGGACGGCCTCGCCGACGAGCGTCCGGCAGCCCCACGGCCCGAGGACGAGCTGCGAGCCGGTGACGTGCGCGGTGTCGGCGCCGGGGTCCCGGACGTCGGCAGCGAGGACGAGCTTCTCCTCGCCCCAGCCCCAGTTGAAGACGAACCAGACGCGTCGCCCGTCGGGCAGCGTGCCCGAGGAGACCGTGACGGCCGGGCCGCGGTCGCCCGTCAGCAGGTCGCCGATTCCCCGGGGAGCGGCCCACCGCACGACGGCGGTCGCGAGCGCGGGCGACGGGACCGTGCCGACGGTGGTGACCCGGCCGCTGCCGTGCGGGTGGGTGACCACCGCCGGGAAGTCGCCGAACCGCGGGTGCTCGTACGCGGCAAGGGTCTGGGCGCCGTCGGGGATCAGTCCGTCGACCCAGCGGCGTGCGGAGGCGTCCGCCTCCAGGACGAGCGGGCTGCCTCCGGTGGCCACCACCTTGAGGTCGGCATCGAGGTTGGAGAACTCCTCGTACCAGACGCCCGCGGCGTCGTGCAGGCCGTCGGGTGCGGTGGCGACACGGGCGCGCGCCTCGTCGTCGGCGTAGGCGGTGCGCGGCCCGAGGACCAGGTGGCCGCCCGCGGCGGCGTACTGGCGCAGCAGGTCCAGGTCGAGGTCGGTGGTGATGTACAGCCCGGCCGCGACGAGCACCGGGAAGCGGCGGGCCAGCTCCGGCGCGCCCAGCTCGTGCGCCTGTGGCAGGTGCAGGATGCGCGCCTGGCGTCCGGCGTCGGTCACGCCCCGGTAGAAGGAGTCGACGATCTGCTCGTACGACTCGTCGTCGGGCTGCCCGTCGGTGGCGAGCGGGGGCATGAACTGCAGGGCGAAGCGGCTCGGGTTCGACCAGAGGATCGCGACGTCGGCGTCGGGCTCGTACCCGTCGAGCGTGGTCCCGAGCCCAGCCAGCTCGTTGCCGATCTCCGCGATCTCGGCGTAGACCCGGCCCGGGCGGAGGCTGTGCGGCAGCACGCCGCCCCAGTAGGTCTCCGCGCCGTACGGCAGCGTGTGCCAGTGCCAGTACTCGATCATCGCCGCGCCGCGGGAGATGAAGGCATAGGCGGCCTGCTTGAGCTGGCCCGGGTAGGGCGGGTGGTTGGCGTGCGCCGCGTCGATGGCCTGTGCGTTGGTCTCGGTGACGAGGTAGCGGGCCTGGCGCGAGGAGTACATGCGGTCGGCCTGGCGCAGCAGCCCGGCCACGCCGGTCGTGTTCCAGTAGTTGGGCTGGGCGAGGTTGATGCCGGCGTCCAGGTGGTCCTGCATGCCGTAGTACGGGTTGCCGGACAGCACGTCCAGGTGCAGGCCGAGCTGCTCGTCGTCGAGCGCGCGACGGGGGTACTGCAGGCAGGTGGTGACGAACTGGCCGGGGCTGCGGTACTCGCCGACGATGGCTGCCTGCCAGGCGATGAACTCGTTCGTGACGTCCGCCTGGTAGCGGCGCCAGGCCAGGTCGTACTGGGGGAACGAGTTGCCGTCGGGCCGCCACAGCTCGTCCCAGCCGTCCAGGCGGTGGGACCAGTAGGTCAGTCCCCACTCCTCGTTGAGGGTCTCGACGTCGCGGTACTGCTTCTTGAGCCGCCGCACGAACCGCGTGAACGTCCCGTGGTTGTGGATCAGCTCAAGACCCGGCTCGTTGTCGACCTGGTAGCCGATCACCGCGGGGTGTGAGGCGTACCGGCCGAGGATCGCTCGGATCACCCGCTCCGCGTGATGCCGGAACGCGGGGTGCGAGTAGTCGACCTCCTGGCGGGCGCCCCACGGGATCGGCTCGCCCGTGCGCCGTTCGGCGGCGATCTCGGGGTAGGCGGTCTGCAGCCACGGCGGCACGGCGTAGGTGGGCGTGCCGATGATGACGTCGATCCCCCGGGCTCCTGCGGCGTCGAGCACCGGCGCGAGCCATTCGAGGTCGAGCTCGCCGTCACGCGGCTCCCACGTCGACCAGACCGACTCCCCGACGCGGATGACGTTGATGCCCGCCGCCACCATCAGGTCGAGGTCCTCCTGCAGTCGGCCGCGGCGGTGGTACTCCGGGTAGTACGCCACGCCGAAGAGCATGTGGCGGGGCGGATCAGGGTGGTTGTGCAAGTCCATGAGGCAGCTACTCCGTTGTCGTGCGCTGGAACCCGAGTGACGCTAGCGCCAAATGTGACCGGTCACAATGCTCCGAGACCAACTTGTTACCGGTCACATGCATCAGATCGGGGCTGGCGCGCCATACGGTGGGACGATCCGAGCTCGCCGACGAAGGAGACCGCATGCCGCACGGCACCGCACCGCTGGAGACCGGCGAGGCGCGGGACGCACCCCGGGACGACCTGTCGTCCGAGGTCACGCCCGGTGCCGGCGCGGTCGCCGCATCAGCCGAGGAGCTGGGGCGGCCCGCGACGATCCGCGACGTCGCGGCGCTGGCGCGGGTGTCGCACCAGACGGTGCACCGGTACCTGCAGGGTTACGAGGGCATCCGGCCGGCGACGCGTGAGCGCGTGGTCGAGGCGCTCGAAGCACTCGAGTACCGCCCCAACCTGACCGCTCGGTCGCTGACCACCGGCCGGTCGATGCGGATCGGCGCACTGACGCACGAGCTCGACCAGTTCGGCCCGAGCAAGATCATCCAGGGCGCCGCGCAGGCCGCCCGCGACGCCGGCTACGTGCTCGACATCCTGAGCCTCGACATGGGCGACCCCGAGGAGATCGACCAGGCGTTGCAGACGGTCACGCAGCACGACCTCGCCGGAGTGCTCGCCCTCGCCTCGACCGACCACATGGCGCAGGCGTTCGGCGCCGCGAACTTCCGGGTGCCCGCGTTCCTCGCGGGCGAGGAGGACGAGTTCGCGAGCCACCATCCCTCACAGCTCACCACCGTGGGATTCCCCGCCCTCATCGACCACCTGGCGGAGCTCGGCCACCAGCGCCTGCTGCACGTCGCCGGCCCCACCGCCTGGTCGGCGGCCCGCAACCGGGCCCGCGCCTTCGAGACCGCCGTCGCCGCCCACGGCCTGGTGTCCATGGGCGTCGTGCACGGCGACTGGACCGCACGCTCCGGATACGAGGCCATCTCGGCCCTGCCGGCCCGCCTCGATTTCACGGCCGTCGTCGTGGCCAACGACCAGATGGCGCTCGGAGCGCTCCTCGCCCTCCGGGAGCGGGGCGTGCGGGTACCCGAGGACGTGAGCATCACGGGAGTCGACGACATCCCCGACGCCGCATACTTCTCTCCCCCGCTCACGACCCTGCGGGTCGACTTCGTCGCCCAGGGACGCCGCGCCGTCGAGCACCTGCTGGCACGCATCGCCCAGCGTGAGCCCGCGGACGACGAGGCGCTGATCTCGCAGCTCGTCGTGCGCCGGTCCACCGGCCCGGCGGCTCCGTAGCGCGAGCGGTCGGCCGACAAGGTACACCCGTGGAGCAGGTGCCGTCCGTGGCCACGCCCCAGGTCCGGGTCCCTAGCCCGTGGTGTCGGTGACGGGTGTCAGAGCTCGTCCGCTGCGGGCCGGCTGCGCCGTCCGACGACGAAGCCGGCCGCGCCGCCGAGCAGGAGCGCACCGGCGCCGGACAGCAGCACTGCCGTCCCGGGCGCGGGGGTACCGCCCGGGGTGTAGGTCGTGTCCGACAGGGGCGCGTACGCGAACCAGCCGTTGGGCGCCGGACGGCTCTCGAACCAGGCGGCGGTACCCAGCAGCACAAGTCCGAGGACGACGAGGGCCGGAACGACGACACGTACGGCGCGCCCCCGACGGGGTACCGGAGGCGGGGTAGCTGTCATGTCGATCATCCTCCCGGCGCAGGTCGCAGGGGGCAACCGTCGTGTCCGATGCACCGACAACCGCCGCCCTAGACAACGCCGTCGTGGGACGTGACGGCCGACGAACCTCAGCTCAGCAGCGAAAGCAACGCCGGCGCGGCACCGTCGTCGTCGATAGTGCCCGTGGCCCGGTCCGCGTAGCACTGCACGTGGCTGGGGGCGTGGCCCATGACGACGGAGCGCGCGGCCCAGCGGAACATCTCGACGTCGTTCTGCCCGTCGCCGATAGCCGCCGTGTCCCAGGACTCCACGCCCAGCTCGGCCCGCACCTGCTCCAGCGCCGTCGCCTTGGACAGGCGGGGCGGGGTGACGTCGAGCCAGTCGGAGCGGGTCTCGATCACCGTCAGCCTCATGGCCCGCAGCACCGGCGCGAGGCCGAACGCGGCCGGCCCGTGGATCACCAGCCGCGGCGCCGGTTCCGCCCACAGCTCCTCAAGCACGCCCACGCTGTGCTGGTCACCGTTCAGCTCACCGTCGGGGAACGGGATGTTCACGCGGTACCCGACACCCACCACCTCGGTCGCGACCCGGATACCGGGCATGGCCTCCACCGCCACGCGCACGGCCTGCTCGGGCTCGATGCCGTGCAGATCGGTGATCTGGTACCCGCCACCCTTGAGGTGTGCCGTGACGGCACCGTTGCTCGCCACCAGCCACACGTCGTCGAGGCCGAGCTCGACGGCGGCGTCCAGCGCGCCGATCAGGGAACGGCCTGTCGCCAGGACGACGTGGTGCCCGGCCACTCGGACCCGCTCTATCGCGGCGCACACAGCAGCGGTGGGCGGCTGCCCGGTGTTGATCAGGGTGCCGTCGATGTCGCAGGCGACGAGAGCCGGCGCCATGAGGTCCAGGGGCCGCGTGGTCCGCTGCGGCGTCGGTGCTGAGGTCATGTTTTGGAGATTATTGACACCGACCCGGCTGAGGGCCGATCTTTCGAAAACTTGCTCTACTCCTCGTCGTCTTTCCGATTCAGGCGCCTCTCGATCGCTCGCGCAGCCCGAGTGAGATGCGCTTGCGCCTTACGGTCGTAGTCAGCGTCGAGCGCGAGGGTCTCGAACACCCTCATGTACAAGTCGATCTCCTGGGGCTGGGTGAGATCGAGTCCCGCCGAGAAGGTCTCGACAGAGACCAAGCGCTTGTCCATCACCCAAAAACCATGTTCAGGCGCCCTCGTGAGTCTCTTCTCGAACGGAATGATCCCCAACCGCACGTTCGGGAGCATCGACACGGACATAAGGCGGTCGATCTGCACCAGCATCGCCTGCGGTGAACACAGCGCGTTCATCAGAGCCGACTCGGTCATGACGAAGTAGAACTTTCGAACGGGCTGGTAGAGGACCACCTGCCGAGCCATCCGAGCCGCCACAGCCTCGTCCAGGTCCGCGCGCTTGCCCCAGACCTTGGCGCCCTCCTCCAGGCGCGTGCGCGCGTACTCGGGCGTCTGGAGCAGGCCGGGCACCATCGTGGGCTGGAAAGACCGAAAGACCCGCGTGCGAGCCTCGTCCCGCGCTGCTGCGTGCTGTGACGGGGCAAGGCCCGCACGCAGGATGTGCTGCCAATCCCGATGCCGCGTCTTGAGGGTGTGCAGGGAAGCCAGCAGGTCCTCGGCGACGTCTTCTGTGCTGGTAGCCCGACACCAGGAGCGGACGTCGTCGTCTGTCGGTGCCTGCCGGCCGTTCTCGATCTTGGACACCTTCGACGGTGGCCAGGAGAACGCCTCGGCGAGCTGCTGACCCGTGAGGCCAGCAGCTCGCCGAAGTTCCCGCAGGCGCGCACCTAGCTCGTTGCGCGCCGCCCGGATGTCAGAGCTGTTGGATGTGCTGTTTGGCAAAGTCGCCCCTCGGAACGGCGTGGTGCCAGGCGACGTCACGCCAATAGTTGTGCTCGACCACCACGGCCGGGTCCTCGATTAGCTCAAAGCCGAGAAACCTGTCGTTGTCCGTGAAATGCATCCTCGCGACCACCTTTGAATCAAGCAACCAGTAGTCATGATCCGGCAGATCGCCGGCCTGATCACGGCGAAGGTAACGAATGTCGTCGCCCGCCCGATTCGTTGCCTCCGCTTCGAGGACGCCCCACTCGTTGTACGTGCTCAATGGCAGCGAGACCACCCGGACTCGATGGAACCGCACTCCGGCGGCGGTCACCCGGCGCACGTACCTCAGCCAGTCAGACGTTCGGTCCCGGTCGATCCAGCCCGCTTCCGTGTATCGCCGCAGGTCCGCCTTTTCGCTCGGCTCGTTGTACGCCTCTCGAACCTCCAGCCGATACGCCGTGTGGTCGAACTCGTCGAACAGCTTGCCGAACTCGCGCCCAGGCTGGATCAGCTCGCTCGTCATGCCGGCTATCAGTCCATGTACTGCGCGGCGAACTCGGCCCGTGGGATCGCGTGGTGCCACGCGGCGTCGCGCTGGTAGTTGAGCTCGACAACCTCCGCCGGGTCCTCGACCAGCTCGAAGCCCAGCAGCTCGTCCTCATCGTTCCAGTGCATCTTGGCGACGGTCCGGGAGTCGAACATCCAGTAGTCGAACTCGGGCAGGCCCTGCGCGTCGTCGCGGGCGAGGTACCGGATGTCCTCACCCGCCTCGACGCTGTACCGCGTGACCCAGAGCGAGTAACGGGCACTGTCGGTCAATGGAAGCGACACCACACGAACACGACGGAAGATGCGCCCCGCGGCCTTCGCCTCCCGAATGGACGTGAGCCAGTCCTGGAACCACTCGAGGTCGGCCGTCCCGGTCGCAAGGAATTGAGCCATTGGCTCTCGTTCGAGCTGCGTGTTGTAGGTGTCCCGTACATGGAGCCGGTACGCGGTGTGCTCGAAGTTCTCGAACAAGTCGTGCCACCGCGAGTCGAGCGGGATGAGGCCGCTCAAGAGCAGGTCTCTTCGTGGTCAGAGCGGGCGTGAATCGTCATGACGTCCTCCGAGATCTCGATGGTCGTCCCATGATCGAGTACCCCACCGCCGTCAGCCAGGATCTTTCTCAAACTTGCTCGATGCGGTAGCCCGCCCCACCACCTCGCGGATGAGGTCGCGCCCGGGTCAACGGAAGACGCGGCTGATGCCCCCACCGAGGTGCGACAGCTGCATCCAGATCGAGAAGCGGGTCAGCGGACGCAGGAGCAGGGCAAGGAGCGGGCGGCGCGGCCGGTCGGCGTTGCGATCCCAGGCGAGCGCGAGGCGCAGCTGCGTGCCGCCGGCTGCGGGCTCCAGCTCGACCCTGATGCGCCGCGCGTTCGCCTGGGCGACGTCGGGATAGGTGAAGCGCCACTCGAGGTGGTGCCCCTCGTCGAGGGCGACCACCTCGACCTGCTGGGTCATGAGCTCAGGCTTGACCCTCATCGCCTTGCCGTCGGGACGCACGGTGCGCGTACGAGCCACCCAGGTGTCCCCCGCGCGCACCACCGACGGTCCGCTCTCGACGCTACCGATGCCCGGCTCCCACTCGGGCATCCGTGAGGCGTCGGCGAGCAGCTCCCAGACCCGCTCGACCGGAGCGGGAGCGAAGGCCGCGGAGACGCCCGAGAGCCTGCCCGGCTCGACGGTACGCAGCGGGGCGTGGGACGGGTAGCGCGCGGCCTCGTCGAGACCGGCGACCACAGCCTCGGGCGTGGTGCCGAGCCGGCGCAGGACGGCGGCGATCATGCCGCTCGGCTCGGCAATCAGCTCGCGCAGCACGGCCGCGGCGTCACCGCGCTTGTCGCCGGCGCCGGCGCGCTCGAAGATCTCGAGCGAAGGTTTGTCCCACTCGTAGCCGCCCGTCTCGTGGAACACGATCTTGCCGCCGGCGGGCACCTCGGCGTTGATGCCGAGCGAGCCCAGCTGCTCGGCGTGCTGCGCCGCAACCGCCTCCCGCACCGCGTCGAGGGTGACGCCCAGACCGCGCAGCACCTGGCCCGCGACCTGTTCGTTCACCGCGAGCGCCATGAGCAGGTGTCCGACGTCGGTGGTGCGCTGCCCGGAACGCGAGGCCTCTTCCATCGCGGCGAGCGACAGCGTGTGCGAGGTGGCCGCGGCACTGGCGAACTTGCTCATCTGCTCCTCCTGGGGACCGGGATGGTCTGGTCGATCTTCTTCGCGTACTTCTTGTGCACCGCCTGCCGGGTCACGCCAAGAGCCTCGGCGACCTCGAGCCAGGTCATTCCCGCACGCAGGCCGGCCTCGACCTGGCCGAGCTCGAGGCGTTCGGTGAGTGCCCGCAGCGAGGCGACGGCCCGCAGGCCCGCGCGGGGGTCGCTCGTGTCGGCCGCGACGTCCGCGACCCGTGTTGACTCCATGCCTATCAACCTACGTTGCTAACGCCAATCTAAGCAACCCAGGTTGCCAATGCGAGACGCTCCCGCCGCTCGATGGACAGACGGGTCATTCTGGGTAGTTCTACCCACCGATATTCGACGACTTTTCACCTTTGTACTCGGTAGGGTGCTCCGGTTGCGCCTGTGTGGCCGTCCGGGCGAGCAATCTTTCGTGGAATGAGGAGGACGCATGAGCCTGGTCTCACGCGCGTTGAAGAACCGTCGATCCGTCGTGTCGACCAGTGTGGTGACCCTGTTCGGGGTGGGGCTCCTGAGCTTCGCGCTCCTGTACGAGGGCGAGTCGACAGCCGACGTCGAGCTGAACGACTCGGGCGTCTGGGTGACGCGGACCGCACAGGGCGAGCTCGGCCGGTTCAACTACGACGCGAAGGCCTTGGACGGCGTCCTGCTGGCAGGCGCCGGAAGCTTCGACGTGGAGCAGGACGCACAGCATGTCCTCCTGAACAGCACGAGCAGGTTCTCCGCTAGCCCGGTGAACCCGGGGCAGCTGGTGCTCGACGCCACGATGAAGCTTCCCGCCGGCGCGCAGGTCGCCTCGGGCAGCGCAACCACCGCCGTCTACGACCCGGAGACGGGCAAGGCCTGGGTCCTTCCGTTCGCCTCGACCACCTTCGACG
Organism: Promicromonospora alba; assembly: GCF_042654905.1. Lineage (NCBI taxonomy): Bacteria > Bacillati > Actinomycetota > Actinomycetes > Micrococcales > Promicromonosporaceae > Promicromonospora > Promicromonospora alba. The sequence continues at coordinate 100,603 of NZ_JBHSFI010000007.1, forward strand.
AGAACAAGCTCAAGCCCACGGTCAAGGCGGGGCCCGGCGGCAAGCTCGCCGTCGGCAACGACGGCACGGTACTCCTCGCCGTCCCGGGCGACGGCAAGCTCTACACGATCCCCACCACCAAGCAGGGCGTCGCCGAGCAGGTGGACGAGGTCGGACTCCCCCTCAGTGCCGACGCCGAGGTGCAGGTCTCGGCGGTGGGTGACGAACCAGTGGTGTTCGACCAGACGTCCGGCACCCTGGTGCTGCCGGGCGGCGACACGGTCAAGATCGCCGACGGCGCACAGGGCACGCTGCAGCAGCCGTCGAGCGAGACCGGCAACGTGGTGGTCGCGACCCTGAACGGCCTGGTCGTCCAGCCGCTGGCAGGCGGGACCTCCACCCTGCACTCCCTGACGGGCGGGCCGGCGAGTGTCGCATCGGCCCCGGTGCAGCTCGGCGGGTGCGTCTACGGCGCCTGGTCGGGGCCCGGTCAGGTCGTCCGGGAGTGCGCGGGCGAGACCAACGACGTCCGGCAGGCGCTGGAGGGCGCGGACGCGTCCACGAGCCTGGTCTACCGCGTCAACCGTGACGTCATCGTGCTGAACGACGTGGCGAACGGTCAGCTGTGGATGGCCGCCGACGACTTCGAGATGGTCGACGACTGGGACTACATGCAGCCCAAGAAGGGCGATGGCGACAAGACCGAGTCGGAGCAGACCACCGCGATGCAGGTCGACCACTTCGTGGCCGACCGGAACAAGGCCAACAACACACCCGTGCCCGAGAAGGACTCGATCGGCGTCCGGCCCGGCCGGACCACTGTGCTGAACGTCCTGGGCAACGACATGGACAAGGACGGCGACGTGATGACGGCCTCGGTCGTCACCCCGCCCGAGGGTGTGTCCGTCAACCGCGTGCTCGGTGGAGCGGCCCTGCAGGCCGACGTGCCGGACAACGCGACAGGCGAGACAACCTTCACGTACCAGGTCGACGACGGTCGCGAGAACGGCACGGCGACCACCGAGGCCACCGTGCGGGTGGTGCCGCTCACCGAGAACAACCCACCGGTCCAACCCGACGGCGAGCCCGTGCTGCAGGTGGGCCAGGACCGTCTGGCCAGCATGAAGGTGCTGCCCTACTTCCAGGACCCCGACGGCGACGACCTCTACCTCTCCGACGCGACCACCGCGAACCCGCTGGACGAGGTGCGGTTCCGTCCGGACGGCACCGTCGAGTTCCGTGACGGCGGCGGCGCCACCGGCCTCAAGGTGGTCGACATCCGGGTCGTGGACTCGGAAGGTGAGGCCTTCCAGGGCAAGATGCACGTGGACGTCGTCGCCGCGAACGTCGCGCCGGTGCCGGTCCAGGACCACGTGACCGTGCTGACCGGCGAGCCGGTCACCGTGAACCCGATGGTGAACGACCACGACGCCAACGACGACACCCTGCGGCTGACGAGCGTCGCCGAGGCAGCCGGCGCCAGCATCACGCAGAACACGCCGGCGGGGAACTTCAAGTTCCGGAGCGACCAGGCCGGCTCGTACGACGTGCCCTACTACATCTCCGACGGCGTCGAGCAGACGATGGGCCTGGTGCGGGTGGACGTGGTGGACCCGCCGGAGGAGGCGGGTGCGCCGGTGGCCGTCTCGGACCAGGTTCTGCTGCCGACCGGCGGCTCCGCCCTGGTCGACGTCCTGGCCAACGACACCGACCCGGCGGGCGGCGTGCTCGTGGTGCAGGGCGTGAACGTGCCCACCGGTGCTCCGGTGACCGTCTCGGTGCTGAACCATCAGATCCTGAAGGTCTCCGAGATCAAGCGGCTCGGCGAGCCCGTCCTCGTGACCTACCGGGTCGCGAACGGCTCGGGCACGGTCACGGGGCAGGTACGCGTGGTGCCCATCCCGACGTCCGCGCAGATGCGGCCGCCGGAGGCGGGCCCCGACGAGGCGACCGTGCGCGTCGGTGACGTGGTGACCATCCCGGTGCTGAAGAACGACAGCCACCCGGACGGTCTGGCGATGAAGGTCACCGACAAGCTGCAGGAGGCACCGCCGTCCTCGCTCGGTGAGGCCTTCGTCTCCGAGGACACCGTGCGGTTCAAGGCCGGCAACAAGGCCGAGACCGTCCACGCGGTCTACGAGGTCGAGGACGCCAACGGCCAGAAGGACTCCGCGCAGGTCACCATCACCATCAAGGACGAACCGGCGAACATCGCCCCGCAGTTGCCGGACATCGAGGCGCGGGTGCTCAGCACCGGCACGGTGCGGATCCCGCTGCCGCTGGACGGGATCGACCCCGACGGCGACCACGTGACGCTCAGCTCCATCTCGGCGGCGCCCAGCAAGGGCAATGCCAAGATCGTGGACGGGGCCATCGACTACCAGGCCTCCGACACCACGGGCTTCGACACCTTCAGCTACCAGGTCACCGACACGCGCGGCGCCATCGGCCAGGGTGTCGTCCGGGTGGGCATCGCGGCACCCCCGGCGAGCAACCAGGAACCGCAGGCGATCGACGACGAGACGACGGTCCGGCCGGAGCGCACGGTGGCCATCCCGGCGCTGCTCAACGACTCGGACCCGGACGGCGACCAGATCAGCCTGGTCGCCAAGGCCTTCGAGGGCACCAAGGAACTGAAGCCCAAGGCCGTTGAGGACGACGTCGTCGTCACCGCGCCCGGCGAGGCCGGCCCGTACTCGTTCTACTACGGCATCCAGGACCCCTATCAGGCGGGTACGAGCGGCGCGATCACGGTGAACGTCGACCCGGACGCACCGCTGCTGCGCCCCATCGCGTACGACGACGTGGTGACGTCCGACGACGTCGAGGGCGACACCAGCGTCACGGTGAACGTGCTCGACAACGACGCCGACCCGGACGGCGTGGGCGCCGACCTGGACGTGGCGGTCGACCCTGGCCTCAAGGGTGTGACGGTCACCGAGTCGAACGCGATCAGGGTCGAGCTCACCGAGGACGCCCAGGTCATCACGTACACGGTCACCGACATGGACGGCCTGGAGGCCAAGGCGTTCGTGCGGGTGCCGAGCAACCAGGCGCGGCCGCACATCAAGCCGGGCCTGGATCCGCTCAAGGCCTTCAGCGGTGACCCGCTCACCATCGAGCTCGAGGACTACGTGGTGGTCCGGGAGGGCCACAAGCCGCGGATCACCAAGGACAACACCGTCAAGGCCGTGGCGGGCAAGGTCGCGATGACCGACCACGACACGCTCGTGTACACCTCCGCGGAGGACTACGCGGGCGCGGCGTCGGTCAGCTTCGAGGTGACCGACGGCACCGGCCCCGACGACGCCAAGGGCCTGACCGCGGTGCTGACGCTGCAGATCGACGTCGTCCCCTCCAACAACCAGCCGCCGAAGATCACCGGTACCCCGGTGCTCGAGGTCGCGGCTGCCGAGAAGGCGACCGTCGACCTGTCGCGCTACGTCAAGGACCCGGACAAGGACCCGCTGGACTTCAAGGTCGGGAGCAAGAACGGCATAGAGATGACCGTCTCCGGCACGTCGGTGATCGGCGAGGTCGGGGCGGTCCCCAAGGGCACCGTCGTACAGCTCCCGATGACCGTCTCGGACGGCAGGAACCCGGCCGTCCGCGCCGAGCTGACCGTCAAGGTCGTGCAGTCCACCAAGCCGGAGGTCAAGACGACCGACGACAAGGTGCCGAACGCGCACCAGGGCAAGCCGTCGACCGTCCCGGTGCTGAAGAACGACACCAACCCGTTCCCCCAGACGCCGCTGAAGGTTGTCGCAGCGGCCAGCGAGGCGGGCGGGGGCAAGGTGTCGTTCACCGACTCCGAGGTGGTCGTCACTCCCGAGGACGACTTCACCGGCGTCATGACGGTGCGGTACACGGTGCAGGACGGCACCGGCGACCCGGACCGCCAGGTCGACGGCTTCGTGAAGCTCACCGTGCTGGGCAAGCCCGACGCTCCCCGTGCGCCCCGCATCGAGGAGGTACGTTCCGAGACCGTGGTGCTGAGCTGGGACCAGCCCAACAACAACGGCGCCGACATCACGAGCTACACGCTGCGGACCGACGGCGGTCAGGAGCACAGGTGCACCACGACCACCTGCACGTTCGACGGCCTGAGGAACAACGTGAAGTACACGTTCACGGTCGTCGCGACCAACGAGGTGGCCGACTCGGCGCCGTCACCGGCGTCCGCCGAGGTGCGGCCCGACGAGAAGCCGGACAAGCCGGAGCCGCCGACGCTCAAGTTCGGCGACCGGAAGCTGACGGTCTCGTGGAAGAACAAGGCGTACACGGACCGGTCCCCCATCGACTGCGTCACCCTGGAGATCAGCCCGCCGCCGGCCGACAACGTGACCCAGAAGACGTGCCAGACCAGCAGCCCGGTCGAGTGGACAGGGCTGCAGAACGGCACCTCCTACACGGTGCGTGTCCAGGCGAAGAACGACGCGGACCAGCCGTCGGACTGGAGCGACCCGTCCGCGGCGGAGACACCCGCCACGAAGCCCGACCAGCCGAACCCACCGACCGCCACCAGCTCGGACACTGCCGCCGGCGGTCAGATCACCGTCACATGGCAGGCCCCGAACAACAACGGTGACGCGATCAGGCAGTACTACGTGACCGAGTACCGGGACGGGGTCAGGACCAGGACCATGCCGGACAGCGACCTCGAGATGGTTGTCCAGAAGCTGAGCACCGAGTCGGCCTACAAGTACACGGTCGAGGCCGAGAACAAGGCGGGCAGGTCGCCGGTCAGCGCGGAGTCCGCCGAGACGGTGCCGTACGGCACACCGGACACGGTGGGCACTCCGACAGCCCGGCTGGGCTCGGAGACCAGCGGCCAGGTCGACGTGCAGTGGAACCGCATCAACGACTTCCGCGGCAAGGGCGGGTACTACAACGTCCGGGCGAACGGCGGGACCGCCCAGAACGCGGGGAACAACGCGTCGTACACCCACAAGAGCCTGAACAACGGGACGGCGTACACCTTCCAGGTACAGGCCTGCAACGCGAACGGCGCCTGCTCGGTCTGGTCGGAGTCGTCGAACCCGCCGCAGACGCCGTACGGTCCGCCGATCCAGCCGACGATCACCGCCACCCCCGGGATCGGGAACGTCTCCTTCAGCTGGGACGCGGACGGGGACAACGGCGTGCCGACCAGGGTCCAGGTGTCCGGGGCGGTCAGCAGCACGAGCAAGGCCGGCACCGCGACGGCGGACGGCAACCCCGGCCAGACCCTGGAGGCTTGCGTCAGGGTGACGGACGAGAACGGGGAATGGAAGGAGGCCTGCGACTCGGCGCAGGTCCTGCAGCCCAGGGCGTGGGTGACGGCGGCGAGCAGCGGACCGAACTCCAGCAGCCGCTACTGGATGGTGAACTGGGAGGGCTTCGACGCGAACAGCGAGGTCGCGTGCTGGGCGGGTGACACGTCGCGCATCGACAACGGGCCGAACTACTGGCACGACATCCACGAGGGGCATGCCAGGACCTGGGAGGGCAGCACCAAGTACCCGATGAACGGTGCCTCGGGCTCGAGACAGCTGTCCTGCTGGATGGGCTCGAGCTACAACGGGACAGAGGTCGCGTTCATGGTCGACGGTGTCCGGTACGAGACCAGGACCTGGAACGTCCGCTGATGACTGACCGGGGCTCGCGCGGCTACCGCGCGAGCCCCGACCGGTGCCGCCCCAGCGGGATCACGAGCGGCGTGCCGCTGCGGGGGTCGGTGATCACGTCGCACGGCAGGCTGAAGACGTCCTCGACGATCTGTGCGGTCACCACCTCGTCGGGGGTGCCCTCGACGACTATGCGACCGTTCTTCATCGCGATGAGGTGGTCGGCGTAGCGGCAGGCGAGGCTCAGCTCGTGCAGCACCATGACTATCGTCTTGCCGCGGTCGCGGTTGAGGTCGACGAGCAGGTCGAGCACCTCGATCTGATAGTTCACGTCCAGGAACGTCGTCGGCTCGTCGAGCAGGAGGATGTCGGTGTCCTGCGCGAGCGTCATGGCGATCCAGACCCGCTGACGCTGCCCGCCGGAGAGGTCGGCGACCCGGCGGGACACCAGATCGGCCGTTCCGGTGGCCGCCAGCGCCTCGTCGACGGCGGCGTCGTCGGCGGGGGTCCAGCGGCGGAACCAGCCCTGGTGCGGGTATCGGCCGCGGCCGACCAGGTCGCCCACCGTGATCGACGACGGCGCGACCGGCGACTGCGGCAGCAGGCCGACCAGGCGCGCGAGGTCGCCGGACCGCATGCTGTGCACGGGAACGCCGTCGAGCAGCACCTGCCCCGCACGCGGGGCGAGCAGCCGGCTGAGGCCGCGCAGGAGCGTGGACTTGCCGGAGGCGTTCGCGCCGATGATCGCCGTGATCGCGCCGGAGGGTATGTCGGTCGACAGCTCGCGCACGATGTCGGCGCCGTCGTAGCCGAGCGTGAGCCCGGCCACCTCGAATGAATGATCGCTCACGCGCCCGCTCCCCTATCTCTCACTACGGCTGTCGGTAGGGCTGCTGTTCCGGATCAGCAGCCAGGCGATGTACGGGGCGCCGGTGAGCCCCGTGACGATGCCGGTGGAGATCGGGTACGGCAGCAGGTGCTGCGCGACGACGTCGGCCGTCTGGACGATGACCGCGCCGACCAGAGCCGCGGGCAGGACCCGGTCACCGGCCGGGCCGAGCAGGCGGCCGGCGATCGGTCCGGCCATGAGCGCGACGAACGCCAGCGGCCCCGCGGCGGCGGTCGCGAGGGCGACGAGCACGACGGCGCACCCGAGCTGCACGGCGGTCTCCGCCTGAGGGCGCACGCCCAGCCCCCTGGCGCCGTCGGCGCCGAGCTCCAGGACGCCGAGCCGGCGCGAGAGCGCCATCAGGACCGGGATGACGACGCCGCAGCCGATGGCCAGGCCGATGATCTCGCCCTCCCCCGCCATACCCACCGAACCCACGAGCCAGGTCATGGCGGCTCGCGCGTCGGAGATCTCGGCGCGGGACACGAGGTACCCGGTCACCGACTCCAGCAGCGCGGCCACCCCCACGCCGATCAGGATGAAGCGGTAGTCCGCGATGCCGCCACGCCACGCGAGCAGGTAGACGGCGGCCGCCGTGACGAGGGCGCCGACGAGGCTCGCGACCGACAGCCCGAACCCGCCCGCGCCGAAGAGCACGAGCCCTGCGACGGTCGCGCTGCTCGCACCGGCCGAGATGCCGATGATGTCGGGAGCCGCCAGCGGGTTGCGCAGTACGCGCTGGAAGATGCTGCCCGCTGCCCCGAGCGCGAGCCCGGCCAGCACGGCGGTGATCGCGCGGGGCAGCCGCAGCTCCCGCACGATGAAGTCGACAGAGGGCTCCGCGGACAGGCCGAGCACCGAGCGCAGGACCTCCGCCGGCCCGAGCAGGTAGCTGCCGAGCATCATCGAGCACATGAAGACGCAGGCCGCCACGACAGCGAGCGCCGCGGTGACGACGAGGGCACGGCGCGTGCGGGCGCGGCGTTCGAACCGGAACATCACAGCTCCACGCCGCGCCGCAGGCGCACTATCGTGATGAAGACCGGTGCGCCGACGATGCCGAGCACCACGCCTACCTGCAGCTCTCCGGGTGACGCCACGAGCCGGCCGACGATGTCGCAGAGCAGCAGCACGAGCGGCCCGAGCACGAGGCTGTAGGCGAGGATCCAGCGGTAGTCCGGCCCGGTGACGAGGCGGACGAGGTGCGGCACCATGAGGCCGAGGAACGCGATGGGGCCGCATGCGGCGGTCGCGGCTCCGCACAGGACCGCCACGACGGCGAACGTGATGACCCGGTTGCGGCGCACGTGCTGCCCCAGCGAGACGGCGAGGGCGTCGCCCAGCGCGAGCAGGTTGAGCTGGCGGGCCAGGAACATCGCGGCGATCAGCCCGATCACGATGTAGGGCCCGACCTGTAGGACGACGGGCCAGTACCGTCCGGCGAGCGCCCCGACCTGCCACACGCGCAGCTCCTCGAGCGCGTCCGTGGAGGAGAGCACGATCGCCGACGTGATCGACGAGCAGACGGCGGTGACGACCACGCCGGCGAGCGCCAGCTTGATCGGCGTCGCACCTTCCCTGCCGAAGGACGCGATCGTGTAGACGGTCGCGGTGGCGGCGCCCGCGCCGAGGAAGGCGAGCCAGACGTTCGCGCCGGCCTCCTGGTCGCCCAGGACGAGGATGCCCGTGACGACGGCGACGGCGGCGCCCGCGTTGATGCCCATGATCCCGGGGTCGGCGAGCGGGTTGCGGGCGACGCCCTGCAGGAGGGTGCCGCTGACCGCGAGGGCGGCCCCGGCGAGCACCCCGAGGACCGTGCGGGGCAGCCGCATGTCGAGGATGACCGTCAGGTCGCTCCCCGCCAGGTCCCCGACGTCGATGGTGCGTGAGCCGAGCATGACCGACGCGACGCAGACGGCGAGCAGCGCGCCGGCGGACAGGAGCAGCCCGCCGGCGATGAGTGCGTTGCTCCGCCGGGGGCGGGTGGCGACTGCCGTCATCAGTCGGTGAGGTTCTCGTCAGCCTCGTTGACGAAGTCGGTGAGGTTGCGCAGCTGCTCGGTGTAGTCCGGGTAGGTGTGCAGCCAGTAGGCGGGCCAGGACGTGTAGGCGCCTGCCGCGTAGGCGGTGATGTCCTTGGCGATCGGCTGCGCGTCCAGCGTCTCCTGGTTGGCCGGGTAGCTGCGGTCGTCGAAGAGCAGGACGTCCGGCTGGTACGTGTCGGCGTTCTCGAAGCTGAGGCTCTCCCAGTAGGGGAACTCGGGGTCTGGCTTCGCCGGGTCGATCACGTCCAGGCCCCACGACTGCAGGTCGAGCAGCTCGGGTGCGTACTCGGGCACGGCCACCGCGTAGGTGTCCTCGTACGGGCTGATCGCGAGCGCCGTCAGCCCGGGCTTCGCGGCGACGGCGGCCTCGAACTCCTCGACCGCCGTGTCGAACTCGGCCCGCTGCTCGTCGATCACCGAGGTGTCCGCCCCGAGCGACTCGGCCAGCTCGGCGTAGTCCTCGATCAGCCCGACTATCGAGTCGCCCTGCGCCGCGCCGACGACGGGTGCGAGCTCCGCGAGCTTCTTGCTGGACTCCTCGACGCCGTCCTCGAGGCCCGAGTACCCGCCCTCGGCCGGCCACCAGTCGCCCACGATGAGGTCCGGCGCGAGCCCCGCCGCCTTCTCGACGTCGATCTTGCCCCACTCCTCGCCGAGGATCTCGATGCCCTCGAAGTCGGCTCCCTGGAGGCCGACGTCGCTGTCGATGTCGCCGTCCGCGTAGATCCCGACGGGCTTGATCCCGAACTCCATGAGCACCTTCGCCGCGTAGGAGTGCGCGATGATCCGCGTGGGCACCTCGTCCGCGGTGTAGGTCTTGCCGTCGCCAGAGGTGTAGCTCCACGCTCCGTCGCCGGAAGCCGCTTCGTCGGGTGCGGCGCTGGTGCACCCGGTCAGCGTCATGCCGGCGGCGACCGCGGTGGCGAGCACGGTGGCGAGGAGCCGAGGTCGGCGCATGGCAAGCCCTCCAGGGGATCAGTAAAGAGATCGGGAGATAAAGCAAGCCTTACCTTATCTTGCCGGATTAGTCGGACCTGCCACCCCCGTCAGATCGCGTGCGCCACGAAGACCCACTCTTGGCCTCGGCAGTCCACTTTCTGCTGTCGGCAGATGAGGCTCACTCGGGCGAGCACGTCGAACGGGTGTGCGATAAGTTGGTGTCATGACGCGAACCGGTGAGCTGCCATCCCGAACGGCCGACGGGCCTGACCCGTCCGTGCCGTTCGACGGCGTGACCACCGACGCAGCCGGTGTCCGGGCTGTGCGTGAGCTGCTGGCGGGCATGATCCTGCCAGGCGGTACTGACACCGCGTCCTCGGTGTCGAAACTGGTGCAGGCGCAGTGGGTGGACCTGCTCGGTGAGCTCGAAGCGGTGAAGAACACCGTGACCGCGACCCAGGCGCGGCTGGCCGTGGCACTGGACGAGGCCACGAAGGCTGACGAGGCCGGGCAGGGCATCCGGGTGGAGCGGCGGGGTCGTGGTGTGCCGAACCAGGTGGGTGCGGCGATGCAGGCCAGCCCGCACGCCGGGGGTTCGTTCCTGGGCACGGCCCGGGTCTGGGTAACGCAGATGCCGCACACGTTCGACGCGCTGCGCACGGGTGTGCTCTCGTCGTGGCGGGCGACGCTCATGGTCCGCGAGACGTCGCACCTGTCGGTGGAGGACCGGGCTCGGATCGATGAGGAGATCTGTGGTCCCGCGGGCCTGGTGGCGTTGGCTCGGATGGGGACCAAGCGGCTGGTCGCACGCATCAAGGAGCTCGCCGGGAAGCTGGACGTGCACGCGTGTGTGAAGCGGAACGCGAAGGCCGTCTCCGAGCGGTGTGTCTCGGTGCGTCCGGCGCCGGACCTGATGGTCTACCTGACGGCGCTGGTCCCGATGCAGCAAGGGGTGCAGGCCTACGCGCAGCTGAAGGCGCGCGCGGACGCGGCCAAGGCCGCAGGTGATGAGCGGGGGGCCGGGCAGATCATGGCCGACACGTTGATCGAGCGGGTCACCGGACGCGAGCCCGGCCACGCCGACGACGTGCCTGTCACGATCAACCTCCTGGTCTCCGATCAGACGCTGCTCGCCGGGGGCGACGAGCCCGGGACGGTGATCGAGGGCGCTCCGGCGGGTGTCGGCACCGTTCCTGCCCCGGTGGTGCGGAACCTGGTCGCACACGGGCTCGACGCGGATGCCGCATGGCTACGGGCGATCTACGTCGACCCCCGGGGCAGGTTGCTGGCCACCACGTCGACGTCCCGGTTCCACCCGCAGGGCCTAGCCGGGTTGTTGCGGGCGCGGGAGCAGGGCATCTGTGCTTCGCAGTGGTGCGACGCACCCATACGGCACCTCGACCACGTCGTTCCGCACGCGGAGGACGGCGAGACCAGCCTGGCCAACGGGCAGGGCCTGTGCGCGCGCTGCAATCACGCCAAGCAGGCACCCGGCTGGGTGCAGAAGGCCACCGAGATCGACGGCCGGCACGCAGTCGAGACGACCATGCCAACGGGGCACACGTCTGTCTCCGTGGCGCCCGTTCCACCAGAACCGGTGACCCCCACGGGTCGTGTTCCTGTCTCCATGGCTCCTGTAGCACCGAAGCTGGTCGCCACCACCGGGCACGCAGCTGTCTCCGTTGTGCCCAACCCGGCAGAACCGGTCCGGGCGGAGACTCCGGGGTGGACCCCCGCAGTCGGGATGAGCGGCCCGCGCAACGGGCGCATCCCGCGCAGCCGCTACTCGATCGGCTGCCACACCCGCCGCGCCCGAGGCGCGATCAGCTACCGCCCACCCCTGCACACGGGCCCCGGACGGCGACTACCCCGGCACACTCGCTCAGCTGACCTCTCCTGGGCACATTTCCGTTGATGGTGAGCATGAGGCTGGCCCCGCGGATCTTCATGGCTGCGGGGGCGGAGCTCAGATCTCCGTGAAGCAGCCGCTCACCAGCACCGAGTACTGCAGCTCGACAAGAATCTCGAACGTCTCCCGGTATTCCGGATCGTCGGTCGCGCCGAGCACCGCGATGCTGTCGAGCAGGGCCTCGGCGTCCTCCCGATACGTGGAGCCCCGACGGGCCAGGTCCACGAGCGAGCGCTCCATGTCCGCGCTGATCTCCTCGCCGGCGCTCCAGCCGGCCCAGTACCCCAGGAAGGAGCCGCACAGGATGGCCATGTAGTCGGTCGGCGTCGGCAGGGGTGATGGCGGGACGGACTGACCGGAGACCGAGGGCGCGCTCGGTAGCGGTGGTGGCGCCTCTTCGGCACCGCAGGCGGTCAGCACGAGGACGATCGCGACGGCGAACGACGCTCGGGCGGTTCTCACAGCACCCCGATCTGCTCGAGGCGGGTGATGACACGACCGTCGAGGCGCGCCCCTGGAAGGCTCTCGGCCGCGTCGAAGATCGTCATCCGGTTGCTCGCAAGACCCTCGACACAGGCTTCCCCGCCGCGGCGTGCGGCGGTGTAGAGGGCCTCCCACCCCGACTGCGCCTCGGGGTCCGGGATCGGGATGAAGCGCTCCGCCCGCTCCGCGGCGTCCCGCAGCCTGCCGCAGGCTGCCGTGGCGTCGTCCATCGCCTGGCCGAACTCGAGGATGATCGCGACGGTCTCGCCGGCCGTCGTCTCCTCGGTGATCAGGGGCAGCTCGGCCGCGTACAGCGCGCGTCCGACGACAACGGCTCGTTCGTCGAGCAGGCTCTGCATGATGTCGCGGCCCCCGGCGTCCAGCCACGCGGAGGTACGGGTCGAGACGTCGCTCGGCAACGCCAGCTCGTCCGTCGCGCCGTCCGACGGCCGGGCGCTCGCGACCAGAGCCGGCAGCAGGCCGACGGTCAGCACGACGGCGATCGCCACCAGCGGGACGGCCGCGCGGGGCGACGGAGCCAGCGAGCCGGGGGCGGGATCCGGTGCCGCGCGCAGGAGGCGGCGCGCGAGCACCTTCAGGGTCGAGGCCGCCACGGCGGCGACGACCACACAGAACAAGCCGACCACCAGCGTCGAGGACAGGTTCTCGAGGTGGGCCACGGCCAGCTGTCGGCGCAGGTCGGGCCATCCCGTGCAGACGTCGGCTCGGGCGTTGAACGCCCCGAGGCAGCCGTCGAGGGCCCCCAGCGCCGTCGCACCGAGCACGCCGAGGAGCATCGTGATGCCCCCGGTGGTCACGGCGGACGGGACGGTCGGATGCGGCACGAGCACCGTCGCGAACGCGGCGGACGCCATCGCCGTCGCGATCAGCGCCGCACGCAGCCCGGCCTCGTACAGCCAGGTGTCAACCTCGCTGACGCCGGGATCCATCAGGTCGCCGGACCACCAGAGGTTGACCGCGAGCACCGCCACCACGGCGCCGACGCCGCCTGCGGCCGCCGTCACGTAGACCCGGCGCAGGCCTGGCCGCGGGTGGATTCCCGGACGCAGGAGCGAGCCGACGAGGAGGGTGGCGGGCACCAGCCACGCGAGCGCGGCGCCGGCCACGGCGAGCGGGTCCCCTGCCGCTCTCGCGGAGCCCGTGATCAGGAGCCCGGCCGGTTGCGGCAGCTCGAGCCACCCGCCGTCGTCCGACAGCATCAACCCGAACTTCGCGAGCGTGTCCGCGCCGCCCAGCCCCAGCGTGCCCTGGTCGAGGAAGAACAGGAACGGCACGCCGAGCGAGAGCCACCCGGCGAGCTGCGTCATCCAGAATCCCGGCGCGCGCAGGCGCGGCGGGAGCCGCCGGGCCGCCAGGGACGTCAGCTGGGCGGCCCACACGCCCGCCACGACCGCCCAGGCGAACACGGTCAGCAGGAGCCAGGAGTTGGTCGGGGGCCCGGTCTGGTAGCCGGACAGCCCGACGAAGTACCCCACGGCGAACCCGGTGCCGAGCGCGAGGCCCTCCCGCAGCCCCTGCGGGGAGGGAGCGCCGCGGTCGGCGGCGTACAGGGCGGCACGCCACAGCGGCACGAAGAGCGCTGAGAGCGCCAGGGCCACGACCAGCCACAGCGCCGGGAACCGTAGCCCCACCTGTTCGAGGGGTACCGCCTGGACGGCGATCAGGGCGGTCACGGTGCCGCTCAGGGCGACGGGAAGCAGGTTCATCCGGAACAGGAGGGAGGGGTCGTCCAGTGCCCGACGCCGCGCGGCCGCACGGGGGTGGACCCGGAACAGCTGCGCCACCGCGTCGAACGACCGGCGCCACCAGGGACGCCTCTCCCCCGTGTCGCCGGCCAGCAGCCCGCGCAGGTCGCCGTGCCACGCGGGCGGCAGGACGTCGGCGTGGAGCTCACGGGCGTGCAGGACGTCCGCGCGTGCCAGGAACACCACCCCCGCCAGGACCGCGGCCGGGGCCAGGTACCGCACGACGGACAGCACGCCGACGCCGGCCGAGCCGGAGCTGAACGCGGGTCCGAGAGCCGCCACGGTCGCCGGCACGAGAACCACGATCAGGAACGACCGCCAGAGCGCGACCGTCGCGTACGTGAGACCGACGTCGCGGTTGGCGATGTGGTTGAGCTCGTGCAGCATGACGCCGCGGAACGCCTCGAGCTCAGGGTTGCTGGTCCCCGGCCCGGCGGGCGAGGACGCCCGGACCAGGCCGGCGCCGTGCAGGCTGACCAGGCCGGCGCCGATCCTGACCGTGTTGCGGCCGAACCGGCCGAAGACCGTCGCGCCGCAGCGCGGGTCGTGCGGGTCGAGCATGAAGCTGACGCTGCCGGCGGAGATCCCTGTGCGGCGGCACAGCGCCGCGAGCTCGGAAAGGAGCGGGTCGATCGCGGCGCCGTCCTGCGGCACGTCGAGCGGCACCAGGCGCGAGACGCGCCGTTTCCAGACCGGGAGCAGCGCGTAGATGACGAGAGCGACGACGCCGGTGGCGATCAACGCCCAGAACGTCAGCTCCCACACGCGATCGAGGGCGGGCGCCTGACCTTCCAGGCACCGCGGGTGCATCTCACGTCGCGCATCGGTGGCCGGCCCCGAGAAGTAGCCGACGGCGAGGCGGCAGCTCAGATCCTTCGTGACGGCCTCGATGTCTCGAACCGCGACCATCTCGCGGAACCAGACCGAGCTGGAGACAGCGATGAGCGCCAGGAGGAGGACGAACCGGTAGGTGGTGCCGACGGGGACGCTGCGCTCAGCTCGCATCAGGTATCCGGGGGCCTGTCCGGCCCGGTGACCTCGGGCCCGATGGCGAGCGACCCGGCCACACGCTCGGCCAGTGCGCGCGCCGCCGGTTCGGGAACCTGGGCCTCCAGCAGCTTCGCGAGGACCTGATCGTGCACGACCCGGAGCTGGTCGGAGGTGAGCTCCGGCACATGGACCACCAGGCGTGGCCGCCGGAGCACTCGCCGCAGCCAGGCCACGAAGCGGGAGATCAGCGACTCGGCGGCGGTGCCGGTGACCGTTCGGACGACCTCCTCCACGACGATCATGAGCAACGGGGCGACCGCTACCGCGATGGTCGTCTCGATGCCGAACCCGAGTGGATCACCGTGCCGACGTCGCCTGCGCAGCCGGCGCATGACCCGTGCGTCGTCCGGGTCCTGAAGCAGGGCGTCGAGCACGCGGCGCTCGTCGTCGGGCAGGTGCCCGTTCGCTACCGCGACGTGGACGGCGTCCTGTACGACGCTCCGCAGTCGTTGCGCGTCAGCCTCCACCATGCCCCCATTCGCCCCTTATGGGAAAGGTAGACCGCACTGCGCGACAAGTTCAACGAATCGGGTGATACGGCCCGTGCTCTCGCGGGGTACGAACCCGGTCTTCGCCGGTTGGTGGGTCTCGGCAGCACCACGTATCACGCCGTTATCTTGACGACTTGTAGAGATATACGTGACCCTCGTAGAGGGCACCAGCCCGGCACGAAGTCCGTTCCGTTACATCCCGTGCACGTCCAGGCAAAGGAGACAACGATGAGCGACAACCCTCAGCTTCTTCATGTGGCCACGTTCTGCGGCAAGTGCGACTGCGGCTGCCCGGAGCTGTTCGTCGACCCGAGCGCCGAGCCCTTGAAGCAGATCGTGATCACCGACGACTTCGGTCAGCGGATCCAGATGAGCCACGACCAGCTCGCGGACCTGGTGGAGCAGGCGCGCAGCGGCGCGCTGGACGCCGCGGCGCTCCAGCCGGCCTGACGCCTGGCCCTTCCGTCCGGGATTCCGGACGACGCAAAGGTGGCGACCCATCAGCGAATGGGCCGTCACCTTTGCAGTATGGTCCTGCCAGGAGGGCAAAATGTCAGGCAGGACCCCGGCAGGCAGGACGCCGTCAGACAAGATCTCGGCAGGCAGGACCCGCGAGCGCGGACAGCTCGAGGCCGAGGTCATGCGAATCCTCTGGAGCCACGAGGACGCGATCGGAGCGAGAGTCGTCCAGGAGAGCTTCGAGGACGAGCACGTCCCGGCCTACACGACGCTCCTGACGGTGCTCGACCGCCTCCAGAAGAAGGGTGAGGTCGTCCGGATCGCGACCTCCCCGCGGAAGGTCCGCTTCCGGCCCACCCGTTCGGATGGCGAGCGCGCGGGAGCGGCGATGCTGTCCGTGCTGGAGAGCTCCGGCGACCGCGAGGAAGCGCTCGCCCAGTTCGCGGACCACCTGACCGCACGGGACGCCGAGATGCTGGAACGCGCGCTACGGCCTAAGCACGCCGAGCGGCAGCGCGCCGGCTGATCCGGCGCCCGTCCACCCCTGCCGATCAGCCCGCGAGCATGAGCCAGCACATCGCGGCCATCCCGAAGCTCATCGCGGAGCTGGCCAGCAGGTCGGCACCGGCGTGGCCCCGCACCGAGCCGCCGCCGCGCAGGTGCCGGAGCAGGCCGATCAGGAAGACCGTCCCGCCGACCGCGAGCGCCGCGAGCAGCAGCGCACCGCTGACCGTGGACCAGCCACTCAGCTGCGCGTGAGCCACCGCGTGGTCCGTGTGGTGCGTGCGCCCCGCCCCGTGTCCCGTCGCGAGCGTTCGCGACGCCGTCAGGCCAGGGTGCATGACCACCACCGCCCAGACCATCGCGAGCATCATGACGGCGTGCATTACCTGGGTCCCTGGGCTCTCGTGATGACCGGCCCGCGGGCGTCCCGCCGTCGGGCCGCGCGACAGGGCATCGGCCTGGTGCCAGCCGGCAGCGGCGGCGAAGAACACCGCGGCCAGCACGAAGAAGGCCAGCTGCGGCGGCGCGGGCAGCCGGACCCACCACGGCCACACCATCGCGATCATGACGAGGTTCATGCCCAGGTGGCACAGGTAGCCGGTCACGGCGAACGCCTGCCGGGAGGTCACGAGACGCCACAGGGAGTGTGCGCCGAGAGCGGCGAACAACACTGTCACGATCCACTGCACGGCTGGGTCCGACGACACTGGCGCCCCCGCGTTCTCGACTAGCGACAACGGCGATCAAACCGCCGCGACAGTACCACGTGATGTAGAGATGAAGCCGGGATGGTGTCGATACGAGGTAGGGACGACGGCGACGCCGTCAGCCTCGGCCGGCGAGCCAGATCATCAGCTTGTTCTTCCAGGCCGCCGCCGACTCGGCAGGCCTGTCCGGCACGGACTATCAGGCGAGCAACCTCCTCGACCTGGACGGACCGATGACCAGCGGGGAGCTCGCTCGCCGGCTCGGCCTGTCGCTGGCGGCCGCGTCCCGGCTCGTGGACCGGCTCATCGACGCCGGGATCGCACGCCGCGAGCCCGACCCCGCCGACCGTAGGCGCGTCGTCGTCCAGCACACCGGCACGCTGCCCGGTGACCTGGCACGCACGCTCGACGGCGTCCGGGAGCCCATCGCCGCCAGCCAGGCCTACGCCGACTCTGCCCGCTCGCTCAGAACCTCATGACGAGATCATCGAACGGCGAGGGTCAGCGCGTCGGCGACCTGCTGGCGGTGCAGCCGGGTCTGCTTGACGCCCCGGTCGGTGTGGAGGTCCCCGAGCAGAGCGCCGGCCCATGGACCGAACTGGCTCTGCATCGGTACGGACTGCGGCCCGGCCAGGGTGACGTCCAGGCCGAGACCGCGGCCCGTCGCCGCGACCTCGGCACCGAGCACCCCGTCGCCCACCACGACCAGCCGCCGGGCGGTCGCAAGCTCCGCGTGCAACGCCACGGAGTCGTCGAGGGTGCGGATCACGTGCACACCCGCCAGACGGTCCTGGCCCGGCCGGGGGTCCGCAGGCTGTGCCTCTACGGGAAGGGTCCTGGCGTGGACACCGGTGGCGATCACTATCGTGTCGGCGCCGAGCTCACGGCCCGACTCGGTCCGGACCGTGCGGTTGGCGACGTCCAGGCCGGTGGCCCCGTCACCCAGCACGAGCTCGGCGTCCAGCGCCCGCAGTGCCGGTTCGGGCCGTAGCTGCGCCCGGCCCGCCTCCCACGCCCCCGACAGCACCTGCTTGGAGAGCGGCGGCCGGTCGTACGGGAGGTGGCGTTCGCCCCCGAGCAGCGTGAGCCGCCCCTCGTACCCCTTGCGACGCAGCGCCTCGGCGGTGGTCAGGCCGCCGGCCGAGGCACCGACGACCAGGACGCTCCCCGGTGTGCTCATGGCCGCCCAGATCATGACCGACCCGAGCCTCTACCTCGCCGAGCTCGACGAGTCGACGACGTCGAGCTCCCGGCGCGAGAGCGAGGAAGGCCTGCGTCGCAGCCTCCCCGACCTGTCCGACGACGTGTTCGAGGAACGCGAGGGCATGGTCCGCAACCTCGTCATCTACGCCTGCGCCGACCGCGAGCGGGCGCTCGCGGCCGGCAGCCCGACGGTCCGTCCCACCTGGGGCACGACGGCGGTCGGCCTGATCGACGCGATCACGGCTATCTGGCAGGCGCCGGTCACGCCGATCGACTGACTCCGACCCACTGTCGGTGATACTCGGGCGGCACTACTCCGTGACGAAGGTCCTGATGCTCTGCGCCGGCAGCTCCGTGTTGAACGAGCCGTTCGTCATGACCACCCTGTTGTACGCGGCGAGGGTCCGGTTGGCGTCCGTCACCCAGGTCGAGAACGCGCCGGAACCCGCACCCTCCACGCTGACCGGCAGATAGACCCCGGCGGAGGTCTTGTTGATCGCCACCATCACGAGCTTCGAGCCGTTCGTGAACGCGGTGACAAAGACGTTCGACTCGGGATTCGCGGTGGCCGTGACACGCCAGTAGCCGGGGCGTACCCACTTCGAGAAGTGCGCCATGTTCGCGCCACGCTTGCTGATCTGCCCGTCCTCGCGCATCGGCCCGTACGAACGACGGATGTACCACCACACGTACGCCTGGAACCGGCCGTACAGCAGGGCGTTGTGCATGTTCTCGCCGGTGGCGAGCGCCTGCGGCCACAGGTCTCCCGAGTCACTGCTGTTGGGGTGGTAGACCTCCGTCATCCACAGCTCCTTGCCCGCGCCCTTCTGCACGAAGAGCGGGTAGGCGAGGTCCGAGGTCGGGGTGCCGTACAGGTGCGCTCCGAGGATGTCGACGTTGGCCAGCGCCGCGGGGTCGTTGAGGATCGGGTCGGAGAGGTTCTTCCGGTACTGGAACGACTCCGGGGCGATGACCCTGGCGTCGATAGACCCGGCGTTCTCGCGGAGGAACCGGACGATCTCGGCAGGCGTCCACGCCGTCCAGTCGTGCGCGTAGTCGGGCTCGTTCTGTACCGAGATCCCGTACAGGGGCACCCCGCGGTCGCGCATGTAGCGCACGAAGTCGTTGAGGTGCCGGGCGTAGTTGCCGTACTGGTCGTAACGCAGCCGCTTGCCGCCGGAGAACGTCTCGGTCATCCCCGCCGGCGGGTTCCACGGCGACGCGAAGACCTTGGCGCCGAGCTCGGTCGCGCGCTTGGCCGTCGCGACCTCGCCGGCCCACCTGGCCGGGTCCTCGTGGACGGGGATGCGCAGGATCGTGAAGCCGAGCTGCCCGGCGCCGTTCCCGAACGCCGTCTCGCGCTGTGCCGCCGTGAGGTCACTGATCCAGGCCGTGTGGTTCATGCCGCCGAAGCCCTGGATCGTCTGCTGCCGGATCGACGGCTGGACGAGCACCTGGGCCGCGGCGGCCGGCTGCGCCGAGACCAGGCCGGCCGTACCCACCGCGGCGGTGGCGGAGAGTGTGAGGAAGGCCCGCCTGCTGACGGGGTCGAAGCGCGGCTCGTCGGTTCTCCTGGGAAGCAGCATCATTGCCCTCTCTGTCGTCGGAGCGCTGTGAAACGTTATCCAATCGACCTCACCGCTCGTCGTCGAGCGGTGGGCGCATACCTCACGGACGGCCGGGCTTCATCACCCGGTCACTTCTGTCGAACGGTGCAGCTGACGAACGGTACGGCGCGCACGATACGCTGCCGACCCGCCGGACGTCGACCATGGCTTGGGCCCGGGCGTCGGTCCGGCGGTGTCGGCCTGCGTCAGTCAGCAGCGTCGGTCAGTCATCGGCGCCCAGCTCCAGCGCGACGGTGACGTACGAGTGCGCGGGCACGTCGAGCTCGAGGCCGCGCGGGTGCCTGCGGATCTCCTCCAGCTTGCGCGGCGCCACTGCCTCAGGCTGCTCCGGCGTGTTGTGGCCGTGCAGCTCCGGCGCCGTCAGGATCTGCGCCGAGAAGCCGACGACGTCACGGCCGCGCAGGTCGAGCACGACGGTGCGGTCCTGGGCGGCGTCCAGGTTGGACAGCGAGACGTGCGCCGTCGACCCCTTGGTGGACGCCGAGGCCGACAGGAGCTGCAGCTCCTTGCCGTCGACGGCGCGCGTCGCACCGGGCGCGACGACGTGCGCGGCGAGCGACGTGGCGTCGTGGTGCGCGGCGTTCATCGCGAAGACGTGGTACGTCGGGGTGAGCACGAGCGCGCCGGTGTCCGGGTCGGTGAGGATCATCGCCTGCAGCACGTTCACCGTCTGGGCGATGTTCGCCATGACCACCCGGTCCGCGTGCCGGTGGAACGCGTCGAAGTGGACGCTGGCGACCAGCGCGTCGCGGAGCGTGTTCTGCTGGTACAGGAAGCCGGGGTTGGTGCCGGGCTCGACGTTCCACCACGTGCCCCACTCGTCGACCACGAGGCCCACGCGCTTGTTGGGGTCGTAGCGGTCCATCACCGTGCTGTGCCGGGTGAGCAGCTCGTCCATGTGCCCGGCACGGGACAGGGCGAGGTACCACTCGTCGTCGGTGAAGGCCGTCGCGCTGCCCTTGTCCTCCCAGGAACCGGTCATCGTGTAGTAGTGCAGCGAGATGCCCTGGAACGGCGCTGCCGGCCCGTCGGCCCCGTCGAGCGGGCCGAAGGACTTCATGAGCACCTCGGTCCAGTGGTAGTCGGCGTCCGAGGCGCCCGCCGCGATGCGGTAGACGTCGTTGCCCGCGTGGTTGCGCACGTACGTCGAATACTGCCGCGCCAGCGAGGCGAACTGCTCGACCCGCAGGTTGCCGCCGCAGCCCCACGCCTCGTTACCCAGGCCGAAGAAGGGCACCTTCCAGGGTTCGTCCCGGCCGTTCTGCCGGCGCAGCGCCGCCATCGGGGAGTCGTCGGCGCGGGTGAGGTACTCGATCCACTCGCTCATCTCCGCCACCGTGCCCGAGCCCACGTTGCCGCTGATGTACGCGTCCGCGCCCAGCAGCTCGCACAGCGCCATGAACTCGTGCGTCCCGAACGAGTTGTCCTCGACGACGTCGCCCCAGTGGGAGTTGACCATCCGCGGGCGTTCCGCACGCGGGCCGATGCCGTCGCGCCAGTGGTAGTCGTCGGCGAAGCAACCACCGGGCCAGCGCAGGTTCGGGATCTGGAGCGCGCGCAGGGCCTCGACGACGTCGAGGCGGATGCCGCCGGCGTTCGGGATCGGCGAGTCCTCCCCCACCCAGAACCCGCCGTAGATGCAGCGTCCGAGATGTTCGGCGAAGTGCCCGTAGACGTGTCGGCTGATCGTGGGTCCCGGCAGGTCGAGATCGATCACTACGCGGGCAGATTCAGTGGGCATGCGAGAGGCCTTCCGGACGCAGGGGTTCGACCGAGGTATCGTTTCCTCAAAGGCCCGGAAGAGCCGCTCTCACAGGCGGTATTCGCTGGTCCTCGTCGATGCGGTAACGATTCCCTCGGCAGTTGCGGATGTCAAGAGGCGTCCTCCGACCGAGACGGTGAGGAAGGTTCGTATGAGTACCGGTCCACGTGCGGTGACCATCGGCGACGTGGCACGGGCGGCACAGGTCTCGACCACCACCGTGTCGAAGGTGATCAACGGGCTGCCCCGGGTCGCGCCAAAGACCCGCGAGCGCGTGCTGGAGGTGGTCGCCGAGCTCGGCTACCAGGCGAACCCCACCGCGCGGAACCTGCGAGCGGGCCGCACGGACGCCATCGGCCTGCTGGTGCCTGAGCTGGACCGGCCGTACTTCGGTCAGCTCGCGACGCGCCTCGCCGACGCCCTGGAGCCCACCGGCAGGCATCTCGTCGTCCAGCGCTCGGGTCTGAGCCGGGCCGACGAGCTGGCCGCTGCCTCGTTCGCCCGCCTCCGCATGTACGACGGCGTGATCATCACCGTCGTCGGGCTCAACCCTCCCGACCTGGAGCAGCTCAACTTCCGGACGCCGGTGGTGCTCGTCGGCGAGCGCCCGCTCCCCCGGACGTTCGACCACGTGATGATGGACAACGTCGAGGGCGCCGCGACCGCCACCGCCCACCTGCTCGAACGCGGGTCCCGGCGCATAGTGATGCTGGGCGGGCGGCAGGGCACGACGGAGCAGGACATGCCGACGCTCCGCACGCTGGGCTACTACAAGGCGCACGCCCGCCTGGGCGTCCCGCTCGACGAGCGGCTCGTCGCACCGATCCCGCTGCTGGACATGGCGTCCGGTTACGCGGCGGTCCGCCGTCTCGCCGACGACGGCGTCACGTTCGACGGCATCGTCGCCGCCACCGACGTCGTGGCCATCGGCGCGTTGCGCGCCCTCGGGGACCTCGGGATCCGCGTGCCGGCGGACGTCCAGGTCGTCGGGTTCGACAACATCGACGAGACGGAGTTCACCACGCCACGGCTCACCTCCGTCGACCCCGGCAACGAGGAGATCGCCGCGACCGTCCTCCGGTTCCTCGAGTCCCGGATGGCCGCTCACGCGAGCGGGGAGCCCGAGGCGGCGTCCGAGCCGACCGCCGAGGTGACCATCCCCGCGCGGCTCGTGGTCCGGGAGTCGACGCGGCCCGCGTAGACCAAGGGCCGACGAGCCGGCCTCATGCATCTTTCTTTCTAGGACAATACGGACAGGTAAAATTCACCCGCAGGTGGGTGTGTCGTCGGGTCCTCGTCGACAAGGCGGGCCAGTATTCCCCCCGGTAGTCCCAACCGAGAGGGGAACAGCGTGTCCGAGAACCACAGCACCGCGTCCATCCAGAAGCCCAGCGCCATGTCCACGATGCTCAGGATGCTCGTCGTCCTGACCGCCATGGTCAGCTTCGTCGCCGGCGGCGTCACCATCGCAGCGCCGGCCGAGGCGAGCGTCTTCAACTCCTGCACGCACAGCGGCTGTGCGGAGGCCTACTCCTCGAACTCGATCTGGAGCTCCAAGGGCTACCCGAGCACGCGCGGCTGGGTCAGCTGGCCGAACGGCCAGTGCAACTTCGCGGGCGGCGTGCACCGCAACTCCGAGGGCCAGCTGCCTACCGGCCACTCGTACCTCGAGTTCGACGTCACGCCGCGTGCCTGCAACGCCGCACGGCAGTCCTACCGTCTCATCCTGGACCGGACCACCGGCGAGACCTACTTCTCACCCAACCACTACGGCGACTTCTACAAGATGTGACCTGTCTCGTGCGCCGCGTCCGGCCCTGCCAAGGGCTGGATGCGGCGCGCGGACCCGGCCCGACCGGACGGATAGCCTCGGACCATGACTCGTGACCTGCCTGTGCTCGTCGTCGACGGGACGCGGTTCAGCGACCTCGACGGCTTTGCCCGCGAGTTCTCCCGCCTGCTGAACGGGTACACCTGGCGAGGAAACCTCGACGCGCTGAACGACGTGCTCCGCGGGGGGTTCGGGACGCCCGACGGCGGCTGGATCCTGAGGTGGCTCGCCTCGGAGACGTCCCGAGCGGCACTCGGTCACGCCGAGACGGCTCGACGGCTGGAGCGGCTCCTGCCCGGCGTCGATCCGTCGAACCGCGCGTCCTTCGAGGCGAGGCTCGATGCCGCGCGCCGCGGCGAGGGCCCGACATTGTTCGACGAGATCGTCGCGATCGTCCGCGAGCACGGGCCCGGCGGCTCGGAAGCGGCTGACGGGATCCTGCTCGAGCTGAGCTGAGCGGGGTCTCGACAGGGTCGACCAGCGGGGTCGACCAGCGGGGTCGGTCAGCGGGGTCGGCCAGCGGGGTCGGGTCTAGGTCAGGTGGTCGAAGTCGCCCCGGGCCCACGCCGCGTGGCGCTCCGCCGAGCGCAGCACGATCTCCCGCGCGTCGACGGGGATGACGCCACGGAAGTTGTTGTAGAGCCTGTCGAACTCGAACCGTCTGACGTGGTGCGCGATGCGCAGCACGACCGCACCCGAGAGCGGGATCCGGTTCGGATAGCTGCGCATGAAGGAGACCGACGTCCGGTCCGGGTTGGCGAAGATCGTGTCGCCACCCAGCAGCACACCCTTTCCCGAAGCCCCGGCCGCCCAGTGCGCGACCGTGGAGCCCGGGAAGTGCCCGCCCGGCTGGGTCAGCGTGACGCCGGGCAGGATCTCCCGGTCGTCCTTCCACAGCTCGACGGCGTCGTCCGTCCTGGCGAGCCAGCCGGCATCGGGCTCGCTCACGAGGACGGGAACCCCGCCGAGCCGGCGGCTCCACTCGACCTGCACGCCGTACATGTGCGGGTGGCTCGCCACGATGTACGCCAGCCCGCCCATGCCCTGGACCGCGGCGACCGCCGCGTCGTCGAGGTAGGCCGGGACGTCGAACATCAGGTTCCCACCGGCGGTGCGGACGATCTTCGCGGTGGGCCCGATACCGACGTCGGGCATGGTGGTGAGGCCGAACAGGTCGGGCTCCAGCTCCTCGACGGCGATGGTCTGCCCCTCGGCGGCGAGCTCGTCGAGTGTGGTCCAGTGCTGACCGTCGGCCGGGACCAGCTCGCGCTCGTCAGCGCAGACGGCGCACACGGCCGGCCGGTTCTCGTGCTCGACGCCGCACCTGGCGCAGATCCAGAACGTCACGCGACAGATCCCTTCACCTGCTACAGCGGGCGTCCGCCCGTCACGCCGATGCGGTCGCCGGTGATGTAGCTCGACTCCTGGGACGCGAAGAACACGTACGCCGGCGCCAGCTCGGCGGGCTGGCCGGCGCGACCCAGCGGCGTGTCGGCGCCGAACTGCTCGACCTTCTCCTCCGGCATCGTGGCGGGGATCAGGGGTGTCCAGATCGGTCCCGGCGCCACCGCGTTGACGCGGATTCCTTCCGGCGCGAGCTGCTGCGCCAGCCCCTTCGTGAAGTTGAGGATCGCCGCCTTGGTCGTGGCGTAGTCGAGCAGCTGAGGGCTGGGCTCGTACGCCTGGATGGACGTCGTGTTGATGATCGACCCGCCCTTGGGCAGGTGGTCGAGCGCGGCCTTGGTGATCCAGAACAGCGCGTAGACGTTGGTCTTCAGCACCCGGTCGAGCTGGTCCGTCGTGATGCCGCGCAGCCCCTCGTCCTGGGACATCTGGTACGCGGCGTTGTTCACCAGGACGTCCAGGCCCCCGAGCCCGTCCACGGCGTCGGTGACGAGCCGGCGACAGAACGCCTCGTCCCGGATGTCGCCCGGCAGCAGCACCGCCTTGCGGCCCGCGTCCTCGACCCAGTGGGCCGTCGTCCGGGCGTCCGGCTCCTCCTCCGGCAGGTAGGAGATCGCGACGTCGGCGCCCTCGCGCGCGAACGCGATCGCCACCGCCCGCCCGATGCCGGAGTCGCCGCCCGTGATCAGCGCCCGCTTGCCCTCCAGGCGTCCGGATCCGCGGTACGTGGACTCCCCGTGGTCCGGCTCCTGCGACATGTCCCCCGTGCGGCCGGGCGGCTGCAGGTCGTCCGCCGGCTGCTCCGGTCGCGGGTGCTGGGTGGTCGGGTCCTGCGGCGTGGTCTGGTCCGACATGTTTCACTCCCCTGTCGACTTCGCGCGGAGCGTCCAGCATGCAAGGAGCGGCGTCCACTCGCACCAGAACCGGTGGCGTCCGGCGGTCTGTGCGGTCACGCCGAGTCTGCGGCCCGCTGGGTTGAGAACGTCGGTGCCCGCACGAGACGTCACCCAGGTGACCTTCCCCCGCCCAGCTCCGCCGGCCGCACCACCACCCCGGTAGCCGCGGCCAGCTCGATCGCGCACAGCAGCCGGACCGTCTCCAGCGCGTCGTCGACGCCGACCGGTACCGGCGAGGACGTCTCGAGCGCCTCGATGATCCGGGTCCACTGGGCCAGGTGTCCCGCGTGTCCGATCGTGAGCGGTTCGGCCGCACCGCTCGGGATACCGCCCGTCCCCGGCGCAGCCACCCCCGGCACGTCCCAGCGGCGTACCTCACCCTGGCCGAGCTCGACCGACCCCCGGGAGCCGAACAGGGAGATCGTCGCCGGGAACCCCGGCGGCGTCGCCGTCGTCGTGGTCACCACACCGAGCGCACCCGAGACGAACCGGAGGGTCGCGACCGTCGTGTCCTCGGCCTCGATCGCGTGCGAGAGGGTCCCCGACTGCGCCGTCACCGACTCGACCGGACCGCACAACCAACGCAGCAGGTCCACGTTGTGCACGCCCTGGTTCATCAGGGATCCGCCGCCCTGCTCCGCCGTGGAGCGCCAGCCCGCGGCGCGGTAGTAGTCGTCGTCGCGGTGCCAGTGCACGTGGGTCGTCGCCAGCCGCAACTCGCCCAGCGCCCCCTCGGCAAGAGCCCGCTCGAGCGCCACGTGCTGAGGTTCCAGGCGCCGCTGGGAGATCATCGAGACCGTCAGCCCCCGCTCGTGCGCGGCACGCGCGACACGCAGCGCGTCGTCGACGTCCAGCGCGAGCGGCTTCTCGACGACCACGTGGTGGCCGGCTTCGAGCGCGGCCAGCGCGAGCGACGCGTGCGTCCCGCTCGGCGTGCAGATCGCCACGACGTCGATGTCGGGACGAGCGATGAGCTCGCCGGGCTGGAGACGCTCCGCGGATCCGCCCGCAAGATCCTGCTCGCCGTCCGCCGTCCCGCCGCTGTACGCGACGAGGCGTGCCCGGCCCGCCAGCTCATCCAGCGCCCGGGCGTGCATCCTCCCGATGCCGCCCATACCGACGATCCCCACGCCGAGCGGGCGTGCCGTCACGAGCGGGCCTCATCACGCGGGCGCACGTCACTCGGGCGCATGGCTCGCACCGAGGAGCTCGCGCAGGCGCTCGGCCGCCGCGGTGAACCGGGGATCGGCGAGCGTCGCGCCGTAGGCTCGACGGTCCGGCAGACCCGGTTCGAGCGTCTCCAGGATCCGGCCGGGACGCGGGCTCATGACGACGATCCGGCTCCCCAGGTACACCGCCTCCGGCACGGAGTGGGTCACCAGCACGACCGTGGTCCCCGTCTCCCGCCAGATCCGGTTCATCTCGATGTTCATCTGCTCGCGCGTGAGCGCGTCGAGCGCGCCGAACGGCTCGTCCATGAGGAGCACCCGGGGCTCGTGCAGCAGCGCGCGGCACAGGGCGACCCGCTGCTGCATGCCGCCGGACAGCTCGTGCGGAAGGGCCTTCTCGAATCCGGTGAGGCCCGTCAGCTCGATGAGATGGTCCGCCCGCTCCTGCGCGCGGCGCCGGTCCATCCCGCGCATCTCTGCCTGCAGCAGGATGTTCCTCCGCACGCCCCGCCACTCGAGCAGGGCCGAGCGCTGGAAGGCGAACCCGATGTCGCGCTGCGGCGCGGTGACCCGCTGCCCGTACAGGCGCACCTCGCCCTCCGTGGGACGGGTCAGGCCCGCGATCATCTTCAGCAGCGTCGACTTGCCACAGCCAGAGGGCCCCGCGATGGTGACGAACTCGCCGGGCAGCACGGCGAGCGACACGTCGTCGAGCGCGACGGTCTCGGAGCGCTTCGAGGTGAAGCGCTTCGTCAGGTGCGAGACCTCGATGATCGGCTCGGTGCCGACGGTCCGGGCGGATGCCCCCGCGTCGGTCGTGGCGGTCACAGGTCCTCCCCGAAGGTCGCGTCCCAGTAGGTGTCCGGCGTCGCAGGGCCCTCGAAGTCCGTGTTCTCGGACAGGAAGGTCAGGGTGTCGGTCCACTGCTCCTCGGAGTTGACGCCCGGAGCGGGGGCGCTCTCGAGGTCGAGGAGGCCGATCGTCGCCTCGAGCTGTGCCGCGAGGACGCTCTCGTCCGGCGCCTGCTCCGCACCCGCCGCCATCGCGGCGACGGCGGCCTCGGGGTCCTCGGACGCCGCGAGGAACGCCTCCGACGTCGCCCGCACCATCGCCTGGACGAGCTCGGGATCGCTCTCGATCGTCGCCTCGTTCGCCACGAGGCCCGTACCGAGCAGGTTCATGCCGAAGTCCGAGAACGGGAGCGCCGAGACCTCCTTGTCGGTCTGGTTCTCGATCGTCGGTGCCTGGTCGTGGTGGAAGCCCTGGATCGCGTCGACCTTGCCCTCGATCAGCGCGGCGATCTTGCCCGCTGCGTCGACGTTGACCACCGTCACGTCCGCGGGGTCCACGCCGTTGAGCTCCAGCCACGCGGGGAACGTGCCGTACATGGCGTCGCCGGGCGTGCCGCCGACGGACTTGCCCACGAGGTCGGCGGGCTCGGTGATGCCCTGGTCGTCGAAGAACTCGACCGAGCTGGGACCGGTCTGCAGGAAGACGCCGACGCTGCGCACCGGCATGCCCGAGCTGATCCCGTTCGCCAGGGGCGGGGTGTCCGCCCACCCGAAGTCGGTGTTGCGCTGCGCCACCTGCTGGACGGTGTTGCCTGAGCCGTTGCCCGGCTGGATCGTCAGGTCGATGCCCGCGTCCTCGAAGATCCCCTGCTCGACGCCGTAGTAGAACGGCGCGTGCTCGCCGTACGGGACCCAGTTCAGGGTCACCGTGACCTCGGTCAGGCCCTCGGCGTTCTGCTCGCCTGACCCGCCGGCGCCGGTCTGCCCGCAGGCCGCGACCGTCGCCAGGGCGACGCCGCCCACGGCCAGCGACATCACGATCTTGCGGCCGCGCGTCCTGCCGTCACGCTTGTTGCCACCACGCATGGGAGAGCCTTTCTGGTCGTGCCGCCACGGTGACGGCGGGAACGCGGAAGAGTGCGGGCCGGGGATCAGACCGTCGCGAGCGCGAGGTTGCCGCGCCGGGACGCGTGCCAAGGGATGAGGAGGCGTTCGAGCACCTCGACCAGGACGAAGAGGACCACGCCGATGAGCGACATGAGGATGAGGTCGGCGAACAGCAGCGGCGCGTCGAGGTTGCCGCTGGCGAGCAGCAGCACGTACCCGAGACCGCGGTCGGCGCCCACGAACTCGCCGACGACGGCGCCCACCACCGCAAGCGTGACCGCTACCTTCAGGCCGGACATGAGCTGCGGGAGAGCTCCGGGGAAGCGGATCTTGCGGAACGTCTTCCACCGGGAGGCACCCATGGTCGCGGACATCTCCAGCAGCTCGGGGTCGACGGAGCGCAGCCCCGCGACGGCGGAGACCACTACCGGGAAGAACGCGATGAGGACGGCCAGGACGATCTTCGGCGTCATCCCGAACCCGAACCAGACCACGAGGATCGGCGCGATCGCGATCTTGGGGATGACCTGGGCGAAGAGGATGAGCGGGTAGAGGGACTTCTCCGCCGTCCTGGAGTAGACGAGGAGCACCGCCGTCGCCACGCCGATCACGGCCGCGAGCACGAACCCGACGATCGTCTCCAGCGTCGTCACCCAGGTGTGCTCGAGGAGCATCGCCCAGTCGGCGACCATCGTCTCCGCGACCGCGCCCGGCGCGGGCACCAGGTAGGCGGGGACCAGCTCGCGCCAGGCCACGAACCACCAGACGCCGAAGAGCGCGAGCAGCACGGCCACCGGCCGCCAGGACTCGGCCAACAGCGTCAGCGCCCGGGTCCCGAGCGGCGTCCCGCCGTCGGCCTGCGCCGTCGGCCGCCGGGGCCTGTGCGGGGGCGTCGTCGTGGGGCGGGCCTCCTGGGTGGTCACCATGGCGTGATCCTCCATAGTTCGCTCTTTCCGTTTCGGCGCACGGCGTCGACGTCGACACCCGTGGGGCAGCGGGTCAGGGCACGCCGGACTGCGATGTCAGGGACGTGCCGGGCGGTAGAGCAGGTCAGCGGCTCCGCCTTCGGAGCTGCTTGTTACCGGGGACACTATGAGGCGCGTGGGGGGCGGACAACGAGTTGCCACTTGTTGCCCCGGCGCCGCCGGGATCCGGCGGCAAGCGGTTGCCACCGGGCCCCAGGCCGGACGCCGGTTCAGCTGTCGCCAGGTTCCGTGGCGGCCCTCGTCCCCGCTTCGGTGACGGCCTCCAGGTCGACGGCCACCGACCGGAAGCCCGCGGACCGCACGGCCCGCAGCACCTCACCGCGCAGCGGCTCCGCCGTCATGCTCGCGAGGTCGCGGTGCGGCGCCTCGAGCCGGGCCAGGTCGCCGTGGTGCCGCACCCGGATCTCCTCCAGGCCGAGGCGCCGCAGCTCGCTCTCCGCTGCCTCGACCTGCACCGCCTCCTCCCCCACCGGGTCGGTCGGCACGTCGAGCGGGTCGGCCGGCACGTCGAGCGGCTCGGTAGGCAGGGTCATGCCTGTCATTCGAGGGCTCCGCACCAGGGCCGTCAAGGAGTTGCCACCTCTTGCCGGGCAGGCAAGAACCTGCCACGCGCGCGTCGTACCGCGGCAAATGGTTGCCGTCGCCGGTCGCTCGCCGTACGCTCCCCGCGCATGGGCGAAACTGGCGAAACCGGGAGCTCTAGCACCAGACCGACCATCTATGACGTCGCCAGGGTTGCCGGCGTCGCACCCTCGACCGTCTCACGGGCGTTCTCCCGTCCGGGGCGCGTCAACGCGGACACGGCGGACCGCATCCGTCGCGTCGCGCACGAGCTCGGCTACCGCACCAGCCCCATCGGGCGCGGGCTGCCCGACGGCCGTACCGCGCTGCTCGCGATCGTCGTGGCCGACCTGACCAACCCGTTCTTCTTCGAGATCATCCGCAGCGCCGAGAAGACCGCCATCGACTCCGGGTACACGCTCCTGGTGGTGGACGCGCACGAGTCGAGAGGGGCGGAGCGCCTGGCCCTGGAGCGCACGCTGCCCCTGGTGGAGGGCGTCGTGCTGGCCACGTCACGGCTCTCGGACGCGGCGATCCGGGCCGTCGCCAAGCAGCGGCCGACCGTCGTCATGAACCGCGTGGTCACGGACGTCCCGAGCGTGGTGACCGACAACGCCCAGGGGATGCGGCGCGCCGTCGAGCACCTGGCGGGCCTGGGGCACACCCGGCTGTCATACCTGGCCGGCCCCGAGGCGTCCTGGGCCGACGGCATGCGCTGGCGCGCCTTCCGCGAGGCGACCCAGGAGCTCGGCCTACGGGCGCGCCGCCTCGGACCGTTCGCGCCGACGCTCGCGGGCGGGCTCTCGGCCGCCCAGGCCCTGACCACCCACACCGCGACCGCGACCGTCGCCTACAACGACCTTGTCGCGATCGGCACGATGCGCGGGCTGACCCGCCTGGGCGTCGAGGTGCCCCGCGACCTGAGCGTGGTCGGGTTCGACAACATCTTCGGTTCCGACTTCTGCACCCCGCCGCTGACGACGGTCGCCTCTCCCCTGCGCCACTTCGGCACGTTCGCCGTCCAGCGCCTGCTGAACCAGCTCCGCGCACCGTCGGCCGCGCCGTCGACCGGCCTGTCCGCCCCGGCGCTTCTCCCCGCGAAGCTCGTCGAACGCGGCTCGACCGCCCGCCGCGCATAGGTGAAGGCTTGTCCGCCTCCACACTGCACACCATCGTCCGGCGAGGTGGTGTGCTCGTCCCGGGAGGGGCAACAAGTGGCAACTCGTTGTCCGGGGTCGGCGCTGACCGCATAGTGACGTGGCGTGCCCAGGCCGACGGCGTCCACGACGCCGCCCTCGGCAGGCGCGGTCCCCGGCAGGCAAGGTCCTCGATGGAGAGGCAAGGCCCATGGAACGTAGATCGACCCACCGCACCCTCGCCGCGATGCTCGGCGTGCTCGCACTGCCCCTCACAGTGCTCCCGGCCGCGGCACAGCCCGCCGCGCAGCCCCCGGCCCCGGCAGCCGTGCAACCGGCGACGGACCCCACCCGGCCCCAGGAGCCCGGCGTGACCCTGCGCGTCTTCGACGTCCAGGTCCCGCTCGACGAATACTGCACGCTCAAGCCGGGTCAGACCCCGAACATCGACAAGCTGATGCCGACGGTCGACTGGCGCACGGCTGCGGACTTCGGCCTCGCCGACCGGTTCGTCACCGAGGTCACGGGCTACCTGAACGTGCCCGACGCCGGAACCTACGACTTCCGGATCACCAGTGACGACGGCGCTCGCCTGCTGCTCGACGACACCCTCGTCGTGGACCACCCCGGCAAGCACGGGGCGACGCCGAAGGAGGGTTCGGTCGAGCTGGAGGCCGGGTACCACGCGCTGCGCATGGACCACTTCGACGGCGACTTCGGTCAGCAGCTCACGCTGGAGTGGCGCCCGCCGGGCGCGTCCGGCTTCGCGCTGGTGCCGAGCTCGGTGCTGAGCACCGACGCCGAGGTCACGCGCGTCACCTCCCCGGGCCGCAAGGTCTGCGAGGGGGTCGACGAGGCACCTGGCGACGGCCTGCCGCTGACCGAGGTGCACCCCGACTACACACTGACGAACCTGCGCCCGAACGGCTTCGAGCCGCAGGTCACGGGCATGGACTGGCTGCCGGACGGGCGCATGGCGATCGCCACCTGGGGCGGCGACCGCGAGACCGTGCTCGGCGAGGTGTACCTGGTCGAGAACGTGACGGGCGACGGCGGCGCCGACGACGTCACGTACACGAAGATCGCCGAGGAGCTCGAGGAGCCCATGGGCCTCAAGGTGGTCGACGGCCGCATCTACGTCTCCGAGAAGCACGGCCTGACCGAGCTCGTGGACACGGACGGCGACGGGGTCACCGACGAGTACCGCGAGGTCGCGACCTGGCCGTTCGGCGGCAACTACCACGAGTTCGCGTTCGGCCTGCTGTACGAGGACGGCTACTTCTACGTCTCCACGGGCATCGCGATGGTGCCCGGCGGCGCGACGCGCGACCCGCAGCTCGTCGAGAACCGCGGCTCGGTGCTGAAGATCGACGAGGACACCGGCGAGGTCGAGTACCTGGCGGGCGGCCTGCGCACCCCGAACGGCCTCGGCTTCGGGGCCGACGGCGGCATGTACGTCACCGACAACCAGGGCATGCACGTGCCGACGTCGAAGCTGGTGCGCGTCGAGGAGGGCGCGTTCTACAACCACTACACCAACCCCGACGGCCCGTACGACGACCAGCCCGTGACCGAGCCCGTGCTGTGGATGCCGCACGGCGAGATCTCGAACTCGCCGAGCAACCCCGTCATCCTGACCGAGGGCGTGTTCGCCGGGCAGATGGCGATCGGCGACGTGACGTACGGCGGCCTGCAGCGCGTCTACCTGGAGGACGTCGCCGGCCAGGAGCAGGGCGCCGTGTTCCGCATGACGCAGGGCCTGGAGTCCGGCGTGAGCAGGACGAGCGTCGGGCCGGACGGCTCGATCTACGTGGGCGGCATCGGCTGGTCGGGCAACTGGGGCCAGGCGGGCAAGCTCGGCTACGGCTTGCAGAAGCTCACCTTCGACGAGAGCCGGGCGTTCGACATGCTCGAGATGCGCGCCGTCGACGGCGGCTTCGAGATCGAGTACACGATGCCGCTGTCGGCCGAGACCGCGGAGAACCTGGCCGAGAAGTACGAGGCGGCGCAGTGGCGCTACGTCTCGACGCCGCAGTACGGCGGGCCCAAGGTCGACGAGGAGGACCTGGACGTCACCTCGGCCACGCTGTCCGAGGACCGCAGGACTGTGACCCTGAAGATCGACGGACTCGAGCCCGGCCGGGTCGTCAACGTGCACTCCCCGCGGCCGTTCGCGGCCGAGGGCGGCGCGGAGCTGTGGAGCACCGAGGCCTGGTACACGCTGAACCGCCTGCCTGACGGCTCCGCCCCGCCGCCCGTCTACGAGGCCGAGGCCGCCGACATCTCCGGCGGCGCGGGCTGGAACACGAACCACGCCGGGTACTCGGGCGCCGGGTTCGTGGACCGCAACTGGGAGCCGGGGGCGCGGACCACGTTCGCCGTCGAGGCCGGCGAGGCCGGGCCGCACGACCTGAAGCTGCGCTACGCCAACGGGCAGAACTCCGACCCGAGCCCGACGCCGCGGTCGATGAGCCTCTACGTCAACGGCGAGAAGCAGCGGCAGGTCTGGCTCGACAGCACCGTGACCTGGGCCAACTGGCAGACGCAGACCGAGACGGTTCAGCTGCGGGAGGGCGCCAACACGATCGCCTACGTGTACGACGACGACGACCTGGGGCACGTGAACCTCGACAACCTCACCGTCACGCCCAGCGAGCGCACCGCCCTGTTCGACGGCGGCGACCTCGACGCCTGGGAGAAGGTGGGCGGCGGTCCCGCGACGTGGCCCGTCGCGGACGGCTCCATGGAGTCCTTCGGCGGCGACATCCGGACCAAGGAGAAGTTCGGCGACTTCCGGATGCACGCCGAGTGGTACCAGCCGGAGCACGCCGACGACGTGACCGGTCAGGCCCGCGGCAACAGCGGCGTCTACATCCAGGAGCGCTACGAGGTGCAGGTGCTGGAGTCCTTCGGCATCGACCCGCCGAAGAACAACGACGCCGGCTCGATCTACCTGAAGAAGGCACCGGACGTGAACGCCGCGACCGAGATGGGCACGTGGCAGACGTACGACATCCAGTTCCGCGCCGCCCGCTTCGCCGCGGACGGCACCAAGACCGAGGACGCACGTCTCTCGCTCTGGTGGAACGGGCAGCTGGTGCACGACGACGTGGCGATCGACGGCAAGACCGGGAACGGCAAGAACGAGGGGCCGACGCCGGGCCACATCAAGCTTCAGGACCACGGGGACGCCGGCCTCAACCCACGGTTCCGCAACGTCTGGATCGAACGTCTGACCGGGCAGGAGACCTCCCAGGCGCTCGCGTCCAAGGTCTCGGCGCGGCTCACCCCGCCGAAGGTCCCGGCGGGTACGGACGCGCAGGCCGTGGTCCGGGTGCCCGGCGCCAAGGGCCGGCCGGCCCCGACCGGGACGGTCCAGGTCACCGTCGGCGACGAGACGGTCCAGGCCAGGCTCGGGCGCGGCCCGGCCCGGGTCGTCGTCCCGACATCGGGGCTGGCGAAGGGGGTGCACCCGGTGACCGTGCAGTACCTCGGCGACCTGCGGTACGGACGCAGCACGACGACCGTCGACCTGACCGTCCGCTGAGCCGGTCCCGCTGATCCCTCCAACCTGATCCGGTCCCTCGAAGGAGAGGTACATCTGATGCAACGCACTACCAGCACCACGACCCGCACCCTGCGGCGTACCGCGAAGCCCTGGGTCGCCGCCGCCGTCGCCGCCACGCTGTCCCTGCCGGTCCTGGCGCCGTGTGCGTCGGCGGCCGGGCCTGGGCCGGCGCCCGGGACCACAGCATGCGCGTACGGCTACACCAGCGAGGCCACGGTCTGGTTCGGCGCCGACGCCGACTCCGGCGTGCCGAACCACGAGACCCGGACCGGCTGCACCGTGATGGACGAGATCATGGCCGACGCGCCGTTCGCGACGCACGGCAGGTTCGTCCGCACGGTCGCCTCCGTGACCAAGGACCTCGTCCGCGAACAGGTCCTCACTGCCCGCGAGCGCCGGGACATCGTCCGCGCCGCCGACGTCTCGGAGGTGGGCAGGCCCCATCCGGTCACCGGCCGGCGGTCGGTCGACCTGTCCGCGATCGGCCTGGTCGGCTACACGGTCCGCGCGACCATGCCGACCGACGCCGAAGGGACGCTCGCGGCGCTCGCCGGGTGCGGCTTCCGGAACATCGAGCCCTCGGGAGGCGCGGGCAACTTCTACGGCTACACGGCCGCGGAGCTGGCACCGCTGACGGACGAGGCGGGGCTGGAGGTGCCGTCGCTCGGCGTGAGCCTGTCGAACCTGCAGAACGACGTCGACCTGGTGGTCGCCGAGGCGCACGCGATCGGGGCGAAGTACGTGCGCATCTCGGGGTCCGGCTCGTGGACCCTGGCTGACTACTCCCGGACGGCCGCGATCCTCAACGAGGCGGGCGAGCGGCTGAGCGCCGAGGGCATCCGGGTCGCGTACCACAACCACGGGTACGAGTTCGAGACCGCCGAGGACGGGGTGACGGGTTACGACGTGCTGGTCCGGGAGACGAACCCGGCGTTCGTCACGATGGAGCTCGACGTGTACTGGGCGGCCAGCACGGACACGTCCGCCACGGACCTGTTCGCGCGCTACCCGGGCCGGTTCGAGCTGCTGCACCTCAAGGACATCGGCGAGGACGGCTCCTTCGCCGACGTCGGCGCGGGCACCATCGACTTCGCCGAGATCTTCGCCGCCGCACCGCTCGCCGGGGTCCGGTACGGCTTCACCGAGCACGACCAGCCGTCCCCCGACGGCGTGACCTCCGCGTGCACCAGCCTCGGCTACCTCGCCGAGCTGCGCTACTAGTCCGCTACTGATCCGTCCGGCCTGCTTCCGAGCGAGGGCACCCGCCCTCGCCCGGGGGTGCCGCACGCCCACACGCACCATCCGACCCAGCACGAGGGAGTGTTGATGTCCGCACCACACAGCCGGGCACGCCGCCGGGCACTGGCCGCGACGACCGGTCTGGTCGTCGCGCTCGGTGCCCTGGTACCCGCCACGACCGCCGCCACCGCGCACCCCGGCTCGGATCATGCCGAGGCCGCCACGTTCGACAAGGTCCCGCTCGTCACGGAGGGCCTCGCCGACCCGTTCGAGCTCGACGTGGCCGACGACGGCCGCGTCGTCTACATCCAGCGCACCGGCCAGGTGGTGGTGCTGGACCAGGAGACGCTGCGCCAGAAGACGGCCCTGGACCTGGACTACTCGCTCGACCTGCTGACGCAGTCGGACGGCCTCCTTGGCCTGACCCTGGACCCGGACTTCACGGAGAACGGGTGGGTGTACCTGCTCTGGAGCGATCCGGACGTCGCGAAGATGAACCTCTCGCGGTTCACGATGGGGCCGGACGACACGATCGACCCGGCGTCGGAGAAGCGTCTGCTCGACTTCACCATCTGGCGTGGCGAGGGCCGCGCCAACTCACACATGGCCGGCTCGCTCGCGATGGGTCCCGACGGCGACCTGTACGTGGCCACCGGTGACAACTCCGACCCCTTCGACCAGCAGGGCTACACCCCGATCGACGAGCGCCCCGGCCGCCGTGGCTGGGACGCGCAGGGCACGTCCGCCAACACCAACGACCTGCGTGGGAAGGTACTGCGGATCACCCCCGAGGACGACGGCACCTACTCGGTCCCGGAGGGCAACCTGTTCGCACCGGGTACGGAGGGCACCCGCCCCGAGATCTACGGGATGGGCTTCCGCAACCCGTTCCGGATCACCGTCGACCCCGGTACCGGCGCGGTGCTGATCGGGGACTACGGGCCGGACGCCCGCGTCGCCGACCCGCTGCGCGGCCCCGACGGCCAGGTCGAGTTCATCCGGATGACCGAGCCGGGCAACCACGGCTGGCCCTACTGCCACGCCGACAACCAGCCGTACATCGACTACGACTTCGCCACCGGCGCCTCCGGCGAGGCCTTCGACTGCGCCGCCCCGGTCAACGACTCCCCCAACAACACGGGCCTGCGCGAGCTGCCGCCGTCGCAGGAGCCGCTCGTCTGGTACGGCTACGGGGTCTCGGAGGAGTTCCCCGAGCTGGGCTCCGGTGGCGCGGCCCCGATGGGCGGCCCGGTCTACCGGTTCGACCCGGAGCTGGACGTCAAGACGAAGTTCCCCGACACCTTCGACGGGCACTGGTTCGTGTCCGAGTACGCCCGCAACTTCTACAAGGTGCTCTCGCTCGACGAGGCCACGGGCGAGCTCGCCTCGATCGACCCGTTCCTGGAGGGCGAGACGTTCGTCGCCCCGTTCGAGGCCGAGTTCGGCCCCGACGGCTCGCTCTACGTCATCGACTTCGGCCTCGGCCGGGGCGCCGGCCGAGGGAGCACCAACACCGACGCCGGCATCTACCGCATCGACTACGCGGCCGACGGTCGCCGGCCGATCTCGCGGTTCGCCGCCGACGTCGACTCCGGTCACGAACCGCTGACCGTGGCCTTCGACGGCGGCGCCAGCGAGAGTCCCGACGGGCTCGAGATCACTTACGAGTGGGACTTCGAGAACGACGGCGTCGTCGACTCCACCGAGGCCGCCCCCACGCACACGTACACCGAGCGGGGCCAGTTCGGCGCCCGCCTGACCGTCACCGACAGCGACGGGTTCACCGGCGTCTCGGTGCAGAAGATCACGGTCGGCAACACCCGGCCGGACGTCTCCTTCGGGTCGCCGTTCCACGGCGGCTTCGCCGAGCTCGGCGACACGGTCGACTACTCCGTCGATGTGGCCGACGCCGAGGACGGCTCCACCGAGGCAGGCACCATCGACTGCGAGCAGGTCACGGTGAACACCCAGCTGGGCCACGACACCCACGCGCACCCGCTGGACAACTACACCGGGTGCTCGGGGTCGGTGTTCCTCGATCCCGCGGACCACGGCGTGGGGCAGAACGTCTACCCCGTGCTCGGTGCCGGCTACGAGGACCTCGGCAGCGCCGGCGTCCCCGCGCTGGCCGGCCAGGACGTCATCAACCTGCAGGTGCGCGACAAGGAGGCCGAGTTCTACGCCGAGGGCTCGGGCGTCACCGTGGCCGACGATGCCGGGGCCCGGGGCGGCCGCGTCGTCGGCGACGTCGACCACGGCGACTGGATCGCGTTCGGACCGCTCGACCTCCAGGGCATCGACGGACTGACGATCGGCGCGGTCCGCGGCGCGGCGGACGCCACCGTCGAGGTGCGGGCCGGCAGCCCGACCGGGCGCACGCTCGGCCGGGTCGAGATCGCCAGAGCCACGGGCGCCGGGCAAGTCGTCTCGCCCACCGTCGATCTCCCGGACCGGCGCGGTGCCACGACGCTGTACCTCGTCACGAAGAGCAAGCGCGAGCCCGCCGGCGGCGCGAACCTCGGCCTCGACTGGCTCGTCTTCCACGGCCGCGGCGTCGCCGACACCACCGCCCCGGTCGTGACGGCCGAGGCCAGCCGCCCGATCGGGCGGGCGGGGCGCCCGATCGACCTCTCGGGTTCCGCGGTCGCACCTGGGGGGCGCGAGATCGTCTCCTACCAGTGGGACCTGGGAGACGGAGCGACGGCGGAAGGGCCCAACGCCACGCACGTCTACGAGGAGCCGGGCAGGTACACCGCCCGGCTGATCGCGACGGACAGCGAGGGGACCCACGACTGGAGGACGGTCGAGATCACGGTGGTCGGCGGCAGGCGCTGACCTTCGGCTGCGCACGTCTGGACAGCCTCCAGAGGCAACCGCGCCAACGGCGTCGCCTCGGAGCGGACCACCTCCACGGGCACCTGACCAGGGCCCGGTGCCCCTGGAAACCACTGGGTTGCAGGGGCACCGGACGCGTCCCCGCGGTGAGCGCGTGCGGCGCGCGCGGATCAAGAATGCTTAGGGGGCGGACCGGCGAGTGATGATCTTCTTCATCTGGTTGATCTCCTCCTGCTGGGTCTGCACGATCTGCTCGCACAGCTCGATGATCTCCGGATCGGTGAGTGAGGCTTCCTGGCATACCGAGATCGCACGCGAATGGTGTTCTCGTACATCGGCCACATCACGGCGAGCATCACGATCCCCATGGCTCCGACCATCATCACAGAGAGGTAGAAGTTGCTCAGGTTCAGGTAGAGGTGGCCCCACACCCGCACCTGAGCCAGACTCAGCACGAACATCACCGCGAGACTGATCAGCAGTGCGATTCAGAGTCGTAGGTACATCCGCTTCATGGTTCGTCCCTCCCGGGTCACCATCGACAGACCGGTCTGGCCGTCGGGACACCTGGTGCCGCACCTTGGGCCCCTTCGGACACTAAGCAGTCCGTACGTCACCGGCATCTGAGAGCGGTCCTCGACCTGATGCTGTGCTCGCGTCCTGGGTGCGGCACTCCTAGGCAGTCTCGCCCTTCTCCGGCCGCCGCCGAGACCGAAGACTCAGGGTCATGAACAACATCGTGATCATCACCGGCGGCAGCCGCGGCCTCGGCGCCGCTACCGCACTCGCCTGCGCCCGACGCGGCCTCGGCGTCATCATCACCTACAACAGCAATCCGACCGCGGCCGCGGACGTCGTCGACAAGATCAAGGCCGACGGCGGTAAGGCGGTAGCGCTGGAGCTCGACGTCACCGACACCACAACCTTCCCGGCCTTCGCCACGAGCGTCAGCAGCACCCTGCAGGAGACCTGGGGCCGGACCGACTTCGACCACCTCGTCAACAACGCCGGCTACGGCCTCTACAACCCCATCGCCACGGTCACCGAGGAACAGTTCGACGGCCTGTTCCGCGTGCACCTCAAGGGACCGTTCTTCCTCACCCAGACGCTGCTGCCCCTGATCGCCGACGGCGGCCAGATCGTGAACCTCGTCAGCGCGACAAGCCGCGTGGCGACCATCGGTGTCGCGCCGTACGCCAGCTTCAAGGGCGGCCTCGAGGTCCTGACCCGCTACATGGCCAAGGAGTTCGGCGACCGCCGGATCCGGGCGAACTCGATCGCCCCCGGCGCCATCCGCACCGAGCTGGGCGGCGGCCTGAACGACGAGTTCGAGGCGCAGCTAGCCGGCCGCACCGCACTGGGCCGGGTCGGTGAACCCGAAGAGGTCGGTGGTGTCATCGCGAGCCTGCTCTCCGACGACAACCGCTGGATCAACGCCCAGTCGATCGAAGTTTCCGGAGGGTTCGACATCTGACGCCCGGCCGAACGGCGGTCACGCCGGGATGACCGCCGTCGCCTCGACCTCGACCAGGTACCACCGCTGGAGGCGACGCTGCTCCAGAAGCCTGACGCGCGCTCGGAGTCTGCGCCTGCTGCTGTGGCCGGCGGGCAGGCGGCTTGACCTGTAGCGCGCTATAGGTTGTGTCATGGATCGTGTGCCGCCCGCTCTGACTCCGCAGCTCGACGTCGACGTGCCCGAAGAGGGCCTGTCGATCGGCGAGGCCTCGGCCGCCGTCGGGCTGAGTGTGCAGGCCTTGCGCTACTACGAGCGCGAGGGACTGCTGCTCGACCCGACGCCACGCCGTAGCAACGGTCATCGCCGCTTCCATCGCAACGACCTGGACTGGCTCGTGGGCCTGGTCATGCTGCGGGAGACCGGGATGCCCATCGCCGAGATTCGCGATGTAGCCGCCCTGAGCCGAACACCTGGGACGGAGCGTGAACGCCTCAAGGCTTTCGAGCTACACCGCCAGGCCGTTCTCGCGCAGCTGAAGCGGACACAGGAGCATCTCGCGGCACTGGACACAAAGATCGCCGCGTATCGCGCATACGTGGCCGGCGAGGAAGGGACGATCCATGACGAACAACCACCAGCGAGGCCTTGACCCCGTACTGCTCGGCGACGGGCTGCGTGTTCCGCCCATCGGTCTGGGCGCGATGGGGATGAGTGCCTACTACGGCGCGAGCGACGAGGCCGAGTCGATCGCGACACTGCGGCACGCCGTCGACGTCGGTGTGACGTTCATCGATACCGCGGAGGCGTACGGGCCGTTCGAGAACGAGAAGCTGATCGGCCGAGCCCTTGGCGGGCGCCGGGACGAGGTCGTTCTCGCGACGAAGGCTTCGGCCGAGACCGACGACGACGGCACCATTCATGGTCGCAACGGCACGCGGGAGTACATCCGCAAGGCTGCGCACCGTTCACTGAGGCATCTCGGCACCGACTACATCGACCTCTACTACCTCCACCGTGTGGATCCGAACGTGCCGATCGAGGAGTCGGTCGGCGCGATGGCGGAACTCGTCGCGGAGGGCAAGGTGCGGCACATCGGGCTGTCCGAGGCATCGACGGCCACGATCCGGCGGGCGCACGCCGTACATCCGCTGGCCGCAGTGCAGTCCGAGTTCTCGCTGTTCGCTCAGGACGTGCTGCACAACGACGAGCTGGCGACCATGCGCGAGCTCGGTATCGGGCTCGTGGCGTTCTCGCCGCTCGGGCGCGGCGCGCTCACCGAGAGCGTGACGTCGCTCGACGATCTGGACGCCGACGACGCCCGACGGACTCTCCCGCGCTTCCAGCCCGAGGCGTTCGACGCGAACCGTCGGCTGACGGAGCGAGTGGCGGCGATCGCTCGCCGGCAC
Source organism: Promicromonospora alba (assembly GCF_042654905.1). Lineage (NCBI taxonomy): Bacteria > Bacillati > Actinomycetota > Actinomycetes > Micrococcales > Promicromonosporaceae > Promicromonospora > Promicromonospora alba. The sequence goes on from NZ_JBHSFI010000007.1 coordinate 142,407, forward strand.
GGTGCGACGCTGGCGCAGGTCGCCCTGGCCTGGGTCATCGGCGAGGGCGCGGTGCCGATCGCGGGCATGCGCCGGCGCTCCCGGGTCGACGAGAACCTGGAAGGCGCCACGGTGGTGCTGTCGGAGGCGGAGCGAGCGGAGCTGGCGGAGGCGCTGCCCGCTGGTGAGATCGTGGGAACGCGGGACTACGCCGACGTCAGTGCTGGACTAGATCGCTGACGCACCTTGCAGAGGCGGTTCATGGACGTGGACCACGGTGAGGACCACGCGTGCACCTGGCTGCTCGCGGTCCATGAGCAGGTCGCGGACGGCCCGGTAGACCGCCTGTGTCGTGTTCATCGGTAAGCCTCCTCGGTTCATGAGAAGAACAGCCGCACGTCGCGGATCGTGATGTCGACGGCCGTGATGTTCAGCGCGGTGTGTGCGACCACTTCCTTCGCCTTGCCGGGTGCGCTTTCCGCTGCGTTCTTGATCTTGTCTGCTGCACTCATCGGTTTTCCTCTCTGCGCGGCCCCCGGATGAGTTCCGCATGGGTGAGAACTTCCGAGCACGAGACCGGCGCCAGCGAAGACGAGGGCGAGGGCGAGGGATCCGAGCACCGCTCGATCCCAGGGACAACCAGGTACGACGGCTCGCTGACGTCGTGACGGCAGGATCATCGCCCGGGCCGAGCGCCGGTCGGTCTAGCGGCGAGGATCGCTTCGGCCAGCCATGGACCGAGCTCGAAGAGGTCAGTCCCCGGCGCCTGGGCCGCGCCGGGGCTCGACGCCGCTTCGAGCTCGGCATCGGGCGAGGGCTCGCCGTTGATCGTGGCGACGAGCGAGAGGTATCGCTTGTGGGTCGCCTCGTAGTCGGGGTCGTGCAGCACCTCGTGCATGACCTGGCCCATCCGGCGAAACCCGAGGGCGATGCGCTCCCACAGCCCGTCGTCGAGCGGCGCGCCGAGCGCGTCCGCGGTCTGGTGCACCAGGCGCGCGGCAAGCTCTCGCGAGTGTGGGTCGTCAGGAGCGAGGCCGCTGGCGTGTGCCGCGATCAGCTTCGGCATCACGTCTTCACCGGCAGCTGCGATGAAGGTCTGGACCGGCGGGGTCGAGACGATCGCCCCGGGGCTGCTGCCGTAGGCCTCCTGGAGGTAGGCGCGGGTCGCGCTGCGGAACTCAGCATCCTGCAGCAGCTCCGCCAGAGTGATCCAGGCCTCCAGCTGTGCGGCCGTCGGGTCCACGGGGAGCCGGGGCTGCACCTCGCCCAAGCGCTCGGCGTCATCCGTGGGCAGGCCGGCGTTCACTTCTTGCCAGAAGTCTGCGATCAACCGCTGGCGGTCGGCATCTGGCATCGTCACCAGTCTGCTCATCAGGCCAATCCGTTCGCCTGGGTTCTCCTGGCGGACGAGCGCACGCAGGACGGACCGCCTGATGCGCAGGTCTGCTTCCTGTCGTTCGACGACGTCCAGGTGCTCGGCGAGGAGATAGCGCAGTGTGGACTCGCCGGTCAGGACCTGGCGGATCTGCTCAAGGCCGGTGCCCAGCTCGCGCAGGGTCCGGATGAAGTCGAGCTGTGCGATCGCCTGCACTCCGTAGAGCCGATGGCCTGCGGAGGTCAGGCCGGTCGGCTCGACCATTCCTTCGTCGGAGTAGAACCGGATGGCGCTCACGCTCAGTCCGGTCCGGTGCGCAGCGTCGCCGATGGGATACAGGGTGTTGTCCGTGGTGTTCATGCACCCACCATGCGACCTCGAGCCACTTGAGTTGCAAGCCTCGACTCCGCCCACCCGGGGACCGAGTGGCGCGCGCCTTCCTGCACGCCCGGGAAGCTGCCTCGCACTGAAGCCGTCCCACAGCTTGTGAATCGTTTAGGTCGTTGACGGAGAAATCCGCCCCTCGCGACGATACCCAGGCGCGTCGCACCGGGGCGACGGCGTGCCACGGCCCGACGTCGTCTCCCCGACCGTCTCCAGCGCTGAAGAGGTCCTCATGGCACACTCGTCCGGCACTCCCGACGCGCCGGCCCGCCGCAGGCGCGCCACCGCGCTCGCCTCGGGCACGGCTCTCTCGCTCGCCGCCGGCCTGCTCGTCGCGTCGCCCGCCACGGGCGCGCCTGCCGAGCCGGCCTTCAACGCCGACCCGGCCTTCAACTACGCCGAGGCCCTGCAGAAGTCGATGTTCTTCTACCAGGCGCAGCAGTCCGGCGACCTGCCGGACGACTACCCGGTGAGCTGGCGCGGCGACTCCGGCCTGGAGGACGGGGCCGACGTCGGCAAGGACCTCACCGGCGGCTGGTACGACGCCGGCGACCACGTGAAGTTCGGCTTCCCGATGGCATTCAGCACGACGATGCTCGCGTGGGGCGCGATCGAGTCGCCCGAGGGATATACGGGGGCCGGCCAGCTCGACGAGCTCAAGGACAACCTGCGCTCCGTCAACGACTACCTCGTCAAGGCCCACACCGCGCCGAACGAGCTGTACGTGCAGGTGGGCGACGGCGAGGACGACCACAAGTGGTGGGGCCCGGCCGAGGTCATGACCATGGATCGCCCGTCGCACAAGATCACCGCGTCCTGCCCCGGCTCCGACGTCGCCGCCGAGACGGCCGCCGCGATGGCGTCCTCGGCGATCGTCCTCCAGGACGACCCCGGGTACGCGAGCGAGCTCATCGCGCACGCCGAGCAGCTCTACTCGTTCGCGGACACCTACCGCGGCAGCTACTCGGACTGCGTCACCGCGGTCGCCCCCTACTACAAGTCGTGGTCCGGCTACCAGGACGAGCTCGTCTGGGGCGCCTACTGGCTCTACAAGGCCACCGGTGATGCGACGTACCTGGCCAAGGCCGAGACCGAGTACGACAAGCTGGGCACCGAGAACCAGTCCAGCACCCGCAAGTACAAGTGGACGATCGCGTGGGACGACAAGTCGTTCGGTGCGTACGCGCTGCTGGCGATGGAGACCGGCAAGCAGAAGTATGTCGACGACACCAACCGCTGGCTCGACTACTGGACGGTCGGCGTGAACGGGCAGAGGGTGCCCTACTCCCCCGGCGGCCAGGCGGTGCTCGACTCGTGGGGCTCGCTGCGGTACGCGGCCAACACGTCGTTCGTCGCGCTGGTCTATTCGGACTGGCTCACCGACGCGACGCTCAAGGCGCGCTATCACGACTTCGGCGTCCGCCAGATCGACTACGCGCTCGGCGACAACCCGCGCGACTCGTCGTACGTGGTGGGCTTCGGCGCCAACCCGCCGACCAAGCCGCACCACCGCACCGCGCACGGGTCCTGGCTGGACAGCCTCACCGACCCGGTCGAGACCCGGCACGTCCTCTACGGGGCGCTCGTCGGCGGACCGCCGTCGGCCAACGACGCCTACACCGACTCACGCCAGGACTACACGGCCAACGAGGTCGCGACCGACTACAACGCGGGCTTCTCCGGCGCCCTCGCGCGGCTCGCCAAGGAGTACGGCGGCACGCCCGTGGCGAGCTTCCCGCAGGTGGAGGCCCCCGACCAGGACGAGGTCTTCGTCGAGGCCCAGCTCAACCAGCCGCCGAGCGGTACGTTCGTCGAGATCAAGGCCCTGATCCGCAACCGGTCGGCCTTCCCTGCCCGCTCGCTCGAGAACGCGAGGCTGCGGTACTGGTTCAACCTCGACGCCGGCGACTCCGCGGCCAACCTCACCCTGTCGTCGAACTACAGCGAGTGCGGCCCACAGAGCGCCAAGCCCGTGCAGGCGTCCGGCAGCCTCTACTACGCCGAGCTCAGCTGCGCGGGACAGAACATCCACCCCGGCGGGCAGTCCCAGCACCGCCGCGAGCTCCAGTTCCGGGTCAGCGGCGGCACCGGCTGGAGCAACGCGAACGACCCGTCGTTCGCCGGCCTCACCTCCACCGCGCTGGTGAAGACGAAGGCGATCACGCTGCACGACGGCGGCAGGCTGATCTGGGGCAACGAACCCACCGGCACGCCCACCGACACCACCGCGCCGGGCACCCCTGACCGGCCGACGGCGACCGCCGTCACCTCCTCCGGCGCCCGGCTCACCTGGCCGGCGGTGACGGACGACGGCGACCCGCCCAGCGGCGTCGCCGGCTACGACGTCTACCGGCTGCAGGGCAGCACCGAGGTCCTCGCCGGTTCGTCCACCACTACCGCCTACACGGTGACCGGCCTGACCGCCGGCACGTCGTACTCCTTCGTGGTGCGTGCCCGGGACGGCGCGGGCAACCCGTCCGGCGCGAGCCCGGCCGTGACCTTCACGACGACGGCAGGCCCGGCCGGCGGGTGCCGGGTCAGCTACTCGGCGAGCAGCTGGAGCAACGGCTTCACCGGCTCGGTGCGGATCACGAACGACACCACGGCGCCGCTCACCTGGACGCTCGGGTTCACGTTCCCGTCCGGCCAGCGGGTGACTCAGGGGTGGGGGGCCACCTGGACTCAGTCCGGCACGGCCGTCACCGCGACGGGGGTGCCATGGAACGCCACGCTCGCGCCAGGGGCCGGCACCGACCTGGGGTTCAACGGCTCGCACACCGGCGTCAACACGGACCCGACCGAGTTCACGGTGAACGGCGTGGCCTGCGATCAGGCGGTCCCGTAGCGAGCTGAGGTCACGAGATCGTCGATGCGTGCCGATCCCGCTCCGGCGCAGCCGGCCCCGTCGTCGGACGGCGGCGCGGCCGGCTGCCCGACGCGGGGAACAGCAGCGCGAACGTCGCGCCGGACCCGGGCGCGCCGTCGATCGTCAGCGTCCCGCCGTGGGCGCTGACGATCTCGTTGACGAGCGCGAGACCGAGTCCGAGCCGGACCCTGCCCACTTCTCTCTTCGACCCGCGGCGGAACCGCTTGATCAGCTCCCGCGCGCGAGCCGGGTCGAGGCCTTCGCCGTCGTCGATCACGGCGAGGCCTACCTCGGTGCTGCGCGACTGCAGCGCGATCACGATCCGACCGCCCGGCGTCACGTGCGCCAACGCGTTGTCGACGAGGGAGGACACCGCGCGTCGCAGGGCGCTCCTGGTGCCCTTGACGACGTAGCTGGTGCCGGGTCGCGCGTCGACCACGAGATCGACGCCCGCGAGCTCGGCCCGGGTGGCGAACGAGGCTCGCACCTCCTGCGCGAGAGCGTTCAGGTCGACGGGCGCCCGGGGCAGCGGCCGGTGCTGGATCTCGGCGGTGAGCAGCAGGTCGTCGACGACCTCCGCGGCGACCTTGGCGTCCTGGGCCAGCTGCTCCAGCTCCAGCCGCTGGGCCTCGTCGGCCGCAGACCCGCGGAGCAGCAGCTGGGCGCGGGTCAGCACGATGGCCAGCGGGGTCCGGAGCTCGTGGCTGACGTCGGAGACGAAGCGTCGCTGCGACGCCAGGGCCTCGCCCAGCGAGCGGACGGCACGGCGGCCGAACGCCCAGCCGAGCACCGCGGACGCCAGGACGCCGAGGGCGCCGGCCGCCAGAGAGAACCGGGCGAGCCGTTCCGTCTCCTCCTGCTGCTCGACGAAGTTCATGATCGCGGTGACGCGGGTGCCGTCGGCCTCCTCTCCGACATACGCGAGGAACGGGCTGCCGCAGACATCGACGCGGGACTGGCCGTCGGGCAGACGCGCCGCGGTCTCGCGCACATAGCGCTCCGAGCAGTTCGTGGGCATCCCGTCGAGGACCACGGTGTCGGTGCCGTCCAGGGTGACGTGGTGGCTGCCGGCCTCGGCGACCTTGGCCTGCAGCTTGCTCTCGGACGCATCGCGCCGGGCCTCGAGACCGACCACGTACACCAGGGCGATCACCGCGGACACCACGATCCCGACCGCCACGCCGGTCTGGAGCGCCACGGCGAGCGTCGCCCTGCGCAGCAGGCGACGGTCGCTGATCGCGGCGGTCACGACGGCCCGAGCCGGTAGCCGAGGCCGCGCACCGTGCGGATCATGCCGTGGCCGAGCTTGCGTCTCAGGTAGTAGACGTAGGTGTCGACGGCGTTGGGGCTGTCCGCGTTCTGGAAGACCCGCCGATGGAGCTCCTCACGGCTGCGGACGCGGCCCGGGTTGGCCGCGATGACGCGCAGCAGCGCGCACTCCTGGGCGGACAGCTCGACGGGTTCGGCATCGGGAGACAGCACCCGGCGGGTCGCGACGTCGAGGCGGCTCCCGCCGAGATCGATCATGGGCGACGTGTCGGTGTGCCTGCGCAGGAGGGCGCGCAGACGCGCGAGGAGCTCGTCGCTGTCGAAGGGTTTGACGACGTAGTCCTCGGCGCCGGAGTCAAGGCCCTCCACCCGGTCCTCGGTGGTGCCTCGAGCGGTGAGCAGCATCGTCGGCGTCGTGATCCCACGGCTGCGGAGGCGGCGGACCAGGTCGACCCCCTCCATCGCGGGAAGCGTGCGATCGATGACCAGCGCGTCCCACCGGCCGGTCAGCCCGTGGTGCAGCCCGGCCTGGCCGTCGAACACGGGCACCACGTCGTAGCTCTCCGCGGTGAGCAGGCGGACGAGCAGCTCCGAGAGGCGCCTGTCGTCCTCGACCAGCAGCACACGGCGAGCGTCGAGGTCCATGCGGAGATCGTCTCACCCGCGCTCTGAGGTTGCTCTGAGAAACAGTCCTGAGACTTGATCTCAGCCGGGACTTGTCGGTTCCCGGTCGCGATCCGTCGCGGGTCGCCGTGCACCTCACCTACCCAGCGTTCCGCACCACGTTGACGACCGATGCGCTCACGGGGCGCACAGGGGGTATCTGATGCAGCATCTTCTCGACCACGCCCGTTCTTTCGCAGCCGCCCAGTCGTCGAGGCGCGGAACGTTCCTGGCCGACCTGACCGCTTCGTTCGTGGTCTTCCTGGTCGCCGTCCCGCTGTGCGTGGGGGTGGCGGTCGCCTCCGGCGTACCGGCCGAGCTGGGCCTGATCACCGGGATCGTCGGCGGCCTCGTCACCGGGTTCCTCCCGGGCAGCAGCCTGCAGGTCAGCGGCCCGGCTGCCGGCCTGACGGTGCTGGTCTACCAGGCGGTGCAGCAGTTCGGCATCTCGGTGCTGGGGGTCCTGGTGCTCGCCACCGGGTTGCTCCAGCTCCTGATGGGTGCGCTCCGTCTGGGCCGCCTGTTCCGGGCGATCTCGGTCTCGGTCGTCGAGGGCATGCTCGCGGGGATCGGGCTGGTGCTGATCGCCGGACAGCTCTACTCCATGGCGGGACTCAGCGCGCCCAGCCAGAGCCTCGCGAAGATCGCGGGGCTACCCGGCATGCTCGTCGACACCTGGGGCTCCGGCACCGCGCTGACGTCGTTCGCGCTCGGGCTGGGCACGATCGTCGTGCTCGTCCTGTGGAAGAAGATGCCGCAACGGTTGCGGATCGTACCCGCGCCCCTGGCGGCGGTCGGGCTGGCGGTCATCGCCGGCGCACTGCTCGGGCCGTCGGTGGACAAGGTCGAGGTGCACGGGCTGCTGGACTCGATCCAGCCACCCGGGCTCAGCGACTTCAGCCGGCTCGCCGAGCTCGGCGTCATCGGCACGGTCCTCGCCTTCGCGCTGATCGCCTCGGCCGAGAGCCTGTTCAGCGCGGCCGCCGTCGACCGCCTGCACGACGGGCCACGGACGCGGTACAACCAGGAGCTCATGGCGCAGGGAGCGGGCAACGCCGTGTGCGGTGTGCTCGGTGCCCTGCCGCTCACTGCGGTCATCGTCCGCAGCGCCGCCAACGTCCACGCCGGTGCGCGAACCAAGGCGTCCCGGATCATGCACGGAGCCTGGCTGCTGCTCTTCGCCGCCCTGGTGCCCGCAGCACTCGGCCTCATCCCCGTCGCGGCGCTGGCCGGGGTGCTGGTGCACGCCGGGTTCAAGCTGATCCCGCTGGCGGAGATCCGTCGGCTGTGGCGTACGCACCGGGGCGAGGCGCTCGTCCTCGTGGCGACCGCGCTCGCGATCGTCTCGGTGGGCATGTTCGAAGGGGTGCTGGTCGGACTGGCCCTCTCGGTCGTCAAGACCGCCTGGGACACCTCCCGCGTGCACCTGGACGTGATCGACAACGGCTGCGACCCGATCGTCGCGCGTCTCAGCGGCAGCGCGACGTTCCTGCGCCTCCCGAAGCTGCTCGACCAGCTGGAAGCCCTGCCTCAGGACCGGCCTGTCGAGGTCGACCTGTCCGGCCTACATCATCTCGATCATGCCTGCCGCACCTCCCTGGAGAACTGGGCCGCGCGACACAGCGCCGAGAGCGTCCAACCGGTGCGGTTCGCCCGGGAGCCGTGAGCGGGTCGCCCAGGTAGGGCACGAGAACCGGTCGCTCTCGGCGCGGTCGTGCCTACTGCCCGGCGCTGCTACGAACGGCCCGCTTCAGCCTGGTCGCACGTCAGACGTTGAACTGTGCATACCGATCCTGACCTGGGCTTTCATCGCCAACCACAGGCGGCTGGGACTTCCCCGGGACTTGGGACCGGCAGGGGCTTCGAAGTCGCCGGCCGAGGACGACCGACACGGCGAGCGTCCTTGGTAGGACTCCTCGCTGATACGCACGACGGCCGCCGTGCACTCGTTCACGATAGCGGTGGTATTGGGACGACACCGGCTGCCCGATTCGAGATCGCGACATGCGACCGACCATGGACCCCTACGACTGCCCTGGCCTCCAGGCTTCGTCCGCCCACATACCTACGGCTCTTCGAGATTGCGACGGGACATCTCTGTGGTGGAGGATTTCAAGGACACCCTGCGTCTCTATCCTCTGGTCATCGGCCTCCTCGCCGTCGCCGCGACCTACGAAGCAGTCGAGATCATCTACATCGTTCCGCTCTTCCTCTGACACCCGGCTGACGCGCGCCTGGCAGGCGCTGGCCGAGTCGCGGTACTCCCCCACGCGTGCCGGAACCTGCCATGCGACGAGAACACGCTCGACGAGCCACCGCTCACCAACCAACAGCTCTACGACGCCATGGCCAGGCTGAGCCGCCACTGAGAGGGCTTACCTCGATCATGTGTAGGCGGCGGGGGCCGGGTCGTGCGCGTCCCCCTGTCCAGCGCTCCGTCAGGTTCGGCACCATGCTCGTGACTCAGCGACCAGGACCGCTCGTGAATCAGGCCGAGAACCTTCTGGTACCACCCCGAGGCAGGGACACCTATGTATTGCGGATCCCGACCGAGCTCGAGTAGCGCGACAGGTGTGTGCGACGCACTCCCCCGGCGACCCAGGCTATGCGCCGGGCCGTCGAGGGAGTGTCAGCGGGGTCGGGAGAAGGAGCGGTGCGGTCGACCGGCAAGCGGCTCAGCAGCTGGTTCTTCCAGCATGCTGGTGCAGCGCCCTCGCTCCTACTCCAGAAGGACGCGGACGTCCCACGGCCCCAGCTCCACCAGCGCGTCGGCCTCCAACGGCTCGGTGGAGAGGAGGTCCGTGACGTCGGTCGGCAGCCGCACCGAGCAGGCCTCCCACGACCAGTTGTGCACGACTCGCAGCCGGCGGCCTGCGGCTGTCGTCGCTGAGGTCGCCGTGACCGAACCGGTCGTCAGAGAGCTCCACTCGTCCCTGTCAGCTGGCACCGCCCAGGACACCAACGCAGCCGCCAGTTCGGCGTTGGGCACGGTGCCGACGACGGTGACGCGCCCCAGTCCCGCCTCAGCGGTGGTGATCGCCGGGTACGGGCCGAACGCGGGGTGCTGATATCGGGCGAGAATCTGGACCGAGTCGTCCGAGACCCGCAAGTAGTCGACCCATGCTGCGCCAGCGGCGGCATCGGGCAGCTCCAGTACGCCGTCGAGACCCGTCACGCGCACCGGTGTCGCCAGGTTGGCGAACTCCTGGTAGTTGACGCCGGCGGTGGCGGCGAGCCGCGCCGGCTTGACCTCCGTGCGCGCTCGGGCCTCGGTGTCCGCATATCCGGTGCGCGGTCCGAGCACCAGGTGTCCGCCCGCCTCGGCGTAGTCGCGCAACCAGTCGAGCAGCGCGTCGCCGGCAAGGTAGAGCGCCGGCACCAGCAGGACGGGCAGCTCGGCGGCGACCTCGGCCGGTTCGCGCAGCCGCGTACCGTCGCCCTGTTCGACCAGTTGGACGTCGTGGACGATTCGCACCGGCGCACCGGCCTCGAACGCTCCCCGGTAGAAGGCGTGCACTATCCGCTGGTAGCTGCCGGGGTCGGCGGAGCCGTCGTCGCGGGCGAGCGCCGGCTGACCCGCGAGGCCCCACATCGACTCGTTGGACCACAGCAACCCCACGGTGGCGTCCGGGACGAGTCCGCTCAGGTGATCCTCGGCGGACTTGATCTCTGCACCCAGCGCGGCCAGCTGTTCGTAGACCCGTCCGGGCCGCTGATCGTGCGGGAGGATTCCGACCCAGTACGTCTCGGTACCGAAGTGCAGTGTGTGCCAGTGCCAGTACTCGATCATTCGTGCGCCCCGGACGATCATCGCCCAGGCGGCCTGTCGCCACTGGCCGTCGAATGCGGGCGCGTTCATGGCCGGGCCGCCGATAGCCCCGGCATTCGTCTCGGTGACCAGGAACCGAGCCTGCTTCGAGGAGTACATCCGGTCCGCGCTGTGGAATATCGCCCAGGTCCCGCTCGTGGTCCAGCCCAGCGGGAGCTGTTCTGCGGCCGGGAGAGCGAGACCGTCCTGCATCGCGTAGTAGGGATTGCCCGCGGTCACGTCCAGCGCTGCCGTCAGCTCCGGGTCCTGCACTCCTGGCCTGTCGTAGGCGATGCAGGTGGTCACGAACTTCTCGGCGCCGACGATCTCCCGGACGATCCCGGCCTGCCAGCCGATGAACTCGGTGACCAGCCGGGCCTGGAACTTCCGCCAGGCGAGGTCGTACTGCGGTTGGGCGTTGTTGTCCGGTCGCCAGAGATCCGCCCACGTAGTGAGCCGATGCGACCAGTAGACGAGTCCCCACTCCCGATTCAGGGTCGCCACGTCGCCGTAGGTGCGGCGCAGGTCGTCGACGAAGGCCTGGAACACACCCTCGTTGTGCAGCAGCTCAAGACCGGGTTCGTTGTCCACCTGGAACCCGACCACTGCGGGATGGTCGTGGTAGCGCCCGACGACCGCTCGGATCACGCGCTCAGCGTGGAAGCGGTAGGCGGCGTGCGTCAGGTCCATCTCTTGACGGGCACCCCAACCGATGCGCTCTCCGGTGCGTCGCTCTCCGGCGATCTCGGGATACTTGCGCGCCAACCACGGCGGCACGGCGTAGGTGGGCGTACCCAGCACGACGGCGATCCCTCGCGAGTGCGCGCCGTCCAGGACCGGCTGCAGCCAGTCGAGGTCGAACACCCCGTCCTCTGGCTCCCAGGTGGCCCACGTGGACTCGCCAACCCGGATCACGGTGAACCCGGCTTCCTGCATGAGGTCGAGGTCCCGGTCGAGCCGGGGAGAAGGTTGGTACTCGTGGTAGTACGCGGCACCGAAGAGCACACGGTCGTTTATGTCTGTCAAGGCAACGAGGTCCTCATCTGGAGGGGTAGGTAGGACGGGCGAGGCGCCCCCGCGCCAGGAACGGCGCGGGGGCGCCTCGCCGGCAGTGCCGGCCGTGCCGGCAGCTGCGCTACGGGGTCTCGGTCGCGGCGGCTGTCTCGCACCGCGGGTCGACACCGCCGAGGTTGGCGTTGAGCTCCGTGCGGTACTCGGGGGCGACGCCCGCCGCGCAGATGACCTCCCACGCAGCGCTGGGCCAGTTGTTCCCGCTGACCCGCACGTTGTCGATCAGCCGGTTGTTGCGCTCCTCGGCGTTCGGAATCTGGGCACCGCCGGAGTTGTACCAGTTCTCCTGCAGCGTGTTGTCGTTCGTGCCGTTGCCGGCGCTGTACGCGTTGGTGAACACCCACGGGTTCGAACCGCTCAGGACGTTGTGCCGCGAGAGGATGTAGCGGCTGCCCTCGTCCAGATAGATGCCGACGCCGGAGACGTTGTACATGTAGTTGTCCTCGATCACCGTCCCCGGGCTCGCCGAGAGGTTGTAGATGTTGCCGGAGTCGGCGAAGTCGGGCTTGATGTCGCGCACGAGGTTGCCCGCGATCAGGTTGTCCTTGAGCGTCGTCGGCGTCTGGTAGAGCGGGTTGTGCTTGTAGTACCCGCGGCGGACGTACTCCTGGGAGCCGCCGGCGTCGTTGATCCCCCAGCCGAAACCGGTGTCGATCGCGTAGGGGAGGTTCGCGACCTCGTTGTGGACGATCTGCGCCCTGGTCACGTAGGTGCTGAGGATGCCGGAGTTGTCCTGGTACTCCACAGCGACGTGGCTGATGGTGTTGTTCGCGATGCGGATGTCCTGGTTCGTCATCCGGGGGTCGCTGGGGTGATGCGCGTCCGCCCGGAGCCCGCCCACGAACAGGGCGTGGCCACCGACATGGGTGAACACGTTGCCGTTCACGTCGATGTTGCTGGCGCCGAGCCCGATGCCGGTGAGCGTCGCGTTGTCGTCGTTGCCGATGCCGAGGCCCGACGACCCGAGGTTGCGGAAGGTGTTCCGCTCGAACGTGATGTGGTCGGCGGCGGACACCTGCACGGCGGAAGGCTCCTGGAACCAGGTGTTGCGCGTCCGCTCGTACGCCTCGCAGCCGCGGCTGCAGCTGGTGAAGGAGTCGGCGGGGCGGTAGTCGTACTCGCCCTTGAGGTAGCCCCCGTTCTGCTGGCTGACGTAACCCTCATTCGAGGAGGGGCCGAGCCAGGAGGTCCCGGTGAAGGTGAGACCGCTGAACTCCAGGTTGGAGACGGGGACGTCATAGGTGCCGCCGACGCTGATGAGGGTCTCCACCCGCGGGAGCTCGATGTCGAGGTCCTGCGGGTTCACGCCGTCCGCGGGCTTGTAGTAGAGCTTCCCCGCGTCGGGGTCGATGTACCACTCCCCCGCCTGGTCCAGGAAGCTGAGCGAGTTCGCCAGGAACCACTTCGACTCGGCGAGCAGCGAGTACTGCACCGTGTCCCAGCCCCACGTGTTGTTGTCCCAGGCGGGCTGGGCCATCGTGATCGTGCTGCCCTCGATGCTCTGCACCGGGGAGTAGCGGTCGGTGAAGTCGCCGAGCGACTCGAACTCGATCCGGTCCTGGTCTGGCAGGTCCGCCAGGTAGGCGAGGTCAGGGTTGTTGATCGTCATCCCCGTCGGGGTGAGCGTCAGGTCGGTCAGCGCAAGGCTGGTCGCGGCCCGCGGCGCGGCGACGCCGTCGACGTAGAGCTGCCGGGTCTCGAAACCTGACGGCGTGTCCGCGACGTAGATGTTCGCGGCATCGTCGTACGTCTGCCAGCCCGAGAGCTGGGTCGAGCCCGAGATCTCGGGGTGCGCACCCTCAGCAGCCGTCCAGCGCACGGTGTACCCGTTCCGGCCGCCGTCCTGCGCACGGAACTCCAGCGGGCGGTCGATGCGGTAGGTGCCGTCGGCGAGCACGACGGTGACATCACCCTTCCCCTTGGCGGCCGCGTGTCGCACGACGCCCTGCACGTGCTCCAGCGAGCACGGGTGCTGCTCCTGGCACTGCCCGTGGTCGCGACCGTCGGGTGACGCGTAGTAGACCGTGTCCTTCTGCGGGGTGCCGCCTGGGCGATCGACGTGCCCAGACCGCTCAGGAGCAGGGCTGCCGCGCTGGCACATCCGGCAGCCGCCCGCCACCGGCCCTTCCTTCGAACAGAGACTTCTCGCGCGTGTGACATCAATGTCATGGCTGTTCGCTTCCGTGATGTTGAGCAGGGCTGCTTTGCCCCGGGTCTTACGGAATCATACGTATGACGTATGCGCAAGGGTCGTCGCAAACGGAAGTCTGCGGTGGTGCAGCGGTAGTGGAGCGGGCCTACGTGGGGCCTACTTGGCGGCCTTCGTCCCTCGATGGTCGGCCGGCCGCCGGCGCGTCCAGGCGTCCACGATGTGCCCGAGCATGGTCGAAGCCGCCTCGTCGGCCGACCCGGCCTCGATGGCGGCAAAAACCTGTTCGTGCTCCCGAAGGGTCCGCTCGTGGAAGGTGGCGGGCACGTCGACGGAGTACCGGCTGCTCTCCCGCGCCCGCTCGAACAGCGACCGCGCGATGCTCTCCGCCAGACGGTTGTGAGACATCGCCATCACGGTCTCGTGGAAGGCGACGTCGGCCGCCAGGAAGCGCGGGACGTCGTCGAGGGACGCCCGCATCTCCTCCAGGGTGGCGCGCAGCGCCTCCAGCTCGGCGTGCGAGCGTGTAGCCGCCGTCTCCCGCGCCATCGCCGACTCCAGCTGCGCCCTGACCACCGTGATCTCGTCGAGGACCCCCAGCGAACGATCGTGGGCGATCAGCGCCTCGAGCACCACACGGTCGAGCATGCTCCAGGACCTGGTGGGCTGGACGACCGTGCCACGTCCCTGGCTCACGGTCACCAGGCCTTTTTCCTCGAGCTTCTTGATCGACTCGCGCAGGACGGTCCGGCTGACGCCGAACTGCTGTCCGAGCGGCTGCTCAGGCGGGAGGGTGTCCCCGGGCTCCAGCTCGCCGGACACGATCAGGTCCACGAGCGCCTCGACCACCACGACCCCCAGCCGCTTGGCCGGCGCGCGCAGGGGCAGCGAGAGCGCTCCGGTCATCTGGTCGTCAGCGCCATCGCGTTCCGTCATGCGTGAACTATAACGAAGAGACGCTAGCCAGCAGACGTGTGATGTATGCTGTTTAGGGCGCCATGGGGGCGCCGCCACCCGATGACGGGCCCGCGCCGAAGGACAGCAACTATGAAGATCACTGGCTTCCGCACGCTCACGACTGTCCAGGACTGGGGGCGCCCGGTGGGGGACGTCAACGGTTTCATCGACGACGGGATCACCGAGGTCCCCCTGGTCGTGATCGAGACCGATGGTGGGCTGGAGGGTGTCGGCGTGGGATCGCACGCGGACCTGGACCGCCTCTTCCCTGCACTCGAGGGCCAGGACCCGCGGGCGACCTCTACCCTCCACGACCGCATGCTGGCGCACGTCTTCAAGAGCGGGCACGCGGGCGCCACCTTCGGCGGCGTCGGGGCGTTCGACATGGCGCTGTGGGACCTGAAGGCCAAGATGGCCGAGGAGCCGCTCTGGCGCACGCTCGGTGCCGCCGACCGCTTCGTCCCCGCCTACGCCTCGGCCCTCGAGGTCGCCGTGCCGGATGAGGACCTCGGGGCGCTGCTCCAGGGCTGGGTCGACCGGGGCTTCACCAGCGTCAAGCTCAAGGGCGGCCTCGACCTCGACCGGGACGCCGCGCGGCTCCGCCTGGCCCGGGACCTCTTCCGGCAGAACGCGTCGCGACCGGCGCTCATGCTCGACGCGAACGAGTCGTGGAGCCGCAAGCAGGCCGTCCGTCACATCAGCGAGCTGGAGCGCGAGTTCGACCTGACGTGGGTCGAGGAGCCGCTGCGCCGCTGGGACGCCGAAGGGATGGCGATGCTGACGCGCTCGGTCCGCGCGGCCGTCGCGACCGGTGAGAACCTGACGGGCCTCGAGCAGCTGCGGCCCCTGCTGGACGCCGGCGCGGTCGACATCGTGCAGGTGGGCAGCATGTGGGGCGTGACGCACTTCCTCCGCGTCGCGTTCGTCGCCCATGCGCACGACCTGCCCGTCAGCCCCGTCGGCTCGCTCGCCAGCCCGGTGTGGCACGCGGCCGCTGCCGTCCCCAACCATCTGGCACTCGAGGTGCAGAGCCTGACCGACCCCGTGGGCCTGCACACCGACCACCAGGTGGCCGACGGCGGCGTCGTCCTCGGCGACGAGCCGGGCAACGGCCTCTCGATCGACGAGCACGCCATCACCGAGGCGCATGGCCGTGCGGGATGGTCCCGGGCGGCCGGGCCGCACGTCCGCCCGGCACGCGCCGGTCTGCGGCTCGTCGCGGAGGAAGCCACGGGCCGTCTGTCGTCCGAGGGTCGCTGAGCCGGCAAGTGAGCCGACAAGGCCCCCGGATGCCGGGTGGTGCGCCTCGCACCATCCGGCATCCGGGGGCCTTCGTCATCCCCGCCAGGCGCCTTCCTCAGCGCCTCATCAGCGAAGTTCTACGGCTCCGGGGTCCAGCAGGCCCGACTCCGTCAGCTCCGACCAGAGCTCGGCCGGCACACCCTTGTCGTGCCTGTCGAGGTTCACGTCGAGCTGTGCGGCGTCGCGCGCACCGAGCGCCACCGCCGCGACGGCGGGGTGCAGCAGCGGCAGCTCGACGGCGGCGGCGGGCAACGTCGTCCCGTGCCGTTCGCACACCTCGGCGAGCCGGCGCGCGCGTGCGAGCATGTCCGCCGGCGCCGGCCCGTACTCGTACCTGGCGTCGTCGGGGGGCCAGGGCCTGCTGAGCAGACCCGAGTTGAACACGGCGGCGACGACCACGGCGATGCCCCCCGCCTGAGCGGGCTCGAGCGCCGACTGCAGCCCGCTCTGCTCGAGGAGCGTGTACCGCCCCGCCACCATCACGACGTCGGCGAGCCCGGGCGTGAACAGCCCCGGCACCTTGTGCGGAGCGTTGGTCCCCACGCCGACAGCGCGCACGACTCCCTCCGCACGCAGATCGGCGAGGGCCTCGAGGGCCTGGCGGCCCGACTCCGGCGCGTGCTGGTCCGGGTCGTGGGCGTAGGCGATGTCGATGTGGTCCAGCCCGAGACGCTCCAGGGAGGCGTCGATCGACCGCCGCACGCCGTCGCGGCTGAAGTCCCACACGCGGTGCACGTCGCCGGGGACGAGGAAGCCGTCGTCGTCCAGGGGGGTCGGGCTGGGGTTCGGCTCGAGCCGCCGCCCCACCTTCGTCGAGACGACGAACTCCGCACGGGGACGACCCTTCAGCGCCGCTCCCAGCCGGCGTTCCGACAGCCCGAGACCGTAGTGCGGCGCCGTGTCGAAGTACCGGATGCCGCGCTCCCACGCACGGTCGACCGTCGCCGTCGCGTCCTCGTCCGTCATGGCGCGGCCGAGGTTGCCGAGCGTCGCGGCCCCGAACCCGAGCTCGGTCAGCCGCAGCCCCGTGGCCCCGATCGGGCGCGATGGCAGGGGGGTCATCGCGAGATCCCGTAGATCCGGGCGGTGTTCTGCCCGTCGATGGCCGCCTTGTCGGTCGCCGAGAGGTGGTCGGTGAGGTCCAGGTAGGCCTGCAGCCACGCCCCGTAGCCCCCTTCGAGCTCCGCGAGCGGCCAGTCCGAGCCGAACAGCAGGCGGCCGGGACCGAACGTGCGCAGCGCGTGGTCGATGACCGGGCGCAGTCGTGCTGCGGTCCATCGGCCGGGATCGTCCTCCGTCACCAGTCCTGACACCTTGGCGACGACGTTCGGCCGCTCCGCGACCAGGGCGAGGTCGTGGGCCCAGTCGACGAGCTCCGTGCTCCGCAGCGGCACCTTCCCCAAGTGGTCCAGGACGAACGTCGTCCGCGGATGGTCGCGCACGACGTCGGCGGCCTGCGCCAGCTGACGGTGTCCCACGAGGATGTCGAACGTGAGCCCGAGCGGAGCCAGCGCCTCGAGCCCGCGCCCGACGTCGTCGCGTGAGAGCCAACGCTCGTCGTCCTCCTCGAACGTGACGTGCCGGATCCCGACGAGCTTGTCGCCCCCGGGCCCCGCCCGGAGCGTGGCAACCTGCGCGGGCACGTCACCGGTGAGGTCGACCCAACCGACCACGCCGGCGACGGCGCCCAGCTCACGGACGTCGGCAAGGAGGTCGGCCGTCTCCTCGATCTCGTTGACGGCCTGGACCACGATGCAGCCACCGACACCGTTGCGGCCCAGCTCGTCCACCGCCGACGCCGGCGGGAAGTCCTTGTCGATGCCTGCCATCGTCTCGGGGTCGATCCAGGGCTGCGGGTGCTTCGCGCGCTCCCACACGTGGAGGTGGGCGTCCAGGGTCTGTCTCGTGCCAGGTGCCAACACCTACTCCTTTGTCCCGCCGGCCGTCAGGCCCGCGACGAGGAACCGCTGGGAGAACAGGAAGATCAGCAGCACCGGGGTGACCGAGACCAGGGTCGCCACCGCCAGCACCGGCAGCTCGATCGTGCTCATCCCGGCCGACGTCGGGTTGAAGGCCGGCACGTTGCTGAGCATCTCGGTGAGGCCGACCTGGATGGGTGCCGCCGGTCCGGGCACCGTCAGGAACGGCAGGAAGAAGTTGTTCCAGTTGGCCACGAAGCTGAAGAACCCCACCAGCGCGATCACCGGGAGCGCCAGCGGCATCGCGATCCTGCGGAACACGGCGACCTCCCCGCAGCCGTCGATCCGCGCGGCGTCGAGCAGGTCGCGAGGGACGCTCGTGGAGAAGTAGATGTACGTCAGGTACACCCCGAACGGATAGAACGAGAAGGGCAGGATCGCGGCGAGAGGAGTCCCGATCAGGTTGACGGCAGAGAGCTCGAGGAAGATCGGGAGCACCAGCGCGGTGTTCGGGATCAGCATCACGACCAGGGTCGTCGTCAGGAGCACCTTCCGTCCGCGGAAGTCACCGAGGGCGAGGGCGTAGCCGGCCGGGATCGTCGTCACCAGGGTGATCGCGAGGGCGGCCAGCGAGTAGTACGCGGAGTTCCCGAGCCAGCGCAGGATGATGCCGTCCTGGAAGTGGACCAGCGCGTTCCAGTTGGCGGCGAGGTCCCCGAGGGTTCCCGGCACGAACGGCCCTGTGGTGATCAGGTCGTGCGGCGACTTCCCGGAGGCGATCAGCAGCCACACCATGGGCACGACGAAGAAGAGGAGGAAGAAGACCGTGACGACGACGGCGAACGCGCGTCCGAGCCAGTCCCTCGGACTGAGATCGTGGCGGGGTCGCGTGCCTGTGCTAATCGCGCTCAAAGAGGCCTCCTCGGATGACGAAGAACGTGCTCAGGCCGAGCGACACCACGAGCAGGATGACGGCGATGGCTGACGAGCCGTTGAGATCTTGCTGCTTGAACGCGTACAGGTAGGTGAGCTGGTTCAGCGACCAGTCCGAGGGCACGACCGCGTGGCTGGCCTGGGAGAGCACCCGCGGCTCCACGAACAGCTGCGCACCACCCGCCAGGGACATGACGGCCATGTAGGAGATCCACTTGCGCAGCATCGGCAGCTGGATGTGCAGTGCGGTGCGCACCACACCTGCCCCGTCCATGCGCGCGGCCTCCAGCACCTCGTTCGGGATGCTGTTGAGCGCGCCGTACATGACGACGATCCAACCGCCGGCCCCTGTCCAGAACGCGATGATCGCGAAGACGACCGGCAGGTTGCCCGGCGAGACCGTCTGGACGAACGTCTCGAACCCGAAGGCGCGCAGCACGGCCGATACCGGGCTCACGGAGGGGTTGAGCACGAACAACCACAGCACCACCGACGACGCTCCGGCCAGCGCCCCCGGGATGTAGTAGACGAACCGGATGCTTGAGCTCAGCCAGCGCCGCCCGATGCCGTGGACCAGCAGCGCCAGGAGCGTGACGAGCACCAGCAGGGCGACCAGCCAGACCAGCAGGAAGGCGCCCACGTGAAGGACTGCGGGCCAGAACCTGAAGTCGCCCACCACCCGCGTGAAGTTCGCGATCCCGGCGAACCGCCCGTCACCGTCCAGGAACGCGATGAACACGGCGTACAGCGTGGGCAGCACTCCGAACGCGAGCGCGAGCAGGGTGTAGCCGAAGACGAAGAAGTAGCTGACCCGCGACCACCGTCCAGTGACGGTGCGCCGGTTGCTCGCCGGGCGCCGCCGCTGGCTCTCGCGTGGGGAGCCGGCGGCAGCGTCGGTCAGCGACTGCTGAGCTGATGACGTGGTCACTTGATCGCGTACCCGTTCACCTGGGCCTCGTTCTCGATGGCCTTCTCCCACTCCGGCAGAAGGTCGACGAGGCTCTCACCGGCCGCCAGCTTCGGCGTGACCGTCTTGGCCCAGACCGCCTCCTGGCTGAATCGCGGGTAGCCCCAGCCGTCCCAGACCTGGGTCGACGCGGTCGAGACGTTCTCCGCGAAGTCGCCGGCGAAGAAGCCAGCCTCGGCCTGCTTGGCGAGCCACTTGTCGCCCGCGGCCTGGTACGCCGGCAGCCCGGACGCCATGTCCACCTGGTAGCGCTCGTCGCTCGTGACGAACTCGAGGAACTTCTTGGCGGCCTCCAGGTTCGCGGAGTGCTGCGAGATGAACCACGTCCCGCCGCCGACGTTGCCGGCGACCGCGTCCTCACCCTCCCACGCGAGAGGCAGCCCCGCGGCGATCGTTCCAGGCTTGGCATTGAGGGAGTCCGGGTTGCTGAAGAGCGCGCCCGAGTACCAGACGGGTCCGGGGAGCATCAGGACCTTGCCGGTGTACTTCTGCACGAACTCCGGGCTGAAGACGTTCTCCTGCGCGAGGACGCCCGCATCGAGCAGGTCGTCGATGATCGCCGCCATGTCCTGCGCGTACGGGTCGGACGTGTCGGAGCTGAGGGTGTTGGCGTCCACCACGGTGTTCACCGGAGCCTTCGCGCCCCAGAAGTAGATCTCCTCGGCGAACGCGTCACCGACACCACCGATGATGTACCCGGGGTGCTCGTCCGCGACCTTCTCACCCAGCTCCTGGTACTCCTCCCACGTCGTGGGCACCGTGTAGCCGAACTCGTCCATGAGGCTCTGGTCGTACCACGTGACGGTCGGTGCGAGGTCGTTGCGCAGGCCGTAGACGGTGTCGTCCACGGTGAGCGGCGCGAGGGCTCCCTCGGTGAACCCGTCCAGGAACGACTGCTCGAAGTAGCCCTTGTTGAGCGGCGCGGCAAAGGGCTCGTCCCCCTGGCTGGCCCAGGCCGCGTCGTTGTTCTGCGTCGAGAACACGACGTCGGGCCAACCGCTCCCGGCCTGGTTGAAGGCCTGGACCTTGGTCTGGAACGAGCCCGAGCCGTCAGCCCCGCCGTCGTAGGTCTCCACCGTGATCGGGATCTCGGGATAGGCCTTCTTGAAGGCGTCAGCGGCCGGCTGCCGTGAGGCGTCGACCCAGACGGTGATGGGGGCGTCGGCCTCCTGCTCGACGATCGGGAACCCGTACTTCGAGTCCGGCTCCTCGGCCGTCGAAGCACCCGGTGTGCAGGCAGCGAGGGCGAGCATCGATGCGCCGAGCACCGTGGCCAGCGCGACCGACCTCGAGGGGATCCTCGTCGACCGCGCGCGAGTGTGCGGTGTAGTCATGGCTCTGTTCCTTCTTCCTCGGAGAAACACTCAGCACCGCACTGGCGGCGCCTCGTTGAAGTAGATCATACATGTGACGTTTCCTCCAAGTCCCGTTACCCTTCGGATGTAGCGCACCGCTGCGCCACCCCGACCGCCCAGGAGGCACCAGTGCCCAGAACTGAACATCCCCGCGTCGAGAACGCGGATCACCCCCTGCCTGGAGCCGGCTCCGTGTCGCGCACGAGCGCACGGCCGCAGACGCCGGCAGGCGTGGAGGTGCTCGTGCCGGGGACACCGGGCGCGCCGGTGGTGCTGATCACCGAGTGCGACCACGACACCTTCGACGCGGAGATCGCCGTCGCACGGCAGGCCGGGGTGGAGCTGCGGCTGGCGCAGGCGCGCACGGCTGAGGAGCTCGTCGCCGCGGCCGCCGGTGCCGCCGGCCTGGTGGTGCAGTACGCCGAGATCAGCGCTGCGGTGCTGGACGCCCTGCCGGGGCTCCAGGTGGTCTCCCGGTACGGGGTGGGAGTCGACTCGGTCGATGTCGCTGCGGCCGCCGCACGGGGCGTCACCGTGTGCAACGTGCCCGACTACGGCACGGAGGCCGTCTCCGACCACGCGATCACGCTGGCGCTGACCGCATCGCGGGGCGTCGCCCGGCTGGACCGCGGGGTCCGGGCGGGGCGGTTCGACCTTCAGGCGGTGCGGCCGGTGGGCCAGGTCCGCGGATCGGTGTTCGGTGTCGTCGGCGTGGGCCGCATCGGGCACGCGACGGCACTCAAGGCACGCGGGCTGGGATATGAGGTGCTCGGGTTCGACGTGCTCGCGCCCGACGCCGACGGCGAGCTGCACGGTGTGCCCGTGGCGCCTCTCGACGAGGTGCTGCGCCGGGCCGACGTCGTGTCGCTGCACACCCCGTTGACGGTGGCGACCCACCACCTGGTCGGGCGCCGGGAGCTGGCTCTGATGAAGCCCACGGCGGTCCTGGTCAACACCAGCCGTGGCGGCGTCGTCGACACCGACGCCCTCGTCGCCGCACTGGGCGAGGGCCGCCTGCGGGCGGCCGGGATCGACGTCCACGAGGAGGAGCCCGTGCCGGTGGGGCATCCGCTGACCCGGCTCGAGAACGTGACGCTCACGCCCCACCTGGCCTGGTACACGGAGGAGTCCTACACCGAGCTCAAGCGCCGCACCGTCGAGAACGCGGTAGAGGCGATCGCTGGGCGGGTGCCCCGGAACGTGGTGACGGAGGAGACCCGATGACGACGACTATGCAGGCAGCGGTATGGCAGGGACCGGACACGATCACGGTCGAGCAGGTCCCCGTACCCGAGGTGCCCGCCGGGTGGGCGCTGGTCGAGGTCGAGTACACGGGCATCTGCGGCACCGACCTGTCGATCCTGCACGGCAGCCACCCGCGCGCGCAGGCAGGGATCGTGCCAGGACACGAGATCGTGGGCGTGGTCGCCGACGGCGGGACCACGGGGCTCGCCGTCGGCGAGCGGGTGGTGGCCGAGCCCCTCATCTCCTGCGGACACTGCCTGGCGTGCCGCTCGGGCAGCACGCACGTGTGCCGCGACCTCAAGCTGTACGGCATCGACGCACCCGGCTCCCTGGCCGGGTACGTGGCGCTGCCGGCCTCGGTGCTGCACGTCGTCCCGGTCGGCGTGCCGGCGCGGCTGGCCGCGCTGGTCGAGCCGCTGGCCGTGGCGGTGCACGCCGTCGCCCGCTCGGGCCTGCGGACGGGTGACACGGTAGCGGTGCTCGGCGGCGGCCCGATCGGGGTGCTGACCGCGCTCGTCGCAGCGCACGCCGGCGCCGGGCGCGTGGTCGTCGGCGAGCCGCGCACCTGGCGGCGGGAGGTCATCGCCGGGCTGGGCCTCGACGTGGTGCCGGACGGCGTGGACGCCGCCGCCCACCTCGCCTCCCTGACTGCCGGCGAGGGCGCCGACGTCACGTTCGACACCGCGGGGCACCCTGCGGTGGCCGCTCAGCTGCCCGGCGTGTCCCGCGTGCTGGGCAGCATCGTGATCGTGGGCGTGCACAAGCAGCCCGCCCCCGTCGACCTGCAGGCGATCTGCTTCAAGGAGCAGACGCTCGTGGGGGTGCGCGTGTACACCCACGAGGACGTCGCACAGGCGGTGCGCCTGGTCGCGTCCGGAGAGCTCGGGCTCGAGCGGCTCCCCGTCGCCGAGTTCGCACTGGAGGATGTGGCCGCGGCGTTCGAGTCCGCAGCGGCAGGACAGGACAACCTCAAGGTGCTGGTGCGTTCGGGCGGTGCACGATGAGCGGCGCGGCACCGTTCTCGTTGGCAGGGAGGACCGCCGTCGTGACAGGCGGCGGACGCGGCCTCGGCGCGGGCATCACCACCGCGCTCCTGGAGGCCGGGGCGGATGTCGTCGTGCTGGCCCGCCGCGACCTGCCGCAGGAGCTGGCGGAGACGGCCGACGCGCTGGGACGCACGATCGAGCTGGTGTCCGTCGACCTGGCCGACCGCGAGGCCGTCGACGAGGCGGCCGACGACGTGCTGGCCCGCCACCAGGTCGACGTGCTGGTCAACAACGCCGGCGTGCAGGACCGGTTTCCCGCAGCCGAGTTCCCGCTCGACGCGTTCGACCGGGTGCTCGACGTCAACCTGCGCGCGGTGTTCCAGCTCGCGCAGCGGTTCGGACGCCCGATGCTGGAACGCGGGGACGGCGCGATCGTCAACCTCGCCTCGCTGCTCAGCTTCCAGGGCGGCCTGAACGTCCCCGCCTACGCCGCGTCGAAGGGTGCGGTGGCGCAGCTGACCAAGGCCCTGGCCAACGAGTGGGCCGGGCAAGGGGTGCGCGTCAACGCGGTGGCACCGGGCTACATGGCCACCGAGATGAACGAGGCCCTGCTCGCGGACCCGGTGCGGCTCGAGCAGCTCTCGGTCCGGATCCCCGCCGGACGATGGGGCACACCGGCGGACATCGGGAACGTCGTGGTGTTTCTCGCCTCGGCCGCCGCCGGCTACGTGCACGGGCAGGTACTCGCTGTCGACGGTGGGTGGATGGGACGCTGACCGCCGGTCCCCCGACCATCGGAATGCCACCAGCGAACACCCCGCCGCAACACGGTCACTGACGTATGGCGAGAAACGCAACTTGGCGCTCGGCTGGAGTTTCCCAGCCGAGCGTCCTGCACAGGCCCGCAGCACGCGGTCGTGACTCAGCGTCCGCGCCATTGCTCTCCACTCGACGGCTGGACAGCCCGACTCGCGGCGAGCGTAGTAACACATATGATGTATGTGTTGCGATCGAGGACCTCGTCACCGACAACTACGACCTCGCCCAACGACAAGCCCCAGTCCGGGTCACGGTGACGCCACCCTAGGCGACCGCTCAAGCCAGCCAACCGCCTAGACAGAAGGGGTCAGTCCTGGGCGTCGCGCAGGTCGGCGCCGAGCACCGAGAGGTTCTCTCCGATGCTGTCCAGGGCGGCTGCGGCATCACCGCTCACCGCCTCCTCGGCCTGCTCGAGCTGCGCCGTGGCCTGGTCCACCTGCTGCTCCGCGTCGGCAACGGCCTGCTGGCCTTCCGCGGACGCGTCCTGCTCGGCCTGCTCCAATGCGGCCTGCGCGTCGTCGATCGCCTGGTCGGCCTCGGCCACTGCCTCCTCGGCCTCGGCCCTCGCCTCGGCATCGAGGTTCTCGAACGTCGCGTAAGCGTCGTCGATCGACTGCCTCGCCTGGTCGACGACGCCCCGCGCCTCGCCCGAGACGTCCTTGATCTGGTCGGCGGTGTCATCGATGTCCTGGTCCGAGCACGCGGCGAGCGTGCCACCCAGGCCAAGGGTGAGGCCGGTGGCAAGGGCAAGGGAAGCCAGACGGCGGGCGACGGGGACGTGCTGCCGGCTCGCGATGGGGGTGCGGTTCACGCTGTCCTCCTCAGTACGGGTATGGCAGTCAAAACACGGTGACATGGCATGCTCCGAGTCGCATCTGTGCTGGTTTGCACGGCTGCTTCCTCGGTCCACGACCTCGCGAGACCGGCCCGCGCCGGGCAGAGTCGGAGTCCCGGGAACGAGGGCGCGTGCCCGCCCGGCACGTCCGAGCGATCCGAGGCACTCAGGTGGCCGTGGGCCGGCACCTCGTCGTCGTGTTCGACCTTGCCGGTCACCGCGCTCGTGCGCTCCTCCAGGAGACCGAAGATGCGACGGGAAGGTCTGCTGCGTGTCACACCCCACACACCCCGAGGATCGCCCGCCACCTGCGGACTCATCCCGGAACCCGTGGGACTTCAGGTGGCCTCACGGGGCCATCCCTGTCCACTTCCGTCCCACCGGACCGAAAGAGAATCAGCAGGTCAGACGGCACTTCCCGAGTTCAGGGAACTGCCGCCCGACCTCCTCGATCCTCAGACGTTGAAGCCCAACATCCGCAGCTGCTCCTTGCCGTCGTCCGTGATCTTCTCCGGACCCCACGGCGGCATCCAGACCCAGTTCACTCGGAACCCGTCGACGATGCCCTCGAGCGCCTGCGCGGTCTGGTCCTCGATCACGTCCGTCAGCGGGCAGGCCGCCGACGTGAGCGTCATGTCGATGGTCGTGTGGTTGTTCTGGTCCACCTGGATGCCGTACACCAGGCCCAGGTCGACGACGTTGATCCCCAGCTCGGGGTCGATCACGTCGCGCATCGCTTCCTCGACGTCCACCGCAGTGGTGGGCGACGGGCCCACTCCCTCAGCGGGAGCGGCCGGGGCTTCCTGCCCGACCTCGGTACTCGCCTCAGTCATCGGTCTCTCCTCAGCTCGTTGCCAGCGCGCCACTGCGCGCCAGCGAGTCCTTGAGCGCCGCCCAGCCGAGCAGCGCGCACTTGATTCGCGCGGGGTACTGCGACACACCGGTGAACGCCGTCGCGTCCCCGAGGGCGTCCTCCGCGGCGTCGTCGTCCAGGCCCTTGCCGCGGGACGACATCAGGTCGTGGAACAGGGCGTCGAGCCGGGCCACCTCGGCCAGGGGCGCATCCTTGACCAGCGACGTCATGACCGACACCGACGCCTGGGAGATGGAGCATCCCTGCCCCTCCCAGGAGACGCCTGCCACCGTGCCCTCGGGCGTGACGTCGACCCGGAGGATCACCTCGTCGCCGCACGTGGGGTTCACCTGGTGCGACTCCCCCGCGAGGTGTCCGTGGCCCGCCGTGAAGTCGACGAGGCCGTGGCCCACCGGACGCTTCGCGTGGTCCAGGATCACCTGCTGGTACATCTGCTCGAGCGTGCTCACGACGCTGCCTCTCTCGGTGCTGAAGTTCTCATTCTGCTCCGAAGAACGCGCGGACCCCCGCCAACGCTTCCCGGAACGCCACTACCTCTTCGACGGTCGTGTAGACCGACGCCGACGCGCGGGCCGTCGCCGCGACCCCGAACCGGCGGTGCAGCGGCTGCGCGCAGTGGTGCCCCACGCGGACGGCGATGCCCTTGTCGTCCAGCACCTGTCCGACGTCGTGCGCGTGCACGCCGTCGACCACGAACGAGACGACAGCCAGACGATCGGCCGTATCGAGCGGCCCGATGACCCGGACGCCCGGGATGTCGGCGATCTTCAGCATCTCGGCGGCCAGCTCGGTCTCGTGCCGGGCGACGCCCGCCATGCCGAGCTCGTCGAGGTACTGCGCCGCGCACCCCATGCCGACCGCCTGGGCGACCATCTGGGTGCCCGCCTCGAAGCGCTGCGGGGGCGGCGCGTACGTGGTGCTCTCCATGGTCACGACCTCGACCATGGACCCGCCGGTGACGGTGGGCGGCATGGCCTCGAGCAGCTCGCGCCGCCCATACAGTGCGCCGACGCCGGTCGGGCCGAGCATCTTGTGCCCGCTGAACGCGGCGAAGTCGACGCCGAGCTCGTGGAAGTCCACCGGCATGTTCGGCACGGACTGGCAGGCGTCGAGCACCGTGAGGGCGCCGACCCGCTGCGCCGCCGCGACGAGCGTGGCGACCGGCGCGACCGCCCCGGTCACGTTCGACACGTGCCCGAAGGCCAGCACCTTGGTCCGCTCGGTGACGACCGCGTCGAGGTTCGACAGGTCGAGCCTGCCGTCGTCGCCCACCGGGATCCAGCGCAGGACGGCGCCCGTGCGGGCGCACAGCTCCTGCCACGGCACGAGGTTCGCGTGGTGCTCGGCCTCGGTGACCACTATCTCGTCGCCCGGCGCGAGCCGGAACCGCTCGGCCGCCTCACCGCCGCGACCCAGGGACGCGTTGGAGAAGGCGTAGGCCACCACGTTGATCGCGGCGGTCGCACCCGGCTGCCAGACGATCTCGCCATCGGAGGCTCCGACGAACGCCGCCACGGCCGCCCTCGCCTGCTCGAACGCCTCGGTGGCCTCCTCGGCGAGCTGGTGCGCGCCGCGGTGGACCGCGGCGTTGCGCTGCTCGTAGAAGTCCACCTCGGTGTCGAGCACCACCTGCGGCTTCTGGGAGGTCGCGGCAGAGTCCAGGTACACCAGGGTCTGACCGCCCCGCACCGTGCGCTCGAGCAGCGGGAAGTCCGCGCGGACGGCGGCGAGCTCGGTCGTCGAGAGCTGCGTCTCGACGGGCCCGGCGCCCGCGACGGCGGCGGCCTGCGGTTCCTGGTTGCCCGGTCGCACGGTGGCGGTGGTGGTCATGGTCTTCCCCTTGCAGCTAATCAGCAGAGCGTCAGCGGTGGATCAGGCCGAGACCGTCTTGTTGTTGACGAGGTACCGGTCGTAGCCCTCTTCCTCGAGGCGGTCGGCCAGCTCGGAGCCGCCCTCCTCGGCGATCTTGCCGTCGACGAAGACGTGCACGAAGTCGGGCTTGATGTAGCGCAGGATCCGCGTGTAGTGCGTGATGAGCAGGATGCCGATGTCGGTCTGCTCCTTGGCGCGGTTCACGCCCTCGGACACGATGCGCAGCGCGTCGACGTCGAGGCCGGAGTCGGTCTCGTCGAGGACCGCGAAGCGGGGCTTGAAGAGCTCCATCTGCAGGATCTCGTGGCGCTTCTTCTCACCACCGGAGAAGCCCTCGTTCACGGAACGCTCGGCGAAGGCCGGGTCCATGCGCAGGTTCTCCATCGCGCCCCGGACCTCCTTGCCCCACGTACGCAGGGCGGGGGCCTCGCCGGAGATGGCGGTCTTGGCGGTCCGCAGGAAGTTCGCGACCGACACTCCGGCGACCTCGACCGGGTACTGCATGGCGAGGAAGAGACCGGCGCGAGCGCGCTCGTCGACCTTCATCGCCAGGAGGTCCTCGCCGTCGAGCGTGGCGGTACCCGAGGTGACCGTGTACTTGGGGTGGCCGGCGAGCGCGGAGGCGAGGGTGGACTTGCCCGAGCCGTTGGGGCCCATGATGGCGTGGGTCTCACCGCTGGCGATGGTCAGGTCGACACCGTGCAGGATCGGCTTGGGGCCTTCCTTGGTCTCGACGCTGACGTGCAGGTCGCGGATCTCGAGGGTGGGCATATCGATTACTCCAGGGTTGCTTGCGAAGTCAGAAGATTCAGGAAACGGGCACGGTGGCGTCGATGTCGACGAGCACCTTGTCGCCGTCGACGGTTACCGGGTAGACGGGCACGGGGCGCACAGCCGGAAGCTGGATCGGCTGACCGGTCCGCAGGTCGAACTGGGAGCCGTGCAGCCAGCACTCGACCAGGCAGCCCTCCACCTCGCCGTCGGACAGCGAGACCGCACCGTGGGAGCAGATGTCGGAGATGGCGTGGAAGTTGCCGTCCGCGTCACGGGCGACGGTCACGGGCACCGGGGCGCCGTCGGCGCCGTCGAGCTCCACGAGCATCGCCTCCTCCGGTCCCAGGTCGTCGGTCATACAGGCCAGCTGCGCGGTCATGCGGTCGGTGCTCCGGTGATCACGCTCATCGACTTCTCCAGCTCGGCCTCGATGGAGGCGAGCAGGCGCTCCTCGACCGACGGGATGCCGATCTCGTGGATGAGCTCCGCGAAGAAGCCGCGCACGACGAGCTTGCGCGCCTCGGTCTCGGGGATGCCGCGAGCCTGGAGGTAGAAGAGCTGCTCGTCGTCGAACCGGCCGGTGGCGCTGGCGTGGCCGGCGCCGGCGATCTCGCCGGTCTCGATCTCGAGGTTCGGCACCGAGTCCGCGCGCGCGCCGTCCGAGAGGACGAGGTTGCGGTTGAGCTCGTAGGTGTCGGTGTTCTCGGCAGCTGCCCGGATCAGGACGTCGCCCACCCAGACGGTGTGCGCGCCGGAACCCTGCAGGGCGCCCTTGTAGGTCACGCGGGACTTGCAGTCCGGTACCGCGTGGTCCACGAAGAGGCGGTGCTCCTGGTGCTGGTTCGTGTCCGCGAAGTAGAGGCCCACCATCTCGACCTCACCACCGGGGGCGGTGAACTCGGCGTCCGGCGTGACGCGCACGACGTCGCCGCCGAACGTCACGACGACGTGCTTGAGCTTCGCGTCGCGGCCCAGGCGTGCCCGGTGCGAGGAGGCGTGCACGGCGCCGTCGGCCCAGTCCTGGACGCTGACGACGGTGAGCTGCGCACCGTCCTCGACGACGATCTCGACCGTCTCGGCGAGCGTGCCGCTGCCGTCGTGGTCCAGGACCACGACTGCCTCGGAGTGCCGCTCGGCGCGGACCAGCACGTGGGCCGCCGTCGCGTCCTTCGAGACGCCGGTGAGGCGCACGGAGGTGACGTCGGAGGCCACGGCCTCCTTGGGGATCGTCACGATCGTGGCCTGCTCGAAGGCGTTCCACGCGGTGACCGCCGTGCGGTCGCCGGGCTTGCCGGCGGTGCCGAGACGGGCGTCGTCCCGGCCGACGGTCTCCACGGTGACCTCGGGGGCCGCCGTGACCTGGACCGTGACGCCCGAGGCGCCGAGCTCGGCCTGGAACAGCGGCTGGAGGCGGTCCGCCGGGGAGAAGCGCCACTCCTCCTCGCGGCCGTTGGGGACCGGGATGTCCGCCAGGTCGAAGGACGTGAGGCGCTCGGCTCGTGAGCCCTGGGGCTTGACGGCGCCGTGCGTGTGGGCGCCGTCGGCAACAGCGCGTGTGTGATCGGTAGTGAGAGTCATGTCAGCCGACGGACCCTTCCATCTGCAGCTCGATGAGGCGGTTGAGCTCGAGTGCGTACTCCATGGGCAGCTCGCGTGCGATGGGCTCGACGAACCCGCGCACGATCATGGCCATGGCCTCGGTCTCTTCCATACCCCGGGACATGAGGTAGAACAGCTGGTCCTCGCTCACCCGCGAGACCGTGGCCTCGTGACCCATGGAGACGTCGTCCTCGCGGACGTCGACGTAGGGGTAGGTGTCGCTGCGGGAGATCTGGTCGACCAGCAGCGCGTCGCAGAGGACGGTGGACGCGGAGTGCTTGGCGCCCTCGAGCACCTGCACCAGACCGCGGTAGGACGTGCGGCCGCCGCCGCGCGCCACGGACTTGCTGACGATCGACGACACCGTGTTCGGCGCGGCGTGGACCATCTTGGCGCCGGCGTCCTGGTGCTGGCCCTCGCCGGCGAAGGCGATGGACAGCGTCTCGCCGCGGGCGTGCTCGCCCAGCAGGTAGATCGCCGGGTACTTCATGGTGACCTTCGAGCCGATGTTGCCGTCGACCCACTCCATCTGGGCGCCCTCAGCGGCCGTGGCGCGCTTGGTGACCAGGTTGTACACGTTGTTCGACCAGTTCTGGATCGTCGTGTAGCGCACGCGGGCGTTCTTCTTCACGATGATCTCGACGACTGCCGAGTGCAGGGAGTCGGAGGTGTAGATCGGCGCCGTGCAGCCCTCGACGTAGTGCACGTACGAGCCCTCGTCGGCGATGATCAGCGTGCGCTCGAACTGGCCCATGTTCTCGGTGTTGATCCGGAAGTAGGCCTGGAGCGGGATCTCCACGTGCACGCCCGGCGGCACGTAGACGAACGAGCCGCCCGACCACACGGCGGAGTTCAGCGCGGAGAACTTGTTGTCACCGGCGGGGATGACCGTGCCGAAGTACTCCTGGAAGAGCTCCGGGTAGTCGCGCAGGCCCGTGTCGGTGTCAACGAAGATGACACCCTGCTCCTCCAGGTCCTCACGGATCTGGTGGTAGACGACCTCGGACTCGTACTGGGCCGCGACGCCCGCGACGAGGCGCTGCTTCTCCGCCTCGGGGATGCCGAGCTTGTCGTACGTGTTCTTGATGTCGTCGGGCAGGTCCTCCCAGGAGGTGGCCTGCTTCTCCGTGGAGCGCACGAAGTACTTGATCTTGTCGAAGTGGATGCCCGACAGGTCGGAGCCCCAGCTCGGCATGGGCTTCTTGCCGAAGAGGCGCAGGGCCTTGAGCCGCTGGTTCAGCATCCACTCGGGCTCGTTCTTCAGAGCCGAGATATTGCGAACCACCTCTTCGCTCAGGCCTCGCTGCGCGGACATACCCGCGGCATCGCTGTCGTGCCAGCCGTACTCGTAAGAGCCGATGCTGGCGATGATCTCATCGTCGGAGCGCTGCTCTGGCGCTTGCGTTTCTGCGCTCATCACTTTCCTTCGGTGGGGGTCTTCGCGGGGTGGTTCAGGGGGATGTTCACAGGCAGGTTCACGGGGATGTTCGTCGTGCACGCGTGCGCACCGCCCGCGATGGTCGCGAGGCGTTGGACGTGCGAGCCCAGCAGCTCGCTGAACGCGCGGGCCTCCTGCTCGCACAGCTCGGGGAACTCCTCGGCCACGTGCTGGACCGGGCAGTGCCCCTGGCAGAGCTGCACCGCACGGGCGACCGTGCCGGCGGTGGGACCGCTCAGCGGCGCCGGGACGGGTCGCACGGAGGCGGCGTAACCGTCGGCGGACAGCAGCTGGACGAGCTGGGCGGCGCGGCCCTCCGCGGTCTCCGCGGTGAGGTGCGGCGCATAGCTGCGGGCGACGGCGTCGAACCGCTCCTTGGCGAAGCCCGTCACCGCCGCGCTGCCGCCGGTCTCCCGCAGGAACCGCAGGACCTGCCGCGCGATCTCCTGGTAGCCGCCGGCGAGCTCGGACTGGCCGCCGCCCGTGACGACGTACCGCCGGGCGGGGCGCCCGCGGCGGGGCACACCCGAACGGGAGGCCTCGTGGACGGCGATCTTGCCGTCCTCCTCCAGGAGGGTCAGGTGCCTGCGCACGGCGGGCGCCGTCAGCTCCAGGACGGCGGCGAGGGCGCCGGCGGTGACCGGGCCCCGGGAAGCGACGAGCTCGAGCACTCGCCGACGCGTGGTGCCGTCGGTCTCGTGGCTCGCCACGTGGCCCGCTGCCACCTGTGTCGCTGCGCTCATGCTGGTCACCTCCCTCACGTCGGTCCTGCGTCTGCCTCGGGTCGGTCTCGCATCGGTTCGGGAGCAAACTTCACCCCCGGTGTGCACGCCTCGTAGACGCCAATGCTTTTGAGAACATCCTTGTTCCCTAATTCGAGATGCGCAAGGAAGGCGAACCTCAGTTCGGCCCGATCGCGACACATCTCACACGTGTGATCCACACCCAGGTCACGTCGTAAGACGGCGGTCCGCGCGCCGCCACATACGATTGTGCGGTGCCCTTGTCCGACGCGCCCGCGATCGACTCCGCCCAGGCGGCCACCGCAGGCGCCACCACAGCCAGCGCCGCCGGTCCGGCCGCCGGCGACCACGCGGTCGCCGTGGAGGTGCGTGGCCTCGTCAAACGCTACGACGGCCGCGCGGTCGTGGACGGCCTCGACCTCGTCGCCCACCAGGGCGCCGTCACCGCCGTCCTGGGCCCCAACGGTGCGGGCAAGACGACGACCATCGAGTGCTGCGAGGGCCTGCGCTCCCCCGACGGCGGCACGGTCCGCGTACTCGGCCTCGACCCCGTCGCCGACGCCCGGGCCCTGCGCCCCCGCGTCGGCGTCATGCTGCAGGACGGCGGTCTGCCCACCGGGGTGCGCGCACTGGAGCTGCTGCGACACGTCGCCGCCATGTACGCCAGCCCGCGCCCCGTGGACGAGCTCGCCGAACGGCTGGGCCTGCACGGCTTCGCGCGCACCACGGTGCGCCGCCTGTCGGGCGGGCAGCGGCAGCGGGTCGCCCTCGCCGCCGCGGTGGTCGGGCGGCCCGACGTCGTCTTCCTCGACGAGCCGAGCGCCGGCATGGACCCGCAGAGCCGGCGCGCCGTCTGGGACCTCGTGCGCGAGCTGCGGGCCGACGGCGTCGCCATCGTCCTGACGACCCACCTCATGGACGAGGCCGCGGACCTGGCCGACCACGTGCACGTCGTCGACCACGGCAAGGTGATCGCGTCAGGCAGCGTGCGCGAGCTGACCGACGGCGGATCCGGGCCGGGTTCCGTACGTGTCGAGGCCACCCCAGGCCTGGACCTGACGGACCTCCTCACTTCGTTGAGTGCTGGATATTTGTCCAGTCAGAGGCCCCCGGCCGGGCGAATACCCAGCACTCAACAGGGTGGGCAGGACGGGTGGGTCGGGTCCGAGGGCGAGGCCGGGGTCTACACCCTGACCGGGGCGGTGGATCCCGCCGCGCTGGCGGTCGTGACCGCCTGGCTCGCCGAACGCGGCGTGCTGGCCCGGTCGGTCAGCACCGGCCGCCGCACCCTCGAGGACGTCTTCCTCGACCTCACCGGAAGGAACCTGCGATGAGCGCCCTCCGACAGGATCGGGCGCCTGCCGAGACCCCTGCCGCCGCGCCGGCCGTCCGCCGGATCGCCGCCCAGGCCTCCTTCGAGACGCGCGCGATCCTGCGCAACGGCGAGCAGCTGCTCGTGACGATAGTGCTGCCCGTGCTGGTGCTGGTGGGGCTCGTGCGCACCTCGTTCCTCGACCTCGACACGCAGGGGTACACGCGTATCGACTTCGTGACGCCGGGCGTGCTCGCGCTCGCCGTGATGTCGACGGCGTTCACGTCCCAGGCGATCGCCACCGCGTTCGACAGGCGCAACGGCGTGCTGCGCCTCATGGCGACGACCCCGCTGGGCCGCGGCGGACTGCTGGCCGGCAAGGTGCTCGGCGTCCTCGCGGTCGAGGTGGTGCAGGTGCTCGTCATCGCGGGCGTCGCGGTAGCCCTCGGTTGGCGTCCGGAGCTCGGCGCGCTGCCCGCAGTCGTCGGCGCGGTGCTGCTCGGGACCGCCGCGTTCACCGCCCTCGCGCTGCTGCTGGCCGGGACCCTGCGGGCCGAAGGCGTGCTCGCCGTGGCCAACCTCGTGCTCGTGCTGCTCACGGTGGGCGGCGGCGTGCTCCTGCCCGCCGAACAGCTCGCCGGCCCGCTGGCGCATGTCGCGGTGCTCCTCCCCTCGGGAGCGCTGGGCGAGGCGATGCGCGGCGCCCTGCTGCACGGTTCCGTGCCGCCGTTCTCCGTGGTGATCCTGCTGGGCTGGACCGCCGCGCTCGGCGCCGGCGCCGCGCGCCTCTTCCGCTGGCACTGACCGGTCTGCCCGTATCCGGGTAAGTACCTACCGAGGGGCCATACGCCGGAGGTATGACCAAATCGTGGGGTTGGCGGGTGAAATCTGCACCTTTAGGGTCCATTTCACCTACGCTCCTCAGGAGGCAACGTGACTTCCACCCACAACAACCGCCGTCGGCTGATCGCCGGTGCGGGCATCGCGCTCGCGCTCGCGGCAGCCCCGGCCGCCGCGGCAATGACGCCGTCGGCACCGGCCACCGCACAGGACACCGCACCCGACGCGGCACCGGCGCCCGTCGCGGGCGCGCTGATCGAGGACTCGTACATCGTGGTGCTGAAGGACGACGACGTCGCCAAGGCCGAGGTCAGGAGCACGGCCAGCGGTCTCGTGCAGAAGTACGGCGGCGAGGTCCGCCACTCGTACACGAACGCGGTGCGCGGCTTCTCCGCGTCGATGTCGCCCGGCGAGGCGAAGAAGCTCGAGGCCGACCCGTCCGTCGCATACGTGGAGCAGAACCGTGTGATGACGGCGACCGGCACGCAGTCGCCGGTCCCGTCCTGGGGCCTGGACCGCATCGACCAGGCGACGCTCCCGCTCGACGACTCGTACACCTACGGCAACTCGGGCACGGGCGTGACCGCGTACATCGTCGACACGGGGATCCTGACCACCCACGAGGACTTCGGCGGCCGTGCGGTCAGCGGCATCGACACGGTGGACGGCGACGACGACGCCACCGACTGCGCGGGACACGGCACGCACGTGGCAGGCACCGTCGGCGGCACGGAGTACGGCGTCGCCAAGGACGTCTCGCTCGTGGCGGTCCGTGTGCTCGACTGCGGCGGCTCGGGCAGCTTCGACGGCGTCATCGCCGGCATCGACTGGGTCACCGCCGACCACGCCGCCGGCGAGCCGGCGGTCGCCAACATGTCGCTCGGCGGCGGCTTCTCGCAGGCGGTGAACGACGCGGTGTCCGCGGCCGTCGCGGACGGCGTCACCTTCGCCCTCGCCGCGGGCAACGACAGCGGGGCGGACGCCTGCGACGGCTCGCCGAGCTCGACCCCGGAGGCCCTCACCGTTGGCGCCTCCGAGGACACGGACGCCCGCGCCGCGTACTCGAACATCGGCACCTGCGTGGACATCTTCGCGCCGGGCACCGACATCACGTCGGCCTGGTACACCGACGACACGGCGACGAACACCATCAGCGGCACCTCGATGGCCACGCCGCACGTCGCGGGCGCCGCGGCGCTCGTGCTGGGCGGCAACCCCGCCGCCACGCCCGCCGAGGTCGGCGACGCCCTGACGGGTGCGGCCCTGCCGGACGTCGTCACCGACCCGGGCACCGGCTCGCCCAACCTGCTGCTGAACGTCGGCGGCCTCTGAGGTTCGCCCCCTGACATGTCAGACCCTCAGGTCACCGAGGTGACCTGAGGGTCTGACATGTCCGGTGCCACGCATCACCCGGCAACCTCCGGGTAAAGGCCGAACCAACCCCATATGTGGAGAGTATGACCTTTTTGTGAGGTATGCGGGATGAAATTGCCGATTTAGGGTCACCTCACCTACATACCCCAGGGGGGCAACGTGACCATGCACAGCAACGGCCGTCGGCTGATCGCCGGCACCGGTATCGCAATCGTCCTCGCAGCGGCACCGGCCGCAGCGGCGATGGCGTCGACACCGTTGGAGCAGGCGCCCGCGCTTGTCGCCGGCGCGGCGGTCGAGGACTCGTACATCGTCGTGCTCAACAAGGACGACGTGGCCAGGACGCAGGTCAGGAACGCGGCCAGCAGCCTCGTGCAGGAGTACGGCGGCAAGGTGGAGCGCTCGTACACGAACGCCGTGCGCGGGTTCTCGGCGACGATGTCCGCGGCGGACGCCAAGCAGCTCGAGGCCGACCCGTCGGTCGCGTACGTCGAGCAGAACCAGGTGGTGACCGCGAGCGCCACCCAGACGCCGGTGCCCTCCTGGGGCCTGGACCGCATCGACCAGCGGGCGCTGCCGCTGAACAACTCGTACACCTACGCGAGCACGGGCGCCGGGGTGAAGGCGTACATCATCGACACGGGCATCTTGACCACCCACCAGGACTTCGGCGGCCGTGCGATCCACGGCAGGGACACCGTGAGCAACGACAACAACGCCACCGACTGCCAGGGCCACGGCACGCACGTCGCGGGCACCGTGGGCGGAACGTCCTACGGCGTGGCCAAGAACGTCACGCTCGTCGCGGTCCGCGTGCTCGACTGCAGCGGGGGCGGCACCACCGCCGGCGTCATCGCGGGCATCGACTGGGTGACCGCCGACCACGCCGCCGGCCAGCCGGCCGTGGCCAACATGTCGCTCGGCGGCGGGTTCTCGCAGGCCCTGAACGACGCCGTCGCCAGGTCGATCGCGGACGGCGTCACCTACGCGGTCGCCGCCGGCAACGAGACCGCCACCAACGCGTGCACCCGTTCGCCCGCCTCCACCCCGGCGGCGATCACCGTCGGTGCCACCACGAGGACGGACGCCCGTGCCTCGTACTCGAACATCGGCACCTGCGTGGACATCTTCGCGCCGGGCTCCGAGATCACGTCGGCCTGGTACAACAGCACCACCGCAACCAACACCATCAGCGGGACCTCGATGGCCACGCCGCACGTCGCGGGCGCCGCGGCCCTCGTGCTCAGCGCCAACCCGGGCGCCACGCCGGCCCAGGTCGGCACCACGCTGAACAACGCCGCCACGACGGGCGTCGTGACCAACCCGGGCACCGGTTCGCCCAACCGGCTGCTGAACGTCACCGGTCTCTGACGATCCAGCCGGCCTCGTAGATGTCAGGCGCCCCGATCACTCCGGTGGTCGGGGCGTCTGACGTGTCTGTGCGCGTCCTGTGGGCGGCTGTGGCGTTCCTGACAGCTCGTCGGCTCAGGATCACAGTGATTCCGGGACCCGTGCGGGAGGCGACGCCGTCGTCGGCCGCTAGGTTTGGGGGGTGACCGCAACAGCCGCTCCCACCTCCTGGTTCGCCGCGCTCGCCGGACGGGTCGATCGCTTCCGCCACTGGACCCGCGCGATCCTCCTCGCGAACCTGGTCGGCCAGATCGGCATCATCGGGACCGGCGGCGCCGTGCGCCTGACCGAGTCGGGCCTGGGCTGCTCCACGTGGCCGCAGTGCGAGCCCGGGTCCTTCACCCCGCAGTTCCACGAGGCCACCACCCTGCACCCGTACATCGAGTTCGGGAACCGCACGCTGACCGGCGTGCTGGGAATCATCGCGGTGCTGCTCGCGGTCGCGGTCTGCACGGACCTCAAGCGTTCCGCGTCCTACCGCGTGCTCGGCCTGGTGCCGATCGTGGGCGTGCTGATGCAGGCCCTGATCGGTGGCGTCGTGGTGCTCCTGCACCTGCACCCAGGCTGGGTCTCGCTGCACTTCGGCGTCTCGGCCGGGCTCGTGGCCGCGTCGCTGTACGTGCTGCACCGGCACGGCGAGGGCGACGCCGCCCCGACGCCAGCTGTCGGGCCGCGCGTACGCGCCCTGGCCTGGACGCTGGCCGGGCTGACCGCCGTCGTCGTCGTGCTCGGTGTCCTCACCACGGGCGCCGGCCCGCACAGCGGCGACGCCGAGGTGGGTTATCGCATCGCCGTCGACCCGGCGCTGCTGACCAAGTGGCATGCCGCGGCGGTGTGGGCGTTCCTGGTGGTCCTGGTCGCCTACCTCGTGTCTGTGCGCGGTGGGCCGACGGCGGTGCGGCGCGCCGCCCTGATCCTGCTCGGGATCACGCTGGCGCAGGGCCTCATCGGGTACGTGCAGTACTTCACCGACCTGCCCGAGCTACTGGTCGGGCTGCACATGATCGGCGCGGCGGTGCTGATCGCCGGTACGACGCGGGTCGTGCTGACGACGCGGGTGCGGTGAACCTGCCCTGAGATCGACAGTTCGCTGAGCACTGCACCGAGGTCGCCGACCTCGGGACAGCGCGGCGTCAGCTCAGTGCGCCACGGGCAGCGCGGACGGGGTCCAGCTCGCGAAGCGCACCATGCCGTCGAGCGCCGGACCGGCGTCGTCCGCCCGTGTGAATCAGTTAAGTCCGTTGCCCGTGCGGACCGGCTCGCCGACCGTCGGAGGTGCGCTCGCACCGCGAGCGCCGTTCGACGACGCACGCATCGGAGGCCACCCCATGAACTCCCGTGCGGTCACCGGGGAGTACGCCGACCGGTTCCTGGCGATGTACGCGAAGCTGCACGACCCCGCCAACGGCTACTTCTCCGCGCAGGGCATCCCCTACCACTCGGCCGAGACCCTCCTGGTGGAGGCCCCCGACTACGGCCACGAGACGACGTCGGAGGCGTACAGCTTCTGGCTCTGGCTGGAGGCCTCGTACGGCCAGATCACCGGCGACTGGAACCCGTTCAACAACGCCTGGGACACGCTCGAGGCGTACATGATCCCGACCACGGAGAACCAGCCGACCAACGGCGCGTACAACCCCGCGTCGCCCGCCACGTACGCCCCCGAGCACAACCACCCGAGCGCCTACCCCGCTCAGCTCGACTCGGGCGTCTCCGTCGGCCAGGACCCGATCGGCGCGGAGCTCCGCGAGACCTACGGGACCAGCGAGATCTACGGCATGCACTGGCTGGCCGACGTCGACAACGTGTACGGCTTCGGCGCGGCCCCCGGTTCCTCCGAGCTGCTGGGACCGGACTACGAGGGCACGTCGTACATCAACACGTTCCAGCGCGGCCCGCGGGAGTCGGTCTGGGAGACGATCCCGCAGCCCGCCATCGACGACTTCTCCTACGGCGGCCCGAACGGCTACCTCGACCTGTTCACGGGCGACGCGAGCTACGCCCGCCAGTGGAAGTACACGAACGCGCCGGACGCCGACGCCCGCGCCGTCGAGGCCGTCTACTGGGCCAAGCAGTTCGCGAACGAGCAGGGCGCGGGCGGCGAGATCTCCGGCACCGTGCACAAGGCGTCCAGGATGGGCGACTACCTGCGCTACTCGCTGTTCGACAAGTACTTCAAGCAGATCGGCTGCGAGTCCCCGACGGGCCGTGCGGCGAGCTCCGGGCGCAGCTCGGCGCACTATCTGCTGTCCTGGTACTACGCCTGGGGCGGCGCCCTGGACACGAGCGGACCGTGGGCGTGGCGCATCGGCTCCTCGCACGCGCACTTCGGCTACCAGAACCCGCTGGCGGCCTACGCGCTGTCCGCCGACGCCGACCTGGTGCCCGCGTCCCCCACCGCGCGGGACGACTGGTCGACCAGCATGGACCGGCAGCTCGAGTTCTTCCGGTGGCTGCAGTCGGCCGAGGGCGGCATCGCGGGCGGCGCCACCAACAGCGTGGACGGGGCCTACGGCTCGCACCCGGCGGGCACGCCCACTTTCTACGAGATGGCGTACGACGCCGCGCCGGTCCACCACGACCCGCCGTCGAACCAGTGGTTCGGCACGCAGGGGTGGGGCGTGGAGCGGATCGCGCAGCTGTACCACCAGACGGGCGACGAGCGTGCGCGGTCCATCCTCGACAGGTGGGTGCCCTGGGTGCTCAAGGAGGTCACCGTGACCGCCGACTCGTGGCAGGTGCCGTCCGAGCTGTCGTGGAGCGGCGCCCCGGACACGTGGAACCCGGCCGACCCCGGAGCGAACGCGGGCCTGCACGTGGACGTCGTCGCGCACGGGCAGGACGTCGGCGTGGCCGGCGCCATCGCCCGCACGCTCGTCTACTACGCCGCGGCCTCGGGCGACCAGCAGGCGGCCGGCACCGCCAAGGCGCTGCTCGACGCCATGTGGGAGCAGAACAGCGACGAGAAAGGCATCGGCACCGTCGAGTCCCGTGCCGACTTCGCGCGGTTCGACGACGAGTACCAGCCCGGCGGGAACGGCGTCTACGTGCCGGGCGGCTGGACAGGCACCAACCCGAACGGCGACAAGGTCTCGTCCGGCGTCTCGTTCCTGGACCTGCGGTCGTTCTACGCGGACGACCCGATGTTCCCCGAGGTCCAGGAGTACCTGGACGGCGGCGACGTCCCGCAGTTCACGTACCACCGGTTCTGGGCCCAGACCGCCGTCGCGACGGCCATGGCGGAGTACGACCGCCTCCTGGGCGCCGGCGCGGGGTACTAACGCAAAAGCCCGCCCCCACCCAGCGATTGGGCCCGAAACCGTCGAGAGTTCCGGGCCGAATCGCTGGGTAGAAGCGGGCTTCGACCTGCGGCAGGCGCCGGTCAGACCTCCGGGACCCAGAGGTCCTCACCGTTGGGGGGCGTGCCGACGGCGCCGACGGAGACGGGCACCGGCGCGGCCTCCGGCAGGTCGCCCAGCGCGCGCTGCGCCACGGCACCCGACGAGAAGTTCGCGTAGCACTCGGGGCAGTACCAGTCGGGCGTCGGCACCGGGGTGTCGAAGCCGCCGTACACGACGTCCGGCTCGAGCTTCATGTTGTCGTGGATGGCCTGGCCCCACACGATGCGCTTGGTGGCGCCGCGCTGACCGCACGACGGGCACGACGGACGCATCTGCGCGCGCTGCGACAGCACCGCGTGCGGGTGGAGCAGCGCGTGGCACGGGCCGCACACCAGGAAGGTCTGCTCGATGAGCTCCGCGAGGGGGCGCTCGCCGGTCTCGCCGGTGTGGGCGCCGTCGTCGTGCGGCATCAGCTGCATGACGTCGACGAACCGCTCGCACGAGGCGCAACGCTCCTCGCGGCGCAGGTCGGTGCCCGCCACCTGCTTGTGCCCGAGGAGGCGCAGGACGTGCAGGTTCGGCGACAGCTCGTCGGTCTCGCAGTTGCCCGCGTCGAGCGTGCCGGTGGCGCCGTGCTTGTACTGGTGGGCGATGCCGTCGAGCACCAGGCGGGCGTGCTCCTGGGGCAGCCAGCCGGACGACCGCGCGTAGGCCGCGGCGCCGTTGAAGAGGTCGTCCCAGACGACGGGCTTGTCCGGGCCGAACACCTCGTCGCTGACCCAGTCCTCACCCTGGCTGGTGCCCATGAGCTCGACCGCGGCAACGATGCCCGGCTCGGAGCCCACGACGGTGACGACGACGTCGCCGCGCTGCGGGCCGTCGGCGCCGCCGGGCAGACGGTGCTCGTGGCTACGGCTCGCGATGGCGACCGCCTCGCCCAGCCAGTCCTCGGACCAGTTGAGGTAGACGGACGGAACGAGCCACGCCGGAAGGGACGATACGTTGGGAAGCATGTCGGGTTCGCTGGTCACGCGGGGAGAATAGCGCAGCCCGGTGACGTCGTTATGACAGTCCCGGTACGCGACCTCACAGACTTACCGGAACTCGACCACTACCTGGTCGAACCCGGACGCGGACAACATCACCTCAAGGGTTTTCACCGTGTTCGCCCGGGCGCGTTCGTCCAGGTCGGACTTCTCGGCGGCAGACGCTATCTGGTCCTGCGCCGCGGCGAGCGCCTCCTGGCGCGCGTCGGTGTCGGTGTCGAAGAAGTCACCCACCCGGTCGACCAGGCCACGGTCCTCCGTCAGGGCGCGGCTGGTGTCGAGATCGATGCGCGGCTCGGCGAGCTCCGGTTCGGGCAGCGTGACCGATACCGTCGCGCCGTCGTCCGAGATCGCTATGGCTTCCTCGGTGAGGCCTTCGAAGTCCACGTACGCCTCGACCGAACCGTTCACCACGAGGACGGTGCGCTCCCCCGCGACCCAGCCGGGCACGTACTTGACGTCGCGCTCCAGGTCGACGAGGACCTCGTACTGCGCCTCG
Source organism: Promicromonospora alba (assembly GCF_042654905.1). Taxonomy (NCBI): domain Bacteria; kingdom Bacillati; phylum Actinomycetota; class Actinomycetes; order Micrococcales; family Promicromonosporaceae; genus Promicromonospora; species Promicromonospora alba. Next base: position 184,411 of record NZ_JBHSFI010000007.1, read on the forward strand.
CCCGCCACGAACCGCGCGAGGTCCTTCATGCTGAGCAGGACCGGACGCTCGGAACGGTCGACCTCGCTCGTCGTGAACGGGTTGAGGCCCTCCACGAGCACCCGCCAGAACGCGTCGCGGAAGTCGTCACGCAGCGCCGACAGCACGCCGAAGACCACCCCTGCGGCGAGCGCGAGGCCCACGAGGAAGCCGATGGTGCCGGCGAGCCAGGACGGCATGCGGCGGCGCGCGGGCGGGGCCGGTGGTACGGGCTTGGCGGTGCCACTGCCCGACGGCGGCTCCGGCGGCCGTCCCTGTGCGTGCACCTGCTTGGTGTCGGCGTCGGTGCCAGTCATCGCAACCGCCCCCTTAGGGAGATATGTCCGAATATCTCGTGGAGTCACACGCTAGCGCCACCCACTGACACTCGCTGGGTGGGCGTTAGATCGGTCGGTTGCACGGCGCCGCTGACGACTTCGGTCGGTTGCCGCGAGATCGGTCCATCAATGGACCGATCTCGCGGCAACCGACCGAAGTCAAGGAATCGAGGGGCGCAACTGACCGAACTCGAGACCCCGCAGCCGTCAGTTCTTGCGGTACTCCCACGGGCTGTCCACCGGGCGCAGCGTCTCCCAGTCCGAGGCCCGCCCGATCGCCGCCGCGAGCACCCCCGCGATCGTTGCCGCGTTGTGCAGCTTGCCCGCGAGCGCCAGCGCCGCGGCCTCCTCCAGCGGCACGGGGACGACGACCATGTCGGCCTCCTCGGCCTCCCGGACGTGCAGCTCGTCGTCGGGCACCGGCGTGAGGTCGCGGGCCAGGTAGACGCGTACCGCCTCGTTGCTGCCGCCCGGTGTGGGCAGCAGGTCGAGCAGCACGTCCCAGGTGGCGGCGGACATGTCCGCCTCCTCGGCCAGCTCGCGGGCCGCCGCGACGTGCGGGTCCTCGCCGTCCAGGTCGAGCAGGCCGGCGGGCGCCTCCCAGAGGAACGCGCCGACGGGATGCCGGTACTGGCGCAGGAGCAGGACGTCGCCGTCGTCGTTCAGCGCCACCACGACCACCGCGCCCGGGTGGTCCACGTACTCCCTGCGGACGATCCCGCCGGCCTCGCCCAGGTCGACCTCGTCCGAGACCATGTCGACCACGAAACCTTGGAACGGGACGTCCAGCCGACGCGCCGGGCGCGGGTCGATGACGTCGGTGACCTCGTCGCTGCTCATGCTCCCGCGGCCTGCTTCTCGAGCGCGGCCGCGATGAGGCCGGAGAACAGCGGGTGCGCGCGGGTGGGGCGCGACTTGAACTCGGGGTGCGCCTGCGTGGACACGTAGTACGGGTGCAGGTCGGCCTGGAGCTCGACGAACTCGACGAGCGACGAGTCGGGCGACGTACCGGAGATCAGCAGGCCCGCCTCCTCCAGCTCGGCGCGGTAGGCGTTGTTCACCTCGTAGCGGTGGCGGTGCCGCTCGGACACTCTCTCGCTGCCGTAGGCCTTCGCCACCACTGAGCCGGCGGTCAGCTGCGCCTGGTAGGCACCGAGGCGCATGGTGCCGCCCATGTCGCCCTCGCCCTCCACGATCGCCTTCTGCTCGGCCATGGTGGCCACGACGGGATGGCTGCTGGTGGGGTGGAACTCGGTCGACGACGCGTCCGCCCAGCCCAGCACGTTGCGCGCGTACTCGATGACCATCGACTGCAGGCCCAGGCAGATACCGAGGGTCGGCACGAGGTTCTCGCGCGCCCAGCGCAGCGCCCCGACCTTGCCGTCGATGCCGCGCACGCCGAAGCCGCCGGGCACGAGGATCGCGTCGACACCCTCGAGGGAGGCCTGAGCGCCCTCCGGCGTCTGGCAGTCGTCTGCCGCGACCCAGCGGATGCCGACCTTCGCGTCGTTCGCGAAGCCGCCGGCCCGCAGCGCCTCGGTCACGGACAGGTACGCGTCGGGCAGGTCGATGTACTTGCCGACCAGTGCCACCTCGACGTTGTGCTCCGGCTCGTGCACGCGCTCCAGGAGCGTGCTCCAGCCGTCCCAGTCCACGTCGTGGAAGGGCATGCCGAGGCGGCGCACCACGTAGGCGTCCAGGCCCTCGGAGTGGATGACGCGCGGGATGTCGTAGATCGACGGGGCGTCGGCGCAGTTGATCACTGCCTCGGTGTCGACGTCGCACATGAGCGCGATCTTGTTCTTGATGCCCTGCGGCACCGCGCGGTCCGAGCGCAGCACGATCGCGTCCGGCTGGATGCCGACGGTGCGCAGCGCGGCGACGGAGTGCTGCGTCGGCTTCGTCTTCAGCTCGCCGGACGGGCCGATGTACGGCACCAGCGAGACGTGCAGGAAGAACACGTTGTCGCGGCCCAGCTCGTGCCGCACCTGACGCGCGGACTCGAGGAACGGCTGCGACTCGATGTCGCCGACCGTGCCGCCGATCTCCGTGATGATCACGTCGACGGCGTCGGAGGCCTGCTCGCGCATCCGGAACTTGATCTCGTCGGTGATGTGCGGGATCACCTGCACCGTGTCGCCCAGGTACTCGCCGCGACGCTCCTTCGCGATGACGCGGGAGTAGACCTGGCCCGTGGTCACGTTGGACGAGGCGGGGAGCTCGATGTCGAGGAACCGCTCGTAGTGCCCGATGTCCAGGTCGGTCTCGGCACCGTCCTCGGTGACGAAGACCTCGCCGTGCTGGAACGGGTTCATCGTGCCGGGATCCACGTTGAGGTAGGGATCCAGCTTCTGCATCGTGACGCTGAGGCCACGGGAGCGAAGAAGGCGGCCGAGTGACGACGCCGTCAGCCCCTTGCCGAGAGAGGACGCCACACCACCGGTGACGAAGATGTGCTTGGTCGGCGTGGAGGCGCCGGACCGCTGACGGGACTGGAGACTGTTTCGGTGTTCGACCACGGAACTCCACCCTATCCGAGGTGCGGCGTGCTGGTGGTGTTAGAACCAGCACACGCGCTCATTACTCCGGGATTGTCGGTTTGATTCGGATCGAGTCTGCCCCTGTCGGGCCCATCGCGCTCGCTGTGTCAGGACTTCCGGGAGAACTTCCCCCGCAGCGCGCCCAGACGCGGCCCGACGGCGGCGCGCAGGTCACGATCGAGCAGCGCCGCGAGCACGAGCGTGACGAGCGCGGCCAGCAGGCCGACAGCCAGCCCGAGGCCCAGCTCGACGGCGAACTCGATCGCGTCGGGCGGCACCTCCGGGTGCGGCGCGGTCGCGAACCCGCCGAAGGGCATGCCCTGGGGCGACAGCCACGCGGACACGGACCATCCGACAGCGGCACCGGCCCCCGTGGCGACCACGAGCACCAGCAGTCCCCGCCAGACCCCGCTCAGCGCGTCCGGGCCCAGGTGCCTGCGCACGGCCAGGAGCAGCCCCAGCCCGGCCACGATCATCCCGGCGGTGCCGACGGCCCCCAGGACGGCCATGACGTCGTTCCGCAGCGCGTAGTCGAAGCACGCCGGCGAGGCGCAGTCCCGGTCCGGCGGCCGCCCGGCGAACAGCACCGGCACGAGGGCCGCGCCCAGCGCGGACACCCCCCAGCCGCTCGCGGTGGCGATCACGGCGGCGCGTCCGTGGTCGACGGCGTACAGCGCCCGTGACAGGTGCAGGATCAGCGCGAAGCCGATGAGCCCCGGCGCCAGCGCGATGAGTCCGACGGCCATGCCGGGAGCGTCCCCCAGCACGATGACGTCGAAGACCCGCTCGACGTACGGCGCGGCGGCCATCAGCGCGGCGACGCCGGCGGCCGTCACGAGCAGGAGGCTGCGGGTGGTGCGCGCCACGAGCGAACGGAGCTCGTCGAGGCGGCCCGCCGACGCGTGCTCCGCGAAGTGCGGGAACGCGCTGGTCGCGATGGGGAACGCGAGGACCGCGTACGGCAGCAGGTAGACCTGCTGGGCGTACAGGTAGACCGAGAGCGTGCCGTCGCCGCCCGCCGCGTTGGCCGCTCGCAGCGTCAGGAACACGGAGAGCTGCTGGACCACCAGGGCGCCCACTCCGGCGAACGCGAGGCGCGCGGCCCGGGGCCCCTCCCCCGACGGGAACCGTAGCGTGGGCCGTAGCCGGAGGCCGGTGCGCCACACGGGTACGACGAGCGGCAGTGCCAGGAACAGGACGCCGACCGTCGTCCCCCACGCCAGCCACACCAGCGCCCGGCCGGACAGCTCGGCGACCTGCTGCTGGTCGCCGTTCGCGAGCGCGCCGAAGACCGCGTAGACGACTATCACGACGAGGCTGGAGATCAGCGGCGCGAAGGACGGCCAGAAGAACCGCTTGTGAGCCTGCAGGATGCCGCCCAGCACGACGGCCAGGCCGTAGAGCGGTACCTGCACGGCGAACACGCGCAGGAACCCCGTGGCGACGTCTACGTGCACCGGATCGGTCAGCCCGGTCAGGCCGATGATCGGGCGCGCCAGGAGCGCCATGAGCCCGGCCAGCGGTACCAGCACCACCAGCGTCCAGCCCAGCAGCGCCGAGGCGATCCTCGACGCCTGTTCCTTCGAGGCGGTGGTTCCGTCGGCAGTGAACGCGGCCCGGCTCAGCGGCCCGGCGAGCAGCGGCACGACGGCCCCCGCGAGCGCACCGCCCGCGGCCACCTCGAACAGCAGGTTGGGCAGCTGGTTGGCGGAGTTGAAGACCGTCCCGACGCCGTCGGACCCGAGCCACGCACCCTGCCCGAGCCAGCGGCCGAACCCGACTATGCGGCTGGCGAGGGTGACGACGGTGACGAGCAGCGCGGCGCTCGCCAGGGTTCTGACACGACTCACGCGCCCGGGGAACCCATGGGGTCGGAGGCAGAGGTCGAACGCACGCCGCTGGAGACCGGACCGGGCTCGACCACCGGTGCCGGCTCGACCGGCCGCCTACCCAGCATGTCGATCTTGTTCAGCCACTCGTTCCCCGCGATGACCTTGGAGAAGCTGATCTTCTCGGAGGCCAGCATCAGCCCGACCACGCCCGCGAGCGCCGTCCACCGCACCGCGCGGGACGTGCCGAACGCGATCTGGCTGCCGACGAGCGCGCCGAGCGCGTTGGCGCCGCCGTCGCCCAGCATGTCCTGCTCCCCCAGGTCACCCGGGGCCGCTGCCGCCGCGGCGCCGAGCACGGCGCCCGTGGCGCCCGCGCCGCCCAGCATGAACGGGAGGCTCGCGGCCGCACCGGCCTTGAGCGCCCGGCCGGGGCGCAGGTCGAACAGGTTGATCAGGTTCGCGGTGCCCCCGATGAGCGCGCCGTTGAGCCCGACGTCGACCAGGTGCCCGAACGCGCTGCCCGTACGGCGCGTACCCACGGCGGATGCAAGGAGCGCCGAGCCGGAGATGCCGAGCACCTTGAGCCCACCGGTCGTCAGGCGGCCCTCCAGGAGGGCGCCGAGGTGGCCGCGCAGGCCCTTGGTGCGCACCGAGGTGTCCTCGGCGAGGTCGTCCACCAGGCCGAAGGCGCCCGCGGCGGCTGTGGCGAACGCCGTCGCGCCGGGGGCGTTGCCGCCCCCGACCGCCGCGCCGGCCACGAGGCCCACGGTGACCGCAGGGCCTTCCAGCAGGCTTATGGGTTCGCCGCGATGGTTGGTCCGCGTCCACGTGGCGGCGCCGCCGAGGCGGCCCTCCGCGACCTTCTCGTCGAGCTTGCGGCGCGCGAACGCCGTAGCGGCCCCGGCGACGATGCCAGCGGCGATGAACCTGCCTGCACCCATGACTACCCCTCGGTCTGTGTCGACTAGTACGTCAGCGATCGGTACGTCAGCAAGCTATTCGGCCTCGACGACCGGCGGTATGACGGCCGTGGCGTCGTCCTCGAAGCCGTACTGGCCCACGATGTCGTCCAGCCGGGCCGCGACCGCGAGCGGCACGTTGATGCGCCCCACGAGCCTGTCGATGCCGCTCACCGTGGTGACCTCGGCGGCGATGTCCTCGTCGTCGCGCACGGCCTGCACGGTGTCATTGGGCTCGTCGGTCGGACCGGCGAGCACTGCCGCTCCGGACACCTCCTGGGCGGCGCGGGTCACGGCGGTCCACACGTCGGGCGTGGGCTCCGCCGCCTCGGTGGCGCCGTCGGTCGTCGCCTGCGGCTGCGCGGCGGAACCGACGAGCAGCACGAGTGCCTGGGCGGGCTCCGTCTGCTCGTCGCCGGCCTCGATGTAACCCAGGCGCTCCAGCTGTACCTCGAGGTCCAGCGCCTGCGCGCTCCGCTCGGCACCGTTCTCCGTGCCGGTGAGCGCGAGCGCGAGCGCCGCGCCGAGGATCGCGCTCGGGTCGTCGCTCTCGGGGGCTGCCGTGCCCAGGTTGGCCAGCAGCCCCCCGGCGACGGTCTCGTTGGACGACGCCTCGGCGGCGTCGGTCCAGGAATCGGTGAGCACGGAGGTCGACACGACGTTCGCGCCCGCCGTGGTGAGCTGGTTCAGCACGCCGTCGGCGTCGTCCTGCGGGACCTCGCCGAGCTGCACGATCGCGACCCGCTGGTCCTGGAGCGCGCCGGTGACGAGCTGTGCGCCCGCCGCCTCGATGAAGCGCTCGTCGCCGTCGAGGGCGGTCTGCGTGGCGTCCAGCTCGGTGCGCAGGTCGGTGCGCTCGGCACGCAGCGCGTCCACCTGCTCCGTCAGGGTCTCCCCGATCGCGCCCTGCAGCGGGCCGGCGCCGAGGATGATGCCGACGGCGAGCGCGAGGAAGACGGAGATGAGCGAGACGAGGTGGTATCGGAAGTCGATCACGGTACGGAGGAGTCCTTAGGCATGTTCCGGGTGATGAGCCCGGCATCAGGTCGGGGCGGCAGGAGGTCAGGGAGCGAGCTCCCGACCGGTCAGCCGCCGAACAGTTGGCTGATCCAGGACACGACGTCGTCGATGCGTGCCCCGATCAGCCCGAAGAAGGTCTGGCCCGCCGAGGTCGAGGCGAGCGCCGCGAGCACCGCCGCGACACCCGCGCCGGACAGCAGCGTGAGCTGGGTGTTGGAGATCCGCGTGCGGTAGAGCCGCGAGACGCCCTTGGCGTCCACGAGCTTGCCACCGACGCGCAGCCGGGTGAGGAAGGTGGAGGCCATGCCGGAGCGCCCCTTGTCGAGGAACTCGACGAGCGTGGCGTGCGTGCCGACGGCGACGATGAGCTCGGCACCCTTGTCGTCGGCCAGCAGCATGGTGATGTCCTCGCTGGTGCCCGTGGCGGGAAAGACCACGGGCTCCACGCCGAGCGCCTTCACGCGCTCCAGACCCGGTGCCTTGCCGTCGCGGTAGGCGTGCACGACGATCTCCGCGCCGCAGGCCAGGGCCCGGTCGGAGACGGAGTCCATGTCGCCGACGATCATGTCGGGCTGCCAGCCCTCGTCGAGGATCGCGTCCGCGCCGCCGTCCACGCCGATCAGGACGGGCCGGTTCTCCCGGATGTAGGACCGCAGCAGCGCGAGGTCCTCCCGGTAGTGGTAGCCGCGCACCACGATCAGCACGTGGCGGCCCTCGATGGGGGTCGTGATGTCGGGCACGCCCACGCCGTCGAGCAGGAGGTCCCGCTCGCGGCGCAGGTACGTCATGGTGTTCTCGGCGAACCGCTCGATCTCGGCGGACAGGCCCTCGCGGGCGGCCGCCTGGTCCGCGGCCACCGTCTGCGGCGTCTGGTAGGTGCCCTTGGCCACCATCTCGCCGTCGACGAAGATCTCGTTGCCGACGATCTGGACATCTGCCCGCTCGTCGAGCGCCATGATCGCCGGGCCGAGGCCGTCCACCAGGACGATCCCCGCCTCGATCAGGATGTTCGGGCCCGTGTTGGGGTAGCGGCCGGAGGTCGACGGCGCCGCGTTCAGCACCGCGACGGGCCCCGCGGACACCAGGGCGTCCGCTGCCACACGGTCGATGTCCACGTGGTCGATCACGGCGACGTCACCGTTGTTCAGCCGGGACGTGAGCTCCTTGGTGCGGGCTCCGATCCGGGCAGGCCCGTGCACCGTGGCCTGCGTAGTCGCCAGGGACTGCGCCGCGGCGCTCTTCGCTGCGCTCTTCTCGGCGCGCTTCTCGGGTCGGGAGATCAGCTTCATCCGCTCTATCGTCCCACGACCGAGGACTCCAGGAGCTCCAGGGCGTGGGTACGCGCCGTCTCCGAGTCGTCCTGGCCGGACAGCATGCGCGCCAGCTCCCGGACCCGCGCGTCGGCGGTGACCTCGCGCACGCCCGTAACCGTGATCATTCCGTCATCTTCACCCTGTGCGCCGGCCTCGCCGTCGGAGCTCTTCGTGACCACGAGGTGCGCGTCCGCGAAGGCCGCGACCTGCGCCAGGTGGGTCACCACGACCACCTGGGTGCTGCGACCGAGCTGCGCCAGACGGCGGCCCACCTCGACCGCCGCCCGGCCGCCCACGCCGGCGTCGACCTCGTCGAACACGAAGGTGCTGCGCGGGGTGTCGGCAGTGCGCGCCGCGGCGGCACCGCCGGACGTCGCCAGCGCGACCTCGAGCGCGAGCATGACGCGCGAGAGCTCACCGCCCGACGCGCCCTTGCCCAGCGGCCGCTCCGGCGCGCCGGGGTGCGGCACGAGCAGGAAGGTGACCTGGTCCGCGCCGAACGGCCCGGGCTGGTCGAGCGGTTCCACCTGGACCACGAGGTGGGCGCCGCCCATCGCGAGGCCGTGTAGCTCGTTGGTCACCGCCTCGGCGAGCTGGGACGCGCCACGGCTGCGCTCGGCAGTGAGGATCTCCGAGAGCCTGGCCAGCTCGCCGTCCAGCTCGGTCACGCGGTCGCGCATCGAGACGAGGCGGTCGCCGCCGTCGTCCAGGTCGAGCAGGCGCAGGCCGGCGTCGCTCGCCCACTGCAGCACGTCGTCGATCGTCTCGCCGTAGGAGCGCGTCAGGGCGTTCAGCTCGGCCATGCGGTTGTGGGCCGTCTCCAGCCCTGCCGGGTCCGCCTGCAGGTCGTCCACGTACGCGGCGACGTCGGTCGCGACGTCGGACAGCAGGTAGCCCACCTCGGCGAACCGCGTGGCGAGCGCGCCGAGCGCGGCGTCCGAGTGGGCGGCGGAGTCCAGGACGCGCCGCGCCCGCTCCACGAGCGCTATCGCGTTCTCGCGCGCGCCGTCGGCGTCCTCTCCCGCGACCGCCTCGTGCGCCTCGGTCGCCGCGGTGCGCAGGGCCTCCGCGTTCGACAGGCGCTCGATCTGGGCCTGCAGCTCGGCGTCCTCACCCGTCACCGGGTCGACCCGCTCGATCTCCTCCAGGCCGATCCGCAGCAGCTCCACCTCGCGCGCCCGCTCGGCGCCGCGCGCCTCGAGGTCGGCGATCTCGGCGAGGAGCCCGCCACGTTCGGTCCAGGCGGTGCGGTACGAGGCCAGCACGCGCTGGTGGGCCGGGCCGACGAACGTGTCCAGGGCGTCGCGCTGCTTGGCCGACGTGCGCAGCCGCAGCTGGTCCGACTGGCCGTGCACCGTGAACAGGTCCTCGGCGATCTCCGCGAGCACGCCCTGCGGTACGGCACGGCCACCCAGGTGGGCCCGCGACCGGCCGTCGGCGATGGTGCGCAGGATGACGACGGTCCCGTCGTCCTCCACCTCGCCGCCCGCCTCGTCGACCCGGCTCAGCACCGCGTCGCGGCCGGAGACGCGCACGCGGCCCTCGACGGCCGCCGACGACGCCCCCGGCCGCACCGACTGCGGGTCCGCCTTGGCACCCATGAGCAGGTTGAGACCCGTGAGCACCATCGTCTTGCCCGCACCCGTCTCACCCGTGATGACGGTCAGGCCGTCGGACAGGGGTACCCGGGCCGAGCGGATGACGCCCAGGTTCTCGATAGCGATCTCCTCGAGCACCGGACTCCTTAATTCTCTGGTGGTATCTCTGCTGTGCTGGCTGCTGTGTCCGCTGCGGTGCCGGACGTGACGTCGGCCGGGTCCTTGATGTCGGCTGGGTCAGAAGGTACATCCTGCACCTCGGCGTGACCTGACCCGACACGGTCCCGCCACCCCGACACGGGCAGACTGAACTTCGACACGAGACGGTCCGCGAACGGCGCGTTCGACAGCCGCGCGAGCCGCACCGTACCGCCCTGCCGCACGACGACGCGAGACCCGCGGGGCAGCCGGATCTCCCGCCTGCCGTCGCAGGTCAGCACCCCTTCGACCGTCGACTGGGGCAGCACGTCGACCGTGTACCGCGACCGCGGGCCGATCACCAGCGGCCGCGCGAACAGGGCGTGCGCCGACAGCGGCACCATGAGCACGGCGTCGACGTCGGGCCAGATCACCGGGCCGCCGCCCGAGAAGGCGTGGGCCGTGGAGCCCGTGGCCGTGGCCATGATCACGCCGTCGCAGCCGAACGAGAGCAGCGGACGGCCGTCCACGCCGATCGCGACCTCGAGCATGCGGTCGCGCGTGGCCTTCTCCACCGTCGCCTCGTTCAGCGCCCAGCCGACCACCGGCTCCGCCGTGCCGGGCAGGTGCACCGTGACCTCGACGGTCGCCCGTTCCTCCACCTCGTAGTCCCGGGCCGCGAGCCGCTGGACGGCGGCGCGCAGGTCCTCCCGCTCCGACTCGGCGAGGAAGCCCACGTGTCCCAGGTTCACACCGAGCAGCGGCACGTCGGTGCCCCGGGTCAGCTCCGCCGCGCGCAGGATGGTGCCGTCGCCTCCGAGCACCATCACCGCCTCGGACGCGTGCACACCCTCACGGACCCGGTTCGCGGCCATGTGGTCGCCGAACTCCTCCGCGAGCGCGTCGTCGTGCAGCGTCGCCTCGAAGCCCGCCGCCTTCAGCTCACGCAAGGCCTCGGCCAGCGCCGCGACCGCCCGGGGACGTCCGCCATGGGTCACGATCAGGACGCGCCTGGTCACGGCTGCCGCTCCTTCTGCTCGTCGGTCTGCTGGTCGTGGGCCTGCCGTTCCCGTACGACGACGGCCGGCGGCACGGGCGGCGGGCCGGCTACCGCACCCGGCTCGCCCGCCGCGGGGTCCCAGGCGACGGCCTGTGCCACGGCCTCGTCGATCACACCGGCGGTCCCGGCGGGTCCCGCCGACACCAGCCAGAGGAAGAACTCACGGTTGCCGTTCGGGCCCGGCAACGAGCTCGGCACTACCGCACGGACCCGCAGGCCCGCCTCCTCGGCGGCACGGGCGACCGACTCCACCGCGTCACGATGCAGAGCCGGGTCGCGCACGACCCCGCCCGAGCCGAGCCGCTCCCGGCCTACCTCGAACTGCGGCTTGACGAGCAGCAGCGCGTGCGTGTCCGGGCCCGCGACCCGGGCCACGGCGGGCAGCACCTTCCGCAACGAGATGAAGGAGAGGTCCGCGACGACGACGTCCGGTATCCGCTCGAGGTCTCCCGGCGTCAGGTCGCGCGCGTTGAACCCCTCCACGACCGTGACGCGCGGATCTTCCCGCAGCTGGGGCACGATCTGGTCGTGGCCGACGTCGATGGCGAGGACGTGTTCCGCGCCACGCCGCAGGAGCACGTCGGTGAAGCCGCCGGTCGACGCGCCGAGGTCGACGCACCAGGCGCCGCCGACCACCAAGCCTGCCGCGAGGGCGTCCAGCGCGTCGAGCGCCCCGGCGAGCTTGAGCCCCGCGCGGGAGGCGTACTCGTACTCGGTGTACTCCCCGCCCGATACCTCGATCGTCTCGCCGGCCGCGACCGGCGCCGACGGCTTGGCGACCGCCCGGCCACCTGCCACCACCCGCCCGGCGGCTATCAGCTCGGCCGCGTGCTTGCGCGACCGCGCCAGGCCACGCCGCACCAGCTCGGCGTCGACACGGCCCTGACCCGCACCTGTCGTCGTGGTCACAGGGCGGCGTCACCGCTCAGGTGGGCCCGCAACGCGTCGTGCACTGCCTCGAACCGGGCGACATGCTCCGCCGGCGGCAGGTCATCGAGCCCGTCGAGCGCGTCGAGCGCACTCCGGACACCCGCGTCGGGATCCGCCGGGCCGCTCGAGGGTTCCTCGGTCTCGTAGAACTCATCCATCGTGCGTCAACGCTCCACTGTGCTCGTCCGTGCCCGTCGGCTTCCTGTCACGCCGTGCTTCGGGCCGTCTGCCTGCTGCCACACACGGTACCTGCCGCCTCCGACAGAACCCTGGAGGAATCGGCCGGGTTCTGTCGCAGACCATCTGCCAGGTGTGTTGCTCTCCGTAGACGTCGTCCACGCAGAGCAACACACCTCGAATCCGTACCGGCACCCCCCGAAGGGGCCCGTCCGCGGCCTCGGCTCAGGCGACGAGCTCAGGGACCGTCGCCGGGTCCAGGTCGTCGCCCGCGTCGGCAGCGGCCCACGCCGCGGCACATGCGGCGCGCACCAGGTCGATCCCCGACCCGTCGAGCCGCAGCCCGCCGCCGGCCACCTGCGCCGACGCACCACCGCACACGTACCAGCCGTCCGTGAGGACCGGCGCCGGGTGCGGTTCGAGCAGAGCGCGCAGGTCGGCCCCCAGGAACGACGGGCGCTCACCCGGAACGGCAAGCACCGCGTCGCGCGCCGTCGAGACGCCAGTCAGCACGTGCAGCCCCGGATACCCGCCACCGCGCGCACCCCCGAGGTCCGTGTCGAGCCGGTCCCCGATCACCAGCGGCCGGCTCGCCCCGGCCCGCTCGACCGCGAGGCGGTACATGGTCGGCGACGGCTTGCCTGCACTGTCCGGCGTCACACCCGTCGCCGACACCACAGCACCCACCAGGGCACCGTTCCCCGGCGCGAAACCACGCGCCGTCGGCAGCGACAGGTCCAGGTTGCTCGCCACGTGCCACGCACCGGCACCCACCGCGTAGGCGGCCTCGGCAAGCTCTGCCCAGCCCACCTCCGGCGAGTACCCCTGCGCGACGGCGTCCGGCTTGTCGTCAGCCGACCCCACCACCGTGAAGCCCGCCGACCGCACCGCCGTCACCAGGCCCTTGCCGCCCACCACCAGCACCTTCGCGCCCGGGTCGAGCCTGGTGGTGAGCAGCGCGGCACACGCCTGCGCTGCCGTCATCACCTCGTCCGGGTCCGTCGGGATGTCCAGACCCGTGAGCTGGCCGGCGACGTCCTCCGGCTCGCGCGACGCGTTGTTCGTCACGAACAGCAGGCGCATCCCGCCCGAGCGCGCGGCGGCGAGGCTCGCCGCCGCGTGCTCGATCGGGAGGTGCCCCTTGTACGCCACGCCGTCCAGGTCGACGAGCGCGAGGTCGTACGCAGCGGCGAGCGGGGTCGCGCTCGCCAGCAGGCCGGCGCTCGCGGTCACGCCTTCTCCTGCCCGACGTCGGACCGGTCGCCCTCGGCGCCCGGCTCACCCTCGGTGTTGCTCACCTCGGGTGCGGGGCCTGCGTCGTCGGCGTCCGGGCGGTCACCCGTCAGGTCGCCGGCCTCTTCGGCCTGCTCCTCGGCGGACTCCTCGTCCGACTCGGGATCGCTCGGCTCGTCGACGGCGTCCGCCTCGGGCTCGTCCAGATCCTCTTCGGGCTTCTCGGCAGGCTCCTCGTCGGACTCGTCGTCGTCCGTGTCGGGCTCGTCGGGTGAGTCGGCAGAATCCGCCGAGTCGGCAGAATCCGCCGAGTCGCCAGAGTCCGCCGAGTCACCTGAGTCCGCCGAATCCGGGGAGTCCGCCGAGTCCGCGGACTCGTCGTCCGAATCCTCGTCGTCGTCCTCGTCGTCCGGCACCGCAGCGCCCTCGTCGTCCGAGTCCTCGTCGTCCGACGTGTCCTTCGCGAACTCCTCCGGATGCTCGGCCGCGTACTCCTCCTCGGCGAGCGCCGCGTCCTCCTCGACGTCGAACACCGTGATGTCCTCGTCGAACGCCTCGGCGCCGATGGCACGCTCGAGCGCCTTGCTGTCCACAGTCTTCAGCAGCGCCACCGCCTCGTCGACACGGCCGGCCGCCTCGAGTGCCAGCGCCCGCGCCTGCACGACCCGGAGCCCCGAGTCGCCCTTGGCGTCCTCCGGGGCGATCTTGTCGAGCACCGCCAGCGCGGCGTCGTGCTCACCCAGGTCGGAACGTGCGCCGCTCGCGACGATCGCGAGCTCCACGCGACCCATCGCGTCGAGCGAGGCGGCCTCGTCCGACGCCGCCAGGGCGAGGGCACGCTCCGGACGGCCGAGCCCGCGTTCGGCGTCGGCCATGATCGGCAGGTGCTCCGACGAGCCGTTCAGCCGGCGGACGGTGCGCAGCTCGCGCAGCGCCTCCGCGTACCGGTTGGTGTGGTACGCCGCCAGGCCTGCGGCCTCGCGCACGATGTCGATCCGGCCCGCACCACGCAGCGCCGCCTGGGCGTGCTCGTAGGCGCGCTCGGGGTCGACGTCGATCAGCCTTCCGGCCATCAGCAGGTGCAGGCCGACGTACTCGGCGTGGTCCTTGCTCAGCCCGCGCAGGCGCGAACGCACTTCGCGGTCGAGCTGGCTGAACTCGACGCCCTCGGCGATCTCCGGCTCCGGAGGCCGCGGGGCTCGCTCCTCGCGGTCGTCCCGGACGGCCGTGCGCGGACGGTCGTCGCGGTCGTTGGACGGACGCTGCGGACGGTCGGTGCCGCGGTCGTCGCGCCGCGCGGGACGGTCGCCGTCCTTCGCGCGGAACGGGCGAGCGGCCCGGTCGTCGCGGCCGCGGCTGTCGCGGGCGCCCCTGTCGTCACGGTCGCCGAACGAGCGACGCGGACGGTCGTCGTCCCGGCGGACCGGGCGATCCGTGCCCCGGTCGTCGCGACGGACCGGACGGTCGCCGTCGGTGCGACGGGGACGGTCGTCGCCACGGGGACGGTCGTCGCGGCGCGGACGGTCGTCCTCCCGGCGTGCGGGACGGCTGGCGCCGCGGTCCTCGAAGCTGCGGCGTGGGCGCTCGTCACGGTCCCCGAACGAAGGACGGGCCGGACGGTCGGTGCCCCGGTCGTCGCGGCGCGGACGGTCACCACCCCGGTCCTCGAACGAACGGCGCGGACGGTCGTCGTCACGCCGTGCCGGACGCTCGTCGTCCCGACGCACAGGACGGCTGGCCCCACGGTCCTCGAAGCTGCGGCGCGGACGCTCGTCACGGTCCCCGAACGAAGGACGGGCCGGACGATCGTTGTCGCGACGGACCGGACGGTCCGAGCCACGGTCGTCGCGGCGCGGACGGTCGGCACCCCGGTCCTCGAACGAACGGCGCGGACGGTCGTCGTCACGCCGTGCCGGACGCTCGTCGTCCCGACGCGCGGGACGGCTGGCGCCACGGTCCTCGAAGCTACGACGCGGACGCTCGTCACGGTCCCCGAAGGAACGGCGCGGCCCGTCGTCCCGGCGTGCGGGACGGTCGTCGTCCCGACGCAGCGGGCGGTCGTGCTCACGACGCACGGGCCGCTCACCGTCGCGGCGTACCGGACGGTCTCCGCCACGGTTGTCACCACGGGTGTCCCGGTCCTCGAAGGACCGGCGCGGACGGTCGCCGTCGTTCCCGCGGTACGGGGGGCGGGCGCCGCGGTCGTCGCGGCCGCCCCGGTTGTCCCGGTCGCCGTAGGACCGGCGGGGACGGTCGTCATCGCTGCGCCGAGGCGCGCGGTCGCCGGCCCCCCGGTCGTCCTGCCGGGGGCGGTCGGTGCCGCGGTCGTCGCGGCGGGGACGGTCGGTACCCCGGTCCTCGTACGGTCGACGCGGGCGGTCGGCGCCGCGGTCGTCGCGCCGAGGGCCGTCACTGCCCCGAGGGCCGTCGAACCGGCGGCCCCGGTCACCACCGCGCTCTCCGCCGCGGTCGTCGCGACGCGGCCCCCGGCCTTCGTTGCGACTGCCGCCTGTGCGCTCGCCACGGCGGTCGCCCTCGCGGTCGTTCCCCTGGTCACGGGGCGTTTCGTTCACGGTGTTCCCTTCGATGACAGATGCTCGCTCATTCTCCCATGCGAGCGGCCGTCTCCCGGGGTCGAACGGCTGTGACGTGTGCGGCCGACGTCGTCCGACGTGCTGTCACACCCACGCCGGGACCACCTCCGGGTTGTACGCGTCGGTCTTTCGCAGCATCCATGTCGCCGCCAGGACCAGAGCCGCGACCACCACGAGCAGCATGACCGTGCCCACGTTGAACCCGAACCCGAAGATCCACAGGTATCCGATGCCACCTGCCGCGAGGCAGTAGTACGTCATCGGCAGGATCGTCTTGCGGATCAGGTCGCCCTCACGCCCGAGCAGGCCGACAGTGGCAGCCGCGGCGACCACGTTGTGCACCGCCACCATGTTGCCCGCGGCGCCGCCCACCGCCTGCAGCGCGGCCACGGTCTCGGGCGACGAAGCCCCGATGCCGATCCCGGTGTTGAACTGGAAGAGCGCGAACATCATGTTGGACACGGTGTTCGAGCCGGCGACGAACGCGCCGAGCGCGCCGATGAACGGCGAGACGATCGGCCAGCCCTGACCCGCGACGTCGGCGGCGGCCTGGGCGAGCGTGATGGGCATCGAGTCGAGCCCCGCGGCGTTGAAGTCCGGCCCGGAGTTGATGAAGATCCGCACCAGCGGCACCGCGCACAACAGAGCGAACGCCGCCCCGCCCAGCTGCCCGCCGGCGACCTTCCACGACGCCTTGATCTGCTCACCCTTCATGCCGTGCAGCGCATAAGTGATGAGGCACGCGAGCAGGAAGATGGCGCCCGGCGAGTACAGGAGCTCCAGGTTCTGGCTGATCCCGGTGCCGAAGATGTTCGCCACCTCGAGCGCGGCCGGACCCATGAGGAAGTCCTTGATCGCCGGGACGTTCCGGGTGACGAGCAGCAGCACCGCCACGATGACGTACGGAGACCAGGCCCGGACCATCGACATGTTGCGGGTGAGCGTGCCCGCCTCCTTGGTGGGGTCCACGGTGCCCATCCAGCGGTCGCTCCAGCGCTCGCGCGGCGGGAAGTCCCACACGTCCTTGGGCATGAGGAAGCCCTTCGAGGACGTGAACATCACGAGCACCAGCCCGAGGAACCCGCCGAGCATCGAGGGAAACTCCGGCCCGAGCACGTACGCCACCGTCACGTACGGGACGATCATCGCGAGCGCCGCGTAGATCGCGAACGGCGCCACGGCCAGCCCCGAGCGGAACGACCGCTTCTCGCCGTAGAACCCGCACATCAGGGTGACCAGGATGAGCGGCACCAGGATGCCCACTATCGCGTGGATGGTCGCCACCTGGGTAGCGGTGTGCGCGATGAAGCCGAGCTGGTCCAGCCCCAGCGCGTCGGCCCGCGCCTGCACCTCCGGCGCCAGCGCGCCGGAGGTGTCCGCCAGCCCGGTCCCGAGCCCGGTCAGCATCGGCGTGCCGACGGCGCCGAAGCTCACCGGGGTGGACTGGATGATGAGCCCTGCCATGACGGCGGCCGCGGCGGGGAAGCCCAGCGCGAGCAGCAGCGGGGCGACGACGGCAGCGGGCGTGCCGAACCCGGCGGCGCCCTCGATGAACGACCCGAACAGCCAGGCGATGATGATCACCTGGACCCGCCGGTCGGGGCTGATCGTGGTGAAGCCCGCACGGATCGTCTGCAGCGCGCCGCTCTTGGTGAGGGTCTCCAGCATGAGCAGCGCGCCGAAGATGATCCAGAGCAGCCCGACGGCGATCAGCAGCCCCTGCACGATGGACGCGCTGACGGCGACCAGCGACATCTTCCACGCGGCCAGGGCGACGATCACCACGACCGCGAGGCCGACGGGCATCGCCGTCCGCGCGGGCCAGCGGAAGCCGAGCAGCAGCGTTCCTACGACGAGGATCGGGAGGAGGGCGAGCAGGGCGAGGACACCGAGGTTGTCCATGGTGACTCCAGTCCGGCCGCGCTGCCGGGTAGGGTTCGCTGGAACTTTCGCATGTCGGAACTATCAGTCCGTTTACCGACAAACGTAGCAGTTACCCCGGGCAAGCGGGAGTACCTGTTTCACCCACGCAGCTCTCCCGGCGGCAGCCCCCGCAGCGACGCGTCCAGCACCAGAACCATATGCGCCGTCGGCATCTCCCGCCCCTGGCGGGCCAGGGCATCCGTGATCTGGAGCAAGCAGCCAGGATTGGACGTGACCAGGAGCTGAGCGCCGGTCGCCGCGACGTTCGCGGCCTTCCGGTCGCCCAGCTCCCGCGCGGGCTCGGGATTCGTCAGGTTGTAGATGCCCGCCGACCCACAGCACATGTCCCCCTCGGCGATCTCCTTGACCACGAGACCGGGGATCGTCGCGAGCACCGCACGCGGCTGCGCCTTCACGCCCTGGGCATGCCGCAGGTGACAGGCGTCGTGGTACGCCACGGTCAGCGGCAGCGGATGCCGCGGTGCCACGGGCTCCAGCTCCGCCAGCACCTCCGAGATGTCGCGGGTCTTCGCGGCGAACTCCGCCGCCCGCTCCGCGTACTCGGGGTCGTCCGCCAGCAGGTGCGCGTAGTCCTTCATGGTGGAGCCGCACCCCGCCGAGTTCGCCACTATCCGCTCCACGCCCGCAGCCGAGAAGGTGTCGATGAGCGCCCGCGCGTAGCCGAGCCCCTCCGCCTCGCGGCCGGCGTGCACGGACAGCGCGCCGCAGCACCCCTGGTCCGGCGGCACGACGACCTCGCACCCCTCCGCCGCCAGCACCCGCGCCGTCGCGGCGTTCACCCCCGGATAGAACTCGCGCTGCACGCAGCCGAGCAGCATCCCGACGGTCATCCGCTTCGCGCCGACGGCGGGTACGAGCGCCGGCACCGGGATCCGCGGACCGACGGGCGGCGCGATCGCCTCCATGGTCGCCAGCGTCGGGGACACCCGCGCGAGCACCGGCCGGACCAGCCGCGACAGGCCCGATCGCTGGTAGAGCGCGAGGAGCGGCCGGATCAGCCGCAGCCGCTCCGGCCGGGGGAACAGCGCGAAGATCGCCGAACGCAGCAGCCGCTGCCCACGCGTCCGGTGCTCGGCGCCGCGGCGCTCGACCTGCTGCCGGGTCGCCTCGACCAGCTTGTCGTACTGCACGCCCGACGGGCACGCGGTCACGCACGCCATGCAGCCGAGGCAGGCGTCGACGTGCTGCACCAGCGACGACGACATCGGCTCGCCCTCGAGCCCCTCCTTCATCAGGTAGATCCGGCCGCGCGGCGAGTCCATCTCCTCGCCCCACAGCGAGTACGTCGGACAGGCCGGCAGGCAGAACCCGCAGTGCACGCAGTCGTCCGCCAGCTCGCGAGCCGGCGGATGATGCGCGTCGAAGGCCCCTTCTCCGCCCAACGAGCCGAGCAGGTCCGGCTTCGCCTCAGTCATCAGATACCTCCCACGAATCGGCCTGGCGCGAGGTTGCGCCCCGGATCGAGCTGCTGCTTGATCGCCCGCATGAGGTCGAGCCCGCCCACCGGGCCCCACACGTCCAGCTCCGCGCGCACCTCGCGCGACGCCCGCAGCACGGTCACGGTCCCGTCGCGCGGGTCGGTCGCGGCACCCCGCAGGTGCCCGACGGCGGAGGCTGTGCCCTCCGGCGTCCCCGTCACCACCGCGTGCAGCACCCCGGCGGCGCTCCCCCGCAGCGCCACGCCGACGCCGTACCGCTGCTCGGCATCCCGGGCCGCAGCCAGCAGACCGGCCACGCCGACCAGGGTCGCGGTCGCCTTGGCATAGGTCCCGGTCGAGCCCGCCGCGACCCCCGGCAACGCCGCCCACCACCCGGGCGCCTCGACCTGCACCCGCCCGCCCAGCAGCTCGGCGACAGCCGCGGCCCGCTGCCCCACCGCACTCCCCGTGCCCTCGATCAGCACTGCCACCTCGGCGACGTCGCTCCCCGCCGGCCGGTCGATCTCCACCGCGGCGGGCGCGAGCTGCGACGCGACGACCTCCCGAGCCCGCGCGGCGACGTCGGTCAGCGGCCCGGTGGCCACGACGTACGCCTGGTCAGGCCGGGCCGGGTGCAGCCGGAACGCGGCCCGCACCACGATGCCCAGAGTCCCGTACGCGCCGGTCAGCAGCTTGGCCAGGTCGTACCCGGCCACGTTCTTGACGACCTTGCCGCCCGACGAGGCGATGGTGCCGTCGGCGAGCACGACGGTGGCCCCGAGCACGAGGTCGCGGATCCCGCCTCGCTGCAGGCGGCGCGGCCCGGACGCTCCGGTGGACAGCGCCCCGCCCACTGTGGATCCCCCGGCGAGCCGTTCCGGAGGCAGGTCCACCACGAGCTCCTGCGCCGCAGCCCGGACCGTCTCCGACAGCTCCGCCACCGGCAGCCCTGCCTCGGCGACCACCACGAGGTCGCCCGCGCCGTGCTCGACCAGCCGGTCCAGGCCCGTGGTGTCCAGGATCACGTCCACCCGTTCGGGCGGTGCGCCCCAGTCGAGGGCGGTCGCGGCGCCACGCGCGACCGTCACCAGACCCTGAGCGGTCGCCTCGCGCAGCACCGCGGCCACCCCGTCGGCCGACGTCGGCCGGGCGACCGCGACCGAAGGCACGCCGTCCACGACATCCGCCGGACCCGCCTCCTCGACCTGGCCACCGTTCTGCTTCAGCGCGTCCTCGAGCCGCTGCAGGTCCGCCATCAAAAGACCTCCGCCACGCCGGACTCCGCGAGCGGGTGCGCACCCTGGCGCCGGCCTGGCTGGTCCCCGCACAGCCGCGGCGTCGGGAAGACCTTGCCGGGGTTCGCAATGTTGTCCGGGTCGAACGCGCACCGCACGGCCTGCATCGTGTCGAGGTCGTCGGCGGTGAACATGCGCGGCATGTGACTCGCCTTGTCCGCACCCACACCGTGCTCGCCGGTGATGGAGCCGCCATGTTCCAGGCACAGGTCGAGGATCCCGCCGGCCACTGTCTCGGCCCGCTCGACCGCGCCCTCCACCGAACCGTCGAACAGCACGAGGGGGTGCAGATTGCCGTCGCCCGCGTGGAACACGTTCGCGACCCGCACGTCGGCCGCCTCGCAGAGGGCCGCGATCTCACGCAGCACCAGCGGCAGCGCGGTCCGCGGGATCACGCCGTCCTGGACTATGTAGTCCGGGCTGATCCGGCCCACCGCCGCGAACGCCGACTTGCGGCCCTTCCAGATCAGGGCCCGCTCGTCGTCGTCGGCCGCGACCCGCACCTCGAACGACCCCGCTTCCTCGCACAGGCGCACCACGTCGTCGAACTCCCCCGCCACGTCGGACGACGGCCCGTCCAGCTCGACCACGAGCACCGCGCCCGCGCCGGCCGGGTAGTTGCAGTGCACCGCCGCCTCGGCGGCCTCGATCGCGAGGGCGTCCATCATCTCGATAGCGGCGGGGATCACCCCGGCGGCGATGATCGCCGAGGTCGCGGCCCCGGCGTCGTCCATGGAGCGGAACGCCGCCAGCAGGGTCCGTACCTCCTGCGGCAGCCGGGTCAGGCGCACGGTGGCCGAGGTGACGATGCCGAGCGTGCCCTCGCTGCCCACCAGCGCGCCGAGCAGGTCATATCCGGGCGGGTCCGGCGCCTTGCCGCCGATCTCCACCTGTTCCCCGCCGGGCGTCACCAGGTCCAGGCCCGTGACGTGGTTCGTGGTGAAGCCGTACTTGAGGCAGTGCGCGCCGCCCGAGTTCTCGGCGATGTTCCCGCCGATCGAGCAGACGGACTGGCTGGAGGGGTCGGGCGCGAAGTAGTACCCGTCCGGGCTGGTCGCCGCCGTGAGCTGGAGGTTGATCACCCCCGGGTCGACGACGGCCCGCTGGTTGTCGACGTCGGCGTCCCGGATCGTCCGCATCTGCGACATCACCACCAGCACGCCCTCGGAGTGCGGCAGCGCCCCGCCCGACAGCCCCGTACCCGAACCCCGCGCGACGAACGGCACCGAGTGCCGTGCGCACGCTCGCACCGCGGTAGCGACGTCGTCGGGCCCCTGGGCGAGGACCACGACGCCCGGGATCACCCGGTAGACCGCGAGCCCGTCGCACTCGTACGTACGACGCCGCGGCCGGTCCGTGATCACCCGCTCCTCACCCAGGGCGTCAACCAGCTCGGCAATCACGACATCGAGCGCCACACCAACGTCACCGGACAAGGACAACCCCCTCGTTGCGTTGCGGCCACCACTGCTCCGTTGAGTGCTGGGTATTTGCCCTCCGGAGGCGGCCTGAAGGACAAATATCCAGCACTCAACGGGTCGGTCAGGGCATTCGGGCGTATGCCGGGAGAGTCAGGAAGTCCGCGTAGTCGTCCGCCACCGCCACCTCGAGGAACGTCTGCTTCGCCTCCTCGTAGTCTGCCGCGTCGCCGGGCAGCTTGGCGATCTCCTCCTCGACGATCTGGTCGATCAGCTCGCGCGTGACCTGGTGACCGGTGTCGGCGAGCGTCACGTCGTTGTGCAGCCACTGCCACACCTGCGACCTGGAGATCTCTGCCGTGGCGGCGTCCTCCATCAGGTTGAAGATGGCGACGGCGCCGAGCCCGCCGAGCCAGGCCTTGAGGTACTGGATCCCCACCGAGATGTTGCTCCGCAACCCGGCCTCGGTGATGTCCCCCGGGGTGCTCGCGACGTCGAGCAGCTGCGCCGCGGTGACCTGGACCTCCTCGCGGGTGCGGTCGATCTGGTTCGGCTTGTCGCCCAGCACCGAGGTGAAGACCTCCTTGCAGAGCTCCACCATGCCGGGGTGCGCCACCCAGGACCCGTCGAACCCGTCGTTCGCCTCGCGGGTCTTGTCGTCGCGGACCTTCGCGAACGCGGCCTCGTTGACCGCCTCGTCGCGGCTCGGGATGAACGCGGCCATGCCGCCGATCGCGTGCGCGCCGCGCGTATGGCAGGTCTTGACGAGCAGCTCGGTGTAGGCCCGCATGAACGGAACGGTCATGGTGACGGCGTTGCGGTCGGGCAGCATGAACTCCGTGCCGCGGGTCCGGAAGGACTTGATGACCGAGAACATGAAGTCCCAGCGCCCGGCGTTCAGGCCGGAGCTGTGCTCCCGCAGCTCGTAGAGGATCTCCTCCATCTCGAAGGCCGCGGGATACGTCTCGATGAGCACGGTGGCGCGGATGGTGCCCTGCGGGATGCCGAGAAAGTCCTGGGCGAGCACGAACGCGTCGTTCCAGAGCCGCGCCTCCAGGTGCGACTCCATCTTCGGGAGATAGAAGTACGGTCCCTGGCCCTTCTCGATCTGCCGCAGGCCGGCGGTCGCGAGGTACAGCGCGAAGTCCACCAGGCTGCCCGAGACCGGCCGACCGTCCACCAGGATGTGCTTCTCCGGCAGGTGCCAGCCGCGCGGGCGCACGATGATCGTGGCCAGCTCCTCGTCCGGCTTCAGCGCGTAGTGCTTGCCGTTCTCGCCGGTGAAGTCGATGGTGCGGTTGATGGCGTCGAGCAGGTTGAGCTGCCCGCCGACGACCGCGCTCCACTGCGGGGTGTTGGCGTCCTCGTGGTCCGCGAGCCACGCCTTCGCGCCGGAGTTCAGCGCGTTGATGGTCATCTTGCGGTCCGTGGGGCCGGTGATCTCGCACCTGCGGTCCTCGATCCCGGGCGCCAGCGGGGCGACGCGCCAGGTCGGGTCCTCGCGGATGTGCCTCGTCTCCGGGAGAAAGTCCAGCGTGCCACCCGCCGCGAGGTCCGCGACCCGCCGCTCCCGGGCTTGGAGCAGCTCGAGCCGCCGGTCGTCCAGCGCCCGGTGCAGGACGGCGATCAGCTCCAGCGCGCGGGGTGTGAGCACCTCCTCCGCGCGGGGTGCGATGTCGCCGGTGATCAGCAGGCCGTCTGGAGTGTCCACGTGTCTTCCCTCGGTCGAGTGGTTGATGTCGCTCGCTACTTCCACGATGCGGAAATCAAATACTTCCTAGTGAAAACCCTAGGCGCCCGACGGCGAGGGGTCAACGCGTGCTCAGTCGCCGGCGAGCTCCGCCCCGATGTCTTGCGCGACCTCGTGCAGCACCGGCACCGCTCGATCGCCGAACTCGAAGGACACCCGCGCCGCCGGACCGGACACCGACAGCGCCGTAGGCACGGGCGCCCCAGGAACGACGACGGCGAAGCAGCGGACGCCGATCTCCTGCTCACCGTCGTCCACGGCGTAGCCGCGCTCGCGCGCCTCGGCCGCCGCAGCCAGGAGCGCGTCGAGGTCGGTGAGGGTCCGGTCCGTAGCCGGCGCAAGACCTGCGCGCGCCACGATGTCGCGCACCGCCGCGGCGGGCAGCTCGCTCAGGAGCGCCTTGCCGACGCCGGTGCTGTGCAGGTGCACACGTCGCCCCACCTCGGTGAACATGCGCATGGAGTGCGACGACGCCGCCTGGGCGACGTACACGGCCATCTCTCCGTCGAGCATGGCCAGGTTTGCCGTCTCCCCGAGCTCGCGAGCGACCCGCGCCAGATGACGCCGCGCGCCCGCTCCGAGCTGGCGGCCCGCCGACTCGCCGAGGCGAATCATGCGCGCACCGAGCGCATAGCGTCGCGACGGAAGCCGCCGAGCGTAACCGCGGGCCACGAGGGTGCGCATCAGCCGGTGAATGGTCGGCAGCGGCAGCCCAGACCGCTCCGAGAGCTCGCTCAGGCCGGCATCACCGCCGACCTCCGCCAGAATCTCGAGCAGATCAAGCGCTCGCTCGACCGACTGCACGCCAGACTCTGCCACGTCACCCTCCCGATCGGACCGCCGGAGCTACCGGCTCACGGAAGCAGCATTCCATAGCGCGGAACGAGGGGTCAGCCGCACGCCGGCTGAAGTCGTCGTGGGTGTGCGGGGAGGGTCTGGGAATGCAGGAAGGGGGTGGAGCGGCACGACCCCGAAGGATTCGTGCTGCTCCACCCCCTTGCTGGGAATGGTTGTCCGGCGGCGTCCTACTCTCCCACC